>CAVOKW010000029.1:0-7428 GCA_963696585.1 uncultured Alphaproteobacteria bacterium
TTCGCGCGGGGAGAGCGGCGGCAATATGCCGGGCAAGCGCGCGGCGAGCATCGATTTGCCCGAGCCGGGCGGACCGACCATAAGCATGTTATGGCCGCCTGCCGCGGCGACTTCGAGGGCGCGCTTGGCGCTTTCCTGCCCCTTGATGTCGCGCAGATCGGGCAAGCTGCCCCTGTCCATGGCCTTCAAGGGGGCTGGCTCGGAGAGGATTTGTGTGCCCTTGAAATGATTGATGAGCTGGAGGATAGAAGCCGGGGCGAGCACGCCGCCGGGGTTTTCATCCCCCATGCCCGCCCAGGCGGCCTCGGGACCGCATTCGCGCGGGCAAATGAGGCCACGCCCCCGCGCATTGGCGCCGATGGCGGCGGGCAGCGCGCCTGCCACCGGATTGATCGCGCCATCGAGCGAGAGTTCGCCGATGACAACAAACTTGTCCAGCTCCTGTGCGGGCAAGACGCCCATGGCGACGAGAAGGGCGAGCGCAATCGGCAGGTCGTAATGGCTGCCTTCCTTGGGCAGATCGGCAGGGGCAAGATTGACGGTGATGCGCTTGGGTGGCAGGCCGAGGCCAATCGCCGAGAGGGCGGCGCGAACCCGCTCGCGGCTTTCGCCGACGGCCTTGTCGGCAAGGCCGACAACCGTGAAGGCCGGAATGCCGCCGGAAATCTGGACCTGCACATCGACAGGCCGCGCCTCAACGCCTTGAAAGGCGACCGTTTCGATATGCGCGACCATGGCTGCCCCCGCCTTGTCCCTGAACTGGCCCCTTGCGATGGCAAGAGGCTCGCGGAAACTCGCGTTTCAGTCAAGAACAAAGTGGGAACTCATCGGCTTGGTGATAGTGTCACGAAGCGGGTGCAGTCTGGCGCCTCCCGCCCGCTGAAAGGTCTGACATGAAAATCCCGGTTGCGATGCTGCTTGCCCTTGCCATGAGCCTTGTGAGTTCGGCGGCCATGGCGCAGGACATTGCCTGTGCCGACGAGGCCCATACCAGGTCCGTGCAGGCGGGCGCTGAAATCACCATCACCTTCATCAATACCGGTGAGACCCCGATTGAACTCAACTGGCTGAATTATGAGGGCGAGCGGGAATATTTCACGCGACTCTATCCCGGCTGGAAACATGTGCAGCGGACCTATGCGACACATCCCTGGCTGCTCGCCGATGAAGACGGCAACTGCCTGCGCATCCTTGTCGCGCCCGAGGCGTCCACAACCATGGAAATTTCTGCGCCCTGATCAGCGCCAGAACGGCAGGGGGCTGTCCTTGGCGAGATAGGGCTTGAGCGCCGCCCATGGGAGATCGACGGTGCGGTCGCCAAAGGAATAAGGCCCGACGCTATAGACCGAGAAATTGACGCCGAGACCCTTGGCCGTGATGATCCAGTTGGCCGGGTCGGGCGACATGGCGGCAACGGCGTCTGGCGCTTCCTCAAAGAGCGGCTGGTCCTCCGCCCCGGCCTGTTTTTGCAGATCCGCGAGCACCAGCGCGGCGAGCGCCTTTTGCCAGCCACTTCCGGGTGCAAAAACATCCGATGCCTTGACCTCGCGCCGCTCGGCCATCAGATAATTGACATGCTCTGCCGCGCCGATGCCGTGCGCCGCACCCACGGGATAGGTCCAGCCAAAAAGATCAAGGCTGATGAAATCGGGCGTCGCTTCATTCAAGGCAAACCCGGCGCCTGATTCCTCGGCGCCGTCAAAACCCGTTACCGCATCGGGAAATCTTTTGGCAAGCGCGGTATTGAAGGCCCTGGCGTCATCGCTCAAGGGCGCATCAATGACGAGACGCGTTTTCTCGGCATATTGCATCGCGCCTTGGCCGGGATATTCCTCGACCGCTGTGGCGGGTGCGATGAAGCGCCACTGGTCGATGATGGCAAAGGTCCAGGGTCCGCGTGTCTCGACGGCTTTTTTCAGAAAATCGGTGCGGGCCTCATATTGCATCGCGACGCATTGGGCATCCAGGCCGCAAGCCTTCTCACGAAAGGTGATCCAACTGCGCTGGCTTTTTTTCAGCGCCCCCTGATTGAGCGGTGTCAGCTTCGCAAGCTGGCGCGCATAGAGACTGGCAAGATCCTCATCCGCTTTTGACAGGTTGCTCGCCGTACAGACCAGGTTTTCCTGCGCCGTGCCCGCCTTGGCACAATCGAAACTCGCTGCCTGTGCGAGGCAAGGCATCAAGACGAATGACAAAGCGAGGGCTGCATATTTCATCGGGCTTAGCGTCTCGCTTCAATCGCATCCCAGACAAGGGCGGCAAGGTTTGATCCGTCATAGCGGTCGATTTCCTGAATGCCCGTGGGCGATGTCACATTGATCTCGGTCAGATAATCGCCGATCACGTCGATGCCGACAAAGATCAGGCCGCGGGCTTTCAGTTCCGGGCCGATCATCTCGCAGATTTCCTGCTCGCGTTTTGTGAGTGTGGATTTTTCCGGTCGGCCGCCGACATGCATGTTGGAACGGGCTTCGCCTGCGGCGGGCACGCGATTGATCGCACCGACGGCGAGGCCATCGACCAGAATGATGCGCTTGTCGCCCCTGCGCACTTCGGGCAGATATTTCTGCACGATGACGGGTTCGCGATTCATCTGGCCGAACATTTCGAGAAGCGAGGCAAGATTTTCATCGCCCTCGCGGATGCGGAAGACGCCCATGCCGCCATTACCGAAAAGCGGCTTGACGATGATGTCCTTGAACTCCTCGCGGAAGGCACGGATTTCGCGCGGGTCGCGGCTGATGAGTGTTGGTGGCAGCACACCCTCGAAGCGCAGCGCGAAAAGTTTTTCCGGGGCGTTGCGCACTTCGGAAGGATTGTTCACGACCAGTGTTCCGGGATGAATGAGTTCGAGCATATGGGTCGTCGTGATGTAGCTCATGTCGAAGGGCGGATCTTGCCGCATCAGCACGACATCGACATCGCTATCAAGCGCCAGACGCTGCTCGCCGCCAAGGGTTGCGTGATTGCCATGCTCGCGGCGCAGCGTCAGCGGGCGGGCCCTGGCATAGACCCGGCCATCACGCATCGAGAGGTCTTTGGGTTCGTAATAGAACAGCTCATGGCCACGCGACTGCGCTTCCAGCCCGAGGGCGAAGGTCGAATCGCCATTGATGTTGATGCTATGGACGGGGTCCATCTGAATGGCGGTGCGCAGGCTCATGCTGTCTCCAGTCTTGACAGGGCCTGGCCCATGGGAGGGGCGCCCTTTTTGCTTCCCCCAAGATGGGGAGCTTCAGGCAAAAAGGCTAGGGGGGAGATCTTCGGACCTTGATGTTTTGCCGCCAAGGGCGGAGGCTTGGGCGACGGGAGCCAACATGACCCATGATCTGATCACTTTCAGCCTGACAGCGCTGGCAGGCTATTTTGCCATTGCCAACCCGATTTCCAGCACCCCCATCTTCATTGCCCTGACCGCCAGGGACAATAATCAGGTCAAGCGCATGATTGCGCGCAATGCCGTTTTGACCGCGCTTGCGGTTGTTGTGCTGTTCAGCGTGACGGGCAAGATCATCTTTGAAATGTTCGGCATCACCATGGCCTCGCTGCGAATTGCGGGTGGCATGCTGGTTTGCCTGGTCGGCTTTGAAATGCTGCAGGGCCGCTCCTCCCCGGTGCAGGTGCCTTATCAGATGGAAGGCGACGCGCCCCCGGCGGATGTGTTGCGGGCGCAGCTCTCCGTTGCCGTCTCGCCGCTCGGCATGCCGATGATTGCGGGGCCCGGCACCATCGCCACCGCTGTGGGCTTTGCCGCCAATCCCGGTTTCCTCTATACGCTCATCTCGATTGCGGCTTTTGCCGTTATTGCCGGGGTAACTTATGTGAGTTTCATGCAGGCCGGTCGGATCGTGCGGTTTCTGGGGGAAACCAATCTGACGGTCGTGACTCGGCTCATGGGCATTATCGTGGCGGCGCTTGGCGTGCAGATGGTCTTGACGGGTCTCGGAGACGCCGCGCACGATTTCATCCAGACCGTCAATATGCTGCCTTTGGCACGGCCTAGTTGAGCCTTGTTTTCAAGCGGCGCAGTGCCTCTTCGGCAAGCCCCGCCATGCGCATTTCGCCTCTCGCCGCTGCCATTTCCATGCAATCGGAAAAAGCCGTGGCGGCAGCGGCCATGTGGCCCGCAAGAATCTCGATGCGGCCCAGCTCGAAGCGAAAGCCGGGACGCGCAGGCGCCAGCCATGTCATGCGCGTAATGACCTCGCGGGCGCGATCATATTTTTGCGACTGCATGGCGCGCGCGAGAATGTTGTTCTGCAACCGCATCAAGACATCGCGCGAGGTGACGCGCTCATAGAATTCGGGCATCAGACGAGCCTGCGGGCCTTCCATCTGACGCAGAAGCGCGAGGAGGTCCGGGGTTGATTTCAATTCGCCGCCATTGAAGGGGTCGAGAATGACGGCGCGGTCACGTGCCTGCAGGTGAAGCAGGAAATGACCCGGGAAGCTCAGGCCCCCGATATCGAGCCCGAGCGCCTTGCCTGCATGCAGATAAAGGATGCCCAAGGCGACGGGCAGGCCGCGGCGGCGTTCAATGACCTGGATGAGATTGGCATTCTCCATGTCGTCATAATTTTCGACATCACCACGATAGCCATAGCGACCGGAAATGAGCGAGGCGAGGGCTCCCGCCACGGTTTCTGGCGGGGCATCCATCGCCTTGCCAAGGGCGGCCCAACTCGCCGCCGCGAGATCATCAAGATGGGCCTGATAGGTCTTGATGTCAGCTTCAGGGCAATCCATGGCCGCGATGACAAGAGCCAGACGCGCAATATCGAGACCGGCGTCAGGCGCTTGCCCGGCGGCGCACAGCTCCGCTTTCAGCAATGTCATATCGGATTTCATGAGGGCGATCTTTGCCCCGTCTTGAGGGTGCAGGCAAGCCTTTGCAGCTAATCGGGCGGCTATCGGTCAATTTGCCGGCTTGGGCACCGCGATCATGACATGCGAAACGACATTGCGCACACCTGACACATTGCGCGCCTGATTGATGGCGCGATTGAGCTCTGCCTGGCTGGCGGCAGTGCCGGCAAGATAGACCGTGCCTTTGAGCGTCTCGATGTCATAGTTGATGCTGGCAATATTCTTGTCGCCTATCAAGGCACTGCGCACCTTGGTCGAAATCAGCTTGTCCTTGGCCGCTTCGTTGAAGGTCGGGCCTTCACCGATTTGCATTTCGTTGAAAACATCCTTCACGCCGCTGACGCTATAGGCGACCCTGGTCGCGGTGATGCGATCCTCCGGTCTTTTTACATAGCCGATAAGAACCACGCGGCCCTTGCGCACCTGCGTCTCGACGGCGCTAAAGAGCTTGCCGTCCTTGTCGAGGAGCTTGCGGTTGATCTCAAAGGCAATCTCATTGTCATCGACGGATTGCTCAAGGCCGCGTTCCTGTGACGCGCCCACGACGGCTGCGCCACCAGCGCCCAGAACCACAGGCACACAGCCGCTCATGGCGAGGGCTGGCAGCAGGATGAAGAGAAGCGAAAGTTTGGAGCGCATGGGGAACCTGAGGGCTGTATGACGGGAAGCAAGAAACTCATCCGCACATGCGGCGAGATTATGACCTTATCCGGGGCCTGAATTTCGAGAGCAGGGTCGAAAGAAATTGCCCGAGATGCGGCTCGACCAGAAAGACCCGAATGGGTCCAAGAAGAAGACCCGCGATAAAAGTCAACAAACAATAGGCAAGGCCCGCCTTGATGGCCTGCATGAGATGATCCTCCCGATCATGCGCGCCAGGCATCCGCTATATGCCTTGGCCAGCGCCAGGGCGTGATAAGTATCATGTCAAAACGCCAGATCAGGTCAGCATCGGCGCGCCGGGTCGCCATGTAAAGCGCCGCCGCCCGCAACAGCCTTTGCTGCTGACGTGGGCTCAGTGCCTCGAGCGCCGCGTGGTGATCGGGGCGCGCCTTCACTTCGACAAAGGCGATGAGGCCGCCGCGCGAAGCAATGATGTCGATTTCCCCGGCATGGGTTTTGTAGCGGCGGGCGCGAATGCGATAGCCCTTCAGGAGGAGCCAGAGACAGGCGAGCCATTCGGCGCGATGGCCCAGACGATGCGCCTGCTGACCGCGCGTCTGTCGACCCCGGGGCGGCGCCATCTCAGTCGCGCCCGCCCGACATGGACAAGGCGCGCGCATAGATGTCGCGACGCGGCAGGCCCGTCATGGAAACGACTTCGGCGACAGCATCTTTCAGGCTGAGGCGGTTGAGCGCGTTTTCCAGCATGGCCCCGATCTCATGATCGCAGAGAGGCGCGCTTTTTTGCGGCGGGCCCACCACAATCACGATCTCGCCTTTGGGAGATCCTTCCGCCTCATAATGGCTGGCCAATTCGGGAAGCGGGGCACGACGCAATTCCTCGAACTTTTTGGTCAGTTCGCGGGCGACCGAGGCTTCGCGATTGCCAAGAAGCGATGCCATGTCGGCCAGCGAGGCTGGCAGCCGGCGCCGCTCCCACGGCCCGCGCGAGGATCCGCTGCGCCCGCAGGAGGAGGCCCTCGTCGACGTGGGGCGCCTCGACGAGGTCGCGCGCGTACGGCATGGCGCGCCGCGCGTCACCGGCGTCGAGCCACGCCTCCGCCGCGAGCAGCGCCAGCTCCTCGAACGACGTCATCGAGAGGGCGAGCGCCGACACGCGCTCGGCGATCGCCCTGGCGGGCTCGAGCTGCATCAGGAGCGAGGCGCGCCTCGACCTCATCGATGATGAGCCGGAACATGCGCGAATCTTCGAACATCCGTCGCAAGAGCTCGAAACCGCGGTCGCCGCGCACGTCAACGAAATTCTTCAGACCGGTTCCGACGCCGTACCAGCCGGTGATCGAATGGCGGTTCTGCGCCCAGGCGAAGACCCAGGGGATCGCGCGCAAATCCGCCAGGCTTTTGGCGCCGAAGCGCCGCGCCGGACGGGACCCGATGTTGAGCAGCGAAATCTCTTCAAGCGGGCTTGCCGCCTGAAAGTAAGCCACAAGGTCCGGATCGCCGATGAATTTGGCGTATGCGGCGAAAGAGGCGCCGGAAATCTCCTCGAGCGCCTCGTCAAACTCCGCGTGCGGCGCCAACGCCTCCTCGCGTTCGGACTTCAGCGCATGCTGGAACACGGAGGACGCCAAGAGCTCCATCTGGTACGCCGCCGTTCCGCGATTGGCGTATTTGAACGACACGACCTCGCCCTGTTCGGTGACGCGAAAACGCCCGCGGATAGAGCCCGCCGGCTGCGCCGCGATGGCGTGGCCGGTCGGCGCGCCGCCGCGCGACACTGAGCCGCCGCGCCCATGGAAGAAGGCGATGGCGACGCCCTGCTCACGTCCGACCTGAGTGAGGCGGGCCTGCGCCTTGAACAACTCCCAATTGGACGACAGAAAGCCGCCGTCCTTGTTGGAATCGGAATAGCCGATCATCACCTCTTGCAGATTGCCC
>CAVOKW010000030.1:0-10177 GCA_963696585.1 uncultured Alphaproteobacteria bacterium
GATGGAGCCCCGGCTCTGGGCCGGGGAGCGGCGTCGACGGATGACCCGGTCCGACAGCTGCCGCTAGTGCGGGCTTCAATGGAGCCCCGGCTCTGGGCCGGGGAGCGGCGCGCGAGCTCTCGCATGAGCGCGCATCGCGTCATGACAGGCTTCAATGGAGCCCCGGCTCTGGGCCGGGGAGCGGCCGTCGCGATGCTCGACGGCGTCGATGCGCAGCTGTCTGCGGCTTCAATGGAGCCCCGGCTCTGGGCCGGGGAGCGGCGCCGCGATCGACGGCGCGACATCGGACGCTACGCTGACGCTTCAATGGAGCCCCGGCTCTGGGCCGGGGAGCGGCCGCGGCGATCGCCGCCGCTGCATCGGCGCTATGTCGACGCTTCAATGGAGCCCCGGCTCTGGGCCGGGGAGCGGCGCCCAGCGAACCTTGATTGGCCGTCGGGTTGTTGAATCATAGTTTTGAATATTAGTGTATTACAAAGTTATGAACATTCCTTGTTTTTTGACTAACTGAAAACATATTAGAATTGAACAGCCCTGCTTTTTAACTCCTGTTTTTGAGTTTGAGAGTTTTTAGAAGTGCCCTTAAGAAACTTCGCCTGTTATTACTTGTGATGGGATTTTCAATTTCCACTTTAATTGCTTCTTTTTCTGCACTTTCCAGCTTGTTGTTTTGAGCAATTATTTGTTGAATTACATTTTTCATTGATTATTTTTTTATTGATTTAGATTCATTAATAATTTCTTTCTTTCAGATAGTCATCCAATTCTTTTTTCGTCATGAACTGCGCCCCGGCAATGATATCGCACCGGGAACCTATGCTCTGCGCATTGACCAGCTTGGCGCCGACGGCAAGGTGGTGGCGCGTGTGGAAGTGCCATTCGAGCGGGGCGAGCCCTCCGCCGTTATCGCAGCCATGAAGGAGGGTAAAGTCGTCATCCAGCCCGGCAACAATCTCTGGAATATCGCCCGCCGCATCTATGGCTCCGGCTTCAGCTATACGGTCATTTATCAGGCCAATAAGGATCAGATTCGCGATCCGAACCTGATTTACCCCGGTCAGGTCTTTGAGACACCCAAAAACGGCGGCTGAAAATCCTTGCCGAAAGGCCTTTGAAGCCCCATTTATCAAGCAAATCAGCCCCGTCCGGGTTCCGGGCGGGGCTGTTGATTTTGGCGGCGTGACTGTCGCCTTGCGCAGCGTCGCGAAACCGGAGAATCTGAGCGCATGGCAAGACATTTAAAGCCCGCCCTGACGGGCGGCGCGCATCCGGTCACGGGCAACAACCCGCCCAAAAGCGCGCATCATCGACAGACACTCATGTCAATTGCGCCACTCCTTTGGCCCAAGGGACGGCTCGACCTGCGCCTTCGCGTGGTGGCGGCGCTGCTCGCCCTGATCGTGTCGAAGGCGATCACGGTCTATGTGCCCTTTCTCTACAAATATGCCGTCGATGCACTTTCGCCCAAGGCGGGGTCCTCGGCAGTCGTTTTCGTGCCGCTGGCGCTGCTCATCGCCTATGGCGTGGGCCGCGTGCTGATGGTTGCCTTCGCCCAGATCCGCGACGGCATTTTTGCTGAAGTTGGTCAGAACGCCGTGCGCGAACTGGCGCTGCGCACCTTTCGCCATCTTCATGCCCTCTCGTTGCGTTTCCATTTGGAGCGGCGCACAGGCGGTCTCTCGCGAGTGATCGAGCGCGGTACCAAGGGCGTGGACTTTCTGCTGCGCTTCAGCCTTTTCAACATCATCCCGACAATCATTGAACTCGTGCTTGTCAGCGTGATTTTCGCCTATGCCTTCAACATCTGGTACGCTGTTGTCACCTTTACGATGGTGGTCATCTACATAGTTTTCACCTTCGCGATCACCGAATGGCGAACACGCTTTCGCCGCGAAATGAATGACCTCGATACCGAGGCCAATACCAAGGCGGTTGATAGTCTCCTCAACTATGAGACGGTCAAATATTTCGGCAATGAAGAACATGAAGCCAGGCGCTTTGATCGCTCGATGGCAGGCTACGAAAAAGCCGCCGTCAAAACGACGACCTCGCTGTCATGGCTCAATTTCGGCCAGACACTGATCTTCACAATCGGCCTGACAATCCTGATGATCATGGCGGCCTATGACATCGCCGCCGGGGTCATGACCATCGGCGCCTTCGTCATGGTCAATGCCTATCTGATCCAGCTTTATCAGCCCCTCAACATGCTCGGCACGGTCTATCGCGAAATCCGCCAGGCGCTGATCGACATGGAAACCATGTTCGATCTGATTGAAGTACCTGCTGAAATTGTGGATATGCCCAACGCACCACCGCTTGCCACTACAGGCGGCGAAATCGTGTTTGAGAATGTGAGCTTCAGTTACGACAAGGATCGCGGCATTCTGAAAGACGTCTCATTCCGCGTGCCGGCGGGTCATACGCTGGCGATTGTCGGCCCTTCCGGCGCTGGCAAATCGACCATCTCGCGCATCCTCTATCGCTTCTATGATATTGCGCAGGGCCGGGTGCTGATTGACGGTCAGGACATACGCAATGTGACACAGGCCAGCCTGCGGGCCGCCATCGGCATGGTGCCGCAGGACACCGTGCTCTTCAACGACACGATCCGCTACAACATCCGCTATGGCAAACCTTCGGCAACCGATGCCGAAGTCGAAGCCGCCGCCGCGCACGCTCAGATCGGCGATTTTATCGCCTCGCTCCCCAAGGGCTATGACACCATGGTTGGCGAACGCGGCCTGAAACTTTCAGGTGGCGAAAAGCAGCGTGTGGCGATTGCGCGGACCATTCTCAAAAACCCGCCGATCCTGTTGCTCGACGAGGCGACCTCGGCGCTTGATACGCATACCGAAAAAGAAATCCAGCAGGCCCTCAAGGGCATCTCGAAAAACCGCACGACACTCATCATCGCGCATCGGCTTTCCACCGTGGTTGATGCCGATGAAATCATCGTCCTCGACAAGGGTCATATTGCCGAACGCGGCAAGCATGACGAACTTCTCGCCCGAAACGGCAAATATGCCGCCATGTGGAACCGCCAGCGTGAGGCGGACGCGGCGCGCGAAAAGCTGAAACAGACCGAATCCGAGGAAGAAGCCGAGGCATTGACGCTGGCGCGCGCAGGAGAGGCTTAACCTTCTGCCTGCAAAGTCATAGACTGATCGCCGTTGCCCCTGAAGCGATCCCGAGATCCAAAGGAACAAGATGCATAACCTGACCTCCATCCTCGTCCCGATCCATCGTGAAGGGCACAAATTCGTCGTGATTTTCGCGGCCGTCACGGTTGTCCTGTTCCTGATCTGGAATCCATTGGGCTGGATCGGCGTTGTGCTGACGCTGTGGTGTCTGTATTTCTTCCGCGATCCCGATCGTGTGACGCCGAGCCGCGAGGGGCTGGTCATCAGCCCCGCCGATGGTGTCGTCAACATGATCACGCAAGCCACCCCACCCGCCGAACTTGGATTGGGCGATTGGCAGCGCACCCGCGTCAGCATTTTCATGAATGTCTTCAATTGCCATGTGAACCGCGCCCCCGTTGCGGGCAAGGTGACGCGCGTTGCCTATCGTCCCGGCCAGTTTCTCAATGCCAGCCTCGACAAGGCGAGCGATGACAATGAGCGCAATTCAATGGTGATCGAACGCGCCGATGGTCAGTCGATTGTCGTCGTGCAGATTGCCGGGCTTGTGGCGCGCCGTATCGTTTGCGATGTGAAGGAGGGCGCGGAACTCAAGGCCGGTGAACGCTATGGCATCATCCGCTTTGGCAGCCGGTTGGACGTTTATCTGCCCGAAGGCGCGATCCCGCTTGTCGCGCTCGGCCAGACCGCGATTTCCGGCGAAACAGTTCTGGCGGACTCGATTTCTGTCGAACCCCACCATATATGAGAATTATTTCTCGCTGGAGGCAGCTCATGCCAAATCCAACACCACGTGCCAACAAGCGCAATATTGATCCCGAACAATATTTCAAGCGGGGCTTTGCCAATCGTCGCACGCGCACTTTTGGTCCGGTGCATATCCGCACGCTGATCCCCAATGCACTGACCGTGCTGGCGCTTTGCGCCGGATTGACGGCCATTCGCTTTGGCCTGGAAAACAGGTTTGAACTGGCAGTTGCCGCCATTCTCGTCGCCTCGGTCCTGGACGGGCTGGATGGCCGCGTCGCGCGCCTGCTGCAAGGTTCGACGCGCTTCGGCGCCGAACTCGACTCGCTCACCGACTTTGTCAATTTTGGTGTCGCGCCTGTCATCCTGATTTATCTCTGGTCGCTGCATGACATTGGCGGCATTGGCTGGATTGCCGTTCTGGGTTTTGCCATTTGCTGTGCGCTGCGTCTGGCGCGCTTCAATGTCGCGCTGGAAGATCCGGACAAACCAGCCTGGACAGCAAACTATTTTGTTGGTGTGCCAGCGCCCGCAGGCGCCGGGCTCGTCATGCTGCCGCTTTATCTGAGTTTTGTGGGACTGGAACAGCTCGCGCAATATCCGCTGCTCATCGCGCTCCACTGCGTTGCTGTGGCTTTCCTGATGGTCTCGCAAGTGCCGACCTTTTCAGGCAAGCGCACAGGTCTGCGCATCAAGCGCGAAATGGTCATGCCGATCCTGCTGCTTGTCGCCTTCGCAGCGGCTGTGGTCATGAGCTATCCGTGGGAGGCCTTCACCGTGCTCGGCGCGGTCTATCTCGCGCTCATCCCGGTCAGCGTCTGGCGTTACAACTTTCACAAAAAGCGCACCCTGCGCGTCACGCCATCGACGGACGTTGATGTCGCGCTCGACTGAGTTGACAGCTTATTTGTGATCGGTGCGATTGCGCAGCGGCGAAGCCGGCGCTGAGGCTTCCATCTGACGGGCGGGTGCCATCGAAGAGCGGCGCAGGGCGCCGGAAGCGTCAAAGATCGGCTCGATACGGACTTGACCTGGCTGCAGGCTGTTTTTCTTGTCGTCGGGCATTCGCCCCTCCTGGAAGTGACATCGACAGGAGGCTCCACGCCGTTCTTCCCGTCAATTCACAATTTCTTTCGCATCATGTTCGCTGCCGTCACACTGACTTGGCAGGCCCGCCATGACGGCGTGGATATAAACAACACGAAGGCAACCGGATTCAAGTGCTCTGCTGCGCGCTAACCAAAGATTTCCTTCGCGCTCCAGTATGCGCGTGCTTTCCGGCGGAAGTTTGACGGTTTGGAGGCAGTTATGAAATTTCTGCCAGCCCTCCCGCACCATAGGCAGGTAGGTTTCGGTTATGTCATCCAACTGCACTATTTGGAGACCGAACTTGGTTAACAAATCGTAATAATCCGAAAAACGGAGCGGATTTGTTTTTCGGTCCTCAGCATCCTGCCATGCCTTCATGACATTCATTTCGGGGTGTTCTGACCCGTCTGGATCGGCACCATCGGGCGCCTCGACGTCATCAGGGATGGTTTGATCGGCCAGAACAAAGTCGGTCAAAACCAGCGAACCCCCCTGCGCAAGACCTTGCGAAAGATGCGCCAGAAGACCCGCCTGATCGGCCTCCGCAAAGAGGCTTTCGCGCGAAATGATGGCCCCATACTGACCGGGCGGAATGGTCATATCCCGCGGCGATACGTTCAGGATGGGGGCCGTGTCAGCAAAGCCCAGTTTGGCCGAGAGCATTTGCCCGGTATGGGCGAGCGCCTTGTCGGTTTCGACACCCTCGATGACCAGCTGATAAACCTTGGCGACGGCCCGCGTGCCACCGCCCAGGCCTGCCGAGAGGTCCAGACAGGGGCGATGCAGCGAAAAGTCGACAGGTTTGACAAGGTGCAGCGCAAAAGAGGTGCCGCCGGGCAGGTGATAGCCTTCACCCCACAGCATCTCGAAAATCCTGGCTTTGGCGAGTTCCGCCTTGCTTGGCTCAGGGATCGCCACTTGCGAGGCTTCACGCATATGTTTTTTCAGGATCAGCATGTGGCTTGCGCGACGTCGCAGCTCGGCATCGGACTTGAGCACATAGTCAAATGGCTCGCCATGCCACCAGGCTTTGAGTTTCAGGAAGACGCGTCCAAGACCGGCGCGCTCAAATCTGTCACGTTGCGGCGCTGCCGCCATGGCGGGTTTGGAGACGGCTAAGGCTGGTTTCTTGCGAGGCTGACCAGCGGCCACTGGCGGCGTGACGCTTTCGCCACCGACGCGTTTTTCCGGATGCTCCAGCAGATAGCGCTCAAGCGCCGTGCGGTGCCTGGTGCTGAGTTTACGCATGGCCCGAAAGCGCGCGATAGCCTCGCCCGACATGCCCTCCAGCGAGGACACAAACAGCGGCAACGGCATATCGGCCAGTTCATCGCCGCCAACCGTCGCGAGATTGATGAGCGTTTCTGAGCCCATGCGCGTGATCACCTGCCCCAATCGGCGATTTGCCGAACCAGCATCCAATCTCACATGCGCGTTCTTAATATCAGGTTGATTAACCAATTGACGTCATATGCCGACACGGGCTTTTCAGGACTCTGGAATTGCCCCAGAGTAGCGACCGCCCATGACCAGATTCGCCAATCCTTTCCTTCGCTTTCCCCGCACAACCATGGTGCTGTGTCTGGGACTGCTTGTGCTCGCGGCTGCGGGACTGGGGCGCCTGAGCCTGTCTTCGGACACGCGCGTCTTTTTTGCCCCCGAAGGGCGCTCGCTCCAACAGCTTCAGGCTTTTGAATCCAAATATGGGCAGGACAATTCCGTGCTGCTCGTGGTTGCCGCCAAGGATGGCCGCAAGGCGGATGCGGGCTTTCTCAAGGCGCTGGCGGAACTGACGGCGAGTTCCTGGAAATTACCGCTCTCAACCCATGTTGCCTCGGTAACGAATTTTCCCCATGTCGTCTCGGATGCCGATTCATTTTCGGTGGAAGATCTGGTGCCTGATCCGGCCGGGCTGAACGAGCAGGATGCGGCAAACATCTTGCAGACAGCGCTGAGTGACAAACTGCTCGTCAACCGGCTGATTTCAGCCGACGGGCGCGCAGCCGGTATCCTCATCAATTTCAAGCTGCCCCAGGAAGCCTCGCCCGAGGTGCGTCAGATCATTGCCGCGACGCGCGGTCTTGCCCGCGCATTTGAGAAGACGCATCCCGATCTTGAGGTGCATCTGACAGGCAATGTCATTTTGATGGGCACCTTTGCCGAAGCCGCGCTCAGCGACATCACCTGGGTCATCCCGGCAAGTCTCATCATCACGTCCATCGTCATGATGCTGTTTGTGCGCGCCATCCTGCCAAGCATTGCCATTCTTACACTGCTCGGCCTGTCCAGTGCGGCGGCGATGGGGCTGGCGGGCTGGTATGGGCATATCGTCAACACGGCAACGGTGGCCTGTCCTGTCATCATCATGACGGTCAGCATGGCGGCAGCCGTGCGCATTGTGACGACCGCACTGGGAGCACTTGCCCGTGGCCTCGACAAGAAGGCGGCCATCAGCGAGGCAATCAACTTGAACCTTTGGCCTGTCCTGTTGACCAATGCGACAACGATTGTCGGTTTTTTGTCGATGAATCTGGCGGATGCGCCGCCGCTGCGCGAGCAGGGAAACATTGTCGTCATCGGCATCGTCATTTCATTCATCTTCACCTTCACATGGCTGCCGGCCATGCTGGTGCTGATGGAATTGAAACCTGCCGTACAACGATCGCAAAATGTCATGGTGGGTCTTGGCCATTTTGTGAACCGCTACTACAAGCATCTGTTCCTTCTGTGCACGGCAATCGTGCTTTCCTGCGGTTGGTGGCTCGACAGGATCCGTCTGGATGATGATTTTGCACGCTATTTCGATAATCGTTTTGAGTATCGTCGCGATTCAGACTTCACCGAAAAGCATCTCACAGGCCTTAACACAATTGAGTTTGATCTGGGTGCGGGCCGCGAAAGCGGCATCTATGAACCGTCCTATCAGCGCCATCTTGCCGCTTTTGTGGATTGGCTACGCGCCCGCCCCGAAGTCGTTAGTGCCCTTGCCATCAGCGACATCACGCAGCGCATCGACAAAGCCATGCAGCCGGGCAGCAGGACAGGGCCATCGGATGCAGGCATCATCCCCGATGATGCCGACAGGATTGCGCAGTATTTTCTGCTCTATGAGCTGTCGCTTCCATATGGGACATCACTCAACGATCAGGTGAATGTGGCGCGCAGCTCCAGCCGCGTGACAGCCATCTTGCGTAATGTCACTTCCAGCGATATTCGCGAGTTGAACGACGCGGCGACAAAATGGATTGCGGACAACACCCCTCCCGAGATGCACACAAGCGGCATCAGCCTCAACGTGCTCTTTGCCAATCTCTCAGGTGTCAATATCCGCTCGATGATCCTGAGCACGATTGTCTCGATCCTCATCATCGCGGTCGTTGTCGGCGTCGCCCTGCGCAGCCCCGTCTATGGGGCCCTGAGCATCCTGCTCAACATTCTGCCCTCCGTTGTCGGCTTTGGTCTGTGGGGGTTGCTCTATCAGCAGATCGGGCTTGCAGCCTCTGTCGTCACCGCCATGACCATCGGTCTTGTGGTTGATGACACGATTTACTTCCTCATCATGTATCAGGCCGCCCGTCAGCAGGGGCAGAGTGCGGAAGAAGCGATCAACCACGTCTTCTCGACGGTCGGCGTCGCCATGCTCGTCATCACGGCGTCGCTGACCATCGGCTTTGGCACGCTGGTGTTCTCCGGTTTTGAGGTGAACCGCTCGCTCGGTGCCATGACAGCCATCGTCATCATGTCCAATCTCTTCATCGACTGGCTGATGTTGCCGCCTGTCATGCGAATCATGGACAGGACACGACGCTGAATGACTCTGTCCGCAGATGTGTCACACAGTTGACAAAAATGACGGCAAAGACATTTTCAAAAAACGTCGATTTTTACAGTAATTCTGTATTCGGCTTTATCTGTATTCTGGAACATATCAAAAAAGTATTGTTAACCATTCATTAACCTTTATATTCGTTAATGCCTGTTATTCTTTTCAGCATCGTGTTGTGTGCTTGAGGGCGGGTGCTAATGAATACCTACGAAGAATTGACAGGTGCGACGGGTCGGCAAATGTACTACCGGGCCGAGCGTTATCGCCCGGAGGACCTGTTCAAGGACGTGATGCCGGCTGTTTTGCTCGATGAAGAGAGGACATCCCTTAAAAATCTGAGCATGACGGGGCTGGCGGTTCAAAGTGCGCATCAGGAAAGCTGGCGCGACCAGATCGGCGCCGAGTTTCCCTTTGAGATGCGCGTGGGCAACGACACGCTGTTTGGCGGATCAGGTCGCGTTTGCCGCGTGGAGCCCAATGGCCCGCGCACGATAGTGGCGCTCGAATTCACCACCGGCTATGTCGATATTCCCTCCATCGTCACGCGTCATGACAATCTCTTGCTGGCCCAGGCGCTGGCGGATCCGCAATTCGGTCTGTCGGACGGCATCCTGCCGGAGTTTCAGCAACTCTGCACCGAGATCGTCAATTGCTTTCGCTCCTACAAGCAGCTTCTCGAAAACTTTGAAGCGCGCCTCACGGCCCGGGGACCGGCACGTGAACAGCTTCTGCTGGAGGCATTGATCGCTTGCGAAGAGCGCATCGTGCCGCAGTGGAAAGAGCTTTGGTATCGCGGCAGCGATCAAATCGCGGCTCCCCCAACATTTGAAAGCAGTAATTAAATCTATGGACAACGCTATAAGCCGAAGTCTGCCGAAGTTCTGAATTCCGATAGAGATACTCGGCCCCCATTCCTCGGAATTGGCGTTGCTAATTTTAGCCTTGCACACATGCACATAGGCCCTCAGTTCGCGCTTGGCGGTGTCGCTGGCGATTTTATTGCTTTCAATAGCGGCGCTGGTCGCGCGGTAAGTGAGCCAGATGGTGACGAGCAAGGCAAGAAACCCGGCAACTCCGAGCAATACTTGGACTTTGTTCAGAGAAACGGAATCGTCGGCAGCTTTGGACATGCGCCGCTGTTCGCACAGATCGGCATCGTCGTGGCTCTTGGCCTCGGGACATTCCTTGGAATTCCAAGTGGAATTGTCCTTTTCTCCTTCCCGAATAGATGGACTTTCGACGAAAACTATGAAGGAGCCAACGGCGCCGCCAAACGCCGGAAAATTGGGAAATATTTGTTGGCGCTCGGGATCACCTGTTCTTTCTGTTCTTATGGGGCTCATTTTGTTTCGCATATGAAGCGCCGTCGAAA
>CAVOKW010000031.1:0-72098 GCA_963696585.1 uncultured Alphaproteobacteria bacterium
CTGCCTACAACCAGTCCGAAGGCGACAAGTCCAGGGCCGGGCAACACGACGCTTGATGGCGGCGAAAACTTCCGCCGCGCCGAACTCGGCGTTGAAGGCACGTTCATGCGGGACTGGGGCTACAAGCTCAACATCCAGTGCGGCGACTTGGGTGCCGAAAAAGACGGCTTCATCAAAGACGCCTATCTGACTTATAACGGCTTCAAGCCTCGGCGCCGATCTCGCTCATGGCCGGCGCCATCCAGACGTTCATGACGCTGGATGACTTCGACGTCTTCGAACGACATCACCTTCATGGAACGCGCCACTGCCGCCAACCTCGCCACGTCGCTCGGCGCTGGCGATGGCCGCATGTCTTACGGTGCCGAGCTCAGCACTGGCATGTTCTATGTCTCGACTTTCTACACAACTGAAGTCGTGACGGCGACAGCCAACACGTCGAATGAAGGTTCGAACATTGTGGCTCGTCTGGCTGCCAACTTCCAGCCCATGGACAAGACCAATGTGCATGTTGGTGCATCGGGCACCTATGGCACAGACGTTCAGGGCACGGTTCGTTACCGCGATCGACCGGAACTGCGCGTTGATGCCAACCGCTTGGTCGATACGGGCGCCATCGCCGCGGATGAATCCTACGTCTATGGTCCGGAACTGGCCGCCAGCTATGGCCCGGTCAAACTGCAGGGCGAATATTACGTCTATACAGTCGACCGCAAGGGCGCGCTGTCGGATGTGGATTTCAACTCCTGGTATGTGCAGGCGTCTTGGGTCATCACGGGCGAAGCATACACGTATGACAAGGGCGTTGCGGCCTATAAGGGCGTGAAGCCGGCTTCGCCGTTCACACCTGGTGGCGGTATCGGCGCTTTTGAACTTGCTGCCCGCTACAGCGAAACAGACCTCAATGACGCCAACATCTTCGGCGGCAAGCAGGATATCTGGACGGTTGGCCTCAACTGGTATGCCAACAACAACGTTCGCCTGATGCTGAACTACCTGAATGTGGATGTTGAGGACCGTATCGCGCTCAACAACAACTTCGGTCATGACGCTTACGCAGCCCGTCTGCAGTTCGCGTTCTGATATCACGACACTCTGATCCTCACGGGATCAGGGAGAGGCCCCGCCGGGAAACCGGCGGGGCTTTCTGCTTTTGCGAGGGCCGCGATTGAGTTGGGCCATGACGTGATGGGGGTAACTGGGGATGACAAACTCAAAACCCAAATCGTCATGCCCCGCTTCAGGCGGGGCATCCACGACAACTCTGCGTGTCATTGCCGGGCTTGACCCGGCAATCCAGAGCCGCACCCGCAGAACCCAACGCCCTGGATGCCCGGATCAAGTCCGGGCATGACAAGAATATGGGGCTGTCATCCCGGGGCGGTTTGTCAGGCCCCCTCACCCGCGCTCGCACGGCTCGCTTGCCCTCTCCCCTTGAGGGGAGAGGGCGAGACGGACCGCAAGGTCCGGCAATGACCGTTGAATGATGGATAAAGACGTGGATGGCCCAACTCAATCGGGCCATGACGGCACTATTGGCCAAGACATCAGCCCGACCTCCACGTCATGCCCCGCTTCAGGCGGGGCATCCACGCAACTTCCCTGTCATTGCCGGGCTTGACCCGGCAATCCAGAGCCGCACCCGCAGAACCCAACGCCCTGGATGCCCGGATCAAGTCCGGGCATGACAAGAATATGGGGCTGTCATCCCGGGGCGGTTTGTCAGGCCCCCTCACCCGCGCTCGCACGGCTCGCTTGCCCTCTCCCCTTGAGGGGAGAGGGCGAGACGGACCGCAAGGTCCGGCAATGACCGTTGAATGATGGATAAAGACGTGGATGGCCCGACTCAATCGGGCCATGACGGCACTATTGGCCAAGACATCAGCCCGACCTCCACGTCATGCCCCGCTTCAGGCGGGGCATCCACGACAACTCTCCGTGTCATTGCCGGGCTTGACCCGGCAATCCAGAGCCGCACCCGCAGAACCCAACGCCCTGGATGCCCGGATCAAGTCCGGGCATGACAAGAATATGGGGCTGTCATCCCGGGGCGGTTTTGTCAGGCCCCCTCACCCGCGCCCGCACGGCTCGCTTGCCCTCTCCCCTTGAGGGGAGAGGGCGAGACGGACCGCAAGGTCCGGCAATGACCGTTGAATGATGGATAAAGACGTGGATGGCCCGACTCAATCGGGCCATGACGGCACTATTGGCCAAGACATCAGCCCGACCTCCACGTCATGCCCCGCTTCAGGCGGGGCATCCACGACAACTCTCCGTGTCATTGCCGGGCTTGACCCGGCAATCCAGAGCCGCACCCGCAGAACCCAACGCCCTGGATGCCCGGATCAGGTCCGGGCATGACAAGAATATGGGGCTGTCATCCCGGCCTTCTACCGGGACGACGCGCAAGGTTCTGGGTGATATGGTCCGCGCCATGACGCGCCTCTCAGCCAATCTCATGCTTCTCGCCGCCGCCATCATCTGGGGCTCGGCCTTTGTTGCCCAATCAACCGCCATGGCGAGCATGGGGCCGGTCTGGTTTGTCGGCCTCCGCTTCCTGATTGCCGCTCTTTGCGTCGCCCCTTTCGCCTGGGTCGAAAGCCGCCACGCCGCAACACCCTTGCAAAAATCCATGGTGAGGCCGGTGCTGCTCATCAGCGCCGCCTTCTTTCTCGGCGGCGTCTTGCAGCAAATCGCACTCACCGCCACCAGCATCACCAATGCGGGTTTCATCACCGGGCTTTATGTGCTGTTCGTCCCCTTGATCGGCTGGGTGTTTTTCCGCGAGCGCCCGCCTCATGTCATCGGCTTTGCTGTCGCCATGGCGCTGGCGGGCACATGGGCCTTGAGCGTCGCAGGCGCCAAAACCGCAACCCCGCCGATGGCAGGCGTCGGCATGGGTCCGATCGGCGATCTGCTGGCCTTTGGCGGCGCGCTCTGCTGGGCTGTGCAGCTTTCGCTCATCGGTCGCCTTGGCGCATCCACGGGTCGCCCCATGGCGATTGCGCTGATGCAGTTTCTCATCACGGGCGTTGCAGGCGTGATCTTCGGTCTCGCCTTCGAAACAATCTCGTTCAGCGCCATCAGCGCCGCCTGGATCGAACTCCTCTATGTCGGCGCGATTTCCGGCGGCATCGCCTTCACCTTTCAGGTCATCGCCCAGAGCCATACCGGCGCGAGCGAGGCCGCCGTGATCCTGTCCTCCGAGGCGCTCTTTGCCGCGCTTTTTGGCGCGATCCTGATGGGCGAAACCATGGGCAGCCTGGGCTGGATCGGCGCGGGCCTGATCTTCGCCGCCATCCTCATCGTCCAGGTGCCCGCTTTCCAGCCCGCTCCCAAAAACTGATCCGCCCTGGCGAGGGGCAAATCGAACCGGGCACTTTTAATCAGCCCCGGCAAACGCCATATTGGGCGCATGGCTCGCAAGTCTTTCAAATCCTTCGGACGTGGTTCAGAAAAACCGCTTGGCCCCGCCTATCCCGATGCCTCCTATCCGGCAACGGAGGGCAGCGGCGAGCAGGGCTTTGCCGAAGCACCGGGCGCAAACTTCATTCCGGCTGGCGCGCTGGCCGACCGCGACACATGGCAAGGGGCACTGACCGGCGACCCGTCCACATGGCCGCTTTTCGCGCCGCACCGCCCCGACCGCCCGGAAAAATCCGAAGGCGGCATCAGCTTCAAACTCGTCTCTGACTATCAGCCCGCAGGCGACCAGCCCGAGGCCATTCGCGAACTCGTCGAAGGCATTGAGCGCGGCGACAATGATCAGGTGCTGCTCGGCGTCACCGGCTCCGGCAAGACCTATACGATGGCGCAGGTCATCGCCCGCACCGGTCGCCCGGCGATCATCCTCGCGCCCAACAAGACGCTGGCCGCCCAGCTCTATGGCGAGTTCAAGAACTTTTTCCCGGAAAACGCGGTCGAGTATTTCGTTTCCTATTACGACTACTACCAGCCCGAAGCCTATGTGCCGCGCACCGACACCTATATCGAGAAGGAAAGCTCGATCAACGAGCAGATCGACCGCATGCGCCACGCCGCGACACGCGCCCTGCTCGAACGCGATGACGTGATCATCGTCGCGTCGGTTTCCTGCATTTACGGCATCGGCTCGGTCGAGACCTATACCGCCATGACCTTCACGATCAAGGTCGGCGAGCGGCTCGACAGCAAGCAGTTGCTCGCTGATCTCGTGGCGCTGCAATACAAGCGCAATGACGCGGCTTTCATGCGCGGCGCGTTTCGCGTGCGCGGCGACACGATTGAAATCTTCCCGGCGCATTATGAAGACCGCGCCTGGCGCGTGACGCTGTTCGGCGACGAGGTCGAGGAGATTGCCGAGTTTGATCCGCTGACCGGGCAAAAATCCGCCAGGCTCCCCGAGATCAAACTCTATGCCAACAGCCATCACGTCACGCCGCGCCCGACGCTCAATCAGGCGATCGAGGAAATCAAGCGCGACCTGCAAGTGCGGCTTCAGGAATTGAAGGGTCTGGGAAAATTGCTCGAAGCCCAGCGCCTTGAACAGCGCACCGCCTTCGACATTGAAATGATGGAGGCAACCGGCAGTTGCGCTGGCATCGAAAATTATTCGCGCTATCTGACGGGCCGCAAGCCCGGCGAGCCACCGCCAACGCTGTTTGAATATCTGCCCGACAACGCGCTGGTCTTTGCCGATGAAAGCCATGTCACGATCCCGCAGATCGGCGGCATGTTCCGCGGCGACTATCGGCGCAAGTCAACGCTTGCCGAATATGGCTTCCGCCTGCCCGCTTGCGTGGATAACCGGCCCATGCGCTTTGAGGAATGGAACGCCATGCGACCGCAGACGGTATTCGTCTCGGCAACACCCGGCCCCTGGGAAATGCAGCAGACCGGCGGCGTCTTTGTCGAGCAGGTCATCCGCCCGACAGGTCTGATTGATCCGCCGACCATCATCCGCCCGGTTGGCACACAGGTCGATGACCTCATCGCCGAGTGCAAGCTCTGCGCTGCCAAGGGCGAGCGCGTGCTGGTGACAACGCTGACCAAGCGCATGGCCGAGGACCTGACCGAATACATGCATGAGCAAGGCATTCGCGTGCGCTACATGCATTCCGACATTGATACGCTCGAACGCATCGAGATCATCCGCGACCTGCGGCTTGGCGCTTTTGATGTGCTGATCGGCATCAACCTCTTGCGCGAAGGTCTCGACATTCCCGAATGTGCGCTTGTCGCCATTCTCGACGCCGACAAGGAAGGCTTCCTGCGCTCCGAAACATCGCTCGTGCAGACCATCGGCCGCGCCGCGCGTAATGTCGATGGCCGCGTCATCCTTTATGCCGACAAGATGACAGGCTCGATGGAACGCGCCATTGCCGAAACCAATCGCCGCCGCGAAAAGCAGAAGGCCTATAACGAAGCCCATGGCATCACGCCGGAATCGATCCGCTCGAATATCGGCGACATCATGGAAAGCATCTATGAGCGCGATCATGTGCGTGTCGAGATCGAGGGCGATGGCGCACTGGTCGGGCATAATCTGCGCGCCCATATCGAAGCGCTTGAGCGCCAGATGAAGGAAGCCGCCAGCGATCTCGAGTTTGAAACCGCCGCCCGCCTGCGCGACGAGATCAAGCGCCTCGAACAGACCGAACTGGCGATTGCGGATGATCCCTTCGCCCGCCAGTCCGCTGTCGAGGACGCCGTCGCCGACGCTTACAAGTCGGTCAAGGGCCGCTCAACGACAGGCAAGCCCGGCACGCGCGGCCACAAGACCCGCGGCAAGAAGCGATAGGCTTGCGGCATGCCCCGCTTCAGGCGGGGCATCCACGCCTTTGGGGGTTCAAGACATGGATGGAATGATGATCTGAGCCCTCCCCCCTTGCGGGGGAGGGTTGGGTGGGGGGTATCCTTCAAAGAGCCCCCTCACCCGGAACGCTGCCGCGTTCCGACCTCTCCCCTTGAGGGAGAGGTGAAGCAAGGTTGACTGTCATCCCGGGATTCAGTCCCGGGATCCATCAGGCATCCGCACGTTTCTCTGACGCCCATGGGTCCCGGCAACAAGTGCCGGGACGACGACAGAATTACCCTGCACGTCATGCCCCGCTTCAGGCGGGGCATCCCCGATTGAAAGAATGACGCCCTGAGCCCTCCCCCCTTGCGGGGGAGGGTTGGGTGGGGGGTATCCTTCAAAAAGCCCCCTCACCCGGAACGCTGCCGCGTTCCGACCTCTCCCCTTGAGGGAGAGGTGAAGCAAGGTTGACTGTCATCCCGGGATTCAGTCCCGGGATCCATCAGGCATCCGCACGTTTCTCTGACGCCCATGGGTCCCGGCAACAAGTGCCGGGACGACGACAGAATTACCCTGCACGTCATGCCCCGCTTCAGGCGGGGCATCCACGCCTTCCTTGTCATTGCCGGGCTTGACCCGGCAATCCAGAGCCGCACCCGCAGAACCCAACGCCCTGGATGCCCGGATCAAGTCCGGGCATGACAGGAATATGGGGCTGTCATCCCGGCAACAAGTGCCGGGACGACAGCAGAATTACCCTGCACGTCATGCCCCGCTTCAGGCGGGGCATCCCCGATTGAAAGAATGACGCCCTGAGCCCTCCCCCCTTGCGGGGGAGGTGAAGCAAGATTGACCTTTTGCCCTGTCCCATGGCGTGATGGGGCATGACCAAGATCCTCCTCATCGGCGTGACCGGCATGTTGAAGGCCGCAGCCGCCCATGCCGTGGCGCGCGCCAAAAAGGCCGTGCTCGTTTCGCGTGCGGCGCAGGATTTCAGCTTTGACAATGATCTCCTCGACTTCAAGCTGACGCGTCTTGCGCTGAGCTATGACGAACCGGCGCCCTTTCTCGATGCCGTGGCGCGTCACGCGCCCTATGATCTGGTGTTGAGCTGGATCAGACCGCCTGCCGACATCCTGCGCGCCGCGCTTGACGGCATGGTCGCGCCTGAGGGCCAGCTCATTGAAGTTTTTGGCAGTCGCGCGCTCCGCACACGCCCGGATGGCGAAGCGCCGATTGCCGAACGCCGCGCCCAGGCGCTCAACCTGCAACCCGGCATCACCTATGCGCAGCTTGTCCTCGGCTTCAAAATCGAGGCCGGCGCATCGCGCTGGCTGACGCATGAGGAAATATCGGCCGCCGCCATCGCGCAGATGGAAAAGCCGCAGGCGCGCGCCATTGCCGGTCAGCTGGAGCCCTGGAACAGGCGCCCGGCCTGATTTCAGGCGCCTGCCAGCTTTTCACGCATCCGGCGCAACAGGGTCATCAGCGACGGATTGGCCTTGATCGACCGCTTGAGCGCGACACGCGCCCGCGTCGCACCGACAAGCGGCAGCGCCAGACTTCTGGTCGCCTGGATATGCGTGAACATCTGCATGGGGGCGTCGCAGAAACTTTCCTTGTAGGGCGCATGACCGACGGAAAGATCATAGGCATGCATACCCGCCTTGATGCTCGCCTTCATATGCTCAAGCAGATGCTGGCGTCCGGGCGACAGGCGGTCATGCGCGCCGGACACATAGGTATGCACCAGCAAGGTGGTGTGACCATGCCGGATATTGGAAACGCTGCCGGAGAGAAACGCGCCATCCAGCGTGAGTTCGGCGATTTCAAGAATGCGCCTCTCGCCCTCCATCATGGCGAGCTTGCGAAAGGCCGCGCGATGGGCATCGTCTTCAAAAATCGAATGGATGCCCTGCGCGCGAAGCTGGGCGGCTTTCTGATCGAGAATCTGGTCGAGCTTCTGCACGGCTTCGATGCCGGGCCGCAAGATGCGAAACGCAACCTTGCCGCGCTCGGCGAGCTTGCGCGCCTTGGAACGATCAATGCGCCGCGTTTCAGGCCGATAGCGATGCGTCAGTTCCTCAAAGCTCGTTGGCAGATGAAACACATAGGCCTTGTCGGGGGCTGTCTGGGTCTCAAGCTCGGCAAAGGGATTGAGTGCCGCGCCGACAAATTGCGGCTGGTCCTCAAGCTGAACAAAGTCATGACGCGGCAAGACGCGCATGATCTGCCGCCACAAGGCGGGGAAATGGCCGGGCTCGATGAATTGCGCGAAATCGGTCGCGAGAAGCGGCGCCTTGTAATCCGCCATGCGCCCGCCAAGCCAGACAATGCGGCGCAGACCCATATGCCATTCAAGGCCAAGCGCGGCGAGCATGACGACATGTCCGCCGCGCGTCACTGTGACGATAAGGGGCTGGATATCTTCCTTGACGCCGACTTGGGCATGCCAGACCGACAGCCAGTCATAGCTTTGAAAGGCCGTGCCCTGCGCCCCGGCTTCAAAGGCCCGCCAGACCGGCTCTGCGCCGACAAAATTATCATAGATCATGATGCCGCTGGCCGAAGCCACACGCAGCCGGGGGGGCGACTGGTTCAAAACGGCACGGTGGAGAGCGTCGCTGATCGGGGCAAGCGCTCCGGGCTCGACCACCTGTTTTTCAATGTTTTGGCGCATCTTCCTCAAAACCCCCGTCCCGCAGCGGGACATCATCCTGTCTTCAGGTCTGGAGGAGCAAAAGCCTTGCCATGGCCGCAGGCTTTTGGCGCAAAAGGGCCGCTGACAGGGTAAACTGGCAAGCCATCACGGGAGAGCATCATGAACAGGAAATCGGCTTCGGGTTTTGTCAGATTCGATCTGAGCGGGCTTGTGCCCGAAACAGGGGCGCCGCAACCCGACCGCATCCTCACCGGCTCGCCCGGCAACAAGAGCTGGAACCTCTATACATCGCGCGACGAGAAACTCTATGCCGGCATCTGGGAGAGCGAGCCCGGCGCCTGGCAGATCGTTTATGATGAGGACGAGTTCTGCCACATATTGGCGGGTGAAAGCCGCATCACCCATGAGTCCGGCGAGAGCTTCACGGTAAAAACCGGCGACGCCTTCGTCATCCCCAAAGGCTTTATCGGCACCTGGGAGGTGGTCACCCGCACCAGAAAGCATTACGTGATCTACCTGCCATGATCTATCTCACACTGATCCTTGGCTTCGGCCTTCTCATGCTGTGTGGCGACTTGCTGGTGCGAGGAAGCGTGGGAATGGCAGCACGTTTTGGCGTAGCGCCGCTCATCATTGCCCTCACCATTGTCGCCGTCGGTACATCCCTGCCCGAACTTTTCATTTCCGCCGATGCGACCTTGCAGGGAGCGCCCGGTCTTGCACTCGGCAATATTATTGGCAGCAACATATCCAACATACTTCTCGTCCTTGGCCTGCCCGCCCTGATTTATCCGATTGCCTGTAGTGGCCTGAACCTCCCGGCCAATGCATGGGTGATGCTCGCGTCCAGTCTCATGCTGACTGTCTTGTGTTTCCTCGGACCGATCGCACGCGGCGAAGGGGCGCTTTTGCTGGTGATGTTTGTCCTGTTTCTCAGCTGGACAGCCATGTCAGCCCGCACCCACAGGATACCCGGATCTCCAGCATCCCAGACCCGCAAACTCATCCAGACTGTCGAAGCATCGGGCAGGCTTGCCGAGACAACCCTTGAAAGGGTGATCGACGAACCTGTCCCGACCGCCGTCATGTCATGGCTGGTGATTGCCATGCTGTTGCTCGTCGGCCTGGCCGGTCTCCCCCTTGGCGCGCATCTTGTGGTCACAGGCGGCACGTCGATTGCGCGTGCCTGGTCAGTCCCCGAAAATATCATCGGTCTCACCCTCATTGCCCTTGGCACCTCCCTGCCCGAACTCTCCACCTCACTGATGGCGGCATGGAGACAGCAGTCTGACATTGCCATCGGCAATGTCATTGGCAGCAATATCGTCAACGTGCTGATGGTCATCGGCATGTCTTCACTGATTGCACCGATCCCCGTGGCACAGAGCTTTCTGCATGTTGATCTCTGGATCATGCTGCTCACCGCCTTGGCTATCCTGCCGGTGATAGCAACCAGGGGCAGCATTACCAGGTTGAATGGCGCGATTTTCGTTCTAGCTTATGCGATCTATCTCATCTCCCTCCTTCAACGCGCTGGCAGCCTGCTATGAAAACCGCATTGATCACAGGCGCTGCGCGCCGCATTGGCCGCACCCTCGCCCTCTCGCTTGCCGCTGACGGCTGGGCGATTGCCATTCATCACAATAATTCCGATGCGGAAGCCGCCTCGCTCAAGGCGGAGATAGAAGCCATGGGGAGGCGCGCGACCATCATTCGCGCCGATCTGGGCGATGAGTCGGCACCGGCCCACATGATCGCCGAAGCCACGGCCGCGCTGGGTCCCCTGACCCTGCTCGTCAATAACGCCTCGCTCTTTGAGGCCGACAATGCCCACACCATGACGCCTGCCACATGGGCCGAGCACATCAATGCCAATCTGCGCGCGCCTGCCTTTCTCTCCCAGGCCTTTGCCGTACAATTGCCCCAAGGTGCAAGCGGCAACATCATCAACATCATCGACCAGCGCGTCTGGCGACCGACACCGCGCTTCCTTTCCTATACGCTGAGCAAGATGGGCCTGTGGGATCTGACGCGCCTGCTTGCCGTATCGCTGGCGCCGCATATTCGCGTCAATGGCATTGGTCCAGGCCCGACGCTTGCCAATGCGCGCCAATCGCCTGAGGATTTTGCCCGCCAGACCAAAGCCACGATCCTTGAGCGCGGCACCAGCCCGGACGAAATTGCTGCTGCCTTGCGCTTCATCCTCGCCGCCCCTGCCATGACCGGTCAGATGATTGCGCTGGATGGCGGCCAGCATCTTGCCTGGGAAACACCTGATATTGTCGGCATTCCCGAGTAGCGATACGCCCTCAAAAGGGATATGACACGTCCCATGAACACGATGAAGAACACACCTGAAAATGTGACCCCGCTGAAAATAGCCGATGCCGCCCGCGCCATCCGCCATGTTTTCGTGCGCGATCTGCTGCTTGAGGCGCATATCGGCATCTATCAGCATGAGCAGGGCCAGAGCCAGCCGATCCGCGTGAATGTTGATCTCACCGTCAATGAGGCCCATCACGACGACCAGATCGCCAACGTCGTGTCCTATGAAATCGTCGTCAATCGCATCCGCGACATTGTCGAGGAAGGACACCTGAATCTCGTCGAGACCCTGGCCGAACGCATTGCCGCCGCCTGTCTGGAGGATGAGCGCGTGGCCGTCGCGTTGGTGCGTGTGGAAAAGCTCGCCGTGATTCCGCAAGCCGCCAGTGTGGGTGTCGAAATCGAGCGCGTCAGGCCCCGCAATTAGCCCTTCCCATGGGTCGATTACAGCCAGGTAATTCGATTAATGAAATCAAGGCTTTGGAGGCGTGAAACACCGGGTACGGAAGATTTGTACACAGTGCATTCTGCCCCCCTGCCAGACCCGGTTTTCCATGTCAAGATGACCAACGCCACAAGACGCCTTGTCACACATGCGAAATAAGTCAATATATTCAATGACTTGGTTTTTGCCGAAAATTCAGGCGGCGTCATAAAAGTTAATTGTTACAAGACCTTGACGGTTGCGCGCAGGGAAGTTTCAACAAACTTATCCACAGCCTGATCGCGATGTTCAAACGCAGTCCCCGGGACCCGATCCGGGCTGATAGGTTCAGGGCGGGGGCCTTTATTCGGGGCCCGCGCAACAGCCAAGAGTGACATGGATAATCCGGAAAATAATGCAGTAAAAACAGCCGCTTCCCCTCGCCCGGTCGGGCCGGGGGTCATTGCCGAACGCGTCAAATTGCTGCCCGACAGCCCCGGCGTCTATCGCATGTATGACGCCAATGGCGATGTGCTCTATGTCGGCAAGGCCCGCAGCCTGAAAAAGCGCGTCGCCAATTACACCAAGCTGCTTGGCCATACCAATCGCATTGCCCGGATGATCGCGGCAACCGCCTCGATGGAATTCATCACCACCGCGACCGAAACCGACGCGCTGCTGCTCGAAGCCAATCTGATCAAGCGCCTGAAACCGCGCTACAACGTGCTGATGCGCGACGACAAAAGTTTTCCGCATATCCTGCTGACCGGCGATCACGACTTTCCGCAAGTGCTCAAGCATCGCGGCAATCGCTCGCAGAAGGGCGATTATTTCGGACCCTTTGCCGGTGCAGGTGCCGTCAACACGACGCTCAATGCCTTGCAGAAGGCGTTTCTCCTGCGCTCCTGCAGCGACAGCGTTTTTGAAAGCCGCACGCGGCCTTGCCTGCTTTTCCAGATCAAGCGCTGCTCGGCGCCTTGCACCGGTGTCATTTCCAAAGAGGGCTATGCCGAACTGGTGGCGGAAGCGCGTGATTTCCTGCGTGGCAAAAGCCGCAAGACGCAACGCGCGCTCGCGGACGCCATGGATGCCGCCGCCGCCGCCCTCGACTATGAACGCGCCGCCATCTATCGCGACCGCATTCGCGCGCTGACGCAAATCCAGCAGCATCAAGGCATCAATCCGCGCACCGTACAGGAAGCCGATCTTTTTGCTGCCTTTCAGGAAGGCGGCCAGACTTGCATTCAGGTGTTCTTTTTCCGCGCCGGACAGAACTGGGGCAATCGCGCCTACTTCCCGCGTCATGACAAGGACATGGAAATCGGCGAAGTGCTCGATGCCTTTCTGGCGCAATTCTATGAAGACCGTTTCCCGCCCCGCCTCGTTGTACTGAGCCATGAAGTGCCGGGCAAGGCCCTGCTGGCGCAGGCGCTGAGCATTCGCGCCGCGCGGCGCGTGGCAATCGGTGTGCCGCAGCGTGGCGAAAAGAAAGAGCTTGTCGCCCATGCCCTGACCAATGCGCGTGAAGCCCTGGGCAGACGGCTGGCGGAATCGTCAAGCCAGCGCAAACTGCTCGAAGGTGTCGCGGAAATATTCGGCCTTGATGCCACGCCTGAGCGCATCGAGGTCTATGACAACAGCCATATTCAGGGATCAAAACCCGTGGGCGGCATGATCGTGGCCGGACCCGAAGGCTTCATGAAGTCGCAATATCGCAAGTTCAACATCAAGACGGCAGGCATGGCGGGCGACACCAATCCCGAAACGCATAACAACAACGACATCGCCATGATGCGCGAAGTGTTGACGCGCCGCTTTGCGCGCCTGCTGAAGGAAGACGGCGAGGAAACATCGGAAGTGGCGCGCGAGGCTGCCTGGCCAGACATCATCCTGATTGACGGTGGTCAGGGCCAGTACAATGTGGCGCGCGAGGTGCTGAACGAGCTCGGCATCGACAGTGTTCTGATTGTCGGCGTTGCCAAGGGGCCGGAACGCGACGCAGGCCGCGAACGCTTCTTCATGGAAGGCCGGGCGCCCTTCATGCTCGAACCGAAAAACCCGGTGCTTTATTATCTCCAGCGCCTGCGCGACGAGGCCCATCGCTATGCCATTGGCAGCCACAGGGTCCGCCGCTCCAAGGCAATCACCGCCAATCCGCTTGACGAGATTGCGGGCATTGGCCCCAGCCGCAAACGCGCCCTTTTGAAACATTTCGGCTCGGCCCGATCCGTCGCCCGGGCCGGTGTCAGCGATCTGATGGCCGTGGAGGGCATCAGCGAGAAGGTGGCGCAACTCATTTACGATCATTTTCACGGGACCGCAGAAAGCACACCTGCCCCCCTCAACAAATCCCTTTAGGGTGATATGGTGCCATCAGCACCTATCAGACCGGTACAAATCATGGCCACCAGCCTGCCCAATCTTCTGACCTATTTCCGCATGGCCATGGTGCCCGCGATTGTTGCCGCTTTTTATCTGCGCGGCGATCTCGGCCACTGGACGGCGCTGTTCATCTTCGTTCTTGCCGCTGTCACGGACTTCTTTGACGGCTATCTCGCGCGCGCCTGGGAACAGCAATCAACACTTGGCCGAATGCTCGACCCCATTGCCGACAAGCTGCTCGTCGCTGCCGTGCTGCTGGTGCTGACCAAGGAAGGCGAAATCTATGGCTTTTCGCTCTGGGCCGCGCTCATCATTCTCTGCCGCGAAATCCTGGTCTCCGGTCTGCGCGAATTTCTGGCCGAACTGCGCGTCAGCGTGCCGGTGACGCAGCTTGCCAAATGGAAAACCGCGATCCAGATGGTCGCCCTTTCCTTCATGCTGGCAGGGCCTGCTGCCGACAAATATCTGCCTGGCACCTCGGAAATCGGTCTGGCGCTGCTCTGGGCCGCCGCCATTCTGACGCTCTATACGGGTTATGACTATTTCCGTGCCGGCATTGGCCATCTCACCGCCGCCGACGGACAAGGCAAATGAAGATCCTCTATTTCGGCTCGCTCAGGGATCGCATCGGCCTTGGCGAGGAGGATGTGACAATCCCGGCCGGCATCAGCGATCTGCGCGGACTTGTCGCCTGGATGCGCGAGCGGAACGAGACTTATGCCGAGGCTTTTGCCTCGCTCGATTTTCTGCGCGCCGCCATCGATCAGGAACATGTGAGCTTCGATGCGCCGATCACGGGCGCTTATGAAATCGCCTTCTTCCCGCCCGTCACCGGGGGCTGACATGATCCGCATTCAGCACGAGGACTTCGACATCTCGTCTGAAATCGAGAGCCTGACGGCGGGACGCACCGACATTGGCGCCATCGTCACCTTCACCGGTCTGGTGCGCGATCTGAATGCGGGCGATAAGGTTTCAACGCTCGAACTTGAGCATTATCCCGGCATGACGGAAAAGGAACTCACCCGCATCGAGGCGGAGGCACATGCGCGCTGGAACCTGCAAGCGAGCCTCATCATCCATCGCATCGGCAAGCTCGCGCCGGGCGACAATATCGTGCTCGTCCTCACCGCCTCAGCGCATCGCGGCGACGCCTTCAAGGCGGCAGCGTTCCTGATGGATTATCTCAAAACCCGCGCGCCCTTCTGGAAACGCGAAGGCGACGGCGCATCCGCCAAATGGGTCGATGCCCGCGCGAGCGACGACGAAGCTGCAAAACGCTGGGAGCGATAAGACCATCCCGGCGCGTCACCCCGGGATTTAGTCCCGGGATCCGGCAAGCATTCGTAATTTTCTCTGAAGCTCATGGATCCCGGCAACAAGTGCCGGGATGACATTCAACTTTTGTCCGTCATGCCCCGCTTCAGGCGGGGCATCCACGACAACGCGCCGTGTCATTGCCGGGCTTGACCCGGCAATCCAGAGCAACAAACCCTGAGGCACGTATCCCTGGATGCCCGGATCAAGTCCGGGCATGACAGGAATATGGGGCTGTCATCCCGGGATCCGGCAAGCATTCGTAATTTTCTCTGAAGCCCATGGGTCCCGGCAACAAGTGCCGGGATGACATTCAACTTTTGTCCGTCATGCCCCGCTTCAGGCGGGGCATCCACGACAACGCGCCGTGTCATTGCCGGGCTTGACCCGGCAATCCAGAGCAACAAACCCTGAGGCACGTATCCCTGGATGCCCGGATCAAGTCCGGGCATGACAGGAATATGGGGCTGTCACCCCGGCCTGTGCCGAGATCCACCTTGAGTGTCATTGCAAGCAAAAGATCCAGACCGACAGATGGATTGCCACGGCGCTGCGCGCCTCGCAATGACGCGGGACGGGATGACGACCTGAGCCCTCCCCCCTTGCGGGGGAGGGTTGGGTGGGGGGTGCTATCGATGAAGGGTTCCCCTCACCCGGAGCGCTGTCGCGCTCCGACCTCTCCCTCAAGGGGAGAGGTGAAGGAAGCAGGGAAGTAATAGGCGGTTACGCGCGCGCAGCGACTTTCACTGCCGGGTTCACCGCCGCCATATAGTCTTCAAACAGCGTCTGGGTGATGACGCCTGGCGTATAGCGATGCGGGCCGATTTCGCCAACCGGCGTCACTTCAGCGGCGGTGCCGGTGATGAAGCATTCCGAGAATGTCGAAAGTTCATCCGGCAGGATGTGACGCTCGACAAGCTGCATCCCGCGGGCGCGCGCAAGGTCCACAACCGTCTGGCGCGTGATGCCATTGAGGAAGCAATCCGGCGTCGGTGCATGGATGACGCCATCTTTCACGAAGAAAATATTCGCGCCCGTCGCTTCGGCCACGTAGCCGCGATAGTCATACATCAGCGCGTCGGCATAGCCCTTGTTCTCGGCGGCATGTTTGGAGATCGTGCAGATCATGTAGAGACCTGCCGCCTTGGCGTGAGACGGCGCCGTCTCGGGCGAGGGACGCTTATACTGCGCGATGTCGAGGCGAATGCCTTTCTTGCGCTGCTCAGGATCGAAATAGGAGGGCCAGGCCCAGGCGGCAACCGCGAAATTGATACGGTTCTTCTGCGCGCTCACACCCATCATCTCGCTGCCGCGCCACGCAACCGGGCGCAGATAGCCATCAACGAGCTTCTGGGCTTTCAGCGCCGCATTGCAGGCCGCGTCGATTTCATCGAGCGAATAGGGAATCTCGAAGCCAAGGATCCTGGCCGAATTGACCAGCCGCTCCGAATGCTCACGCAGCTTGAAAACCTCGCCACCATAAGCGCGGCAACCTTCAAACACGCAGCTCGCATAATGCAGACCATGCGTCAGGACGTGGATCTTGGCATCCGCCCACGGCACCAACTCGCCATTATACCAGATAAAGCCATCACGCTGATCGAAAGGAATGTCTGCCATGTCTCTGTTCCTGTTTTGCCGCCTTGCTCAGGGTTTTGCGGCATCCTGCCCTGCGACCCCTCTTGAGGGGGGATTTGCTGGTGACAGCCTATTCAGGCGAACATCCTGTAATGTTCTAAAGGACGAGTCGACTGTACGTTTTGACGCTATTCTGTCTGAAGCAGCTTGCAACTGGTAGCATCCGGACTAAAATATGTCAACAAGGCTGACATAAAAGCGTGGAAACATTGAAAACACGAACAAAATCAGAGATTAAGAGCCCCGGCCAACATCCGGCAGGTGAGCAGGCTTTGATCGAGGTCATTGAGCTGCTGTTCTTCGCCTATCGCGACTTCATCAGCGACCCGGACGCCATTCTGGCCGAGTTTGACTTTGGCCGCGCCCATCACCGCGTCATCCATTTCGTCGGGCGAAATCCCGGTATCACCGTCGCTGACCTTCTGAATATTCTGCGCATCACCAAGCAATCGCTCGCCCGCGTGCTCAAGCAACTGATCGAGGATGGCTTTATCGAGCAAGTGACGGGTCGGCAGGATCGCCGTCAGCGCCTGCTCTATCTGACAGCCTCGGGACGCGCCTTGCAGGACCGCCTCGCCGAGCCACAGCGCCAGCGCGTGAGCGCCGCACTCGAAGCGGCAGGCCCCGGCGCACAGGCCGCCTGGCGTTCCGTCATGCTGGCTCTGCTGAACGAGGAAAACCGGCTTGATGTGGAAAAGCGCATTACCGCGCCCTCGCCTGCCATGACCCCGCTTCGGGCGCCGGGCAAAGGGTCCAATCATGACTGAAGCCAAGACCCCGGAGCTCTCGCCACCGCCGCTCAGCGATGATGCGCCCCATATTCTCGTTGTCGATGACGATCGCCGCATTCGCGAACTGCTCAAACGCTATCTGACGGATAATGGCTACCGCGTGACCATTGCCGAAAGCGCGGCCGAAGCCCGCGCCCGTCTGGCGGGCCTCACCTTCGATCTTCTGGTGCTTGATGTGATGATGCCCGGCGAAACCGGCTTTGAACTCACCACCGCATTGCGACGCACATCCAACATACCCATTCTGATGCTCACGGCACGCGGTGAATCCGGTGACCGCATTGAGGGACTTGAGCGCGGTGTTGATGATTATCTCGCCAAACCCTTTGAGCCACGTGAATTATTGTTGCGCATCGGCACGATCCTGCGCCGCGCCCGCACAGGCGACACGACGCGCGAAGAAATCGCGCTGGGTGAAACAAGCTTCAATGTGACGCGCGGGGAATTGCGCCGTGGCGATGAAATCATCCGCCTGACGACGCGCGAAATCCAGCTCATGCGGATTTTCGCCACCCATCCCGGCCAGTCGCTTTCGCGTCTCGACCTCTGCGAGAACGAGGCGGCTGAACGCTCCATCGATGTGCAGATCAATCGCCTGCGCCGAAAAATCGAGGATGATCCCCGCAACCCCGTCTATCTCCAGACAGTGCGCGGCGAAGGCTATATGCTGTTGCCCGATTAACAAGAAGCCGTCCTGCGGGACAATGATATTGGACGCGATTTTTGGCACTGCACCCTTTCACCTTTATCAAGCGAGCAATGCCAAGCGGACTCTATGCCCGCTCGCTGATCATCATCGTCGCGCCGATGGTGTTGTTGCAGCTTGTCGTGACTTACGTCTTTCTCGAACGTCATTGGCAACTCGTCACAGAGCGTCTCTCCGCGACAACCGTTGCCGATATTTCATTGCTGCTGAATGATTATCTGGCCGATCCGACGGAAAAAACGGCAATGCGCCTGACCACCAGCGCCAATGAGAACCTGAAAATATCCGTGGCCTTTCTGACCGGTGAGCATCTGCCCGACACGCCGTCTTCCACCGGCGGTCTGCTTGAAAAATCACTGAGCCAGCAATTGCGCAAACAGGTGGCGCGGCCTTTCTGGATCAACACCTCGAAGTATCGCGACTATGTTGATATTCGCGTCGCTTATAATGGCGGCGTCATGCGCACGCTGGCGCCCGCCTCGCGTGTCTATGCCGCCAATTCGCATATCTTCCTTGTCTGGATGGCAGGCACCTCCATCGTGCTCATCACGGTTGCCGTTCTCTTTCTGCGCAACCAGATAAGACCGATCGAGCGTCTGGCAGAGGCGGCTGAAAGTTTCGGCCTGGGCCGCGACATTCCTGCCTTTCGGCCCCATGGCGCATCCGAAGTGCGCCGCGCCGCCATCGCCTTTGAAAACATGCGCGCCCGCATCGCCCGTCACATCGATCAACGAACGGCCATGTTGTCAGGTGTGAGCCACGATCTGCGAACACCGCTGACGCGCTTCAAGCTGCAACTCGCGATGCTCGGCAACGGGCCTGAAATCATCGACCTCAAGAATGATGTCGCCGAGATGGAACAGATGCTCGACGATTATCTGGAGTTTGTCCGTGGCCATGGCAGCGAACCCTCCGAGGAGGTCGATCTTGAAGAATTGCTCGACGAGATCAAACTCGATCAACACCGCAAGGGGCATGACGTCAAGCTCGAAACCCATGGCGATCTCGCTGTCGTTATCCGCCGCAATGCCTTCAAGCGTTGCGCCATGAACATCATCGACAATGCCTGCAAATATGCGACCCATGTCTGGGTGAGCGCGATCCGCGATGGCGACGGCATCGACATACTTGTCGATGATGATGGCGAGGGCATTCCCGAAGACCAGCTCGAACAGGTCTTCCGTCCCTTCTATCGCCTTGATGCCGCCCGCAATCTCGATAAAGGCGGCTCCGGCCTTGGTCTCGCCATTGCGCGCGACATTGCCCGCGGCCATGGCGGCGACATCACGCTGTCGCGCAGCCCCGTGGGCGGCCTTCGCGCTGTCATTCATGTGCCGGTCTGATGCCGCGCCAACGGCGCAGGGCCACGAGAGACCATATCGCCTCGACCACGCCAAAAGGCCAGGCCCCTTGCAAAAAACCATAAGCAGAGCCGAGAGCACAGGCCCCGGCAAAGCCCAGCACATACCAATGCGAGCGGTCCTCCAGCGCATAAGTGATGAGCATGGCGCTGACGGCGAAGAGTCCAAATAGCGTCAGTCCATCCATGACAGGCATGTCAGGACCCAAGTTCGCGGGCGCGATCCCGCGCCGCATGGGTGGCGCGTCGCATCAACACGGACAAACCGCCCTCGCCCATCAGCACATCCAGCGCCGCAGCCGTCGTGCCGCCGGGCGACGTCACATTCTTTCGCAATGTCGCCGCTTCGTCGGCAAACTGGGCGAGCATTTCGCCAGAGCCACTCACCGTGGCGCGGGCGAGCCGCATCGCCAGCTCAGGCTCAAGCCCGAGCGCTTCGCCCGACGCCGCCAGACATTCCACGAGATAAAAAACATAGGCCGGGCCGCTGCCCGAAATCGCCGTCACCGCATCAATCAGCGGTTCGCTTTCCACCCAGTCAACATCGCCTACAGCGGCAAGCAGATTACCCGCCATCGCCTTTTGCGCGGCGGTGACGAGCGGATTGGCGCAAGCCACCGTGATGCCACGCCCAATCGCGGCCGGCGTGTTCGGCATGGCGCGCACGGCATGAACATCAGCGCCGAGCAATTCCTTCAGCCGTTGCAGGCTCGTGCCCGCCGCAATCGAGAGGAAAAGTGTTTCCGGCACCACGAGCATTTGCAGCTCAGGCAGCACAGCTTCCATGAGCTGCGGTTTGACCGCGAGCAACACGACACCCGGTGTCAGCCGCGCGAGATCACGGATCGAAGTGTTGAGGGCGATGCCGCGCTCGGCAATCAAGCGGGCGACATCTTCGCCGGGCTGGGGATCGCGCAATTGCACCATGGCGGGTGCCAGCCCCTTGCCGAGCCAGCCCGCAAGCAGCGCACCGCCCATTTTGCCCGCACCAACCAACAGCAGCGGACGCTCGATTGCGATTGTCATGTCAGTTCCCCGTCAATGCGGCTGGCTTGATATGCGCCAAGCCTGCATTGCATCAGGCCGGACGGAATCAAGCATGTCCCTGCGTGTCGAACATGGCGGCGGCCATGGCCTCTTCTGCGCTTTTACCCGCCCAGAGCACAAACTGGATAGCCGGGAAATAACGCTCGCAGGCCTCAACCGCAAGCCGCAACAGCGCCTCGCATTGTTCAGGCGTTGCCGCCGCCCCGCCGCAGAGCAGGAGGCTGTTGCGATAGAGCAAAACACCATCCTCCGACCACATGTCGAAATGGCCGCTCCAGAGCTGTTCATTGGCAAGCGACAGGAGATGGCGAATGACGGAACGCTTTTCCGGCGGCACGCGCACATCCAGCGTGCAGGCAACATGAAGTCCGGAAAGATCATGGCGCCAGTTGAGTGAAATCTGATGGTCGCGCCACTCGCCCGAAACGCAGATCATCAGCTCATCTTCATGGCTGCGTTCAAAAATCCAGTCCCGGACGGAAGCGACTTGTTCCAGAAGGTCGAGGGGATTGCCGTCAAATTCTTCGGCTTCAACCAGAAGGGAAGTGGTCATTCTGCACCCCGATCTTCATAAGCCGGCTTGGAGCGTCTGCCCTTTGCCGGGTTTCCCGGACACAATATCTGGTGGGAAATATCACGCTGACCCACAACTTGACCGTGCCTGATCGCATGAGTCGACGCAACCCAAAACGGGACGCCGCCGGGCCGGTTCCTGTGGGCAATCGGATCAAAGCTGTGGAAAGGTGGCCGCTCAGTCTTTCTTTTTTGACCTGCCGGAGGTCGCTTTGGCCGCAGCCTTCTTTGGCGCAGGGGAAACCCCACCCGCTTCCAGAACCGCAATGCGCGCCTTCAGCGCCTCGTTTTCCTCGCGCGCCAGCCGCACCATGTCGCGCATGACATCAAACTCCTCGCGCGTCACCAGGTCGAGATCGGCAATCAGCCGCTCAGCCTGCGAACGCATGATGGTTTCAACCTCGGTACGCACCCCTTGCGCCGCACCGGCGGCATTGGTGAACATTTTGGCGAGTTCGTCGAGAAAGCGGTTTTGCGTCTGTGTCATGGCCTGTCTCCGGATCAGGCCAGCACCATAAACGCGATCATGGCGCTTGGCGACCCATCGCTTGCGCGGCAAATCGCGTCACAGCCGCGTAACTTGACAGCAAGGGGCCGGAAGGCACACTAACGCCCGCTGACGCCCCCTCAGACAACACCGGAACGTGCCGATGCCCTCGACAGGAATACCCTTTCCCGCCATCGATCCGGTCCTGATCCATCTCGGGCCCTTTGCCATCCGCTGGTATGCGCTCGCCTATATTGCAGGCCTCGTGCTTGGCTGGCGTTACATCCTGCGCCTCATCAGCCAGTCGCGTCTCTGGAAAGGCCCCGCGCCGGTCAGTGCAACCGAAATCGACGACGCCCTGCTCTGGGCTGTCTTTGGCGTCATTCTCGGTGGCCGCATCGGCTATGTGCTTGTCTATGATCCGATGCGCTTCATCGCCCATCCGCTGGAAATTCCCGCCGTCTGGCATGGCGGCATGAGCTTTCACGGCGGCGCCTTCGGCGTGCTGGTCGCGCTCACCATCTTCTCCTGGCGGCGCGGCATCGTGGCGCTCTCCATGATGGATCTCGCCAGCGCTGCGGCCCCCATCGGCTTGTTCTTTGGCCGCATCGCCAATTTCATCAATGCCGAACTCTGGGGCCGCGTCACGACGGAGCCCTGGGGCGTGATCTTTCCTGGTGCGGGCGACCAACCGCGCCATCCAAGCCAGCTCTATGAAGCGGCATTGGAGGGCATTGTCCTGTTCATTGCCCTTCGCCTTCTCACCCATCACACCAGGGCGCTGCAACGTCCCGGCACCATCATGGGCGCTTTCATTGCGGGCTATGGTTTTGCGCGAACCTTCGTTGAGTTTTTCCGCGAGCCCGACGCCCAGCTCGGCTATCTCTATGGCGGCTGGCTGACCATGGGCATGTTGCTTTCATTGCCGATGATCCTTGCTGGTGGCCTTCTCGTCTGGCTGGCCCCGGCATTGCATCAATGGTTCACCCGCATCATGGCAAAATCACCGGCCAAACAATCAGCAACGCCGAAAAAATAATGACATCACCGCTTGCGCGCCATATCGCTGGCCTCATTCAGGAAGCCGGCCCGATTTCGCTGTCGCATTACATGGCGCTGGCGCTCGGCCATCCCCGCTATGGCTATTACATGACGCGCGATCCGCTGGGTGTGGCAGGCGACTTCACCACCGCGCCTGAAATCAGCCAGATGTTTGGCGAGCTGATCGGGCTGTGGCTGGCAGACTGCTGGCTCAAGCAAGGTCGCCCGGCCCCCTTTGTGCTGGCCGAACTCGGACCCGGACGCGGCACGCTGATGAGCGACATCTGGCGCGCGACAAAAGCCGTGCCCGGCATGCATGAAAGCTGCGCGGTGCATTTCGTCGAGACGAGCCCGACGCTGCGCGCCGCGCAAGCCGCGCTGATGCCGCAAGCTACATGGCATCATTCAATCGAGAGCCTGCCCGCACGCCCGCTTTTCATCGTCGCCAACGAATTTTTCGATGCGCTGCCCGTCAGCCAGTATCAACGCACGCAAGCCGGCTGGTGCGAATGTCATGTCGCGCTCGCCGAGGATGCGACGCTCGACGAACCACGCTTTACACCTGTGTTGGCGCCCATGCCGATCGCAAGCGACGCGCTGCTCGCCCCCAGTCTGCGTCAGGCACCCATAGGCGCCATAGCTGAAGTGTCGCCCGCTGCTCGCGCCATCACCGAGGAAATCGCCAATCGCCTCGCCGGGCGAGGCGGCGCGGCACTCATCATCGATTATGGTCACGTTCAAAGTGCAGCAGGCGATACGTTTCAGGCCTTGTGCGGGCATCAGTTTGCCGATCCCTATGAGGCACCGGGCGAAGCCGATCTGACCGTGCATGTTGATTTTCAGGCATTGGCCGAAGCCGCCGCCCGTGGCGGCGCTGTTGTGCATGGCCCCGTCGAGCAGGGTGCCTTTCTGATGGAGCTTGGCATTGAAATGCGGGCCAGGACGCTGAAGGCCAAGGCGACGCCCGATCAAGCCGCCGACATAGACGCCGCGCTGACAAGGTTGACCGATCGGCAAGAGATGGGCAGCCTGTTCAAGGTGCTGGGGCTGACCCCGCGCGGTGTCGCAACGCCGCCGGGATTATGACAACCGAAAGGAAAGCCCATGTTGAGTGCAAAGCCCCTTGGCGTTCTTTCCCATATCCGGCACGGCTTCTTCACCCGCGCGGGCGGCGTGTCGAAAGGCATTTATGCATCGAAAAATTGCGGCTATGGCTCGCAGGATGATCGCGAAGCCGTGCGCGAAAACCGCGCCCGCATTGCAACGGCCCTGAGCGTGGAACCGGAAAAACTGCTGACCGTCCATCAGGTGCATAGCCCCGATGTCGTGATCACGGATACCGTCTGGACGCCTGAAACAGCGCCACAGGCTGATGCCATGGTCACGGCAACGCCCGGCATCGCGCTCGGTATCCTGACAGCCGATTGCGTGCCGGTTCTCTTTGCCGACGCGCAAGCCCGCGTCATCGGCGCCGCTCATGCCGGCTGGAAAGGGGCGCTGACCGGCGTGCTCGAAGCAACGATCGACGCCATGCAATCGCTCGGCGCGGCACGCAGCAATATTGTCGCGGCCATCGGGCCCTGCATTTCAAAATCAGCCTATGAAGTCGGCCCGGAGTTTCATGCCCGCCTGATCGCGCAATCGCCCCGAAACGCGACATGGTTTGAACCCTCGACCCGCGAAGATCATTTCATGTTTGATCTGCCGGGTTATGCACAATCACGACTGGAGGCCGCTGGCATCGGCATTGTCAGCCAGCTTGGCCATTGCACCTATGCCGATGAGAAGCGGTTTTTCTCATTTCGGCGCACAACGCATCGGCAGGAAAGCGATTATGGTCGCCAGCTTTCAGCCATCACGCTGGGCCATGTCGACTAGGACACACATAGTCTGGGGGGTAATGGCGCGAATCACACTAAACTGCATCTCTCCATTTTGAATGCAGGATTGCCAGTGCAGCCAACGCCCCCGACCAGCGACAAAGACGCTGCCTATCGCCTTATCCGGCAACGGGTCAGGGCGCGGCATGCCCGCATCGCCATGGCGCTTGGCATTTTCGCGCTGACCGCCTGCGCCGATGATGCCGGCCCCGCGCAAAAGGCGCGGTCTGAAAAACCCGCCATGACCGATATGGCCGAACTGACGGGTCAGGGTTTCATCATTTCCAGAATTGAAGGCCTGCCGCCGGAAGAAACCACAACCTTGACGGAATTGCTCTGGCAGGAAGCAGCCAATCGTCATTTGCCGATCCATGCCAAGGACGGTCCAGCCTTCCGGATCCATGGCGCGGTCGGGGCTGGCCCCAATGCCATGGGCATTTATGTTGTCACCATCATTGACGTGAGTGACATCAAGGGGAACCGCCTCTATCGCTTCACGAATGAAAGCGTGCTGCCGGAAACCGCTGCCTGGTCGGCAACCGATCCCTGGGCGTCGATCACGAAGGATGATCTGCGCCTCATCGCGCAAAATGCCGCGGGCAAACTCGCCAAATGGTATGAGGCGCGCCAGCGCGGCGCCACCCCCCTGCTGGCATCAGCAACATCACTGCCCGCCAGCGACCCTGATGCTGATGTGATCACCGGCAGCATCGACCCCTCTGCGGACACCCCCCGCGCACCGATTGATGCGCCGATGAGCATCAGAAGCGCCATGCCCTATACGGTCGAGGTCAGCCCCGCGCCGGGCGATGGCGACCGCGCCCTCGCCGCAGCGCTGGAAGAAGCCCTGGCAAGGCGCCTGAAACCTGACACCATCGTCTCCCCCCTGCGCCTCACAGGCGAGGTGACAACCGCCTCGCGCAGCGATGGCCGTACCGATATCTCGATCTCATGGCGGGTGACAACGCTTCAGGGCGAGCTTCTGGGCACCATTACCCAGACCAATGCCATGAATCCGGACCGCATTGCCGGGCGCTGGGGCAATGTGGCGACCGACGCTGCTGAAAGCGCGGCGGATGGACTTGTGGCACTGATGTCACCCGCCTCAAGCAGAAGCTGAGTTTGAAGGTTTACAGGCTGGGGGGCGCTTGTTACAACGCCCTCGCGCCGTCACGAGAGCGTCATTTCCGGCAGGGGCGCAGGACGTGACGGACGGAGTGATTGTGCCGCCTAGCGGCTTTCGGGGGACGTCAGCATGAAACTGGTGGCAGGTAATTCGAACCGCGCGCTGGCCGAGGCGGTTGCCGCCTATCTCAATCTGCCATTGACCAAATCCGTCGTCCGGCGCTTTGCCGACATGGAGGTCTTTGTCGAGATTCAGGAAAATGTGCGCGGCGAGGACGTTTTCGTCATCCAGTCCACCTCCTACCCCGCCAATGACCACCTGATGGAATTGCTGATCATCATGGATGCGCTCAAGCGCGCCTCGGCGCGCCGCATCACGGCCGTGATTCCCTATTTCGGCTATGCCCGTCAGGACCGCAAACCCTCGGCCCGCACCCCCATTTCGGCCAAGCTCGTCGCCAATCTCGTGACCACGGCAGGCGCCGACCGCGTGCTCACCGTGGACCTTCATGCCGGTCAGATTCAGGGCTTTTTCGACATCCCGACCGACAATCTCTTTGCCGCGCCGGTGCTGACCAACGACATTCAGAGCCATTACAAGACCGGCGAAAACCTGATGGTTGTCTCGCCCGACGTGGGCGGCGTGGTGCGCGCCCGCGCCATCGCCAAGCGCATCGGCGCTGACCTCGCCATCGTCGACAAGCGCCGCGAGCGCGCGGGCGAATCCGAAGTCATGAACATCATCGGCGATGTCAAAGGCCGCTCCTGCATCCTCGTTGATGACATCGTCGACTCGGCCGGCACGCTCTGCAACGCCGCCGAAGCCCTGCTCAAGCAGGGCGCGACGGAAGTGTCGGCCTATGTCAGCCATGGCGTCTTGTCTGGCGGCGCTGTTGCCCGCGTCACGGCTTCGCAGCTCAAGGAACTTGTCATCACGGATTCGATCCAGCCGACCGAGGCCGTCCGCGTCAGCCGCAATATCCGCGTTGTCACCATCGCCCCGCTGATCGGCGAGGCCATGCTGCGCACCGCCGAAGAACGCTCGGTTTCGAGCCTTTTCGACTGATTTTCTGATTTTCGCGACCTCATTGGCGCTTTTCGGGCCGGATTCAGCTCCGGCTTGAGTTTTCCGCCTCCCTTCGCTATAAACCGCCTCAATCGCGCGTCCACACCCCTGGAGGAAACGTGCGAACAAGGCCCATGGGGCATTCCCGGGGCCATTTTTATTGGAGAATCAAAGCCATGGCCGAGTCCATCACACTCAAGGCCGAGGCGCGCACGAAGAGCAGCAAGGGGGCTGTTCGTTCGATCCGCACTTCGGGCCGGGTACCCGCCGTCATTTATGGTGACAAGCAGTCGCCAGAACTGATCAGCATCAATTACAAGGAAGTTCACGCCCTTTACATGAAGGGCACCTTCCTCAGCCACACGCTCGATATCGAGATTGGCGGCAAGAAGGAACATGTGATCCCGCGCGACATCCAGTTCGAACCGGTTCGCGACTTCATCATCCATGTCGATTTCCTGCGTCTGGGCAAGAACGCCACCGTGACCGTCGAAGTGCCCGTGCATTTCCACAATCACGAAGCCTCGCCCGGCATCAAGGCTGGCGGCGTTCTCAACATCGTGCGCCACGAAGTCGAACTTGTCTGCCCGGCAGACCACATCCCCGAGCAGATCGATGTCGATCTCACCGGCTTCGAAATGGGCGCCTCGATCCATATTTCGGCTGTGAAGCTCGCCAAGGACGTGAAGCCCGTCATCAGCGATCGTGACTTCACCATCGCGACGATCTCGGCGCCTGCCGCCGTTGTCTCGGCTGAAAATGAAGCGGCGGCCGCCCCTGCCGCAGCCCCTGCCGACAAAAAGGCCTGATGCCTTTCGTCTGAGGAGTTCGCGCAATGATCCTCATGGTTGGCCTCGGCAATCCGGGCGCCAAATATGCGCACAACCGGCACAATGTCGGATTCATGGCGGTGGACGCGATTGTCCGCCGCCATTCCTTTTCCCCGCCCCGCGCCCGCTTTCAGGGCATCGCCTGTGACGGCGTACTGGCGGGCGAAAAGATCATCGCGCTGTTCCCCGGCACCTATATGAATGAGTCAGGCCGCGCTGTTGGCGAGGCGATGCGCTTTTTCAAACTGGAACCCAAAGACGTCATCGTCTTTTACGACGAACTGGATCTCGCGCCCGGCAAGATCCGCGTCCGCACCGGCGGTGGCGCGGCGGGACATAATGGCATCCGCTCGATCACGGCGCATATTGGCGAGGCCTATCGCCGCGTGCGTATCGGCATCGGCCATCCCGGCATGAAAGAAGCCGTGACCGGCCATGTGCTCGGCGATTTCAGCAAGGCCGATCAGGAATGGCTCGTGCCATTGCTCGATGCGATTGCCGATGCTGCGCCGCTGATCGGCGAAGGCAAGGACGAGGGCTTTGCCACCAAGGTGCATCTCCTGACCAATCCGGCACCGGTCAAAAAATTCACGGGGGCAACCCCGAAAACCAAACCAACCAACGACAGTGAAGAGAGCTAGGTCATGGGTTTCAAATGCGGCATCGTCGGCCTTCCCAATGTGGGCAAATCGACGCTTTTCAATGCGCTGACGCAAACCGCCGCCGCCCAGGCCGCGAACTATCCTTTCTGCACGATTGAGCCCAATGTCGGCGATGTCGCCGTGCCAGACATCCGCATGGAAACACTCGCCGGCATTGCCGGCAGCAAGGAAATCATCCCGACGCGCCTCACCTTTGTGGATATTGCCGGTCTCGTCAAAGGCGCCTCCAAGGGCGAAGGCCTCGGCAACCAGTTCCTCGCCACGATCCGCGAAGTCGATGCTGTCGCCTATGTGCTGCGCTGCTTTGTCGACGATGACATCACCCATGTCGAAGGCCGCATCAATCCCCTGAGCGATGCTGAAATCGTTGAAACCGAATTGATGCTTGCCGATCTTGAAAGCCTCGAAAAGCGCGTGGCCGCGGCGGAGAAAAAGGCCAAGGGCGGCGACAAGGAAGCCAAACAGCTCGTCGATCTGATGAATATCGCGCTTTCCTGCCTGCGCGAAGGCCAGCCCGCCCGCGTGGCAACCGCGCAGGACAAGATCAGCGCCGACGACATGAAGGCCTGGGTGGGTCTCAATCTGCTCACCTCCAAGCCCGTGCTTTATGTCTGCAATGTCGAGGAAGCCTCCGCCGCCACCGGCAATGAATATTCAGCCCGGGTCGCCGAACGTGCCAAGGCCGAAGGCGCTGAAAGCGTCGTCATTTCAGCCCGCATCGAGGAAGAAATCGCCCAGCTTCCCGATGCCGACCGCGCCGAATATCTCGAAACGCTGGGTCTTGCCGAGCCGGGCCTCAACCGCCTCATTCAGGCCGGCTACAAGCTCCTGCATCTCATCACCTATTTCACCGTCGGCCCGAAGGAAACCCGCGCCTGGACCATCACCAAGGGCACGCGCGCGCCTGCCGCCGCCGGGGTCATCCATACCGATTTTGAAAAGGGTTTCATCCGCGCCGAAACCATTGCCTATGATGACTATGTCGCGCTCAAGGGCGAAAACGGCGCCAAGGATGCCGGCAAGATGCGCCTCGAAGGCAAGGACTATGTCGTGCAGGATGGCGATGTGATGCATTTCCGCTTCGCCAACTGACAGGCAACGGTCATGCCCGGACTTGACCCGGCTTTGTCGCAAGAAAATCGTCATGGCCCGGCTCGTCCGGGCCATCCACGACAACTCTCCGTGTCATTGCCGGGCTTGACCCGGCAATCCAGAGCAACCTTCACCGAGGCTTGCGCCCCTGGATGCCCGGACTTGACCCGGCTTTGTCGCAAGAAAATCGTCATGGCCCGGCTCGTCCGGGCCATCCACGTCTTCAAAGCTTTCAAGTCATGGATGCCCCGCATGAAGCGGAGCATGACGTGCGTAGCTGTACTACGTCTCCCGCCGCCCATAATTCGAAAACCTGGCGACATTGATCGCCATTTCCTCATCACTCAGCAAAGGCGGCTCACCGATTTGCAGCGCGCGCCAATATTGCCCGCTGAGCGTCTCGACCTCATGGGCAAGGTGCAGCGCCTCTTCAACACTTCTCCCCACCGCGATCTGGCCGTGATGCGCAAGGAGACAGGCCTTGCGATCCTTGAGCGCAACAACGGCATGCGCCGCAATTTCCGCCGAGCCGAAAGTCGCGTAAGGCGCACAGCGAATGTCACGCCCGCCCAGCATCGCCACCATGTAGTGAAACGACGGAATGTCGCGATGCATGACGGCAAGCGTCACCGCATGATCGGAATGAGCATGAACTATGCCACCGATTTCGGGACGATCCTTGTAGATCGCCGCATGCATCGGCCATTCGCTCGATGGCCGCTCGTGACCCGCGATCACATGACCGTCCAAATCAAGGTGCACAATATCGTCCGGCAACAGATCGACATAGGAAAGGCCGGTTGGCGTCACGAGAAAGCCGTCGCCGAACCGCGACGAAACATTGCCCGACATTTGCGGTGAAAGACCGGTATGGGTGAGATCAAGCGCGGCATCAATCACGCGCTGGCGCAACCAGGCTTCATCCGCCGGGCTCATGCGCGCTCCGGATAAAGCGAAAGAAGCCCCTCGCGGCTCGCCGCACAGACACCACGCTCGGTGATGAGACCTGTGACGAGACGCGCTGGCGTCACGTCAAAACCATAATTCGCCGCCGGACTGCCAGGTGCCGAAATCTGCACGGTGACAATCTGGCCCTCCTCGCTCTGCCCCGTCATATGGGTGACCTCCCTGGGCGAGCGTTGCTCAATCGGGATTTCCCTGACGCCATCGCAGAGCGTCCAGTCAATCGTCGTATGCGGCAGGGCGACGTAGAACGGCACGTTATTGTCATGCGCGGCGAGCGCCTTCAGATAGGTGCCGATCTTGTTGGCAACATCGCCCGTCGCGGTCGTGCGATCCGTGCCGACAATGCACATATCGACAAGACCATGCTGCATGACATGGCCCCCGGCATTATCCGGCAGGATCGTATGCGCCACGCCATGACGGCCAAGTTCGAAGGCGGTGAGCGACGCGCCCTGATTGCGCGGCCTTGTTTCATCAACCCAGACATGCACCGGAAGACCGGCATCATGCGCCATATAGATCGGGGCAAGCGCCGTGCCCCAGTCGACACAGGCCAGCCAGCCCGCATTGCAATGGGTCAGGATATGCACTGTCTTGCCGGGCTTGGCCGCCGCCAGCGCGCGAATGATCGAAAGACCATTAAGGCCGATCTGGCGGCAAATCTCGACATCATCATCGCAAATCTGCGCCGCGCGCTTGTAGGCCGCCGCCACACGCGCCGCGACGGGCAGCGGCTTCACCGCGGCCATCATGGCGTCGAGTGCCCATTTCAGATTGATCGCTGTTGGTCGCGTTTCAGCCAGCATGGCACAGGTCGCATCGAGATGCGCATCTGACGCATCCTCACGCAGCGCCATACAAAGACCATAAGCCGCCGTTGCACCGATCAACGGCGCACCGCGCACCTGCATGTCCTTGATCGCATGCGCCGCCTCGTCAGCCGAGCGCAAGCCCACGATCACAAAGTGATGCGGCAGCTTGGTCTGGTCGATGATCTCGACCGACCAGCCGTCATGCGCCACCCAGATGGTGCGATAGGGAACGCCACCAATCTTCACCTGTGCTGTCCTTTAATGGCCGTCGAAAGAGCAGAGCGAGAGTACTTCAATATCCATCGCTTCCAGCAATTGACGCCCGCCAAGTTCCGGCAATTCAATCACGAAACTCGCGCCCGTGACATTGGCCCCGGCCCGGCCGATGAGCTTGACGGCGGCGGCGGCCGTGCCACCCGTCGCGATCAGATCGTCGATCAGCAGCACCTTGTCGCCATGGGAGACAGCGTCCTTGTGGATTTCGACCGTGTCTGTGCCATATTCCAGCGCATATTCTTCCGAAATCACAAGATGCGGCAGCTTGCCTTTCTTGCGCACCGGCACAAAGCCAAGGCCGAGCTGATGGGCGACAGCGCCCCCCAGAATGAAGCCACGCGCTTCAATGCCCGCGACGAGATTGAAATGCGCTCCGCGATGCAAGGCGACCAGACCATCAATCGCCGCACGAAAACCTTTATCACTGCCGAGCAATGTCGTGATGTCGCGGAACATGATGCCGGGTTTGGGATAATCCGGAATGGTGCGGATGAATTGTTTGATATCCATGAATCAGCGCCTCAGTTCAGGCCGAGCACACGGCCCGCCACAGCATCAAGTTTCTTGAGAACCGCCGGGTCACGTTTTTCAGGCGCGGTGATGAGCGCATTGTCGAGCACGCGATCAAAGCCCTGTGGCGAAGGCATGCGCTGCGGCCCGAAACTCTCGGCAACGGAACGCAGCATGGCGCGCGCCTTGTCGGCATTGTCGCCGAGGATGCGCACCACGGTTGAGACATCGACATCCTCATGATGCAGATGCCAGCAATCAAAATCCGTCACCATGGCGGCTGTCGCATAGCAGATCTCGGCTTCGCGGGCGAGCTTGGCTTCGGGCATGTTCGTCATGCCGACAACCGAGCAACCCCAGGAGCGGTAAAGCGTCGACTCGGCAAAGGTCGAAAACTGCGGGCCTTCCATCACCACATAGGTGCCGCCACGCGCATGCGGAATGCGGTTTTCGCGACAGGCAGCTTCCAGATGATCGCCAAGGCGCGGACAAACCGGCCGCGCCATCGACACATGCGCAACGCAGCCCGGCCCGAAGAAGCTCTTCTCGCGAGAAAATGTGCGGTCAATGAACTGATCGACAATGACAAACGTGCCCGGCGGCAATTCTTCCTTGAGCGAGCCGACCGCCGAAACCGAAATGATATCGGTCACGCCAACGCGTTTCATCGCATCGATATTGGCGCGGTAATTGATGCTGGTCGGCGAATGCGGATGGCCGCGCCCATGACGCGGCAGAAACACCATCTCGACATCGCCACGCGAGGTTGCGAGTGTGCCAAAATGCAGTTCATCCGACGGTGCGCCCCAGGGCGTGGAAACCGCCTCCCAGCGCTCATTCCTGAGGCCCGGAAACGCATAGACCCCACTGCCACCGATCACGCCCAATATGGTTTTTGCCATTGCAGCCTCCGCATCACTGATTTTGGGCGAACACTAACAAAGTTTGCCCGGTCACAAAGGAAAAACTCTGACATGAAAAAGGGTCTCGCAAGAGACCCTTCTCCTTCAGTTATTTGGATGACATCTCAGTGAACATCGGCCCAGACCTTGCGCTTCACAAAATACAGCAAGCCCGCCAGCGCCACGAGATAGAGCATCACCTGAAAACCGAGTGTCTTGCGCTGTTCGAGCTTGGGTTCGGCGGTCCACATCAGGAAGGCCGAAACGTCCTTTGACATCTGGTCGACCGTGTTGGGCGTGCCGTCCTCATATTCAACCTGACCATCGCTCAGCGGGGCAGGCATGGCGATGATGCCGCTGCCCGCCGTGAACACGGGGTTGTAATGCCCGCCAGCAGGCAAGGTCACGTCGGCTGGCGCGTCCGTATAGCTCGTCAGCAGCGCATGGATATAGTCCGGCCCGCCTTCACGCGCCTTGGCGATGACCGAGAGATCGGGCGGCGGGGCGCCGAGAACGGCGGCGGCAGCCTCCTCATTGGCATAAGGCGAGGGGAAAACATCCCTTGCTTCGCCGGGACGCTCGAACATTTCGCCCGAGGCATCGGGACCGTCCTGCACGGTCACTTCAGCGGCCAATGTCTTGACCTGGCCTTCCGTGAACTCAGGTCCGCCCTTTTCGGCGAGATTGCGGAAATGCACAAAATGCATCGAATGGCATGTCGCGCAGACTTCCTTATAGACCTTGTAGCCGCGACGCAGCTGATTGCGGTCATAGGTGCCGAACGGCCCGTTGAAAGACCATTCGATTTTTTCCATTTCCGGGCCTTCGCTTGAGGCCTTGGCCGGGCTGTAGCTGAGAGCCACCGCACCGAGCGCCACTGCCGCAATCACGGGCAACACGAGGAAAGAGCGCATCTTGGATGTTCCGATCTTGCTCATTTGTCCTGTCCCCCCGCTCATGCCTTGGCCGATGCGCTGGCGGATTTGCCAAGCACGGAGTCGGCAATGCTGTCGGGCAGCGCCCTGGTTTTTTCCTTCAGACCAAGCAGCGGGAAAATCACCAGGAAGTGCAGGAAGTAGTAGCCGGAGAGAATACGGGCGAGATCCGTCACGTCAAAGCCACCGCCGGAAGCCGAATGGATGATGATCGTGTCCGGTGTCTGGGCGCCGCACCAGCCAAGGCCGATGCAGGCCGCGACATGGATCCAGAAGAACTGGCGATAGAGCGGACGGAACCGCGCCGAGCGCACCTTCGATGTATCAAGCCAGGGCAGCACGAAAAGCACGGCAATGGCGCTGAACATCAAGATCACGCCGCCGAGCTTGTCGGGCACCGCGCGCAGGATCGCGTAGAACGGCAGAAGATACCATTCCGGCACGATATGGGCAGGTGTCTTGAGCGGATTGGCAACAATGTAGTTGTCCGGTTCGCCAAGGCCATTCGGGTTGAAGAACACGAAATAGGCAAAAAGGATCAGGAACATCGACATCGCGAAGCCGTCCTTGACGGTCGCATAAGGCGTGAAGGGCACGGTGTCCTTCTTGGGATCCTTGACTTCAACGCCTGCCGGATTGTTCTGCCCCGTTACATGCAGCGCCCACACATGGAGAACGACCACGCCGGCGATGAGGAAGGGGAAGAGATAATGCAGCGAGAAGAAGCGGTTGAGCGTCGGATCGCCGACAGCAAAACCACCCCAGAGCCAGGTGCGAACAGATTCGCCAACCAGCGGCACAGCGCCGAAGAGATTGGTGATAACCGTCGCGCCCCAGAAGCTCATCTGGCCCCAAGGCAGCACATAGCCGAAGAAGGCGGTCGCCATCATCAGGAGATAGATCAGCACGCCAAGGATCCACAGCACCTCGCGGGGCGCCTTGTAGGAGCCGTAATAAAGGCCGCGGAACATGTGGACATAGACGGCAATGAAGAACATCGACGCGCCATTGGCATGCACATAACGGATGAGCCAGCCATAATTCACGTCGCGCATGATGTGCTCGACGCTGCCAAAGGCCAGTTCGGTCTGGGGAATATAGTGCATCGCCAGAATGATGCCGGTCAGGATCTGGATGCCGAGGCAAAGCGACAGGACGCCGCCAAAGGTCCACCAGTAGTTGAGATTCTTGGGCGTCGGATAATCGACGAAGGAATCGTGGACCAGGCGCATGACTGGCAGACGCGCATCAAGCCAGCGCGAAAAGCCATTGCCCGGGTTATAGGTGCTCTCACCGCTCATGGAACGCCCCCTCAGCCGATCTGTACTTTTGTGTCTGAAACGAAATTATAGGGTGGCACCTCAAGATTGGTCGGTGCCGGACCCTTGCGGATACGACCGGACGTGTCATAGACCGAACCATGGCACGGGCAGAAATAGCCGTCATATTCGCCCTTATAGGCGAGCGGAATGCAGCCGAGATGGGTGCAGATGCCGATCAGCACCAGCCACTCCTTGGCCAGCTTGCCTTCGGGATTGTTCTTGAGCCGCACATCATCTGTCTGCGGATCGCGGAGCGTCGAAACATCGACGGCTTCAGCGGCCGCAATTTCAGCTTCTGAGCGATGCCGGATGAATACCGGCTTGCCGCGCCATTTGACGGTGATTTCCTGACCGACAGGAACCGCCGAAATATCGACTTCGATCGAGGCAAGCGCCAGGACCGAAGCGTCGGGGTTCATTTGATCGATGAGTGGCCAGACGGCGCAGGCCGCGCCGACAGCGGCAAAGGCGCCGCTTGCCACATACAGGAAATCGCGCCGCGTCGGCTCTTCCGCGTGGATATCTGCCACGGTCCAGTCTCCTCATTGAACAGGCCGGACGCCGCCCTGCCACCAAACAGGCGGCGCTCCCGGGAGGGAAGTGTGGACAGCGTGGCGCAAAACCGATTGAAAGAACGAAAGCCCCACGAATCCTTTGCTTTCGCACCCCCATGCGTGGGTTTTGTGGCATCCAATCGGGCCATTGTCCAGCCCCGCCGCGACTGTGGCAGGATGACGCATGGTCGCATGGCACATCGTCCCATGCGTCATTCTGTTTATGGTCTGCCCATGCGCCTCGCCCTCTACGAACCGGACATCCCGCAAAACACCGGCACATTGATCCGCCTGGGGGCCTGTCTGGGCCTGCCCGTCGATATTATCGAGCCTTGCGGCTTCATCTGGTCGGACGCCCGCCTGAAACGGGCCGGACTGGATTACGGCCCGCTGGCGGAAGTTTGCCGCCATGATTCGTGGACCGACTTCCTGAAAAATCGTCCAGCCGATGCCCGGCTGGTGTTGCTGACAACCAGATCAGCCATGCCCTATGCCGATTTCACCTTCGCGCCCGGCGATACGCTGATTCTCGGCCGGGAAAGCGCGGGCGTCCCGGAGGCCGTCCATGGCGCGGTTGACGCCCGGGTGACGATCCCCATGCGTCCCCCTGCCCGCTCACTCAATGTCGCCGTTGCCGCCGCCATGGTGCTGGGCGAGGCCTTGCGCCAGACCGGGGGCTTTGCGCATCGGGGCGACAGGGCTATGTAGAAGCCCTGAGTTTTGGGGAGAGACGGCATGACGACGCAGATCGAGGCGCATAAGGCTGAAGCCGCTGCATGGTTCAAAACCCTGCGCGACCGGATTTGCGCCGCGTTCGAAAAAATTGAGGACGAATTGACCGGCACCTATGCCGGGCGCGCGCCGGGCCGCTTTGTCCGCACACCCTGGACGCGCGGCGATGGCAAAAGTGACCAGGGCGGCGGCGAAATGTCACTCATGCATGGCCGCGTCTTTGAAAAGGTCGGCGTCCATATCTCGACCGTCTATGGCGAGTTTTCGCAAGACTTCCGCAAGCAGATGCCGGGTGCCGAAGAAGACCCGCGCTTCTGGGCGAGCGGCATTTCGCTCATCGCCCATATGCAGAACCCGCGCGTGCCCGCCGTGCATATGAATACCCGCCATGTCGTCACGACCAAGGCATGGTTTGGCGGCGGCGGCGATCTGACACCCGTGCTCGATGTGCAGCGCCGACAGGATCATCCCGACACGGTTGATTTTCATGCCGCCATGAAATCAGCCTGCGACAGGCATGATGCAAGCTACTATCCGCGCTTCAGGAAATGGTGTGACGACTATTTCTTCCTGCCCCACCGCAACGAACCGCGCGGCACTGGCGGCATTTTCTACGACCATCACGACAGCGGCGATTGGGATGCCGACTTCGCCTTCACGCAGGATGTCGGTCGCGCCTTTCTCGACATTTATCCCCGCCTCGTGCGCCGCCACATGAATGAGGCCTGGACCCCGGAAGAGCGCGACGAACAGCTCATCCGTCGCGGCCGCTATGTCGAGTTCAATCTGCTTTATGATCGCGGCACGACATTCGGCCTCAAGACCGGCGGCAATGTCGCCTCGATCCTTTCCTCCATGCCGCCCGAAGTGAAGTGGCCGTAAGAACAGTCCGTCATTGCCGGCCATGACACTGAAAAAATAACCGTCATGCCCCGCTTCAGGCGGGGCATCCACGACTTGCCATTCTGAAACAAGAAAAAGACGTGGATGGCCGGATCAAGCCGGGCCATGACACTGAAAAGAAACATGCGCTCACTGACGTTCGCTTGCCCTCTCCCCTTGAGGGGAGAGGGAGAGACGGACCGAAGGTCCGGCGAGGGTGAGGGGCATGACACTGAAAAAATAACCGTCATGCCCCGCTTCAGGCGGGGCATCCACGACTTGCCATTCTGAAACAAGAAAAAGACGTGGATGGCCCGGCCAAGCCGGGCCATGACGAATATGGGATGCATTTCTCTCACCCCTCTGTCACCCCGGACTTGTTCCGGGGTCCATTTTTCGCGTCATTGCCGGGCCCTCTGTTGACTGAAGCGGGTCGGCAATCCAGAGCGCCGGAGAATGAATGCGCGGCTCTGGATGCCCGGATCAAGCCCGGCCATGACGCTGAAAAGAAACATGCGCCCCTCTGCTCGCTTGCCCTCTCCCCTTGAGGGGAGAGGGAGAGACGGACCGAAGGTCCGGCGAGGGTGAGGGGTCACACCGCCCTTGAATGCCGCGCTTCGCCCTGCGTAAGATATTTGTCAAACACAGCACAGACGGCGCGCACCAGCGGCTTTCCGGCTTGCGTCATCACGAGCCGATGCCCGTCGCGTTGCACAATCCCGTCCGCCTGCAATCCTTCAAGCCCGGCGAGATCGGCTTCAAATGCCGCCACCGATTGACCAAAACGCGCCGCCACAGCCTCAAGATCAACCTTCATGTCGCACATCAGCCGCTCAATGACGGCGCGGCGCAGGCGATCGTCATTCGTGACCGCGATGCCGCGCGTGATCGGCAATTCGCCCGCCTCCACCATCGCCCTGTAGCGGTCAATCGCCACTTCATTGGCGACATAGCCCTGTGGCATGGCGCCAATCGCCGAAGCGCCAAAGCCGATCAGCACGGGCGCATCATCGCTCGTATAGCCCTGAAAATTGCGGTGCAGATCGCCCGCCTGCTGCGCTTGCGTCAACGCATCTTCAGGCAAGGCAAAGTGATCGAGACCAATCGCCACATAGCCCGCTTCACGCAACCGCGCCGCCGCCGCTTCCGATTGCGCCCAGCGTTCGCTCATGCCGGGCAGCGCATCGGTCGGGATCAAACGTTGATGCCGCTTCATCCATGGCACATGGGCATAGCCGAAAAGCGCAATGCGCGACGGCCGCATTTCAAGCGCCTGATCGACCGTCTCGATGACGCTGGCAACAGTCTGATAGGGCAACCCGTAGCAGAGATCCATATTGATCGCGTCGATGCCGCAGCCGCGCAACCAGCCGACAACACGTGCGGTGAGCACCGGTGATTGCACACGATTGATCGCCTTCTGCACCTTGATGTCAAAATCCTGCACACCAAGCGAAGCGCGTGTGACGCCCGCCGCCGCCATGGTCTCAACATAGGCAAGCGTGGCCGTGCGCGGATCAAGCTCAACGGAAATTTCGGCGCCCTCGACGATATCAAACCGCGCGCGGAGCGCTGACAGAAGCCTCGCAAAATCGGATGGCTTCAAAACCGTCGGACTGCCGCCGCCAAGATGCACATGCCTGACCTTCATGCGGGAAGGCATCCTGTCGGCGACGAGATCAATCTCGCGCGTCACTGTTTCGAGATAGCGCATCACCGGCAGATATTTTTTTGTCGCCTTGGTGTGACAGCCGCAGAACCAGCACATTTCAGCGCAATAGGCGATGTGGAGATAGAGCGACAACGCGCTTTCCGGCGCGAGATCGCCAAGCCATCGCGCATAAAGCGCCCCATCGACCGAGGGGCCGAAATGCGGCGCGGTCGGGTAAGACGTATAGCGCGGCACGCGCAGATCATATCGTTCGATAAGCTGGTTTTGCATGGCCCGAGGCTAGGCGCGCATGACCATCAGGCCAACGCGCCCGGTTGCCGCACCGGCAGCGGCGCAATGTCGCGCCAGCTAGCGATCGACCATTTGCCCGATCACATTTTCAAGCAAGGATTGCAGCCGCCCACGCGTCGCAAAATCCCACTGCCCGCCATAGACAATATCGTCCACCACCCAGCCCTGATCGTGCCCCACGAGCAAAACCGTATCCGTCCACAGCGCGGGCTCGCCGCCAGCCGGGTCGGCATATGTCAAATCCACCGGACATTGCGCCGTCTCGTCCTTGATCGTGCAGGCGCCAACCTTGAAGGAACTCGCCCCCTCAAACAGCGACGTGAAAGGATCCCCCTCCATGAAGGGCGGCTCGCTGTTTTGCGTCGCCTCGCGATGCCGCGTCTCCGCCGCTTCCGCCGCCGCGAGAAGCTTTTCGAGCTTTTCCGAAATCACCGGCGCAAACCGGGCCCGCGTCGCCTGATCCGGCACGCCACCCACACGGGGACTGACATGCAGATAGACATCATAAAACGCCGCCGCACCCTTTTCTGGCGCCTCAATCGCAGGCTTTTGCCCGCAGGCGGCGAGCGCAAAGAGCATCGAAACGGCAAGCAATTTGCGCATGGAAACCCCTGATCAGTAAACCGTCGCCTGCACGACAGCCTTCAGCCGCTCGATGATCGAGAACTCATCCTCGATAAAATCAGCGTCAATCCACCATTCCTCGACTTCGCGCATGACGCGGCCAATCTCCGGCCCTTCCGGTACGCTCGCCGCCTTGACCATCTCGCCAGTCAGCGGAAAGACCGGACGCGCCCAGCTATCGGCCATGGCGAGCATGGCCCGCCACTGAAACGCATTGCGCTCCAGCGGGTCGCTCGCCCAGCCGAGCAATGTGCGATCCTTGAAAAGCTGCAACCCCATGACATAAAGCGCGCGGCGCACTTCACGCATGGAGAGATAGCAAACGATCCTGGTTCGGTCGGTGAGCATGGCGACAAGCCGCTCGCGCTCCCTGGTCGAAAACCGCAAACGATCCGCCATGAGTCCCGCCGCCGCCGCATCAAGTTCAAGCATCGACCCAAGCCGCAACAGCGCATCGCCCGTGACAAAAAGCTGATCGGCTTCAATCGCCACCAAACGTGTCAGGCGATCAAGCCTTGAGGCTTCCGGCAATATGATCGACAGAATACCCGCCGCCGCCATATGGCGCAGCGCCGAAGGTGCGGCATCTGCTTCCAGAATCCTGAAAAGTTCCGACTTCACACGCTCGGCAGAAAGCTGTTTCAGCCCGTCGCGTTCCTCGCCACAGGCCCGAAGCGAGCCCGCATCCGGCTCGCCCTTGCCGTAATGCGCCTGAAACCGGAAGAAGCGCAAGATACGCAGATAATCTTCGCGAATGCGCTGATGCGGGTCACCAATGAAACGCACAAGTCGCGCGGCAATGTCAGCCCGTCCGCCCAGCGGATCATGCACCGTGCCATCCATATCGGCATAAAGCGCATTGATCGTGAAATCGCGTCGCCTGGCGTCTTCCAGCCAGTCGCCCGTGAAAGCCACATCGGCATGGCGCCCATGGCTCATGACATCGACACGCAAGGTCGTGATCTCGAAATGGCGCGCCCCGATAACAGCGCTCACTGTGCCATGCGCCAGCCCCGTCGGAATGACCTTGATGCCTTTGGCTTGCAGCAAGGCCATGGCGCGTTCGGGCGGCAGCGCCGTTGCAATATCAATATCGCCGACCGGCTCATGCATCAGCGCATTGCGCACACAACCGCCAACAAAACGCGCGACATCGCCCTCGCTCGTCAGCGCCGCCATGACGGCGCGCGTGTCAGGCGCATTCAACCACTCGGCTTTCGCCAGATCCCCATCGCCATTCTTCACGTTGTCACTCATCACACGTCCGTTTTTCTTATTGTTATTGGCCAATATCAACGGCCAGGTGCAAAAATCCGGTCATACATGTTCCTGAGCATACCCGCCGTCGCCCCCCAGATGTGATGACCATCATAAGGCATAGCGTAATATTCGCGCGGCCTGCCGCGCCAGATGACCGAATGTCGCTCATGATTGTCGGGATTCATGAGAAATGACAGCGGCACCTCAAAGGCTTCTGCCACCTCATCGGTTGAAATCGTCAGTGTAAAGCCCGGCTGCACAAAGGCGATGACCGGGACGATACGAAATCCCGTGCCGGTTTCATAAGGATCAAGAAAGCCTGCAACCTTCACATAGCTGCGCGCCAGCCCGACTTCTTCTTCCGCCTCGCGCAGCGCGGCTTCTGCCGCCGTTTCACCCGCATCAATCTTGCCGCCGGGAAACGCCACTTGCCCTGAATGCTGGCCGAGATGATCGGCACGCCGCGTCAGCAGCACATGCGGCCCATGCGCATGATCGACAATCGGCACAAGCACCGCCGCCGCGCGGAGACGGGGCCTGTCTTCGGATTCCGCCCGGTCGCCATCCACCGGCACAGGATTGAGCTGGTGATCGCCATGCGCCACCTTCTCGCCCATGACGACCGAAAGCGGCGGCGCGACATCATCGACCCGCGCCAGAATGAGTTCGCGCCAGTTACCTGTCATGTATAACTTCTATTGACATTTAATTTGATACTTGTCATTTTATAATCACCTTGATACGGAGATCAAGCATGCAACAGCCTAGCACGGAAAAAATGGCGGCTATTTCGCAAGGACTGCCGACGACCTCGGCAAAAATTCGTGCCCTTGGGGCAGCCGGGTTCAGTCGCACCGACATCGCTCGCTTTCTGGGAAAGCGTTATCAGCATGTCCGCAATGTGCTCGTACAAGAAGACGAGAAATCACGATCGGCCGATGCACCAGTTCAATCCGCCTCACTTGAAGTCAGCGCTGGTGGCCGCATTGTCATTCCCGCGGCCTTCCGCAACGCGATGGGCATTGAGGAAGGTGATCGCCTTGTTGCCCGATTGGTCGATGGCGAACTCCGGCTCCTGAGCAAACAGGCCGCCCTGCGTCAAGCGCAGGACCTTGTCAGCAAATTCGTTCGGCCCGGCACCAGTCTTGCAGATGAACTCATGACTGATCGCAAACTCGAAGCAAAAAAAGAGGCGTCGAAAAAATGAGCGCGACTATTCTCGACGCCTCCGCCTTGCTCGCATTCCTGATGCGTGAACCCGGTGCGGAAAAAATTTCCATGATCCTTGATGGAGCGATCATGTCGAGCGTCAATCTGGCGGAAGTTGTCGCCAAACTGAGCACCCACGGCATGCCGTCGCAGGATATTGAAACTCTCTTCGAAAATCTTGAATTACAAATTGAAGAATTTGATGGAAAACGCGCCATGGCAACCGGCTTGCTCATGACCCGAACAGTCAAGGCAGGCCTTTCACTGGGTGATCGCGCCTGCATCGCTCTGGCAGAGGAAATGGGACATCCGGCAATCACGGCAGACAAGGCGTGGTTGAAAATTGGCAGCCCTGCCAAAATTCAATATCTCCGCTGAGTACTAACGCGCCTTCTCCGCCATGTCGGCGGCCTTCATAAAGGGAAAAAAGACGCCACCCGACCAGACGCCAAACCAGGTCTCGCCTGCATGGCTTTCTTCAACACCGCATTCGACGAGATCGTAAAACACCGCCCGATTGATCAGGGCTTCAAGGCGCGCCCGCACATGCACATAGGGCGAGGGCTCGCCTGTTGTTTCATCAATGACAAAACGCAAGGGATGTTCGCGACCGGCCACCGTTTCGTCGCCAACGCTGGTTGTGAAGCGCAACACCTGATCGCGCCCCTCGCCTTCGACCTGCATCGCAACCGCCAGAAAGGGCGCATCATCAACCTTGATGCCCACTTTCTCGACTGGCGTGACAAGATAATATTTACCATCCTCATCATGACGCAGGATGGTCGAGAAGAGCCGCACCAGCCGGGGGCGGCCAATGGGCGTCCCCATGTAAAACCACGTCCCGTCCCGGGCGATTCGCATGTCGAGATCGCCGCAAAAATCCGGGTTCCATTTTTCAACCGGCGGCAAACCGCGGGCCTTGATGCCCTCGGCTTCCGCAGCGACAAGGCCCTTGAGCCCGCCCGGCGCTGAAAGCGCCTCCCTGCCGGGACCGGCTGGCACGGTTTTACCCTTGTTTGCGGTCATCTTCTTCGCTGTTCCTTCGTTCATTTACTGCAAGCCGCCAATAAAGCAGCCATAATACCGACAAGATGAACCCGGCCAATATGGCACCCGACAAACCGGATCAGCAAAATCCCTCACAGGGAATTGTGGCACAGACGTCGCCTTTCTCGCATGTCACCCATTTCACATGCTGGAAGTCGCCGTACACCTTATATGTAGGTCAATGAAGACACTCAGTGAAGCAGGCGGCTCAACCGTCCAGGAAATAGAAGAGACCTGTGCCAGGATTGCCAGGGCGCGCGCCGCCATTGGCGATGTCATTTTCGGTCAGGAACAGGTCATCGACCAAACGCTTGTCACCGTCCTGGCAGGCGGCCACGCGCTGCTCGTCGGCGTGCCGGGTCTTGCCAAAACCTTGCTCGTGCATACGCTGGGTCAGGTGATGGGGCTCGACGACAAGCGCATCCAGTTCACACCCGATCTCATGCCGGCCGATATTCTGGGATCGGAGGTGCTGGAAGAAAGCGAACGCGGGTCGCGCAGTTTCCGCTTCCTGAAGGGGCCCGTCTTCTGTCAGCTCCTGATGGCCGATGAAATCAATCGCGCCAGCCCGCGCACCCAGTCAGCACTCTTGCAGGCCATGCAGGAAAAACATGTCACTGTCGCAGGCGTGCGTTATGAGTTGCCCTCACCCTTCCATGTGCTCGCCACCCAAAATCCGCTGGAGCAGGAAGGCACCTACCCGCTGCCGGAAGCCCAACTCGATCGCTTCCTGATGCAGATCGATGTCGTCTATCCCGATCTTGAATCAGAGCGCCGCATGTTGCTCTCAACCACCGGTGAAGAAACCAGCATCACACGCAAGGCCATGAGCGTTGAGGATCTTCTCGCCGCCCAGCGTCTTGTCCGCCGCGTTCCCGTGGGTGAAAAAGTCGTCAACGCCATCCTTGAGCTTGTGCGCTCGGCCCGGCCTGAGGAAGGCGCGTCGGATGAAGTGGAACGTCACGTCGCCTGGGGTCCGGGTCCACGCGCCAGTCAGGCATTGATGTTGGCCGTGCGCGCCCGCGCCCTGACAGATGGACGCTTTGCCCCCTCGATTGAGGATGTGCGCGCACTGGCCGCTCCCGTGCTGCGTCATCGCATGGCGCTCAACTTCTCGGCCCGCGCTGAGGGCGTCACGGTTGGCGGCGTCATTGACAGGCTTTGCCGTAACATCGGCTGATCGGATGATGGCATGCGGCTCCCCTTTTCACTGACGGCATCTCCGGCAGCCATGGGCCTGCGCGAACAGGCCGATGCACTGGCTGAAGCACTGCCACCACTCGTCACGCAGGCAGAGCGTATCGCCGCCACCGTGGCGCAAGGCGTGCATGGGCGACGCCGCACCGGCATGGGCGAAACCTTCTGGCAGTTTCGCCGCTTCCGTGAAGGCGACACGGCCTCATCCGTTGACTGGCGCCACTCCGCCCGCTCAGCTCATCTTTTCGTGCGGGAAACCGAAGTCGAGGCCGCTGAAAGCGTCTGGATATGGCGCGACGGATCGGCCTCCATGAATTATGCCTCCGACCTTGCGCCCTGCACCAAGAAGGACCGCGCCTCGGTGCTTGCGCTGGCGCTCACCTCGCTCCTCGTGCAAGGCGGCGAGAGCGTCGCACCGCTGGGCGGCAATGCCACGCCGACCACGGGTCGCGCCGCCCAGCGCCGCATGGCGCATAGATTGATTGATGCGCTGGAGCCATCGCCTGATGCCGATGTGCAAAGCCTGCCACCCATTCAGGCCCTGCCGCGCTATGCCCAGATTGTACTCATCAGCGACTTTCTCTCACCCGCCGAAAAAATAATCGGGCGCCTCAAAGCCTATGCCGCAGAGGGCGTGCGCGCCCATCTCGTGCAGGTGCTTGATCCGGCGGAGGAAGACCTGCCCTTTTCGGGTCGAACCGAGTTTGAAGGCGTTGAGGAACACACCCGATTGATGGTCGGTCGCGCCGAACGATTGCGCGGTGCCTATCACGCCAAACTGGAAGAACATCGCGGTCGCATCACAGAGGTCTGTGCCCGCGTCAATTTCACCTTTGCCGTGCATCGCACGGATCGCAGTCCGCAGGCCGCACTGCTGGCCCTGTACAGCACGCTGGCCAATGGTGTTGAAACGTTCAAGTCAGCACGGCCGGGGGTCTGACAGGCAATGCTGCATCTGGGTGCCCTCGCCTTTGCCAGTCCCTGGATGCTTCTGGGTCTGCTTGGCTTGCCCGTCATCTGGTGGCTGGTACGCATCAGCCCGCCTCAGCCAAAGCGCATTCGCTTTCCTGCCATCCGCCTGTTGGCCGAAATCGCCCATGAGGAAGAAACCCCCGCCCACACGCCGCTTTGGGTGCTGATCCTGCGTCTCACCCTCGCGGCGCTCATCATTCTCGGATTGGCCCGCCCCCTGTGGAATCCGGAAGTACAAACAGCCGGAAGCGGGCCCTTGCTGCTCGTCATCGACAATGGCTGGACAGCGGCAGCCCATTGGCGCGATCGCGAAGCGACACTTGAAGGGCTTTTCTCGCAAGCCCGCCGAACCAGTCGTCCGGTCATGGTGGCAGGCACAGCCGCCGAGGCGATTGCGCCGGAACTGACTCTGGAAGCCGCCGATGAAGCGGCCAGCCGCGCCGCCAGCCTTGCGCCGCGCGCCTGGCAAACCGATCGCCCGGCCCTGCTCAAACGCTTGCAGCAAAATGCATCGCTCACAGGCCGCAACGTGCAAACAATCTGGTTGAGCGATGGCCTGGACCAGCACGATGCCGCGGGCTTCACGCAAGGCCTGGCAAGACTGGCCGGTTCGGGCGGATTGACGGTGATGGAACCGACGCCCGAGACAGCGCCGCTCGCCTTGTTGCCGCCGGTCACGGAAGGGGAGAACCTGCGCATAGCTGTCATGCGCGCCGCCTCGTCCCTCGCCCGCAGTGGCAAGGTCCGCGCCTTGGCCGCCGATGGCGCCGTTCTGGCCGAGTCGGAATTTACGTTTGCCGCCATGCAGGATCGCGTCGAGACCAATCTCGCCTTGCCCTTTGAACTGCGAAACCGTATCACCCGCATAACCATTGCGGGCGAAGAATCGGCAGGCGCAACAGCCCTTATTGATGACAGCCTGCATCGCCGCAGCCTCGCCATTGTCTCAGGCAGCGCCTTTGAAGAATCGCAACCCCTGCTCGCATCGGGTTTTTATCTGCAGCGTGCCCTCCAGCCCTTTGCAGAAATTCGCAGCCTCCCGCGCCCCAGCACGACAAGCGAGATTCAGGCATTGCTCGCCCGCCCGCTCTCCGTGCTGATCTTGGCCGATGTCGGCACATTGACCCCAACCGATAAGGCGCTGCTGACCAAATGGGTCGATAAGGGTGGTGTTCTGATCCGCTTTGCAGGACCGCATCTTGCTGGGGCTGTCAGCGCCAATGAGGATGCACTCATTCCGGTGCCCTTGCGCCTTGGCGGGCGGGCGCTCGGCGGGGCGCTCTCATGGACCAATCCGCAACGCCTCGCCCCGTTTGAAACCGGCAGCCCGTTTTTCGGATTGCCTGTCCCTGATGATGTCACAATCACGCGTCAGGTCCTGGCCGAACCATCGCCTGACCTCCAGACGCATGTTTGGGCCCGCCTGCAAGACGGCACGCCCCTGGTCACAGCTGCCAATCGCGGCAACGGCCGCGTGGTTCTGTTTCACGTCACAGCCAATAGCGAATGGTCGAACCTGCCGCTCTCGGGCCTCTATGTGGAAATGCTGCGCCGGGTCATCGCCCTATCGCGCGGTGAAATCACCGCCGATGGTGCAGCCATCACGTCGGCTCCGATTTCTGATGCGGCGCTGGCGCGCGAAACGCTTCCCGCCCTCAAAACGCTTGACGGCTTTGGACGCCTCACAACCCCGCCGCCGACAGCCACGCCCATCGCGACGAGCGCCTTTGCCAGGACCATTCCCGGCCCGCGCCATCCGGCAGGATTTTATGGACCTGTCGATGGCGCCCGCGCCCTGAACGCAACCACGCAACAAACCCTGCTCCACCCGCTGGCGACGCTTGAGGGCCCGACAGCGCGCATACCATATGCAGGTAATCGTGAAATCCGGCTGCGCCCCTTGGCCCTGCTGCTGGGTGCCCTGCTCATTCTGGCGGACGGCATTGCCGCCTTGTGGATCACGGGCCTCTTCCATACCGAAAAAATACGCCCACGCCGTTTTGCCTCGCGGCTTTTCCGTATCCTGATTGTTGGTGCTTTCCTCTCAGCCGCAGTGCCGCACAGGCTCCGCGCCGCTGAAGCCGATGACAGCTTCGCCCTCAAGGCCGCGCTTGATACGCATCTGGCTTATGTCCTGACCGGTGATGCCGAAGTGGATGACGTGAGCCGCCTTGGCCTTGCCGGTCTGAGCGACGTGTTGCGCGAACGCTCCGCCTTTGAATCCGCCGAGCCCATGGGGGTTGATATTGCGCGTGATGAACTTGCCTTTTTTCCGGTGCTGTACTGGCCCATGACACCGGCACAACCGGCCCTCTCACCCGAAACACTCGCGCGCATTGACTCCTATCTGAACAATGGCGGCACGATCATTTTCGACACCCGCGACCAGGGTGCCGGCTCCATCACGCCAGGAACCGGTCCGGGCACGCAAACCCTGCGCCGTATCCTGGAGCGACTTGACCTGCCGCCACTCGAGCAGGTGCCCGCCAATCATGTGCTCGCCCGCAGTTTCTATCTGCTGCCCGATTTTCCCGGCCGCTGGGTCGGCGGCAATTTGTGGATTGAAACCCCCGCTATCGATAATGGCGTCACGGCCCGTGACGGCGTCTCGCCGATCATCATCGGCTCCAATGATTATGCCGCCGCATGGGCCCGCGATAGTTCAGGCCGTGCGCTCTTTCCCTGTGTGCCGGGTGGCGAAATGCAGCGTGAAATGGCGCTGCGTGTCGGCGTCAATATCGTCATGTATGCCCTGACCGGTAACTACAAGTCAGATCAGGTGCATGTGCCCGCTCTCCTCGAACGGCTCGGCCAGTAGGAGCGCATATGAACTGGCACATCGTTTTTGAACCTTCGCTGCCGGTCTTCTTCATTGGCCTGATCGCCCTGCTCGGCACGATGCTGACCCTTTACTCGGCCTGGCGGCGCGCGCGGGGCACACCCTGGCGCACGGCGGCGCTTGGCGCGATTTTGCTCGCGCTCCTCAACCCGACAATCCGTTCCGAAGATCGCGACCCGGTGAGCGATATTGTGGCTGTCGTTGTGGACCGGAGCCAGAGCCAGCAAATCGCCAACCGGCCAGCGCAAACGCAAGCCGCTCTCGCCCGCATCACCCAAAGCCTGAAGGATATTCCCGGCGTCGAACAGCGCGTGACAACGGTCACAGGCGATGCCGCCAGCGAAGAGGGAACGGCGCTTTTCGGCGCACTCGACAATCTGCTCGCTGATGTCCCGCGCGAACGCGTGGCGGGGGCAATCTTCATCACCGATGGCGAAGTCCATGACATTCCCGCGCAGGCCTCGGCGCTGGGTTTCACGGCACCTGTTCACGCCATCATCACTGGCCGCAAGAACGAAAAGGATCGCCGCCTCACCATTGTGGAAGCGCCCCGCTTTGGCATTGTTGACGAGCCGGTCACACTCTCCTTCCGTGTTGATGAGACGGAAAATGCCCAAGAATCTGACGCGCGCGTACCCGTAACCGTTTCAGTCGATGGCACGCAGGTTTCCACCACCACAACTGCAATTGGCGTCGAGGAAAAGATCACGCTTTCCCTGACGCATGGCGGCCCCAACATCATCGAAATCGATGTTGATCCGGGCGAAAATGAACTGACGCTGCTCAACAATCGTGCCGTCGTTGTGGCGAATGGCATTCGCGACAGGCTGCGCGTCTTGCTGGTCTCCGGCGAACCCCATCCCGGTGAGCGCGCCTGGCGGAATCTTTTGAAGGCCGATCCCTCCGTCGATCTTGTTCACTTCACGATCTTGCGTCCGCCGGAAAAACAGGACGGCACACCCATCAATGAACTGTCATTGATCGCCTTCCCGACTCGCGAGCTCTTTGTTGAAAAGCTCGACCAGTTCGATCTCATCGTCTTCGACCGCTATAAGCAGCGCGGCGTGTTGCCGCTCGCCTATTTCGCCAACATTGCCGACTATGTTGAAAAGGGTGGCGCGGTTCTCGCTGCCGCAGGGCCGACATTTGCCGGCCCCTATTCAATCTATCGCACACCGCTTGCATCGATCCTGCCCGCCGAGCCGACAGGTGAAATCACAACAGGTGGTTATCGCGCCGAGGTGACGGACACCGGCAAGCGCCACCCTGTCACGGCGGATCTGCCGGGCAGCGACACGACACCACCCAACTGGGGCCGCTGGTTTCGCACGATCAATGCGAAAGCCGATCGCGGCGATGTGTTGATGGAAGACCCGGCCAAACACCCCTTGATGGTGCTGGAACATGTCGGCAAAGGACGTGTCGCGCAGTTGCTCTCCGATCAGATTTGGCTGTGGTCGCGCGGCTTTGAAGGCGGCGGGCCGCAAGCTGAATTGTTGCGCCGTCTCGCCCATTGGCTGATGAAGGAACCCGATCTTGAGGAGGAGAACCTCTCTGCCCAGGCAGCCGCCAATCAATTGACAATCAAGCGTCGCAGCATGGCGCCAACCACCGCGCCAGCGACTGTCACCTTCCCATCCGGCAAGACGCAAACCGTGGCGCTGACGCAAATTAACCCCGGCCGCTATGAGGCAATCCTGCCCGCCGCAGAACTCGGCCTCTATCGCATCACACAGGGTGACCTCAAGGCCGTAACCGCCGCCGGTCCGCTGAACCCGCGCGAATTTGCCGATGTTCGGGCAACGGGTGATCGCCTGGCCCCGCTTGTAAAGGCGACGGGCGGTGGCATTTATTGGGCGGGCGAAGCGGCAAGCGACACGCCCGCCATTCGCAGCATCAGGCCCGGTCATGACGCCGCCGGATCAAACTGGCTGGGCATCGCCCGCAATGATCAATATCTGGTCCGCGCCGTGCGGCAGGTATCCCTGCTTTCGGGCCTTGTGGCTCTCATCCTCATTCTCGGCACCCTCGCGCTGGCCTGGCGCCGAGAAGGTCAATAACGCCACGCCCCTCATTGCAAAAAATCCGTCTTGCCAGCCGGGCGGACTTCGCCTAGCCTCGAGATGTTATACTATTACATACCGGAACATCCCCGTGCCCACTCCCCAGCCCCCCTTCACGGCGCTTGGTGCCAGCGCCTTTGAACGCCTGCTCGTGGCAGTCCTGGCCATAGCCGTGCTCTGGCTGCTTGTCTGGTGGGCGCTGGCATGACAAAGCCCCTGCTTGATGTGCCCGCCATTGAAATTGACGATCTCACCGTCGCCTATCAGCGCGAGCCGGCGCTGCACCACCTGACCGGTCGCTTTGCGCCGGGCAGCCTCACCGCCATCATCGGTCCCAATGGGGCGGGCAAAAGCACCCTTCTCAAAACCATCGCCGGACTGCTCCCCGCCCGCGAAGGCCATATCCGCTTTGGCACGCTCTCGCCGCGCCGTATCGCCTTTCTCGCCCAGACCGCCGAGATCGAGCGTGATTTCCCGATCCATGTGCGGGATGTCGTCTCGCTTGGCCTCTGGCATGAACTGGGTCTCTTTGGTGGCATGACCAAGGCGCGCCATCAGCGCGTCGATGAAGCCCTTGCCGCTGTCGGTCTGGAGCATCAAGGCGCCCGCGCCATTGGATCGCTCTCCGCCGGGCAATTGCAGCGCGTACTCTTTGCCCGGCTGCTCGTTCAGGATGCGCCAATCATTCTGCTTGATGAACCCTTTGCGGCCATTGACGAGCGCACCATCGCCGATCTCATGGCGCTCATCATCCGCTGGCATGGTGAAGGCCGCACCATCGCCGCCGTGCTGCATGATCTCGATGCGGTGCGTCGTTATTTTCCGCAGGCGCTCTTGCTGGCGCGCGAGCCCGTCGCATGGGGCCCGACCCCTGACGTCCTGAGCGAAGAAAATCTCAAACAGGCCCGCTATATGGCAACGGGCTGGCACGACCCCCACCTCCTCACGCTGGAGCACAGGCATGATCTATGAAGCGCTGATCGCTCCTTTTGCCGATTATGGCTTCATGCGCCGGGCGCTCGTTGCCTGCTTCGCGCTGTCGCTTGGCGGCGGCCCCATCGGCACATTCCTCGTCCTGCGCCGCATGAGCCTCATGGGCGATGCCATGTCCCACGCCATTCTGCCTGGCGCAGCGCTCGGTTTTCTTGTCGCCGGTCTCTCGCTCTGGGCGATGAGCCTTGGTGGCCTTGTCGTTGGCCTCACTGTCGCCCTGCTGGCCGGTCTGGTCAGCCGCGCCACAGCCCTGCGTGAAGATGCAAGCCTTGCCGGCTTTTACCTCATCAGCCTTGCCGCCGGTGTCTTGATCGTTTCAACGCGCGGCTCAAATGTCGATCTGCTGCATGTCCTTTTTGGCACCATTCTGTCCGTCGATGCGAACGCCCTGCTGCTCGTCGCCGCCATCGCCTCGCTCACACTTGTCGCGCTGGCGCTGCTCTATCGCCCCCTGGTCGCGGAAAGTTTCGACCCGGCCTTTCTGCGCACCACGGCGCGCGGCGGCTCGCTCTATCACATCGGCTTTCTTGTGCTGGTCGTCGTCAATCTTGTCGCAGGTTTTCAGGCGCTGGGCACCTTGATGGCCGTCGGCTTGATGATGCTGCCTGCCGCCGCTGCACGCTTCTGGGCGCGCGAGGTCTGGTCGCTCGCCCTCCTCTCAACCGGCATGGCCTTCATCTCCGGCCTGACCGGACTGCTCATGTCCTATCACTTCAATCTGCCTTCCGGCCCGGCCATCATTCTGACGGCTGGCGCTTTCTATCTGACCTCCATCGCGCTTGGCACGCATGACAGCCTGCGCACGCGCTATTTCCCCTCCATTCATCGCCACGAGTGATCACCATGCGCCATAAACTTCTCTTCATCGTCATGGCCCTGTTTGCCTTCGCCGCCCCAGCGAATGCCAAGACGCTCAATGTCGTTGCGAGTTTCAGTATTCTGGGCGACATGGTCCAGCGGGTCGCGGGCGACAATATCACCCTCACCACCCTTGTCGGTCCCGATGGCGACGCGCATTCCTTCGAGCCAAGCCCGGATGACGCAACCGCCCTGGCAAAAGCCGATCTCGTCTTTCTCAATGGTCTTGGCTTTGAAAGCTGGTTTGCCCGTCTCGCGTCCGCATCCGGCACAAAGGCCGTTTTTGTCACGACGAGTTTTGGCGTGATGACCCGCAAGATGGAAGGGGATGGCGAGAGCATCCTCGACCCCCATGCCTGGCAAGACCTCGGCAATGGCCTGATCTATGTCCGCAATATCCGTGACGCGCTGATCAAGGCAGACCCCGCCCATCGGGCAGCCTATACCGCCAATGCCGATCGCTACATGGATGAAATATCAGCGCTCAACACATGGACGAGAGATCAAATCACCACACTTCCGCGTGACAAGCGCAAGATCATCACCACGCATGATGCCTTCGGTTATTTTGGGGCGGCCTATGGCGTCTCATTTCTCGCCCCCGAGGGCCTCAGCACCGATGCCGAACCCGGCGCAGGCGATCTTGCCCGCCTGATCGACGAGATCCGCACCAAACAGATCAAGGCGCTCTTCATCGAAAACATGACCGATCCGCGCATGATGCAAACCATCGCCAGGGAAACCGGTGCCGAGCTGCCGCAAGGCAGGGACGCGGAACTTTATTCGGATGCGCTTTCCGCCGCCGATGGTCCCGCGCCAACCTATCTCGACATGTTTCGCAATAACGTGCCGAAGCTCCTGGCAGCGATGGCGAAGAACCAGGACCGCCATTGAGTTTCGATAACGTCCGGGCGAGCAACGCGAAGCAATCCATTCTTTCCTTTGGATTGCCGCGCACCTTCGGTGCGCGCAATGACAGCGACGCGAAAAAAGTCCGTCATGAAGACGCTCCCGGGACGACAGGTCTCAAAATCCCGCTCCGTCATAATCGGGCCGTCATCCCGGCACTTGTTGCCGGGATCCATGGGCCGGGGCCACATCTCCGATCCTGTTGCGGCTTGGTGATCTCGCCCTTGACGCCTGTAAAAGCACCAATATCCAACTCGCGATAAAGGAGCCGTGAAGCATCCACAGGCCCCGGCATGGTGAGGCGGCCGGGCGGCACGGGACCAAAGCCGACCCGCGCATAATAAGGCGCGTCCCCGACAAGGATCACAAGCCGGTAGCCAAGTTTCTTGGCGTCGGCCAAACCGCGCTCCATCATCTGAATGCCACAGCCCTTGCCGCGCAAGGCTGGCTCAACCGCCAGCGGCCCCAGCATCAGCCCCGGTCTGCCGCCAATCAGGATCGGCCAGAAAGTCAGCGAGCCGACCATGCGCCGCGCCGCGCCTTCGCCCGTAAAGGCGACATAGGAAAGCTCCGGTATGGCCTTGTTGCCCTCGCGCAGCCGCTGGGCCGTCTTGGCATAGCGACCCGGCCCGAAGGACAGGTCCAGCAAGGCCGCAATCGCAGGCCCGTGCTCAGGCCGCTCGATTTCTATCTGGAACATGGAATCGCTTTCAGTGCGAAGGGGAGAGTATGTCGCTCACCCACCCCGCTGGCTCTCAGACCGGCATCAAGGGCAAGGCAAGACGATACGCAAAGGCCCGGGCAGAAATGCTCGCCTCTCGTCGTCCTCGTCGCTGTGCCCGAAGGCTATAGGCTGCAAAATGCGTCATGGTCTCTTGCCTGTCATCCGCCGCATCACCCATTCTTCCGCCAGCGGAAGAAAGGCGGATAGCACGTCAGCCCGCCGCCCGTAAAGCCTTTCGTCACGCGATCCTTGATCAGCGATCCGGGCCGCCTCGTCAAAGCCAGGGCGCCTTGTCCGGGCCAAACTTCTCGACCATGAAATCGATGAAGGCGCGTACCTTGATCGAGAGATGCCGACTATGGGGATACATGGCGTGGAGCTTCATGGGGGGCAGATGCCAATCATTCATGACACTCACCAGTCGCCCCGCCCGGACCTGCTCATAGCAGAGAAAATCCGGACATAAGGCAAAACCAAGCCCCGCCAGCATCACCGGCATCATCGCATCACTATTATTGGTCAGAAGCGGGCCAGATAGCTCCGCCATCGCCGTCTCGCCGCTCTCATGTGTGAACTCGATCTGATCGGGTCGCGCCTGCAACGAATAGCTGAGCGCTTTCTGGCTCGCAAGATCACGCGGATGCTGCGGTGTACCATGCGCCTTGAAATAGCCGGGCGTGGCCACGACCAGCACCCGCACGGGCGCCAATTGCCGTGCCACCAGACTTGAATCCGTCAGGGTTGAAACACGCAGCGAAACGTCAAAGCCCTCTTCGACGAGATCAACCCGCCGGTCATTCAGCACAAGATCAAGGGTGAGATCAGGATAGCGGATCAGAAACTCCGGCAGCACGGGCCCCAATTGCGTGATGCCGAAACTCATCGGCCCATTGATCCGCAAGCGACCCCGCACCGCGCCCTCGATGCAGATGACTTCCTGTTCGGCCTCTTCCGCCTCCGCCACAATGCGCTGGGCGCGCTCATAAACCACCGCACCTGCTTCCGTGACGCTCAGTCGGCGCGTCGTGCGGTTCAGCAGGCGAACGCCAAGCTGGTCCTCCAGCGCGGCGATTTGGCGGCTTACCATGGATTTTGAGAGCTTGAGGGCGTCTGCCGCTGCGGTGAACCCGCCCGTTTCCACGACCTTGGCATAAACCAGAAAGGCATTGAGATCGCTGACCATAGCCGTTCCCGCTTTCCCATATTTGTGTCACCTGATGCAACAATCTGTTCCTTAAATCATGGATTGTCTTTGCCAGAAGATCAATTATTTCTTGGGGCAAGCAAGCATCTGGCCGTCAGGGCCAAACAATCGAGAGGGTGTCATGAACGAAAAAACCAAGATTCTGGTCCTGTATCACAGCGCCTATGGCCATATCGAAACCATGGCCAAGGCCGTCGCCGAAGGTGTTGCCAGCGTCAGTGGCGTTGAGGCTGTGCTCAAGCGCGTGCCTGAAACCATGCCGCTGGAGGCGATGAAGGCCGCCCACATGAAGGCCGATCAGGCCGCCCCGATCGCCGATCCCAATGAGTTGGGCGATTATGACGGCATCATCTTCGGCACACCCACCCGCTTTGGCAACATGACGGGCCAGATGCGGACCTTTCTCGACCAGACCGGCGGCCTCTGGACCAAGGGCGCGCTGAACGGCAAACCCGGCAGCGTCTTTGTCTCGACGGGCACTGGCGGCGGTCGCGAAACCACCGTCACCTCGTTCCACACCACGCTCCTGCATCACGGCATGATCATTGTCGGCCTGTCTTACGCTTCGCCGGAATTGGGTGATGTGTCGGTTGTGCATGGCTCATCGCCCTATGCCGCAGGCACCATCGCAACCGGGGCTGACGGTCAGAACCGCAACCCGAACGAAAACGAACTCGCCATGGCCCGCTTTCAGGGCGCGCGCGTGGCGGCGATCGCCCAAAAACTCAAGAGCTAGGGCAAAGCCAAATCCCGGCACGTCGGTCGGCAACGCCCCCAACCCCGCCGATGCGCCACAGCCGGTCCGCTTCATCTCCTCCCCCTCGGTGGCGGACCGGCCCCTCTGCTCGAATATCGAAAGGAGTGACGGCATGATTGACGTTCGCACGTTGGAAAGCCTCGGCACCGCCGAACATGGCTGGCTGAGCGCCAGGCACCACTTCTCATTCGCCAACTACCACGATCCGGCCCGCACCGGCTGGGGCAGACTGCTTGTCTGGAACGATGATCTGATCCGCGCTGGCAAAGGCTTCCCTCGCCACGGTCATCGCGACATGGAAATCATCACCTATGTCCGCGAAGGTGCGATCACCCATCGCGATCATCTCAACAATGAAGGCCGCACCAAGGCGGGTGACGTGCAGGTGATGTCGGCAGGACGCGGCATCCTGCATGAGGAATGGAACCTCGAAGACAGGGACAGTCGCATTTTCCAGATCTGGATCGCGCCGGATCGCGACGGACTGACGCCACGCTGGGAAACGGCGAGTTTTCCGCGCGATGGACGCAAGAACCGTCTCGTGCCGCTGGCCAGCGGGCGCAAGGAGGCCAATGCCGATGCGCTCTGGGCCGACGCCCTGTGGATTGCGCAAGACGCCGCCGTGCTCGGCGCCACGCTCGAAAAAGGCGTCACCGTGACCCATGATCTCTCGGGCGGTCGCCTTGCCTATCTCGTACCGGCGCATGGCAGCGTGAGCGTGAACGGAACGCTTGTGCCTGAACGCGCAGGTGCCGCCATCCGCGATGTGGCAACACTGGAAATCACCGCCAATGAGGATGCCGAGATCCTCCTGGTCGACCTTCCGCCAGAGCAGTAACCGCGCCACATCTCAATCCGTCATCGCCAGGACAGCCTTGATTGTCACGTCACGCCTGGTCTTTCAATGACGAATGGGCCCGATAGCGCGGGCTATCGTTTCGCGCCAGCCCACGCTAGCATCCTCCCAGGGACCGATAGTGCCTGCATGACAAAGGGGGAAGGCAATGAGCGCTTTTGAAGATTATGGCAGCTATGACGGTCTGGGCCTTGCCTCGCTCGTCAAATCCGGCGAAGTCACCCCGCTCGAATTGCTCGATGCTGCCATTGCCAGAACCGAAGCCCTCAATCCCCAAATCAATGCCGTCACCGTCAAACACTATGATGAGGCGCGCGCCCAGATAAAAGCGGGTCTGCCGGAAGGGCCCTATCGCGGCGTGCCGTTTCTGCTCAAGGATCTGGGCATGGCGCTCAAGGGCACCATCACGACAGGTGGTTCAGCGTTTTTTGCCGATGATCGCGCCGATCACAACAGCACGCTGACGGATCGTTATCTGAAAGCGGGACTGGTCATTTTTGGCAAGACCAACTCGCCCGAATTTGGCCTGACCGTCACCACCGAACCCAAGCTGCATGGGCCCTCGCGCAATCCCTGGAACCTTGCCCATTCGACCGGCGGTTCATCAGGGGGCGCGGCAGCCGCCGTTGCGGCGGGCCTTGTTCCCGTGGCCAATGCCAGCGATGGCGGCGGCTCCATCCGTGTGCCTTCGGCTGCCTGTGGCGTTTTCGGGATGAAGCCCACCCGCGCCCGCACGCCTTCAGGCCCTGATCGCGGCGAAGGCTGGGCTGGCATGTCGATCAAACATGTTGTCTCGCGCAGCGTGCGTGATAGCGCCGCCATGCTTGATGCAACTTGCGGTGCGGCCCCCGGCGATCCTTATGCCGCGCCCCACCAGCAACGCCCCTATCTTCTGGAAATGGCAACCGCGCCCGGTTCCCTGCGCATCGCCTACACAACCCGCCGCCCTGATGGTTCGCTCTGCCACCCGGAAGTCGTCGCTGCGGTCGAAGCGACGGCGCATCTTTGCGAAGATTTGGGTCATGTTGTGGAAGAAGCGCGATTGGAGGTCGATCCTGCCGCCATGTCAAAGGCGCAAGCGGCTATCATTGCCGCCAATGTCGCCGTCGAAGTGAACGAACGCGCCCGCATATTGGGACGCGACGCGACGCCTGAAGATCTCGAACGCATCACATGGCTGACCGCGCAGAGTGGCCGCAAGGTCAGCGCCACCGACTATGTCGAGGCCACAATCTTCATCCACCAGCTCAGCCGCCGCTTTGCCGATTTCATGACGAGCCATGATGTGCTTCTCGGCCCGACGCTCGCCACACCGCCGATCCCGCTCGGCTGGCTCGACATGATGACCACCGATGTCGGCACTTACTTTGCGCGCATGAGCGACTATGTGCCCGGCATCGCCATGTTCAACATGACCGGCCAGCCCTCCATGTCGATGCCTCTGCATCTGAGCAGGGACGGCTTGCCGCTCGGCATGATGTTCACCGGCCGCTTTGGCGACGAAGCAACGCTTTTCCGCCTCGCCGGTCAGATCGAACTCGCCAAACCCTGGTTGGCGCATTATCCAAAACTCTGATCTACCAGAGCGTCTCTGGCGTCAGCCCTTCCAGCACCTCGGCGATGCGCCGTCGCGTGGAGGGGCTGGTCCCCTCTGGCAGGGCATCGGGTGGATAGAAGCCATATTCGGCAATCTCGGCGCTGCGGCGGGTTTCGTGGCGAAAATCACCCGGCCCCACGAGATACATCGCCACATGATCGGATTTGAACTCGCGGAAATTCGCGTAAAGCGCAAAGAGCCGGGGCGGCTCCAGCATGATGATGCCCGCTTCTTCATCCAGTTCGCGGATCAGCGCATCCGGCATGGTCTCGCCCCGGCTGACACCGCCACCGGGCAAGAACCAGCCCCTCATGTAGGTATGGCGCACAAGCAGCACCTCGCCCGCCTCATTGCGCACAAACCCGCGCACCCCGACCGTCAAGGGCCGGGCAAGCCGCCAATAAAGGCGAATGAGGAATCTCGCAATGAGCCAGATCGGCTGGGGCAAGGTCATGATGGGAGCCAATCTAGCATGTGCTTTGACCCCGGTCGCGATTATCACGACCGCATTTAGCTGTCGTCAACACTCCGTCTTTATTCTCGGCCCACCGTCACAATGGGCTGTGCCGGAAGTGAGAACGACGCAATGGGCATTCTCTCTCGACTGACAATGTTTCGGAAGCGCGAGACACAAAGCGCCGAGGAAACACCGCAAGTCTCCCGCGAGGCGCTGGCGCGCGTTTTGCGAACGGGAAATCATGCGCGTGGCTCGCTCTCGGCTGCCGAATTGGGCCAGTCCATCGCCACCTCCCTCAGCACCATCGAAACGGCGGTCCTGGCAATCGATGCGCTTGCCGAGCGGCTGCGCGAAGCCCATGACCTGCTGGCCGATGCCGCCCGCAATCCCGATCTCGCTCGCCGTGCCCTGCTTGCCGGTCGCTATGACGATCTGCGCGATGAAATCGATGCGATCGTGGGGTCTGCCTCGCATAATCGCGTCAACCTCATCAATGGTCGCCTCATAGAGGGCCGCTATTCGAGCTTCTCCACCGCCCTCGATCAGGAAGGTCGCGCTGGCGTATCCCTCCCGGTTGTCAACCTCACCTCATCGCCGGAAGGCCTGTCGCTCTCGCCGCCACGCAGCGCATTTTCTGAAGATGCGGAAGTCACCATGATCGCTGCCGAAGTTGACGCCGCCCGTGACCGGGTCTTGCGCATCAGCGAACATTATGCCGACCACGCCGTCATGATGGCCGACCGCCTGTCGCGCCTTCAGCTCGCCGCAGGCTCGCGGATCATCGCCTCGGTCCTGCCCACGGGGGCCGATGCCCCCCTGCCCGCAGAACCGGTCTCGCTTGCAAAAGGCGAAAAGAGTTCAGGACCGAGCCTGATCGACATCGGGATAGAGGAAGTTGAAACGAAACTGCGCGCCATCAACGAACGCATTGCCCAGAAAGCCGAAGCCCAAATCACGGACCACCCTGTTTCCGATCTTGCGGCCATCGCCCCGTCGCCATTGGATGGCGAAAAAGCCGACTGAAACGGCTCATTCAAGCCGTTTTCCATCTGATTTTCCCGGTTTGGATACCACTTTCTTAAGACCTTGCGCCTATCGTCGCCCCAGGCTCGCCTATGCAGGATCGAGCCGGTACCGAACCGGACATACGGTGCCTGATACGACCTTGGGGATGCGTGGCGGATGACAACGGCAGTTTTTCAATCGCTAAGTGTGCTCGTCGCGGATGACAGCGCCTATATGCGCCAGCTCCTCGCAAGCCTGCTGCACGCCCTTGGCGTTGGCGAGGTTCATGTCGCCAGCGATGGCGAACAGGCGCTTGAATATTATCTCGCACATGAACCCGAACTCGTCATCACCGACGCCGCGATGAAGCCGGTCGATGGCTTTACGTTCGCTGAAAAACTGCGCGGCATGGACCGCGGCATGCTCGGCATGGTGCCCATCATCATGGTTTCAGGCCATACCGATCAGGCGTCAATTGAGCGCGCGCGCGACATTGGCGTCAGCGAATTTCTTTCAAAGCCGGTCAGCGCGAAGGCCCTTTATCAGCGTCTCATCGCCGCCATTGACCGACCGCGCCCCTTCATCGACAGCCCCGGCTATCGCGGGCCGGACCGTCGCCGTCGGTCGCTTCCCTATGAAGGCGTTGAGCGCCGCAACCAGGTGGCATTCATCTAGGGGGATCACATGTCATCCAGCCATTCATCTGAAGAAGACGAGAAGCCTGGACATGAAATAGATGTCCGCTTCATACGTGTGCCCTCGATTGTCGAACGCAAGCTGGGACCCGATCATGCCGGCCCCATGCGTCTTGATCCACGCATTCTCGATCACATGCAGGAAGCCATTCGCGATCTTGAAGGCAAATATGGCGAGTCACTGATCCGCCAGATCGACCTGCTCTTCCGTCTGGTGGAGGAAATCGAGGCCGGCAATGTTCCGGCCCGTGATCGCCTCTATGACATTGCCCATGACATGCGCGGGCTTGCCGGCACATTTGGCCATCCGCTGATCGGCCGTTTTGCCAATTCGCTCTGCACCTATATCGAAGGCACTGTGGCCCGGGACATATTGGATGGCACCATCCTGCGCTTCCACATTGAAGCCATGCGTGATGCGCTCGCCAATCGCGACGACAATGATGCCGTGGCGCTTGAGACCCTGCATGCGCTGGAGCGTCTCATCAAGACCACGATCCGCGAACGGAGATTGGCGCGATGAACGCTGTGGCTGGCAGCGCCGGAGATATTTTCCAAAAGCTCCGCGTGCTGGTTGTGGAAGACAGCGGCGAAATGCGTCGCCTTGTCGTCGCCCTGCTTCAGACCATGCGCATCGGCTGCATTCTCGAAGCGCGCGATGGCAAGCGGGGACTGGAAGTCTTTCACACTGAAAATCCCGACATCATCATCACCGATGGCTCCATGCAGCCCATGGATGGTTATGAAATGACCCGCCTCATCCGTCAGTCCGGCAGCGGACAGGGCGACATTCCGATCCTCATGATTTCAGGCCATCTCAACCGGAATATCGTTGACCATGCCCGCGATCAGGGCGTCACGGACTATCTCGCCAAACCGCTCTCGGCTGATGTGCTTTATCAGGCAATCCTGCGCGCCGTTTCCAATCCCTTGCACATTGTGGAAACGCCGAGTTTTCGCGGCCCCTCGCCGCGCCGCAACCTTCAGGTTCGCCACTCCGACTGGCCATCCTGAACCAAAACCGCCTCGAGAAATCGCGAAAGCATCGGATTGATGATGTCTGGGGCCTGCCAGAAGGGCATATGCCCCATGCCCTCCAGCACATGCACCCGCCCTTCCCATAAATTGGCGTAAGCCACCTTCATCAAGAACGCATTATCGACATAAGGCTCCGCGCTGCCCGTCACGACGGCGAGAGGCAGCGGACATTCGCGCGCAATTTTTCCACCATCCATGTCGCGCCCCTCCATCGCCGATTGCAGCATCAGGGGACGAAAGCGCCCATCCGCCCGCAGTGACGAGGCCAGCATGAAGGGCTCAACCTTCTGGCCGATACCCAGACCCGATTGCGTCTGAAGGCGCGCATCCGCCTCGCTGAACTCTTCCTTGAAGGTGAGCCCCATTGTATCGGAGGGCAAAAAGGCCGCCGCCATATCGGCGCCTCCCGCAGGCGGTGTCCCCGTGATCCAGCCCGCGATCGCGCCCGGCCAGCGCGCCATCATTTCGAGCACGATATGACCGCCCAGCGACCAGCCGACAAGCACGGCCCGATCCACGCCAATGGCATCGAGAAAAGCCATGGTCGCATCGGCAAAGCCATGGATTGAATAACTGCGCATCGGATCGATGGCATTGGCGCTGGCCCCATGGCCGGGCAGATCAAGCGCGATCAGGCGATAGCGCTCTCGCAGGGAACTATCAAATTGCCGCGCGAAATATTCCTTGCAGGCTGAGTTGCCATGCACAAACACCAGACTCGCACCGCGACCGCCGCTATCGGCATAGCTGATGGTCCCATGGTCGGTTTCAACAAATAGATTTTGCACGCTGCCCCCTCGGATCTTCGCCCGTTCATCGACAGATTGTCAGAAAAAATGACGCTGGCGTCACTTTAATTCTGGCCATCAGCCTCATTTTTATAGGGTTTTTGCAAGGAAAAGGCCTGCTCGCGGCGGCACCCTCTCCGCGCAAAGTCGCTGACGGAGGAAAAATGTCTGAAATCAAAACCGCCTTCGTCATGGCCCACAAGCTGCGCGAAGCCATGGGCGCAAAGGTCCATTTTGAAAACGCCCGCGCCAAGTTAGGCGTCCTTACCAGTTGCCATGACAGCAACCGCTGCTATCCTCTGCCCAACAAATAAATCAGACGGAGACAACCGATGGATGCGCTTGAAACCTTCCGCCAGGAAACGCGCCAATGGCTTGAGGCCAATTGCCCCCCTTCGATGCGGACACCCATGCCCGAGGAAGAGTCCCCCTGGGGCGGTCGTCGCGCGACATGGCCCAATCCTGACTCCAAAAAATGGCTCGATGCCATGGCCAGCCGCGGCTGGACCGCACCGACATGGCCCAGGCAGTATGGCGGCGGTGGCTTGGGCAAGGACGAGGCGCGCATCCTCAGCCAGGAACTCGGTCGCCTCAAGGCGCGCCCGGCTTTGATGAGCTTTGGCATCTGGATGCTGGGGCCCGCCCTTCTCGAATATGCCAATGAGGAACAAAAGCTCGAACACCTGCCCAAAATCGTGCGCGGTGAAATCCGCTGGTGTCAGGGTTATTCCGAGCCGGGTGCCGGTTCCGATCTCGCCGGCCTCGCCACCAAATGCGAAGACAAGGGCGACCATTACCTCGTCAATGGCCAGAAAATCTGGACCTCCTATGCCGACAAGGCCGACTGGATTTTCTGTCTCGTCCGCACCGATACATCCACCAAGCATGACGGCATCAGCTTCCTGCTTTTCGACATGGAATCGCCTGGCGTCGAAGCCCGCCCCATCACCATGATTTCGGGCGCATCGCCCTTTTGCGAAACCTTCTTCACCGATGTCAAAGTCCCGAAGAAAAATCTCGTCGGCGAATTGAACAAGGGCTGGACCATCGCCAAGCGCCTGCTCCAGCATGAACGCGACATGATCTCGAGCATGGGTCTGGGCGGTGGCAGCGCTGGCGGACTTGGTGGCATTGAAAAGGCTGCCCGGGATTATGTCGGCGCCGATGCCAAGGGCCGCGTCGCAAACCCTGCCCTGCGCGAACGCATCGCCCAGCAGAAAATGGACGGCCGTGCCTTCGCGCTGACGCTCGCCCGTACCACCGAGGAAGCCAAGGCCGGTCAGGGCATGGGAGCCGCTTCGTCCATCTTCAAGTATTACGGCACGGAATTGAACAAGCGCCGTTATGAGCTGCTGCTCGATGTGCTCGGCACGCAGGCGCTTGGCTGGGAAGGCGACGGTTTCAATCAGGACGAACTTGATGTCACCCGCGCATGGCTGCGCTCCAAGGGCAACTCCATTGAAGGCGGCACATCCGAAGTGCAGCTCAATGTCGTCGCCAAGCGCGTGCTGGGACTGCCCGATTGAACTGAGCTCAAGCGAAAAACGATACAACAACAAAAAAGACACTGGAACGCCATGGCACTTGTATTGACTGAGGAGCAGCAGCTCCTGCGCGACACAGCGACACAATTCTTTCAGGAGCGTGCGCCTGTCGCGAGCCTGCGAAAACTGCGCGACAGCAAGGACGCATCGGGCTTTGACCGTGCGCTTTGGCGTGAGATGGCCAATCTCGGTTTTGCCGGCATCCTGATTTCAGAAAAATATGGCGGCACCGATTTCGGCCCCATGGGCATCGGCGTGGTGCTGGAACAGGCCGGTCGCACACTTGCCGCAACGCCACTCATCTCGACGGTCTTGCTCGGCGGTTCCGCCATTCAGCTCGCAGGCAATGCCACCCAGCGTCAGGACCTCCTGCCCACCATCGCGGCTGGCGAATGCCTGATCGCGCTGGCGCTGGAAGAAGGCCCGCATCACAACCCAAGCCATATCGAGACAATCGCAAAAAGCATTGATGCCGATCATTTCAGCCTGTCCGGCCACAAGGTCTTTGTGCTCGATGGTCATGTCGCCGATCTCCTCATCGTCGCCGCCCGCACCGGTGGGCAAGCCCATGATCGCCATGGCATCACCCTCTTCCTTGTCGACCCCAAGGCGCAAGGCGTCACCATCAACCGCAGCCACATGGTTGACAGTCGCAATGCCGCAAGCATCCGCTTTGAGAATGTCAAAGTCTCTGCATCGGATGTACTCGGCTCCGTCGATGGCGGATCGGATGTCCTCGATCAGGTGCTCGACATTGCGCGCATCGGTCTTGCCGCAGAAATGCTCGGCTCACTTCAACAAGCCTTCGACGAAACAGTCACCTATCTCAAGGAACGCAAACAGTTTGGTGTGCCGATTGGCTCGTTTCAGGCCCTCAAGCATCGCGCGGCGATCATGTTTGCGGAAATCGAAATCTGCCGCTCGGTCGTTCTCGATGCCTTGAGCGCGCTTGATGAACGCCGCAACGATGTGCCGCTCATGGCAAGCCTTGCCAAGGCGCGCCTGTCGGAAACAGCCCGGCTCGTCACCAATGAATGTCTCCAGATGCATGGCGGCATGGGCATGACCGATCAATTCAATATCGGCCTCTATATGAAGCGGGCCCGCGTTGCCGCCGCCACTTTTGGCAATGTCGATTTTCATCGCGACCGTTATGCGAGCCTTGACGGGTTCTGATCAACCGCTTCAGGGTCTCTCTCGACAATCCGGGCGCCGCGCCGCATACTGAACAGGTATGGGGCGCGCCCCTCTCGCTCACCTCCAAGTACCGCAGAGAATCTGGAATGGCCGAAGACAATAACAACGATCTGCCCGAACGCATCACCGTGCTCGCCAAGGACTTCACGCCCGCCGCGATGGAGTTTCACCGTCGCAACATGAGCGAAAAGGGCTATCGCATGGAAGGCCAGATCGTGCCGCGCAAATTCCAGATGATTGAGGGCATGGGGGCGCCCAGGGAACTGTTTGATGGCGAAATGTTCTATGCCGTCACTTTCGTGCGCAAGAGCGAAGCCTGATCGTTTCGCCTTCGACAATGAATCCTTCGACAATGAATAAAGGCCGGGATCATCTCCCGGCCTTTTCCATTTCACGCCTTGCTCACTTTGTGTCAGGCGAGCAGAGCCTCGTCATCATCGGCTTCAACCGTCCCCTTCATGCTGTGGTCGGCCGCAAGGAGCATGTAAACGGCCGGCACCACAAAAAGCGTGAAGCATGTGCCGATGGAGAGACCCGAAGCAATCACCAGACCCAGATTGAAGCGCGAAGTGGCCCCCGCGCCTGAGGCAAGAATGAGCGGGGTCACACCCAGCACCATCGCCGCCGTGGTCATGAGGATCGGGCGCAAACGAATGGATGTCGCCTCTTCAATCGCCTCCCGTTTGCTGCGCCCTTCGCTTTGCAGATTATTGGCAAATTCCACAATCAGAATGCCGTGCTTGCTGATCAGGCCGATCAGCGTGACAAGACCCACCTGCGTATAAATATTGAGGCTCGCGCCGCCGATCCCGGCGGTGATGAAAATCAGCGCCCCGCAAATCGACATCGGAACCGAGACCAGAATGATGACAGGGTCGCGGAAGCTCTCAAACTGGGCCGATAGCGCCAGAAAGACGATGATCATCGCAAAGAAGAAGGTCACAACCAGCGCCGAGGATTCCTGCACGGCCTGGCGCGACTGCCCCGAATAATCAACGCTATAGCCAGCGGGCAGTTCGGTCTTGGCGAGATCCTGCAGGAAGGCGAGCGCCTGTCCGCTGGTGACGCCAGGCACCGGCACGCCTGAAATCGTCGCCGAGTTGAGCTGTTGAAAATGGCTCAGGCTTTCAGGTACGGTCTGCGTCTTGATTGTCGCAATGGTCGAGAGCGGAATGCTCGCGCCTGCCGCTGTCCGGATATAGTAATTCTCCAGCTGGCTCACATTGAGGCGATCGGCCTGCTGAACCTGCGGGATGACCTTGTAGGAACGCCCATCCAGACTGAAATAATTGATATAGCCCCCGCCAAGCATGAGGGAGAGCGATGCGCCCACATCCCTCATGGTCAGGCCAAGCTGGGCGGCCTTCTCACGATTGATCACGATTTCCGCCTGCGGTTTGTCAAATTTCAGATTGCTGTCGACGAAAATGAATTGTCCGCTCTTCTGTACCTTGGCAAGGAAGTTGCTCGCCACATCATTCAACTGCTTGAATGACTCGGTTGTCTGAATGACGAACTCGACAGGAAAGCCGCTGGAACCGGGCAGCGGCGGCGGCTGGAAAGCCGCGATTCGCGCGCCTGCAACCTTTGCAAGCTGCTGCTGAAGCTCAGGCTGCAACACATCCGTTGTCTTGCTCCGTTCATCCCATGGCGTCAACACCATGCCCGATACCGTGCGACCCGTCGCCGTGAACTGGAACACATGTCCCATCTCCGGATGGCCTGCATAAATTTCCCAAACCTGCTTCTGATAGACTTGACGCTGATCGACCGTGGCATTGGCTGGCGGCGTGATGAAAGAGATGATGATGCCTTGATCTTCCTGTGGCGCCAGCTCGCTTTTGGCAGCGCCATAGAGAAAATAGATGCTGACGAGAATGATCAGCGCAAAGGTGATCGTCACCGGGATGTAGTTCAAAGTGCCATGCAGCACGCGCTGATAAAGATGCAGCAGCTTGTCGAAGCGCCTGTCGATGAAGCCGACGAGCTTGCGTTCCCATTCGGAATCAATCTCGTTGTTTGCGCGCAAGACGCGCGAACACATCATCGGTGACAGGGTCAGCGCGACAATGGACGACATGATCACCGCGCCAACCAGCGTGAAGGCAAACTCGGTGAACAGAGCGCCTGTCAAGCCGCCCAGGAAGCCGATCGGAATATAGACCGCAACGAGCACGATCGCCATGGCGATGATCGGGCCGGCCAGTTCGCGTGCCGCCAGCAGAGAAGCCTGAAGCGGCCGCATGCCTTCTTCCAGATGCCGATTGACGTTTTCAACGACAATGATCGCGTCATCGACGACCAGACCAATCGACAGCACCAGCGCCAGCAGGGTCAGCAGATTGATCGAGAAGCCCAGCATCAGCATGACCGTGAAGGTGCCGACCAGCGACAGGGGAATGGCGATTGTCGGAATGAGAACCGAGCGTGGCGACCCGAGAAAGGCGAACACCACGAGGGTCACGATCAGCAGGGCCTCAATAAGCGTGCGCACCACTTCATTGATCGAGCTGTTAACGAAGGCCGTCGCGTCATAGGCAATCGCACCATTGAGTCCCGAAGGCAGTTGCGACTGAATTTCCGGGAATGTTTCGCGCACACGTTTCATCACGTCGAGCAGATTGGCTGATGGCGCAACCTTGATGCCGAGCTGCACCGATGCCTTGCCGTCAAATCCGGCGGCTGAATCATATTCGGCAGAACCGAGCGTCACATTGGCGACGTCGGACAGACGCACAAAGGCGCCATCCTTGGAACGGATGATCAGCTGACGAAACTCGGCCAGAGACTTCATATTGGTCGAGGCGATGAGGTCAACCTGCACCATTTGGCCACGGGTCGTGCCGACAGCGGAGAGATAGTCATTGGCGGCCAGGGCCTGGCCAACATCGGTGGCCGTCAGGCCATAGGCGGCAAGCTTGTCCGGGTCGAGCCAGGCGCGAATGGCGAAGCGCTTCTCGCCGAGAATTTCAACTTCCTGAACGCCTTCCACGGCCTGAATCTTTGGCTGCACCACGCGGATCAGATAATCGGTCATCTTGTTGCGCGACAGGACTTCCGAATTGAACCCGATATACATGGAGGCAATCGTCTCCCCCACGGCGATGCTCACTGCGGGCAGTTGCGCTTCGCTTGGCAACTGATTGGTGACCGAATTCACCTTGCTCAGAATTTCGGTCAGCGCCTTGTTGGAATCATAATTCAGACGCAACGTCGCCTGAATGGTCGAGACACCCGATGAACTCGTCGATGAAATATAGTCGATGCCGTTTGCCTGCGAGATCGCGTTTTCCAGCGGCGTCGTGATGAAGCCCGACACCAGATCCGCACTCGCGCCAAAATAGGCCGTGCTGACGGTAACGACGGCATTTTCCGTTCGCGGAAACTGCAACACCGGAAGCAGAAAGACCGACCGCACACCCAGCACAAAAATGAGCAGGCTGACAACCGTGGCCAGAACCGGACGGCGAATGAAGATATCGGTAAAGTTCATCGGGACTGTCGCCTATTCGTCTGTGACTTGCGGAGCGGCTTCGTTTGGCATTGTGACGTCGTTATTGATGACAACATGGCTGCCATTCTTCAGCTTGAGCTGACCGCCATTCACGACGATTTCGCCTTCCTTGATCCCTTTGAGGATCGCAACCTGATCACCGCGGGTTTCGCCAACGGTAACAAATTTCTGGATGGCTTCGAGACGCGGCGAACCATCCTCTTCCTTGGGGGCCTCGCTCTGGCCTTCCGCAGGCTTGGCGGGCACCACCACAAACAATGTTTCCCCGTAAGCATTATAGGTCAGCGCCGTCTGGGGCAGCGTGACATAGGAATGGGGTTCGCCCACCGTGATCTCGACCGAGGCAAACATGCCCGGCATGAGTTTGCGATCCTTGTTCCCGATGGTCGCCTGCACACGGAAGTTGCGCGTGTCAGGGTCAACCTTGGGATCAATGCCCGTGATTTTTCCCGTGAACTGTTCGCCAGGATAAACATCACTCGTCAGTGCCACATCAACACCTGTCTTTATGGAGGCGAGCTGCTGTTGCGGCATCAGGAGATCGATGTGAATCGGATCGAGCTGCTGCAATGTGACGAGGTCAACACCTGCATTCACATATTGGCCAATATCGACACGCTTGATGCCGACGACGCCCTCGAAGGGCGCACGGATGACTTTCTTGTCCACCAGCGCCTGTTGTTCGGCAACATTGGCCTTGGCCGCATTATACGCGGAGAGCTGATTGTCATAGGTCGCCTTGCTCACATTGCCCTTCTTGAGCAACTCGGCGCTGCGGGCGTAATTGCGCTGCGCCAGATCCATCGTGGCCTTGAGCGAATTGAGCTTGGCGATGTCGCTGTCAGCACGCAGTTCAACCAGCACATCACCGGCCTTCACATTCTGACCCGCTTCGAAATTGATCTTGGTGACAATGCCCGCCACTTCCGCCGCAATCTCGGTGCCACGCAAGGCGCTCAGCGTGCCGACGGCTCGCACATTCTCCCGCCAGCTTGTGACTTCAGCCTTCACCGTCGCGACCGTCTGCGCCTGATCGCTCATCCCGGCAATGTAATTCTTGATGAAGTAGGAGCGCAGGGCCACCCACCCGAAAATAAGGCCAAAGACCACGGCGACGGTCATTAGCATGTAGATCATGCGTTTGGTCACGGATCACTCTCCGACAGAAATTCGACGCAATCCGGAACGTAACAGATCAGGTATGCGCGGGGGGCAAGGAGACGAGTTGTCCCCGTCATTCATCAAGGCGTATAGCAGTCAGATAGGGAGGCTGGCAAAAATTGCATCCTCTCGATGGAAACGTCGGCACCGATAAGACGTTTATTCCGTCAACCTGTTACGTTACTGCCACGCATAAGCAATTTGGCTTTTCGGAGAGGCGGAAAAGCCGCTTGAAATTGCTATTTTCCGCATGGAAAATTAGAGAACTTCCGGGTGGCGGCCCGGCAGTCGTCGATGATGACTTCCCACCGGGCCCTCAGGTCTTCACCTGGCGCCGCGCTCGTGCCTCCCCCGATTCACCGCGCTGCAAGCCTCGGGATTCTATGAGAGACTGACCGGAATGTCCACAAGACCAGACCGGTCGGCTTGGCCTCCGTGTCAGCGGCCTGGCAAAAGGGACCGACGTGATCACCAGGTCAGCCTCAGGGTCGTTGCCCGATGAACTGGCTGATCATTTGATCGCCCTGATCTATGTCGGTGGGATCGCGCCGGGCCTCAAGCCGCCCTCTGAGCGCATGCTGGCAGATATTCTCGGCGTGGATCGAACAGCGCCACGTCTGGCCCTGGCGCCATTGAACCGCCGCGATATGAAACCCGACCCTTCATTCACGCGCCGCTGAGTGACTTGCCGCATCGCCGCAGCCCTTCAGGCGCGTCCCGCCTGTCAGGCAGCGCTCAAGCGCGGTGGCGACTATGCCTATGCGTGAAAGGTATCGTCTCAGTCAGTCAGAAGATCCACACCCTGACTGAAGCCGAATGTGACAGCCAAAACGATGCCCAGCGACAGCAGAAGGGCTGAAACACCGATCGCTGCCCCCAACAGCACAATCAGCCCATCATGCTCCACAAGCCCGATACCGAGAACGAACAAGGCGATGGCCGATACCCATCCCGTCATGGGAATCGGCAGGACGAGGTTCAGCGCGACGATCACGAAAAAAATACCAAGCAACCGCTCAGCGGACCCCTCGAACATCCAGGTCATGCGCTTATGGGTGATACGCGACAGCGGCTTGGCAATCGGCAGCGCACGAAGCGCCGCACCGCGCCAATGCGCCCGTCTGATGGCAAGTGACCGGATAAAATTGGGGAGCCACAAATCCTTTCGGCCCCATGCCATCTGACCCGCCACAAAAACGGCCGGCCAGCCAAGCACCAGATCCGAGCCGGGCGGCAAGGGTAGCATGTTGGGCAGACCAGCAAGAATAAGCCCCCAACCGAACCCGCGATCACCCAGCGAATTCAGAATGTCCCCGACCGTATTTTCGTGAGGACGCCTGCGCGTACCAACCTTGGCCAACCCGCGAATAGCCCCGCTTCGTCTTTTGGGTTTCATGGGCCGACTGCACTCCAAAATCACGAGGGGTAGGTATCAAGCGGGAAATTGCCACGACGCACGACCATACGAAGAATAAGTGATGGTTAGCTAACGACAAACAAGTGCACCTTAAAACGAAAGACCTCCCAGGTCGCCCCGGAAGGTCTGAAACGTCAGGCGAATATCGCCGAAATCAGTCGGTGACGCGAAGCGAACCAGCCGAAGACTTGCCATCGCGGCCAGTCTCGATTTCATATTCGATCTTCTGGTTTTCTTCGAGACCACGCAGACCGGCCTTTTCGACAGCCGAAATGTGGACGAAAACATCCTTGCCGCCGCTATCCGGCTGGATGAAACCATAACCCTTTGTGGAGTTGAACCACTTCACGGTGCCTTTAGCCATAGTCTTGCCTCCTAGTTTGAGAGCCGCGGCGCCATGCCACCGGCAATAACGCAGTTACCGAGAGCTTCGAGTAACTGCGCTCCTAAGAGACAGACAGTAACTTTCAGTGCCGTTTTAACTGGTCGTCTATAATTAAGATATTTCAGCCTGAGAATCAAGACAGGGGCTCCAAAAGCGCCCAAAAGCACAAGAAATCACCCTTGGCTGCATCTGGTGGGTGCTTCCTGACAAAACAAAAGATACGGTATCGGCCACAAGAACCGGGGAGGAAAACAAATGCCCGACGCGCTGAAGACCTGGCACAAGATGATCGAGACAGGCGACATGACAGGTCTCGACGCCTTGCTGGCGGAAGACGCGGTCTTCCTCTCGCCCATCGTTCACACCCCCCAGATGGGCCGTGCCATGGTCAAGCTCTACCTGATGGCCGCGGGTGAAGTGCTTGCCAATGACAGTTTCCGATATACCAGGGAGATCGTCGACAATCCCCATGCCGTGCTGGAGTTCGAGACGGTGATGGACGGCATAAAGGTCAATGGCATTGACATGATCACCTGGAACGACAAGGGCGAGATCACCGAATTCAAGGTCATGATCAGGCCCCTGAAGGCCATCAACCTCGTCCATGCCAGAATGGGCGAGATGCTGAACGCCATGCAATCGGGCGCAACCGCCTAGAGCGGATCGGCGCTGAAAGTATCGCAGGTGGCGATCATTCCATCAGCCAGACCTTGCTTGAACCAGCGCTGGCGCTGTGCCGATGTGCCGTGG
>CAVOKW010000032.1:0-95309 GCA_963696585.1 uncultured Alphaproteobacteria bacterium
CTGATTGTTACCATTCAGAAGTAGAGTTCTGACGTGGTCTCCGGGAATGTATCCAGCCTCGACGTCAGATGACGCCGTCGGCCATCAGGGCGTCGATTTCGCTGTCGCTGAGCCCCAGCATGCCGCCGTAAATTTCGCGATTGTGCTCGCCGAGCCTCGCGTTGGACGCGCCCATCATCTGCGGCGTGCCGTGATACCGCAAGGGGCTGTTCGGTACCACGATGCGTCCCAGACTGTAGTGGTCGATCCATTGCAGCATGCCGCGCTCGTGCATATGCGGGCTGTTCATCACTTCGACGAGATTGCGCACCGGCGCGGTGGGCAGGCGATATGCGCGCGACGCCTCGAAAATCTCGGCGCGCGTCAGGTTTTTCGTCCATTCCTCGACGACGGCGTCCGTCTCGTCCATGTGCGTGACGCGAGCGGCGTTGTCGATGAAGCGCGGATCGTCCTTCAGTTCCCCGCGCCCCATGGCCTTGAGCAGGTTCGTCCAGTGGGCTTCGACCAGGCAAATGATCGCGACGTGTCCGTCCTTGCAGGGGTAGACGTTGTAGGGCGAGATCGCGAGGCCGCCATGCCGGTTGCCGGTGCGCGGCGGCGGCGGCCCTGAATCGGACTGGATCATGCCGAGGTTGGAGGCAAGCGTCGGATAGATGGTTTCGATCATCGCCACCTCTACCATACGGCCGCGTCCCGTTCGTTCGCGCTCGAACAGTGCCGTCATGATCGCACCGTAAAGATGAGTGCCGGAAATGAAATCGGCGACCGCAGGGCCGGCTTTCAGAGGCGGTCCGTCCGGAAAGCCCGTCACGCTCATGATGCCTGATGCGGCCTGAATGGTAAGGTCCATGGCGAGGCTGTCCCGCTCCGGTCCTGACAGGCCGTAACCCGTCGCCGAGGCGTATACGAGACGCGGATTGACCTCGAACAGCGTTTTCGCGCCCACGCCCAGGCGGTCCATGACACCCGGCGCGTAATTCTCGATCAGGACGTCGCTGCGGCTGACGAGAGCCTTGAGAAGTTCACATCCCCGCGGGCTCTTCAGATTGAGCGTGATGGCGCGCTTGTTGGAATTGAGCATGGCCATCGGCAGCGACGCTCCGCCGCCCAGCGCCTCGCGTATTCGCAGCGGCTCGCCGTGGCGCGGCTCGACCTTTATGACATCGGCTCCGGCTTTCGCCATCAGGAAGGCGGCGTAGGGACCCTGATAGACCTGACCCAGATCGATCACCTTCACGCCTTGCAGCGGCTGCGGTCTCGCTTCATCGTCGTCCATGGCCGGGTCCGCCGTCGTCATAGCGATGCGCCGAAAAGATCGCGAGCCATGACCAGACGCTGCACCTCGCTCGGCCCCTCGCCGATGCGCCGGATCCGCATCTCGCGGTACCAGCGCTCCAGCGGCAGATCCTTGGTGACGCCGTAGCCGCCGTGAATCTGGATGGCGCGATCGACGACGCGGCTGGCGCCTTCCGTGGAGAGAAGTTTTGCCATCGCGGCTTCGGTGCGGAAGGGCTCGCCGCGATCCGCCTTGCAGGCGGCGTCCAGCGTCGCCCACCTGGCGGTGCGGATGTCGATTTCATTATCCACCACCATCCATTGCACAGCCTGCCGTGTGGCGAGAGGCGCCCCGAAAGTCTCGCGCAGTTTGGCGTACTCGATGCACATTTCCTGCGCCTTGATGGCGATGCCTATGCAACTGGCCGCATAAGGAATGCGCTGTCGGCTCAGCCGGTCGTTGGCGATCGCGAATCCCTTGTTCACCTCGCCCAGCACATTCGCTGATGGCACGCGCATGTTCTCGAACTGAAGCTCCGTCGCATAATAGGCAGATCGAAGCGTGTGGACGACGCGGCGGACGTGAAACCCGGGCGTATCCGTATCGACGATGAAGCAGGTAATGCCGTTGCGGCCCTTGCCGACATCGGTTCGTGCGAAAACGATGCCGTATTCCGCCTTGTCCGCGCCGGAGATGAAAATCTTCGCGCCGTTGATGACCCAGTCATCGCCATCCTTGACCGCCCGGGTTTGTATGGCGCGCGCCGGATCGGAGCCGCCGGACGGTTCGGTCAGTCCGAAAAAGCCGTGTTTCTCGCCGTTCAGCGTCGGATAGAGATAACGCCTTTTCAGATCCTCGTTCGCCTCGTAAAGGTGGGCGAGCCCGGCGCCGCCGAAGCTTCCGTAACAGGGCGAATACAGGCCTGCACGATGCTGCGAAATTTCGATCGCGATCAGCGTCATGGTGACGGTATCGATGTCTGGGCCGCCGTATTCGGGAGGAACGCCGAGGCCGTGCAGGCCCATGTCCTTCACCTTCGAGACGAGGCGCGCGTAATCGTCGGGGCCGAGCCGACTCTCGTCGGGATCGAGCTTGTCTTCAAGTGGGGCGACTTCCGTGCGCACGAAGCGCCGTACCTGTTCGACGATGAGTCGCTGCTCGTCCGTCATGGCAAAATCCATGATCTTCCTTCCCTTGCTGTCGTCCGGCCTTCGCGGCCTTGTTTTTTTCGCGTCGTTTCGGATATCTCAGCCGATGCTCAGCCGCCCGATTTTGCGGTTGCCTTCGAAGGCGTTTCCCGCCGGAAGTGATCCGTGGTCGGCCATATGGACCATCAGAAGTTCTTCGTAACGGCTCATGTATTGGCAATTTATTTCGACGCGGAAGAGGGTGCGGCGGTCGCGATATTCTTCCAGCGCCTTGAGGAGCTCACCCCGCAACCCGAAAAGGGAACGCCCGCCAGCGAAACCGATGCGGAGAACATGTTCTTTTTCGTCGGCAATCTGGTAGATGCCAAGCTCGCCGCCGAGCGCCGCGACGTTGGCGGCCGTGAGCTCCTGCCAGGCTTTTTCCATTCGAACAGACATTGGTCTTGTCACCTTTTTTATTGGCCTTTGAAAACTGCCGTCCGGCGCTCGAGAAGGGCGGCAATGCCCTCCCGCGCATCGGCACTGTCTCCTGCGGCGCGCACAAGCCGGTCGATATCGTCATGCGGCACGCTGTCGAGGAAAGTCATGGCGCGTACCAGCATCGCCTTCATGGCCCGCAAGGACAGCGGCGCGTTGGCGGCCAGTCGGGAGACGATTTTCGAGGCCTCTTCCTCCAGTCCGGCGGCAGGCGCGATCCGGGCTATCAGTCCGAGTTCGTGCATCCGGCGCGAGGTCAGCAGGTCGCCCAGCAGCAGCATTTCCCGCGCGCCGACCGGCCCGGCGACTTCGAGAATTTTCTTCGCCAGAAACCAGGTGGGGGCGAGGCCGATTTTGGCGAGCGACATGCCAAATCGCGCGTCCGTGCTGGCGATGACAAAATCACAGTGCAGCGCGAGTTCATTGCCGCCTGCGATTGCATCGCCCTGAACGACGGCGACCACCGGCAGGGGATAAGTCTCGATCGCGTGCAGCATCGTTTCGATGGATACCGCCCCGAGCGTTCCTGCGTCTCGCACGCGCAAATCGAGGCCAGAACAGAACACAGAGCCTTCGGCGCGAATAACGGTGACGCGTTCTTCCTCCGGCGGTGTCTGCCGAAAGGCGGCGGTCAGGCTCTCGAGCATTCCTGCGTCAAGGGCGTTGCGCTTTTCAGCGCGTGCAAGCGTGATGGTCCTGACGCCGCCCGCGTTTTCAATCCTCACCGTCCCCAATCCGTTCCTCCTTCGCTCGACCTGTTCTTCCGATTTCTTCCGATCGGTCGTAACCGGCGCTTCCCCTTTTCGTGGACGGACTGGACGTGTCCCCCATGAATGCGCTAAGCAATAAGAAAATGATGATAAGGGAATGGGGATGGGTATCAACGGTAAATCTTACATAGTCGGCATCTACGAGCATCCGTGCCGTGTGGCACTGGACAAGACGCTGCCGCAACTTCATGCCGAGATCGCGAAGGGTGCGCTGGCGGACGCAGGTCTTTCAAAGGACGATGTTGACGGATATTTTTGCGCCGGCGACGCACCGGGTTTGGGCCCGATCAACATGATCGAATATATGGGCCTCAACAATGTGCGTCATATGGACAGCACGGAAACCGGCGGGTCTTCCTACATCGTCCATGTCAATCACGCGGCGCAGGCCATCGCTGCGGGGCATTGCAATGTGGCGCTGATCACGCTGGCAGGCAGGCCGGTTGCGGACGCGAAAGAAGGCAAGCCCGTCCGTTACTACAACCAGCAAGCGCCGGACTTTCCGTTCGAAATGCCTTATGGCCCCAACGTCACGAATATGTACGCCATGTGTGCAATGCGGCATATGTACGAATACGGTACCACCAGCGAGCAACTCGCATGGATCAAGGTCGCCGCATCCCATCACGCCCAGTACAATGAACATGCCAGGCTGCGCGACGTTGTGACCGTGGAGGATGTCGTCAATTCGCCGATGATTGCCGATCCGTTGCACAGGCTCGACTGTTGCGTCATCACCGACGGTGGCGGCGGCATTGTGATGGTGAGCCCGGAAGTGGCAAAGTCACTGAAACGTACCCGCGTCAAGGTTCTCGGCGCCGGTGAGGCGCCCAAGCATCTCGCGGCGGGCCAGGTCGATCTGACCTATTCCGGCGCGCGGTGGAGCGGGCCTAAAGCGTTTGCCGAAGCCGGTGTCACGACCGCCGACATTAAATACGCTTCCATCTATGATTCTTTCACTATTACAGTGCTGGAAACGCTCGAAGATCTGGGTTTCTGCAAAAAAGGCGAGGGCGGGAAGTTCGTCTCGGACGGCAATCTGATTTCCGGCGTCGGCAAGTTGCCCTTCAATACGGATGGCGGGGGATTGTGCAACAATCACCCGGGCAATCGCGGCGGCATGACCAAGGTTCTTGAAGCGGTTCGTCAGGTTCGCGGTGAGGCTCATCCGAAGGTTCAGGTTCGCAATTGCGATATTGCACTGGCGCATGGAACCGGCGGGCTTCTGGGATCGCGTATGGGCAGCGCAACCGTTATTCTGGGGAGTGAAGACGCATGAGCACCGATCAGAAAAACAAGATCAATCTTGTCGTCAATTCCGAGAGCAAGCCCTATTGGGAGGGTGCCGCCAAGGGGCAACTCCTGATCCGGACTTGCAACGCCTGCGGCAAGGCGCACTACTATCCACGGACGATTTGCCCGCATTGCTTCTCGGAGGACACGGCATTCGTCGAGGCTTCGGGCAATGGCGTGATCTACAGCTATTCGGTCACGAGGCAGGCCAAGCCGCCTTATGTCATCGCTTATGTAACGCTTGACGAAGGGGTTTCGATGCTCACGAATATCGTCGATTGCGAAATCGACAAGATTCACATCGGACAGAAAGTCAGGGTCAAATTCTCCGAGGCCGGCGATGGATACGCGCTGCCGGTGTTCACGTCCGCATGATGCGGAATTTTCGTCGAACGGCATTCCGGCGGGTTTGACTTCCTGCCGGAACGTCCGGCGACGGGTCGGTTGAGACAACGGACGGTTGAGGACGGAACGGCTTGATCGCAAAAAAAGCCGACCCCCGAGGACCGGATTTTTCAGGGAGGATTATATGGCGTGGAATTTCGGTGACATTCTCGACGGTATCTCGGCGGTTTTGCCGCAGGATGCGCCTGCCCTTATTCATGGCGATCGGGTGATCACATGGGGAGAAACGACACGGCGGTCCAACAATCTCGGGCGCGCGCTGATCGCGCGCGGCGCCAGGCCCGGCGACAAGGTCGCGTTCTATATGCGAAACCGGCCCGAATATGTCGAGACCATGGCGGCCTGCTTCAAGAGCCGTCTTGTCCATGTCAACATCAACTACCGCTACAAGGCGGACGAAGTTTTCTACATCTTCAATGACTCTGACGCGCAAACGGTCGTTTACGGTTCCGAGTTCCGGGACATCATCGTCGAACTGAAAGACCGGCTGACGAAAGTCGTCACTTTCATTGAGGTGAACGAGGACGGATCCGCCGCGCCCTTCGCGGAAAATTACGAAAAGGTCGTCGCCGGCGGCGATGGCACGCCGCTCGGCATCGAGCGGTCCCCGGACGATTTACTGTTCATCTATACGGGCGGCACGACGGGTATGCCCAAAGGCGTCATGTGGCGCCATGACGACATGCGCGAAGCTCAGCTTACGACACTTCGAGCGCTGGGTCCGATCCCGGAAACACTTCCTGAGTTGATCGAGTTTATCAAGACTTCCGGTCCGGGGGCCGTGTCCATGCCGGTCTGCCCGCTGATGCATGGCACAGGCCTCATTACGGCTATCGGCAATATGATGAGCGGCGGTTGCATCGTCACGCTGGAGAGTCCGACCTTCGACGCGGATGAGCTCTGGTCGGTGGTTTCGCGCCGTGGTGTCAATTCGCTGGCGATCGTCGGCGACGCTTTCGCCCGACCGATGCTGGCGGCGCTCGACGAGGCACCCGGCAAATACAACCTGACCAGCGTCGTCTCGATCGTTTCTTCCGGCGTTATGTGGAGCACGGAAGTGAAGCGCGGCCTGCTCAGGCATATGCCGAATGTCATCCTGATGGATTCCTTCGGCGCCTCGGAGGGAATCGGTTTCGGCAGTTCGATCATGACGAGCGCCGGCGAGGTCAAGACTGCCAGGTTCCAGATCGGTGGCCGGTGTCGCGTGTTCGATGAAAACGATCAGCCGGTCGAACCCGGCAGCGGCAAGCCGGGCATCATCGCCATGGGGGGCCCGATTCCCGTTGGCTATTACAAGGATCCGGAAAAGTCCGCCAAGACCTTCAAGACCATCGCCGGGGCCCGCTATTCCATTCCCGGCGATTGGTGCGTTGTGGAAAAGGACGGCAGCCTGACATTGCTGGGGCGCGGCAGCGTCTGCATCAACACGGCCGGCGAAAAGGTCTACCCGGAGGAGGTCGAGGAAGTTTTGAAGACGCATCCCGCCGTCGAGGATGCGCTTGTCGTTGGCGTGCCCGACCAGAAATGGGGTCAGGCGGTCACCGGCATCGTCACGCTGGCGCCCGGCGCGAAGTTTGACGAGGAGGATTTGCGCAAGCACGTCCGCTCGCACCTCGCTGGCTACAAAACGCCCAAGCGCATTCTGGTGGGTGTCGTGCCTCTTCGCGCGCCGAACGGCAAGGCCGACTACAAGGGCGTTACCGATTTCGCGAAACACGAGCTTGGGATTGCCCAGACGACGATTTGAGTGACGGTGCCGGAGACGGCCCGGCATCTGCAACAGGAGGACTACATGGGACGGGTAGACGGGAAAATCGCCTTTGTGACGGGCGGCGCCAACGGCATGGGGCGTTCCCACGCCTTGCTGCTTGCGCGCGAAGGCGCAACGCTGATCGTCACCGACATGGACGAAAAGGGCGGCAACGCCGTGGTCGAGGAGATCAACGATCAGGGGGGGCAGGCGCGATTTTTCAAACACGATGTGTCGAGCGTCTCGGATTGGGAGCGGATTTCACAGCAGGCGACGTCCACTTTCGGACGCGTCGACATCCTCGTGAACAATGCCGGTATTCTCGTTTTTTCTGCTGTGCAGGACACATCGAATGAAGACTTCGCACGTGTTCTCGACGTCAATGTAAAAAGCGTTTTCTATGGCACGAAATACATACTGCCCGCGATGAAAGCGGCTGGCGGCGGTTCGATCATCAATATTTCCTCGATCTACGGACTGATCGGTGCGCCCGCCACGGCGGCGTATCAGGCATCGAAGGGCGCTGTTCGCCTGCTGACGAAATCGACGGCTGTGGATTATGCGCCTTTCAAGATTCGCGTGAATTCCGTGCACCCCGGAATCATCCGCACGAATATGACAAAGGATCTTCTCGGCGATGCGGATGTCGCCAAACAGGTCTTGAGCGCCACGCTTATTGGTCGGCCGGCCGAACCCATCGAGGTTTCCTATGCGGTCCTGTTTTTGGCATCCGACGAGTCGTCCTACATGACCGGCTCCGAGGTTGTCGTCGACGGAGGCTACACGACCATGTGACGCCTTGCGATGCGATGGACTCCGGATTCGTTGAGGGTCGAAGCCGGTTTGTCGCTGGGGCGGAAAAACGATCGCGTGCCGGTCTTGTGGTCGGCCAAAAGGCGAGGGAGGAAGCACTATGAGTACATCCGGCGTGAGCAACTCATTTGATCGCATTCGTCACAGCTTGGATTCGTGTCTTGTCGAGGACAAGTCGAGCGGGCGCTTCATGCTCGACCGCGCCATATTCACCGATCCTGAATTGTTCGATCTCGAGATGAAGCACATCTTCGAGCGCAACTGGGTGTTTCTCGCCCATGAAAGCCAGCTCGTCAACGAAAGCACCTTTCTGACCCTGACAATCGGTCGTCAATCCGTGCTTCTGACCCGCAACCGGTCGGGCGAATTGAAATGTTTTATCAATGCATGCACGCATCGCGGCGCGCGGCTGTGCCGGGAAAAACGGGGCAGGCGAACGACATTCACATGCCCGTTTCACGGCTGGACATTCAGCAACGACGGCGCGCTGCTGAATGTCACAGACGAGGAAAATGGTGCGTATCCGGAACATTTCGACCGGAGCGATCTGGGCCTGAGCGAAGTCGCACGCCTGGAATCCTACAAGGGATTCATTTTTGCCAGCCTTTCGGCGGACGTACCACCGCTGACCGATTACCTTGCGGGTGCCAAGACCTTCATCGACCTCATGGTGGATCAGTCGCCGGAAGGGAAGCTCGAAATCATCCGCGGGGTCGGGCGGTATACCTATCGCGGCAACTGGAAGATGCAGACCGAGAATGGTCTCGACGGGTATCACGTGCCGACCGTGCATTCCAACTACCTGTTGACCGTCGCAAACCGGATGACGGGCGGTTCAATGAACCCTACGAAGAGCGCAAACGTATCTGCGTGGATGAAGACGGATCAGGGCGGTTTTTTCTCATTCGATCACGGGCACGCTTTGATCTGGAACGCGTCGGCCAGTTCTCCCTCCCGGCCCAGTTTTGAATTTGTCGATCAGTACAAGCAGAAATTCGGCGAGGAGCGCACCCGCTGGATGACCGAAACCACGCGAAATCTTCTTTTGTTTCCGAATGTATTCCTGATGGATCAGGTCAGCACGCAAGTCCGTATCGTGCGTCCGATCTCGGTCGATGAAACGGAAATAACGACATATTGCATCGCGCCTGTAGGGGAAAGTGCGCGGGCGCGGGCGATGCGCATTCGACAGTATGAGGATTTCTTCAATGCCAGCGGCATGGCCACGCCCGACGATTTGACGGAGTTCAACAATTGCCAGATCGCGTATGGAAGCGATGGTGGTCGCTATAACGACTTGTCGCGCGGGGCTACGAGAGGCGTTCAAGGGTCGGGAAAATTTGGCAAGGGGCTCAACATCGACGCGACCTTGAGCAGCGTCAATGTCGCCGATGAAGGACTTTTCGTCACCATGCACAAGGAATGGATCGAGCGAATGAAACACGCGATCGCGCAGGAACGGGCGGAAGCGTCCCTCACTCGCGAAAACGATCATTCGAGGGCCGCAGAATGACGAGCGGTGAACGATGCTGGATTTCGGTGCAGCGGTTTCTTGGCAGGGAAGCGCTTTGCCTCGATGAGCGCAAATGGGATGATTGGCTGGCGCTTTATCGCGAGGACGCCGAATACTGGTTGCCGGCATGGGACGATGATGGGGAACTCACGGTCGATCCGCAGAGCGAAATCTCGCTGATTTACTATCCAAACCGTGCCGGTCTGGAGGATCGCATCTACCGCATTCGATCACGCCGGTCATCCGCGACGATGCCGCTCATGCGGACCTGCCACATGTTTACGCTGCTTTCTGTCGAAGGACGGGAAGGTGGCGTCAGTGTGCGAACTTCCTGGACGGTTCAGTCAATTCGCGATGATCGAACACTCACCTATTACGGATGGGCGGAATATGATCTGGCGGCGCATGGCGATACCTGGCTTATCGCCCGGAAGAAGACCGTCGTTCTGAACGACGTCGCCGACACGATGATCGATGTCTATAACGTCTGAGGACAGCAGACCGTGAACAGCAAGCAAGCGCGACCCATTGTCGGCACGATGATCGGAGATCCGGCAGGGGTCGGTCCCGAGGTGATTGCCCGCGCCCTCGCGACTGGCCATGTGCATGAGCTGTCCATTCCTGTCCTGATCGGCAGCGCGGCGGCAATGGAGCGGGCCGTGGAAATCACCGGCGTGTCGTGCAGTGTGCGGGTGATCCGATCGGTCGACGATCTGAGCGACGACCCCGCTATCATCGACATCATCGATTCAGGCATCTTGAAAGCGTCCGAACTGCCGCTCGCGGAGGATACGGTGCGCGGCGGGGAGGCGTCGGCGCTGTGGCTCGACGAAATGGGCGCCCTTGCATCCGGCGGCGCCATCGCGGCTGGCGTCATGGGACCCATCAGCTCCGGCTCCCTCAAACTTGCCCGCAAGGTGCCGGGCATCGTCAGTCCGACACCCGGTGAAAGCTATCTTGTTCTGTTGACCGGGCCGCTCCGCGTCGCGCATCTGACCGACCATATTCCGCTCCGGCGCGTTTGCGAAATCATCAGCCCCGATCTCGTGGCGCTTGCCTTGCGGCAGATAGACGGCGCTATGCGGAACTGGGGGATCGCCCGCCCGCGGATTGTCGTCGCGGGACTCAACCCTCACGCGATGGGAGATGAAGACCGCGAAGCCATCGCGCCCGGCGTCGCGCGGGCGAGGGCGGAAGGCATCGATGTCGAAGGGCCCGTAAGTCCCGACGCCGTGTTCCGGCAATGCGTCGAAGGCCGATACGACATCGTTCTCGCCATGTATCACGATCAGGGACACATCGCGGTCAAGACATGGGGCTTTTCCGGCAATTGCGCCATCATCCTCGGGCCGTCCTACCTGCATGTGACGGTCGCGCATGGAACGGCCTATGACATTGCGGGCAAGGGCACCGCCGATCCGGCGATGATGCTGAGCGCCATGCGCACGGCGGCCTCTCTTGCTGCGGGCCGGGGATTTCCCGAGGAACGCTGACGGGCCGGACGCCGGGTTTTATGTTCGGGCGGCGTCAGACCGGCCAGCCATCATTCGCAATGGCGTATATTCGATCACCGTTTCGTTCCGTTGAGTCACGATCCGGTTGCGGGTGCGCACCAGACCGCGCCCCTTGGATGTCGGTCGCGCCTGAAGCACTTCGCATTCCACATGAATCGTGTCGCCGACAAAGGTCGGTCCCTTGACGTTAAAATCCATGTGCAGAAAGGCGAGGCCCGTCTCCTGCATCATCGACTGGACGAGCAAACCTTCGGCCATGCAATAGACCAGCGCCCCGGGTACCACGCGGCCGTTCATAGGGCCGTGGGCCTTGAGATATTCGACATCGGTGAAAAGTACTTCCACCATGCCGGTCGTGTTGATGAAATTGACCAGATCGGTTTCAGTGATGGTCCGACCGATAGTGCGGAATTCCTCGCCGACCGTGAGGTCGTTCCAGCACATCCCGAGGCCTATCTTTCGCATGTCCTCTCCTTCAGGTAGCGGCGGGGACACGGCCCCATCCGCGACATCCTGTGACTGGTGCCCGGAATTGCGTTCCGGTGTTTTTTCAGCCTGGAATTCTGACCGGCATGCTTGAATAGCCCTTGATCAGATTTGAGAAAACCCGCGTTGGTTCGCCGACCACTTCGATCGGCTTGTCGGGCCAGCGTTTCAGGATTTCCTCCCAGACGACGCGGAGCTGCATTTCGGCAAGCCGGTTGCCGACGCAGCGATGGATACCGAAGCCGAAGGACAGGTGCTGACGTGGATGCTTGCGGTCGATGATGAAGCTGTTGGCGTTTTCGATCGCCTCCTCGTCCCGGTTGCCCGAGACGTACCACATGACGACTTTGTCGCCCTTCTTGATTTGCTTGCCGCCAAGCTCCGTATCCTGAAGCGCGGTACGGCGCATATGCGACAAGGGTGTCTGCCAACGGATGATTTCGGGGACCATGGATTCGACGAGCGATGGGTTGTCCCGCAGCTTCTTGTATTGATCCGGGTTCTGGTTCAGGGCCAGAAGGCCACCGGTGATCGAGTTGCGGGTCGTGTCGTTGCCGCCGACGATCAGGAGAAGAATGTTCCCCAGATATTCCATCGGCTCCATGTTTTTCGTCGCTTCGCCCTGAGCCAGCATGGTGATGAGATCGTTTCCCGGCTCGGTCGCGTTGACGCGCTGATTCCACAACTCGGTGAAATAGACGGCGCAATCGCGCAATTCATTCCTGCGGGCCCTCTCGGTCTCCTCGTCGCCGAAGGCGGTGCCTGCGGCGGCGACATCCGACCAGTGGGTGAGCTTGCGGCGTTCGTCCCAAGGGAAATCGAAAAGGGTCGCGAGCATCTGCGTCGTCAACTCGATCGACACGCGGTCCACCCAGTCGAAAGTTTCATTGACAGGCAAGGAATCGAGAATTTTGCCGGCGCGCTCGCGGATCGTGCCTTCGAGTTTCGCCAGATTGCCGGGCGCGACGATCGGGCTCACAACCTTGCGCTGCGCGTCGTGCTTGGGCGGGTCCATCATGATGAACATGGGCAGGAAGAAACCTTCTTCCTGATCGCGAAGGGCGATGCCGCCCAGGGTGGCGTCGGAGGAATAGATACCGTGGCTGGTGTCGACATGCATGATGTCTTTATATTTTGTCACCGACCAGAACGGACCGTATTCGCTCTCCTTGCAGTAATGGACCGGGTCTTCACGGCGTAGACGTTCGAAATACGGCCATATGGCATCTGTCCTGAAGAGCTCCGGGTCGCTGACGTCGATCTTTTCAAGCGGGATCGCGTAGGCGTCCGCAATCGACTTGTCCCGATCCGTAATCAGGGTATTACTCATGACGACGTCTCCATTGTGTTTCCGGAAGCCTGAGAAGGCGTGACATATGGGATGCCGGTCAGCCGACTTTACTCCCGCCAAATCATTATAAGCATATTCCCATGGATTGTCAGGTTGCATTCAGCGGGCGGCGACGCGGGGTCGCCAACCTTCCGAACCGTCCGTCACACAACTGTTGCCGTTCCCCCGCCAGCGGCTGCCTGCGGAATGTCATGTGGGCAGGGCGACGGCGATCTCGCGCAACTTGAACTTCTGCACCTTGCCGCTCGGTGTTCGAGGCAGTTCGCCGACGATTTCCGCCCGTTCCGGCAGGTATTGCCTCGCGACCCTGTGCTCTTCGAGGAAGGCGACCACCTCGCGCAAGCCAACCTCGCGGCCGGGCTTTGGCACGATGAACGCACATGCCCGTTCGCCCAGCCGTTCATCCGGTACGCCGATGATCGCTACATCCTGAATGTCGGGATGACGGAAGAGCAGGCCTTCGATCTCGACCACGGGGATATTCTCGCCGCCACGGATGATGATGTCCTTGGAGCGTCCGGTCAGCCGGATATAGCCCTGGCCGTCGATCCGCGCGAGGTCGCCTGTATCGAACCAGCCTTCCGCGTCGTGATTGTACCAGTCCGGTCTTTTGAGATAGCCAACAAAAGTCGAACAGGCGCGAGCCTTGAGCCTGCCCTCCTCGCCGACGGGCAGGGGTCTGTTCTCGCTGTCGACCACCCGGACTTCCATGCCTGGCAGCGCGCGTCCGTCAGTATTGATCGCCTTGTCGTCCGGATCGTCGAGGCATGTCGTTGTCACCAGGCCGTTCTCGGTCATGCCCCAGGCCGACACGATATTCGTCCCGAGGATTTGCCGCGCCCGCTCGACAAGCGCGCGGGGGATGGGGGCGCCTGCCACCAGGAAGATGCACAAACGGGATACGTCGCTCCCGTCCGCCGCCACCGTTTCGGTCAGATCGGACAGGAACGGCGTGGACGCCATGGTGAAGGTGATTCCTTCGCGGGAGATCGACGCGGAGGCGCGCTTCGGCTCCCACACATCCTGCAGAATGGCGGTCGCTCCGGCCAGAACGGGCATCAACAGCCCGTACATGAAGCCTGTCTGGTGCGCCATCGGCGACGCCATGAACATCACGTCGTCCGCGCCGAGCCCGAGGCGCTTGGTGCAGATGAGGATATTGGAGAGCAGCGTATTCGACGTATGCATGACGCCTTTCGGTTCGCCGGTCGTGCCGGACGTATACATCAACTGCATTACGTCGTCGGGATCGGGCCGCCGCGCCGCAAAGAGGCGACCGGCGTCGCGCCGCTGCTCCCACGGCGTATCGAGAAGGACTTTCTCAAAGCTGGTGTCGCCGTCGCCACCGATGACGAGCACATTCTTCAGCTGCGGCAGGTCGGCCCGGATGTTGGCCACCATGGCAGGGTAATCGAAGCCGCGAAAGGCACGCGGGATAACGAGTACCTTGCTTTCCGCAAGGCCAAGCATGAAGGACAATTCGCGCTCGCGAAAAATCGGCATCAATGGATTGGTCACGGCGCCGATCCGTACGCAAGCCAGATGCAGCGCGGTGAATTGCCACCAGTTCGGCAATTGGCAGGAAACCACGTCACCTTTCTCCACGCCGAGTTCCGCAAGGCCGACCGCGATACGTTCGACAATCTTGCCGAAATCGCGGTAGCTGAGGCGGGTGGCCTTGTTCGTCATGGAGTTGAAATCGACGACGGCCGTCTTGTCCGGCATTTCGGCGATGCAACCGTCGAGATAGTCGGCGGCAGTCTTGCCCGGCCAGAAGCCTCCGGCGTTCATCGCCTCGACACGCTTCCTGGTCAGAACTGGATCGAACATCGGTAACGCTCCCCTCGCAGGCGGGCTTGAACTCCAGGCATTACTTTGGCTGGAAATAATCCGGTCGTCCGGGGGGCCATGGGTCGCCCCAGAGCTGCTCGCCGCCATCGACCGTCAATACCTCGCCGGTAATGAACTTGGCGCCCGGCGAGGCGAGATAGGCGACAGCCTCGGCGATGTCGTGGGCGTCGCCGACATGCAGCATCGGATTTGCGCCAGGATAGGTCTTGAGACCTTCGGGCGGATATTGCGCAAAACCGCTCGTTTCGCAGACGCCCGGTGCGACGCAGTTGACGCGGATGCGATGCGGCGCCCATTCGACGGCCACCGATTTGGACAGGTAGGCAACGCCAGCGCGCGCCGCGCATGTGTGCGCGATGCCCGGCATTCCGCGCCATATGTCCGCGATGATGTTCACGATCGAGCCGGGGGTCTTTCTTTCGACCCACTGCCGCGCGGCGCTTTGCATCATGTACCAGGTGCCGTTGAGATTGGTGTCGATGACGGCGTTCCATCCCTTGACCTTGAAGTCGAGGGCCATTTGCGGAAACTGGCCGCCGGCATTGTTCACGAGAAGATCGAGTGCGCCGAATTTATCCCAGACCGCTTCAATAAAACCGTCGACCTGATCCGGATCGCGTATGGTCAGGGACCGGCTGAAGACCTGCGCGCCGATGCTTTCCAGAAGAGGAACCGTCGCGGCAAGTTTTTCTTCGTTGCGCCCGCATATGGCGACGTTCGCGCCCAGCCGCGCCAGGAGACAGGCGATCGCCTTGCCGAAACCGCTGCCGCCGCCGGAAACGACGACCGTTTTCCCCGAAAAAAGATCGGCTCGATAAACCGTGGGCAGAGCCTTCAGTTCCTCATCGGAAAACCCGAAGTGAGTCTTCTGGACTTCCATGTGCGTCTCCCTCGAATGTTTTCGGTCATGCGACCGTTTCGTTTGCCCGGCTTCGTGCGGGTTCTTCTATTCCGATTCCGTTGAACAGCATCAGGCACATATGGTCGGCTATCGTCTGAATGGACGTCCTGCCGGGCTGGTACCATTCGACCGACCAGTTGAGGGCGCCCATCAGCAGCATGCGTATGAGGCCGAGATCGACGTCGCTACGCAATGCGCCCGATTTCTGCGCCTTGGTGAGAATGCGCCGCCAGAGTTCGGCGTAGGCGTCGCGCTGCCTGATGTGATGCTGTTGCACCTCTTCGGGGACCTGTCCGAAAATGCGGATATTGGCGGATGTGTAGTCGTCATGCTTCAGCAGTGTGGCGAGATGCGCCTCGACGGCGCCGCGAATTCGGTCGCGGTGCGATGAATCCGCAGGCAGACGTTCCTGGCTCTCCTCGACAGCTTCGTGAACCCGCTTCATGCCTATGTCGAGAACTTCCTCGAGGAGTTCATCCTTCGAACCGAAATGGTAATAGAGGCTGCCCGCCTGCATACCGGCGGCTCTCGCGATTTCGATCAGGGTCGTCGCCGCGTAGCCTTTTTGCCGAAACGTCCTGGCGGCGGCGTCCAGTATCCTTGCGCGGCTGATGTCTGATTTGCTTTGCTCGCTCGTCACGAACGCCCCCTCGACGCCTGTTTGCCAGCGCCGCCCGTAAATCTAATGCACGTTCGAAACATGTTGCGCCCCATCGAAAATCGAACTAGTATTAGAAAAAATGCGCCGCCATTGCTATGGCAAAATAAAAATATGTCTGAAGCGGTGCGGCGAGGGAGGCGACAAACATGCGGGGACTCGATCAGAAGCCGGTCATCGTTACCGGCGGCGCGAGTGGTATCGGAAAAGCGATCGGGCTCAGGCTTGGCGAAGAGGGTGCCAGGGTTGCCATTTTCGACATGAACGAGAAGGGCGCCGAGGCCGCCGCCGCCGAAATTCGCCAGAAGGGCGGAGAGGCTTGGGCCTATAAGGTCGATATCACCGACTATGCGGCAGTGGCGCGGGCCGTCGATGCGTTCGAAAAGGCGGCCGGTCAGATTTATGGACTGGTGAACAATGCCGGTTGGGACGAGGCGAAGCCTTTTATCCAGACAGAGCCCGATTTCTGGAAAAAGGTGATCGACATCAATCTTTACGGGCCACTCAATCTCACCCATGTCGTTGCGCGCCGACTTGCCGAGCAGGGTGCCGGTCGGGTCGTCAGCATTTCGTCGGATGCGGGCCGTGTGGGCTCGTCTGGCGAGGCCGTCTATTCCGCGGCCAAGGGCGGTGTCATCGCCTTCATGAAGACGATGGCGCGCGAGTTCGCCCGGAAGGGCGTCACCTTCAACACGATCTGTCCGGGTCCGACGGACACGCCGCTGCTCGCCTCCGTGGATGCGTCGGGCGGCGGACGTCTGACCGAAGCGCTCACCAAGGCGATCCCGATGCGCCGCCTGGCGCGACCGGACGATTATCCGGGCATGGTCGCATTCTTTCTGAGCGACGATGCGGGTTTCATCACCGGCCAGACGATCAGCGTCTCGGGCGGTCTCTCCATGCACGGCTGACGGGGATTTCCATGGACTACGAAGACATTCTGTATGACGAGAAAAATGGCGTTGCGACCATCACCATCAATCGTCCCAAGGTCTATAATGCTTTCCGCCCCCGCACCTGCGTCGAACTGATTGACGCTTTCCTGAAGGCGGGCTGGAACGAGGAGATCGGTGCGATCGTGCTGACCGGCGCGGGCAACAAGGCGTTTTGCACCGGCGGCGATCAATCGGATCATGACGGCACCTATGGTGACGGCGAGACGCGCGGAACCATCGGCATGCCGGTCGAGGAACTGCACACGGTCATTCGCGACGTGCCCAAGCCGGTGATCGCGAAGGTGCGGGGCTACGCCATCGGCGGCGGCAATGTGCTGGCGACGTTGTGCGACATGACGATTGCGGGCGAGAGCGCAATCTTCGGCCAGGTGGGTCCCAAGATGGGCTCCGTCGATCCGGGCTTCGGCACCGCCTATCTCGCCCGCGTGGTCGGGGAGAAGAAGGCGCGCGAAATCTGGTACATGTGTCGGCGTTACCCGGCGCGCGAGGCGCTGGCGATGGGTCTCGCCAATGCGGTCGTTCCCGACGACAAGCTTGACGAGGAGGTGGATGCCTGGTGCGCCGAGCTTGTCGAGCGCAGTCCGACGGCGATTGCGATCGCCAAGAAATCGTTCAACGCCGACAGCGATAATATTCGCGGCATTGGCGGTCTCGGCATGCAGGCGCTCCGCCTCTACTACAACTCGGCGGAGTCGAAAGAGGGCGTCAACGCGCTCAATGAAAAGCGCAAGCCGGAATTCCGCAAGCATATGAAATAGGTGGTATCTTGGACTTCGCATTTACGTCCGACCAGGGAGCCATTCGAGACACTGCGGCGCGGTTTGCGCGTGAGCGGCTTGCGCCCGCCTACAAGGCGCGCGAAACCGCTGGAGTGATCGATCGACAGCTCGTCCGGGATATGGGCGAGCTTGGCCTTATCGGCGCCGATTTGCCCGAAAAATTCGGGGCGCCGGGACTCGATAGCGTCACAACCGGCATTATTATCGAGGAAATATCACGCGGCGACATTAGCGTCGGCTATGTCCAGCTCCTGGGCTCTCTGATGGGGTCGATCATCGCCGCTCATGCAAGGCCCGAAGTCGCCGATGAAATCGTTCCGAAGATTTGCTCGGGCGAGGCGATTGTCGCGCTCGGTCTGACGGAGCCGCGAGGCGGCTCCGACGCGGCGCATCTGCAGACGAAGGCGCGCGCCGACGGCGACGGCTACGTCCTGTCGGGCGAGAAAACCTCGATCTCGATGGCCGAACAGGCTGATTACATTCTTGTGCTCGCGCGCACGGATGAAAGCAATCCCGGCGCCGGCGGCGTGTCGGCCTTTCTGGTGCCGCTCGACGCGCCGGGTATCACCTGTTCGAGCTTCGACGATGTGGGTTCGAAAGCCGTCGGCCGCGGCTCGGTATTCTTCGACAATGTGAAGGTGTCGACGCGCTACATGGTCGGTCCGGAGGGAGAAGGTTTCCGGAAGGTCATGCAGGGGTTCGATTATTCCCGTGCGCTGATCGGCCTGCAATGTCTGGCTCCTGCCTTCGTATCAGTGGAAGAGACCTGGAAATATGTGACCGAGCGCGTTGCCTTCGGCAATCCGCTGGCTAAATATCAGGGCGTCACCGAACCGCTGGCCGAAGCCCAGACGTTGCTCGAGGCGGCGCGCCTGCTTTGCTACAAGACGCTTTGGCTCCGCGACAATGATTTGCCGCATACTACCGAAGCCGCGATGTGCAAATGGTGGGCACCCAAGACGGCTTTCCAGGTCATCCACCGTTGCCTGCTCACGCACGGACATGGCGGTTACAGCACCGATCTGCCTCATCAGCAGAGATTGCGCGACGTGATGGGGCTGCAGATCGGCGACGGCACCGAGCAAATCCAGAAGATGATCATTTCGCGCGAGAAAGTCGGCCGAGTGGCCGTGCCTTATGCGTGAGGGAGGCGATATGACGAGCGCCGCGGAAGCCCCGGTCCAGATCGAGATGCGAGACGGCGTCGGCATCGTGACGCTCAACAGGCCTGAAAAGTTCAATTGCCTCTCATCGGGTGTCATGGCCGGTCTCGACGAGGCTCTCGCAAAGTTCGAGGGAGACAGGAAGGTTCGTGCCGTTCTGTTGGTCGCGCGGGGCAAGCACTTCTGCACCGGCGCCGATCTTGACGAGGTCCTCGACGCTCGCAGGGAGCGGGGTCGGCTGGAAGCGTTTATCACGGGCGGTCATCGCGTCCTGCGCCGTCTTGAGGTCTCGCCTCTGCCGATTGTCGCCGCAGTGAACGGTCTGTGTCTTGCGGGCGGGCTGGAATTGATGATGGCATGTGACGTGGTTTTTGCAGGGCAGTCGGCGCAGATGGGATGCCAGCATGCCCGCTACGGGCTCGTGCCGGGTTGGGGTGGCACGCAGCGTCTCGCGCGCATCGTCGGTTCGCGGCGTGCCCTTGATCTGATGTTCAGCGGCCGCTGGCTCAAGGCGGACGAGGCGCTGGCCTGGGGGCTTGTGAACCATATCGTTGACGACGGCGCGCTTGTCGGCAAGGCGGAAGCCTATTGTGCCGATCTCGCCAAAAAGAATCCGGGCGGTCTTGCCGCCATGAAGCAGCTTTGCAGGAACGGGCTCGACGGATCGCTCCAGGAAGGTCTGGATATGGAGCGGAGCGAAGTCGTGGACGCACTGATGAGCGAAAATGTTTCGGAAGGTCTGGCGGCGTTCCGGGAGCGCCGGGAACCATTATTCCGCTAACTGATAATCAAGTGGACCTCTTTGGGAGAAGTGCGATCATGAAACACGAAGCCCAGGTCGAGCAGTTGCAGAAGATCTTCGGCTATCTCGACGCGGGTGAGACCGCGATGGGCGATGCCGCGTATCGTCATCATGTCAGTGACTACATCAGTCCGGATCAGGCTGGCCGAGAACGGGAGATGCTGTTCCGGCATGAGCCACTCCTGATCGGATTGAGCTGCGAATTGCCCAATCCCGGCGACTATGTAACCGACGATTTTTCGGGCGTCCCGATCCTGGTGGTGCGGAATGAAGCGGGGCAGGTCAATGCCTTCATCAATGTCTGCCGCCACCGTGGCGCGCGCGTTGCGTCGGGCTGCGGCAGCGGCAAGGCCGTGTTCACTTGTCCCTATCACGCATGGACCTATGACCGGAGCGGCAGGCTGAGGTCGATACCGTTCGAGCAGGGCTTCGAGAGCGTCGACAAGACGAGCCACGGCTTGCGGCCTCTGCCAGTGGTGGAGAAATACGGCATGATCTGGGTCATGCCGACGCCTGGCGGGTCGATCGACATCGACGGCCATCTTGGGGGGATGGCGGACGATCTCGTCGCGTTCGGCCTTGCGAGTTACAGCCACTACGAGACACGCGTGCTCCGGGCGCGGCTCAACTGGAAGCTCGTGATCGACACGTTTCTCGAAACCTACCATCTGAGCACGCTGCACAAGAATACGATCGCGCCGATCCTGCACTCGAACCTCGGCGCGTTCGACGGCATGGCGCGAAATCTGCGCATGATTGCCGCCCGCAAGACGATCGACGCGTTGCGCCAGAGGCCGGAAAGCGAGTGGGATCTGGTCCGCCACTCCGCGCTTGTCTACGTGCTCTTTCCGAATACGGTTTTCATCATGCAGGGCGATCATCTGGAGACGTGGCGGGTTTATCCGGGCGACAGCGTGGATGAATCGAAAATGCACGTCTCTCTCTATACGCCCGAACCTGCCGTGACCGACAAGGCCAGAAAGTACTGGACCAAGAACATGGACTTGCTGATGGCGACGGTGCAGCAGGAAGATTTTCCGCTGGCGGAAAATATCCAGCGTGATTTTCACTCGGGTGCACAGGATTTCGTGACGTTCGGCGCCAACGAGCCGGCTCTTGCATATTTCCATCGGTCGATCAGGAAGACGCTGGGGATCGACGCCGCGTGAAGCGGAATTGAACAAAAAGGAGTTTCCCATGCATGTCGGTATGAGTACGTTCTTCCAGAACCTCGCTGGCGGTTATACCGACCAGGAGGTCTACGCCCATGAGATCGCGATGGCCGACATGGCCGAGCCGCTCGGCTTCGATTCCATATGGGCGGCCGAGCACCATTTCGACGAATACACCATGTGCCCGAACGTGGCACAGTTCCTCACCTATATGGCTGGCCGCACCAACAGGGTCGGTCTCGGCTCGATGGTGATGGTGCTGCCATGGCACGATCCCATCCGGCTCGCGGAAGAAGTGCTGGTGCTCGACCATGTTTCGAAAGGCCGCGCCATTCTGGGCGTTGGCCGCGGTCTTGGCCGGATCGAGTTCGAGGGCTTCCGCATCAATATGGGTGAATCCCGCGAACGCTTCGTCGAATACGCTGAGGCAATTCTGAACGCCTTCGAAACGGGTTATATCGAGGCGAACGGGAAGTTTTACAAACAGCCGCGAACGGCCATCAGGCCGTTCCCGTTCCAGAGTTTCCGCGGCCGGACCTATGCGGCGGCGGTTTCGCCGGAGTCGGCGCGCATCATGGCGCGGCTCGGCATTGGCATTCTGATCATCGCTCAGAAGCCCTGGGAAACGACGGTCGCCGAACTCAACAACTACCGGGAAATCTACAGGGAGATAAACGGTACCGAGGCGCCCAAGCCGATCATCGCCAGTTTCATCGCCTGTCATGAGGACGCATCGGTCGCTCAGGAGATGTACGAAAAATACATAAGGGGATACAGCCGTTCGGCCCTGAACCACTACGAATTTCACAACAAGGGGCTCGCGGACATCAAGGGCTATGAGTATTACGGAGCGCTCGCCCGTAATATCGAAAAGCACGGAGTCGACGAGTTTGTCGATTTTCTGGCGAAGCTTCAGGTCTGGGGCACGCCGGATCAGGTCTTCGAGCAGATCATGGAAAACCAGAAGCGCGTCGATGCGGCGGGGCTGATTTCCATTTTCAGCTATGGCGGCATGCCGCAGGAACTTGCCACTAAGAACATGAAACTTTTCGCGGAAAAGGTTTTACCGCGTCTGAAGCGTCAGGAAGTCAATGGAAGCGTCGGCGGCATACGCGGTCGCGTGACGATCGCCGCCGACTAGGGGTGGTTGCGCCGATGAACATTCGTCAACAAACGAGGATAAGATCATGAGCAGCGTCAACATAGCCGAGAGCGTCTATCCCTTGGACGATCCATATGCCATTCCGCTCGACAAGATCAATGTCAGCGATCCGGAACTCTTCAGGTCCAATCGGATGTGGCCGTATTTCGAACGGCTGCGTCGCGAGGATCCCGTGCATTATTGTGCGGAAAGCGCTTATGGACCTTTCTGGTCCGTGACGAAGTACAAGGACATCATGCATGTCGAGACCAACCATGGCATCTATTCGTCCGACGTCGAGCAGGGCGGCATTACGATTCGCGACAATAATGCGGGTCTGAAACTTCCGATGTTCATCGCAATGGACCCCCCGAAGCATGACGCGCAGCGCAAGGTGGTAAGTCCGATCGTCGCGCCGGCCAATCTGGCCAAACTCGAAGGCACGATCCGCGAGCGCGCCGGCAAGATTCTCGATTCGCTTCCGGTCAACGAGACGTTCAACTGGGTTGATCGCGTGTCGATTGAGTTGACGACGCAGATGCTCGCCACCCTGTTCGACTTCCCTTGGGAAGATCGCCGCAAACTCACCCGCTGGTCCGATGTCGCAACCTCGGAGGAAGCCTTCAAGACACCGGAAGGCGAGGCAGCCCGCGAAGCGGAGCTTCTCGAATGCGCCACCTATTTTACCGAGTTATGGAATCAGCGCGTCAATGCAACTGAACCGGGCGGCGATCTGATCACCATGCTGGCCCAGGGTGAGTCCACCAAGAACATGAGTCCGATGGAGTATTTGGGAAATGTCATTCTGCTGATCGTCGGCGGCAACGACACGACCCGCAATTCGCTCACCGGCGGTTTGCTCGCGCTCAGCGAGAACCCGGATCAGTACAGGAAACTGCGCGAAAATCCGGCGCTCGTTGAAACCATGATACCGGAAATCATCCGCTGGCAGACGCCGCTCACCCATATGCGCCGCACCGCGCTCCAGGATACGGAGTTGGCCGGCAAGCAGATCAAGAAGGGCGACAGGGTTGTCATGTGGTACGTCTCGGGCAACCGGGACGAGGAGGCGATCGACGAGCCGAACCGTTTCATCATCGATCGTGCAAGGCCGCGTCAGCATCTCTCCTTCGGCTTCGGCATTCATCGCTGCGTCGGCAATCGGCTGGCGGAAATGCAACTCCGCATCGTCTGGGAAGAAATCCTGAAGCGCTGGCCCGACAAGCCGATCGAAGTGGTCGGCGAACCAAAGCGGGTCTTTTCCAACTTCATCAAGGGCTATGAGACATTGCCGGTAAGAATCCCGGGCTGAACCCAAAGGTTGCGGGTGGAAAGCTTCCACCCGCAACCTAAGTTTGAAGACGGCGTGGCGTGTGGCTCGCCGTCATTTTTTTCCGAATGAGGCGACCCGTTCGCGGGCGTCGAAACAGGCACCGGGGCTATGCGCGAGTTCGTAGGCCAGCCCCGCTTGGATGGTCATGCCGTCGGTCGCGCCCAACAGACCTTTGTTGACCTGATTGCTGTAGGTCGAATTGGCGGCGATACGCTGAGCAAGGTCGTTTGTCGCCTGTTCCAGTTCGGCATCGTCGACACAAATGTCGACCAGCCCCATGCGCTCGGCCACCTCCGCCGCAAAAATATCGGAGGTAAACATCATCTGCTTGGCCTTCGACAGCCCGACGCGACGCGGCAGTCTTTGCGTCATGCCCCAGAGCGGGCTCAGTCCCCACTTGCTATGCGTGTCGCCGAACTTGGCGGAGCGCGCCGCGATGATGATGTCTGCCGCGAGCGCAAGCTCCAGTCCGCCCGTATAGCAATGCCCGCGGATACAGGCGACGACCGGTTGCGGCAGTTCGGCCAGCGCTTGAATGATTTTCGCCTGGAAATGCGGTTCCGGCTGGCGCTCGCCTTTCTGGATGTCCTTCAGGTCGTGGCCGGCGGAAAAAGCCTTGCCCGCGCCGGTGATGATGACGCATGCCACCTCGTGAACCTGTCCACGAAGCGCATCTACATGCCCGCGCAATTCTTCGAACAGCGGGACATTGAGCGCGTTCAAGGTTTCCGGACGGTTGAGCGTCAGCGTACAAACACGCCCGCTGTCCTTGCGAAGAACCAGATCAGACATCGGCTTTCTCCCTTCCTCTTCTCGATCATTATTTATTTGTTTGGCTTGTTTTCATCTGTCGAAGATGTACACGCGTGGATGAATCCACCCGTGATGCTATGATGCGCTCGCGGCAGGTGCCATTCGCGTCAGAAAATCCAGAACGGCGTTTGTAAATATGTCGTTCTTGTCACCTGCTACCATATGGCCTGCATTCGCGACATCGATAAACTCGGAATGAGGAACAGTTTCGGCGAATTGCCGCGCCGCTTCGACCGTCACGAGGTCGCTGTCGCGGCCCCGGACAAGGAGCGTCGGTATTTTCAGGGAACGTGCCGCCATCTGGAGACGTTCGGGTTCGCGGCTGCCTTGCGGCTTGTGCGGGCCGGTGATGAAACGTGGATCCCAGTGCCAATAGTAGCGGCCGTTTTCCCTGAGTCGAAGGTTCTTTGCCAGTCCGCTCAGGTTTTTGGGGCGAGGCCGACCGGGCATGTAGCGCGAGATCGTATCGGCTGCTTCCTCAAGCGAGGCGAAGCCTTCTTCCAGATTCGACGCCATGAATCCGAGGATTTTTTGAACCCCCTCCATGTTCATCTGCGGGGTGATGTCGACGAGGACCAGCGCCGCAAACCCGCGCCGTCCGGCCTTTGCGTATTCTCCCTGCGCGATCATGCCCGCGATGCCGCCCAGAGATGCGCCGACCAGGACCGGAGGCACGGCGAAGCCGTCCGCGACGTCGAGGAGATCCTCCGCGAAACGCTCCATTCTGTAGTCTCCGTCCGGAGACCAGTCGCTTTCGCCGTGCCCGCGCAAATCGACGGCGAGGGCGTAATACCCGTTTTCCCCCAACCTTTTACCGCAGGCTTGCCAGGCATGGCGTGTCTGCCCGCCGCCATGGGCGAGCATGACCGGACGCCCCTGGTCGGGACCGAATGCGTCCGCCGCGATTTTGAGATTTTGGGCAAGGGTGAACAAGGTCTGGTTTGCTGACATCAACCGCTTTTTCCAATGTTTTCGTATGTGTATTAAGGTTTGAAATCCATTATGATGAATTAATGGGATGTTGCAAACACGGACGATGGTGTTGTCGTCGGGTTCTCCCGATCGTTCCCTGATCAGGGACGATTGGTCTTATAAAGTGAAGATTGCGGGTATCTGAAATGAAAGCGATCACGTCCGTTTCACGAGTCAGCCGATTTCCGAAAGGGTCCGGCAAGCGTGCCCTCACAGTTGCGCGGCAGATTGTCGAGGACATCGAGCAGCAAGGTGCCGAGGTCGGAGATCGCTTGCTGCCAGAACAGGAGATGCTCGTACGGTATGGAGTGGCCCGCGCGACCTTGCGGGAGGCGCTCAGGTTTCTCGAACTGCAGGGCATCATTTTCCTGCGGCCCGGCCCCGGCGGCGGGCCGATCATTCAGGAGCCCCGACCGAAAGATTTTGCCAGCACAATGGCGTTGCTGCTGCAGTTTCTCGGCACCACGTTCCGTTCGCTGATTGAAGTGAGGCAAGCGGTCGGCCCGACCATGGCGGCGCTTGCGGCAGAGCGTGCGTCCGATGAAGATATCGACAAGCTGAATACGTCATTGGCTACTTTGAAGACGCTGCCTGTATCTTGCAACTCCTATATGGAGGAGAACAGGCATTTCCACGACGTGCTTGCATGGGCGTCTGGCAATCCCTTGATCGGATTCCTGATCGGTTCGCTTCACAACATCACGAATGCGTCGGAAGTCGGCCTCACTTATACGGAGGGTGAGCGTGACTATCAGATCAAGGTGTACGGACGACTTCTCAAGGCGATTGAAGATCGCAATCCGGACCTCGCTTTCACCGAAATGTCCCGGTTCATAAGCCGATCCGACAAGTATCTGGAAGCTCGTCATCCCGACATCATGTCCAAAATCGTGCGGTGGCAGGATGGGACGACCTGAGCGTGCCGCAGGTTCCCCGACGGAAACGCTAGGCGAGTGTTCGCGATCTCGATGTCGTTTTTGCAGCACTTGCGTCGCTCCCCGCGCGTCGCTAATTTATGATCATAAATAACGCGACCAATGAAGTCGCTCCATGGGAGGTTCGCTATGACTCTGCACAGTCGTGTATGTGATATTCTGGGCATCAAATACCCGATCTTGCTGGCCGGTATGGGCGGCGCGAGCGTTCCACGGCTTGCGGCAGCGGTATCGAATGCGGGTGGCCTCGGTGTGCTTGGCGCGGCTGCCTGTTCTCCCGATCAGTTGCGCGAATGGATTCGGGAAACGCGATCATTGACGGACAAGCCATTTGGTGTAGACACCCTGCTGCCAGCCTCCGTGCGCAGGGAAGCCTACAAGGGCAAGGCGGGTCCGTCTCCGATGGATCTGATGCCGGAGTACCAGAAATTCGCGCAAGATTTTCTGAAGCAGGAAAACATACCGCCGCTGAAATCCAGGGCGCAGGAAGCCGAGGAAGCTCACCGGTCGTCCAAGTCGAACGCGCCGCTGTTTTCGAAAGAATTCTTCGAAGCGCAAATGGAAGTCGTTGTTGAGGAGCGGGTTCCTGTCTATGCGGCGGGTCTCGGCAATCCGGGGCCATGGCTTGATCGGCTCCACGCCAACGGCACCAAGGTGATGGCCGTCGTCGGCGCGGTAAAGCATGCCATGCAGGTGGTCAATTCCGGCATCGATCTGATCGTTGCGCAAGGCCATGACGGGGGCGGGCACAATTCACCCATCGGAACGATGGCGCTCATTCCGCAGGTTGTCGATGCGGTCGCGGGTCGCATTCCCGTGCTCGGTGCGGGCGGCATTTCCGATGGGCGCGGCATCGCGGCTGCAATGATGCTCGGCGCCGAAGGCGCCTGGATCGGTACGGCGTTTCTTGCGACCGACGAGGCGGGCATCGAGGACTTCCAGAAGGAAGCGATTGTCGAGTCGGGTGACGGTGACACACTTGTTTCTCGAACCGTCACCGGAAAGCCGGCCCGGATCATTCGCAACAAGTGGTCCGAGGCTTTTGTCGCGGCGGGTCTGGAGCCGTTGCCCATGCCCTTCCAGCCCATGGTTGCGATGCCGGTGCTGGCGGCGGCGGCGGCGGTAAAGCGGAAAGATATCGCTCCCGGTTTCGCAGGGCAGGGCATGGGTCTCATTCACAAGGTGAAGCCGGCGGCGGAAGTCATGGCCGATCTCGTGAAAGGCGCCGAAAGCTCGTTGAGCAGGGCCAATATCTATCTGTAAGCCTCGGCTGCTGCGCGCCCTGGGGATCATTGAAGGTTTCGGAGAAACGGGATGACAATTGTTGCAAAACTGCCGGAGTTCAACCATGAAATCGCACAGGGTTTCATAAACGCCAGCAATTCAATGAAGGGATTGCCTGAGTTTCTGGGGGTCCGCATCACGCATATCGAGCCGGGCAAGCTCACTGCCGAGATGGAAGTCTCCGACCGGCTGTTGACGCCGATCGGAAACATGCATGGTGGGGTGCTGGCTGCGATGTGCGACCATGTTCTCGGCTGCGTTTGCTATCCGCATATGCGGAAAGGGCAGTGGGCGGCCACGACGGAATTCAAGCTCAATCTGTTGGCGCCGGTATCGTCGGGCAAGGTGATAGCGGTGGCCGAACTGATCGCGATGACAAAATCGACTGCGGTGGTTCGTATAGATGTGACGAATGAGGGCCGCGCCTGTTGTGCGGCCCAGGGCACCGTTCTCATTCGCGATCCAAGGCCCGCTTAGGCAACGCAACTTTCCGGCGCAGCGGGGAAGATTGCTCGGCGACAGAATATGGTTTCGATAACGACACTGACCGCTTCGCGGCGGGGATATGAAGGGATGCGGTTTCCATGAGTTCGGTACAATCCGGCCAGACGCAAAAAGATGACGATGCTGAAGTATTCGATGCCCTCATTGTCGGAGGGGGATTCAACGGTGTCTATCAGCTTCACCGCCTGCGGCAAGAAGGTTTCAAAGTGCGCCTGTTCGAGGCTGGTGCCGACTTGGGGGGCGTCTGGTACTGGAACTGCTATCCCGGCGCACGGGTCGATTCTCATGTCCCGATTTATGAATTTTCGATCGAGGAATTATGGCGCGACTGGAACTGGACCGAGAGGTTTCCGGCTTGGGATGAACTGTGCCGCTACTTCCACTATGTCGACAAAAAACTCGATCTCAGCCGTGACATAAGATTTGGCACGCGCGTCAGCGCGGCGGAATTCGACGAGGCGCGCGATCAATGGGTCATCCGCACGACCGATGGTACCGTCGTGCGCGCCAGGTATTTTATCCTTTGCACAGGTTTTGCGTCGAAACCCTATATTCCGAACTACAAGGGTCTTGAAAGCTTCGCTGGAGAATCATTTCACACAGGGTTGTGGCCCCAGGAAGGCGCCAGTTTCACGGGCAAGCGGGTTGGCGTCGTGGGAACCGGAGCGAGTGGCGTTCAGGTGGTGCAGGAGGCCAGCAAGGATGCGGCGCATCTGACGGTGTTCCAGCGCACGCCGATCCTCGCCCTGCCGATGCAGCAGCGCAAGCTCGACGTCGAGACGCAGCAGCGGATGAAGGCTGGTTATCCGGAGATATTCCGTATGCGGCGGGAGACATTTGGCGGATTCGACATTCTGAGGGACGAAAGGTCCGCGCTGGAAGTGTCGCCGGAAGAGCGTTGCGCGCTTTATGAAAAGCTCTGGCAAGAAGGTGGCTTCCACTATTGGATTGGTGGCTTTGCCGACATCCTGACGAATGAGGATGCAAATCGTACCATGTACGATTTCTGGCGCGACAAGACCCGCGCCCGGATCAAGGATCCGGCATTGGCGGACAAACTCGCACCGATGGAGCCGCCGCATCCCTTCGGCGTCAAGCGCCCTTCGCTTGAGCAGTGGTACTACGAAGTGTTCAATCAGGACAATGTCAGCCTGGTCGATGTGCGCGAGACGCCGATTGTGGAAATAGTTCCCGAAGGCGTGCGTACGGCGGATGGGCTGGTTGAGCTCGATATGCTTGTCCTGGCGACGGGGTTCGATGCCGCGACCGGCGGGTTGACCCAGATCGATATACGCGGGACGGGCGGCGTGACGCTCAAGGAAAAATGGACTGAGGGTGCGCGTACTTATCTCGGTTTTGCGACGTCGGGATTCCCGAACATGCTTTTTCTTTACGGTCCGCAGAGTCCGGCCGGATTCAGCAACGGCCCGACAAGCGCCGAATTGCAGGGTGAATGGGTCGTCGATTGCCTCAAGCATATGCGCGAGAATAACAAGGGACGGATCGAGGCGACTGCTCAGGCAGAGGAAGAATGGACGCAGTTCCTGAGCGCCATCGCCGACATGACACTCTTTCCCAAGGCCGATTCCTGGTACATGGGCGCCAATATTCCGGGAAAGCCGCGTCAGCTTCTGAATTTCCCCGGCGTGCCCATGTATATGGACCGGTGCAATGCCGCTGCGGCCAAGGATTATGAGGGATTTGTCCTGGATTGATGGATCTGCGGCGGCCTCGCTGCCGGTTTTTTGGGGTGGCCTGCGGGGGTGAAAGTGTTTGACGCTGAATCTCCCACATGATCTATTATAATGAATAAGAATTGCATGCGCCATGACTGGTGGATGCCGCGTAGACATTGATCGGGAGGACAAAGAGATGACAACCGACACATTGGTTAGAGATCCAGCTTCGACGGTCCCGCTTTCTCGGATGGATGTCAGCGATCCAAAGCTCTTTCAAAGCGACACGATCGGGAGCTACTTCGCCCGGCTGCGGCGGGAAGACCCCGTCCATTATTGCCCCGAGAGCGCCTACGGGCCCTACTGGTCGGTAACGAAATTCAACGACATCATGCAGGTCGAGGTGAACCACCAGACGTTCTCCTCGGAGGCCAAGCTTGGTGGCATCGCCCTGCAGGACATGCAAAGCGGCGAAGCGGCGCTTGAGCTTGAGATGTTCATTGCGATGGATCCGCCCAAGCACGACGCTCAGCGCAAGGCAGTCAGTCCGGCTGTCGCCCCGTCCAATCTTGTTCTGCTGGAGCCCATCATCCGCGAGCGCGCAGGGCTTATTCTCGATTCGCTCCCTATCGGCGAGGAGATCGACTGGGTTGATCGGGTTTCCATCGAGCTCACGACGATGACGCTGGCGACACTGTTCGATTTTCCTTGGGAGGAGCGGCGCAAGCTCACCCGCTGGTCGGATGTTGCGACCGCAACGCCAGAGACGGGCGTGGTTTCTTCGTTTGAGCAGCGCCGCGAGGAACTCCTCGAATGTGCGCAATACTTCAAGGGTCTGTGGGATCAGCGGGTCAACGAGCCGCCAAAGTCTGATCTGATTTCGATGATGGTGCATTCGCCGGCGACGCGGGACATGCCGTATCTCGAATTTCTGGGCAACCTGATTCTCCTGATCGTTGGTGGTAACGACACCACGCGTAATTCCATCAGCGGCGGGGTGCTCGCGCTTAATCAGAACCCGGCCGAGTATCGCAAGCTCATGGCCGATCCGGGCCTCATCCCGAAAATGATCCCCGAGATCATCCGTTGGCAGACGCCGCTGACGCATATGCGTCGGACGGCGCTCATGGACGCCGAAATCGGCGGCAAGAAGATCAAGAAGGGCGACAAGGTCATCATGTGGTACCTCTCGGGGAACCGGGACGAGGAGGCGATCGACCGCCCGAACGAGTTCATTATCGACCGCCCGAATTCACGTCACCATCTTTCCTTCGGTTTCGGCGTGCATCGCTGCATGGGAAACCGCGTGGCGGAGCTGCAGTTGCGCATCATCTGGGAAGAAATCCTGAAGCGTTTCAGCAAGGTTGAGGTCGTCGGCGCGCCCGAAAGAACGCTGTCCAACTTCGTCCGCGGGTTCACCCACCTGCCGGTGAAGCTGCACGCGCACTGAGCCGGGTCCGCTCTGGCGCCTCAATGAATTCGCGACGTAACGGGGGTGCCCGTCCCGTCGCGAAAACGCTCCCGCCCCCATTTCATCCAGCCTGATCGACAAGAGAAAAAAATGCCCACAGTCATTTTTATCGAACCGGACGGCGCCGAATATCCCATCGTGGTCAAGAGCGGCACGACCGCGAGGGATGCCGCAGTCAACAACAGTGTGCCGGGCATCGACGGCGATTGCGGGGGCGAGTGCGCCTGCGCGACCTGCCATGTGCATGTCGATGCCGCGTGGGTGGCCCGGACCGGCAGGGCCAAGCCCGGCGGCATGGAAGCCGACTTGCTGCAGTTTGCCGAAGGTTCGACGGAAAACAGCCGTCTTGCTTGTCAGATCACTGTGACCGACGATCTCGACGGTCTCATGTTGAGAATACCTGACGGTCAGCACTAAGTTGCAGCCGGCGCGCGGATTTCGGGGTTTTTTTCTTTCCCCCCGATCCTCTCCTTGAAAGACGGGCGCCGACTGCACTTTGGGTCGAGAGATATCCTCCCGAAAGTCGGCAGAGTTGAAACGCTGAATCCATCAAACTCATTCGCCTTCGACGACGCCGTTCTTTCCGGGTGTCGACACCGCGAGCCCGTTTTCATTTTTCCCGGTCTGCGACGTTCGTTTGTTTTGCGAAGGTTCTGTTTTGCGCCTGTCGCCTACGGACATTCCGTCGACCACGAATTTGAGAAGTACATGCATGTTTTGCTTGAAGGCGCTGTGGCTGACATAGGTTCCCAACCAGGTTTGCAACTGCTGATAGTAGATGGCAAACAGGCATCGCGCTGCTTCGGCCGGATCGATATCGGCGCGAATTTCGCCGCGCGCCCGAGCTGCCGAGACGAAATGGACAAGCTTTTCGATAATCGCTTCTGGAATTTTGAGTACTTCCTTCCGGCGCCCAGGGTTGCCGGAGAAGCTGAGTTCGCGAATAAGCGCGCGGGAAATGACAACATCGCGTCTGTGATATTCAATAAACCCGTCGAATAATGACTCCACTTGTTCGAGCAACGGGGCCTTCTTCCGAATTGTTCCATACACTTCCTCTATCAACTGGCTCATCTCATCCTTGAAAACCAGGATGAGAAGGTCTTCCTTTGATTTGGCATAGAGAAATAGTGTGCCAGCTCCAATGTCGGCAGCTTCCGCCACTTCCTGCGTGGTCGTTTCCGTATAACCCTTGGTGTGAAACAGGGTGCGGGCCGCCGCCGTGATGCGCGCGACCTTTTCCCGCTTGTTGCGCTCTCTCCGCCCTTCCGTCTGCGGATGTTCTCTCTTTGCAGATTTGGCGTTGGCTGGCTTGCTCATTTTCGAGGATGTGTCCATCGGCGCGTCCTGATTGTTGAATGGTTGCGCCCAGCCGCCGCCGGGCCCTTTCTGTCAGATTATTTGGCAGTGCAGCAAGTATCTTGACCATTCTTGCGCCAATTTTTGGCGTACTTGGCCGTTGACAAATTTTGTGTAATGTGCGGAATATATGACGCCGCTCATAAATGAGTGTATACAAAAAAATGTGGGTGGCTGCGGGTGGGTTTACCGGCCATGCTACTTGAGCCGGACGTCGAGACAAAAATCAAAAAGAGTATAAGGGGAGAAAGCCATGCCGGCACGTACGGGCGCACAGTTTTTGGAAGGTCTCAAGCAACCTCGGGAGATTTGGGTCGGCGACCGCAAGATCGAGAGCGTCGCCGATGACCCCGCATTCGCTGGCGCGGCGCGTGCCGTCGCAACCGTCTACGATCTCCAGCATGAAGAGGCCGACGCCTGCCTGATGCCGGATCCGGAGACGGGCGAGAAGATCAATGTCAGCCATATGATTCCCCGGTCGAGGCAGGATCTGGCGCGTCGCCGCGCGGGTCTGGAAAAAATCGCCGCCTATTCGGTCGGCCTGATGGGCCGCACGCCGGACTACATGAATGTGACCTATGCGGGCTTCGCTGGCCGCGCCGAGGAATGGGCCGTAAATGGCAACGAGGAAGGCGCGGAGAACCTCGTCAAGTATCAGAAACATCTGCGCCGCCACGACATTTCGCTGACGCATACGATCGTCAATCCGACCATCGACAAGGCGCAGGGCGATGCGCCGCAACCTGGCAACGATGTGGCTCTTCGCAAGGTCGGCGAAACGGAGCACGGCATCATCGTGCGCGGTGCGCGGATCCTCGCGACGCTCGCCCCTTTCGCCGATGAGCTTGCGGTCTATCCGTCTCATCCCTTGCCGCCCGGTTGCGACGAGTACGCAATCTCCTTCTGCATTCCGATATCCACCCCTGGTCTCAAATTCATTTGCCGGGATTCGTTTTCCGAACGCAGCAATTTTTTTGATCACCCCATCTCGGCCCGGTTCGATGAGCAGGATGCCTTCGTGATCTTCGACAATGTCGAAGTGCCCCGGGATCGTCTGCATGTCAACTGCAACACCGCCGTCTACAATTCGGTCATGATGCGCAGTTGGTGGCCGAACGTCATGCAGCAGACGACGATCCGGGCGCTGACGAAACTCGAATTTGCCTGGGGCCTCGCCTCGCGGATGACCGAGGTGATCAACGATGTCAAGCCGCAGACATGGGAGATGCTCGGCGAAATCTGGAGCTATGCCGAGTTGACACGCGCCTGCCTGAAGGCTGCCGAAGACGGAGCTACCGACTATGGCAATGGCGTCTGGCTGCCGGACGCCCAACCCTTCGCCGCCATTCGCGCGTCGATGCCGCGATGGATGGCGCGGGTCAGTGAAATGATCCAGCTTATCGGGTCGCATAACGTCTTCGCCGCCCCGAGCCGGGCTCAACTCGACGATCCCAGTCTTCGACCGCTCATCGACCATTATCTGCGCGGCGCCGGCGATGTGGGCGCCGAGCAGCGCGCGCGGGTCTTTCGGCTTGCATGGGATTTCGTCGGCACGGGCCTTGCCGGCCGGAACCTCCAGTACGAGCGCTTCTATCTCGGATCTTCGGCCCGTAACTATCAGATGGCCCATCTGTTCGGCGACCGCACCCGTGCGAACGAGTTGGTCGATCGCTTTCTGACAGAGGACATCGGCGCGGTGAACAAAGCCGTCCGTCGGGTCGCGGGGGCTGTGTGATGGCGGAAAATATGGCAAAGGTCGCGGGCGTCGATGTCTCGACCGATCACTGGATCGACGGGCGGCGCGTTCCCTCGCCGCGGAGATTTGCGGACGTTTCGCCGGTGGACGGCTCCCACCTCGCCGATGTCGCGGCGGGTGGCAAGGCGGAAGTGGATCAGGCGGTCGCTGCGGCGCGCAAGGCATTCCCGGGCTGGGCTGCGCTTGGTCCGAAAGGCCGTTTGCCGATCCTCAAGCGTTTCGCCGAAGGGCTGAAGGCGCGCGCGGCGGAGCTCGCTGCGGTCGAAACGATGGATAACGGTTCCCTGCTTCTCGGCAATGTCTACCGTGTTGTTCCGCGCGCGGCACAGAACATCGAATTTTTTGCCGACTGGGCGCTGACGCTCGACGGTCATTCGATCGACTCGCCCGAAGTCGTCAATCATGTGAAATACGATCCGGCGGGCGTTGCGGCGCTCATCACGCCGTGGAACGCGCCTTTGATGCTGACGACATGGAAGGTCGGCCCGGCGCTTGCCGCCGGCAATACGGTCGTCGTGAAGCCACCGGAGTGGGCGCCGCTCACCTGCTCGCTGATGGCCGACATTGCCCATGCGGCGGGCGTTCCCGCGGGCGTTCTCAATGTCGTGCAGGGGATCGGCGAGGAAGCGGGAAGCGCACTCGTCAACCATCCCGATGTCGACCGGATCAGCTTCACGGGCTCGACCGATACGGCGAAGATCATCGGCCAGGCGGCAGCGCGCTCCATCACGCCGATGAGTTCCGAACTCGGTGGCAAGTCGCCTTTCATCATCTGTGCCGATGCCGATCTTGACGCGGCGGCGCAGACGGTGGCTGCGCAATATATGAATGCGGGCCAGGTCTGTCTCGCCGGAACGCGCATCCTGGTCGAGAAGTCGATCGAAGAGGGCTTTCTCGAAAAGGTGCGGGGCGCGGCGAGCCATATGCTCGTCGGCGATCCACGCGACAAGGACACGCGTGTCGGCCCGCTGATCACGAAAGAGCATTTCGATCGTGTTGCGGGTTTTGTCGACAGGGCGAAGGCGGATGGTGCGGTGCCGCTCTGGGGCGGTTCTCGCGCAAATTTCGGCGACCTCTATTTCGAGCCGACACTCTTTGCCAATGTGAGCCCGTCGCTCGAAATCGCGCAGCGCGAGGTCTTCGGTCCCGTGCTCACCTGGCAGAGCTTCACTTCCGACGACGAAGTGATCGAGCTGGCCAACAACACGCGCTACGGCCTGGCGGCGACGCTTTTCAGCGGCAACGAGACGCGGGCGACGAAGATAGCCTCGCAGGTTGTGGCGGGCACCGTCTGGGTCAACTGTTTCTTCGTTCGCGATCTCGCGGCGCCATTCGGTGGAAGCCGTGACTCCGGCATCGGTCGCGAAGGCGGCACATGGAGTTTTGACTTCTACGCGGACATCAAGAACATATCGATCCGCAAAGGATCGTTCGCCTGAGGGAGGGTATGCAGATGGTTCAGATCACGGAATTGGGATACGCGGGACTTGGTGTCAAAAGCCTCGCTCAATGGAAAGACTATGCTACCAATATCCTCGGCCTCGAGGTCGCCGATGAGGGTGAGGCCGGACGTTGCTATTTCCGCATGGATTATTGGCATCATCGTCTGATCGTCGAGGAAGACGGGAGTGACGATCTGAACTTTCTTGGTCTGCGCGTGGCGGGCGTCGATGAATTCAGGGAAATGTACAAGACGTTGACGGATGCGGGCGTGAAGGTCCGCATCGGCTCGCAAGAGGAATCCGACGACCGCCGCGTGCTGGAAATCATGAAGCTTGAGGATGCAAGCGGAAATCCGCTCGAAATTTTCCACGGCCCGCAGGTTCAGTCCGACAAGCCCTTTCATTCGGGGCGCAGGATGCACGGTAAATTCAAAACCGGCGGCGGCGGACTCGGACATCTGATCCTGCGCGAGACCGTCGGCTTCGAGAAGACCTATGAGTTCTACAAGTTGCTCGGCATGCGCGGTGGTATTGAGTATCGCATACCGTTCCCGGGCCTTCCCCGGCCATTCGACCTGATGTTCCTGCACTGCAACGAACGCGACCATACGCTCGCCTTCGGACCGCCCGGCGAAAAGCGCATCAACCACATGATGTTCGAAGTCGAGAACTTCGACGATGTCGGGCTGGCCTACGAAATCGTGAAGCAAAACAATGTGCCGATCGCGATCGAACCCGGGCGTCACGCCAACGATCACATGTATTCCTTCTATTTCGTCAACCCGTCGGGATGGATGTGCGAGATCGGATGGGGTGCGCGTCCGGCGACGCATCAGTCGGAATACTATCAGCGCGACACCTATGGCCACGGACCCGTCGAAGGCGTGACCAAGGGCACGATGGAGGCGGCCGCCGACTAGGCCGCCCGAAAATCCCCGCCCGGCGCCTCCCTCGAAAAGGGCGCCGGGCAGTCGGGGAGCGCGCCGGATGCGCGCGCCCCATGCTTTTTCAGTTGATGAATAGATCGACCAATCAAATCTGGAGGAACGAATGTCAGTTCTGGACGGTCCCCGCGAGGAATGGCGCCGCATCCTGCATGAAGGTGTGCCGACCTGGGTGCGCCCTGAGGGCGACAAGCTGCGGCTTGGCGATGGGAGGATGGTGGAGGATGCTGATGCGACCTATCTGCCGCCCTGCGATCCGACCAAGATCATCTGCATTCATCTGAACTACGACTCGCGTCGCGTCGAGTTCAAGGCGCCGCCGCTCGTTACGCCGACCTATTTTCAGAAGCCGCTCACGACGCTTAATTCGCATCGCGGCTTTCTCAACCGACCTGCGGACTGCAAATATCTGAATTATGAAGGCGAGATCGCTGCGATCGTCGGCAAGCCCATGCGAAATGTCGCACGCGAGGATGTCTGGGATTATCTGGCGGGCTTCGCGCCGGCAAACGATGTCGGTGCGCAGGATTTCCGCGACACGGATGCGGGCTCCATGCTGCGTGTGAAGGGACAGGACGGTTTTTGTCCTGTCGGTCCCGGGATCGTGCGCGGCGTTGACATCCGCAAGGAGACGGTGCGGACCTATATCAACGGCAAGGTCGTGCAAGAGGGTCCGGTCAGCGAGATGACCTTCCCGATCGACTATATCTTCGCCGACCTCTCGCGTCACATCACCTTCCTGCCAGGCGACATCGTGCTCACCGGGACGCCCGCCAATTCCCGGCCCATGAACCCGGGCGACGTCGTCGAAGTGGAGGTGACGGGCATTGGCAAGATCACCAACACCGTGCAGGACGTACCTGCCCCCGCCCACAAGGTCGGCCACGAGCCGACGGATACCGAGATGGTTCGTCGCGTCGCTCTCGGGCAATTCTGAGGGATATGAAAATGGCGGAAGCCGTGTCTTTGAAATCGCGTTGGGCGGCGGGAGAGGTGACATTCGGTGCCTGGTGCATGATGCCCGGCGCGCTCGGAGTCGAGGCCGTTTCGTCGCTTGGCTTCGACTGGATACTCGTCGATATGCAGCATGGCTGCATGGACTACGGACAGGCGCTTGAAATGATCCGCGCCGCCGACATTCGCGGACTTCCGGCAATTGTACGTGTGCCCTGGAACGAGCCGGGAATTATCGGCCGCGTTCTGGATGCGGGTGCCCTTGGCGTTGTCGCTCCGATGATTCAGACGGCCGACGATGCGAGGAGTTTGGTTGACTCCTGCCGCTATCCGCCGGTGGGGCGCCGCAGCTTCGGGCCTGTGCGTGTCGGAACGCGCGACGGCGTGGGTTATGCCTTCACGGCCAATGACCGGGTTGCCGTCATTCCGATGATTGAAACGCGCTCTGCGCTCGATCAGGTCGATGAAATTGTTGGCTTGCCCGGGGTCGATGCCGCTCTGGTGGGGCCGTTTGACCTTTCGGTCGCGCTTGGCCTGCCGCCGGGAGACAATGACGGAAAGCCTGTTTTTGACGATGCCATAAAAACCATTGTCGCTGCCTGTCAGCGGCACGGCAAGGCGGTCGCCGTCCTGTCGAACGCGATCGTCGCGCCGCTGCGCGTCGCGCAGGGGTTTCAGATGGTCTCGGTTACGACGGACATTGCGGCGCTCTCTTCGGCGAGCCTGGCGAGCCTCACGGCTGTAAAAGAAAAAACGGGAACAAAAAATGCTGGATAGTGCGACAAGGTCAAAAATCGTTGACGAGCTTTTCGACGTCTATGAGACACGCAGGCCGCTCCGGCGGCTGACCGGAACCTATCCTGGCTTGACCGTCGAGGATTCCTATCTGGTTCAGGAAGAGTTCATCCGCCGCAAGGTTGACGCGGGCGCGAAGGTGAAGGGCTACAAGGTAGGGCTCACGTCGAAACCGATGCAGGAAATGGCCGGGTCTTCGGAGCCGGATTTCAGCGCCATAACCGACGACATGTTCCTGCCTGAAGCGACGCCGATCGATGCTTCCCGGTTTTTCCGCCCGATGATCGAAATCGAAATCGCCTTCGTCATGAAGCACGCACTCAAGGGGCCGGGCGTGCTGCCCGTCGATGTCATCAGGGCGACCGATTTTGTTGTCCCTGCGATCGAGATTGTCGATTTCCGCGTCATGCCGGAAGCCGGTTTCGGCATCATCGACACCGTGGCCGATCTGGCTGCCTGCGGCGCTGTCGTGCTGGGCGCCAATCCAAGACGGCTTGATGCGATCGACGTGCGGCGCGTGCATGGCGAATTGAAGTTGAACGGCAAGTTGGAAGTCGAGGGCGAGGCCTCGGCGGTTCTGGGCAATCCCGTCACGTCCGTCGCCTGGCTTGCGAACAAGCTCGGCCAATTCGGCGTTGTTTTCGAGCCGGGGCAGGTCGTGCTTACCGGGTCTTTTGTGCGGGCAATCCCCGTTAAGGCTGGCGACGACGTTTTGTGCCGCTTCGACCAGGGATTGGGCGATCTGTCGATGAGTTTTACCTGAGTCGTGGACGGCCGGTGACTGCGCCAAACAGGAAAAGTGACGCGCAACCTCTCGCATATGCAGGTTATATCATTCCGTATAAGGATTAAAAGCACATGAAGCTGGTTCCCTTGATGAAAATTCACGTTCTTGTCGCCTCGCCATTCGACATTGGCGACACGACGCATGGCAAGCGGCTTGTCGCCAACATTACGGGGGGCGCGTTCGAGGGCAAGCGCCTCACGGGCACCGTTTGCAGCAGTGGCGCCGACTGGATCGTCATCGATTCCGAGAATTTGGGGCATATCGACGTGCGGATCGTTCTGCAGACGAACGATGGCGCATACATCTACGCCCATTATACGGGATTTCTCGAATACAATGAAAAGTTCGTCACCGCGGCGCTCAGCGGCGGAGAAACGAAAATCGGCGACTCGTATTTTTTGAGCCAGTTGCGTTTCGAGACCGGCGCCGAAAAATACAAATGGTTGAACAGGGTTCTGGGCGTCGGCGAAGGACGCGTTTACCCCGGCGGTATCGAGTATCAGGTTTACGAGCAGGCGCACGATTGAAACATGCACCCCGGGGAGCGGGGGAGGTGGCGTGTCGCCTGTCGTTCGTTCATGCGGCAGCAAGCGGGCGGCATAGGGTTTCGGCGCGTCGGACAAATTGAGGGAGCACGCATATGGCTGATAACGGAGCGGGAGCCGGCATTCGCTGGGACAAGGAAGTGGACTGGCTGGTCGTGGGCGGCGGCGGCGCCGGAATGGTGTCGGCCCTGACGGCCAAACATCTGGGCCTCGACACGCTGGTGATCGAAAAAGCGCCTTATATGGGCGGCAGCACGGCTCGATCGGGTGGCGTGGTCTGGATTCCCAACAACTACCTGGTGCGCGAAGGCGGGTTACCGGACTCGGAGGAACGGGCCAGGACCTACATGGCCAGCACGGTCGGCAACCGCGTGCCCTCGGAAGTTCAGGAATCGTTTGTGAAGTACGGTCCGCAGATGATCGAGTTCCTGCGCGATCACACTGAAACGCGCTTCGTTTGGAGCAAGGGATATTCGGACTATTACCCCGAAGCGACTGGTGGCTTCCCTGAAGGCCGCGCCCTGGAAGCCGTTCCCTTCAACGGGACTTTGCTTGGCGACAATCAGAAATATTTCCGCCCGCCGGTTCTGTCGGGCACTCATTACGCCGGCCTCCTGCTGTTCGAGTTGTTTTCGGTCGCCCGGATGAGCCGTCATTGGGACGGAAAACTCAAGTTCATGAAGGCGGCTTACAACACGATCACAAACAGGCTGCTTGGCAAAAAAGTGATGACGGCGGGGCAGGGCACCGCCGGTCGGCTCTTTTACTCCATATTGCGCGCCAACATTCCGTTCGAAGTGAATACGGCCCTGACGTCGCTGGTGACCGAGAACGGTCGCGTCGTCGGTGCCGAGGTGTCGAAGGGTGGCAGGACGCTTCGGTACAAGGCGCGGCGCGGCGTGGCGCTGACCGCTGGCGGTTTCGCCCACAATCAGGAAATGCGCGACCGCTATCTGCCGCATCCCACAAGCTCGAAATGGTCGCTTGCCGCCGAAAGCGATACGGGCGACGCCATTCGTGCCGGCGAGAGCATTGGTGCCCGGCTCGATCTGATGGACGACGCCTGGTGGGGTCCGGTCAGTCACGTAAACGCCAACGAGAACCCGCATTTTTGCGTTCTCGAACGCTCGCTGCCGGGATCGATGATCGTGAATTCCTCGGGCGATCGCTTTGTAAACGAGGCGGCGCCCTATTGCGACGTGGTCACCAGGATTTACGAAGTGCATAACGGGACGGGCACGTCCTGCGTGCCGGTATGGCTTATCCTGGATAAGGCGTACAAGGATTACTATATGATTGCCTCGAACATGCCGCGCCAGCCCATACCGAAGCGGTGGAATGAAAGCGGCGACGTGGTCTCGGCACCAAGCCTTGCAGAACTTGCGGAGAAGATAGGTGTTCCGGCGGATCGTCTCGCGAAGTCGATGGAGCGATTCAACAAGCTTGCCGAAACCGGCGTCGATGAGGACTACCACAGGGGCGATAGTGCGCATGACCGCATGTATGGCGATCCCTATTTCAAAAATCCGAACCTGGCGCCGTTGACGAAAGCTCCTTTCTTCGCCATCCGGCTCTATCCCGGCGACATCGGCACACGCGGCGGGCTTGTCATCAACAAGTTCGGACAGGTGGTCTCGCAGTCGGGGGAGGTTATCGAAGGCCTTTGGGCAGCGGGAAACAGCACGGCGTCCGTCATGGGGAATTCCTACCCCGGACCCGGCGCGACTATCGGCCCGGCCATGACATTCGGTTACATTTCTGCCATGAAAGCAGCGGGACGCATCTGACGTTCTAGGTATGTTTGACTTGGAAATTATCTTGTCGCCAGATGCTCCGTGGACGGAGCACCTGGCGACAAGGCGGGTCGTCGCCGAATTCATGGACCAGACCGCCACGGGGCTTCCAGAAGCAGACGGGTCAAGCCACCTTGCGTTTGCTGCTCTTTCTCAGGGCCGGTATGACGTGTCTGGCGAACGAACGCATGCTCTCGGCTGCCTCCTCGTAGCTCATGCCGCCGAATAAGAAGCAGGGATTGATGTCGAATTCGCCCAGAAGCGATTTGCGATATTCGAACTTCTCGACGATTTCCTTGGGTGTTCCCCAGGCCGTGACATCGAGATAGGTCTTGGCCATTCCACCCTTGCCGAGCGCGCGGATGGCGTCGACGGCCTGGGCGTAGGACTCGTAGCCCTTGGCGTTTTTAAAATGCTCGCCGGCCAGTTCATAGTGATCGAGTACCGAAAGCAGATAGTTGGTCACATATTTCTGTCCCAACTCTTTCGCGCGAGCAGGATCGGTGTCGCAATAGGTGAAGTCGCATATCATGATCGGCGGTGCGTCGTCGCCATGCTGCGTCTTGTATGCCGCCTTGTATTCCTTGACGGCCTCGGCCTGAGCCTCCCACGGCTTCTGAGCGAAGATCACCATCCGCGCGCCCGCCTTCGCGCACTGAAGAACAGATTCCGGTGACATGGCGACCTGATAGATGCGCCCCTTGAAGGAGCCGCGCGGATTGGGACGGATTTCGGTCCGCTTCTGCGGATAGAAGGGGCCGCTCCCTTCGATGAAGCCGGTCTCGAGAGCGTCGATGATCATCGGGCTTGCTTCATCGAAGCGTTGGCGGGCTTCGTCCATGTTCACGCCCATGCCGTCATATTCCTTGCGCGCCAGGCCGCGCCCCATCCCGAAGAGTGTTCGGCCTTGGCAAAGGTGATCCAGCATGACGACCTTTTCCGCGATCCGAACGGGCACATTCCAGGGAAGGATGACGGCGCCGGTGCCCAGTTTGATGCGCTTGGTGCGCGCCGCCATGTAGCTCAGGAACTGGGTGTTGTCGGGACAAAACGAATAGTCCTCGAAATGATGCTCGACGGGCCACAATGCGTCGAAGCCGAGTTCTTCCGCCAAAAGCCCGAGACGGATCTCCTCGTCATAGACCTGGCCGTCGGTTACGCCGGAGTTGGCTCTGTCGAAATTCTGAAAAACCATCTGAATGCCGAACTGCATCGGAATATCTCCCTCTCGTAATGATTTTGGTTTCTTGTTTCAGAGGCCCTTATAGTTAGGCTTGCGCTTCTCCATGAATGCCTTGGGCCCCTCGCGGGCATCCTCGGTCTTGAATACGGGTGCTGCGAAGCGCGACTCCATATCCATCGCCTCGCTCTCGGGACGACCCAGACATTCGCGGGCAGATTTGCGAATTGCCTGAACGGCGATCGGCCCATTCGCGGCGATCTTCTCCGCGAGTTCGAATGCCGCGTCGAGCACCTGGTTTTGGGGGACAACACGATTCAGGAATCCCAGATCGTAGGCCTCCTGCGCGCTGATCAGGTCGCCGGTGAGCAGCAGTTCCATCGCCCTTGCATAAGGTATCTGGCGCGGAAGGCGCACCGTTGAGCCGCCGCCCGGAAAAATCGCCCATTTGACTTCCTGCACGCCGAGCTTTGCCGTATCCGCAGCGATACGCATGTCCGTTCCTTGTGCCAGCTCCATCCCGCCTGCGACGGCAAAGCCGTTGATCGCGGCGATGACCGGCTTTGTCACATCGAATGTGCGCAACAGGCCTTTGGCCAGGATATTCGGATCGTCCAGAATTTTCTGGTCCCATTCGTTTTGCGGTTTGCGTGCGCCATTTATGAGCGGGATGAGTTGCCCGAGATCGGCACCCGAACAAAACGCCTTGTCTCCGGCACCGGTGACGACGGCGACTCGGATATTCGCGTCGTCGCGCACCTCTTCCCAATGGCCGGCAAGCCGGACCAACATCTCCGGACTGAACGAGTTGCGCGCTTCCGGGCGGTTGAGCGTGATCAGCGCGATATGGCCCCTTTTTTCGAGCAAGGCCGGTTCCATCGTCATGTTCGCGTCTCCCTTGTATAACACGTATGTGTTTTTAATCGCATGGATGTAAATTTAGCTGGACTCGGGTTGTGCGGCCAGCGAATAATCATGATCAGGGATTATCAAAATATAAAGTCGCGCCCTTGAAACCAAATGCGACGCTGGGAGAGAGACAATGATCAAGAAACCCATATCTGCGGACTCGCACATCACCGAACCGCCGCATTGCTATGTTGATTACATTGATCCCAAATTCCGCGATCGCGCGCCGCGCATCCAGCGGATCGACAAGATTGGCGACGCTTTCATCGTCGATGGTATGGGGTCTCCGGTTCCGATGGGGCTGGTGGCCGCCGCCGGCAAGGATCCGGCAGAAATCACGACAGAGGGCGTCGCTTTCGAAGACCTGTGGAAGAGCGGCTGGGACGCCAAGTTCCGCGTTGCGGATCAGGAGAAGGATGGCATTGCGGCCGAGTTCATCTATCCGACGGTCGGAATGGTGATCTGCAACCATCCCGACTTCGACTACAAGAAGGCCTGCTTCGACGCTTATAATCGCTGGTTGCAGGAATACTGCGGGGAGGCGCCTGACCGTCTTTACGGTCTTGCGCAGGTTTCCATGCGATCACCGGAAGATGGCGTTGCGGAAATCAGGCATGCGAAGGAGATGGGCTTCAAGGGCGTGATGATGCCCGGAAACCCCGCCGTCGAGGATTATGATTCAACCGTATACGACAAGGTCTGGGCGACCGCTGTCGAGTGCGACATGCCGCTTTCGTTCCACATCCTGACCGGCAAATCGGACAGTCTTTCGGGGCAGGTCCGGGGCCCGCGTATCAACGGCTTCCTGTCGATCATTCGTGGCTGCCAGGACGTGATGGGCACCTTCATATTCGGCGGTGTCTTTGATCGCTTCCCCGACCTCAAGGTTGTCTGCGTCGAGGCCGATGCGGGCTGGGTTCCGCACTACATGTATCGCATGGACCATGCCTACAAGCGTCATCGCTACTGGATGAAGGCGCCGCCGCTCAAGCGGATGCCGAGCGACTATTTCAACGACAACATCTATGTGACGTTCCAGGACGACTGGGTTGCCTTCAGGATGAAGGATATGTGCAATGTTCGCCGCCTGATGTGGGCAAACGATTTCCCGCATTCGGATTCGACCTGGCCCTGGTCGCAGGAAATGCTCGAAGAGCACACGAAAAATCTGAGCGAGCAGGAACGCAACTGGATATGCCACGACAACGTCGCGGAGCTCTACAAGCTCGCCGTTTGACGATCCGTATACTGACGTCAAGGCGCGGATTTTTTCGATTCACGGGGAGGACGTTTTCATGGACTACGATCTGAAAATCGTGGGTGGATTCATCGTCGACGGCACCGGCTCTCCGGGCTATGCCGGAGACATCGGTATTCGCGATGGCAAAGTTGTGGCTATGGGGCAGGCCCCCGCCGGGGCGAGGACGACTATCGACGCCCGGGGGCAGGTCGTTGCCCCCGGCGTCGTCGATATACATACGCATTACGATGCCCAGCTTCTGTGGGACAGGAATTTGTCGATCTCGCCGTGGCACGGTGTGACGACGGTCGTGGTGGGCAATTGCGGGTTCGGCATCGCGCCGACGCGCAAGGAGCATCGCGGCCTTATTTTGCGGACGCTCGAAAATGTCGAGGGCATGAGTGTCAAGGCGCTGGAGGCCGGTCTCGGCGACGAATGGGGGTTCGAGACGTTTCCCGAATATCTCGACGTCGTGGAAAAGAAGGGTACGTTGATCAACGTGGCCGTTCTTCTGGGGCATACGCCGCTTCGCCTCTATGCCCTCGGGCCCGAATCCACCGAACGGGCGGCGCGGCCGGAGGAGGTCAGGCATATGAAAAGCCTGATGCGCGAGGGCCTCGAAGCGGGCGCACTCGGTTATGCGACCTCGAAATCGCCGACGCATGTAGGCTATGAGGGCAGACCGGTTCCAAGCCGACTGGCGGCGTTCAGCGAGATACGGGAGATCGCGTCGGCGCTGGGCGAGGCGGGCGAAGGCGTGATACAGGCGACTGTCGGCAAGGAACTGTCATTTGACGAATTCGCGGAATTGAACCGCGTTTCCGGTCGCCATGTCAGTTGGACGGCGTTGCTGGGCGGTGGCGGGGTGCTGAATGTCGGCTCCGCAGCCGAGCAGTTGGCGCGCTCAAACGAACTTCAGTCGGCTGGTTACGCGGTATTTCCGCAGGTCACCTGCAGGCCCCTCAATTTTGAATTTCGATTCGATCAGCCGTTTCTGTTCCAGAGCATGCCGGTCTTCGCGCCGGTGAACAAAGCCGACCGCGCGGAAAAACTGAGGCTTTACGCCGACAACTCTTTCCGGGCGGGATTCCGGGACGCGATGCGTGGTCCGATTCTCAGTGCATGGGACAAGGCGGTCATCGCCTATTGTCCGGATCGACCGGAGTTCGGGGAACGGCTGGTGCACGACGTCGCAGCGGAACTCGGATGCAACTCGATTGATCTTGCGTTGGATCTCTCGATTCAGAGCGATCTGCAGACGCGGTTCCGCCTGCCTGTCGCAAACGCGGACGAAGATGAAGTGGCAACGTTGCTGCGCGATTCCTGCACGGTGCTCGGCCTCTCGGACGCAGGCGCGCATGCGAGCCAACTCTGCGATGCATGTTTTTCCACGCATCTTCTCGGAAGATGGGTCCGTGAAAAGCGCGTTTTGACGCTGGAGGAGGCGGTCCGGATGCTGACATCGCGGCCCGCCGAGGTGTTCGGCATCAAGGATCGCGGTCGCCTCGCTGTGGGAATGCCCGCCGATGTCCTGATCTTCGACGCCGAAACGGTTGGCGCAAGTTCCCTTCGCAGGGTCTATGATCTGCCTGCTGGCGAAGACCGGCTGATTTCCGATGCCTCGGGCATTTCGGCCGTCGTCGTCAACGGGACATTGATCCGGCGCAATGGCGTCGATGTGTTGGGCACCGAAGGTCGTTTGCCGGGCCGTCTGCTGCGCCATGGCGCGGCAGCCTGAGGAGGGCGTGAAGAATGAGTCTTGAGGAACTTGCTGTCGTTCGTCAGCTGCTTACGGGCCTTGTGACCGAGGAACCTCGTTCTCTTGAGGATTTTCGTACTTCGTATGACGAGGCTGGCAAGGCGTTCGGTCTTCCCGAAGGCGTAACGGTCACGCCGGTTTCCGCTGGCGGGGTTCCCGGCGAATGGCTGGCGCCGGCTGCCGGTGCCGGCAAGCGGGTTTTGCTCTATCTGCATGGAGGAGGCTATGCGCTTGGTTCTCTCGACTCGCATCGCCATCTTGCGGCGCGCATAGCTCTTGCCCTGAATGGCCGGGTTCTGCTGATCGACTACAGGCGGTCTCCGGAGCATCCATTTCCGGCGGCGGTCGATGATGCGCTTGCTGCTTATCGCTGGCTGATCGAGACGGGCGTCGATCCGGCCAAGCTCGCTGTTGCAGGGGATTCGGCTGGCGGCGGCCTGACGGTTGCCGTGCTTCTGGCGGCGCGCGATGCCGGTCTCAGACTTCCGGCTGCGGCCGTTTGTATTTCGCCCTGGGCCAATCTTGAAAATAAGGGCGCATCTTATAGCGCGAAAGCGAATGTGGACCCGATGGTGCGCCATGCCGATCTTGAGCTGTGGACGGCGGCCTATCTGGGAACTTCAACCCCGCGCAGGACGCCTCTGGCATCGCCGGTATTTGCCGATCTCAAGGGATTGCCGCCATTCCTGATTCAGGTAGGCAGTTCGGAGGTCTTGCTCTCGGATAGCCACTTGTTGGCCGACAGATTGAAAGAGGTCGGCGTATCCGTCGATCTCCATGTCTGGCCGGACATGATTCATGTCTGGCACTGGTTTGCGCCGGTCTTGAGCGAAGGCCGGGCGGCGATCGACGAGATGGCCCGCTTCCTGGATACAAAGCTCGGATGACTACGGCGCTATATCGTCGTCGATTTCCAGTCGTGCCTCGTCGTCGAGGGCCTCCTTGAAGCCTTGACCGTTTTGTGAGATGTGCTCGGCGATGGCCTTTTTCAATAACTCCGTGAACGTCTGTTTGCGATTGCGAAAATACTCGTTGGGCGCGGCTATCCCGATCGCGACCGGGCGTCCGGACGGACCCATCGGAATGGGCATTGCCAGCAGGGTGGCTCCCGGCGTCACGAGATCGCTGTAAAGCGCGAAGCCGCGTTTTTTGATTCTTTGCAGTTCGTCTTCGATCTCCTGCATCGATCCCCGCCGCTCCGGCATGGCGGCAAGGGCATCCTGAATCAAACGTCTCGCTTCGGGCAAGGGGAGTTCGCTCAGCAGAACACGGCCCATCGTCGAAAAAGCGAGCATACGCCGGGTGCTTGGCTTGACATGAAAGCGAATGGGCGACGTACCTTGAATCACCTTCACATATTGGGCATAAGCGCCCAGACGCGTAGCGAGGATGATCGTGCATCCCGTATCGGCCGAAAGCCGTCTCATCAGGCGCTGGACATTCCGGATCGGTAACGCCTCGGCTTCCACCCAGTTTCCCAGCAGGGATATCCGGATGCTCGGAAAAAAAGTCTTGACCCGGTCGTCGTGCTCCAGATAGCCGAGGCTGACGAGGCTTTTCAGAAGGGCGGCGGTGCTGGAATGAGGGTAACTCAGCGCCTGCGCCACGTCTTGAATCGTCACTGGACGTCTGACTTCGTCGAAATACTCGAAAATCTCCAGAACGCGGGTCGCGGATTTTACCGTTGCGGCCGAGGGCAGTTCGGATTTGAGGACGTTAGCGTTCATGCGACAACCCTGACTTCATATGGTCTCTTGCCGCGCCTCGTTTTTTCATTTGTTCCTCAAAGAGAGAGCGCGAGACGCGTGCCGTCCTCGATCGCCCTGACCGCATCGAGTTGCTGAGGCTTGTCGACGCCGCCGATTGCATGAACGGGTTTTCCCAGGGACCGTGCCAACGACAACGCATCGTCCACCGATTCCTGCCCGGCGCAGACGACAATCGTGTCAACTTTCAACGTCTGCGGTTTGCCGCCTGCCTCGATATGGAGCCCGGCATCGTCGATTTTCCGATAGATTACATCGCCGGTCATCGTAACGCCGCGGAACATCACCTCCAGAAAATTGGCCCATCCCCTGGTCTTGCTCAGGCCGGCACCGAAACTATCGCGCGGCTTGCGCTGGAGAAGGTGAATCTTGCGCGATGACGGCCACTGATGATTGGCGGGCAGCAACGCGCCTGGCTGCGTATAGCTCAGATCAATTCCCCACTCGGAGGCAAATCTCTCGACATCGGGATGCGACGGATCATGTGGGCCATGCGGATGCGACAGGAGCGCCGCCACGTCGAAGCCAATGCCGCCAGCGCCGACAATGGCAACCTCGGCACCGACGCGTGCGGTGTTTGTGATTGCCTCTACATAGGTCATAACCGACGGGTGATCCGCACCCGGAATGTCGAGACGGCGCGGGCGAACGCCGGTTGCGACGACGATTTCGTCAAATCCGCCGCTCTCGAGATCGGCGAGCGAAACCGGTCGGCCACAGCGGACCTCGACGCCCAGTTCGTCGAGCCGGTTCCTGAAATAGCGGATAGTCTCGGCATAATCCTCCTTGCCGGGAATCCGCCGCGCCAGATTGAACTGACCACCGATTTCGTTGTCGGCTTCGAAGAGCGCCACCTTGTGGCCGCGTTCGGCCGCCGTCACCGCGCAGGCAAGACCCGCCGGGCCGCCGCCAAGGACCGCGATGTGCTTTCCTCTGGCTGCTGGCGCGATCTTGAATTCGACTTCCCGGCATGCCGCCGGATTGACCATGCAGGTCGTCAACTTTCCGGTAAAGGCGTTGTCGAGGCAGGCCTGATTGCAGCCGATGCAGGTATTGATGTTCGACGATGCGCCCGATGCCGCTTTCGCAACAAAATCGGGATCGGCCAAGAGCGGACGCGCGAGCGAAACCATGTCGGCTTGTCCGTCTGCAATCAGTTGCTCCGCTTGCTCCGGCGTATTGATCCGGTTGGACGCGACCACGGGTATCGCGACTTCCGCCTTGAGCCGCTTGATCGCCCAGGTGAAAGCGCCGCGCGGCACCATATGAGCGATCGTCGGTACACGCGATTCATGCCAGCCTATGCCGGTATTGAGGATGTTTGCGCCGCTCGCCTCGACATCTTTTGCGAGGGCGGCGACGTCCGGCCAGGAATTGCCCCCCTCGACAAGATCGAGAACGGATATCCGGTAAATGATAATGAAGTCCGGGCCGCAATGCTTGCGGACACGCCCGACGACCTCAACCGGCAAGCGCCGCCGGTTCTCCGCCGAACCGCCCCAGCTATCTGTGCGCTGATTTGTGCGCGCCGCAGTGAACTGATTGAGAAAATAGCCCTCCGAACCCATGACTTCAACGCCGTCATATCCGGCTTCGCGTGCGAGGGCTGCGGCAGTGCCAAAGTCCTCGATGGTCTGGAGGATTTCATCATCGTCCAGGGCGCGGGGCGTAAGCGGATTGATGCGGGATCTGACTGCGGAGGGAGCCACCAGTTCTGCATGCCGACCGTAGCGGCCCGCATGCAGGAGCTGGAGAACGATCTTTCCGCCCTCATCGTGGACGGCGCGCGTAATCACACGATGACCCTCAACGAGGTCCTCAGTCATGACCGACGCGCGCTCCGCAAGCCTTCCCGCCCTGTTCGGCGAGATACCGCCGGTGACAAGGATTCCGACGCCGCCCTTTGCGCGCCGTGCGAAGAATTTGGCCTGTCGCTCGAAACCGTCCGGCATCTCCTCGAGGCCGGTGTGCATCGATCCCATCAACACGCGGTTTCTGAGCGCCGTAAATCCGAGATCGAGTGGTGCAAGCAGATGAGCAAAGATATCTGGCGTTTTTTTCACTTCGACCAATTTCCGTCTGTCAGGGCTTGAATGCCGCTTTGGCCTGAGACAGGACGACATTACCGTTTTGCGTCTCGGCCTGCACGATCGCGACTCCGTCGCCCGTTTTCCACATCTTCGTTATAATGGTGTCGCCGAAATAGACCTGAGCGGCAAAGCGTCCGCTGAGAGATTTGAAGCGGGCGGGATCGTTGCCGCAAAGCTCGCGCAGGACCGCGCGGCCGACGAAGCCATATGTGCAAAGCCCGTGGACGAAAGGCTTTTCAAAGCCGCCCAGTTTGGCGAAGTCCGGATCGATGTGAATCGGATTGCGGTCGCCCGAGAGGCGATAGATTGCCCCTTGCTCGGGGCGCGTCACATCCTCGACCACGGCGTCAGGCGTCCGGTCCGGCGGCGTCGAGTCGACGCCCGAAGGGCCGCGCTCTCCGCCGAATCCGCCGGCGCCGCGCACAAATAGCGTCGCGTGAGTTTTGAAGAGGGGCCCCTTCTCGTCGGAACCCGTGCTCTCAACCCCGATAACGGCCGCCTTGCCTTTGTCCCAGACCTCGGAAACGCGTCCCGTTACCTTGATCTTGGCCGATGAGGGCAGGGGACGCAGCAACTCGACGGATTGCTCGCCATGCAGCAGCATTTCCAACTTCATCTCGACGCCGCTCATCAGCCCGGCGAGCCCTCGCCCGCCAGGGATGACGGCATAGGTCGGCAGAACTTTCGGTCCTTTGCCTTCGTAAATGAAATCAAGCCCGTCGGCGGGACGCGCGCCGACGCCAAGTGCATAGAGCATCGTGTCCTTGTCGGACCATTCCACATCGACGGCCGGAAACGTCATGCCGACCAGATCCTTCGAAATTGCCTTTTTTCCGCTCATTGTCGTGATCCTGTTCCCCAATTGTCATTTCTTGTCCGCTCAAGGTTTCTTGCCGTCCGGTGGCCAGGCGACGACGCCATCCTCAAGCGGGATTTTCAGGCTTTTGAGCAGTTGCGAGAAAAGCGTCCAGTTGCCGATGGCGACAACCAGTTCGATCCGTTCTTCGGCCGTTTTCAGGTGCGCCGCACAGGCAGTCCAGGTGGCGTCCGAAATCATGCCGCCGTCGAGCGTCTCGTCGGTCGCGGCGAGAATGGCGCGGTCGGCGTCGGACAGGCAGGACGCATTTTTCCAGTCCCGCGTGGCGACCAGATCCGCCTCAGGAATGTCCAGCATGCGGGCGACTCGCCAATGTTGCGTCCATTCATAGAGCGATTTCGTCTTCCAACCGATGCGCATGATGATGAGTTCGCGTAGTCTTGCATCGAGCTTGTTGCCCTGGAAAAGTAGCGTGGTTAGTGTCGAGGCAAGTTCGCGCGCGACATCGGGATGCCGGAGCAAAACCCTGAAGACGCTGAGTGGTGCCATCTGTTCGGATATGCCGGCTTTCGCGGCTGCGGCCGCCGCTTCCGCCATCGACAGCAGGGGAACCCTGGGCGTTTCGTCGGTCATTATTTTGTCCTCCCCAAAATTTTGCGAGAATGGAAGTTTAGGGCTTCGCATCCTATCTTTGAGCCTTTATAACACATACAAGGCTTAAAAAAATATATATGTGTTATCGACGCGTTGTCGGTGCAGACATGAAGCGGGGAGTCGAGAATGTTGCCGAAAAAATCGATGGCGATGGTGCAGACGGCGCCGCGCAAACTCGAAGCCCGCGATTTGCCGATCCCCCAGATCGCCGACGACAGCGCCATCCTCCGCGTCGAAGCCTGCGGCATTTGCGGCAGCGATTACGAACAATACGAAGGGGTCTTGCGGACTCCGATGCCGGTGATTCCGGGGCACGAACCTCTCGGGATCATCGAGGCAATCGGCGACAAGGCCGCCAGGCGCTGGGGCGTCGATGTTGGTGATCGGGTCGCCATCGAGACGATGTTGTCATGCCATTGCTGCGACACCTGTGTCGGCGGGCATTATCACCTCTGCGACCGCCGCCAGATCTACTCGTATATTCCGCTCACGGAGGCGCCGGGCCTCTGGGGCGCCTATTCGCAATATATGTATCTCGCGCCCAACACGATCCTTCACAAGATGGACAAGGGCTTTCCAGCGGAGCTGGCGGTCATGTTCAATCCGCTGGGTGCAGGCTTCCGCTGGGCGGTAGAGATTCCGCAGACGCAGGTTGGCGATACCGTTTTGATTTTTGGGCCCGGACAGCGCGGGCTTGCAAGCGTCGTTGCCGCACGTGAAGCCGGTGCGGGAAAGATCATCGTCACGGGGCTTGCGGCCGATTCAAACAAGCTCCAGATGGCCCTTGCTCTTGGTGCTGATCACATTATCGATGTGCAGAACGAGAATGTTGTCGATCGTGTGCGGGCGCTGACAAACGGAAAGGGCGCGGACGTCGTCGTTGAGGTCACGTCCTACGCGACGCAGCCGGTCCGTGATGCGCTGGATTGTGTCCGTATGGGCGGCACGATCGTTCTTGCCGGCGTCAAGGGATTCAAGCCCGTTTCCGATTTCGTGTCCGACCTTATCGTCATGAAGGAAATCACCATCAAGGGCGCGATCGGCGTTACGTCGTCGGGATACAAGAAGGCGATCGAGATTATCGAGCGCCGCAAATATCCTCTTGAACTCATGCATACTCATAATTTCAAGCTTGAGGAAGCTGAGCTGGCGATCAAGACGCTGGCGCGCCAGATCGAGGGGCAGGAATCAGTCCATTCCTGTCTCATTCCGGTGACTTGATCTGTCTACAGAATATTTTTCAAACGGAAGCATGCAGCGGCTCAACGAAAAGGCTGCGTGCGGGGAGCAATGATGATGAGGGCAGTTTCGTGAAGAATTTCAGCGACAAGGCTGCGATCGTCGGGATCGGCGAGACAAACTATGTAAAAGGGTCGGACCAGACGGCCGTGGCCATGATGCTCGATGCCGCCAGGCGGGCCATCGCGGATGCGGGGCTGAAGCCCAGGGACATTGATGGCATGGTGCCGCCGCCCGTCTATACAACGTCGGAAGAATTGGCCGCCAACCTCGGCGTCGATGTGTTGCGATATGCCTCGACGGTCAACATGGGCGGCGCGAGCCCGACCACGGCGTTGCAGAATGCCGCCATGGCCGTGGCTTCCGGTGTCTGCGACAACGTGCTGGTCACGCTCGGCTGGAACGGCTATTCGGCGCTGCGGCCTAAAGCGGGGGTGCCGCCAAGCCGACCGATGAATATGAACACGCTGACCTCGACCATCCGGGGTTACTATCTCCCCTATGGCGTTCTGTTGCCGGTGCAGATGTATGCCTGGCTCGCGACGCGGCATTCGAAACTTTACAATGTCAGCCCCGAGGCGACGGGTTGGATTGCGATGGCGTGCCGCAAGCATGCCCAACTCAACGACCGTGCCCTGACCTGCGGCCAACCGATGACGATGGATGACTACATGCGGTCGCGCATGGTGTCCTCGCCGTTCCGTTTATTCGATTGCTGTCTCGAAACGGATGGGGCCTGCGCCGTCGTGGTGACGAGCGCCGAGCGGGCGAAGGACTTGCCTCACAGGCCGGTCTATATCTCCGGCGCGGCCGAGGGCCATCCTTATCCTGCCGACGATATTCCGTCACGGCCGGATCCTTTCAAGATCGGTTTGAGCTACGCCGCGCCACGCGCTTTCGCCATGGCCGGCGTGACACCGAAGGACATGGACTTTCTGCAGGTCTACGACTGTTTCACCTATGTCGTGCTGCTCCAGCTCGAAGCCCTGGGCTATTTCGAGCCGGGTGGCGCACTCGATTTCGTCAAGGATGGACAGATCGAGCTCGGCGGCAAGTTCCCGCTCAATACGCATGGCGGACTTTTGAGCGAGGCGCATGTGTGGGGCCTCAATCATGTGCTTGAGGCGACCCGCCAATTGCGCGGCGATGCGGGCAAGCGGCAAATTCCGGATGCCGAAATCGGACTCGTGACCGGATGGGGCGATCTCGGCGATGGCAGCCTCGCGATTTTGAGGAGATAAAAATGGAATTTGAGCAACCGAAATATCCTCAGCCCGCGACCGTCGATCCGGTCGATGCGGAGTTCTGGAAGCTTTGCCAGGACGGCGTCCTGCGTTTTCAGCAGTGCAGCCATTGTGACACCTGGCGGTTCCTGCCGCGTTACATGTGCGCAAAATGTGGTTCGCCGGATTACGAGTGGATGCCGAGCAGCGGGCGCGGCCGCATTTTTTCCTGGACGGTGACCTACCAGCCCTTCCATCCGGCTTTCGCACGCGACGTGCCCTACATAGCTGCGGTCGTGGAATTGGAAGAAGGCGTCCGCATGGCGACGCGCTTGCTCGACTGCGACCCGGAGGCGGTGGAACTCGACATGCCTGTGGCCCTCGTCTTCAAGGACATCGGCGACGGATTCATGCTTCCGTGTTTCAAGCCTGCCCTGAAATAAAAACAGAGCCAATCGCCATCTACGCATCGGAGATCTAAAATGGATTTGGCATACGGCCCCCAATACGAGGCCTTCCGGGAAGAGGTCAGGGCGTTCCTGGCAAAACATAAAAATCAGGCACCCAAGGGTCTCGGCGCTGCCGGGCGCCCGTCTCCCGAAGCCTGTGCCTGGCAGCAACTGCTGATCCAGCACGGCTATGCCGCGCGGACGATTCCGAAAGACTATGGCGGCTATGGCGCCAAGCCGGACATTCTCGAATCGCGCATCATCGCGGAGGAATTTTCCGCTGCTCGTGTGCCTTCGGCGTTGCAGAACCAGGGTATCTCCATGCTGGTGCCGACGCTTCTGGAACTTGGCACCGAGGAGCAAAAGAAAAAATGGGTGAAGCCGACGCTTCGTGGCGAGGTGGTCTGGTGCCAGGGATATTCCGAGCCGGGGTCAGGTTCAGACCTCGCCAGCCTTCAGACCAAGGCGACTGTGGATGGCGACGATTTCGTCATCAACGGCCAGAAAATCTGGACCAGTACCGCGCACGAGGCGGACATGATCTTCTGCCTGGTGCGCACCGAGCCCGACAAGCCGAAGCATGAAGGCATTTCCTATCTGATCTTCTCGATGAAGACGCCCGGCATCGAAGTCCGTCCGCTCACCACCATGACGGGCCATGCCGAATTCAACGAAGTCTTCTTCACCGATGTGCGCGTGCCGAAGACGCAGATCGTCGGCCAGCGCGGGCAGGGATGGTTTGTCGCCAACGCGACCTTGAAGCATGAGCGCGGAATGCTCGGCGATCCGGCGGCCATGGAAACCAGGTTCCAGGCCCTTGTCGACGTGATGCGCGAGGAGACTGTCGACGGGCAGCGGGCCATCGACAATCCGGTTTTCCGGGACCGCCTGATCAGGCTTCAGGCGGAACTTGCCGCCATGAAGTTCAATGGGCTCCGGCTGCTGACCAGCGCCAGCAAGGGCGAGGATCCCGGCTTGGCGCGTCTGATCGTGAAGCTTCAATCCTGCGAACTGACCCATCAAATATCGGCGCTCGCGATCGACGTCATGGGAGAGTTTGGCATTCTCTACGATGACAGCCCCTATCTGCGCAGCCACGGCTCGTGGCAGTGGGGATACATGTTTCAGCTTGGGCTCATCATCGGCGGCGGTACGGCGCAGATTCAGAAAAACATCATTTCGGAACGTGGGCTTGGTATGCCGCGTGAACCGAAGCAGGCAAAATAGGGATTTATCCGATGGAATTTGCATTGTCGGAAGAGCAGCGCATGTTGCAGGACAGCGTCCGCCGTTTTCTTGAACAGAATGCGTCGCTTGACAAGGTGCGGCTTGCCGCCGCGAACACGCATACCGTTCAGCGGTCCCTGTGGGCGGGTGCCAGCGAGATGGGCATCCCTGGAATGCTGATCCCGGAAGATTTTGGCGGCATGGGTCTTGGATTTCTCGACGCGGCGATCGTTTACGAGATGGTCGGTCGGCATGTCGCCCCGCTGCCTTTCCTTGGGGCGGCTGTCATGGCGCCGCTCGCGCTGATGCTCGCAGGAAACGAGGCTCAGCAGAGAAAGTGGCTTCCGAAGATCGCTGCGGGCGAGGTTGTCGCAGGCGTGGCCGTCACGGAAAGCATCGGCATCCGCGAAGATGCCGGCGTGAAAGCGCGGAATGGAATGCTCACGGGCAAGTCCCTCTTCGTCATCGACTGGGCTGAGGCCGATCTCTACATCGTGGCCGACAGCGACCATGGATTTCATCTCGTTTTGCCCGACGCGAAGGGTTTGTCGCGGCGGGCGCTCAACACCATCGACAAGACCCGATCGGTTGGCGAACTTGTCTTCGATCAGGTCGCGGCTGAGCCCTTGCCCCGATCCAGCGCCGACGCGGTTGCGCGGGTGATAGATGCCGGCAGGGTCATGCTTGCCGCCGATACCCTCGGTGCGGGTCAGATGATGATCGAGAAGGCGGTCGCTTATGCGGGAGAGCGCAAGCAGTTCGGTCGCGTGATCGGGTCGTTTCAGGCCGTGAAGCACCTCTGCGCCGAGATGGCGGCCGCTCTCGAACCATCGCGTTCGCTGGTGTGGTATGCGGCCCATGCGCTGGATGAGGTGCCGGACGACGCGCGCCTCATGGCATGTCATGCCAAGAGCCACCTGTCGGAAGTGGGCCGCTTCGTCGCGCGCACCGCGACAGAGGTTCATGGCGGCATGGGCTTCACCGATCTGCTTGGCCTGCATTACTGGTTCAAGCGTATTGGTTTCGACCGGCAGATGCTGGGCGGGCCGGAGCTGGTTCGTCTTGAAGCCGCGCGCTTGCAGGGCTGGGCTGCCTAGACCCCGCCTGGATATCGGGAAGCATGGATATGGCTGTCGATGAGTGTTGCCGCGACTCATGGCGCGGTGATATTTGCACCGGCACGGCAATGGGGAGATACGCATGAATATCGACTTCACGCCGGAGGATGAGGCATTTCGCGACGAGGTTCGCGGATTTATCGCGGCGAATCTTCCGCCGGAATGTGCGGATTCGCCGGCTCTGGGTGTGATGACCGACAAAAGTCTGGTCAAGCGCTGGCACAAGACGCTTTACGAAAAAGGCTGGGCCGCGCCCGCCTGGCCTGAGGCGTATGGCGGCACGGGATGGAACGCGACGCAGCGGTTTATCTTCAACGAGGAAATCGCCAGAGCCAATGCACCGCGTCTGATGCCCTTCGGGCTGACCATGGTTGGCCCGGTGATCTATACCTTCGGCAACGCCGAACAGAAGAGCCGCCACTTGCAGGGCATACTTTCGGGCGACGTCTGGTGGTGCCAGGGCTATTCGGAACCGGGCGCCGGTTCCGATCTTGCCTCGCTTAAAACGATGGCGGTACGCGACGGCGATCATTACGTCGTCAACGGCCAGAAAATATGGACGTCCTATGCGCATGAGGCTGACTGGATTTTCTGCCTGGTGCGTACCGAACAGAGCGCCAAGCGGCAGGAAGGGATTTCCTTCCTGCTCATCGACATGAGGACACCCGGCATCGAAGTGCGTCCGATCATCTCGATCGCCGGTCTGCACCATCTCAACGAAGTGTTTTTTACCGACGTCAAGGTGCCGGTGCAAAATCTCATAGGCGAGGAAAACAAGGGTTGGACCTACGCCAAGTACCTGCTTGTCCATGAGAGAACGAGTATCGGCGGCGTTCCCGAGTCCAAGAAGAAGGCGGCGCATATCAGGGCGATAGCACGAACGGAGCGGAATGCGGATGGGGGGGCGTTGATGGACGATCCCGCGTTCCAGCGCAAACTCGCCGAGATAGAAGTCAAGCTCACCAGTCTTGAATACATGAATCTGCGGATTCTCGCCGATGCGGCGGCGGGAAAGGCGGTTGGACCGCAATCGTCCCTGCTGAAGATCGTCGGCAGCGAGGTTCAGCAGGCTTTGGGTGAACTCGCTGTTGAAGCCGTCGGCTATTATATCGAACCGTTCGAGCAGGGAGCCCTGTCTGGCGGCGTCAACGCACGGGATATAGGCCCTGCCCATACGCGGAACGTGTGGGCGGATTACGGCTATGGCCGCGCCGCGAGCATCTATGGTGGATCGAATGAGATTCAACACGACGTTATCGCCAAGGCGGTCCTTAATCTTTGAAAGCGGCGGATAATTTGGTCTTTTGCCCGCTCGGATAAATTCATTACAATCAAGACGCAAACACTCAGATCGTTGCCACGAAAGGTCAGTAGATGGATATCGAGCTTACGAAAGAGGACGAAGCCTTCCGCGCGGAAGTCCGTCGGTTCATTTCGGAAAAATTGCCTAAGGAGCTGGCCGAGAAAGACACAGTGGGCGCGTCTGGCGCACGCAGCGCGCTCAAGCGCTGGCAGAAGGACCTCTACGAGAAAGGCTGGGTAGCGGTCAATTGGCCCAAGCAGTATGGCGGCACCGGATGGACGCCGATGCAGAAGCATATTTTCAACGAGGAGATGGCCGCCGCGAACGCGCCGCGTCTGTCGCCTTTCGGTCTGTCGATGGTCGGTCCGGTGATCTATACCTTCGGCAACGAAGAGCAGAAAAAGCAGCATCTGGCGGGTATTCTTACCGGCGATGTCTGGTGGTGTCAGGGCTATTCGGAGCCGGGATCCGGATCGGACCTCGCCTCGCTGAAGACCAAGGCCGTGCGTCAGGGCGATCATTACATCGTCAATGGCCAGAAAATCTGGACGTCCTATGCCCACGAAGCCGATTGGATATTCTGTCTCGTGCGAACGGATGATACATCAAAACCACAGGAAGGTATCTCGTTCCTTCTGATCGACATGAAGACGCCCGGCATCGAGGTGAAGCCCATCATTTCCATCGATGGCCTGCATCACCTGAACGAAGTTTTTTTCACTGACGTCAAGGTGCCGGTGACGAACCGCATCGGCGATGAAAACAAGGGCTGGACCTACGCCAAGTTCCTGCTCGTCAATGAGCGCACCGGCATTGCAGGTGTTCCTGAGTCCAAGCGCAAGATCGCGCAACTCAGAAAGATCGCGAAGCAGGAAAGGCTTGGCGATGGCGCGGCGCTGGCGGACGAACCGGCATTCATGACGAGGCTCTCCGAAATCGAGGTGAAGCTTACCGGTCTCGAATATACCAATCTGAGGATCGTCGCGGAGGAGGTGGCGGGCCGCCCTGCTGGCCCCTCTTCCTCGACCTTGAAGATTGTCGGGACCGAAGTTCAGCAGGCGTTGTCGGAGCTTGCCGTCGAAGCAGCCGCCTTCTACGCCATGCCGTTCCAGAAGGAACATTTGATGGGAATTGCCAATGAAGCGCCTGTCGGGCCCGCCTATGCGGTGAGTGTGACAAGTGCCTATAATTTCGGTCGCGCCGCTTCGATTTATGGCGGCTCGAACGAAATCCAGCGCAATGTCATCGCAAAGGCCGTTCTGGGACTTTGACGGAGCATCCGGACGTGCGAAGGGCCGCATCGGGGATGCGGCCCTTTTTTATGTCAGTCCGCCAAACCTTCAGGCTCAGGCGGCCTGCGAATAGCGCTTGAGCTGGTGGTCGACATTGCCGAACTGGGTGTCGATCATGGTGAGGCGCTTGAAGTAGTGACCAACGCTGAGTTCGTCGGTCATGCCCATGCCGCCATGAAGCTGCACGGCCTGCTGACCAATGAAGCGACCGGCCTTGCCGATCTGCACCTTGGCACCCGCAGCGGCCTTGGCGCGTTCGGTCTCGCCTTCGGTGAGCTTGAGGTTGACCATGTAGGTCATGGAAACCGACTGCTCATAGGCCATGAACATGTCGACCATGCGATGCTGAAGCACCTGGAACTTGCCGATTGCGACGCCGAACTGCTTGCGCGTCTTGCAATATTCAACAGTTGCAGCATTGAGTTCCTTCATGCCGCCAATGGCTTCGGCGCAGAGCGCGGCGATGGCCTGATCGGTGACTTTTTCGACGAGCGGCAGGCCCTTGCCTTCCGCGCCGATGAGGGCGTCGGCACCGAGCTTCACATTCTCGAAGGTTATTTCGGAAGCGCGGCGACCATCAACGGTCGGGTAGTCGCGCGTCGAGACGCCGGGGGCGGACTTGTCGACGATGAAGACCGAGACGCCATCACGATCACGCTGGCCGCCAGATGTGCGCGCCGTGACAATGAGCTTCTGTGCCCAGGGCGCCGCGATCACAACGCATTTGAAGCCATTGAGGACATAGCCGGCGCCGTCCTTCTTCGCCGTGGTGACGAGATCGGCGAGGTTGTAGCGGCCCTGCGGCTCGGCATAGGCGAAAGCCCAGACGGTTTCGCCGCCGATAATGCCGGGGATCAGCTCTTCCTGCTGCGCGGCCGATCCGCCTTCGCGCAGGAAGCCACCCGCGATCACGACCGTTTCAACGAAAGGCTCGACGACGAGGTGACGACCGAACTCTTCCATGACGATCATGGTTTCGATGGCGCCGCCGCCGAGGCCGCCAAGCTCTTCCGGGAAGGGGGCGGCCAGAAGGCCAAGCTCGGCGAACTGCGCCCAATAGTCGGGACGCCAGCCTTCCGCCGACTTCACGATCTTGCGCCGCGTGTCGAAGTCATATTTGTCGGCGAGCAAGCTCTGCACCGTGTTGCGAAGCAGGGTCTGCTCCTCGCTGAACGAAAAATCCATTGTCAGCTTTCATCCTTGTCTGGTGTTTGTCTTCGGCCTGACGGCCCGGTTCCATATGGCCGCTGGTATTCCCGTCAGCCGCCGATCTCGTCCGGCGGTCTCGTCTTGCTGAGGAGGTCCCTGACGATCGGGCCAAGCTCGACCGGATCGAAACGGCGTTTCGGATTGATGGCGGGCCCGCGATGCCAGCGCTCGAAGACTGTCAGCCGCCCGCCCGTCGACTCGAAGACCTGTCCGGTCACGTCTTTCGACTCGCTGCTTCCGAGCCAGACGACGACCGGCGCGATATTGGCGGGATCGCGGGGGTTCCACTCGCCCTCGGGCACCGCCACGGCATAGCCGAGATCTTCCGTCATCCGGGTAAGCGCGCCCGGCGAGATCGCATTCACGGTGATGCCGTAGCGCGCAAGCTCCATCGCCGCCGTGATCGTGAAAGCGGCAATGCCGGCTTTGGCCGCGCCATAATTGCATTGACCCTGATTGCCCAGCAGGCCCGAGACGGAGGTTGTGTTGATGATGCGGGCGTCGACCGTCTTGCCTTCCTTTACCTGTGCCCGCCAGTAGTTCGCGGCATGGTGCGCCGGGCAAAACGTGCCTCTCAGGTGAACCTTGATGACCGCATCCCATTCGTCGATCGTCATGTTGGTCAGCATGCGGTCGCGCAAAATGCCGGCATTGCTGACGAGCACGTCGAGGCCGCCAAAGGTCGAGATCGCCTGATCGACCATCCGTTTGGCGCCGTCCCAATCGGACACGTCATCGCCATTGGCGACCGCCTCGCCCCCCATGGCCCTGATTTCTTTCACAACCGCTTCGGCGGGTTCGCTCGACCGGCCTTCGCCTGTCCGCTCGCCACCGAGATCGTTCACGACCACCTTGGCGCCCTGACGCGCGAATTCCAGGCAATGCTCCCGCCCGATACCTCTGGCACCGCCCGTCACGATAACGACGCGCCCCTTGCACAATCCAGACGTCATTCTTTTTCCCTTCCCGTCATATTTTCTTTTCGCCTTGCCAGTATCTGTCGCGAACCGTTCGCCGCACGATCTTGCCCGTCGTCAGCCGCGGCAGGTCATCTGCAAAATCGACGGATCGGGGGCGTTTATAGGCCGCCAGCCGCGCTCCCACGAAATCAAGTATGTCCTTGGCCAGCGCTTCGCTCGGCTCGTAACCTTCATTGAGCTGAACGACCGCCTTCACTTCTTCGCCCCATTCCTTGTTGGGCACGCCGACCGTGGCCACGTCCTTGACCGAGGGGTGCTGAAGGATCTCCTGGTCGATCTCGGCGGGATAGATGTTGACGCCGCCGGAAATAATGACCTCGGCGCTGCGGCCGGTCAGGAACAGGAATCCGTCCTCATCGACATAGCCCATGTCGCCCATGGTGAAGAAATCGCCCCGGTAGACGCTCGCGGTTTTTTCCGGCGCCTTGAAATATTCGAACCGGCCGGTTTCCGGCGCCTTGAAATAGACGGTGCCGATCTCGCCCCGCGGCAATTCCTTGCCGTTCTCGTCCTGAATCTGCAGAACGACACCCTCCGTCGGCCTGCCCACCGAACCGGGCTTTTCCACCCATTCGTCCGGATGGACAAAGACGCCGCCGCCTTCCGTCGCGCCGTAATATTCAAAGACGACCGGACCGAGCCACTCGATTGTCTCCCGCTTCACATGCACGGGGCAGGGGGCCGCCCCGTGGAGGATCCACCTCAGCGTCGAGATGTCGTATTTGGCCCGGACCTCGGGCGGAAGAAGGAGAATGCGGTGAAGCATGGTCGGTACGACATGCGTATGCGTGATGCGCTGTTCATCGACCAGCCGAAGCATTTCCTCTGCGTCCCACTTGTCCATCAGTACCGTGCCGACGCCGGCCGAGAGCGGAAGCAGGAGATTGAGGGACAGCGGCGCCGCGTGATAGAGCGGCCCTGTCACCACAGCCAGGTCCGTGGCGTTGTTGAACCGCGCCGTCTCGACCATCTTGCTGAAAAGCGACGAGGCCGCTGGCGCGCTGCCCCGGTAAACGCCCTTCGGATGACCGGTCGTGCCCGACGTATAGAGCATCTGGCTGCCGATGACGGGATCGTCGATATTCGCGCCGGACTCGCGCGCGACGAGCGCGTCGTAAGAGGCAAAACCCTCGATTGGTCCGCCCACGGCGAGCTTGATGCGCAGACCGGACGCTGCGGCAGCGGCTTGCGTCGCCGAGGGAGCAAGCCGTATATCCGCGATAAAAGCCTTGGCCTCGCAATTGTCCACGATATAGGCGACTTCCGCAGGCGTGAGATGCCAGTTGACGGGAGTCATCCGGAATCCGGCCCGTTGACAGGCCATGACGGTTTCGACGAATTCGGGACGGTTGATGCAGAGCAGCGCCACACCATCGCCGGGTTGAAGGCCCGCGCCTCGCAACACCCTGACCAGCCGGTTGGCCTGCGCATTCAACTCCGAAAAACTGCGGTTGCCTTTTTCGGATGAAATCGCGAGCCGGTCCGGCGTCTGGGCTGCGTGCCAGGCGACGATCATTCCCTTCGATGCAGCGTCCTCGAACGACAGGCTTGACGCAGCTGTCATGGTTCCTCCCTGAAACGTTTTTCCCGGTTGCCGACTCTAGCGGTCGACTTTGGATGGTTTAATCATCCGTATTTTCCAAAACATTATAATGTTTTTGCGGGAGGCTGTCGATGGCCTGAAAGCCGCCGCGAAATCTCCGGCGCGTGGATAAAAAAGATCAGTTTGCCTCGACGTCAGATGACGCCATCGGCCTTCAGGGCGTCGATTTCGCTGTCGCTGAGCCCCCCAGCAGATAGTCGATCTTGCGCAGTCTGCGCGTCTCGGCGCGCGCCCAAAGGGTTCCGACAAGATGGGCTTTTCCGGCAAGATCGATGCATGCAAAAATTCGTCGCTCCATTCAGCGCCTCTTGTGGCGAACCCGCTGTGCCAAGATTATAACAATTCTAATCTGCTTGACGTCATCGCCCCATCAACTTAGAGTCATTCTTATATGAGGCCTGACCATAACGGGCGGGCGCTGCGGCTTTTCAGGGAGACTTAAAATGAGCAAAGGCAAATGCCCCGTCATGCATGGCGGCGCGACAGAGGTCGGCATGTCGAACATGGAATGGTGGCCCAAGGCGCTGAACCTCGACATCCTGCATCAGCATGATGCCAAGACCAATCCGATGGGCGCGGGCTTCAACTATCGCGACGCGGTCAGGAAGCTTGACGTCAAGGCGCTGAAGAAAGACCTGCATGCCCTGATGACCGACAGCCGCGACTGGTGGCCGGCGGATTGGGGTCATTATGGCGGCCTGATGATCCGCATGGCCTGGCACGCGGCCGGCTCCTATCGCATCGCCGACGGGCGTGGTGGCGGCGGCACCGGCAATCAGCGTTTTGCGCCGCTGAATTCCTGGCCCGATAATGTCAATCTCGACAAGGCGCGGCGTCTGTTGTGGCCGATCAAGAAGAAATACGGCAACAGGATCAGCTGGGCCGATCTCATCCTCCTGGCCGGCACGATTGCCTATGAGTCCATGGGGCTCAAGACTTTCGGTTTCGGCTTCGGGCGCGAGGATATCTGGCATCCGGAAAAGGACGTCTATTGGGGCTCGGAAAAGGCGTGGCTGGGGCGTGATCGTTATGAGAACGATGAAGACCCGCAATCCCTTGAAAACCCGCTTGCCGCCGTGCAGATGGGCCTGATCTATGTCAATCCGGAAGGCGTTGGCGGCAAGCCCGATCCGCTCAAGACAGCGCTTGAAGTTCGCGAGACATTCAGGCGCATGGCGATGAATGACGAGGAAACCGTTGCCCTGACGGCGGGCGGCCACACGGTCGGCAAAACGCATGGCAATGGTGATGCCAGCCTGCTGGGTCCCAATCCGGAAGCGGCGGGCCTTGAGATGCAGGGCATGGGATGGGCCAATCCGAAGATGGACGGCAAGGCGAGCAAGGCCGTGACGTCCGGCCTGGAAGGTGCCTGGACAACACATCCCACGCGTTTCGACATGGGCTATTTCGATCTGCTGTTCGGTTATGAATGGGCGCTGACCAAGAGCCCGGCAGGTGCCCATCAGTGGGAGCCGGTCAATCTCAAGGAAGAAGACAAGCCGGTCGATGCCAGCGATCCGACGATCCGTCGCAATGTCATGATGACGGACGCCGACATGGCGATGAAAATGGATCCGGCCTATCGCGCCATCTGCGAAAAGTTCATGGCCGATCCGCAATATTTCAATGATTGCTTCGCCCGCGCCTGGTTCAAGCTGACGCATCGCGACATGGGGCCGAAAGTCCGCTACCTCGGACCCGATGTGCCCAGGGAAGATCTGATCTGGCAGGACCCGGTTCCCGCCGGGCGCACCAAATACAAGGTGAATGCGGTCAAGGCGAAGATCGCGGCGAGCGGATTGACGATTGGTGAAATGGTCGCCACCGCCTGGGACAGTGCGCGGACGTTCCGCGGCTCGGACATGCGGGGTGGCGCCAATGGTGCGCGCATCCGTCTGGCCCCGCAAAAGGACTGGGAAGGCAATGAACCGGCGCGTCTTGCCAGGGTGCTCGCCGTGCTCGAACCCATCGCGGCAAAAGCAGGTGCAAGCCTTGCCGATGTCATCGTGCTGGCCGGCAATGTCGGCATCGAACAGGCGGCGAAGGCCGCCGGCTTCAAGGTGAGCGTTCCCTTCGCGCCAGGTCGGGGTGATGCCACTCCGGACATGACGGATGCCGACTCCTTCGAGCCGCTCGAACCTGTTGCCGATGGTTATCGCAACTGGCTGAAAAAGGACTATGTGGTGAGTGCTGAAGAGCTGTTGCTCGACCGCACACAGCTCATGGGTCTGACAGCCAAGGAGATGACCGTGCTTGTCGGGGGCATGCGGGTTCTCGGCACCAATCATGGCGGGACCAAGCAGGGTGTTTTCACGGATCGGGTCGGCGTGCTGACGAACGACTTTTTCGTCAACCTCACCGACATGGCTTATGCGTGGAAGCCTGCGGGTAACAATCTCTATGAGATCCGCGATCGCAAGACGGACAGCGTCAAATGGACGGCGAGCCGCGTGGATCTGGTGTTCGGATCAAACTCGATCCTGCGCGCCTATGCCGAAGTCTATGCGCAGGACGACAACAAGCAGAAGTTCGTTGAGGATTTCATCGCCGCCTGGACCAAGGTCATGAATGCGGATCGTTTCGATCTGGCGTGATTGACGCGGGCGCAAACGCCTGATCCATGACGAAGCAGACACGCCGCCAGCTCTCCTGCTGGCGGCGCTTGCGCGCGATGCGACCGCAGTCGCCCATCGGGGCCAGAGCCGTCATGGGCCGTTTTCCTTGCCGTCCGCATGGGGGCCGGTTCTGTTTGTCGTCAGGCTTGAAGTCAGCCTTTTCTGAATATTGGATCAATAATGGATTATCATTCGTCCCGGGGGGCATCTCTGCGTCAATTTGACATGACGTCATTTCAGATAATCATTGACGTTAAGGCCGCATCACCCAGAATGACATAGCGGCAGATCTAGGGTGTTCACCCTATAATTGACGTTCAGGCGGCAAAAAGCCCGTGCAAATAAGAAGAGGGAAAGCCATGACGGAAACGGACACACTCACAAGGCCAACAAGCGCGCTCAAGACGGAACATTTTGATGTGCTGGTTGTCGGCGCGGGCATCTCAGGTGTTGGCGCGGCCTATCATCTGAAGACGCAATGCCCGGATCGCAGTTTTGTGGTGCTGGAAGGGCTGGAGAGTTTCGGCGGCACCTGGCGGATGCATAAATATCCCGGCATCAGGTCTGACAGCGATCTCTACACTTTCGGCTATCGTTTCAAGCCGTGGACGGGTGCGCCGATTGCCACGGCTCAGGAAATCCTGAACTATATGGGCGAAGTGATCGACGAGAACGATCTTGCGCGCCACATCCGCTACAAGCATCAGATTGTCTCTGCCAGTTGGTCGAGCAAAGACAATCTCTGGACGATTGTCGCCCATAAGGCCGACGGCGCCGAGGTCCGCATCACGGCGAACTTTCTGTGGATGTGTCAGGGCTATTACCGTCATTCGGAGGGTTATACGCCGGAATGGCGCGACATGGACAAGTTCAAGGGCAAAATCGTTCATCCCCAGACTTGGCCCGAAGGACTCAATTACAAGGACAAGAATGTTCTGATCATCGGATCAGGCGCGACGGCGGCGACGGTTGCGCCCGCCATTGCGGGTGACTGCAAGCATGTCACCCTGTTGCAGCGTTCGCCGACCTATTTCATCCCCGGACGCAATGAGAACGTGCTTGCCGATCAGTTGCGTGCGCTCAAGATTGACGAGAGCTGGATCCATGAGATCACGCGTCGCAAGGTGCTGGCTGATCAGGCGGAGTTCACGCGCCGGTCTTTTGAAGAACCCGAGGCCGTGAAAGAAGAATTGCTGGCGGCTGTCGGCATGTTCCTGCCGCCGGAAGAGGTTGCCAAGAACTTCACGCCGACTTATCGCCCTTGGCGCCAGCGCATTGCCTTTGTGCCGGATGGCGATATTTTTCAGGGCATTGCCTCTGGTAAAGCCTCTGTCGTCACCGATGAAATTGATCGCTTCACGGAGAAGGGAGTCCTGCTCAAATCCGGCAAGGCGCTCGAAGCCGACATCATCGTCACGGCAACGGGCTTCAATCTCAGCGTGCTCGGCGACATTGCCTTCACGATTGATGGCAAGCCGCTCAATTTTGCCGATACGGTCACCTATCGCGGCATGATGTTTACCGGCGTGCCGAACATGGTGTGGGTGTTTGGCTATTTCCGGGCGAGTTGGACGCTGCGCGTCGATCTGCTCGGCGATTTTGTTTGCCGTCTCCTCAATCACATGAAAAAGCGCGGCGCCAAGCGCGTCACTGTGGCGCTGCGGCCGGAAGACAAGGACATGCCGCTCTTGCCATGGATCGATCCGGAGAATTTCAACCCGGGCTATCTGATGCGCTCCATGCATCTCCTGCCCAAGCGCGGCGACAAGCCCGAGTGGCAGCACACGCAGGATTACTGGCTGGAAAAGGATGAACTGCCAACCATCGATCTTGATGAGGCCGCCTTTCATTACGAATGAAACATGGACGGGCCGAGATGGGGAGGGCCCGATGTGAAAGCATCGGGCCTTCTCCCTTTCAGGACGATATCGGGCAGGGCGATATCAGGCTGACCTGACTTTCCGGAAGACGCGACCTGTGAGGAGCGGATGGTGCTGAAAGACCTGCCCTTGGCGAAAGTCTATCAATTTATCGAACCGGGCCCTGTGGTCTTGCTGACGACGGCGCATAAGGGTGTTGCCAATGTCATGACCATGTCCTGGCATATGATGGTCGAGTTTGAGCCTCCCCTCATAGCTTGCGTCGTCAGCGGGGGCGATCACAGTTTTGCTGCCTTGCAGGCGACGCGTGAATGCGTGATTGCCATACCGCCTGCGGCGCTGGCGCCCAAAGTGGTCAAGATCGGCAATTGTTCAGGCCGCGATATCGACAAGTTTGCCACGATTGGCCTGACAGCCCTTCCCGCCGAGCAGGTCACGCCGCCACTGGTGGCTGAATGTTTTGTCAATCTCGAATGTCGCGTCGCCGACAGGCGACTGGTCAATAAATACAATCTCTTCGTGCTGGAGGTCGTGAAGGCGTGGCGCGACACGGCACAAAAGCATCCCGGGACGATCCATCATCATGGGTTTGGCAATTTTGCCATTGATGGCAAGATGATCCGTCTGAAGTCAGGAATGCCATGAGGGCCGTCGCGAATCTTTGTGGCGCGCTATCCGGATGATTCTTTGAGAGCTTGGGCAAATAGGCGTAAGCTGCCCCGTGTCGTGACCTTTTAGCGGCAAGACTTCGGATCAGGTGGGAGGCTGATTCGTCCCTCGAAGCGAGAGTCACGCCATGCGTCTGCAACTGGGTTGCGAACTGATATATGACTTCCCGGCACCCACGCCGATGATCGTGATGCTGAATGTGCATTCATCGCGCTTTGCCGATCTTGAATATCCAGATCATCTCATCACCGAGCCGCCCGTGCCGATCGAGAGCTATCGTGACAGCTATGGCAATTGGTGTTGTCGGCTCGTGGCGTCGGCAGGACGCTTCACCCTTGGCACGCAAAGCGTCATCCGCGATGAACGCAAGTCCGATCCCGTTGAGCTCAATGCCCTGCAGCATCAGGTTCAGGATTTGCCATCGGAGACGCTTCTGTTTCTGCTGGGCAGCCGTTATTGCGAAACGGATCGCTTGTCCGAAGAGGCGTGGCGTCTGTTCGGCTCTGCGCCATATGGCTGGGGACGCGTGCAGGCAATCTGCGATTTTGTGCACAATCATATCCGCTTCGGCTACATGCATTCGCGCCCGACACGCACAGCCTTTGAAGCCTATCAGGAGGGTGTGGGTGTGTGCCGTGACTACGCCCATCTCGCCATCGCTTTTTGCCGTTGCATGAATATTCCGGCGCGTTATTGCACCGGCTATATCAGCGATGTCGGTCAGCCTGAGCCGCATGGCACGATGGATATGGCCGCGTGGATCGAGGTCTATCTCGGCGGGCGCTGGTATATCTTTGATCCGCGCAACAACAAGCCGCAATTTGGCCGGGTGTTGATTGCCCATGGTCGCGATGCGGCGGATGTGCCGCTGACGTATACATTCGGGCCCAATTTTCTCGCCAATTTCCGCGTGTGGATTGATGAGCTGGCGCCTGCTGCCGGATAGCACTTTACCTGTTGGTCGGCGAGCGGCACTCTGCACGTGCCAAATGGCGGCAGGCTGATGGTATGGGCGGAATGAGCGAACGCGTGACGATTATGACGGTGACCCATGGGCGGGAAAGGTTTTTACCGTCCATTCTTGCCTGTGTGCGGCATCAGACCTACGACAATATCGAGTGGATCGTGCTGGATGACAGCCCGGAGCCCTCGCCGACGCTCTCGGGTCTTGATGATCCGCGCTTCACCTATATCCATTTGCCAGAGCGCAAGATGCCGATTGGCGAGAAGCGCAATTATGTGAATGAGCGCGCGCGTGGCGAGGTGATTGTCCAGTTCGACGATGATGATTATTACGCGCCGAATTATATCGCGCGGATGATGGATGTCATGGCGAAGGCCGGGGCCGATTTTCTCAGCCTGCATGGCTGGTTCGTTTATGACGAACGCCACAAGGCTTTCGGCTATCGCATGGCATTGCAGCGCTCAGGCCTGCATTACCTGTTTGCGCCGGGGGGCATTGTGCCGCGTCAATTTGACGAGACGAATAACCAGATTTTCAGCATGGCGCATTTCGGCTATGGCTTCTCCTATCTCTACAAGCGCAAGGCCTGGGCGGAGTTTCCGATTGAACCTATCTCGCGCGATGAAGACATGCGCTTTGCCGAACGGCTCTCAACGAAATACAAGCGCGTGCATCTGATCGATACGAGCGGCCTTTGCCTGCATTTCATTCACAGCGGCAATGTCAGCACCCATGCCGTGCAATATCTTTTGCCGCCGTTTCAATTGAAGCAGTATTTTCCCGGGCTGTCGCTCTGAGGCCGATCTCAATAAGGTCTGGGTTGCGACAGGGCCCTGATTGGCGCGAAGGATGAGATCAGATCATTGGCGTTCCCGATATCGGGCACGCTGCCGCGATAGCGCCAGCATCGGCCTGTCATATTGGTGTTTTCGCAGGCTTCAATCGCTGTATTGGGGCCCAGCCTGATTGATGAAATGAGGTCGTTCCAACGCGGTGTGAAATTGACGACGCGGTTGGTCAGAGCGGTGCAGGCTGTGGCGCCACGAAATTGAGCATCTTCATGGAAGCAAACTTCCCCCCGGCCCGGCAACTGGCCCTGCGTGTCGCCCTGACGGTCATCATAGTAATCCACATGCGGGTCGTGGCCTGAGGGATAATAGTCATGGGTCTTGAGGCCCAGTCGGGGTCCATAGAAGGGCAGGGGCTCGTCAGTGAAACGATCCCGGCTATCCCGCAGGCGTTGGGCCGACGCCCAGCCCCGCAAGCTGCGCCAGCGCACCTCGCACCAGCTAAAGTCGCGCAGGCATTGGATCACTTCGACCTTGCGACCCTTGGGCACGATGCCAGCGCGCTCATAGCGCCAGTCAGGCGCGACACGCAGGGCAACGTCCTCGCTTGTGCGCGCTGTCATGGGCGCCGCCTGGGCGAGCGTCGCCGCCGCTATCGGCATGATCAGGCAGAGAATGGCAAAACAGGAAATGCGGAAGCGGTGTCTCATGGCCAGGCTCCGTCGATGCGCTGGCCATGAGTTTATCGCGCCTTGTGGCGCCCAAGAACATCATTTGACGCTCAGGCGATGCGTTTCTGGCTGGTCGGGACGTTGTGTTGTTGATTTGGCTCACTTGCCTGGTGGAAGTGATGCATGCGCGCCAGACCTTCATCCGTCAGTTCAACAAAGACACGTCGTCCGTCCCTCTCGTCGCGTATGCGCGCGGCCAGTCCGGCATCGACAAGATCGCCGATCCGGCGCAATGCCGTTGTGGCTGGCACGCGCGAGGCAATGCAAAGACTTGAAATGGAAACGCGCTTGCCGGAGAGCCGGGCATGGGTCAGGTCGAGCAGCATGTCCCAGGCGGGGTCAGAGACCAGGCCATTTGGAAAGAGGCGATCACGCGCTGTCTGCAGACCGATCATGCGGTGCGCCCATTGGCGCAGTGACAGGGCTTCATCAAGTTCGACCGGGTTGGCAGGCGAGGCGGGTTGGGCTGCGGCATCCGCCATCAGATTGGCGGTTGCCATCATGTCACGATCAGCCGGTGCCTTTCCATAATGGCGCAACACGCCAAGCACGCTTTGCGTGCGCGCCAGCAGCACCTCTGCCTCGGCGCGAAGATTATGGGACAGCGCCACCTGGCGATAGCTTTCCGCTGACCGAAACAGCGCGTCCTCAAACATGGCTGCGGCGGTTGCGCGGTCGCTGGATTCGGGGAGCAAGGACCAGGAACGGAAGTGGCGCAGGAGGGGAAGCTGGCGCAGCGTCGTGTCGGGGCATAGCACAAGCACATGCAACCAGGGCCTTGAGGGGAAGTCGGCATCAGGCGCGAGCGTGGCCGCCAGCCGCCGATCCGTCAGCTGCGCGGCTGTCATCACCAGAAGGCGGAGTGAGGCGTCATTCTGGAGCGTGTCGCGGATTGCATCCAGACCCGATGCAACCTCGATTTCGGTATCCTGAAAACGCGGACTCTCACCCAGCATCGACCAGGACCGCATCGTGGGGGCCGCCTGCGGACCGACGAGCATATGTGGACTTCTATCCGTCAGAAAATCGGCAGGGGAAGCAGAATGCGCGTTCATCTTTGCCATCTCTGGTTGTGGTGGAACATCGAATCGAAACGCCTGCAACCATAATGACAGATATAAAGTTCTACTCAACCTCCAATATACATCCATAGGACTAAATTGCCTCAGGTCAGCGGGATTGCATCTGACAATCCGGTATGTCATTAAGGACCATGACCTCAGAAATCCTGGCAGACCCACCGATCCGCCGCCGCTATCGCGGGGCGTCCCCAGCGGAGCGACAGGCCGCGCGGTGCCGCAAGCTCATCGAAGCGGGTCTGGCGCTCTTTGGCACAGCCGGATATGCCAACAGCCCGGTCAAATCGATTTGCGGCGAAGCGGGCCTGACGGAGCGCTATTTCTATGAATCATTCGCCAATCGTGAGGAGCTCTTTGCCGCCCTGTACGAACATGTGGTGCAGGAAATCGGCGTCTTGATGGTCAATGCGCTTGAGGCGGTGCCGGAAGATGCCGACTTGCGCGCCCGCGCCTTGCTTGAGGCCTATTTTGGCAAGATCGAAGCGGATCGAGCCTTTGCCCGTGTTCTCCTTCTGGAAGTTCTCGGCGTGAGCGAATACGTGCATCAGACCTATCTCGACGCCATGGCCCGGTTTACCGGGCTCGTTGAGCGCCATGTTCGCCCTGCCTTTGCCGATGAAGCACGGATGCAACAGGAAAGCATCGTGGCGGCCGGTCTTGTCGGGGCCATTGTGCATGTCGCGATGCGTTGGGTGATTTCGGATTACGCCACGCCGCGCGATCAGGTTATTGAAGGTCTGATGACAATTTTCACGGCGACCGCGGCGCGGGATCGCGGGCTTTAACTCGCAGCAAAATCCACTATGTTGACCCGCGCTGCCAGAGGGTAGCCCTCTGGCAAGATGAGGAGTGAGGCCAGCGCATGGCATTGAGTTTTGAAGAAGCGGCTGATGGTGCCATCGCCATGGCGCGTCATGCCGGCGGGCGCGGTTGGGTGCCTGCAACAAGCGGCAATTTTTCGGTCCGCATGGACGCGGATTTTGCCGCTGTAACGGCCACAGGCGCGAACAAGGCCGCCCTGACACGCGAGGACGTGATCGCTGCGGCGATTAACGGCGTGAGGCACCCGCGTGCCTCTGCCGAAGCGCCGCTGCATCTGCTGCGCTATGCACATGCCCCAGACATTGGCGCCATCGCCCATATCCATTCCCTGCCAGCGACATTGCTTTCGCGGCGCCATGAAGGCGCAGGCTTTTTGCGGCTGGAGGGCTGGGAATTGCTCAAGGCGTTTTCCGGCATCAAGACACATGACACATCGCTTGATATTCCGATTGTGCCGAATGATCAGGATACGGATCGCCTGGCGCTTCTGGTCGAGGCGCGGCTGGCCGATGCGGGGCGCAGCTATGGCTATCTGATAGCAGGGCATGGGCTCTACGTTTGGGGCGCGAGCGTCGCTGACACGCTGCGCCATATGGATGCATTTGATTTTCTGCTGAGCACGCAATTGCATGAAGAGGGCATGAAATGACAAGACTGACCGTTTATCCCGATCATGACGCGTCGATCATCTTGCTGGATACGCGTGACGCAGAGGCGATCGGCCGGGAACTGGCGCAGATTGATGTGACGTTCGAGCGCTGGATGGCTGCCGGACAACTGGCCGACAATGCCGGTCAGGACGAGGTGCTCAAGGCCTATCGCGCCGATATTGACCGATTGATGAAGGCGGGCGGCTATCAGAGCGTCGATGTGATGCGCGTGAAGCCCGATCATCCGGATCGCGTGGCGATGCGTCAGAAGTTTCTCGCCGAGCATACGCATGATGACGACGAGATCCGCTTCTTTGTCGAAGGGGCCGGTGCATTTTACCTGCGAACAGGCGGCAAGGTTTATCGGGTGATCTGCGAGCGAAACGATCTGCTGCATGTTCCCGCTGGCATCACCCATTGGTTTGATGCCGGGGACGCGCCGATGTTTTGCGCCATTCGCATCTTCACGACGCCCGATGGATGGATCGGTCATTTCACGGGCGATGATATTGCCACGCGCTTTCCTGCCTTTGAACCGGCAGCCCAATGACGCGCGTCAAAGCCATACTGACGGATATTGAAGGTACGACAACGCCGATCTCGTTCGTGCATGACATTCTCTTTCCTTATGCGCGCGAACGGCTGGGTAATTTCTGCGAGGCTCATGCCTCGTCCCGCGATGTCGCTGACATACTCGTGGCGGCGCGGCGGCTGGATGGCAGGGATCATCTGGATCTTCCCGGCACGATTGAGCTCCTGAAACAATGGATGAGCGAAGACCGCAAGGCCGGTCCGCTCAAAACCCTGCAGGGCATGATCTGGCGGCAGGGTTATGAATCTGGCGTGCTCAAGGGACAGGTCTATGCTGATGCGGCGCAGATGCTGCGCCGCTGGCATGGGCGCGGCTTGACGCTCATGGTCTATTCCTCCGGCTCGGAAGAAGCGCAACGCCTGATATTCGGATATTCCGATCAGGGGGATCTCGTGCCGCTCTTTAGCGGTTTTTATGATACGCGCGTCGGCGCCAAGGTTGAGGCGGCCTCTTATAGGGCCATCGCCAAGGCCGCCGGTTTTGAACCCGGCGAGATTTTGTTCCTGTCCGATCATGTCGGCGAGATCAAGGCTGCGCTGGAGGCCGGACTTCAGGCGATCTGCATTGACCGGGCGATGAGCCTTGAGGACAGCAAGCCTGTCGATGGCATCCAGGTGGCGGGATCGTTCCTGCCGGTTGAGACGTGGCTCACGGCAGGCTAGTCGGCGGCGGCTGCCGGGCGGCGGCGGCGCGTCACGCGTTCACGCAACGCATTCATGTAGATGTAAAGCACGGGCGTGATGTAAAGCGTCAGCATCTGCGACAGGATCAATCCGCCAACGACGGCAAGACCCAGCGGCTGGCGCTGCTCGGCACCCTCGCCGATCGCCAGCGCAATCGGCAAGGTGCCGAGAAGCGCTGCCATGGTTGTCATCATGATCGGGCGGAAGCGGATTCGGGCTGCTTCGATGATGGCCTCGTGAGGCGGCAGGCCATCGCCGCGTTCGCGCTCCAGCGCAAAGTCGATCATCATGATCGCGTTTTTCTTCACAATGCCGATCAGCATGATCATGCCGACAAAGCCATAAAGGCTGAGCGGCATGTTGAAGACAAGCAGTGTCAGCAGGGCCCCGACAGCGGCTGAAGGCAGGCCGGAGAGAATGGTGAGCGGGTGGATGAAGCTCTCATAAAGGATGCCGAGAACCAGATAGACCACCAGAATGCCGAGCAACAGGAGCAGGCCGAGACCGCGCGTGGAATCTTCAAAGGCCTGCGCCGTGCCCTGAAAGCGCGTGAGAATGGTCGCGGGCAGGGCGATTTTCGCTTCCGCCTCCTTGACCTCTTCAACGGCCTGGCTCAGAGCCACGCCCGGCGCAAGATTGAAAGAGATGGTCAGGGAGGGCAGCAGGCCGAGATGATTGATGATGAGGGCGCTGGAGGTGGCGCTGTAGCTGACAAGCGAAGTCAGCGGCACAAGTGCGCCGCTTGAGGCGCGAAGCCGGATGCGGCTCAGCGCGCCCATGTCGCGCTGATAGGCTTTGCCGACTTCGAGCATGACCTCATACTGGTCGGCTGCCGTGTAAATTGTGGAGACGCGTCGCCCGCCAAAAGCGGTGCCAAGCGCCGTTTCAACGGCGTCTGGCGTGACGCCAAGGGCAGCGGCACGATCACGGTCGATCTTGACGGCCAATGTCGGTGTGGAGCGGTCGCTGTCGCTCGACACATCCTGAAATCCCGGCAAGTCGGCCATTGCGGTTTCAAGCTTGTCGGCATAGCGATAAAGCTCGTCAATATCGAGACCTTGCAGCGTGTATTGATAAGTCGCCTTGGAGACAAGGCCGCCGATGCGAAGGCTTGGCGGGTTTTGCAACACGACCTTGATGCCGGAGAGCCTGGCAAGTTTCGGTTTCAGGTCCTGAATGATCCGGTCAGGGCTGCTGGAGCGAACGGCATGCGACTTCAGGCGGATGATGAGCGTGCCATTGCTGACCGAGGGGCGCGAGCCGGACGGGCCGACACGTGAAATCACATTCTCGACATCGGGATGGTTCATGACAATGCGCGCGGCTTCGGCCTGATAGCGCGACATGTCATCGTAGGATATGCCGTTGACGGCTTCGGTATTGCCGCGCAGTTCACCTGTGTCGCCTGCGGGCATGAAATCCTTGGGGGCGTATTGGAACATCAGAACGGTCAGAACGAGGCTGGCGATAAACGTCATGAAGACCAGCCGGTCATGACGCATGGCGACATGGAGCGAGCGGTCATAAGCGTTTTGCAGACCGGTGAAGACTTTCTCGCTCCAGTCTTTCATCGCCGCGACAAGGGGATGATTGCGGGCATGACCGTCATCACGGTGCGGCCGGAGCATGCGGCTTGCGAGCATCGGTGTCAGCGTCACGGAGACGACACCCGAGACGAGAATGGCGATCACGATCGTCACGGCAAACTCATGCAGGATGCGGCCGACAAGCCCGCCAAGGAACAGCACCGGGATGAAGACGGCGATCAATGAAACCGTCATGGAAAGAATGGTGAAACTGATTTCCTGCGAGCCCTTGAGCGCCGCTTCATGCGGGGTCTCGCCGTTTTCAACATGACGCATGATGTTTTCAAGCATCACGATGGCATCGTCGACGACGAAGCCGACGGAGAGCGTGAGCGCCATGAGTGAAAGCGTGTCGAGGCTATAGCCCAGCAGAGACATGCCGGCGAAGGTGCCGATGACGGCAATGGGCAAGGCAAGCGAGGGAATGATCGTCGCCGAGAAGGAACGCAGGAAAACAAAGATCACAAAGACGACGAGGATGGCGGCAATGATGAGTGTCAGTTCGACGTCATGCACGGCGGCGCGAATGGTCTGGCTGCGGTCGAAATTGATTTTCAGTTCGAGGCCTGCCGGGATCTGTTCCTGAAACAGCGGCAGGATCGCCTTGATGCCATCCACGACTTCAATCGTGTTGGCACCGGGCTGTCGTTGAATGGCGAGGACGACGCCGGGCTGTTCATTGATCCAGGCGCCATTCTGGTCCTGCTCGACCCCATTATAAACATGACCGATGTCGCCGAGCCGCACAGGGGCGCCATCGCGCCAGGTGATGATCTGGCGGGCAAAGTCACTGGCATCAAACATCTGGCCGTCAGCCTTGATGACGGTGGACTGGCTGGGCCCGTCCATTTGTCCGGCCGATTTATTGACATTGACCAGTCTTGTGGCTTCGGCCACTTCGTCGATGCCGATGTTTCGCGCCGCCAGCGCATGGGGGTCGACTTCGATGCGGACGGCAAATTTGCGCGAACCGTAAACATTGACGAGGGCGACACCTTTGAGCGTCGAGATACGACGCGCCAAAATCGACTCGGCATAGCGCGTGACTTCGGCGAGCGGCATGGTTTGCGACGTCAGGCTCAGATAATAGATGGGCGAGTCAGCCGGATTGACCTTGCGGATGGTTGGCGGTGTGTCCATGTCGGCGGGCAGCTGACGCTGGGCAACGGAAATGGCCGACAAAACATCCTGCGCGGCGGAATCGATATCGCGGTCAAGGCTGAATTCCAGCGTGATGCGTGTCGAGCCCTGCGCGCTTGACGAGTTCATCGTCACGATGCCGGCGATTGTAGAGAACTGGTTTTCGAGCGGGGTCGCCACCGAGGAGGCCATGGTTTCGGGGTCAGCCCCGGCCAGCGACGCCGACACCTGGATGGTCGGCATGTCGACATCGGGCAATTCGCTGACAGGCAGATTGATAAAGCCGAAGAGCCCGAACAGCACAAAGGCCGTCATGACGAGGGTTGTCATGACAGGCCGATGGATGAAGGGGGCGGAGATGTTCAAGGCGCCGATGCCTCTTGTCCCTGGATTGACACGAGGGCGCCGTCCTTGAGCCGCACCTGACCGGTGGTGACGATCTTTTCGCCGGCCTTCAACCCGCTGATGGCTGCGTTTTTCGCATCCTCAAAGAGCACATCGACAGTTTGTACATGCACCTTGCCGTCATCACCCACGACATAGACATAGCGCATTGACTCGCCGAGATTGACCGCTTCCCGCGGCAGGATGGCAACGGACTTCAGCGTATCGAGCGTCACGGTGAGATCAACAAATTCGCCGGGCACGAGGCGCCGATCGAGGTTTGCATGGCTCGCGCGCATGGCAATGGCGCCCGTGGCGGCGTCCACCGCATTGTCGATGAAATCGACGGTGGCGATGAGAGGCGCGGCGGTGTCACGGGCCTCGTGCGGGTTAAGCGTTATCGTCATGTCACCGGCCTGCATGCGGGCCTGGAGATCTGGCAGATATTGCTGGGCGAGCGAGAAGTTGATTCTGACGGGACTGATCCGACGCAGCATGACGAGCGTTTCATTGTCCGAGGCACGTACGAGATTGCCCGCATCCACGAGAATCGGGCCGGTTTTTCCCTCGATTGGTGCGGTGATACGCGTATAGCCCACATCAAGGCGGGCAATGTCCGCGCGTGCCTTGCTGGCGGCGGCAGCGGCTGCGGCGGCTTTCATGTCGGCTTGCGATTTGTCGAGCGACTGGCGCGAGAGAAAGCCTTTGGCGGCGAGCTTCACCGCCCGGTCATGGTCGAGGCGGGCATTTTCATATTGCGCCCGATCACGCGCATAATCGGCCTCAGCCTGACGCAAGGCGGCTTCATAGGGTTTGGGGTCAAGGCGGAACAGCAGGTCTCCCGGCTTGACGATGGCCCCTTCCTTGAACGCAATCTCGACGATTTCGCCATCAATGCGCGGGCGAATGGCGACAGTCGCGTCGGCATCAACCGTGCCGAGCGCTGATACCGTGATGGGCTGATCGCCCATTTTCACAGTGGCGATGGTGACCGGGACAGGTTTGCTGGATTTTCCGTCTGATTTGCCGCCCCCGCCGGACAGAATCCCGTGCTGCCAGAGTGCCAGACCGGCAAGCAGCAAGCCCGCCAGCAGCAGGAAAAATCGCAGAGAGATATGCATGTGGCTGTTTGAACCCGAAATGACAACTGCCTTCAGCCGCAAGGGCTGAAGTTATGTCGCCATTATGTCGGCCTCAAGACAGACCGGGGATAAGTTTCTGTAATTTTTTGTCAGAAAGCCGCGCCACTCTTCAGGCCAAGCCTCTTGAAGAGCATGGCGGCCGGACAAAAGCCGGTGAAAGAAGACTGCAGCAAATTGAGGCCGACAAATGTCGTGAGCAGCAGCCAGTAGGGGCTGTGAATCTGAGCCAGAAGCAGGCTGATGAGAACCATGGTTCCGGCGAAAGCCGTAACGGCGCGGTCAACAGACATTGTGATGAGCTCCTTGCGTTTCCTTGCCAGCCTGTTCTGGCGTATCGAGGCTTGTAGTTTAGATTTCTCTAATATATATGTCAACCGACAAGCCGGTATCAGAACAGGGAGCGGACATGACCAGATTGGCAATCGGCACGGGCATTCTCCTTGTCATGAGTCTTGGCCATGCCCAGGCAGCCGACCATCTTGTCAAGGTTGAGCGTCTGGAGGTTCAGGATCGGAAAGCCGTGATTGCCACGGTGGAGCCGGTGCATGAACTTCTCGCCCGGTCCCGGCTTGGCGGCACCATTGCGAGCGTGCTGGTCAAGGAAGGCGATAGCGTCGCGGCGGGTGATCGCATTGCGCTGATTGCAGACGAAAAACTCAGCCTGCAAATGCAGGCTCTTGAATCGCGGATGCAGGCGCAGAAGGCAGAGCTTGATAAAGCGGAGATTGATTACAAACGCGCCAAACAACTGCGTTCCACGGGGGCCGTCTCGCAGGCGCGGCTCGATGATGCGACGACACAGCTCAATGTCGCGCGTCGCAATTATCAGGCGATCGGCTCGGATCGCGATGTCATTATCCAGCAGACCAAGGAAGGCACCGTGCTGGCGCCGGGCGCCGGGCGCGTGCTCACTGTGCCTGTTGCCGTCGGCAGTGTTGTCATGTCTGGCGAGACCATCGCGACGCTTGCCGAGGACAATTACATTTTGCGGCTGCAATTGCCGGAGCGCCATGCGCGTTTCCTGAAGACAGGCGACAGCATTTTGGTGGGCGACCGCGGCATGCAGAGCGAACCCGGCATCCTGCGTAAGGGCAAGGTCTCACTGGTCTATCCGCATATCGATGAGGGGCGCGTGGTTGCTGATGTCGTGGTCGATGGTCTTGGCACCTATTTTGTGGGCGAGCGAACGCGTGTCTGGATCGCCACCGGCACGCGCGAGGCGCTGGTGGTGCCCCAGTCTGCGCTGCATCAGCGCTATGGTGTGACCTATGTGACGCTCAAGAGTGGAATCGAGGTTGTGGTGCAGCCCGGCAATCTCACGGAAAAGGGCATGGAAGTACTCGCCGGCCTCAATGAGGGCGACGAGGTGCTGGTACCATGAAGCGCGGCATTTCCGGATTTTTGACGCAGAGTTTCATCGGCTCGCCGCTGACGCCGCTCATTCTTGTCGCGGCCATGGCCATGGGCATGATCGCGCTTGTCTCGCTGCCGCGCGAGGAAGAGCCGCAGATCAGCGTGCCGATGGTCGATATCATGGTCTCGACCAATGGCTATAAGGCCCCCGACGCTGTCGAGCTGATCACCAAACCGCTCGAAGATCTCGTCAAAGGGATCAATGGTGTCGAGCATGTCTATTCGACGACGCAGGACGACCAGGTTCTTGTGACGGCGCGGTTTCTGGTCGGCATGGATGAAGACACAGCCCTGCTGCGCGTTCACGAGAAAATACGCGCCCATATCAGCGAACTACCCTATGGCATTCCCGAGCCCTTGATCGTCGGCCATGGCATCAATGATGTGGCAATCCTTGTCGTCACACTGAGCGCCAAGCCCGAAGCGGCGTCGCGTTGGGATGATAATGGCCTGCAACAGGTTGCGCGCGAATTGCAGCATGAGCTGATGAAGGTCGATAATGTCGGCATGACCTATATTATCGGCGGCAGCGCCAATCAGATACGTGTTGAACCAGATCCTGAACGGCTTGCGCTTTATGGCATCACGCTTAATCAACTCGTGGATAAATTGCGCAATGCCAATCGCAGTTTGAATGCCGGTCGTTTCACACAGGCCAATGAAACGGCGCAGATTGTTGCCGGGCAGACCTTGCAGGGCGTTCCCGATATCGGCCTGCTGCTCCTGACATCGCGGGATGGTCGGCCTGTCTATGTGAAGGATGTTGCCGATGTTCGTGTCGGCTCCAGCGAGAGTGATCATCGCGCCTGGAATATCGTCGTCGATGACAAGGGAAATCCGGTCACGCAGCCGGCAGTTTCCATCGGCTTTGCCAAGCGCAAGGGGGCGAATGCCGTCACGGTCGCTCAGGATTTGCACGCCAGGCTCAAGCAGGTTGAAGGCACGCTGGTTCCCGGGGATGTGAGCGTTTCCATCACGCGCGACTATGGCGAGACGGCAACCGAAAAGGCCAATGAGTTGCTCTTTCACCTCGGTCTTGCCACCATTTCCATCGTTGTGCTGATCACCTTTGCCATTGGCTGGCGCGAAGGCGTGGTGGTTTTCGTCATCATCCCCACGACCATCTTGCTGACGCTCTTTGCTTCATGGCTCATGGGCTACACGATCAACCGGGTCAGTCTTTTTGCCTTGATATTCTCTATCGGCATTCTGGTCGATGACGCCATTGTCGTGGTTGAAAATATCATACGGCACTGGCAGATGCGGGGCGACAAAAGCCTGATCGATAGTGCCGTCGAGGCCGTGGCGGAAGTCGGCAATCCGACCATCGTCGCCACCATGACGATCATCGTGGCGCTTCTGCCGATGATGTTCGTCTCCGGCATGATGGGGCCCTATATGAGCCCGATCCCGGCCAATGCCTCGATGGCGATGATCTTTTCGTTTTTTGTCGCCGTCATCGTCACGCCCTGGCTGCTTCTCAAAATTGCCGGGCGACGCTTTGCGGGCAGCGCCAGCGATGATCATGGGCATGGCGCGCATTCGCTAGGCAGGCTTGAGCAAATCTATTTGCGGCTGGCGCGTCCCTTGCTGACCGGGCGGCAGAATGCCAAACGGTTTCTCATCGCTGTAGGAGCTGCGACAGTGCTGGTCTGTTTGCTGTTTGTCACCAAGAGCGTCACCGTGAAGCTGCTACCCTTCGACAACAAATCCGAGTTGCAGGTGATTGTTGATCTGCCCGAAGGATCAACACGGGAAGATACGGAACGCTTCCTGATGGCATCGGCCGACAGGCTGAAGGATCTGCCGGAGCTTGTCTCCATTCAGGCTTATGTCGGCACCTCGGCACCGTTCAATTTCAACGGATTGGTGCGGCATTATTATCTGCGTGACAGACCGGAGCAGGGCGACCTGCAAATCAATCTGACGCCGAAAGGTGAACGCTCGCGCGAAAGCCATGATATCGCGCTTGATGCGCGCGCGCGGCTTGCCGGGCTTGCGCGGCCTGATGGGACATATGTGCGCGTTGTTGAGGTGCCGCCAGGGCCGCCCGTTCTGGCGACACTGCTTGCTGAAATCTACGGTCCCGACGAGGCAACCCGTCGAGCGACAGCGCGGCGCGTGGAGGAGGCCTTCAAGCAGGTTGATTTCGTGACGGATGTGGATACGACATTCCACAAGCCGGGGCCACGCCTGCGTTTCGTCATCGATCAGGAGAGCCTTGAATATCACGGTGTTGAGGAGCAGGCCGTCTATGACACGATTGCCTCCATTGTTGGCGGTGTCGAGATCGGTTTTTCGCAAAAGGGCAATGGGGCCAAGCCCTATGAGATTGTCGTCAAGCTGCCGCGGCGCGATATGACGATGAGCGAGAAAATCCTGACAACGCCCCTGCCGGCGGGCGGCACAACGCGCAGTGGCAAGAATGTCGAGCTGGGTGATGTGGTCAGCGTTCACGAAGAACCCGGCTCCTATCCGCTTTACCGGCATAATGGCCGCTTTGCCGAAATGGTCATGGCTGATGTGGCAGGTGCTTATGAATCGCCGGTCTATGGCATGGGTGCTGTTGGCGACAAGCTCAACGCGATGACCTGGCCTGAAGGCCTGAAGCCTGTGGTCCTGCTTCATGGTCAGCCTACGGATGAATCGCATCCCTCCCTGCTATGGGATGGCGAATGGGAGGTTACCTACATCACGTTCCGCGACATGGGCGCCGCTTTTGGCGTGGCGATTGTCGGCATTTATCTGCTGGTGGTGGCGCAGTTCGGCTCGTTCCGTCTGCCACTTGTCATTCTCATCCCGGTGCCTTTGACGCTGATCGGCATTATTCCGGGACATTGGCTGTTTGGGGCGGCGTTTTCAGCCACATCCATGATTGGCTTCATTGCGCTTGCCGGCATCATCGTGCGCAATTCAATCCTGCTTGTTGATTTCATCGGGCATCGCCGCGCTGAAGGCGGGCCGTTGCGGGAGGCGTTGCTTGAGGCGGGCGCTGTTCGCTTCAAACCGATCGTGCTGACGGCAGGTGCAGCCATTATCAGCGCCGCCTTCATCATGACCGACCCGATTTTTCAGGGGCTCGCCATTTCGATGGTGTTTGGTCTGTTTGCGTCTACCGCGCTGACCCTGCTCGTCATCCCGGCGGTTTATGTCGTGCTCAGGGATGACGGCAAGGGTTTTGGCAAAATGGCGTGAGGCGGGCCTATTTCTTGACGGGCAGGCCAGCCTTTTTCCATCCTTCGATTCCGCCTTCGAGATAGAAGGCGTCGCAGCCGCTCGCACAGCCGCCGAGCTTGGCCGCGTTTTGCTGTGTGCGCATGCCGCCCTTGCAGTGATAGACAACCGTTTTGCCGGTGAGATCGGCCAGGTCCTTGGGCGAAATGCTTGAGAGCGGAATGAGTTTTGAGCCTTCGATGCGCTCGACCGCGGTTTCATTGGGCTCGCGAATATCGACCAGCGCACAGTCGCCCCGGGCGAGCCAGGTCTGCAGGGTTTTTACATCAATCGGTTTCAAGGACATGGCGTTCTCCAAAATGATTCCGGCTGTATATATATTAGAAATTACTAATAATTAAAGTGAATTTTTTGTTATTGCGTTTCATTCGCATTCGCATTAAGTCAGGACAGACTGCTTTGATGCAGGAGAGCGATACGTTATAACATATCATATTCGACGCTTATAATCCGGGGACAAACATGCGAATGAAATCTTACGCGCCCGTGGCGATGCATATCGGCAACCGGGTCGCACTGGCCGCGCTGATAGGCATGGGAATTGGCGCAAGCAGCCCGGCCTTTGCCGGGGATGAGCTGACCATAGAAGGCGGACTGACGGGCGTCTATCAGGCCGCGAGCGATGATCGGGCACGACCGGAAGCCTCGCTTTCGGGCGATCTGGAGATCAGCCAATCCCTTGGCAACTGGGTATTGGGGACGCATCTCGAAGGCAGCACGACGCCACGCTTCAATGGCGTCGGCAGCCTTGTTCCCGGTGCCAACAATGATTCCGGGTCGGCCCTTAACAGTCGCGACCATGGACGATTGCAGGTTTCGGAACTTTATGTCGGCTATAGCGTTGATGCCTTTTCGGCGACCTTCGGTTTGCTTGACGCAAAAGGCTTCCTTGATGGCAGCCATGTGGCGAACGATGAGGCCGGACAATTCCTCAATCACTCGCTGGTCAACAATCCGTCGATCGAATTTCCCGACTATATGCTTGCCGGTGTGGTGACACTTGCGGGCGAGGGATGGCGTCCCGCCGTGACCTTGCTTGGCGGCGGCTCCAATGGTCTGGCCGATAATCCGAGCCGTAGCTACACGGAACTTGCGCAGCTTGGTGCTGCGGGCAAAGGCGTCTTTGCTGCCGCTGAACTTGGCTGGGACATTGAGGCGCTGGGCAAGGATGGCGCGCTGCGGGCGGGTATCTGGACCAATACGGCCGATCACACAAGGCTGGATGGGACAGAATCGGGTCAGGCGAATACGGGTGTTTATGGTGTGGTGGATGGCACCGTCGCCTCATTTGCGTGGAATATTCGCGCTGGTGTGGCAGATGACACGGTCTCGCCCGTCGCCTGGTTTGCGGGGGCCGCAGTTGAACATCCCGTGGCTGAGAAGCTCACTGCCGGTCTCGGCGTCACGCATATGGCAGCGTCAGATGATCTTGGTGTCGGCTTTGATGATAGCGACGAGGCCGAAGCCTATCTGCGATATGACGTGGTTGAGCATGTGCATGTGACGCCCGGCATTCAGTATGTGACCAATCCGGGTCTTGATGACACGGGTGGTGTGATTGACGATCACGTCTGGGTGTTTGGGGTTCGTCTGGGTTACGATCTCTAGGTCTTGCCTCACTGAAAAAAGGCCCGACATGCGTGTCGGGTCTTTTTGTTGTGAGGGGCAATCGTGTTCAGCATTTGCCGTTTTTCTGGCAGCCCGTATAGGCACCGGCAGCCGCGCCAACAGCACCGCCGACGAGAAGTCCTGTGGCGACACTGCCACCGGCTATCGCCGTGGCAGCAGCGCCGACACCGGCGCCAATCGCGCCGCCTGTCACGGCGCCCTGTTCTTCCGCCGACATATTGGTACAGGCCGTGGTCAGGAGCAGAACGGCGGAAAGCGTCCCAATAAGCGATTTCTTCATCTTGGCCTCCATGAAATTGACACCTGAAACAGGGGCAGGCTCTCAGTGTATAGGGACGAAAGCATGGCCAAATTAGGGCAATTGGGCGGAGCGCGGACTCAATGGTTAAGGATGGCCCATGACTCTGCGCCATGCTCACCCATGGGTTGAGACCATGCAACCTTGTGCTGTGACCGGGGTTGATTGAAGATCGGGCGGGGGAATCCGGCATTGGGCGTGATGCAAATTTGAGTGAGCGGGACAATCACAAGATGGGACTGGAGGACGAAAGTCCCATGGGGCGGGTTTATGTCATTGTCATGCGCGTCCTGCTCGTGTTGTTTCTGGCTCCAGCTATTCTCATTCTTGTTTATGCGATTGTGCCGCCGCCGCTCACGCCTCTCATGGCGATCCGGCTGACCGAGGGCTATGGCATGCACAAGGATTGGGCGCCGCTATCGCAAATCTCGCCCCATTTGCAGAGGGCGGTCATTGCCTCCGAGGACGCAAAGTTCTGTCAGCATTCGGGTTTTGACTGGCAAGCCGTCGATTCGGCCTTGGCGCGAAATCAGAAGCGGCGCACACGCATCCATGGGGCAAGCACCATCAGCATGCAGACCTCAAAAAATCTGATGCTTTGGCCGGGACGCACATTTCTGCGCAAGGGGGCGGAGGCATTTGTCACCGTCTGGCTGGAAGCCTTTCTCAGCAAGCGCCGTATCCTGGAGCTCTATCTCAACATCATCGAATGGGGACCGGGCATTTATGGTGCGGAGGCTGCCGCTCAACATTATTTCCGCGTGCCGGCTGCGAAATTGACGCGCGAGCAGGCGGCGCGTCTGGCAGTCGTGTTGCCACGTCCGCTGAGCTGGCGACCTGATGCGCCGGGTCCTGGAACGCGCGCCCGCGCGGCGACGATTGAGGCGCGCATGGCAGATGTCACGCTTGGCAAAAGCGGACCCTGCCGCTGATACGCATTCCATTATTCAGGTTGCGGGCAATCATGTGGGGTGAGCCGTTGTCGGCGCCTCCCGGGCTGGTGCCTCCTCCGCCCTGGCGGGGTGGAGCATCAGGGCGGCCAGAATGCACAGTTCCGCCTCCGTGCGCGACAATTGCCAGCCTTCAATTTCAACAATGTCCTTGCGCAGGAAATCATTGCGTACATGCTCGGCCAGAATGGCGTGCGCGTCTTCAGCAGGTGTCAAAGGCGACCAGCCATTGGGATGCAGGCGCTTGTTGATTTTCTGGCTGAGGCCCTCAATCGAGGGATGCGCATGGGTGGCGATCAGCCAGCGTTCGCCAAGTTCGGCCGCTGAGTCCGGGTCGTTCAGCAATCCCAGCAGATTTGAAGAGAGATTGTCGCCGTCGCGCTGAACAAGCGCCAGTGATGCGGGAATGGCGGCGGCTGTCAGCGCTATGGCGCCAAGCACCAGCAATTGGCGACGCGAGACAGCCCCTGCGGGGTGCATATCGTGATTGTCATGCTTATCCATGATCAGGCACCTCTCGTCATGCGCGCTTCGACATGATCTGCCAGACGCAATGCCAGGGCAACAATTGTCAGCGTGGGGTTGATCGTACCGGAGGTCGTGAAAACCGAACTCCCGGCGATATAGAGATTGTTCATGCCATGGACCTTGCAATCAGCATTCACGACACCGTGATGCGGGTCTGCCGACATGCGCGTCGTGCCCATGTGATGATTGCCCCAGCCTTCAGCCTCTTCCCATTTGTCCTTGTGGGGAAAGAGAATACGCACGCGGCCCTCGCCCCAGCGCCCGAAGGCGCGCGCCAGGGCTTCAAAGTTACGGCGGAGATTTTCACGATCTTCCGCCGTGAGGCGCCAATCCATGCGGGTGCGCGGCAGGCCGAGGGCGTCCTTGTCGGTCGAGAGTGTCACACGGCTTTGCGGGTTGGGTGCCTGCTCGGTGGCGCAGCCTGTGCCAAACAAGACACCCAGATTTTCATCCGGCGCGGCATGCGAGGTTGTCGAGCGCGTCAGATGCAGCAGCGAGGGTTCAAGCGGGCGCTCACCATTTGCCAAAAGGGGGTCAAGGGCCGTGATGGGGCGCGAGCGGTGGATGGTCATGATGGTGCCGAGACGCTTTTCACGGCGCAGATAGTCGGCCGAGTGCATGAAGACGCCGCGCACATGCGTGTCGCCATAGGCGACGCGGGCCGGATACCAGGCCGCCATATCGGAGATGTCGGTGAAGACCATCTGGGCGGGCGCATCAACATGGGGATGTTCCATGAAGTAGCGGCCCACAATATCGTGAGCGTTGCCGAGGCCCTTTTTGACAATGCTATGCGAGAGCAGCAACATGCGCGCATTCTCGATGCCGCCCGTCGCGAGAATGCAATATTTCGGACGGATCTCGAAGCGACGCCCCGTGAGTGTGGCAACGCTCAGTTTTTCAACTGTCTGTCCGGTGGCATCGGGCACGATCTCGGTGACGTTGGCATTCAGATAGGTTTTGATGTTTGGCGCGGTGCCAATGTCGTTTCGGTATTTCTGACCAAAGCGCGTTGGCGGGCTGTAGAGAAAGAACCGGGTCATGATGTCGCCGCCGGGAAACGCCATCATCCTGTTCTTGCCGTCATTCGACCAGGCTTGCGCATTGTCGAATTCGGTGGAGCCGAGCTGACAGACCTTGGTTGCGCGGTCATAGAAAGGATCAAGTTCGGCGCGGGTGATGGGCCAGCCGGAATGGGGCACCCAGTCGCGGGCTTCAAAATCAATGGCTTCAAGCGGTCGGCACCAGCCGCCCCAGTGATTGGTGCTGCCGCCAAAATAGCGCAGCCGCGATGTGTCGATGGTATAAGGGACGCCGATGGTTTCGCCATCATAGAGGTCCTGGACCTCGGCATCGAAATCGAAGCCGCCCGACTCGATCAGGGCAATCGACATATCCTTGCCGGAGAGCTGGCGCGCCAGGGTGATGCCGGCAGCGCCTGCCCCGATGATGGCGAGATCCGTTTCGAGGATCGTGCCCTCGGCGATCTGACGTCCGTCGATAAACATTTCGTGCTTTCCGTATGTTCCGCCTGTCGGTTTTTCTTTTTGTTTTTATGGTCGGCGGTGCATTCACAATTTTGCATTATAGCGATTTGCCAGATGGTCGGATAGCCGCAGGGCAAGCGCCACCAGCGTCAAGGTTGGATTGACCGCGCCACCTGAGGGGAAAACCGAGGAACCGGCGACATAAAGATTGTCGATGCCATGGACGCGACAATCGGCATCGACAACACCGCGGCGCGGATCGCTGGCCATGCGTGTTGTCCCCATATGGTGATTGCCCCAGCCCTGATCAGGCGTTTCCCATGTGTCCCGACGCGCGAAGGAAATCCGCACGCGGCCCTCGCCCCAGAGGCCAATGGCGCGGGCCAGCGCATCGATATTCCGGCTCAGGCAATGATGATCATAGGCGCTGAGTTGCCAGTTGAGCTCCGAGCGGCGCATGTTGAGCGCATCGCGGTCGCGGCCCAGCGTGACCCGGCTTTGCGGGTTGGGCGCCTGTTCGGTGGCACAACTGACTCCGAAGACCGAGCCTTGCCGGTCAGGTTTGCTGTCGGCGAGATCGAGAATGGCCGACTCCACCAGACGCGCGGGATTGCCTTGCGCCTTTTCACCCGGCAGGAACATCGGATAGATTGCCATATTGCTGCCGAGTGTTTTTTCACGGGCCTGATAGTCGGCGCTGAACATCAGGACGGCACGCATGATGGCTTTGCCGATATATGTGTAGCCACGATAAAAGGGGGCGACACTTGCGGCATCGCGGAGCGCGATAAAGGCAATCTGCCCCGGTACATGGGGATGCTCCATAAAGTAGCGCCCGACAAGGTCATGGGCATTGCCGAGACCGTTTTTCATCACCTTGTCCGAAGCCAGCAGCAGCCGCGCATTCTCGATGCCGCCTGTGGCGAGCACACAGAGGCGTGGTCTGACTGTAAAGTGATGACCACTCAATGTGGCGATCTTGAGGCTCTCAACCTTTGTGGCCGCCTCATTGGCAGCGATTTCGGTCACATTGGCGTTGAGCAATGTGGTGATGCTGGCGGCATTGCGCAGCATTTCGCGGTAAGCCATGCCGAAACGCGTGGGCGGGCTGTAGAGAAAATAGCGCGTGATCACATCGCCGCCGGGCAGCGGCATGGCGGCATTCTTGCCGCCATCAAGCCATGCGTCATGCGTATCAAAATCGGCCGACGGGATTTCACAGACACTGGCCGCGCGGGCGTAATAGGGATCAAGCTCTTGGCGGGTCAGCGGCCAGCCGGAATGGGGCACCCAGGCGCGTTTTTGAAAATCGAGCGCCTCCAATGGTCGGCACCAGCCCCCCCAATGATTGGTGCTGCCACCAAAATAGCGCAGTCGCGAGGTATCGAGGGGGTAGGACAAGCCGGTGCTTTCGCCATCGTAGAGTGATTGGGTGTCGGCATCAAAGCTCAGGCCGCCGGACTCGATCAGCAGGACGCGCTGCTTTCGACCGGCAAATTCGCGGGCAATCGTGATGCCCGCCGCCCCCGCGCCGATGATGGCGAGGTCGGTTTCCAGACTTTCGCCATCGGGTATTGTCCGTGCGTCAATGAACATGCGTTATTTCATTCTTGAAGATTGGCGCTCATTTCCGGCTCGCCGGGCCGACAGTTTGACATGAATTGCCCAGAATGCAGGCAAAATGCGAGGGGCGTTTCAACCCATCTGATGTTTTGCACTGGACCCCGATCAAGGCTCTGTGCGACGTTCTAGCGAAACAAGGATTCCCCCGGCATATGGGGGGCGCTCCCCCCTATTGGGGCCGCCCTGGTTCGGCCCGATTTTTCGGTACCCACCATCTGTCGCAAGGGAACGGCATCGCAAGGAGGATCCCGATGAAAACCTATCTTCAGTTCTATATCAACGGCCAGTGGGTCGACCCCGTAACCCCCAAAACGCTTGACGTGATCAACCCTGCCACGGAAGAGCCGATTGGCAAGATCAGCCTTGGCTCGTCCGCCGATGTGGACAAGGCTGTGGCAGCGGCAAAGGCCGCGTTCCCCAAGTTCTCACGCACCACGCGCGAAGAACGCATTGCGCTTTTGTCCAAGATTCTGGAAGTTTATCAGCGCCGCTATCCGGAATTTGCCGAAACGATTTCGCTTGAAATGGGCGCGCCCATCAAATTGTCGCAGACGGCACAGGCCGCCACCGGTCTCGCCCATCTGATGACGACAATCGAGATCCTCAAGAACTATCAGTTCGAGCATCTGCGCGGCACAACGAACATCGTCAAGGAGCCGGTGGGTGTTTGTGGTTTGATAACGCCATGGAACTGGCCGATCAATCAGATCATCTGCAAGGTTGCCCCGGCGCTGGCCGCGGGCTGCACGGTTGTGCTGAAGCCTTCGGAAGTCGCGCCGCTCAATGCCTGCCTGCTTGCTGAAGTCATGCATGAGGCTGGTGTGCCTGCCGGTGTCTTCAACATGATCAATGGCGATGGCCCAGGTGTTGGTGCCCCGCTCTCGGCTCATCCCGATGTGGACATGATGTCCTTCACGGGTTCAACACGCGCGGGCGTGCTGGTGGCCAAGGCTGCTGCCGACACGGTCAAGCGTGTGGCACAGGAACTTGGTGGCAAGTCGGCAAACATCATCCTGGAAGATGCCGATCTCGAGAAGGCCGTTGTCGGCGGCGTCATGAACATGATGAACAATTCGGGTCAGTCCTGCAACGCGCCTTCGCGCATGCTGGTGCCGGCCTCCAAGCAGAAAGAAGCCATTGAAATCGCCAAGGCGGCGGTTGCCGGTGTCAAGGTTGGCGATCCGTTTGCCGAAGGCGTGACCATGGGCCCCGTTGTCAGCGATGTGCAGTACAACAAGATCCAGGCGCTCATCCAGAAGGGCATTGATGAAGGCGCGACGCTGGTTGCAGGTGGCGTTGGTCGTCCCGATGGTCTCAACAAGGGCTATTTCGTGCGTCCGACGATTTTCGCCAATGTCACAAATGACATGACGATCGCGCGCGAAGAAATCTTCGGGCCGGTTCTCACGATCCTGCCTTACAAGACCGAAGAAGAAGCCATCGCCATTGCCAATGACACGGTTTATGGCCTGTCCGGTTATGTGCAGTCATCAAGCGTCGATCATGCCCGCAAGGTTGCCTCGCAACTTCGCACCGGCAATGTGCATCTCAATGGTGCCGGTCCTGATTTCGGGGCGCCCTTCGGCGGCTACAAACAGTCGGGCAATGGCCGCGAATGGGGCGAGTTTGGTTTCGAGGACTTCCTCGAAACCAAAGCCGTCATCGGCTATTCTGCCGCCTGATCGCGGCGCCGATCTCACCAAGATCAAGCCGGTCCCTGCGGGGGCCGGCTTTTTTTGGGCGACTGCGACAATTGGCTGTGCTGCCTTGCTGTTTCTGTCACCATATCGTTTTAAAGTGGCCCTAAGAGCAGGTGGGGGCTTTGATCCCTTGGCCCAGGCGGAGTGATGAACGTGCCCGTCAAATCGATCATGATGGACGAATTGGGCGAGCAGTCCCTGTTGCTGCCCCAACTGCTTGCCGATGCGCTGGTTGCCAATGACCGCATCAAGTTTCTGTTCACGCTATTGCAGATGGCCGAGCACAGGGCCACTCATCCTGATGACGCGGTGCCGGAACTTTCGGTCGAACGCAAGGCTGCGGGCCTGAGCGATGATCACTATGACGAGGCGCTGGCCCAGGCGGCGCGGTGCGATGGCGGGGCGCTTCATCTGCCGGGGGCCTCAAAACTCCGTCAGGACATTCTGGATGCGCTTGACTGCATGCTGGCGCCGCTCCGGCTCGCCGGTGTTGCCGCCGCCGCCGCCCTTGCCACGCGTGAAATGTCGTTGCGTCAAAACCTTCCCGTTTTTGATGACGACATCATTCCTGTCGGCATTGTCGATGCCATGACCAGCGGCGAGCGGACACGAGGCGACAGTCTGCATATTCTTGTCATGGACTTGCATCGCGCCCTCAATGATCTTCAGGGCGAAATCGCCGATGAGTCGATTGATGGGGCGCGCGTTTTTCGTCTCAAAGAGACGGACCGGGAACTGGTTGCGGCCTTCATGAAAGGTCTGCATGAAACCGCACCCCTCAAATTTGATCATCCGGGGCTGGGAACGACGGCGACAAGGGCGGGGGATACGCTCGTCATTCAGAATGATATCGGCACCACCGATGCGCATGTGCTGGTCATTCATGTCGATGATATGGAGGTCACGCTGACCTATACCGATATTCATGCCCAGCGTGCCGCGTTCTTTCAAAGTCTCTTCAAGCCGTTTGACGTGATCTGGGACGACACGCGTTCGCGGCATGGCGCGCACTTGCATGAGGAAGAGAATTATTATCTCTGCATTGGCCGCTATGCGGCGACGGACAGAGCGGCGCTTGAGCGCTATCTTGCCTTTCTCGGCTCGCGCATCGTTTTTCTGATCGACTGGAATCATACGCGCAAGGTGTTGCGGGAGTTCCTGCCGAAGAAAGAGGGTGTGGCGCTGCTCAAATGGGCGGCCGATCATAATATCGGTCATCGCGGCTTTCTGAAACTTGGCGGCGAGGTGCTGCTTTATGAGGCCATCGAGTTTGCCCGGCAGCCCATGCTGCGCTATGGCGAGAAACTCTTCGAGGCGCTCGGCAGTGATGCGACCAATGATTATCTGAAATTCGTGTTCCGGGCCGCGACGGAGGGCTTGATGCAAGGCCGCTCCGAGCGCTTTATCCGCGATGAGGTCAAGACCGATCTGGCGCGACGGTTTCACGGGGCGCAGGAGAATCTTTTCGTCATCGGACGAGAACACGCGACCTTTGTCTTCGAGATTGCAACCTGTCTCAATGATGCACTGCTTCGATTTGGCGAGCAGGGCGCGAATTTCGAACAGCTCGCTGCGCGGGCGCGACACTGGGAGCAGGCGGCTGACGCGAAGGTCGACCATATGCGCTCCATGGTGCGACGACTGCACAAGGCACCGCTTTATTTTGAGCTGCTGCATGAGGCGGATGATGCCGCCGATGCGCTGGAGGAAGCCGCCTTTCTGTCCAATTTTCTGCCCCGGCTTGAGGTTGCGCCGGCATTGCTCATTCCGGTGGTCCGGCTTTCCACTTTGCTGGTTGAGGGTGCGCAGGAACTCATCAAGATGTTCGAGGTGGCCCGGCTCGTCAGGCGGGATGGTGCGCGCGAGGACTTGCAGGATTTTCTCGAAGCCGTTGACAGGTTGATCGGCATTGAGCATGCAACGGATGATGTCGAGCGGGAGGCACAGGGGCTGTTGCTCCTGCAGGCTCCGGATTTTCGTGTCCAGTCGCTTGTCGGCACCATGGTGCGGCGTCTGGAAGAGGCTGCCGATGCGCTTTCGCGCACCGCCTTGAAGCTGCGCGATCATCTCGTCAATGATGTCATGGCGGGATAGGGGCAGCGAGATGGCCAGCAAGGACGATCTGTATTTCATTCTACCCGGTCATGCGATGCCGTCGCATGCCAGCGTCGAGACCATGGGGTCCAAGGCTTATGGGCTGATGCGGCTGGCGCGGCTCGGACTTAATGTGCCGCCTGCCTTTGTTCTTGGTACGGATATATGCCGCGCCTATTTCGACAAGGGCGAAATGCCGGACGGGGTGCGGCAACTCCTGGCGCAGGGGCTTTCCGAACTTGAAACCGTGACAGGACGAGGGTTTGGCAGTGAGAGTCGGCCTCTGCTCGTGTCGGTGCGATCGGGGGCGCCGGTGTCGATGCCCGGCATGATGGAGACCATTCTCAATATCGGCCTGAATGAAGAGAGCCTGCGCGGATTCCTGCGCATGAGCGGCAATCCCCGCCAGGTGCAGGATTGCTACCGACGGTTGATCCGCGATTATTGCGATGTGGTGAAGGGGGGCGATGCGGACCGATTTGACGCCTTGGCTGAAGCCCGTATGGCTGCGGATGGCATCAGCCATCACCGGGACCTTGATACGGCAGCTTTGTCATCGGTCGCGCGGGATTCGCTTGATCTCTATCTGGCGTCGACGGGCGAGAGATTCCCGCAAGACCCGATGTTGCAATTGTTCAATGCCGTTGAGGCTGTGTTTCGATCCTGGGGGAGCGACAAGGCGAGGCGTTATCGTGCGCTCAACCATATCGATGACAGCATGGGCACGGCAGTCACGGTGCAGGTGATGGCCTATGGCAATCTTGGCGCGACCTCTGGCTCAGGCGTCGGCTTTACACGTGACCCGGCAACGGGTGAGCCGAAGCTCTATCTGGATTTCCTGTTCAACGCTCAGGGTGAGGATGTGGTGAGCGGACGTTTTGCCGTTCATGACACGGCCTATCTCCCCCAGCGGCTGCCGCGCGTGGCCAGTGAACTGGCGCAGATGAAGCATGTTCTGGAATCCGAATTTCGCGACATGCAGGATTTC
>CAVOKW010000033.1:0-155520 GCA_963696585.1 uncultured Alphaproteobacteria bacterium
GTTATGTAGTCTACTGATTCATCGTATTGCTATGCGCGGATCGACCCATGTATAGGTAAGATCGCTGATGAGCGAGATCACAAGGCCCATCAGGCCGAATATATAGAGCGTCGCAAAAACAATCGGATAATCGCGATTGACGATGGCTTCATAGGAAAGAAGGCCGAGCCCATCGAGCGAGAAGATGGTTTCGATCAGCAGCGCGCCTGTGAAAAACGCGCCAATGAAGGCGCCGGGAAAACCGGCAATGACGATGAGCATGGCATTGCGGAAAATGTGGCCGTAAAGCACGTCGCGCTCGGAAAGCCCCTTGGCGCGTGCCGTCACCACATATTGTTTGCGGATTTCATCGAGAAAGGAGTTCTTGGTGAGAAGTGAGGTGGTGGCAAAGCTGCCGATCACCATGGCCGAAATCGGCAGCACCAGATGCCAGAGATAATCGAGCACCTTGCCGCCGAAGCTCAACGTGTCCCAATTGTCCGAGCCAAGCCCGCGCAGCGGAAAGATGCTGAAAAAAGTGCCGCCTGCAAAAAGCACGATCAGCAGCACCGCGAACAGAAATCCCGGCACCGCATAGCCAACAATGATGACGGCGCTTGTCCATGTGTCGAAGCGGCTGCCATCCAGGACCGCCTTGCGAATGCCAAGCGGAATGGAAATCATATAGGCAATGAGCGTTGACCAGATGCCAAGCGAAATGGAGACCGGCATTTTCTCGGCGATGAGCGACAAGACGCTGACATCGCGGAAGTAGCTCTGCCCGAATTGAAACCGCGAATAATCCCAGATCATTTTGCCAAAGCGCTGATACCACGGCTTGTCAAACCCGAACTGCACTTCAAGCTGCCTGATGAACTCAGGGTCCAGCCCCTGTGCGCCGCGATACTTGCTGTTGATCGCCTGATCGGCGGCGCCACCGGCATTCTGCTGCGAGAAGTCGCCCCCCGTGCCGCCGCCAAATCGCGCCGTTGCTGAAATCTCTGTGCCGGAGAGCTTGGCGATGATCTGCTCGACCGGCCCGCCCGGTGCAAACTGGACGATCACGAAACTTACAAACATGATGCCGAGAATGGTCGGCACCATGAGGAGGATACGTCGCAGAATATAGGCCGCCATGCTTATTCCTTGATGCCGAGGCGCTGCGCTTTGGCCGGGTCCACCCACCAGGTTGATTCGATGGCTCGATCATAGCGCGCCATTGTTGCCGGCGCGGCATAGATGTCCCAAAAGGCGAGATTATGCGCCGCCTTGTACCAGTGCGGCACCCAGTAATATCCGGCGCGCAGCACCCGGTCGAGGGCGCGAATGGCGCTCACCTGATCGTCGCGGCTCCTGGCGGCAATGATGATTTCAATCAGCGCATCAACCGCCGGATCGGCAATGCCGGACATGTTGCGGCTGCCCGCCACCGTGGCAAAGCGCGAACCGAGATAGCTGCGCAACTCGATGCCCGGTGTCTGGCCCATGGAAAAGCGCTGCGGCCCGAGATCAAAGTCGAAGTTTTTCAACCGGTCCTGAAACTGGGCGGAGTCAACGGTGCGGACACTTGCCTCAATGCCAATGCGTTTCAGGTTCTTGAGAAAATTGCCCGAGACACGTTCCCAGAGCGGATCATCTCCCAGAAGCTCGATCGAAAGAACGGTGCCGGCTGCGTTCTGCCGCTTGCCATTGACGATTTTCCAGCCAGCGGCGTCCAGCAGATCACCCGCCTGGCGCAGGAGTTTGCGATCCTGCCCCGATTGGTCTGAAACAGGCGACACAGGCACGGCGCCAAAAACCGATTCTGGCAGGCTCATGCGATAAGGTTCAAGCAATGCCAACTCGGCAGGCGAGGGCAGTCCTTCAGCCTTCATGGTCGAGTTTTCAAAATAGCTCGATGTGCGCTTGTAGAGATTGTGAAAGAGGTTCTTGTTCGTCCATTCAAAGTCAAAAGCCAGACCCAGCGCCTGGCGCACGCGATGATCCTTGAACTTGTCGCGCCGGATATTGATGAACCAGCCCTGCGCGCCCGACGGCGTTTCATCGGGCGTCGTCAACAATTTGACGCGATGATCCCTGACGGCGGGAAACGTATATTGCGTTGCCCAGACCTTGGAGGTGAACTCCTCACGGAAGAGATATTTCTGGGCACTAAAGGCTTCAAAGCCGATGGTGCGGTCGCGGTAATAGACAAATTGCAGCCTGTCGAAATTCCATTGTCCGACATTCACATTGAGACCGCGCGCCCAATAATCCTTGACGCGTTCATAGGTGATCTGGCGGCCGGGATCAGCCGAAGCAATCTTGTAGGGCCCGCTGCCAAGCGGCATGTCGAGCGTGTCGGAAAACCTGTGCGACGAGTAAAAGGCCCTGGAGAAAATCGGCAACTCACCGGCAATGAAAAGCGGCAGGTCGCGCGTCTGCTTGCCGGTGAAGGTGACTTGCAGTGTTCTCGCATCAAGCGCCTTGAAGTGCCTCACCTCGCGCAGGTTTTCCGCGATATTGGGGTGGCCTTCGCGTTTGAGAAGATCAAACGAAAAGGCAACATCCTCAGCCGTGAGCTTGCTGCCATCATGAAAGGTGGCAGTGTCGCGCAGATGGAAGGTGAGCGTGAGACCGTCCCTGCTTGTTTCGACCGTCTCGGCGACGAGGCCATAAAGCGCATCCGGCTCGTCATAGGCGCGCACCATCAGTCTGTCGAAAATGAGATCAAGCCGCTGCGCCGCATTGCCCTTGAGGATGTAGCCGTTCAGCGTGTCGAAGGAATCGTAAGCCGCGTTGTAAGCCGCTGTCGGCCCGATTTGCGAGAGCAGGCCGCCCTTGGGGGCTTCGGGATTCACATAGTCGAAATGCGCAAAGCCGCGTGGATATTTCAGGTCGCCAAAAAACGAAAGCCCGTGCGCCCCTTTCGTTGCTGCCGCTTGCGTCGATGTCGCTTGTGTCCTTGTCCGGGCACGCAAGGAGGAGGCGGGCATCAGGGCAAACGTCGCACTCGCCCCCATCAGCGCCAGCAGGTCACGACGATGTGGACGAAAGCCCGCGCTCACGGCTTGTGCCACCAGATCGTGGGGAAGCCGATGGCGTAGTCGGGCGTCCTGGCGGGGCGTTCGATACCGGCCCAATAGGCAACGCGCTCATAAGGACTATACCAGTTCGGCACCACATAATGGTTCCACAGCAGCACACGATCGAGTGCATGGGTCGCCGCAACCAGTTCCTCGCGACTCCTGGCAAAGATCACGCGATCAATCAGTATCTCAATCGCGCGATTGCAAATGCCGATCACATTGCGGCTGCCCTCTTCATTGGCGGCCTTGCAGCCCCAGAAGTTGCGCTGCTCATTGCCCGGGGACATGGATTGCCCATAGCTTGCGACCACAATGTCAAAGTCGCGCTTGTCCAGGCGGTTTTGATATTGGGCCGTGTCAATCGTCCGCAGTCTCGCCTTGATGCCCATGCGCGAAAGTGACGAGATAAAGGGCGCGACCACCCGTTCAAAGGCGGGATTGTCGAGCAGGAACTCGACTTCAAAGGGTTTGCCGGTCTTGTCATGGCTCATGACGCCATTCTTGACGCTCCAGCCCGCCGCCTTGAACAGCGCAAGCGCTTTGCGCAGATTGGCGCGGTTGTTGCCGCTGCCATCGGTGGTCGGCGTCACATAAGGTGTGGTGAAAAGCGCAGGTGGCAGCTTGTCGCGCAAGGGTTCGAGAATGGCAAGTTCAAGCCCCTGCGGTATGCCGCTCGATGCCAGCTCCGAATTGGCGAAATAGCTGTTCGAGCGCGTATACTGGCCGTAAAAAATATTCTTGTTCATCCAGGGAAAATCAAACGCCCAGTCAAACGCCTCACGGATGCGCGGATCGGCAAACTTGTCGCGGCGAATGTTGAAGGCAAAGCCCTGCATGCCCTCATTATTCTTGGTGCTGAGCAATTCACGCGTGATGCGCTTGTCTTTCACTGGCGGTATGTCATAAGCCGTCGCCCAGTTCTTGGCGCTGGTTTCCTGCCAGAAGTCGACCTGATGCGCCTTGAAGGCTTCAAAGGCAATCGTGGGATCCTTGAAATATTCAAAGCGGATTTTCGCAAAATTATTCGCCCCCACATTCACCGGCAAATCCCTGGCCCAGTAATTTTCGACGCGTTCATAGGTGATGCTGCGACCGGGCACAAAGGCAGCAATCTTGTAGGCGCCATTGCCGAGCGGGATTTCGAGTGAAGTCTTGGTGATGTCGCGTTTTTTGCCCCTGGCGTCCTTTCCGAGCCAGAAATGCTTGGGCAGGACGGGGATCTGCCCGACGATCTGGGGCAATTCGCGATTGCCCTTTTCCGCGAAGCTGAACGTGACGCTATGCGCGTCCAGCGCCTCTGCCCTGGTCACATTGGCATAATAGGCTTTGTAGAACGGATGGGTGGTCTTGAGTGTCTTGAATGTCCAGACCACATCCGCCGCCGTGATCGGTTGGCCATCGGCAAAGCGCGCTTGCGGACGCAGCTTGTAGGTGACGGAAGAAAAATCCGCCGGATAGGAAAGGCTCTGCGCAATCAGCCCATATTCGGCACCGGCTTCATCGAGTGCGGGCACCATCAGCGTATCGTAGATCAGGTTGAGCCCGGCCGGTGGCTGACCGGTGACGATAAAACCGTTGAAGCTGTCAAAGCCGCCAATCGCCGCAATGGCCACCTCGCCGGACTTGGGCGCTTTGGGATTCACATAGTCAAATTGCTTGAAGCCTTGCGCATATTTGAGATTGCCAAAAAGCGATGAGCCATGGCGCTCAACATCAGCCTGCGCGATACCCATGAACATGAGTGAGAAGGCGAACCCCGCCAGCAGTCGCAGGCCCATGCCACGACCGGTTTTTGTTCCCACACCCAAAGCCATTATTCCATCCCCGCCCGTCAATCGCGTCACCTCCGGCCATGCCGGATCAAAAGGTCATCTTGTCGCTTATTGTGACCACTTTTTGGCGGGCCCGTCGCCAAAAGAAAAACGCGCCCGGAAGATTTCCGGACGCGTCTTGAAATTGCGTAATGTCTGAGCGCCCGAAAGCGACAGCCCTTATTGCGGCGCGGCGGGCGCGGCGGGCGCGGCCGGTGCCGCAGGCAGCGGCAGGTTGCTGCCCAGCGTGTTGAGATAAGCGATGATGTCAGCGCGTTCCTGCGGCTTCTTCACGCCGGCAAAGCCCATGGCTGTGCCTTCAATATATTGCTTGGGATTGGTGATGAAGTGATTGAGCTCCTCAAAGCCCCACGCGCCACCCTTGGCTTTCATGGCAGCCGAATAGGCAAAACCATCAACCGAGGCGACCTTGCGGCCCACCACATGATAAAGGTCGGGACCGATCTTTGCGCCCGCGCCTTCTTCGAAGTTGTGGCAGGCACCACATTTCTTGGCGGCCTTTTCGCCGCGCGCGGCATCAGCCGAGGCGAGGAGAACGGGCAGGGGAACCTCTGCTTCGACAGGCGCGGCGGCTTCGCTCGCCCCTTCGCCACCCGCTGAGATCGCATCGGCCACAACATAGGCCTTGTCGCTGGCCGGTTCGGCTTCATAAAGGGCATCGGCGAGGTTCTTCACACCGAGAATGGCGAGTACTGAAAACAGTACAGCCATCAGAATTTTATTCCGTTCGTTCGCGTTCATCGGCTAAAGCTCCGCCCGGTCGGTTTCGTGAGATGGGGACAAGAATAGCCCAAAAGGCGCGAGACAACTGATCGCGCTCCCCATAGCCCCCATGGATTTCGCGCGGAGATTAGCCGCTTCCGCCGTTGCGCCGCAAGACGTATAAGTGCGCCAAGCCCATAGAATCTATGGCAATCCGGGAATTTGGCCCGTCAGGCCGCCCTGACGGCATGGCGCTGGACGCCGCCTGGATTTTGGGCAATGAAGATTGACAAGGGCCAATTGCGGCGATCCGTCGCAGCCAGGCGCCTGACAAGAGGTTCGAAGCGGCCATGAAGGGCAGGACATGACAGCAGCAAAATCCGTCGGCACCCCTCATGCCGGGGACCCGATCATCCTGATTCCCGTGCGCATGGCTTCCACCCGCCTGCCGGGCAAGCCGCTGGCCGATATTGCCGGCGAGCCGATGATTGTCCATGTCTGGCGTCGCGCCATTGAATCGGGCCTCGGTCGTGTCGTGGTGGCAGCTTGCGAAGCCGAGGTTGCCGAGGTTGTGCGCGCCGCTGGCGGCGAGGCCGTGATGACGGATCCTGATCTTCCCTCCGGCTCGGATCGTATCTGGAACGCGCTCTGCCAGATCGATCCGGAGGGCCGCCACACCATCATCATCAATGTGCAGGGCGACTTGCCGACGCTGGATCCGGCGCTCATCATGACGGCCTATCAGGCGCTTATTCGTCCGGGGGCGGATATTTCGACACTCGCTGCCGAAATCCGCATCGAGGAAGAGCGCACAAATCCCAATGTCGTGAAGGCGATTGCGACCTTCGATGCGAGCGGCATCGGCCATGCGCTCTATTTCACCCGTGCCACAGCCCCCTGGGGCGAAGGCCCGCTTCATCATCATATCGGACTTTACGGCTATCGCCGCGAAGCGCTTGCGCGGTTTGTGCAATTGCCGCCCTCAACGCTGGAGAAGCGCGAGAAGCTCGAACAATTACGTGCGCTTGAAGCGGGCATGTCGATCGAAGTGGCAATCGTTGACACTGTTCCGCTCGGTGTCGATACTCCCGCCGATCTTGAAAAGGCCCGTCTGGCGCTTGCGCCACGCTAGCCCGTGAGAAAGTCCACCATGCCCATGCCCATGCCCATGACCATGACAGGCAACAAGTCAGGCAACAAAGCCGCCGATCACATCATCGCCTTTCAGGGCGAGCCCGGCGCCAATTCGCATATAGCCTGCCAGGAAGCCTTTCCTGACATGAGCGTCATGCCATGCCCGACATTTGAGGATGTGTTTGCGGCGATCTCGGAAGGCAAGGCGCGGCTTGCCATGATCCCGATTGAAAACTCGGTCGCCGGTCGCGTCGCTGACATTCATCATCTGATCCCCGGTTCCTCGCTCTATATCATTGGCGAGCATTTCCTGCGCGTGCGCCATCAACTGCTTGGCCTCAAGGGGACCCGGCTGTCCGATCTGAAGACGGTTGAAAGCCATGTCATGGCGCTTGGCCAGTGCCGCAAGGTGATCCGCGAACTGGGATTGACCCCCATTGTCGCCGCCGACACGGCAGGCTCGGCCCGCATTGTCGCGCAGACGGGCGACAAGACACGCGCGGCGATCGCCTCCTCGCTTGCCGCTGAAATATACGGCCTCGATATCCTGAAAAACGATATCGAGGATGCCGCACATAACACCACGCGCTTCATCATCATGGCCAATGAGCCCAATGACGCCGAGCCTGATGACGGCCCCGTGATTACGAGCTTCATCTTCCGCGTGCGCAATGTGCCTGCCGCGCTTTACAAGGCCATGGGCGGCTTTGCCACCAATGGCGTCAACATGACAAAACTTGAAAGCTATCAGCTTGAAGGCACCTTCAATGCAAGCCAGTTCTATGCCGATATTGAAGGCCACCCCGCCTCGCGCCATGTGCGTCTGGCGCTGGAAGAACTTGAGTTTTTCACCTCTGAATTGAAGATTCTCGGTGTCTATAAGGCCCATCCCTATCGCCGGGATATTTCGCGCCCGGTGAACTGATTAAGCGACGCGGCGCGGCTTTTTTCACGACGGAATCCGTTTTTCCCTGCGTTGGATGCGTTGCGGGGTGCGCATTCTGTTGTGGAGTCAGAATAATGGCACAATCAAATCCGAGGCTGACCGGTGGCAAGTGGCTGCTGGCAGCGGCGCTGGGTCTTGGCGCATTGGGTTTCGTCACCACTGCGGCTGAAGCCCGCACTGTTGTCGGGGTGGGGCCGCGTCCGGCGCCTGCCGTCGTATATGTCCATCGCGCCCCGCCGCCCCCCATCGTCGAGGTGCGTCCCGTGCGGCCAGGTCCACGCGCGGTCTGGATCGGCGGCTATTACCGGTATGTCGGTCCGCGCTTTGTCTGGGTCACGGGCTATTGGGAACCGCGCCCGCGTGGCGTCTGGGTGGCAGGTACCTGGCGGCATACCCCGCATGGCTATGTCTGGGTGGGTGGCCGCTGGCGCTAGCCTGCGGGCCTAGACCTTGCCCTCGGCGAAAGCCTTGATGAGCTGATGCGCGATGGCAAAGGACGGCGGGAACCACATGGTCCCGTCGCCCGTGCCGGCAATGACGGCTTTGGCCTCGTCACGGCTGACCCAGCGACCCATCGACAACTCCACCCCATCGACCTTGAAATCCTCGGATGTGGCCACCGCATGGCAGCCGATCATCAGCGAGGAGGGATAAGGCCATGGCTGCGTTGAATGATAGGTGACGGACGCAATCGAAAGCCCGGCTTCCTCGGCAAGCTCGCGTGCGACGGCTTCTTCAATCGATTCGCCCGGTTCGATAAATCCGGCCAGCGCTGAAAACATGCCCTTGGGCCAGATTTTCTGGCGGCCGACAAAGCACTTGTCGCCAATCGTTGCGAGCATGATGACGACGGGATCGGTGCGCGGAAAATGCTCCGCCTTGCAGGACGGGCAGACACGCTTGTATCCCGCGTCCTGCAGGATGCTGGCCGCGCCGCAAACCGAACAGAAGCCATGGCGCAAATGCCAGTCGATCATGGATTTGGCCTGCGCCAGAATGGCCAGTTCGCCGGGCGACAATTCGCCCGCCATGGCAAAGCCGCGCAGCTCGCCAAATGTGCCAAGCCCCTTGAGGGCAGGGGCATTTTCCGGATCAGACAATCGGCTCACATCGGCGGCGAACAGCGCCTTGCCGCGCTTGTTGATGCCGAGAAAAACGATCAGCGGATCATCGCCTGCCAGCGCCTTCAGGTGGCTCATCGGCAGCCAGCCCACATCCTTGCCCGCATTGGGCGCTGATTCTGGCAGCACGAAAGGCTGCAAGCGCCAGAATGGGACGAAGAGGCTCGACGGGTCGGCCATTTTCTCGGCGATCCACGCCTGATCCGGGCGCTTTTCGCTCATGCGATTGAGGGGATTATTGGCGAAAATATTGGGATTTTCAGGAAGGGCCATGTCTGTCCGGCTTATTTCTGGAAGATTTCGAGGTGGCGCAGCCTCGCACAGCCAGGCAGGCGGCTCAATGGCGCGATTTTGTCATCATGAGAGCTTCATGAACTTGCATCCGGGGACTTGCATCGCAGACCCTTTGGCCTGATATAGTCGCCTTGGGAGGTTGGCGGCGGACGAGTCCCTCGCCAACCCGGTCAGGTCCGGAAGGAAGCAGCCGCAACGAGTTCGCCTCGGGTTGTTCGTCCAGCCTCCCACCCATTTCCATCTGTTTTTACAAAAAGGCGAGAAATGGCAGATCACGAGGACAATGCGGCAGACGGGATGTTCCCCGACGCGCCACATCGTCCCGATCCCGCCACCGAGCCCGGTTTTGATCTTGGCGACGCGTCCCCGCCTGCCGCCGCCGCCGCCGCGCCCCGCGCCAAGGCCTCCGGCTATCAGGTTCTCGCCCGCAAATATCGCCCCACCACTTTCGATGACCTGATCGGTCAGGAAGCCATGGTGCGTACATTGTCAAACGCTTTTGACAGGGGCCGCATCGCCCATGCCTTCATGCTGACAGGTGTTCGCGGTGTCGGCAAAACCACAACCGCGCGCATTCTGGCCCGTGCCCTCAATTACGAAAAACCCGGTGTCACCGCCCCGACGATCCATATGGACGGTCCGGGCATCCATTGCGACGCGATCATGGAAAGCCGCCATGTCGATGTCATGGAAATGGACGCTGCCTCGCGCACCGGCATTGATGACATTCGCGAAATCATTGATGGCGTGCGCTATCTGCCGGTCGCGGCGCGCTACAAGGTCTATATCATCGACGAAGTCCACATGCTCTCCAAGCCGGCCTTTAATGGTCTGCTGAAAACACTGGAAGAGCCGCCTGCCCATGTGAAGTTCATTTTTGCCACCACCGAAATCCGCAAGGTGCCAGTCACGGTTCTCTCGCGTTGTCAGCGCTTTGATCTGCGGCGCTTGAGCGTTGAAGAATTGACGCGGCTTCTGAGCGGTGTGGCGGGCAAAGAACATGTCGAAATCGAAGACGCCGCCGTCAAGCTCCTGGCGCGCGCCGCTGACGGGTCGGCGCGCGACTCACTTTCGCTGCTGGATCGCGCCATTGCTTACGGTGAAAACGGCGTCCGTGAATCTGACATCCGCGACATGCTCGGTCTTGCCGACCGCGCCCGCATTTTTGATCTCTTCGATTTCCTGATGCAGGGCGACATTGGCGGTGCACTGAACGAATTGCGCGCCCAGTATGAAATCGGTGCCGATCCGGCTGTCGTGCTTTCGGACCTTGCCGAACTCACCCATTGGCTGACACGCCTGAAACTCGTTGATGGCGCGGGCGATGATGTGGCCATGTCTGAAACCGAGCGCCTGCGCGGCCGCGACATGGCGGGCAAGCTCCCCATTCGCGTGCTTTCGCGCACATGGCAGATGCTCCTGAAGGGCATCGGCGAAGTGCAGGGCGCGGCGCGGCCCATCGCCGCCGCCGAAATGGTCATGGTGCGCATTGCTTATGTGTCCGAAGGCCCCGGCCCCGAGGATCTGATTGAACAGCTCAAGGGCGGCGGGGCGCAGTCCACCGGCCCCGCTTCGCGTCCGGCCCCCTCTGGCGGTGGCGGCGACCGCGCTCAATTGCGCTCCGTCGCGGGTGGAAGCGGATATTCCTCAAGCGTCGATGCACGCGGCGATGCCATGCCGAATGCACAGCCCGCTGCGCCAATGCAGACAGTGGCATTGGCGAAGTTTGAAGATGTCATCGCGCTTCTCGCCAGGCAGCGCGACATCAAGCTCAAGGCGACACTCGAAGCCGGTGCGCGCCTTGTGAGCTTTGAAAAGGGCCGCATCGAAATCTCTTTGCTGGAAGGCACGTCAGCCGCCATCGCGAGCGAATTGTCAGACAAGCTCTCACGCGCCACGGGCGAACGCTGGCTTGTGTCCGTGGCGCGAAGCGATGCGCCTGCCGCGCCGACATTGCGCGAACAGGCAAAAACCCGCGCCGATAGTTTGAAGGAAGAGGCGCATCGCGACCCGCTGGTGCAGGCAGCCCTTGCGGCCTTTCCCGGTGCGACCATTCTCGAAGTTCGCGATCCGGCACTTGTGAATGTGCCCGACGAAATATTTCTGCCAGAAAATCCTGATGAACTGGCAGGCATTGACGGTAATTTTGACGATATGGATGGTAACGAGTGAAAAATATCACCGACCTCATGAAGCAGGCAAAGGCCCTCCAGTCGAAAATGGAGGAGCTGCAGGCGTCGCTTGAAACGCTTGAAGTTGAAGGCAGTGCCGGCGCCGGCCTGGTGCGCGTCACGGTCAATGGCAAGGGCGCCATGCGCAAGATCCATATTGACCCGAGCCTCATGGTCGAGAGCGAGCGCGAAATCCTCGAAGACCTTGTTGTGGCGGCGACCAATGATGCCAGGTCCAAGGCCGAAGCCGCCGGGGCGGAGAAGATGAAATCGCTGACAGGCGGTCTCTCTTTGCCATCCGGTTTCGGATTTTAGGAATGGGTGCTGTCACCGGCCCCGAGATTGAACGCCTCATCGCGCTGCTCTCCAAACTGCCGGGGCTTGGGCCGCGCTCCGCGCGCCGCGCCGTACTGCAGCTCATCAAGCGCAAGGAAACCTTGCTCGTGCCGCTGACGGCTGCGATGAGCGAGGCGATTGACAAGGCCCGCATCTGCACCAGTTGTGGCAATGTCGATACGCAGGATCCCTGCGCCATTTGCCGTGATCCGATGCGTGAACCGACAACGCTTTGCGTCGTCGAAGATGTTGGCGATCTCTGGGCGCTGGAGCGTGCGGGCGCACATAAGGGCCGCTACCATGTGCTCGGCGGCGTCCTCTCGGCGCTCGATGGCGTCGGCCCTAATGATCTGAATATCGGCAAACTCGTCGAGCGGGCAGGGGCGGGTGACATCAAGGAAGTGGTGCTTGCCATGAATGCCACTGTCGATGGTCAGGCAACCGCGCATTACATCACCGATCGGCTGAGCGGCATCCCCCTCACCATTTCGCGACTGGCGCATGGCGTGCCGGTGGGTGGCGAGCTTGATTATCTCGATGACGGCACGCTCGCCGCCGCCATGAAATCGCGCCGACCTTTCTAGAGCCATCGCGCAAATAAAAGGGCCGCAACGTATGACGCTGCGGCCTTGTCTTTTGTTGTGTCAGCGACGTTCAATCGCCTGTGGTGATGCCGCCCTTGGCCCAGTAATTCCGCGTCATCTCGAAAATGCCCGGCGCAAGAATGACAAGCGCAATGAGATTGGGAATGGCCATCATGGCGTTGAGGACATCTGCGAGCAGCCACATGAAATCAAGACTGGTCATGGCGCCAATCGGGATCATCAGCACCCAGACGATGCGATAGGGCATGATGGCTCTGGTGCCAAAGAGATAGGCAACAGCGCGTTCGCCGTAATAGCTCCAGCCCAGCAGCGTCGTATAGGCAAAGAGCGCAAGCGAAATCGCCACAATGGCATTGCCATAGCCGAGCGTTGCAGAGAACGCCTGGCTCGTCAGTTCCGCGCCTGTTGCGCCCGAATCCCAATGCCCCGATGTCAGAATGACCAGGCCCGTCATCGAGCACACGATGATCGTGTCGATAAAGGTGCCAAGCATACCGATCAGACCCTGCTGGATCGGATCGTTGGTTTTGGCCGCAGCATGCGCTATCGGCGCACTGCCCAGTCCGGCCTCATTGGAAAAAACACCGCGCGCAATGCCAAAACGCATGGCCGCAGCCACAGTTGCACCCGCAAAGCCGCCAGAGGCTGCCGCCGGTTCAAAGGCGTGATGCAGCACCAGCGCGAAAGCCTCCGGAATGGCCGCATAATTGATGATGAGAATGATGAGGCCCGTGCCCAGGTAGAAAATGATCATGGCCGGAACAAGGGCGCTTGCCACCTCGCCAATGCGCTTGATGCCGCCAATGAGCACAAGTCCGGTGCCGACCATCATCACAAGGCCCGACACAATGACGGGCACACCGAAGTTCACATCCATCGCATGAGCGACGGTATTGGCCTGCACGCCATTGCCAATGCCAAAACCGGCCAGTGCCGTGAAAATGGCGAAGGCAGGCGCGAGCACGGCAGCAAGGAGCGGAAACTTTTTGCCGACACCATTCTTGATGTAATACATCGGCCCGCCGACATGATTGCCCATGTCATCAACTTCACGGTAAGCGATGGCGGCCACGGCCTCGGAATATTTTGTCGCCATGCCGACAAGTGCAATCAGCCACATATAGAAAAGGGCGCCAGGCCCACCGAGGTAAATGGCGGTGGCGACACCGGCGATATTGCCGGTGCCAACCGTTGCGGCGAGCGCCGTCATCAGCGCCTGGAAGGATGAAATATCGCCAGCGCCGGGCGAGGGGTGACGCATCAGGGCAAATGCGGCCGGGATTTTCCGCAGCGGGATGAAATGCAACCCGACCATGAGGAAAAGCCCGACAGCGGCCAGCGCCACCAGCATGGGGACACCCCAAAGGAGGCCGTCGAGCCAGCCAACAAATGCTTCAAGTGATGCCATCAACAAGTCCCCCAGCCTTCCTGCGCCCAGCACGCAGATTTCCGGGGCAAAGCCTAACAAAAGCCGAGGGTGGCCGTCGCCCTCTTTTCAAGGTCAGACAGGACTAATTTCAGGCGCGCTTGGTGCCGTTCACCATGGAGCGCGGCAGATTTTCGCGATGGGCAAAGCTCGCCAGCGCGACGCCGCCAATATGGAAGAGGGCCAGAAAGAAGGCGATATGACCAAAGGCGCTGTGCACCTCCTGCAAGAGGCTTTCTTCCTGTGATCCGCCGTCGCGTTCGCCGTCCGCCTCTTCTCCTTCATCGCCGACGGTCAGGCTCGCCGCCGACCTGCCATCGCGTGCCTCGTCGCCAGTGAAATACATGACGATACCGCTCGCCGTTGTTGCACTCAGCATGATGATCAGTGCAAGCACCATCGCGCCCCCGGCGGGGCTGTGGCCGATATAGCGTTTGGCGCGGAAGCGGACGAGATCGAGGAGATAGCCGAACACGGCCTTGGGTCCGTAAGCGAAGTTCCTGAAGCGCGCATATTCAGGACCGACAAAGCCCCAGACGATACGTGCCGCCACGAGCCCGGCGACAACGAAGCCCGCGCTTGTATGCAACCAGTAAGGTTCCCCTTCGGTGAAGAAGGCAATGGCAAAGGCAATCACCAGCGCCCAGTGAAAAATGCGGATAAAGATATCCCAGACTTTGACGGTTGCGATGGCAGGTGATGTGGCGACTTTGTCTGACATGATGCGATCCTGATGCGGCGATGCTTTTTGCGGGGCGTCGTTCCGGATCATATACGGGGCAAGGCAGGATTTCAGCGCTCACCCTCAGGACAAATTGTCCCGTAGACAGATGATGCGCCTCATTCTCATTCGCCGTTTAGTTGGCGGGCGCGATCGTGGGCGATGGAAGCAAAGCCTCGGCGCCATCTTCACCCAGTTCGACATCATGGATTTTTTCGCCGCGCTTGGTGATCTGATCGGCCGAGGTGCGAATCTCGCGAATGTCTTTCTCGGCTGACTGGAAATGCTTTTCGAGATTTTCAACGCGCTCATCAAGCCGTGTGACATCCTTGAGCAACAGGCCGACATATTTCTGGATGACGCCAGCCTGCTTGCGCATCTCGACATCCTTTAGCACGGCGCGCACGGTGTTGAGCGTCGCCATCAATGTTGTTGGCGAGACAATCCAGACACGGGCCTGATAGGACTTTGTCACCACATCGGGGAAGCTGGCATGAAGTTCGGCATAGACCGCTTCGGAGGGCAGGAACATCAGCGCCGACTCGGCTGTTTCTCCCGGCACGATGTATTTTTCAGAAATCGCGCTCACATGTTTCAGCAAATCGGTGCGGAATTGTCTCTGTGCTGTCGCCCGCGCCGCCTCATCGCTTGCATTGCGCAACGCGTGATAGGCGTCCAGCGGAAATTTCGCGTCAATGGCAATGGGGCCAGGTGGGTTGGGCAGCCGGATCAGGCAGTCGGCGCGGACGCCGCCCGACAGCGTCGCCTGGAATTCATAAGCCGAAGGTGGCAGCGCGTTTTGTACAATGTCGCGCAACTGCACCTCGCCAAAGGCCCCGCGCGCCTGCTTGTTGGCCAGAATATCCTGAAGTCCGACAACCTGTCCTGAGAGCGCCGTGATGTTTTTCTGCGCCTCGTCGATGATGGCAAGCCGCGTTGCCAGCGTCCCAAGCGATTCGACGGTCTTCTTTGTATTGTCCTCAAGACTTTGGCCCATGCGTGTGCTGACGCTGTCGAGACGTTCATTGAGGGTCTGCGTCATGGCCTGCTGCGCCTGACTCTGGGCTTGCGACATGGCGCTGAGCCGTCCGGCAAGTTCGGCCTGCAATTGCCTGATTTTGGCAAATTCATCCACCAGCGGGTTCTCATCCGGCGTCGCGGGTTTGGCCGTCAAAACCCGCCCCAGAATCAGGGCTGCGACAATGATCGCGACGCCAATAATGGCGGCTATGAACAGGGATTCGGTCATATTTGGTCACATTCTCCTGATTTTGTCCGACTATACCCCGATTCCGCAGGACCGGGGACAAGCCCCTTCTTGACCCTTTTGCCCGCCGGGCTTATTTCATCGCCATGGCCATACGCGAAATCATCACCGCGCCCGATCCGCGCCTCAAGCAGATCTCCAGACCCGTCGAACGGGTGGACGACGAATTGCGCGCGCTCATGGATGACATGCTCGAAACCATGTATGCCGCGCCCGGCATCGGCCTTGCCGCCATTCAGGTCGGTGTCGCAAAGCAGGTCATCGTCATGGATCTGGCGCGCGAGGGCGAGCCGCCCGAACCGCGCTATTTCATCAATCCGGAAATCATTTCCACCTCCGATGAACGGGCCGTTTATGAAGAGGGCTGTCTCTCGGTTCCCGAAATGTATGAAGATGTGGAGCGACCGGCATCCTGTCGCGTGCGCTTCCTCGACTATCAGGGCGAAATCCGCGAAATCGATTGCGAGGGCCTGCTCGCCACCTGCATCCAGCACGAAATGGATCATTTGAAGGGCGTGCTCTTCATCGACCGTCTCTCGCGCGTCAAACGCGCCATGATGCTGAAAAAGCTGACCAAGGCGAAAAAGCTTCAGCAGGAACCGGCCTGACCGGCGCGTCGCCTTTGCCGGAGGGCAGATCATGACCAGGCTGCGCCTCGCCTTCATGGGCACCCCGGATTTTTCCGTTGCCGTGCTGGACGCCATTTTGCAGGCCGGTCACGATGTCGTGGCGGTCTATTCGCAACCGCCCCGCCGCGCTGGCCGCGGCATGGAAGAACAGCCAGGCCCCGTGCATCGCTACGCACTCGATCATGGCCTTCCGGTCAAGACACCGCTTTCACTCAAGGACGCAGCCGAGCAACAGGCCTTTGCCGCACTCAATCTCGATGTGGCGGTTGTCGTCGCTTACGGGCTTCTCCTGCCCGAGCCCATTCTCCGCGCGCCGAAATATGGCTGCCTCAACATCCATGCCTCGCTGCTGCCGCGCTGGCGCGGGGCCGCACCCATCCAGCGCGCCATCATGGCAGGCGACAGCGAAACCGGCGTCATGGTGATGCAGATGGAAAAGGGTCTCGACACCGGACCCGTCCTGGCCACAACGAAACTGCCTATAGCGCCGCGCGAAACAGCAGGCAGCCTGCATGATCGCCTCGCTGTGGCGGGGGCGCGACTGATCGTCGAAACGCTCGCACAATTGCCGCGCGGCAATCTTGTCGCTCAAGAGCAATCGGATAGGGGCATCACCTATGCCCACAAGATCGACAAGGCCGAAGCGCATATCGACTGGTCGCAAGGCGCCGCGCATCTCGATGCCCATATTCGCGGGCTGACGCCTTTTCCCGGTGCCTATTTTGAAATCGCACGCGAGGGCAAGGCAACGCGCGTCAAGGTGATTGAGGCGATGCCTGTTGCCGGCAAGGGCCACCCCGGCGAAGTTCTCTCGCTTGTTGACGGCATCACCATTGCCTGCGGCGAGCAGGCGCTATGTTTGCGTCACTTGCAGCGGGCGGGCGCGCGCGCCATGAGCGCAGACGCGTTTCTGCGTGGCTTCCCGCTCACCATTGGCGAGATCATGTCCTGATGCCGCGTTATAAACTCACCATCGAATATGACGGATCGCCCTTTGTCGGCTGGCAGAGCCAGACGGGTGGTGGTGGCGTGCAGGATGTTGTCGAAGCAGGCTTCAGGGGTTTTTGCGGGCAGGATATTCGCGTCAGTGCCGCCGGTCGCACCGATGCCGGTGTTCATGCGCTCGGGCAGGTCGCTCATGTCGATCTCGAAAAGCCCGTCGCGCCCGACACATTGCGCGATGCGGTCAATGCCCATATGCGTCCCCATCCCGTGGCGATTGTCGAAGCCGAGCAGGTCGGTGATGACTTCGAGGCGCGCTTTTCCGCCATCAGGCGTCATTACATGTATCGCATCGTCAATCGTCGCGCGCCGCTCACGCTTGATCGGCATCAGGCCTGGCTCGTGCACAAGCCGCTCGATGCACGGGCCATGCATCACGCCGCGCAGGTGCTTGTCGGCCATCACGACTTCACGACATTTCGTTCCGTGCAATGTCAGGCAAAGTCACCCGTCAAAACCATGGATGAGGTCAGCGTCTCAGCCTATGGCGAGGAAATCGAAATCATCTGCCGCGCCCGCTCCTTCCTGCACAATCAGGTGCGCTCCATCGTTGGCACGCTGAAAATGGTGGGCGAGGGAAAATGGTCGGCGCGTGATGTCGAACGCGCCTTGCAGGCGAAGGATCGCGCCGCCTGCGGTCCCGTCGCGCCGCCTGACGGGCTCTATCTGATACGTGTGGATTACGAGTAGCTCTTGAACTGTCATCCCGGCACTTGTTGCCGGGATCCACTTTTTTTGTCATGCCCGGACCTGATCCGGGCATCCAGAGCCACGGCCTGAGCATTGCTGCCCTGGATTGTCGGCCCCCTTGGGTCAAGAGGGGGCCCGGCAATGACAATAAGCTATCTATTAGCGTGGGATGTCATTCGTTTCTCTTTTCTCACCCCGGCAACAGGTCCACAAGTTCAACCTGTTTCGGCTTGATTTCCTCGCCAAAGAAAATCCCGCCCACACGCGCAAATCGTTCGGCGCTGTCTGTCGCCAGAAACCGCACCTTGCCCTTGCCACGGCGATGGGCCGCAAGGCCCTTGTCGTGCAACGCGGCTTCCACGGCACGCGCCGTCGTCTCGGCGGAATCGACAAGCCTGACGCCACGCCCGACAACCTTGGCAATGACCTTGGCAAGAACGGGAAAATGCGTGCAGCCCAGAACAATCGTGTCCGGCTTGTCCTTGCCCCTGAACAAAGGCGCGAGATAGCGCCGTGCCGCCGCTTCCGCCACATCGCCCGAAACCCAGCCCTCTTCAGCCAGCGTCACGAAGAGGCCGCAGGGCTGCTGCGTGACATGCGCGCTCGCATCAAGCGCATGGATCGCGCGCACATAAGCCCCGCCGCGCACGGTAGCTTCGGTCGCCAGCACAGCGATATGTCCGCTCCTGGAGGCTTTGACACCGGCTTGCGCGCCTGGTCCCACCACGCCCATGACGGGCAGCGGCTTCAATGCTTCAGACAGCGGACCAAGCGCAACGGAAGCCGCCGTGTTGCAGGCAATGACCGCCATCTTGATGTCATGCGTCATCAGGTGCCGCGTCGCCTGCGTCGCATAGGCAGTCACCGTCTCGGCGCTTTTCGTGCCATAGGGCAGGCGCGCCGTATCCCCAAGATAGACGAGATCTTCATGCGGCAATCGCGCCCGCAGCGCTTTCAGCACCGTGATGCCGCCAATGCCGGAATCAAAAACACCGATGGGACGGTTATCGTGCGGGGTCGCCAAGGCTCAGCTTGCTCCAATGGAAGGAAAGAACATCATCCCGGAAATCTGGTTGATAATGAGGCTGTAAATGACATTCAGCGCCACAATGCCGACAGCACTTGTCAGGCTGGCGCCCAGAACCTCCCGCGCGATGAGATAGCGATAATAGCCCGTCACCGCCATGGCAGGGACAGATAGCAGGGCCGCCGCCTCATTGGAAAGCAACCCCATCAGATAAAGGGTGAGCGGCATGGCAAACAGGATATGCGAGCCGAGTGCACCCCAATTATAGGTGATGACATAGCTTGTATAGGTCCCGCCGAGTTCCAGTTGACGTGAAAGCGGCGCCATCAGCAGCAAAAAACTGCCCCAGCCAAAAAGTGAACCCCCCAGTTCGACCAGCGCATATTGTGTCAGCGATATGCCGTCATAGGCCGCCCGGCTATCCTCCAGCGTCATCGCCATCTGCAAGACAGACGCCGCCGAAATCAGGATGAGTGGTGCGGCAATCAGCATCGCATTGAACGAGCGGGCAAAGCCTGCATAAGTTTGATCGAAACAATCGCTTGCGCCGGGCAGGCGCCGCACAATGCGCCAGACGCCGGTGAGGCTTCGTTGGATCTCGCCGACGCTGATCATTTTCTGCTTTCAGGCTTGGGGCGGCGACGCAAAATAGCCCCGCAACAGCATTTCATAAATATCGGCGAGCATGCGAATATCCTCGACGGGGACATTCTCATCGGCCTTGTGCATCGTCTGATTGGCAAGGCCAAACTCGACAACGGGCGCATAGCGGCAAATGAAACGCGCGTCCGACGTGCCGCCACTGGTCGAGAGTTCAGGGCTCACGCCACTCACCTTGGCCACGGCCTCGCTCACCAGCGTTGAATAGGCCCCGGGCGTGGTCAGAAAAGCATCGCCCGAATTGTGCGTCACAAACTCATAGCTTGCGCCGCGTTCCCTGGCGACCTCGTCCAGCACGCCGCGCATCCACTTGTCGAGCGAAACGCCATCATGCAGATCGTTGAAACGGATATTGATTGTCGCCCGCGCCAGACCCGGAATGAGATTGGTCGTCGGATTGCCAACATCAACTGTCGTTATTTCGAGATTGGAGGGCTGGAAATGCGGTGTGCCTTCATCAAGCACATGCGCATCGAGACGGCGCAGCATTTCAAGCAGTACGGGCACGGGATTATCAGCCAGATGCGGATAGGCGACATGGCCCTGTATGCCTTGCACACTCAGCCAGCCATTGATGCTGCCCCGACGCCCGATCTTGATCATGTCGCCAAGACGCTCGACACAGGTGGGTTCGCCGACAAGGCAATGATCGAAAAGTTTGCCACGCGCCGCGAGCGTTTCAAGCATCTTCACCGTGCCATTGATCGCCGGGCCTTCTTCGTCGCCCGTAATCAGCAGGCTGAGCGAACCGGAAAAGCCGCCATCGCGGATCAGGCGTGAGGCAGCGGCGGCAAAGGCGGCAATCGCGCCCTTCATGTCGGCCGCGCCACGCCCATAGAGGCGGCCATTCAGGATCGTCGCGGCGAAGGGATCAACCGTCCAGGCGCTCGCCTGACCTACGGGCACAACATCGCTATGCCCCGCAAAGCAGAAATGCGGGTGCCCGGTGCCGATACGGGCATGGAGATTGTCGATGGCGGGCGTATCGGGCGCGCAAAAGCGCATCCGTTCACAGGCAAAGCCCAAGGGCGTCAAGGCCGCTTCAAGCACGCCAAGCGCCCCGGCGTCAGCTGGCGTGACGCTCGGGCAGCGGATCAGCGCCTGCGCGATCTCGACAGGATCAAGGGCAACGATGCGGGTGTTTGATGCGGCCATGGGTCTCTCGTGTAACGCGATGCCACAGGCCCGTCAAATCAGGGCTCAGTCGCGCAGAAGTTCGTTGATCGAAGTCTTGGAACGGGTCTGGGCATCGACGGTTTTGACGATGACCGCGCAATAAAGGCTCGGTGTCGGCGTGCCATCATGATGCGGCTTGCCGGGCAGGGCGCCCGGAACGACGACGGCATAAGGCGGCACCGTGCCGACATGCACTTCGCCCGTTGCCCGGTCGATGATCTTGGTTGAGGCGCCAAGATAAACACCCATCGACAGCACCGCGCCTTCGCGCACGACGACGCCCTCGGCAACTTCCGAGCGGGCGCCAATGAAGCAATTATCCTCAATGATGACGGGGCCGGCCTGCAAGGGCTCCAAAACCCCGCCAATGCCAGCGCCACCGGAAATATGCACATTCTTGCCGATCTGGGCGCAGGAGCCGACAGTCGCCCAGGTATCGACCATCGTGCCTGAATCAACATAGGCACCAAGATTGACGAAGGATGGCATCAGCACCACGCCGGGCGCGATATAGGCCGAGCGGCGCACGATGCAATTGGGTACAGCGCGAAAACCCGCCGAACGAAAATCAGCCTCGCCCCAACCGGCAAACTTGGAGGGCACCTTGTCCCACCAGTTCGTCTCATTGCCCGGACCGCCGGGAATGAGCGACATGTCATTGAGGCGGAAGGAAAGCAAAACGGCCTTTTTCAGCCACTGATGCACCGACCACGTGCCCTCGAACTTCTCGGCAACGCGCAATTCGCCCTTGTCGAGCCCGGCAAGGGCGGCCTCAACGGCATCGCGGATTTCGCCTTTGGTGCCGAAACCGACCTGATCGCGGGCGTCAAACGCCGTTTCGATGATGGATTTGATCTGGGCCGTGCTCATCGGGGTCTCCTCGGGATCGGTCAGGGAGCGGACGCTCCCTCGCGCGAGCGCAAGATAGCGCCGGGCGACACCCTGTCAACCAAACCCGGAGGGGAACGCGCGCAAAGCCTCAGTCAGCCGCCATCGCGAGGGGCATGCCTCTGGCCGCCTCGTCGCGCACCGGGCGCGGCTCGCCAAACAGGAAGCCCTGACCATATTCCACATTGAAATCGAGCACATTGACGACTTCGCGCTCTTTTTCAATCCGGTCGGCAATGAGTGCAATGCCGTTGCGGGCAAGCAGTTCCTTGAGATCGCCGACATGAATATCGCCCGCATCATCCGTGTCGAGCAGACGGGCCGCCGAAATCTTGAGGTGACGGAAATTGCGGTCATGCAACGCTCGCGGATTGAGCTTGAGATTGCTCACCTGATCCATCGAGAAGCGGAAGCCGAGATCGGCAAGGGCTTCAAGGCTTTCGATTTCGAGCGCCCCGGCGCCCGTCACCGTTTCCTGACTGAACTCGAAAATCAGGTTCGGCGCGAGATCCTTGTTGTGCTTCATATAGTCGATGAATTGCGGGAAGAACTCTGAATCAAGCAGCGAGAAGGCCGAGATGTTGCAGAACACACCGGCCTGCTTGTTGCGCTGAACGAGCTTGCGCACAACCTGCACACAGCGGAAGAGCAGGATATTGTCAACGGCGGGCATCATCCCGGCAGGTTCGGCAACGCGCATATAGTCGCGCGGATAAATCAATTCGCCGCCCTCGGTGCGCAGGCGCGACAAGGCTTCGTAATACTTCGTCTTGCGCTGCGGCAGGCCGACAATGGGCTGCAAGTAAAGATCGACGCGATTGGTTTCAAGCGCATGGCGCACTTCATCAAGAAGCTGTGCGTCGGTCATATCCGCCACTTTGATTTGCGGCCTGGGGGGTGCGGCTTTTTCAGACGCCGCGACAATCGAAGCGGCAATCAGCTCAGCCTGGTCTTCATCGGGCGACTCTTGCGACAATTCAGTCGGCGCGGCATGGGCGCTGCTGTCATAGGCAGGGCTTGCGTCTTCAATCCCGCTTTCTGAAACGCGCGCGTAAATCTCGCTCAGCGAGGCGATGTCAGCAACTTGCGTATGGGCATCACCCTCGGGCAGGGAAACATCCTCCGGCTCGCTGACGAGTGAGGCGACCGTGATGCCGCCCCGCGCAAAGGCGAGCTGCTTGACGAGCGATTCAACGACGCGGATTTCAGCAAAGATACGGCCAATGCGTTCTTCGGTTTCGCGTTCATAGCGATCTTCAATTTCAACAATGCGGTCCGCCGCGTGGTCAAGGTCGCGGGCCAGCGCCAGCGCGACGCCGCGCAGGTCATACATTTCCTCTTTGACCTTGGCGCGTTCCCTGGCGCGGAAATAGGCGGCATGGGCTTCCGCGCCGAGCATGGCCGCGATCAGGCCGGTCATCACCGCGAGTTTGGGATCAAAACCGGCAAAATGCATGACGCCAAATCCGATGCCGACGGACGGCACGATATAGAGGATCATGGCAAGAGCCTGACGGATGATCGGCATGGTGAAGCCCCATTTTCGCGCCGCCAGGCACAATGCGCCCTCGGCCAAAATTCATTCAATCTTCACCCTAAGACCCATGCCTTGAGAAAAGATTAACCAGGCCGGGACGATGTGGCGGGTACATGACACAAGAAAGTTTTACATATTCAGCTTGGAAAAGCGAAATTATATAATATCATACCGTCTAAAGGTATATTATATATAGTCTATAAGACGATATGAAATGGACTAATCTACATGATTTACGCCACCCCGAAACTGGAAACCGAAGACAAGAAAGTCCTCGAATTGATAGCCGAGCAAAGGCAACAGCTTCGCTATGCGGTCTCGCAAAGCCCAAATCGATGGACCGGATTCTTGCGCAGGAACACATTTGCACGTGCGCTCAGAGGCTCAAACAGTATCGAGGGCATCAATGCATCGCTCAGCGAAGCGGTGGCCATTATTGATGACGAGAAGCCGGAAACTGTTGAGGCGGCAACATATCGGGCTCTGATGGGGTACCGAAACGCTCTGACATTCGTGTTGCAGATGCATGATGACCCGTATTTCGAATTGAACACGCAGGTCATCAAGAGCCTGCACTTCGTGATGCTCTCATATGACCTGACAAAAATGCCTGGGCAGTGGCGGCCAAGCCCCGTCTATGTTGTCCGCGAGCCGAATGGCGAAACTGTCTACGAAGGGCCGGATCCGGCAAAAGTGCCAAGTCTGATGGATGAGTTGGTCAGGGCATTGAAGGCTGATGAGGCATCGGACCCGATGGTGCGCGGTGCGATGGCCCATTTGAATTTGACCATGATACATCCATTCAAGGATGGAAATGGTCGGATGGCGCGCGCCCTGCAAACGCTGATGCTGGCGCGTGATGGCGTTCTAAGCCCGGTATTTTGCAGCATTGAAGAATGGCTGGGGCGCAATACAGACGCGTATTACAAAATTCTGGAAGACGTGGGGCAGGGTAGTTGGCAGCCCCAAAATGATGCTTTGCCCTGGATCAGGTTTTGTTTGCTTGCGCACTATCAGCAGGCTGCCACGCTAATCCAGCGAAGTCGTGCCATGTCAAAGGCATTCGAGGAAATCTCTAAAATCATCAAGCGCCACGCTCTGCATGAACGCATGAGCATGTCGCTGATCGATGCAACCTTTGGATACCGGGTTCGCAGCGCTCGGTATCAGGAGGAAAACCAGGTTTCAGACGTTGTTGCCAGCCGCGATCTGAGAAAATTGAGTGAATTGGGATACCTGACACCAGTCGGTGAAAAGCGTGGCCGATATTATCTGGCCGGTGAACCCCTGAAGGACATTTATCGCAAGGCAAGGAGAGACGATGTCAGGGCGGCCAATCCTTATGATCTCGTTCGCGACAATCACTTGAAGAACCAGATGAATTTGCCCGGGGTGGAATAGATAAATTGGTCGAATATCTGGGGCTCTCTCGTTGACTCAAGCACATATCTGGTTGGGTTGCCGATCCCCCATATCAAGCGCCCCTTTGTCCTGCTAGGCTCGTCGCTTACCAAGTTGGCAAGGCGGAGAAAACATCATGTCAGCCCATGACTTTGAATTTCAGACCATCACGGGCGAGGCTGTGTCGCTGGCGAGCTTCAAGGGCAGTCCTGTGCTCATCGTCAACACAGCCAGCCGCTGTGGCTTTACCCCCCAATATCGCGAATTGCAGGGCCTCTGGGAGCGCTACAAGTCGCGCGGCCTCGTTGTCATCGGCGTGCCGAGCAATGATTTCGGGGCGCAGGAACCGGGCAGTGAAGCTGAGGTGCTTGAATTTTGCGAGGTAAATTACGGCGTTGATTTTCTGCTCACCGCCAAACAGAGCGTGATCGGCGAGGCGGCGCACCCCTTCTATCAGTGGATCGGCGACGTGGCGGGCGAAGGCGCACGTCCGCGCTGGAACTTCCACAAATATCTGATCGGCCCGGATGGCGAACTGGTCAATGTCTATCCGAGCAAGACAAGCCCGATGGACGCCATGCTGATCGCCGAGATCGAAGACCTGCTCGACGCCTGAGCCAGTCCCCCATTTTGCACCAGGAAAAAAGGCCCGGCATTGCTGCCGGGCCTTTCATGCTGAGAGCCTCAGCCGGTCAGGATGTGAGCGGCGACAGGCGGATTTCGACGCGGCGGTTCTGCTCGCGGCCGGCGGCTGTGTTGTTGTCGGCAATCGGCTGGCTTTCGCCCGCACCCTGAATGAGGAAACGGCGGCTATCCGTACCTTGACCAATCAGATAGCTGGCAACGCTCGAGGCGCGGCGCTGCGACAATTCCAGATTATACTGGGCCGTGCCCGTCGAGTCCGTGTGGCCGGTCACGTCAATCAGCGTCTTGTCATATTTCTTCAAGACGATCGCCACCGAATTCAGCACGTCATAGAAGCGCGAATTGATATCGGATGAATCGGTTGCGAAGGTGATATTGCCCGGCATGTTCAGGATGATGTCATTGCCGACGCGCGTCACGCTGACGCCCGTTGAACGCAACTGCTGGGTGAGTTCGGATTCCTGGCGGTCCATGTAATTGCCGGCCGCACCACCGGCCAGTGCGCCAACACCGGCGCCGAGCAGGATGGCATTGCGATTGGCGCCGCCCCGACCGATCAGCGCCCCGCCCAAGGCACCCGCCACGGCGCCGATTGCGGCACCATAGGTTGTCTTGCTGGTCTTCTGTTCGCCGGTATAGGGGTCTTGCGTCGTACAGGCGGCAAGCAGGAAGGAGGAGCAGGTCAGGACAACCATTGTCCGTTTGAAAAACATCATGTCGTCTCCAGTTATTGTTATCGAGGCGCTGAACGCGCACAAACCATCGAAATGCTGGAACGTCAGCTTGCGGGCAGCGTTCCGTCCGCCCCGTACCCCCGGCGGCCATTCCGGCATATTTTGCACGAAACGATTGAGCGACCCGCCATAATGAGGGTAGCAAAGCTCAGCCGCCCGGAGAAGCGGCAAGAAGGCAAAACGTGATTTTCCGCCACAATGAGAAAAAACAGGGAGAGAACCCGATGAATTTGTTTGATTTGAAGGGCAAGGTGGCCATCGTCACCGGATCGACCAGGGGCATTGGCGAGGCCATTGTGCATCGCATGGCCGAACATGGGGCCAAAGTGGTCGTCTCCAGCCGCAAGGCGGAGGCCTGTGACACGGTCGCGGGCGAGATCAACGCCAAATATCCCGACGCCGCCATCGCCGTCCCCTGCAATATTTCCGAAAAAGCCGACCTTCAGCGCCTTGTGGATACGACCATGGCCAAATGGGGCAAGGTCGATATCCTTGTCTGCAACGCCGCCGTGAACCCCTATTTCGGCCCGTCCAAAGACACGCCCGACGACGCTTTCGACAAGATCATGAGCACCAACGTCAAGAGCAATCACTGGCTCTGCCACATGGTCCTGCCGCAAATGGCGCAGCGCAGGGAGGGCTCGATTGTCATCATTTCCTCCATCGGCGGCCTGCGCGGCTCCTCGATCATCGGCACGTATTGCATTTCCAAGGCGGCTGATTTCCAGCTCGCCCGCAATCTCGCGGTCGAATATGGCGCGAAGAATGTGCGCGTGAATTGCATCGCGCCCGGCCTCATCAAAACCTATTTCGCCAAGGCGCTCTGGGACGATCCGAAAATCCTTGAAACCTCGACATCCAATGCGCCGCTCCGCCGCATCGGCATGCCCGATGAAATCGCCGGTGCCGCCGTTTTTCTGGCAAGCCCCGCCGGCGCCTTCATGACCGGCCAGCAGCTTGTCATCGATGGCGGCGTCACGATTGCGTAAGAAGGCGCCCCCTCACCCTCGCCGGGCCTGCGAGCGCGGGTGAGGGGCCGGGCGCGCCCTCATCGAGGCGCTCGCCGCCAAAGGCCGTTCCGAGGGCTGGCTCAGGCTCTGCTGGCAAACCGCTGCCGATAACGAAACCGCCCGGCACTTCTATAAAAAACGGGCCGAAAGAACGCATTGGGTCAGATTTGACCTCGACCTTTGAGGGATAAGCCCCCATCTAGGTCAAAGACAGAAAACCGGGGAGCACAAGCACAATCATGAAAAGCGTCGTCATCACGGGCGTTTCGACCGGCATTGGCTGGGGTGCCACCAAAGTTCTTGCAGGCAAGGGTTTCCATGTCTTTGGCAGCGTCCGCAAGGAAGCCGATGCCGAGCGCCTGAAAAAGGAGTTCGGGGCCAATTTCACACCGCTGTTTTTCGATGTGACCGACGCCCCGGCCATTCGCAGGGCCGCCGATCAGGTGCGCGAAGCGTTGAAGGGCGAAAAACTCTTCGGCCTGGTCAATAATGCCGGCATCGCCGTCTCCGGTCCCCTGATCGAGATTGACCCGGATGAGTTCCGCAAACAGATGGACGTCAATGTCATGGGGCCGCTTTTGGTGACACAGGCTTTTGCGCCGCTTCTGGGGGCGGATCGCTCACTCAAAGGCCCGCCCGGCCGCATCGTCAATATCAGCTCGGTCGGCGGCAAAATGGCAGCCCCTTTCATCGGTCCCTATGCCGCGTCCAAGTTTGCCATTGAAGGCTTTTCCGAAAGCCTGCGCCGCGAACTTCTGCTCTTTGGCATTGATGTCATCATCATCGGACCGGGCGCGGTCAAAACCGCGATCTGGGGCAAGGCGGAAGAAGTCGATATCACGCCCTATGGCAACAGCCCCTATCTGCCCTCGCTCACGAAGTTCCGCGACTATTTCCTCGAAAGCGGCAAGCAGGGCCTCCCGCCTGAAAAACTTGGCCGCCTCATCATGAAAGTGCTGACCACGCCCAGGCCCCGGACGCGCTACACCATCCTGTCGGGCCGTCTGATGAACTGGACCATTCCCCGTCTGCTGCCCAAGCGCATGGTGGATCGCACCATCGCCAAGGCGCTGGGTCTTCTGCCGCCCTCTTGAAGGCGGGACGGGCCCCTGGCCGCCTGACGGAACGCGCGGAATGGGGCGTTGACGTGGCAGCCCTTGCAGGCGGTGCGGCGGTGCTGGCAAAGCGTGCGCGCGAACCGTCGCATACTGACGATCTATTTCACCAGCTCCAAAACCTTGCGGAAACGGTCAAAAATCTCGCCGATCTGGTCCTTTGAGATGATCAGGGGCGGGGAGAAGGCGATGCTGTCGCCCGACACCCGGACCATCATGTTTTCAGTGTGGAAGGCGGCGCGCATGGCGTCGAAGCCGCGCTTGCCCGGCAGACCCTCCACCGGGGCAAGGTCGAAGGCCGCGACAAGGCCAATGGTGCGAATGTCGAGCACCATCGGATGGTCACGCAGCGCCATCGCGGCTTCGGCAATCACCGGTTCAAGCATCCGGGCGCGTTCAAAAAGCCCCTCATCGCGATAAACGCCAAGCGTGGCAAGACCCGCCGCTGCCGCCATCGGATGGCCGGAATAGGTATAGCCATGGAAAAGGTCGATCAGATGATCGGGGCCCGTCTGGAACATGTCATAGATATGCTTGCTGACCACGACGCCGCCCATCGGGATTGCGCCGCTGGTCACGCCCTTGGCAAAGGTCAACAGATCAGGCGTCACGCCAAAGCGTTCCGCCGCCGTCGCATAACCCAGCCGCCCGAAGCCGGTGATGACCTCATCGAAAATCAGCAGGATGCCGTGTTTGGTGCAGATTTCGCGCAAGCGCTGCAAATAGCCCTTGGGCGGCGGCAAGACACCCGTGGAACCCGCCATCGGTTCCACAATCACCGCCGCGATGGTGGAGGCGTCATGCAGTTCCACAAGGCGCTGCAACTCATCGGCCAGATGCGTGCCCCAGTCGGGCTGGCCGACGCTGAAGGCCTGTTCGGCGCGATTATAGGTATGCGGCAGATGATCGACACCGGCGAGCAACGGTCCGAAGAACTTGCGATTGGCAACCATGCCGCCGACCGAAATACCGCCAAAGCCGACCCCGTGATAACCGCGTTCACGCCCGATCAGCCGCGTGCGCGAGCCTTCGCCATTGGCGCGGTGATAGGCAATCGCCATCTTGAGCGCGCTGTCTGCCGCTTCCGATCCCGAATTGCAGAAGAACACATGGTCAAGCGTGCCGGGCACCATGTCGGCAATGCGGCTGGCCAGCTCAAAAGCCTTGGGATGACCGAACTGGAAGGAGGGCGCAAAGTCGAGTTCGGCGGCCTGGGCCTGAATGGCGGCGACAATCGGCTCGCGGCAATGTCCGGCATTGGAGCACCACAAGCCCGCCGTCGCGTCGAGCACGGGCGTGCCGTCTGGCTTGAAATAATGCACATCCTTGGCCCGCGACACGATGCGCGGTTCGCGCTTGAACTGGCGATTGGGCGTGAAGGGCAGCCAGAAGGCTTCCAGATCATTGGGCATGGTGCCGCCTGCGGTAGCGGTCTTTTCGGCGCTCATCAGAGCCTCCTGAAACGGGTTGGATGTTGTGCCGATTGAAGGACCGGGCGCGGCGGAATGCAAGGCTTGCCTTGGCAGGACGCGTGTCATCTGTTTAGGATGTTAAACGAACAAATCGCGCCAGGATCGAGACCATCATCGAGAACCGACATGACGACAGGTGATTTCCGCCGTGCCCATGGCCCCCAACCGCAGCCCGTGCTTGCCGAAGGCGAGGAGGCGATGCCCAATATCGGTATCCGCCTGCGCGAATTGCGCAACATGCATGGCCTTTCCCAGCGCGAGCTTGCCAAGCGCGCCGGTGTCACCAATGGCACGATTTCGCTGATCGAACAGAACCGCATCAGCCCCTCGCTCGGCTCGCTCAAGAAAGTGCTGGATGGTTTTCCGATTTCGATAGCCGATTTTCTGACGCTGGAATTGAAGCCGCGCACCAAGGTTTTTTACGCCAGCAAGGAAATGCGCGAGATCAGCACAGGGGCTGTCACCATGCGCCTTGTCGGGCGCGACACGCGGGGTCGCGCCATCCAGATGATGTATGAGCGCTACAAGCCCGGTGCTGACACAGGCGAGGAAATGCTCTCGCATACGGGCGAAGAATGCGGCGTCGTCGTCTCCGGCGTTCTCGAAGTGACAGTGGGCGGCGAAACCCGCAAACTCGTCACCGGCGACAGCTTCTATTTCGATAGCCGCCTGCCGCATCGCTTCCGCAATCCCGGCACCATTGATGCGGTGCTGGTTTCGGCGGGCACCCCGCCCAGTTTCTGATCCCACCAACAAGAAGAAAATCATGCCAAGCTGGTCCAATATCATGAAGCGCATTGCCGAGGGCGATGCCACGCTCGCCCCGCCCCATGTCACGGCGCTGCGCCTTTACGAAGGCAAGCTCAGCATCGTCGAACCCGGTCGCATCCGCTTCGATTGGCCGGTGAAACCCGATTTCATGAACCCGGTCGCCGTCTTTGGCGGCTATCTGGCAACGCTGGCCGATCAGACCTGCTCCTTTGCGCTCATGACCCTGCTCAAGGACGACCAGAACTTCACGACCACTGACCTGCAAATGCATTTTTTCAGGCCGGTCACCAGCGGCACCATCGCCTGCCACGGCCATGTCCTGAACCTCGGCAGGTCGCAGGCCTATGTCGAGGCAACCTTTTACAATGACGAGGGCAAGCTGGTCCTCAAGGCCCATGCCACCGAGCGCTTGTTGTCTGCTTGAGGCACGGCTGAAACATTTCCCCTGAGGAGAGAAGTCAAAACACGACAGTGTTTCGGGTCAGGGGTGTCGGGTCAGGCTCAACCGCGCATTGTCATCCCGGCACTTGTTGCCGGGATCCATCTTGAGAATGCATCAAGCGCGGCGCGCAATCTCCACCCCTTCACCCCCTTACTGGACTGTTGGGGGTCGCGCTGGTAAAACCCCCGCCCATGAGACATTCAATGCAAAATCAGGCCGTTTGCGGCCCCATAGCGCGAATTAGCCGCCCGGCCTGTCGCTGAAGCCCCGTTTCAGGGTCTTCGGGCAGGAGCCGGGACGATCTCTTTTCCGCGCAACCCCGACATTCAGGACCCTTCATGTCCCCCGATAACACGTCAGACAACGCCACCGAAACCGAAACAGGCCGCGACTATCGCGCCACCTTGTTTTTGCCCGAAACCGATTTTCCGATGAAGGCAGGCCTGCCCCAGCGCGAGCCGGAATGGCTCGAACGCTGGCAGAAGATGGACCTCTACAAGCGCCTGCGTGAAAGCGCCAGGGGCCGCGAAACCTTCACGCTGCATGATGGCCCGCCCTACGCCAATGGCGACATCCATATCGGTCATGCGCTCAACAAGATCCTGAAAGACATCATCACCCGCTCGCAGCAGATGATGGGCAAGGACGCGGCTTATGTGCCGGGCTGGGATTGTCACGGTCTGCCGATCGAATGGAAGATCGAGGAAAAATATCGCAAGCAGGGCCTCAACAAGGACGAAGTGCCCGCCCTTGAGTTCCGCAAGGAATGCCGCGACTTCGCGCAGGGCTGGGTCAATGTCCAGCGCGAACAGTTCAAGCGCCTCGGCATCAATGGCGAGTGGGACAATCCCTATCTCACCATGAGCTTCGACGCCGAAGCCGCGATTGTTCGCCGAGTTCCAGAAGTTCCTGATGAATGGCACGCTCTATCGCGGCTCCAAGCCCGTCATGTGGTCGGTCGTCGAAAAAACCGCGCTCGCCGAAGCCGAAGTCGAATATGCCGACCATGAATCGCGGGCGATCTGGGTGCGGTTTCCGATTGTCCGACATGCTCGCCTAAATAAAGGCAATCACGCACCAAAACTGGTTGGGGCCACCATCGTCATCTGGACGACGACGCCCTGGACCATTCCGGCCAATCGCGCGATCTCCTATTCGCCCAAGAATCCAATATGGCATCTATGAAGTGACGGCACTGGCCGAACATTCGCGCGCCATCGTCGGTGAAAAAATCATCCTCGCCGACAGCCTCGCCGAACAGGTTCGCACCGACGCCAAGATCGAAAGCTGGACGCGTCTGGGCGATGCGCCTTCGCTCGATGGCGTCGTCTGCGCCCACCCCTTCCGTGGTCAGGGCTATGATTTCGACGTGCCGCTCTTGGCAGGCGATCATGTGACCGAAGAAACCGGCACAGGTTTTGTCCACACCGCGCCCGGTCATGGTCAGGACGACTACATGATCTGGGTGGCGAACTTTGGCCAGCATGGCATTCCGCAAACCGTGAACGAGGAAGGCGTCTATTACGATGACGTGCCCTTGTTCGCGGGCAAGTTCGTGCTGACCCGTCAGGGAAAGGAAGGCAATGCGAACGCCGCCGTCATCGATGCGCTGATCGAGGCGGGCGCATTGCTCGCGCAGGGCAAGCTCAAGCATTCCTATCCCCATTCCTGGCGCTCCAAGGCCCCGCTGATTTTCCGCAACACGGCGCAATGGTTCGTGTCGATGGAAAAGCCGATCGAGGTTTGCGGCGGCAAGACGTTGCGCGAAACGGCGCTTGCCGAAATCGACAAGGTCCGCTGGGTGCCCGCGCGTGGCCGCAATCGCATTCATGCCATGGTCGAGGGCCGTCCCGACTGGGTGCTTTCGCGCCAGCGCGCCTGGGGCGTGCCCTTGACACTTTTCGTGCGCAAGAGCGATGGCGAATTGCTGCGTGATGCGGGTGTCAACACCCGTGTTGTCGAAGCCGTGGCCCGCGAAGGCGCTGACGCCTGGTTTGAAAAACCGGTGAGCTTCTTCTTTGAAGGCACAAGCCATAAGCCCGACGATTATGAGAAGGTCACCGACATTCTCGATGTGTGGTTTGACAGTGGCTCCACCCATGCCTTCGTGCTTGAAGGGCGGGGCATGCCATCGCCCGCCGATCTTTATCTCGAAGGTTCCGACCAGCATCGCGGCTGGTTCCAGTCCTCGCTTCTCGAAAGCTGCGCCACGCGCGGCCATGCGCCTTACAGGCAGGTTTTGACCCATGGCATGACGCTGACCGACAAGGGCCTCAAAATGTCCAAGTCGCTCGGCAATGCGATCGAGCCCGAAACCATCATCAAGCAGAACGGCGCCGATATTTTGCGCCTCTGGGTCGCCTCCACCGATTATTGGGACGACCATTCCATCGGCAATGAAATCATCAAGTCGAACGTCGAAGCCTATCGCAAGCTGCGCAACACTTTCCGCTATCTCCTGGGCAATCTCGCAGGCTTTGACGATGTCGAGCGCTTGCCGCATGACCAGATGCCCGAACTTGAACGCGTCATCCTGCATCGCTTGAGCGAACTCGATGAACTCGTGCGCAAGGCCTATGACGATTATGACTTCAAGCGCATTTTCCATGCGCTCTCGAACTTCATGAACATCGAGCTTTCGGCCTTCTATTTCGACATCCGCAAGGACACGCTTTATTGCGATGCGCCCTCAAGCATCCGTCGCCGTGCCTGCCGCACGGTGCTGGATGAATTGTTCTCATGCCTCACCGCTTGGCTCGCCCCTGTGCTGGCATTCACAACCGAGGAAGTCTGGCTCTCGCGTTTCCCGGGCGAGGATCAGTCTGTCCATCTGCGGACGTTTCCGGTCATTCCCGCGTCATGGCGCGATGCCGCGCTGGACGCCAAATGGGATCGTCTGCGCGACATGCGCCGCGTCATCACCGGAGCGCTGGAAGTCGAGCGCCGCGAAAAGCGCATCGGCGCGAGCCTTGAAGCTGCGCCCGAGATTTTTATCGCGGACAAGGAATTGGCCGCGCTTGCCAGAACGGTCGATCTTGCAGAACTCTCGATCACCAGCGGGGCCACCTTGATCGAAGGCGAGGCGCCTGTTGATGCCTTCCGTCTTGATGACGTGGCAGGTGTCGGCGTTGTGCCCAGGCTCGCACAGGGTAAAAAATGCGCCCGCTCCTGGAAGATCATGCCGGAAGTGGGTTCTGTGCCCGGCTTCCCTGACCTCACACCGCGTGATGCACAAGCCGTCATGGAATATGATGCCCGCCATCGGGCGTAAGCGCGCAAAGGACAAGGCCCATGGACAAGTTGAAGCTGGAAACTTTCTGGGGCCGCCATTCCTGGATCGGCTTTCTCGTCGCGGTTCTCGCGCTCGCTGCGGATCGGGCGCATAAGGCATGGATGCTGGATGTCTATGACATTGCGGCGCGCGGTCGTGTCGAGATCACGCCGTTTTTCGATCTCGTCATGGCCTGGAACAAGGGCGTGAGTTATGGGTTGTTTCAGGCGGAAAGCGGCCTCGGGCGCGTCATGCTGATCGGCTTTGCGCTCGCCATTACGCTTGGTCTTGGTCTCTGGCTTGCCCGCATCACCCATCCCTTGATCGCGGTCGCCATTGGCCTGGTCATTGGCGGTGCGCTCGGCAATGTTTATGACCGCTTTGTCCATGGCGCGGTGGCCGACTTTTTTAGTTTTCACGCCTTCGGATTTTACTGGTATATCTTCAACGTGGCTGACATCTGGATCGTGACCGGCGTTGGGCTCATTGTGCTGGAATCGTTTTTTCCAGCGTTTTTCGGCCAGAAAACCGCCACAAAAAATTAAAAGACGCCTGCCCCGGAACGACATAAGGATGAGGCGCGCTTGGGCGCCTCTCCCGTTTCCCGGGCTGTTAGGAGAGAAACGAGTGACCCTTACGAGCCTGAACCGTCGGATGCTCAATCTGACAGCCTTGGCAGCTCTCAGCCTTTCGCTCGCCGCTTGCGGTGGCGGCGGTCTTAAAGACGCGCTGGGTTATGGCAAGGAATCCCCGGACGAATTTGCTGTCGTGACAAAGGCCCCACTCGTCATTCCGCCGGATTTTGCGCTGCGTCCGCCTCAGCCCGGCGCACCGCGCCCGCAGGAAGTCGGCATTCGCCCGGAAGCTGGCGCACAGGCAGCCCTCCTTGGTGAGGCCGCCCAGTCAGACAGCGCCGCCATTGCCGCCACACCCGGTCAGGCCGCCCTGCTTGATCAGACAGGCGCCGCACAGGCTGACCCCTCGATCCGTCAGGTCGTGAATGCCGAAAACCGCTCGCTCGTTGAAAAAGACGATAGCGTTGTGAACGATGTGCTGTTCTGGCGCGACAACAAGCCCGCCGCCGAGCCGACCGTTGATCCGACGGAAGAGCAGAAGCGCATTCAGCAGAATGACGCTCAGGGCAAGCCGGTGACCGAAGGCGACACGCCCGTCGAGAAGCCCAAGAAAGAAGGCTGGTTCTCGGGTATTTTTTAAGCGCCCAATGCCGCTTTAGCCGTCCTGTCGGGGATTTAATGTTTTCCTGAAGCTGTGACGCCATAAATTACAAATGGGGCCCGGACACTCTGGCCCCATTTTTTATGCCTGACGGACTTTCGGCCCCAGACCCGGATTGGAGAGAAACTTGCCCCGCCTCACTTTCCTCAGCGCCTCCCGGCAGATCGCCGCTCTGGCCCTGGCTTTCTCTCTCTTCATAGTGGTGATGCCGCAGGCGCGCGCCGCAGAAAAGGCGACAGCGCCGGAAACATTCGAACTTGCAAATGGCATGAAGGTGCTGGTCATCCCCGACCATCGCGCCCCCGTCGTCACCCACATGGTCTGGTATTCGGTCGGTTCAGCCGATGAGATTCCGGGCAAAACAGGCCTTGCCCATTTCCTTGAGCATCTGATGTTCAAGGGCACGAAAAAAATAGCCCCCGGCGAGTTTTCCAAAATCGTGGCCCGCAATGGCGGTCAGGACAATGCCTTCACAAGCTATGATTACACCGCCTATTTCCAGTTGATCGCGCGCGATCGCCTGCCGCTGGTCATGGAAATGGAAGCCGACCGCATGACCCATCTGCAACTCGCCGACAAGGATGTGCTGCCGGAGCGCGATGTGGTGATCGAAGAACTCCGCATGCGGATCGAAAACAATCCCCTGGCGCAGCTCGGTTCGGACATGAATCTGGCGCTCTATGGAAACACACCCTATGGCCGCGACATCATCGGCCATAAGGATGAAGTGGCCAAACTCTCAACTGAAAATGCCCTGGCCTTCTATGCGCGCTATTACACTCCCAATAATGCAACGCTCATCGTTGCGGGCGACATCACGGCGGACGAACTCAAACCCTTGGCCGAAAAATATTATGGCGTCATTGCGCCGCGCGCTCCCACACTCGTGCATGACCATGCCCGCATCGTCTGGCCCTCAAAGCCCAGGCGTGTGACGCGACGTGACGAACGCGTCAACGAAGCAAGCTGGATCCGCAACTATCCAGCCCCGAGCTATGTCGAAACCGGCCCCCGTGCCGGCGCCGCGCTCGATGTGCTTGCCCAGTTGCTCGGTGGCGGCACGACGAGCCGTCTCTACAAGACGCTCGTGATCGACCGGAAAATCGCAACGGCGGTCCAGGCCTGGTATCAGGGCGGTCGGCGCGATGCGGGTGAGTTTGGCCTTTATGCATTGCCCCGGCAGGGCCACGACCTGACGAAACTTGAAAAAGCCATTGAGGCGGAGCTGGCCAAATTCCTGAAGGATGGGGTCAGCGACGAAGAGGTCGAACGCGCCAAAACCCTCATCATCGCCGATGCCATCTATGCGCGAGACGATCAGCAGACCATGGCTTATGCCTATGGTGAGGGCATGATGATCGGCCTCTCGCCGGACATCATCACGGCCTGGCCCGATTATGTGCGACAGGTGACGGCGCGCGATGTCATGGACGCCGCGCGTCATGTGCTCATCAATCAACAGGCTGTGACGGGCGAACTCCTGCCAGGCAAAAAATCATGAACCAGATCATGTCAAGAACCGCTTCATTTGTTGTCGCCGCAGGCATCTTGCTGCTCGGCTTTGCAGCGCCTGCCCGTGCCATGAAGATCGAACGCGTTGTCAGTCCCGGCGGCATTGAAGCCTGGCTCGTCGAGGAAACGCAGGTACCCGTCATCGTCATGCAGGTCGCCTGGAAGGGCGGCTCGGCGGCCGACCCCAAAGGCAAAGAGGGCCTTGCCAATATGGTCTCGGGCCTCCTCGATGAAGGTGCCGGTGACATGGACAGCGAGACCTTCCAGAAAAAACTCGACGACCTTGCCGTCCAGCTTTCCTTTTCCGAAGGTCGCGACACATTCACAGGCTCGCTCAAGACGCTGGCCGAAAAACGCGATGAAGCCTTCGCGCTTTTTGCCGTGGCCATCACAAAGCCGCGTTTTGACGCCGATCCGATAGAGCGCATTCGCGGACAGATCCTCTCCGGTCTTGCCCGCAACATGGAAGACCCTGACTGGATTGCGTCCAATGCCTGGAACCATGCCGCCTATGGCGATCACCCCTATGCCCATCCCCGCGACGGCATGCCGGAATCGGTTGCCCGCATCACGCGCGACGATCTTGTCGGCTTCACGCGCCATGTCCTCGCCCGCGACAATCTGAAAATCGCCGTCGTTGGACCGATCACAGCCGCGGAACTTGGCGCCTTGCTCGACAAGACCTTTGGTGCCTTGCCGTCCTCGGCAAACCTGCCAACCATCCCCGACATCACGATTGCCGCCAAGGGCCAAACCACGGTCATCAAGCGCGCCTATCCCCAGAGCATCGCCCTCTTCGGCTTACAGGGCCTGAAGCGCAAGGACCCCGATTTCATCCCGGCCTTCGTCATGAACTATGTACTCGGCGGGGGTGGTTTCTCCGCCCGTCTCACGCAGGAAGTGCGCGAAAAGCGCGGACTTGCCTATTCGGTTGGCACAGACCTCAATCCGCTCGATCATGCCGCCACGCTTGTCGGCTCGGTCGGCACCCGGAATGCGCGCATGGGCCAGTCGCTCGCCGTCATCAAGGCGGAGCTCGAACGCATGGCCGGGTCAGGGCTCAGCGAGAAGGAATTGGCCGATGCCAAAACCTATTTGACGGGTTCCTATCCGCTGCGCTTTGCCTCCAACGACGACATTGCCGGTCAGCTTCTCGGCATCCAGATGGAAGATCTCGGCATCGACTATGTTGATCGCCGCAATGGATTGATCGAAGCGGTCACCCAGGCCGACACGGCCCGTGTCGCCAAGCGCCTGTTGAAGCCCGAAAACCTCATCATCACCATCGTTGGCGAGCCGGATTTGACGGTCAAACCGGGTGGTGTGGCGCCCGACCCCGGCATGATCCCGCGCACCCCCTCAGGACCAAGCGAAGCCGCACCGCGCTAGGCCCATCCACGTCTTTCCAATTGTCATCCCGGGATTTATTCCCGGGATCCATCCATCCACGTCTTTCCTATTGTCATCCCGGGATTTATTCCCGGGATCCATATTGTGTCATGGCGCGACGTGGTGCGCTCGGTCCCGGCAACAAGTGCCGGGACGACGGTCGTGCTTGTTTGCAGGCGTCATTGCGAGCGAAGCGAAGCAATCCAGCCAGACAAAGATACGGATCAAATGGGGCATGGCGCGGCCTGGACACGTGACGATATCTGGGCGAAGCCAAAATAAGGGTCCGATTGGCTCGATGAGCGGCTTTTGACGGTCACACGTTCTTGCTAACGTCAGACCTGCGCGATACCCCGATTCCGGTGTTTTCAGTTGCAAGGGAGCCATGCGGCCCAATGAGCGATATTTCACTGCCTTATCTGCAATCCATCGACAATTGCTTTGCTGACAAAATTGGCGAGCATGGCCTGTCGCGTGAAGCCTTTGGAGCGGCTTTGGAAGAGGCCGACGATGCCCTGTCATGGTTGCGGGACGCCGCCGCTGATGGCTCGCTGGCGCTGCTCGGCGTTCCGGCGCGGCGCGATGATTTGCCCGCGCTCAAGGCGGCGGCCGTAAAGCTCCTCACCAATACGACTGATCTTTTTGTACTCGGCACCGGCGGCTCCTCGCTGGGGGCCCAGGCGCTTGCCCAGATCACCGGCTGGAACACGCAAGCCCATATCCAGAAGGGCGTGGCGGTCCACATGCTCGACAATCTGGATGCGTCCACCATGTCGGCGATTCTGAAAACCGCTGACCTGCGCACCACGCGATTTCTCGTCGTGTCCAAATCGGGTGGCACGGTCGAAACCGCCATGCAGATGCTCGCCGCCATGACAGCGCTTGAGTCGGCAGGCGGTGGAAAATACATGGCCGATCATTTTGTCGTGCTGACCGAGCCTGCCAGGGATGGCAAGCCCAATGCATTGCGCGCGCTTGCCGACAAATATGGTTTCCTCACCCTCGACCATGATACGGGCATTGGCGGGCGCTATTCCGTACTGACCAATGTCGGTCTGCTGCCCGCCCATCTCGTCGGCCTCAATGTCGAAGCGATCCGCGAAGGGGCGGCCGAAGTCCTCGCGCCGCTATTTGCGGGTGAACCCGTTGAGCGGATCGAGCCGGCCATTGGTGCCGCGCTCTCGATGGCGTTGGCGCGTGAGAAGGGGGCGAGCATCACTGTCATGATGGCTTATGCCGACCGTCTGGAGCGCTTTCTTGCCTGGCACGCGCAGCTCTGGGCCGAAAGTCTCGGCAAGGAGGGCATGGGCACAACGCCCGCCCGCGCCCTTGGTCCGGTCGATCAGCACAGCCAGTTGCAACTCTACCTCGGCGGCCCGCGCGACAAGATGTTCACCGTTTTCATCACGGACACGGGCGGTCAGGGTCCGCTGGTCGATGCCAAATTTGCGAGCGAACCCGCCTTCGCGCTCCTCGCCGGGCGTCATATCGGCGATCTGGTCGATGCCGAACAGCATGCCACCATCGACACTTTCGTGCGCAATGGCCGCCCGGTGCGTACCTTCCGTCTGCGTGACGTCAGCGAAAAATCAATGGGGGCTCTGATGATGCACTTCATGCTTGAAACCATCATCGCCGGTCGCATTCTCGACATTGATCCCTTCGATCAGCCCGCTGTGGAAGAGGGCAAGATCCTCGCCAGGAAATATCTCACGCAAGGCAGACCCTGACATCCCGATGACCCGCATCCGCCGCCTCAGCGAAGCAACGATCAACCGCATTGCCGCAGGCGAAGTGGTGGAGCGACCGGCAAGCGCGGTCAAGGAACTGGTTGAAAACGCCATTGATGCCGGTGCCCGCCACATCGACATCATCATTGCGGGCGGCGGCCGCGACATGATCCGCATCACCGATGATGGATGCGGCATGACGGCGCAGGAACTCGCCCTGGCGGTCGAGCGTCATGCCACCTCCAAAATGGCCATGGATGCTCAAGGCCGCGAGGATCTGCATGATATTTCAACGCTGGGCTTTCGCGGCGAGGCTTTGCCATCAATCGGCGCGGTCGCGCGTCTTTCAATTGTCAGCCGCGAGCGCGAGGGGACGTCAGCTCACCGCATCAATGTTGAGGGTGGGCATGTCGGGCCTGTGGAACCTGCCGCTGGTGTCGCGGGCACGCGCATCGAGGTGCGCGACCTGTTTTATGCCACGCCAGCGCGCCTGAAGTTCATGAAAGGCGAACGCGCTGAAACCATGGCGGTTTCGGAAATCGTCAAGCGCCTCGCCATGGCCCATCCCGGAATTGCCTTCTCGCTCACCGCGTCCGAGCGCAACATGCTGCGTCTGGAGGGCGAATTGCCCGGCCCCCAGGGTCGCCTGACGCGGCTTGCCGCCATCATGGGGCGCGACTTCGCCGCCAATGCGCTCGCCATCGACGCCCTGCGTGAAGGTGTCACGCTCACCGGCTTTGTCGGCCTGCCCACCTATAATCGCGGCACAGCCAAGGACCAGTTCCTGTTCGTGAATGGCCGCCCCGTGCGTGACAAGCTGCTTGTGGGCGCCGTGCGCGGCGCTTATGCCGATTTTCTGGCGCGCGACCGACACCCCGCTGTGGCTCTCTTCGTCGAGATCGATCCCCATGAGGTCGATGTCAATGTGCATCCGGCCAAGACCGAAGTCCGTTTTCGCGATGCGGGCCTCGTGCGTGGCTTGATCGTCGGGGCCTTGCGTCACGCGCTCCATGAAGCCGGGCATCGCGCCGCCACAACCGTGGCAGGCGCCACGCTGGACGCCTTGCGTCCCGGCCTGTCGCCAGCGCCAGATGACACCACATCCCATGCGCCAGCCCGTCAGGGCTTTGCCGAGGGGCGATCAGAATGGCAGGGCAGCTTTGCTGACATCGCGCGCTCGGCGCGTGTTGAAACGGATGCGCCCTCGACCTTGCCTCAGGCACAAGGGGATGCGCCGCCGCTCGGTGTCGCACGCGGTCAATTGCACGAAACCTATGTCATCGCGCAAACCGCTGACGGCATCGTCATTGTCGATCAGCATGCCGCCCATGAACGTCTAGTTTATGAGCGCATGAAAAAGGCGATGGCGGCACAAGGTGTCACGCGTCAGATATTGCTCATCCCGGAAATTGTCGAACTCGATGAGGGCGACGCCGAACGTCTTGCCGGTCGCGCGGGCGAATTGGCTGAACTTGGTTTCGTGCTGGAAGGTTTTGGGGCGGGCGCGATCATCGTGCGCGAGGTGCCCGCCATTTTCGGCAGGCTCGATGTCGCCGCGCTGGTGCGCGATCTTGCCGATGATCTCTCGGAAATGGACGAAGCTCTCTCGCTCAGGGAAAGGCTCGAAGAAGTGTGTGGCACCATTGCCTGTCATGGCTCGGTGCGCGCCGGGCGTCGCCTGACCGCCGAGGAGATGAACGCCCTTCTGCGTGAGATGGAAGCAACGCCCCATTCAGGTCAGTGCAATCATGGCCGCCCGACCTATGTCGAATTGAAACTTGCCGACATTGAACGTCTATTTGGCAGGCGTTGACAGCGCCATTGCAATGCCGTTGAGAAACCCGGTCAGGTCTTGCGTCGCATGATGGATATGCGGCCCATCCGATCCCTCATGCGCAAGCCGCAAATGGCGCGCCGTCTCTTCTGGCGCGGGAAGGGGTGGCTGCACCCAGATCGTCGTCATGCCCAATTCATGCGGCACGAGCAGATTGCGCGCCATGTCTTCAAACATCGCCGCGCGTGCCGCCTCTATGCCGCTCACTGCGAGAAATCGCTCATAGGCACTCGCCCGCGGCTTGGGTTCATAACCTGTCGTCACAATGTCGTAGATGCCATCAAAGACAGGGGCGATGCCGAGCTGGCCAGCCACATTTCGAGCATGAGCCACCGTCCCGTTGGTGAAAATAACCTTGCGCCCCGGCAAAGCGGCAATTGCCTGCCCCAGCGCCATGTTCGGCGCAACACCGCTCACATCAATGTCATGCACATAGTCAAGGAAACCGGCGGGGTCGAGGCCATGCACAGCCATCAGCCCTGAAAGCGTCGTCCCGTGATCGACGTAATAAGTCTTTTGCAGTCGCTTGGCCTCCGCCTCATCCACCTCCAGCAAGCCCGATATGAAAGCGCACATGCGCCGATCCACCTGCGCGAAGAGATCGCAGGCTGGCGGATAGAGCGTGTTGTCGAGGTCAAAGATCCAGGTGTCGATATGCGACCAGACACCGGGACGCTCTTGAGATGCAGGTCGCAGGGGGGTGTCGCTCGGCATGTAAAACTGTCTTTAAATTGAGGGTATTAGCCACTTCACCAGCGCGACTTTCAGCGTCGGCGGACCCCAACCATTAAAGCAGTGTTAAGCCCGCATCGCCACAATGCGAAGCGGGCGTTGGAGGTTTTATGGCGTTTGGATTGCTGGCGAAATGGTTTGGAAAAGCCAAGCTCCCCGATGAGCTTGGTTATGAAGCCGCGCGCGCGGCGCTTGAAACGCAAGCCCGCAGCATCCGCATGGAACTTGCCGGCCGCACAGATGCGCCACCCGAGACGCTCTATTACCTGGCAGGCGATGTCGACCCTGAAATCCGCGCGACCGTTGCGGGCAATCTCGCAACGCCGATCAAGGCGGATGAACTGCTCGTTGATGACACGAGCGACGATGTGCGTTTTGAACTTGCCCGCAAGATCGCGCGCCTCCTGCCCGACATGCCGCAAGACGAGCAAAGCCGTCTGCGCCAGCGCATCATTCATCTGCTCGAAAAACTCGGTGCCGACTCCCTGCCGCGTGTGCGCCGCATTGTGGCCGAAGCCGTCAAGGCGCGGGATGATATACCCAAGGCGCTGATTGATCGTCTGGCGCGCGATGCCCAGATCGAGGTCAGCGCGCCCATCCTGCAATATTCGCCCCTGCTCTCGGATGAAGACCTCCTGGAACTGATCGCGACGGTGCATTTTGATGGGGCGCTCGAAGCGGTTGCCAAACGGGAAAATCTTGGCGCGGATGCCAGTGATGCCATTGTGGCCACGCTCGACATCTCGGCCGTCGCGTCCCTTCTGGCCAATTCGAGCGCCACCATTCGCGAGGAATCAATCGAGAAAATCATGGCCCGCGCCGCCAGCGTCGATGCCTGGCATGCCCCGCTGGTTATCCGCACCGAGCTCTCCGTTCGCGCCATGCGGCGCATCGCCACCTTTGTCACGCGCTCATTGGTTGATCGTCTCGCCAGTCATCACAACCTGCCAACAAATTTTGCTGACGAGCTCAAATCCGCCGCTGAAGCCCGGCTTGATACGGCACCCACCATCGACGAGGACAGCGCCGTCGCCGCCATAAACAAGGCTTTCGCGCGCGGGGAACTGGTGGATGAAGTCGTCATCGAGGCGGCCACCCTGCGCCAGCGTCCAGCCGTCATTCGCGCCCTTGCACTGGCTTCGGGCGTCCGCATGGCCGATGTCACGCATATTCTGTCAGCGGGCAGTGGCCGCGGCATCACCGCCTTGTGCTGGAAGGCCGGGTTTTCCATGCGCACCGCACTTGCCGTCGAAACCCATATCGCCAATCTCACCAAGGATGCCCTGGTCCTGCCGCGCGCCGGCACGGATTATCCCATGGACGAAGGCGAAATGCGCTGGCAGTTGCAATATTTCGGCGTCGAATGAAGCGGGCGCTATTTCAGCGCCCCAGCGCTATTTCAATTCCATCGTCCATTGTGCCTTGCCACCCGTATTGATGAGCATGAATCGCCGCTCATCAAAACCGCGCGCCAGACATTGATCCCGGTCGCGTATTTCAAAGCGGGTGGACTTCGTGCAAAAAACCGTGTCGCCAGACCACAACAGATTATGGTCGCCTTCGCGCGTCACAATGCCCGCCTCATCAACGCCTTCGGCATAAAGATAATAGGTCGCCGAGGTCAGCTTCCCTTTGATGGCCTTGCGGCAGGTGCCGGGCTCCAGGCGTATCCAGCCGCTCGACATATCGCTTTTTGGCTGATGCGCTGCGACCGCAGCCCAGATCAGATGCCTGGTTCGGTTGCAGAGGTCGAGCCCCATTCTATCCTGGGCAACCATCGCACCCCTGGTCAAGGCCGAGATCAGTTCATCGCTCACCTTGCCATCCGGCTCAAGCTGATTGGCGCGTTGAAAGGCCTCGATTGCGCGCACCGTATTCTTGGCAGCCTTGCCGTCTATGCGCGGCAGCAACAGGCCATTGTCGCGCAGCAGGCGCTGTGTCACGGCAATGCGCGCCTCGTCATCGTCATAATTGGCCGTTTCGGAAAAGGTTGTCGTCCAGTTTTTCCCGGGCGTTGTCGCCACGGCAAAAAAATCATCCGCGTCATAGCCGCGCCTGGCGCAATTGTCGCGACCTTCAATCGTGAAGTCCTTCGACAGGGTGCAGAAACTTTCAGCACCGGCAAAATATTTGACGCGACCCTGATGCGCATCCATCGAGCGGGCAAAGACATAATGGTTGTCCTGCACAATATCGCCGACCAGCGCCACTGTGCATCTGCCGGGCATCAGGCTGATCCAGCCCTGGCTCTGCCATGTGTCGCCCTCGCGAAAGCCGATCGCGCTCTGCAAAATATAGCTCGTCTTGTTGCACAGCAGATAATCGGCATGGGCAGGGCGCACACCAAAGGCGCCAAGCATCATCAGAAGGACACCAAGTCCAGGCCAAAGCCGCGAGATGGCCGACACCGATACGGGAACAGTCTTCATGGGATGATGCCCCCGTCCGGCCACGCGTTGTCAGCTCACGGCGTTCTGGATCAGCGTGCCGACGCCATGTTCGGTGAAGAGCTCAAGCAGCGCCGCATGACGTTCGCGGCCATCCAGAATGACAACGGCTTCAACACCACCCTCAACGGATTCAATGCAGGTCTCGATTTTCGGAATCATCCCGCCCGAAATCGTGCCATCCTTCATCAAGGCACGCGCTTCGCCCACACTCAGACGTTCAATGAGCTTGCCCTGCTTGTCGAGCACACCGCGCACATCGGTGAGCAACAGCAGACGCGCCGCCCCCATGGCCGCGGCAATCGCGCCCGCCACCGTGTCGGCATTGATGTTGTAAGTCTCGCCGGAGCGCGAGACACCCACCGGCGCGATCACCGGAATGATGTCGGACTTGAGGATGGTTTCCAGAATCCCCGGATTGATTTTTTCCGGCTCGCCGACAAAACCGAGATCAAGGATCTTTTCAATATTGGATTCCGGATCATGGATCTTCTGGCTGATCTTGCGCGCGACGATCAGATTGCCGTCCTTGCCGCAAAGCCCGACAGCCTGCCCGCCTGCCTGATTGAGCTGTGCCACGATCTGCTTGTTGATCGATCCGGCCAGCACCATTTCAACAACCTCAACAGTCGCCTTGTCGGTGATGCGAAGCCCGCCGGAAAATTCGCTCTTGATGCCAAGCCGCGTCAGCATCGCGCCAATCTGCGGTCCGCCCCCATGCACGACAATCGGGTTGATGCCCGATTGCTTGAGCAACACGATGTCGCGGGCAAACTCCGCGCCAAGTGCTTCATCGCCCATGGCGTGGCCGCCATATTTCACAACGATGGTGCGCTTGTCATAGCGCTGCATGAAGGGCAGGGCTTCGGAAAGGATACGCGCCCGGTCAGCATTGCTGTCATGGCTGGGTGGGGGAGCCGAATGGTCAGACATGGAAGAAGCTCACTCTTGCAAGGTGCCCGGGGTCGGGAGGTTTTTCGGGCATTGGACAATCGGGCTGTGGACTGGCGGACTTAGACTAACGGGCCATCGCCCGGTTTCAAGCATGCGTTGGTCATTTATTCAGGCAATCGGGTATTCAGGCAATCGGGTATTCAGGCAATCGGGTATTCAGGCAATCGGGCCAGAGTCGCAATCTCGGCCCGCAGCTCGGCGATGCCTTCGCCCGTTTCACTTGATGTCGCGATGATGACGGGATGCGCTGCAACATGTTTGCGAATGCCCGCACTCACATCGGCGATACATTTATCGACTTCGCCCTTGGCCATCTTGTCGATCTTGGTGAGAACGATCTGATAGGAAACGGCCGTTGTGTCGAGCATGTCCATCACCTCATGGTCACTGACTTTGAGGCCATGGCGTGAGTCAATCAGCACCATCACCCGGCGCAGGCTCGATCGACCGCGCAGATAGGCCATCACCAGATCGGTCCAGGCATTGACGCGATCACGGGACTCGCGCGCATAGCCATAGCCCGGCAAATCGACAAGCGAGAGAGCCGGGGCGGCAACGGGGCCCAGCGCAAAGAAATTGAGTTCCTTGGTCCGTCCCGGCGTGTTGGACGTGCGTGCCAGCGTCTTGCGGCCCGTCAGCGCATTGATGAGGCTCGATTTGCCGACATTGGAGCGACCGGCAAAGGCAATTTCCGGCAGATCCATGGGCGGCAGGCCTTCAAGCGCGACAACGCCGCGCATGAAGCTGCATTCCTGTGCAAAGAGCCAGCGACCCGTTTCCAGATCGGGCTTGTCAAGGTCATCATTCTGGCCCGTCATGCCCGTTTCACTTTCGTCGGTCAGGACGGTTTGTCGCTGCGGTTAAGCAGGCGATTGAACATGCGATCCAGTCCGAGATTGTCGAAGATCTCGATCTTCACGCCCTGACGCCTCATGATGACGCCCTGCTGCAACACCGATAGCGAGTTGTTCCAGGCCCAATAGATGACGAGGCCCGAAGGGAAACTTGCCAGCATGAAAGTGAAGATCACCGGCATCCAGGTGAAAATCTGCTGCTGCACGGGATCGGCAGGGGCCGGGTTCATGCGCTGCTGCACAAACATCGTGAAACCCATGATGAGCGGCCAGATGCCGATCATCAGCGCATGCGGCGGCGACCACGGGATCAGACCAAAGAGATTGAACAGGGTCGTCGGATCCGGCGCGGAAAGATCGTGGATCCAGCCAAAGAAGGGTGCATGGCGCATTTCGATGGTGACGAACAGCACCTTGTAGAGCGAGAAGAAAACCGGGATCTGAATGACCATCGGCAGGCAACCGGCAAGCGGGTTCACTTTTTCCCGCTTGTAGAGTTCCATGATCTCCTGCTGCTGCTTCATCTTGTCGTCTTTGAGGCGCTCGCGCATCTCCTCCATCTGCGGTTGCAGCTTTTTCATCTTGCTCATCGCCTCATAGGAGCGATTGGCCAGCGGGAAGAACAGCAACTTGACGAGCACCGTCGTCATCAGGATGGCCAGGCCAAAATTGCCCAGATGCTTGGCAAAGAAGTCGAGCACATAGAACATCGGCTTGGTCAGGAAGTAGAACCAGCCCCAGTCGATCAGCAGGTCGAACTTGTAGATGCCTTCGTCGCCATACTTGTTGATGAGCTTGACGACCTTGGCCCCGGCGAAGAGCTGATTGGAAATGGTCAGGTCAACGCCGGGCGCAATCGTGCTCGCCTTGTAGCGGAAATCCGTCTGATAGACTTCGCGTGTCGGGCTCGGGTCTTCGCTGAAGCGCGCGACAAATTCGCGGCCCTTCTGCGGCACCAGCACCGCCGCCCAGTATTTGTCGGTCAGACCAAGCCAGCCCTCGCTGGCGTTGAAGCTCTGCTCCGGCTCGTCATCTATCTTGGCGAAGGTGACTTCCTGCAAGCCGTCTTCGGGGAAAACGCCGATAAGACCTTCATGCAGGATGAAAAAGGCCTCGCCCTCGGGCTTGCCGGTGCGCGACACAAGACCATAAGGATAAAGCGTCACCGGCGCTGCACTTTTGTTCTCGACGCGATCAACAATCGAGAACAGGAAATTTTCATCCATCGAAATCGTGCGATGAAAAATCAGGCCTGCGCCATTGTCCCATGTCAGGCTGACAGGGGTCTCCGGCGTCAGCTCGGCGCCGCTTTCCACCTGCCACAGCGTCTCGGCACCGGGCAGGGTGACGTTCTCGCCGGGGGCGCCAACAAAGCCGAAGTCGGAGAAATAGGGTTTGGCCGTATGCGCCGGCGAGAACAGAGTGATCTCGGCGCTCTTGGGGTCAACCGTCTCGCGATACTGCTGCAACATCAGATCATCAAGACGCGCGCCCTTGAGCGAGATCGACCCGTCAAGCTGGCTGGAGCGGATTTTGATACGCGGGCTCAGGGCGAGCGCGGCCTCGCGCGGCATGTCGAGGCTGCTCACTGTCCCATTGCCCGTCCCACGGGCATCGGGCAGCGCGGCAGCGCCATCAGCACCCGGCACGCGCGCAACAGCGGCGGCATCGACGGCAGCATTGTCCTTTTTTGTCTGCTCGGTCAGCGCTTCCTGACGCGCCTTTTCAGCGGCCATGCGCGGATTGACCACCAGATATTGCCAGCCCACAAACACAAACACCGACAAGAGAATGGCGATGAGAAAATTACGATTGTCACCCATGTGGCGCTTTATCCCTGGCGGTGGAACTTTTGATGGAAGCAGGTCCGCGTGTCCCGTGAACGCGCTCGAGAGCTGCACGCAGATCGCTCAACAGATCGGGCCAGGCCCGGTTCAGCGTGGCCGCGCGGCCCACAAGCACGTAGTCGTATCCGGGATTGGCGAGAATCGGAAGCAGTTCGGCAGCGGCGGCACGCAGGCGCCGCTTGGCGCGATTGCGGATCACGGCGGATCCGACTTTCTTGGTCACGGTAAAGCCGACGCGAATGTCGGGAGACGCGATGCCGCCAGCTTGCTCACGCGCCCGCGCCTGAAGCACAAGCCCCGGCGCTGCCCATTTATGCCCCGTGGCAACGGCCAGAAATTCGCGGCGTTTTCTCAGTCGATCCATGGGCCAGATCGTTCCTAAGGCCTGTCTGCAAGGCCACTTGGCTCAGGACCCTTCACAAGGAAAGGCCAGCCGCGCCCGTCAGATCAGGCAGAGAGCTTCTTGCGGCCGCGACCACGACGGGCAGAAAGAATCTGACGACCGCTCTTGGTGGCCATGCGCGCCCGGAAACCATGGCGGCGCTTGCGGATGAGTTCGCTCGGTTGATAGGTCCGTTTCACTTGTCGTCTCCGGCGGTCTGGCCCGCAATCCGGTGTCGAAAATCCGGCATGAAGGGCCAGAAACGAGCCTCAAGCCCGCCAGCCGCGTCCGCCAGTCACATCCGGTTGCGAAGTGCCAATAATATAAGAGCCGCAGGCGCGAGGCCAAACGGCTGTCTGGGCGCGTATATAGGCGATAAGCGCAGCCAAAGTCAACGCTTCGCGCCCCATCGCCCCTTGGCTTGCCCGATCTGTGTCGGGGGCAGGTCGCGCCCCTGTCACTTTTTGGTGAGGGGCGCCCATTTGCCCCGGAATGCCGATATGGTGTGCCCCGGCGCGGTCCGATCCCCGGCCCATGTGTTCTCTCAATGTTCGCAAGACGGAATGACCTGATGCCCGATATGAGTCCGCCCGGCAAGCCAGCCTTCTCGCTGAAGCGCCTGTTACCGCTCGTCCTGCTCGGCGCGGGCCTTGTCGGCTTTTTTGCGCTCGACCTGGACCGCTATGCCACGCTTGATGCATTGCGCGACAATCGCGCCGCCCTGGGCGCCTGGGTTGCCTCCCATGCGCTGCTCGCCGCCCTCTCTTATATAGGCGTCTATATCCTCATCGCCGCCTTTTCGCTGCCAGCCGGTCTTGTCGCCACGCTCACCGGCGGCTTTCTCTTCGGCACGCTCTCTGGCGGTCTCTACACCGTCATCGGTGCGACGATTGGCGCGACTTGCGTTTTTCTCGCCGCCAAGACGGCGCTTGGCGATGTGCTGCGTGCCCGGGCAGGTCCCTCCCTTCGTCGCCTTGAGGACGGTTTTGGCGAAAACGCCTTTTCCTATCTGATGGTCATGCGCCTCATCCCGATCTTCCCCTTCTTCCTTGTCAATCTCGCGCCGGCTTTCCTTGGCGTGCCGGTCTCAACCTTCATCACCACCACCGCGCTTGGCATCATTCCGGGCACCTTTGTCTTTGCCAGCCTTGGCAATGGATTGGGCGCCGTCTTCGATGCTGGCCGCGAGCCTGATCTCGGCCTCTTCTTCGAGCTCCAGATCATCGGCCCGATCATCGCGCTGGCTTGTCTTGCCTTGCTGCCGGTCATTTATCGGCGATTTTTTTCTGGCCCCAAGGCCTGATTTTCCCCAACACTCATCGCGACGAGTGACAGCCGACAAGGAGCCTCGCCCGTGACCAGGGTCATCAAGACAGACATATGCGTGATTGGCGCGGGTTCGGGTGGCCTGTCGGTCGCGGCAGGCGCCGCGCAAATGGGCGCCAGAACCGTTCTCATCGAGCGCGATCATATGGGGGGCGATTGCCTCAACACCGGCTGCGTGCCGTCCAAGGCGCTGCTCGCCGCCGCCAAAGCCGCCTATCGCATGAATGATGGCGAGAAGTTCGGCATTGTCTCGAAAAAAGCCAGGGTCGATTTTGCCGCCGTCAATGCGCATGTGCATGGCGTCATTGCCGCCATAGCCCCCAATGACTCCGTCGAGCGTTTTGAAGGTCTGGGCGTCACCGTCATCAAGGCAGATGCGCGCTTCAAGGATCATCGCACGGTGATGGCAGGCGACAATGAAATCATCGCCCGGCGCATCGTCATCGCCACGGGCTCGCGCGCGGCCGTACCGCCCATTCCGGGCCTTGAGGAAACACCCTTTTTCACCAACGAAACACTCTTTGCCAACGACACGCTGCCCGATCATCTCGTCATCATCGGTGGCGGTCCCATCGGCATCGAAATGGCCCAGGCCCATCGTCGGCTGGGGGCAAGCGTCACCGTGATCGAGGGCATGAGCGTGCTCGGCAAGGATGATCCGGAACTCTCCGCCGTCGTCATCAATGCGCTGGTGCGCGAAGGCGTTGTCTTTCACGAGCGCTCCAGGGTGCTCTCGGTCGCTGGCGGCGAAGGCAAGATCACGGTCATCATCGAAAAGGATGGCTTCAGCAAAAAAATTACGGGCAGCCATCTGCTGGTTGCGGCAGGCCGCACGGCGAATGTCGATGGGCTGGATCTTGAAAAGGCCGGCATAGACCATACCCGCCGCGGCATCACGGTTGATGATCGCTTGCGCACCACCAACAGGAAAATCTTTGCCATAGGCGACGTCGCAGGTGGTCTGCAATTCACCCATGTCGCGGGCTATCATGCCGGTATCGTCATTCGCAACATTCTCTTCCGCCTGCCTGCCAAGGCAGACCATAGCTGCGTGCCCTGGGTCACCTATACGGACCCCGAGCTGGCCCATGTCGGTGAGACGGAAACCGAGGCGCGCGAACGCCACATGAAGATCAATGTGCTGCGCTGGAGCTTTGCCGAAAATGATCGCGCCCAGGCCGAGCGCGAAACCGAGGGCGTCATCAAGCTTGTCACCGATCTTCATGGCCGCATCCTTGGCGTCACCATCGTCGGCCCCCATGCCGGAGAGCTGATCCTGCCCTGGGTGCTGGCCAAGTCGCAGGGCTTGAAGGTCAGCGCCATGGCGGGATTGATTGCGCCTTATCCCACCCTGTCCGAGGTCAGCAAGCGCGTCGCCGGGTCCTATTACACGCCCACGCTCTTCAGCCCGCGCACCCGCAGGGTCGTCCGGTTTCTGCGCCTTTTTGGCTGAATGGGCCTGCGGCTCAATTCAGGTTATAAGATGCCACAAAATGAGGGCATGTGACATCCGATGACCGATCAGGCAGAGATCAGACGGGAGCTCGAAACCGGTGCGCACCTGGACAAGTCCCTGCGCGGCTGGTTCGGCCTTGTCATGCTGCCGCTTCGGCATTCGCTTTCCCGTCAGCTCCTGGCGCTCACCGTTCTTTTCGTCATGCTCGCTGAAGTCATGGTCTTCGTGCCCTCGATTGCCAATTTCCGTCTGGGCTGGCTGGAAGAACATTGCGCCGCCGGACAAATCGCCTCGCTCGCGCTCGAAGCCTCACCCGACAAGATGGTCCGTCCCGAATTGCGCAACGAGCTGCTGCGCAATGCCCAGATTTTTGCCGTCGCCCTGCATCGCGATTCCGCGCGTCGCCTCATGCTCAGCGATGACATGCCGCCCACGGTTCAGGCGACATATGATCTGCGCCAGAGCATGGCGCCCATGCTTATCATGGATGCCTTCAACACACTCCTTTACGGCGAAGGGCGCATCATCCGCGTCATTTCCACGCCGCGCTATGCGGGCGGCGATGTCATAGAAATCGTGCTCGATGAAACGCCGTTACGTCAGGCCATGTTGCTCTATGGCCGCAACGTCTTTTTCCTCTCGCTCATCATTTCCATCTTCACGGCTTGTCTTGTTTTTTTGATGCTGCATCTCATGCTCGTGCGCCCCATGCGCCGCATCACACAAAACATGGTCGCCTTCCGCGAAAATCCGGAAGATGATCGCCGTGTCATTAATCCCTCAACGCGTCTCGATGAAATCGGCGTCGCCGAGCGCGAGCTGGCCGGTTTGCAGCGTGAAATCCGCTCCACGCTGAGCCAGAAGACGCGCCTCGCCGCCTTGGGGGCCGCCGTCAGCAAGATCAATCATGATCTGCGAAATATTCTGGCCAGCGTTCAGCTCATCTCCGACAGGCTCGGCGCTGTTGAAGATCCGACCGTGCAGCATCTGGCGCCGCGTCTTTTTGATGCGATTGATCGCGCCATTGAGCTTTGTGCCTCGACACTCAAATTCGGTCGCGCCGATGAAGCCCCGCCGCGTCGCCGTCAGGTCGCGCTTGCCGCACTCACAGCAGAAGTCGCCACCACGTCGGGGCTTGATGAAGAAAGCCGCATCGCGCTTGAAATCGACGTGCCGTCCGATCTGCGCGTCAATGCCGATCCCGACCACATGTTTCGCATCCTGCTCAATCTCGTGCGCAATGCCATGCAGGCCTTGCAGGACGAACGTCATGGCGAAGGGACAATCAGGATCGGGGCCTGGCGCGCGCTTGATCACGTGCATATCGACATTACCGACAATGGGCCCGGCCTGCCGGAAAAGGCGAAGACGCATCTCTTCATGGCCTTCACAGGCGGCGCGCGCTCGGGCGGCACGGGTCTGGGGCTTGCCATCGCCAGCGATCTCACGCGCATGCATGGCGGCCATATCGAACTCCTCAGCAGTTCGCCATCGGGGACCACATTTCGCATCTGCATTCCCGATGACGAGGCGACCCTCAATGAATGCGCCGATGTCGATGCCACCTGTAAAGGCGCGTGACCTGCGGCCCTGTCCGCGCTATGGACATGGCGTTCAAATGGGGCGGCGCGACGCTCTGTTCCTGACGTGCTTGTCAGGAATGTCCGACCGGGAGTTTCAGGCGAGATGACGACGAAGACGAAAGAGCATTGCTATCTGCTCGCCGATATTGGCGCCACCAATGTCCGTTTTGCGCTCGCCCATGACCATGATGACGTGATGACCTTGACGCCTTCATCCGTCTGGCTGACGGCGCTGCACACCACACTCGACGAGGCGCTCCACGCCTATCTCGACCAGCAGGGCCGGCCGAAGCTCGATGCCGTCGCCGTTTGCGCTGCCGGGCCGATTGAAGGCGAGGGGCGCTCAGCCCGCATCCGCATGACGAATTGCCCCTGGGATGTGTCCGTGGCGAGCCTGGTCGATGCAACGGGCATTACCGCGCCCTTGCTCATGAATGATTTTGCGGCGCTCGCTCTTTCTGTGCCGCATCTGGCCGACTCCGAGCTGCGCCCGCTGGGTGGCAGCGAGCCGCCTTCCGCAACAGGCCCCAAAGTCGTCATTGGCGCGGGCACGGGCCTTGGCGTCGGATCGCTTGTCTGGGGCGGGTCTTCCCGCATCGCCATTCCCGGCGAAGGGGGCCACATTGATCTCGCGCCCGGCAATGCGCGCGAAATCGCCGTCCTCCACCAGCTCATGCTCGAATATGGTCATGTCTCGGCTGAGCGCGTGCTTTCCGGGCCGGGCCTTGTCTCGCTCTATCGCGCGCTTGCTTCCTTGAGTGGCGCGCCCCCGGCTTCCAATCCAATGGCTGTGGACATTGCCGCGCGGGCGCGCGCTGGATCATGCCCCCTCTGCGTTGAAACCATTTCACTCTTTTGCGGCTGGCTCGGCGCGGTCGCGGGCGATCTCGCGCTCATCCTCGGCGCCCATGGCGGCGTCTATGTCGGCGGCGGCATCGTGCCGGGCTGGATCGCCACAGCCGATGCTGATGGCAAGCCGCTCTTCGATGCGGCTCTCTTTCGCCGCCGCTTTGAAGCCAAAGGCCGTTTTGCACCCTATATGGCGCGCATCCCGATTTTCGTGATGATGCGCGAAGACCCGGCCCTTCTCGGGCTCGCCCATGCCGCCGCAGGCGCTATCATGCCGCCGCAGGCGCCATCGCCTGGTCGTTTATCGCTCTAGCGGATACCGGTCACAACCTTGCCCTCGCGGCGCGGGTCTGCGCCCCCGCGCAAGCCATCCGCTGTCACTTCAATCCCGTGCAAGCCGCTATTCATCGGTGTCACCTTCACCGCATGGCCAAGCTGTTTGAGCTGCGGTGTCAGCTTTTCGAGATCCGTGCCGGCCTCGATTTCCAGATCGCCATTGCGATCCAGAAAGCGGGGCAGGTTCAGGGCTTCCTGCATCGGCATTTTCCAGTCGATAAGCGCAATGATCGATTGCGTGACATAGCCAATGATGCGGCTGCCGCCGGGCGAGCCGAGCGCGGCCTTGAAATTGCCGTCCGCATCAAAAATGATCGTCGGGTCCATCGACGAGCGTGGCCGCTTGCCCGGCGCCACGGCATTTGCCACGGGCTTGCCATTTTCAACCGGCGAAAAAGAAAAATCCGTCAACTGATTATTGAGGATCATGCCTGCCGCCATCAAGTGACTGCCAAAGGGCGCTTCCACCGATGTTGTCATCGAGACGACATTGCCCTCGCCATCGTCAATCGCGAAATGACTTGTCGAGGGGCGTGAAATGTCGCCATTGACGCCGTAATTCGCGCCCTGCTTTTGCGGCAATTTCCCCGCACGCGCCTTGCCCATGCTGAGGCTCGCATCAATCTGCTCCGCACGCGATTTGAGATAGGCCGGATCGAGCATCGCCGCGACAGGGACGCTCACGCGATCCGGATCGCCGACATATTTGTCGCGGTCGGCATAGGCGAGCTTCTCGGCTTCGGCGATGAAATGAACCGCTTCGAGCGACATCGGCACGATCTCGCCAATATCGAAGTTTTCAAGAATGCCGAGAATCTGCAAGCTCGTCACACCGCCCGATGTCGGTGGCGGCATGGTGCAAACCTTCACCTCGCGATAGGGCCCGCAAAGCGGCTCGCGCTTCCTGGCCTCATAGGCATCAAGATCGGCAAGCGTCAATGTGCCGGGCAGATTGGGCGCTTGCGCCACCATGTCAACAATGGCTTGCGCCACAGGGCCCTTGTAAAAACCATCCGGGCCTTTTGCGGCGACCTGTCTCAGTGTTTCTGCATAGGCGGGATTTTTCAGGATCGCGCCAGCCGCCAGCGGCGTGAGCGCACCGCTCACATCGCGCGTGAAAAAATAATCCTGCGATACAGGGATATGGGCCAGTGCCGGGTCTTTGGCGATCGCGGCGGCGAGCTTGGGTGAGACGGCAAAGCCATCTGTTGCAAGCCTGATTGCCGGTTCAAAAACCTTGTCCCAGGCGAGCTTGCCGTGTTCGCGATGGGCAAGCCACAGCATCTTGACAACGCCCGGCGCGCCAACGGATCGGCCGCTCACAATCGCATGGATGTAATCCATCGGTTGACCGCTCGCATCGAGAAACATGTCAGGCGTTGAACCGGCAGGCGCGGTCTCGCGACCGTCATAGGCGTCGAGCTTCGATGTGTCGCGATCCCAATGCAGCATGAAGGCGCCGCCCGCCATGCCGGATGATTCAGGCTCCACCAGCCCCAGCACCGCCTGAATGGCAATCGCGGCGTCCACCGCGCTGCCGCCCTGCTTCAATATTTCGGCGCCCGCCTCGCTCGCATAGGGATTGGCCGCCGCCACCATATAGGTGCCGTCGGTGTTGCGATACATCGCCCAGAGCGAGAGGAGCGCAATCAGCACCAGACCGATCGCCGCGCCGCCAAGCATCATCAGGCCGTTTCGGGTTTTGAGCCTGTCGGCCATTCGCTTCTCCTCCGCACTCAATGGCGCTTTGCGCCGACGCTTCTATATGGGGTCATGGGGTCGCTTCAGCGCAATTCCATCCATGCGCAATCGGCTCTAGACTGAATATGAACACAGGGGGGTCCCCTTTCCGAAATGAAAGATCATCTCAAATGCCCTTTGGCGTCATTTCGCCCGGTCCGCGCAATCTGATCACCGATGTCCATGCTATCAGCGTCGGCAATGCCGGGGATAACTCGGTTATCAGCGGCGTCACGGTTGTGTTGCCGGGCCAGCGTGCCGTCGCGGCAGGCGATGTGCGTGGCGGTGGTCCCGGCACGCGCGAAACCGATGCGCTCGATCCGGCCAATCTTGTCGATGCGGTTGATGCTGTCGTCCTTTCGGGTGGTTCATCCTATGGTCTTGATGCGGCCTCGGGCGTTGCCAATTGGCTCGGGAGCCGTGGGCGCGGCTTTGCGCTCGCCGGATCGCCCGTTGTCTCGCCCGTTGTGCCGGCCGCCATTTTATTCGACCTCATGAATGGCGGGGATAAGTCATGGGGTGAAAATCCGCCCTATAACGCGCTTGGCCGCGCGGCTTGCGCCGATGCCGGGTCTGATTTCGCACTCGGCAATGTCGGGGCGGGGCTCGGGGCGCGGGCGGGCCAGCTCAAGGGCGGGCTCGGCTCAGCCTCGGCCATCGTATCCTCCGGCCTTCAGGTCGGCGCCCTGATCGCAGTCAATTCCTTCGGCTCGGTCATCATGCCCGGCACGGGGCATTTCTGGGCCGCACCATACGAACTCATGGGCGAGTTCGGTGGCAGGGGCTGGCCCGCCCCCATGCCGGCCTTCGCCGCCCTGGACCCCCGTCTCGGCAGCAAGGCCGAACCGGCCTATGAAAATGCAGGCAGCAACACGACCATCGGCGTTGTCGCCACCAATGCCGATCTGACGCCCGCCGAAGCCCGCCGTGTCGCCATCATGGCGCAGGATGGCCTGGCGCGCGCCATTCGCCCGGTTCATGCCGCCATGGATGGCGATGTGATTTTCGTTCTGGCGACGGCCGCCCATGAACTTGATCGGGCGCGCCGCCCGCTGGCCTTGTCCATGCTGGGGGCGATGGCGGCTGATTGTGTCGCCCGCGCCATCGCCCGCGGGGTCTATGCCGCACAAACTTTGGGACAGATGCCGGGATATGCCTCGCTTTACGGGGCCTGAGCGTCCGGCAGAAATCCTCAGTCTCTGTTTGACGTTACCCCTTGCACTTGCCAGCCGGACCCCTTATTAGTGTGCGCCTTCGCGGCACGCGGGCGGTCATTCGTGGCACCACCCTTATCCTCGCCGCAAGCAGGCACCGGTAGCTCAGCTGGATAGAGCATCAGACTACGAATCTGAGGGTCGGAGGTTCGAATCCTTCTCGGTGCACCACTAATTTCAATGACTTAGTCTTTTGATGAAAAGCCTTAGGCTCCTCATAGGCCCCGCCATTGGGCGACGTTGGAGCCTCCGGCAAACCCGGGGTGGTTCAAACCGGGGATTTGTCGCAGTGCATTGCGGGTTGTCAGTTGTGATTGCTGGAATATGTTTCCATCCATGTCAGGTGACGCATTAAGATGGTGCGCGGCAGACGCGTCTCGTCCATGACCTGCCACGGAAGTTTCCCCCATCGGGGGATTAGAGTCGCGGCATGAGTGAGTTTGCCCTCCCGGGCGGGTTGAGCAACTGGCCGCCACGCGCGCCATAGAAAACCCGGCGCAGATTTCTCTGGCCGGGCATCTTGATCGTTCCTCAGGTCAGGCTTTTCGCCCGCCATGCGGTTCCGTCAGGCTCAGAGAACCTGAAGGTTCGCAGCCGAGGTCTTGCCTTTTTCTGTCACGAGATCGTAGGACAGCTTCTGGCCTTCATTGAGGTTCGACAGACCAGCGCGTTCCACAGCGGAGATGTGAACGAACACATCATTGTCGCCGTTGTCAGGCTGAATGAAACCGAAACCTTTTTGGCTGTTAAACCACTTAACCGCGCCCTTGTTGGACATGGTGTCTCCTTGGAATAGAGGGTGCCGTTCGCGCAATATCACGCGACCGTATCAAGCTTCACTATGAGTAGGGTACCGCCCGGCGCTCGATCTTGAGCGTAGAGAGCATGCCGAACCAGAACGAAATGACATCTCATAAGTGGGGCTGGGGTCAAAAATTGCAAGGAATATATCTGGCCGGAGAAACAAAGCGCAGGATAGCGCCAGATATGCTTGTCCCGATCCAGGGCCAATGCGCTCGATACCGGCACTCGCAGCCATTGGTGCCCATTGACCGCACCAACGCCGCCCCCGGTTTTCCGCCAGGCATTGCGTCCCTAATCGAGAAGTTTGCGCAATTCGGCCTTGGCAATTTTTTCCAGCGTTGAGCGCGGCAGGCTGTCAACGATGCGTATCTCGCGCGGCTGCTTGAAATTGGCCAGCGCCGACTTGCAAGCCTCGGCAATGGCATGGGTCAGCGCTTCAGGCGAGGCCGTGCTGCCCGGCATGGGCAGCACGAACACGACAGGCACCTCGTCATACATCGGGTCTTTCTTGGCCACGACGGCCGCTTCGGCAATACCCGGCACGCTCATGACGACGCGCTCGATTTCGGAAGCGGCCACATTTTCACCGCCGACTTTCAGCATGTCCTTGGCGCGATCGGCAAAAACGAGATAGCCATTCGCCATCACGGTGACGCGGTCGCCGGTGATGAAATAGCCATCCTCGTCAAAAGCGGCGGCCGTTGCTTCGGGATTATTATAATACTCGGCAAAGAGCGACAGACCGCGCTGCCCCTTGATCAGCAGGTCGCCGGTCTCGCCGGGCTGGGCGTCCTTGCCCTCACCCGTCACGACGCGCAATTCATATTCGGCCGCCACACGTCCCATCGACATGGACATGTCAGGATGAAAAACGCTGCCGATAGTGCCGTGCGTGATGGTTTCCGTCATCCCCCACCAGCCGATGGTCTTGACGCGGAAATGCCTATCCGTCGCGGGTTCGCAAACACCATTGCCCCATAGCCGATAAGTGTGCTTCTCGGGAACGGGGATCGGCATCAAGGCGCGCAGGCAGAATGGCACCATCGAGGTCCAGGTGCAGCCATGCTTGAGCGAGACCGGCCAGAAACGCGACGCCGAAAAGCGCGGCTGAACCACCATGGTCGCGCCGACCCAGAGCGAGGCGAGCACGGAATAGGATTGTGCATTGGTATGAAACAGCGGCATCGTGATGAGATGGACATCGCCTGGCTGCAGGTTTTCATGATCGGCGCAGACCTTGGCGCCCCAGAGCGCATTGGCATGTGTCCAGAGCACCGCCTTGGGGCGTGACGTCGTGCCCGATGTGTATTGAATGCCGAAGGGGGCGAGGGGGTCGGCAGCCCTTTGGGGCAGTGACGCCGGATCAGCGTCAAGGGCCTCAAATCTGTCAGCCGGGGCAGGTCGATTGGCGCCAGCGTCCTCGCCATTATCCGTATCGGTGACGGCCAGCCATTTGAGCTGCGGGGCAGCCGCTTTGACCATTGCCGCAAATCGGGGCTGCGTGATGCCGGCAACCGCGCCGCTATGCGAGGCAAAATAGGCCATTTCATCAGCCGTGGAACGCGCATTTGTCGTCACGGCCACAGCGCCGGCATAGGCGCAGCCAAACCACGAAAATATCGATTCCGGGCAATTGTCGAAATGCACGATCACGCGATCGCCGGGCTTGATCCCGCGCGCATGCAAGCCGGCCGCCACGCGCCGGATTTTGTCGCCAAAGGCGCCATAGGTCCAGCTCGCAGCCTCGCCTTCAAATGGTTCCCAGATCAGGGCCGGATGCGTTGTTCTTGTCCGTGCCATCAAATCGATCAGCATACGGATATCCTGTCCGGCGAATGTTTGGACATGACGATTGGTCATTGCAGGCAAGGGCATTTCGGCGTTCCCATTTTGGTTTTATGGTCTTTCATAGCATGAAGACCATGCGGCTCAGCAAGCTAAAGGCGGGATTTTTTCATCAAACGGCAATGCGCGCTATCGCGGAAATGAATTGGACGCTAGTATCGCAACGATGAATGATCCGATCGGTTGAGTAGGTGTTGCCCTGAAAGAAGGTTTCATTGCAGCGCAGCAAATAAAACCAGAGAGGCAATATGGCTGGAGGAATGGTGCAAGCCCATCAGGCAGTTGAATTCCCGCCCATCGAACTGGACGACACGCTTGATTTCCAGTTTGCCGCGCCACGCAAGGGCTATGAATACTGGCTCGATAAATGCGCCGGTCGCGCCATGCCGGATCGTCGCGATATCGACCCCGTACAGCTGGTCGGCATTCTCGAACATCTCAGCCTGTTCGACATGGATATCAGCGATGGCGTCCTGCAAAACTTGCGTGCGCGTCTGATCGGTGCCGAGTTTGAGCGCGTCTTCGGCTCTCTGCGCAACAGGGATTTGCCAACCCTGCTCGGCCCCATTGTCTGGGCGCGCTGGATGGATCTCTCAGGCAAGGTGCTCGCTCATGGCGGCCCGGTGCGGGCGACGGGACAGATCATGTTTGCCAATAAGTCACATCTGGGTGTCGAATTGTTGCTGGCGCCCCTGACGGATGGCGGAGAAAAACCGGCCGTGATTTTTCTGGTCGATCATTTCTATTCGATCATCAAAGAGGCCCGCTTGCGCGGCTAAGCGCCTTTGTTTCCTGTGTCCGAGGCTGTAGTCTGCCCGCCGGAGAGTCCCCGCTCAAAGAGGACCAAACAGGGAGAAGACCATGGCCGGGCCCAAAGACGCCACGGAAGCGACACGCCATGCGCAGGCCCGTCTTTGCAAGCATCTTCCCACGCATGATGGCGAGGATTTTGCGGACGCCACACGCGGCTTCATCGCCACCATTCCGGACGCCCGCTCGCATCACGCGCTCGGCCATGCCGTCTGGGACATGGGTACCTTCGATTTCATCAAGCAAGACTCGCCCGCGCCCGACACGGTCAATCCAAGCCTGTGGCGACAAGCCCGGCTCAACAAGATTCATGGCCTTTTCGAAGTCACCAAGGGCATTTATCAGGTCCGCAACTTCGATCTTTCCAACATCACCTTCATCGAAGGTGACAAGGGCTATCTCGTTATCGATCCGCTCATCTCCGAAGAGCCGGCCGCCGCCGCCCTGGCCCTGATGCGCCAGCATCGCGGCCACAAGCCCGTCACAGGCGTCATCTACACCCATAGCCATGTCGATCATTATGGCGGCGTGCGCGGCGTCCTGAGTGATGCGGATATCGCTTCAGGTCTCAGGATCATTGCGCCGGAAGGCTTCCTCGAAGAAGCCGTCAGCGAGAATGTGCTGGCCGGCAATGCCATGGGCCGCCGTGCAACATATATGTATGGCTCGCTTCTGCCGCGTAACGCGCGGGGTCATGTCGATTCCGGTCTCGGCAAGACCGTGTCGCTCGGCAGTGTCAGCCTTGTGCCGCCCAATGTCAGCATCTCGACAACCGGAGAGAAGCTCACCATCGACGGCATCGAAATCATCTTCCAGGTGACGCCGGGCACCGAAGCGCCCGCCGAGATGAACTTCTTCTTTCCGCAATTCAACGCGCTCTGCATGGCGGAAAACTGCTCCTGCCAGTTGCACAATCTCTATACGCCGCGCGGCGCACAGGTGCGCGACGCCAAGGCCTGGAGCTATTACATCAATGAAGCGCTGGAAATGTTTGGACCCCGGACAGATGTGCTTTTCGCCAGCCATCACTGGCCCAAATGGGGCCGCGACAAGGCCGGGAAGTTTCTGCGCAAACAGCGTGATCTCTACAAATATATTCACGACCAGACTTTGCGTCTCGCCAATCACGGCCTGACGCCGCTTGAAATCGCCGAGGAAATCACCCTGCCGCCAACCCTCGCGGACGAGTGGTACACGCGTGATTATTACGGCACGCTCAATCACAATGCCAAAGCCGTCTATCAGCGTTATCTCGGCTGGTTTGATGGCAATCCGGCCAATCTCCACAAGCTGCCACCGGTTGAAGTCGGCAGGCGCTATGTCGAACTGGCAGGCGGGGCGGATGCATTGCTGGAAAAGGCGCACACCGCTTTTGCCAAGGGTGATTATCGCTGGGTCGCCGAACTCGTGAACCACCTTGTCTTTGCCGATCCCGCCAATGCACAGGCGCGCGAATTGCAGGCTGACGCGCTGGAACAGATGGGCTACCAGGCGGAGTCGGGTCCGTGGCGGGCTTTCTATCTCACCGCCGCCATGGAGCTGCGCCACCCGCGACCGTCATCCGATGCGCCACGTCAGGGTGCGGCCGGACAATTGCGTTCGCTGCCCGCCGAAATGTTGCTTGATTCGCTCTCGGTTCGGCTGAACGGACCCAAAGCCGGGGCGCGCCATTTCACCTTCAATATCGTCTTCCGCGATACGGGCGAGCGGTTTCACCTGCTCGTGGAAAATGCCGTGTTCCACCATTTTGCGGGTCGTGTCAGCGACAAGGCGCAGGCCACCATTGAGTTGACCCGTTCCGATCTCATAGCGCTTGTCATCGGCGAGGCAACGCTCAAGGCGTTGATCGCCAGCAAGGCCGTCATCTTGTCAGGTGAGGAGAGCGCCTTTGCCGATTGGCTCTCGCTTCTCGACAGGTTTGATTTCTGGTTTGAAATCGTCCTGCCCTGAAAACGCTTCGGCAACAGGAACCGGAAAATCCCATCCCCGTACACGGTCCCACTCGCGACCTGGGTCGCCGGGGGTCGGCTCAAGCATCGCGCGACCCTTGGTTGAGGGTCTCGAAAATGCCCCCGTTGCCGTAACCCGCTGTTTGACGGGGAAAATCTTGGCAAGCTGGTGGTCAAGGTCGCACCGGACATGTGATGAGGCGCTGTCTGTTAACGACTTTTTAGCGACGAAAACGACCGCCTGTGGCAGGAAGGGCGCATACGCCTCCTGCCAAGGTCACCATTTCCTGCTAGAGTGCGTCGCAGAAATGCGGCTTACGAGAGGGTCCGGCTCATGACATTCAGATATCTGCCAGTTGCGGGTGCATTCTTGCTCGGCGCGACCATGAGCTTTGCCCAACTGGCCAAGGCCGAAGATGGGCCCGCACCCAAGGGCCCACAGCCGGGTTCGGTCTATGAGTTGACCGAACCGACGGAGACAAGCCCGGTCAATTACCGCTCCAATGCGGATGAGGGATATGACAATCCCGAGCAGCACGATGCGGAAATGTATGCCGAACAGTTTGAGGCCAAGCGCCGTGAGGATCTGATCCACGAGCGTCAGCAGCTTGATCGTCTGGATGACTTTGCCGGTGGCCGTCAGCCGCTTGGCTATCCAGCGCTTGCGCCGCGCAATGGCTTTGCGCCTTATTGATCGGTTGCCCGGCCTCAATAATCCCATTTCCAGTTGACGCCCACATCGCTCGTCGCGCTTTGGCCGATTTTCGTGTCAACGCTCACGCGTGGCGTCACCTCGATCTCCACCTTGATGGCGGAGTCGCTGGCGGACGCCCCTTGCTGCACACCCACATAAACGCCCTTGCGGATATATTTCCCGGCTGAAACCGTGGTCGCCCCACTCGCACCCTTGTCGAGGCTCAGCACATCAAGGCCGAGTGAGTCCTGCAATTTGCCGAGGATATCGGGCCCGCCGCCGCTCTGGCCGGAAACCACCGCCAGTGTATTGGCAAGCTGCGCCGCCTCAACCGCGGTAAGTTCACCCACGCCCTTTTCAAACAACACGCGCGAAATGATTTCATCACGCGGCAGCGACGGCGTTGAGGCGAGCGTGATCTTGGGCGCATTGCTTGTGCCTGTCACGGCGATGGTGGCTGTCAAGTCGCTGCGCTCATGGGTGAAGAGCAAATCCAGTCGCGGCTCAATGGGTTGATGCCCCTCGAAAATCACCTGTCCCCTGGTGAGCGCGAACGTCTTGCCTCCCAGATCAAATGCCCCGCGCAGCGCATTCAGACGGCCTTGCAGTTGCGGCGCTTCGGCCATGCCCCCCACGCTGAATTCGCCCGTCCACAGCGAAGTCAGACCGCGCCCGCTGACACGCGCCGCTTCGGCCAGCTTGATCGTCAGATCAAGCACCACCGGCAGCGCCTCTTCCGTTGTCACGTCGCGGGTTCTCCCGCCCTGGCGTCCGCCATTGATTTCCACAACGGCAATTTCCGGCACATGGCTCGGCAGTTTTTCCGGAATGCGATATTGCAGCAATTTCGTTTCCAATCCGCCGCTCACCCTCAGCGGGGCTTCGGCGCTGAAGGGTAGCTTCGTCGCACGCATCGCCACCGTGCCGCTCAGCGCCATGTCCAGATCGCGTTCACGCACCAATTGCGCATTGTCAAATGTGATCTCCACCTGCAGCGCCGATGCCGCATCACGGGCAAGGTTCACCTGTCCCCTTGACGTCATCCGGCCCTTGCCACTGTCATTGGCGCTCATCTCGAAACCCACGGCCTCGCTGCGTTGCGCGTTGAGCGTCACGGTCAGATCGCGCAACAAAGTGCCAAGTTGATAATTCTCATAAGTGCCATTGGTGATCGAGCCGTTGCCGTCAATCAGGGGTGCGGCGATGTCGCCACTGGCACGGAGCGATAAGTCTGCCAGACCGCTCAGCTTGTGTCCGGGCAAGTCGGCCAGCGCCATGAGCGAGGCAAGTGGCCCCTGCCAGCGCAGGCTGCCCTGTACGGGACCACGCGTTGCCAGCATGGGGAAAGCGCCTGCCGGGTCGCGTATCATCGGCACGGCGCCGTCAAGCGTGAAGGGTATCTCGGAGTTACCAAGCGCGCGCGCCGCAAAGCGCAGGCGACCTTTCGCCCAACTGCCATCCAGTGTGGCATCAAAGGCGGGGGCTTGCGTCAAATCCGTCTGTGTCAGCCGCACCTGATGAAAGGACAGGGCGACATTGCCAAACCCGCGCGCACTATCGAGATCAGCCTTGCCATTGATCGCGCCATCCGCCTGTTCAATCGGCATCAGCGGCGCGAGCAGCGCAATCGGCAAGGCGTCAATATCGACCCCGCCCTTGGCGCTGCGCCCGTTCAGCGCCAAATCGCCCCGCACATGGCCCGCACCTTGCGCACCATTTGTCGCGAAATCAGCCGCCTCGAATTGCACGCCCTTTGTCAGCGCAACCGACAGCGGCGCGGCAAGCGTCAGCGACGCATCGGCAATCTGATAGTGAAGCGATTGCAGGTTCAGCCGGTCAGGCGCATAAATCGCTTTGGCAGTCAGCGAAACCGGCTTGGGCGACAGCGACAATTCGTGTCCTTCAACATCAAGCGATAAGGCAAGGTTGTCGAGCGGCCCGTCAGCCTGTGCAGAAATTCTGGAGAGCTGGGTCACGCCGCCCATGCCACTCTCGGCATGAAGGCTGGCCTGCACATTTTCGTGTTTGCCACCCGGATCATGCAAGGCTGCCTTCAGCAAGACCTTCTCAAGTGTCAGGGGCTTGGCGAGCGCCATGGTCATGCGATCGCTCGCCAGCGAGAGATCGGCATTTTGTGTGCCGCCCTCATTCGTCAGGCGCACGCGCAAATCGCCGCGTCCGCGCGCCGCAACGCCCGCAAAGGCCCCCAAGGGGCGCAACGACATATTGTCGCCGACGAGTTGTCCCGTGGCATGGCCATTCGACAGGACACGCAGATCGCCCGTCACATCGGCCCCAAACAGATCCGCTTCAATCGCGCTCAAAACAACGCCGCCCTCTTCCGGCAGGGCGATCATGCCATGTGCGGTAGCGTTGCCATCCTTGCCTGTCAGCGACAGATCAAACGGCCCCGTCTGGCCCGCATCGGCCTTGAGGTTCAGTGTCAGCTTGCGGGCGTCAAGGCCGATCACGGTTCCATTTTCCAGCACGGCTTGCAGCTCGCCCGATGGCGCGTCGAGTTGGCCCGATAGCCTGGCCTCGAAGGAGAGTTTGCCACTCATCTGCGCGCCAGGCAGCGCGCGCGCCGCATCGCTTAGCTGCATCGCGATCCTGCCACCAAGCGCCTCATCACGCCCGAGCGTCAGATTGCCCTTCAAACGTAGCGATTGATCGGGAGCCGCCACATCAATCGCAGGCAAGGTGATCTCGCCCCCTGACGACAGCATCAATGAACTCTCGCCCGTGAGACCGCGCCCGAGCAGTCCCGTCATCAGAGGATCGCTGCTTTGCATCGGGGCGAGCGTCAGCGTGATGTCAGCCGCCGCCGACCCGTCCTTGTCGAGCGCAAAGGGTGAAAGCCTTGCCTCGCCGCGCCCATGCAGATCGAGCTCGGCAAGTTCTGCCAGCGGTGCCACATCCATGAGCAGCGCATGAACATCGCCCCGCATTGAAAAGCCGTCAGCGGCATCAATATCACCGACAAAACGGATGTCACTCGCGTCAGAAACAAGGTGTGCCGTGGTGAACGTGAATTGGTTGCTTTCGAGCGAGCCGCTGCCTTCAACTTCCCAGCCCATATCAGCCATGAGATTGGAGTCGTGCCCGGTAACGAGCCGGTTTAGCCCCGTGATCCGTCCAGCTCCCTTGATGGCGCGGTTCTGGTCGCTCTTTGCCGCGCCCAAACGTGCCTCGCCCGTCATCGCCAGGGCCCCGGCGCGCAGATCAAGCTCGCTCAATACTAGTTGCCCATCCGCGTCAAGTGCCGCCTTGCCACGGGCATGTGCCCTGTCGCCGCCGCCAAGATCCCTCGTCTGGCGCGCGACAAGCTGCCCCAGCGCATCGGCATCAAAATGCAGATCAAGCCCATCAATGACCTGCCCGTGAATATCGGCCTTGGCTTGCAGACCTTGAGCCGCATCCACCTGCACGGCTGCGGTCATCACGCCGTCTCGCGCTTCGCCTGTCGCCATCATCTTCAGCGCGCTGAGCTCTGGCATATCGGCGAGCTGCGCCAGCAATCCTTGATGGCCGGACCCGCCATCCTCAATCAGCAATTGTCCGCGCCCAACACGCAGCATCTCATCAAAGCTGATATCCGCATCGATATGACCTTTGATGCCATCGCGCCGATCCGCGAGCATCTTCAGCAGGATCAGGGGACCATAACGCGCTTCCCCTGCCGCATCGAAGCGCATGGCCTCACCCAGCACCTCACGCGCGAGTTTCATGTCCTCAAGCGCGAAAGCGTCAATCTCGACATTCACAGGCAGTTGCGGCAAGAGGCCAGTCTCACGCGACGCGCTGGCGGCGCCGCCATCTGGAACACGCGACAAAGTCAGGTCTTTGACATGCAGGGACACAATATGAAGATTGCCGGCAAGCAGGCTGAAGGGCTGCCACGCCATATCGGCCGACTGCACCACCAGCCATTCACCACGCATGTCCGCCACACGCAGGTTCTGGAATGTCAGGCGATAGGGCCATGTGCCGCCAATGTCATCGGCTTGCACATCAAGACCGCCATTATTGATAAGCGTCAGGCCATATTGCAAAAGTGTTTGCCGCACAGGCCCGATCTGCAAAACGGCCAAAGCCAGAAACAGCAAGGCCGTCGCCCCAGCCAGGGCAACAAGCAGCCATTTGGCAAGGCCCCTGGCGATCATCATGCTTCGCTGCAATAGGCTCACTGGTAAATCCTGTGTCATCAGAAGGCCTGCCCCAATGACACATAAATCTGGATCGGATCGTCGATGCCATCGCGCGGATTGAGTGGTGTCGCCACATCAAGACGTACCGGTCCGACAGGCGTGAAATAGCGCAAGCCGAGTCCCGCCCCAAATTGCATGGGCGTCGAAAATGTCGGCAGCGAGGCGGCGTAGCTGTCGCCGCCATCGACAAAGGCAACAAGGCCGATCGTCTCGGTTGCGCGATAGCGGAACTCGGCATTGCCTTCAATGACCGAGCGTCCGCCGACAGGATCGCCTGACATGTCAAGCGGGCCGACGCGTTGATAGGCATAGCCGCGAATGGAACCACCGCCACCGGCATAAAAGCGGGTGGAGCCGGGCACCTCTTCGGTTTCACGCGCCAGAATGGAGCCAAATCGGCCGCGCACAGCCAATGTCACATCCGGCGTCTCGCCAAAACGCCAATAGCTGGAGCCGCTGGCTTCGAGTTTGCCGAACGCCGTCGGCTTCTCGTTACTGCGACCGAAAGTGGGCGTCACGGCGAGTGTTGCGCGCTCGCCCGTTGTCGGATCGAGCAGGTCGTCGCTGCCGTCATAGCGCGCAATCAGCGGTATGCCAAAGAGCTGATAGTGATTGTTGCCGCGCGCATCAGATGTCCGCGTCAACTCGAAACTGACCCCGCCGCTCACCGTCAGCGTCTTGTCGAGATCACGTGCCAGCGCGGCGCTCACCTTCACCCGGTTTTCGTCATAGGCATCGCTTTTTTCGCGGGCTATTTCAAAACCGGCCAGCAATATCTGGTTCTCCCGCCAGAAACGCGGCTTGCTGAAATTGGTCGTCAGGCTTTGTTCGATCTGCGAGATGATGGTTGCCAATGTGAGGTCTTCGTCTTCGCCCCAGAGATTGCGATGCTCCCAGGATCCCGTCACGCCAAGCCCGTTGTCGGAGGCCCAGCGCGCACCCAGTTTGATGCTGTGCGCCTTGGCTTCCTTGAGGGAGAGCTGTTGCGCGACGCTCCCGTCAGGGTCGGCACGGCGCGATGTCATCTCGATACTGTCAAACAGGCCGGTGTCGCGAAGTGCGGCAATGGTCGCATCGCTTTTGCTGCGGCTATAAGTTTCGCCGGTCTTGAACGTCGCAAAGCTCGCGACATAACGCTCCTTCGTGCGTCCTGCATTGTTGACGAGCAAGGGACCAAAAACCAGACGCGGCCCCGCCTTGATGTGCAGGGTGATGCTTGCCAGCTGCGTGGCCAGATCAATGATGACCTCACGTCTGACAAGCACCGCATTGGGATGCCCCTGATCGGCGAGCGTGGTGAGTGCCTGCTCAGTGAGATCGAGGATGCGCTGTGCCTTGGCAGCAAGGCCGGGCTTCAGCCCGAGCGTCGCACCGCTCGCCGGCAGCAGGGCGGCATCCTCCGGCGTGTCGTCATAGATGATGTCAAAGCGGTCAATCATGGTGCGGGGCCCAAGCCGCACATCATAGACAGCCTCAAAGATTCCCCCCTTGGCTTCACGAAGCGAGGAGGTGACACGGCCATTGTAATAGGCCTCCGAGCGCAACACTTTTTCGAGCCGCGCCTCGTCCTCATTTGCCCGACGACGCAATTGTCCGACCGAAAGCGGTGGCGGCACGCCATCCTTGCCAAGTGCGATGGTCTCATTCAGCAGGTCGCGCAGATAATCTGGAATTTTCCGGCCTTCGATCACGGTCGTGAAATTGAGGTCCTTGACCGCGGAAACAGGGGCGGCTGAATCGGCGCGGCTTCGCACGGGCCCGAAAAAGGCCACCAGGCATGCCATGCCGAACAGGGCGAGATATATGCCGCTTGGCGTGCGTCGTGTCATCACGTTCCCATTATCGCTGATTCTGACCCGGAGCGTTTGAATCACGCGCGCTTGACATTCCAGTTGCTGGAAGCCTCACACTCCCCTCTACATCGAAATCGCTCATTTGCCGATCAGGGAACGACCATCATGACCGATCATCGCCATACCGGGGATAACTCGACGGAAAATAAGTCGGCATCCGTTATGGATCCCGTTTGCGGCATGAATGTGGACCCGCAAAAATCCCCCCATCAGGCGATCCATGCGGGTCAAACCTACCATTTCTGCTCGGCCCTCTGTCGCGACAAGTTCCTCCTGGCGCCGACGGCTTATCTTGCACCAGCGACAAAACCGCAGAGCTGCTGTCAGGCTCATGAGCACCATCATGCGGCTTCATCGCCACATCCGGCCACTGCCAGCGCGGGCGTCGAATATACCTGCCCCATGCATCCGGAAATCATTCAGATCGGACCGGGCACTTGCCCGATTTGCGGCATGGCGCTGGAGCCGCGCCAGGTCACGCGTGAAAACCAGCCCAATGCCGAACTGAAAGACATGACGCGGCGTTTCTGGGTGGCGGCCCTTTTCACACTCCCCTTGTTTTTTCTCGACATGGGGAGCCATTTCTGGCCGGGCCTCGTGCCGGTGCCAATGGCATGGCGTGTCCCCGTGGAGGCATTTCTGGCAACCCCGGTTGTGCTTTGGGCGGGCCGCCCATTCTTTGAGCGGTTCTATGCCTCGCTCAAAACCATGAACCTCAATATGTTCACCCTGATCGGCATGGGAACAGGCGCCGCCTATCTCTACTCGCTCATGGCGCTCTTCGCCCCCTCGCTGTTCCCGGCCTCTTTCCGCATGATGGATGGCGCAGTGCCGGTCTATTTTGAAGCCGCCGCGGTCATCACGCTTCTGGTGCTGCTCGGACAGGTGCTGGAACTGCGCGCCCGCGAGCAAACAGGTGAAGCATTGCGTGCGCTGCTTGATCTTGCACCGGCAAAAGCGCAGCGCATCGCCGCAGACGGCAGCGATCTCGAAGTACCCCTGGAAGACGTGCATCCGGGTGATCTCTTGCGAGTGCGTCCAGGGGCGCGTGTCCCGGTCGACGGCATCATCACCCAGGGTCATGGCGTGATCGATGAATCCATGGTCACGGGTGAACCGCTCCCCGTTGAAAAGCGCGTGGGTGATCGCGTGATCGGCGCCACACTCAATGGCAATGGCAGCTTTGTGATGCAGGCTGAGAAGGTCGGCGCGGACACCATGCTTTCACGCATCGTCGAACTCGTCGCGCAAGCCCAGCGTTCGCGCGCCCCGGTGCAGGCGCTGGCCGATCGCGTCGCGGGCTATTTTGTGCCGGTTGTCATCGTCGTTGCGGTCATTGCCTTTGCGGCCTGGGTGCTTGTCGGTCCCTCACCTGTATTCGCACATGCCATGGTCGCCGCTGTCTCCGTGCTCATCATTGCCTGTCCCTGTGCGCTTGGTCTGGCGACGCCCATGTCGATCATGGTCGGCACCGGGCGCGGCGCCTCAGCCGGTGTCTTGCTGCGCAACGCCGCCGCCCTTGAACAAATGGAAAAGATCGACACGCTCGTTCTCGACAAGACTGGCACGCTGACCGCTGGAAAGCCTGTGCTTGATGCCGTCTTGGTCACGCCGGGTCATGACGAGGCGACATTGCTTCGCTGGGCGGCAAGCCTTGAACGTGCGAGCGAGCATCCTCTCGCCGCCGCGATTGTTACTGGCGCCCAAACGCGTGGCGTGACACTTGTTGAAGCCACCGATTTCAAGGCCGAACCCGGTAAAGGGGTCATGGCGCGTGTCGATGGCCGTGCCATCATGCTCGGCAATCTGGCGATGATGAGGGCGCAGGGTGTTGACATATCGCCCCTCGATGCGCGTGTGCAGGAGATCGCCTCACAAGGTGCAACAGTCATGTATGTCGCGGTTGATGGCGCATTGGCGGGTCTTCTCTCCGTGCGCGATCCCATCAAGCCGACAACGAAGGAGGCGCTGACGCAGCTTCGCGCGCTGGGCCTTCGCATCGTCATGCTCACAGGCGATGCCCGACCAACAGCATTGGCTGTCGCGCGTGAGCTCGGCATTGAGGAAGTTGAAGCAGGCGTGCTGCCGGAAGGCAAAGGTCTTGTCATCGCGCGGCTGCAAGCCGAAGGACGACGTGTCGCCATGGCCGGGGATGGCGTCAATGATGCGCCAGCACTTGCTGCGGCAGAGGTCGGCATCGCCATGGGCACAGGCACCGACATTGCCATGGAAAGCGCGGGCGTCACCCTTGTGCGCGGCGATCTGATGGGCATTGTCCGCGCGCGCCGTCTGTCGGTCGCGACCATGCGCAACATCCGGCAGAATCTCTTTTTCGCCTTTGTCTATAACGCGCTTGGTGTGCCCATTGCTGCGGGCCTGCTCTATCCGGCTTTCGGGCTGTTGCTTGATCCGGTTTTGGCCGCGGCCGCCATGTCGCTTTCCTCGGTTTCGGTGATTTCAAATGCCCTGCGCCTGCGTTTTCTTGACTTGACGGATCGGGGCTGATTGACGGGTCTAATGGTGTTCATTAGAGTTCCCCCATGCCCGGATTGTCGCCCCCTGAGCCCGCAAAAGCGCGCGCCAATGTCCCACCCGCTGAAACGGTCCCTTCCGCACGAGGGGGCGATACGCGACAACGACTGATCGGCGAGGCCGAGCGTTTGTTTGGCGAACATGGCCTTCACGGTGTCACGCTGCGTCAGATCAACAAGGCGGCCGGGCAGCGAAATGAATCAGCCTTGCATTATCATTTCGGTTCCAGGCACGCGCTTATCATGGCGATCATGCAGCATCGTTCGAGCGGCATTGATGCCCGGCGCGCCGTCCTGATTGATCATCTCATTGCCACAGACCGCACGCGTGATCTGCATGCCATCATCAAGGCAACACTCATGCCCATGGTTGAAATCCTTGATCGCCCGGAGGGCATCAGTTTTGTTCGCTTCATGGCGCAGGTCATCAATGATCCGGATTATGACCTGTCTGAAATTGCTCGCAGCAGTGAGTTATCGGGTCTCACCAAGGCCATGTCGCTGATCGAGCAAAATCTTGCGCATCTGCCGCAGGAGATTTCGGCATTCCGTTGTCGCTCGCTGATTGAGCAGACGGTGATGAGTCTGGCTATCTGGTCGCGCCGGGAGGGCAAACCGGCCAAGCCGGCAACATGCGAGCTGCTCGGAGCGAATTTGATCGACGCGCTTTATGGCTTTCTCTCCGCGCCCGTTTCGCCAGAGGCAGCCGCATTGGCGGGGCCATCGCCTCTCTGAATGTGGCGTCAGTCTGCCAGAAACGCCCGTGCGACATCCATATAGGCTTCAAAGCGATCATGATGCACCCAGTGACCCGCGCCCTGGATCTCGGCATAGGTTGCGTTCTGGAAATGATCGAAGCGCCCATCTTTAGTCGGATCGCTCGCCCAGCTTTCCGTGCCGCGCACCAGCAGTGTCGGGCAGGTGATCTTTGACCAGAGCTGGCTGCTGGGGCGTTCGCTGCTCAACAGGGGCGAGAACACGCGCCCATAATTGTCGAACTTCCAGCTATAGGAACCATCCTCATTCTGGTTGACGCCATGAATGGTCAGGTGACGCGCCCGTTCCGGACTGAGATGCGGATTCTCCGTCTGCATGCGCTTATAGGCTTCTTCAATGCTCGCATAGCGACGCGGCAAACGCGCCGACAGGCTGCGCAATTGATCCACCCATCCGCGAAATTGTTCGTCAGCGGACTGATTTTGACGCCCCGCAATCAAGTGTGGCGGCGGTCCAAGACCTTCAATGGCAATGAGCTTTTTGACACTATCGGGATAAAGGCCCGCATAGAGAAGCGAGATCACGCCACCCATGGAATGGGCCATGATGGTCAGGGGCGCCAGGCTCTTCTGGTGGATGAGCTGGGCGATGTCATAGACATAATCATGGATTTCATAGGCGCCGCCGAGCATCCACTGACTGTCACCATGGCCGCGCAAGTCCGGCGCGATGATGTGATACCGATCACGCAGGGCTTCCGCGACCCAATCCCAGTTGCGACAATGATCGCGCGCGCCATGCACCAGCAACAGGGGCGGTGCGCCTTCATTGCCCCAATCGACATAATGCAGTCGCAGGCGTTGCGAAAAATAAATGCGCGAGGCAGGGCCGACGGGCTGGTTCATGGCAGAGGGAGCTTCGCGATAGGGGACGACAAGGGGACGGCGTGGTTCAGGGCTTGGTGGGCACCGAATCGTCTGATACGGCATCCAGCATACTGCGGCGCAAAAGTACCTTTTCATAGCTTGCAGGCAGCAGCCGCTGAACGATATCGATGAAGCGGGCATCATTGCCAATCAGGATGCGCCGCTTATTGGCCTTGATGCCGGCAAGGATTGTTTTTGCCGCCATGTCCGGGGTTGTCCGGGCGAGCTTGTCAAAGCCGGTCGCCGCTTCTTCTTTGACGGTGCTTTGTACATCTTGCAGGAAGCGTGCATTGCGTATGATATTGGTTTTGATGCCGCCAGGATGCACACAGGATATGCGGATCTCGCTGCCCCGCATTTCATGCGCAAGCGCTTCGGTAAATCCGCGCACGGCAAATTTGGCGGCATTGTAAGCTGCCTGTGTCGGAACGGCGATGACGCCAAAAATACTCGACACATTGACGATGTGTCCGGCACCCTTGGCTTGCAGCTGCGGCAAGAAGGCCTTGGTGCCGTGAACAACACCCCAGAAATCAATGTTCATGACCCATTCGAGATCGTCATAGGAAAGCGCGTCAACGCGGGCAATTTGCGCCACGCCGGCATTGTTGATGACAATGTCCGCACCACCCATCGTCGCTTCGATTTCCTGGGCAAAGTCATGCACGGCCGGACGCGAGGCGACATCGAGCAGGAAGGTGCTGGCCTGTCCACCCGCCGCCTGGATGCGAGCGGCTGTCTCCGCCAGTCCGGCGCGGTCGAGATCGGCAATGGCCAGCCTTGCCCCTTCTTTGGCCAGGGCGAGGGCCGTTGCCCGACCGATGCCGCTGGCAGCGCCGGTCACCACCGCCGTTTTTCCGCTGATCTGTGTCATGTTTGTCCTTCGCTGCCTGTCGCTTCATCCATGTGACAAGGTTATGATATTTGTCGGCAATGTCACGCCCGGCAATGTCAAGCATTGGGCTGAACGAGGTTGGCCCGGTTCTGCCGTTTGGTGATGCGTCACAGCATTGTCATCGATTATTGCTTACTGGGCAGACGACGTCGCTGGAATGTCTTTTTCGCAAGCCGATTAACCCCCGGAACTTGAGTTGCCGAATGGTCTTGATGAATGATGAGAAGCCGGGTCTTGCGCAGCGCCTGTGGGAGGGGGCCCGACAGTATGCCGCGTCCTGGTCCGGCGTCCGCACGTTCCTCGTTTCATCGGCGGTCTTGTTCATTTTCCTTTCGATGGTCGGCGCCATGCAGTTCATGGTGGCTGTGACCTCGTTCCTGTTTCTGGCAGGCATCACTGTTTTACGGGGTGCCGTCACGGGCGAGACAGATGCTGTGTCAGTCCAGGCCGTACCGGCACGCTCAACCCGGCCGCGGCTCGGCTCCGGCCCAGGCCTTGCCATCCTCAACCAGTTGCCCGACCCCCTTTTTGTGCTCGAAGCCTCGGGGCGCGTCATTTATTGCAATGCCGCCGCCATTCCGCTCATTGGCGGCAATGCGCTTGGCAAGCATGTGGCAACGGTCCTGCGCAGCGCGCCGCTGATCACCGCCATTGAAGACATCATCAAAGGCGGTGCGGCCCAATCAATCGAGTATCGCGTGCCTGTGCCGATTGAGCGTTATTTCAATGCCTTCATCGCGCCGATTGAAACGGATCCTGGCAAGACGACGACCGATCGTGACGCCTTGAATGGCGGACTTGTGCTGGTCCTGCTGCATGATCTGACGGATGCCAAACGCGTGGAATCCATGCGCGTCGATTTTGTGGCCAATGCCAGCCATGAGCTGAAAACGCCTCTCGCTTCCATGTCCGGCTTCATTGATACATTGCGCGGTCATGCCAAGGATGATCCCGAGGCCCGAACACGCTTTCTCGACATCATGGCTGAGCAGGCCGGGCGCATGAAGCGCCTGATCGATGACCTTCTCTCCTTGTCACGCATCGAGCTGCGCGAACATGTGCGTCCTGACAGCATTGTTGATCTGCTCAGCGTGGTGAACGACGTGACCGACGGACTGACGCCACTGGCCGAGCAGAATAATGTCGAAATCGACATCCAGCCGAGCCCGGACCTGCCGCCCGTTCGGGGCGACCGCGATGAACTCGCCCAGGTCGTTCAAAATCTTGTTGATAATGCCCTGCGATATGGTCGCTCTGGCAAGCGCATTGTCATCACGCTTGCTCCGGAGGTGAAGTTGAACCGCCCCATGGTCAAGCTGGCGGTGACCGATTTTGGCCCCGGCATTTCGCGCTCGCACCTGCCGCGCCTGACGGAGCGCTTCTATCGCGTGGATGCCGCCGCCAGTCGCGCCAAGGGCGGCACAGGTCTGGGCCTTGCCATCGTCAAACATATTGTGAACCGTCATCAGGGAACGCTCGCCATGGACAGTGAAATCGGCAAGGGCTCGACCTTTGCGATCCTGATTCCCGTTTCCGGCGACGATCTGCGGCACAAGGCAGACAGCGTCAAGGCCCCGCCAAAACCCCAATAATCGGCCGTGACGCGGGGGGATTTTTCGCAACTTATTGAATATGTTGAGAAAACATATGTCACAATAATGTCACTTTGATGTCATAAACACTTTGTACCCGCTCGCTAGTGTCCCGCCAGCGCCATCCAGGGATGGCAGCGGCGCGTGCGCACTGCCATTCTCAAGTGCCCTACTTCAAGTGCCCTACGCGATGCTGCGATTGGATGATCCTCCACAGAGGCCAACAGGAGAGCGAGATTGACCGACCATACCGTGAAATCCTTCCATGACGAGCTGGAAGCACTCGCCACCTGCATTGCCCAGATGGGTGGCCTGACGGAGGCTCAACTTGCCGGCGCCATGGAAGCCGTCTCGCGTCGCGATACGGATCTTGCCGAACGCACCGTTCGCGAAGATCGTCGTGTGGACGTTCTTGAGGCCGAGATCGAACAGCGCGCCATCCGCCTGATTGCCTTGCGTCAGCCCATGGCAAGCGACCTGCGCGAAGCCGTGTCGTCCATCAAGATTTCGATCGATCTGGAACGTATCGGCGATCTGGCCAAAAACATCGCCAAACGCGCCATGGTCATTCAGGGCGATTTTGAAACGCCTGTCCGTCTCATCCAGGGCATCAGCCGCATGGGCCGCCTGGCGCAGGGTCGCCTCAAGCAGGTTCTGGACGCCTATACCAATCGCGATGCCAATGCCGCAATGGAAGTCTGGCGTGACGACGAAGAAATCGATGAAATGTACAATTCGGTCTTCCGCGAACTGCTGACTTACATGATGGAGGACCCGCGCACGATCGGCGCTTGCACGCATCTGATGTTCATTGCCAAGAACATCGAGCGCATCGGCGATCACGCCACGAATATCGCAGAAACCATCCGCTATCTCGTGACCGGTGAATCGACAGATGACGAGCGCCCTAAAGGCGAGTTCGTCAGCACTGCGAATAACCGTTAATTCCTTTCAGGTGTAGGTTGTAAATGTCCATGGCGATACTTCAGGAACGCGAATCCGCCTCAGCCCTATTTGAGCGCCGCATGAAACCGACCGTGATGATTGTCGAAGATGAAGAGGCGCTCTCGACTCTGCTTCAGTACAATCTCGACAAGGAAGGCTACAAGGTCGTGACGGCGAATGACGGTGAAGAAGCCGCCTTGCTGATCCGTGAGGTCACGCCTGATCTGGTGCTGCTCGACTGGATGTTGCCCGGCCTGTCGGGCATCGAGCTGTGCCGCCGCCTGCGTGGGCGCCCTGAAACACGCAATCTGCCGATCATCATGATCACGGCACGCGGCGAGGAAGCTGATCGCATTCGCGGTCTCGACACAGGCGCCGACGACTATGTGACAAAGCCCTTCTCGATGACGGAATTGCTCGCCCGCATCCGGGCGGTCATGCGTCGTATTCGACCCGCCCTCACTGAAGACCTTGTGACGTTTGGCGACATCGTGATTGATCGCGCCGCCCATCGCGTGCGCCGGGGCGAACGCGAAGTTCATCTCGGACCGACGGAATATCGCCTGCTCGATCATCTGATCCAGCATCCCGGTCGCGTCTTCAGCCGCGAGCAGCTGCTTGATGCCGTCTGGGGTTCGGATGTCTATGTCGAAGCGCGCACGGTGGACGTGCATGTTGGTCGTCTGCGCAAGGCTCTGAACGAACAAGATGAGCGTGATCCGATCCGCACGGTTCGCTCGGCCGGCTATTCTCTCGACGAGCAGTTCCGCAACTAGGCGCATCGCCTGCCGATCAGAGAAAAAGCCGGTGCAGAGATGCACCGGCTTTGGTTTATCTGCTGGTTTAAACTCAGCCAGCCATGCGCTCGCGGCGCAGCCTGTCGCGCTCGCGATTGCGACGCGGCTGGGCCGGTTGATAGGCCAGACGCGCATGGTCGGGGCAATAAGGCACGCCCGAGTCAGCCGAATGACCGCAAAAGTGAAAACCGGGCTGGCCCGGATCGCCAATCGGCCATTTGCAGGTGTGCTCTGTGAGGGTCAGCACTGTCGCGCGCAGCGCGGGGGCAAACTCGCGCGTCTGCGATTCAAGACGATCCTCACGCGTGATCACCGGCATGTCGTTAGGGGCATCCTCGCCCGCGTCCTGAAGCGTCAACGGATCAGGACGGCTGCGAACCAGCGTGCGGGGCGCGTTCTGGCGCGGCCTTGCCGGGCGGCTCGGTGTTGCCCGACCCGACAGGCCCAGACGATGCACCTTGCCAATCACCGCATTGCGGGTCACGCCCCCAAGCTGTTTGGCGACCTGGCTGGCGCTCAGCCCGTCAGCCCAAAGTTTCTTAAGCAATTCAACGCGTTCGTCGGTCCACATCTTGATATTCCCCTACGTCCGAATGACTTGCCCAAATCCCCAAGGAAGCTCCCTGCGGCCTGTCCGTCCGGCCCGCTCCGGGTTTGAAAGACAGATTGATCGCCGCGTCCCGCAACACCAGATTTCGTAGGCCTCGGCGAGGAGCATACAAGATGATGGCCTATTAACGCAAGAATATGACGCTTGTCGCTCAGGCCTTATCCACAGAAAAGCGTTAAAAACCAGAATTGCTCACGCAAGGGAGACACTATTTCGGGACAAGGGCTTGGTTTTTGCCTTCCGCTGCGCCATCTATGGCTGGTGGTGAGTCCCGCCGCTGCAGGCTCTTGATCGACCACCACCCAACGAAGAGCCCCATAGGAGCCACCCGATGAGCCAATCGCTCAGCCAGCCCTTGCCCAGTCAGTCATTGCCCGCCCAGCCAGCGCATCAGGACCAGGCCAAGGGGTATCCAGCCTTTGGCGTGCGACGCTTCGGGCGGGTGAACTGGCTCGGGACATGGACGCTCTATGTCAAAGAAGTGCGACGTTTTACCAAGATCCTCAGCCAGACAGTGGCCGCCCCTGTCATCACGACGCTTCTATATCTGTCGATCTTTTCGCTCTCGGTGGGCAAGTTGCGGCCGGATATTCACGGCGTGCCCTTCATCGAGTTCCTGTCGGCTGGTCTCATCATGATGACCATGATCCAGAACGCCTTCACCAACACCTCTTCATCGCTGCTGATTTCCAAGATCCAGGGCAATGTCGTTGATTTGCTGATGCCGCCGCTCTCGCCGGGTGAACTCAATCTTGGCATCGCCATGGCGGGCGTCACCCGCGGCGTCGTGGTGGGCGTCGTCACAGCCATCGGCATGATGCCTTTCGTGCCTCTCGGCATGTCGCATCTATGGGCCATCGTCTTTTACGCGGTCGGTGCCTCGCTCATGATGTCTCTGCTTGGCATGCTGGGCGGTATCTGGGCCGAGAAATTCGATCACCTTCAGGCACTGACCAATTTCATCATCCTGCCCGCGACGTTCCTGTCGGGCACATTCTATTCCGTGACGCAGCTGCCCGCTTTCGCGCAATCCATCACCCATTGGAACCCCATCTTCTACCTGATCGACGGGTTGCGCTATGGCATGACAGGCCATGCCGACGGGTCGATTGCGACAGGCGTGGCGGTTGTCATCGGCTGCAACATGGCGCTCTGGGCAACGACCCATTACCTCTTCCACACGGGCTATCGTCTCAAGGCCTGACGGGTTGACGCTGCCGGTCGTAAGCCCCTGCCAGAGCAGGATTTTTGTCATTTGTGACAGGTCCCGCGATTGACATTGTGAACCTGTCTCCGTAATACTGCGTGGCTTCTTGGGATGCCGCCGTCGTTTGGGCGGCTTTTTATATTGGGCCCTGCGGAAACGACCAGCAGGCCCGCTCGGAAGCGACCCCGTCGGGAGCCATATTGTGATTACGCCTGTTCTGCCAACCTATGCGCGGGCCGATCTCGAATTCGAGACCGGCGAAGGTCCGTATCTGGTCACGGCGGCGGGCGAGCGATATCTCGATTTTGGCGCGGGCGTTGCGGTCAATGTCGTTGGCCATGCCCATCCCTATCTGATCGCGGCGCTGACCGAGCAGGCGCACAAGGTCTGGCACACTTCGAACCTCTATCGTGTGCCGGGACAGGAAAAACTCGCCCGCCGCCTGATCGACATGACCTTTGCCGACACGGTGTTTTTCACAAACTCCGGTGCCGAGGCGCTCGAATGCGCGATCAAGATGGCGCGCAAATTTCACGCAGCCGGTGGTCACCCAGAGCGATTTGAATTGATCACCATGGAAGGCGCCTTCCATGGCCGCACCCTTGCAACGATTGCGGCAGGCGGTCAGGCGAAGTATCTCGAAGGCTTTGGTCCCGTGACGCCGGGCTTTCCGCAAGTTCCCTTTGCCGACTTCGCCGCCGTGAAAGCGGCGATTGGTCCGGCAACAGCGGGCATTCTCGTTGAGCCCATTCAGGGCGAAGGCGGTGTGCGCGTTTTCAGCCATGAGGATCTGCGTCGTCTGCGCGCCATCTGCGACGAAGCAGGCATCCTTCTGGTGCTGGATGAAGTGCAAACCGGCTTTGGCCGCACCGGCACCATGTTTGCCCATGAGCAGGCCGGCATCACGCCTGACATCATGGCCGTTGCCAAGGCACTCGGTGGCGGCTTTCCGGTTGGCGCTTGTCTGGCAACGGAAAATGCCGCACGGGGCATGACAGCCGGCACACATGGCTCAACCTTTGGCGGCAATCCGCTGGCAATGGCGGTGGCCAATGCCGTGGTTGATCTTGTGACCAGGGAAGATTTTCTGCCCCATGTCCGCTCGCTTGGCATCAAGTTGCGCCAGAAGCTCGCCATGCTTGCCGATCGGCATCCGACAATCATTGAAGGCATCCGGGGCGAAGGCCTGATGCTCGGCATCAAATGCCGCGTGACGAATACCGATCTCGTCGCCGCCTTGCGCAAGGAGCATATGCTGGCCATTGGCGCGGGTGACAATGTCGTGCGCCTTCTGCCGCCGCTCAATATCGAGGAAGCGCATCTTGACGAGGCAATGGCCGCACTGGAACGTGCCTGTCATGCGCTGGAGGCTGCAGATGTACACAAGCAGGCTGCCGGAGGCGCGTCATGAGCGGCTATCGGCATTTTCTCGACATTCACGAGGTTGATCCATCGGAACTCCGTTCGATACTGACATCGTCAAGCATGCGCAAATCGCGCCGCGCCGATAAGGGTCAGGCCGAGCCTGATGACGACAAGCCGTTGAAGGGCAAACTTCTCGCCATGATTTTCGAGAAGCCGTCAACCCGCACACGCGTCTCCTTTGACGTCGCCATGCGTCAGCTCGGCGGCGAGACGCTGATGCTGAACGGCAATGACATGCAACTGGGCCGCGGCGAAACTATTGCCGACACGGCACGCGTCCTCTCGCGCTATGTCGATGCCATCATGATCCGCGCAACCGATCACCGGCACCTTGAAGAACTTGCCGAATATGGCTCCGTGCCGATCATCAACGGCCTTACCGACAAATCGCATCCCTGTCAGATCATGGCAGACATCATGACCTTTGAAGAAAAGAAGGGCCCGATCCGCGGCAAGAAAATCGCCTGGTCCGGCGATGGCAATAATGTCGCCACCTCATGGATACATGCCGCCGGTCAGATGAACTTCGAGTTGCGCATTGCCTGTCCGCCGGAACTGTCGCCGACAGATGACATCATGAATTGGGCCAAGGCCAGGGGTGCCAATGTCACGGTGACGCGCGATCCTTTTGAGGCGGCAGATGGGGCAGACTGCGTTGTCACCGACACGTGGGTGTCGATGGGCGATGAAGAAACCAAAGCCAAACAGCGCCACAATCTGCTCGCCCCCTATCAGGTCAATGCCAAACTCATGGCTGCTGCACATAGGGATGCGATCTTCATGCATTGCCTTCCCGCCCATCGTGGTGAGGAAATGACGGCCGACGTCATTGACGGCCCGGCATCTGTTGTTTGGGACGAGGCTGAAAATCGTCTGCACACGCAAAAGGGCGTTCTGGCCTGGTGTTTTGCATGAGCGCCGGTGACAGCTTTGGCATCCCGCTCTTTGAATCCCATGCCGATGATCTGGTGCAGCCATTCCAGATTGAAGACTTGGGGATTCGCGGTCGTATCGTGCGGCTGGGGCCGCTTGTTGACCGCGTTCTGACCAGCCACAATTATCCCGAACCTGTCTCGCGCCTGCTCGGCGAGGCGCTCGCCCTGGCTGTCATGATCGGCTCGGCCCTGAAGTTTCCCGACGACAAAGGCGGGCGTTTTATTCTGCAAACCCGCAGCAATGGTCCCGTCACCATGCTGGTCGCCGATTATGAGTGGCCTGGCCGCGTGCGCGCCTACGCGCAAATGAATGAAGCGCGTGTGGCCGAGTCGATCTCACAAGGCCGCATTTCAGCAGCCGATTTGATGGGCGAAGGTTATTTGGCCCTGACGATTGATCAGGGTGCGGATATGGAGCCTTATCAGGGCATTGTCGCGTTGGATGCGCAGGGCTTGAGCCAGGCCGCGCATGAATATTTTGCCAGTTCCGAACAGATAGCGACACGCATTCGTGTGGCGGCGGGCCCCTATTATCACCGTGAGCCGGGTGGCCCAAGCGAGAAGAATTGGCGCGCAGGCGCCATCATGATCCAGCATATCGCACGCGATGGCGGCATAACCGGACATCGCGAAGACCCCGACGATCAACGTCCGATCACGGATGAAGAGGAAAACTGGAACCGCGCCGCCATATTGCTGGGCACGGTCGAAGATCACGAACTGCTTGACCCCTCGCTTGCGCCAACGCGTCTCCTCTATCGCCTGTTCCATGAAGATGGCGTGCGCGCTTTTGGTCCCTCGCCCGTCGCATTCGGGTGCCATTGCTCCGAGGAACGCATGGCCCGCGTGCTATGCTCGTTTGGTGCCGAGGAAATCGATGACCTCGCCGAAGAGGGAAAAATCACCGTCACCTGCGAATTCTGCAGCGAGGTTTATGATTTTTCGGCAAGTGATCTCAAGGCCAGCATCGAATAGGTCCCTCGATACTTCCGTCATCATGCTTATATCCCCCTCAGCCATATTAATGCCGAAAAGGGAGGGCGAAATGATCGTCGTGACCGGATTGATCGAGATCTCCGAGCTTGATCGGGACAGGGCCATACTTCTGGCAACGGAGCTGGCCCAGGAGACGCGCAAGGAAACGGGCTGCCTCTCCTGTGGTTTTTACGAAGACATTGGCCATCCCTGTCGAATACGGGTCTATGAAGAATGGGAAAGCGACGAGGTTTTGGCGCGTCATTTCACCATGCCGCATATGGTTCGATTTGCTGAAGGCATGGGCGACATGGAAATTGTCGCCATGGACATCCAGAAGTTTGAGGCGGGACCCCGCTCACCCATTTGACGATCCGTCAAACATGAAGAGGAAACCGATATGAAACGCATGACCGCCCTTTGCTTCCTGCTGGTTGCCATGCTGCCAGCGGCCTGCGCCGCCAGGCAGGCCGTCGCCGTGCCAGCCGACGTGACGTTCGTATCGCGTGCGCCCATTCAGCTTGATGTGTCGAGCGTCGCGGTCGATCAGCGCTATCGCAATTCATCCACGCCCCCCTTTGTGGAGGGAACGCATCAGGTCACGCCGTCAGGCATTGCCGAGCGCTGGACCAATGCGCGCCTGGTTGCCGTCGGCAACCGTGGCATCGCCACCCTGACCGTGATGGATGGCCGTGTCACGCAAGAAAGTCTCGCCGTGAAGGGGGGGCTCACAGGTCTTTTTGGCGACCAGAACGACACCAGGCTGACAGCGCATCTGAAGGCGCGCCTGACCGTTTCCGTTCCGGGCTCAAGCGGCGCTTCCACCAATTATGAAGCCAATGTCGAGGCCAGGGCCGAGCGGACCATTCTGCAAAGCGCGTCACTCAATGATCGGGACGCAGCTTACATGGCGCTGATGAATGCCTTGGCGGAACAGTTTGACGCGACGCTGACAGGCGAGATCGGTAAAAACATGGCGCCCGTCATTCGCTAGGCCGCCATCCTAGAGTCACCGCGCCGTGTGCGCCGCCAGCCGGGCCATGAAAGCTTCGCAAGCGGCGACCTGCGATAGCTCGATAAACTCATCCGGCTTATGCGCCTGGGCGATGTTGCCTGGCCCGCAGACGACGGTCGGGATATCGGCAAGCTGGAAGAGGCCAGCTTCTGTTGCATAGGAAACGGCTTCGGCACTGTTGCATTGGGCAAGCTGCATCACCAGCGTTTCAGCGGGCGAGCCATCAAGCGGGGCAAGTCCCGGCGCGCCTGATCGATGCGTGATCTCGATCCTGGCGTCCGGATAAACGGCTCGCATGCGCGGCAAGAGTTTGGTCCGGGCAAAATCGCTCAAGCGGCGCAGTGGTTCTTCCGTGTCGATGCCCGGCAACCCGCGACATTCCCACAAGAAGGAGCAATGGCGTGGAATGATATTGAGCGCGGTACCGCCCTTGATGGGGCCGACATGCACGGTTGTGTAGGGCGGGGTGAAGCGCCCAGTCGGATCGCCACGCTGACGCATCTCCTCCGCAAGCTCACCGAGAAAACCGATCATCTGCGCGGCATACATGACGGCATTGACGCCCTTGTCCGTGGCGCTCGAATGATTTTCAAGGCCCGTCACGGTCGTCACATAGGACTGAATGCTCTTATGCGCATTCACGACTTTCATGTCGGAAGGTTCGCCGACAATCACAACATCAGGGCGCGGCATGGTGCGGATGATCGCGTCGATCATCGGTCGCACCCCGAGGCATCCAACCTCTTCATCATAGGAAAGCGCGAAGTGGATGGGAATGGCCGGGCCACCTGCCAGAAAATCAGGGACCATGGCAAGCGCCACAGCGATGAAGGCTTTCATGTCGGATGTGCCACGGCCATAAAGCCGCCCGTCGCGCTCGATCACCTGAAACGGATCGCTCGTCCAGTCCTGATCCTCAACCGGCACGACATCCGTATGGCCCGAGAGCACAATGCCGCCGGGCTTGTCGCCCGGTCCAAGCGTTGCGAATAGATTGGCCTTGGTGTCGTCTTCATTGCTGACAAGCCGCGAGGCGATGCCATGGCCGCTCAGATAATCTTCGATAAAGGCGATGAGTTCGAGATTCGACTTGTGGCTCGTTGTATCAAAAGACACGAGCCTGTCGATCATCTCTCGCGAGGAATAGCGCCGGGCTGACGACATGGAGGGAAGCTCGCTCTCAGGCAATGACGTGACGCGTCATCCTAGCGCGCGCACCCCCTGATGGCTAATGCAGCATGCGTGCCGCATGAGGGCAATCCAGCGAGAAGGCTGGAATATCGACCTCAAAGGTTTCACCGTGGTCGGTTTCCATTTCGTAATTGCCGAACATGATGCCCGATGGCGTGCCAAGCGGTGTGCCGCTCGTATATTCATAGCGTTCGCCCGGACGCAGCACCGGCTGCTCGCCGACAACGCCAGCCCCGCGCACTTCGTGCACGCGGCCCGAGGAATCGGTGATCTTCCAGTAGCGCGAGCGCAACTGGACGGTCTCCTTGCCTTCATTTTCGATGACGACGCGATAGGCCCAGACATAATAATCCTGCTCGGGTTCCGACTGGTCCTCGAGATAGGTCGGCTCGACCTGGATTTTGATGGATCTGGTTCTGCTGCTATACATCGCTCTGTCCTTGGCGCGCATATGGTCTTCACATAAGCCTGACTTGCCCCCGGCACCTTTCTGGTCCCGCCCGTCTGACTTTTCAGCTCCCTGTCGCTATGTGCAGGAACTGACTTCTGACACTATGCCAAACTGTCTAATGCGTCATTAACGCCTGTAACTCTGGCAAAACAGAGGCGCTCCGGCGACGCCACCAAGGCGCCGCCGAAATGTTTACGCTCAGGCGCCAGCCAGCGCCCGCTCCATGTCTTCAACGAGATCGTCGGCATCTTCAAGGCCCACCGACAGGCGCAACATGCCTTCGCCAATGCCGAGTTCAGCCCGCGCCTCGGGTGTCAGACGCTGATGCGTGGTCGTTGCCGGATGCGTAATCAGACTTTTGGCGTCGCCCAGATTGTTGGAAATCTTGGTGACCTGAAGCGCATTGGCAAAGCGGAAGGCAGCGGCTTTGCCACCCTTCACCTCAAACGCAATCATGTTGCCGCCCTCAGACATCTGGCGCATGGCGAGTTCATGCTGCGGGTGACTTTTGAGGCCCGGGTAATAGACGCGCTCAATCTTGGGATGGCCTTCCAGAAAGGTCGCAACGCGCTGGGCATTGCGCACATGTTCGCGCATGCGCAGATCCATCGTCTCAAGGCTTTTCAGCATGATCCAGGCATTGAACGGGCTGATCGACGGTCCCGTCTGGCGCAGGAAATTGGCCAGATAGTCGTCGATGAATGCCTGATCGGCCAGAATGACGCCGCCCAGACAGCGCCCCTGACCATCAATATGCTTGGTTGCCGAATAGACGACAATATCCGCGCCGAGTTCGAGCGGCCGCTGCAAGACCGGCGTCGCAAACACATTGTCGATGACGAGACGCGCGCCCGCCTCATGCGCGATTTTGGCAACAGCGCGAATGTCGATCACTTCCAGTGTCGGATTGGAGGGCGATTCCAGAAAGAAGACCTTGGTATTGGGCCGCACGGCGGCCTTCCAGGCGTCGAGATCGCGCCCGTCAATCAACGTTGACGTGACGCCGAAACGCGGCAGCAAATCCTCAACGATATAGCGGCACGAACCAAAGAGCGCACGCGACGAAAGCACATGGTCGCCAGCCTTGAGCTGGCAAAGCATCGCCGCCGTGACGGCTGCCATGCCCGTCGCTGTGGCCCGCGCATCGTCCGCGCCTTCAAGCTGCGCCATGCGTTCTTCGAGCATCCGCACGGTGGGGTTTGAAAAGCGGCTATAGACGAAACCCGGTTCTTCATTTTTGAAACGGCGCTCGGCGGCTTCCATCGAGTCATAGACATAGCCCGATGTCAGAAACAGTGCTTCGCTGGTTTCACCAAAGGGCGTGCGCAGGGTGCCGCCGTGAACCGCTGAGGTGCGGGCGCGCCAGTTGCGCTTGGAAGAGTCGGATGTCTGTGTCATGGGCTTGCCGTTTCTTAGCCGTAACGCGCAACAAAAAACCCCGGCCATGAAAGGTCGGGGCTACGCATACCCGACCTCTTTAGCGATTTATTTAACGTGGCCGCAAGCCGGTCGGCTCAAATCACCACGACGTCAGGCGCGCATTTAAGGGCGATTGGGCCGGTCCGTCAAGAAGTCCGATCAAAACGCCAAAAAACCCGCCATGGCCGCCAGAGACGTGAGGCTGCTGCCCCAGACCATATCAACAAGCGACATCCGGGCAGGCCAGCCCTTCAGCGTCGCCATATTGGTCACGTTATAGGTGCCATAGGCGGTGAGCCCCAGAAACAGGCCGGACATGGCCGCCTGACCCAGGCTTGTCACGCCCTGAACCGCGAAATAGATAATGGCCGCGACATAGCCGACATAGAACAGGGCCGAGACACCCAGTTTGGGCTGCTCCCGCATCAGGCTGACGAGTTGGCCAGCATAAAAGCGCCGGGCCACAAGCCCGAGCCAGATCAGGTCCAGCCCGAAAAACACAAAGGCGCTCGCTAGATAGGCGGTGATATAAGACAAGGCAGCCTCTCGGTTGGTATGCGTCTGTGAGGAGGGTAGGCTTTGGACGTCGCAAGGCAAGGAGGGGGACGAATCCACCCTTCCAGAGCCCGTGTGACAGAACTATAAGTGGCCTTCTGTCAGGTCGAGATGGCCTGTTAAGCCCAGGATGAATGATGACGAAAGCGGCGGACGATCTTTTCCCCCATCACGATGACATGGAGCCGCGCCGCGTCGGGCCAGGGCAGGTTCATGCCACGGGCATTCTGCCCTCGCATGCGATTGCCGCCATGATCCGTGAAAAGGAAATCTGGGCCGGTCGCGAGATCGGGAAGGACCAGATCCAGCCGGCAAGCCTCGACCTGCGCCTCGGGACGACAGCCTACCGCCTGCGCGCGAGCTTTCTGCCCGGCCCTGATCGCGGTGTCATGGAACGCGTTGAGGAGCTCATGCTCCACAAGATCGACCTCTCGGACGGTGCTGTCCTCGAAACAGGCTGCGTCTATCTCGTGCCGCTTGTGGAGGCGCTTGCCCTTTCCGAGCGCACAAGCGCTGCCGCCAATCCGAAAAGCTCGACCGGACGGCTCGATGTCTTCACGCGTGTCATTACGGATTTTTCAACCGAGTTCGATCAGGTTGCGCCAGGATATAAGGGCCATCTCTATCTCGAAGTCTCGCCGCGCACCTTTCCCATCCTTGTGCGCCCCGGTTCGCGCCTCTCGCAGATCCGCTTCCGCCGTGGCAGCGCGACGTTCAGCGATGCTGAACTCAAACGCTTGCAGGAAGAGCTGCGGCTCGTTGATGGCGATGCTGATATTGATGGCGGCATTGCCCTGACAGTCAATCTGCGTCCTGAAAAGGAAGGGGGCCGTGTCGGTTTTCGCGCCAAGCGCCATGCCGGTGTCATTGATGTCGATAAGCGCGATAGCTATGACGTGCTCGACTTCTGGGATCCGATCACGCTTCGCAACGGCAAGGGCCTGATCCTTGATCCCGACGAGTTTTATATTCTCGCCTCGCGCGAAGCGGTGCAGGTGCCGGCCTCCCATGCTGCCGAGATGGTGCCTTATAATCCGCTCGTCGGTGAGTTTCGCGTACATTATGCCGGTTTCTTCGATCCGGGTTTTGGCGCACGTGAAGCAGGCGGCACCGGCAGCCGCGCCGTGCTCGAAGTCCGCAGCCATGACGTGCCCTTCATTCTGGAACATGGCCAGATCATCGGGCGGCTCGTCTATGAGCGTCTGACCGACCGTCCTGCCATGCTTTATGGCGAAGGGCTTGGCTCAAACTATCAAAGCCAGCGCCTGAAACTTTCCAAACATTTCAAAGCCATATGACATGAGCCTGCACCGCGCCCGCGATCTTGTCATCGCCTTCGCGGCACTTGCCGCCTGCCAGATTGCGGGCAGCCTCATGTCACACTCTCTGCACCTGCCCATACCTGGAACGGTCATCGGCATCTTGATACTGCTGGCGGCACTGACCCTGCTGCGCCGTGTGCCGGGCGCACTGCGCGACGTTGCCGAATATATGCTCAAGCATCTCAATCTTTTCTACATCCCCGCAGCCATCGGCATCATGGCGCATGTGGCCCTTGTTCGGCAGGACCTCATCCCCATCCTGGCGGCGCTCTTTGGCTCAACTTTTCTCTCGCTCATCGTTGGCGTGCTTGTCTTCCAATGGGTGCAGGGGAAAACGATCTCGGATGAGGGCGAGGCATGAGCGATATCGGCTGGCAACTGATTTACTGGGACCATGTGGGCGAGGGGGCGGCATGGATTGTCCTCACGCTTGTCACCTATCTTCTTTTCCGGGCGCTCCAGCAACGTGCAGGCGGCAATCCGGTGCTCAATCCGGTATTGCTCGCAACAGCGACGATCATTCTGCTGATGACGTTGAGCGGGCGCGGCTATGATGACTATAATCGCGGCGGCGCATGGCTCTTGTGGCTGCTGGGGCCTGCCACAGTCGCGCTGGCAATTCCGCTTTACTTGAACTTCGCACAGGTGCGCTCGGTGCTGTTGCCCATGTTCGCGGCCCTGATGGCGGGATCGATTACGGCCGTGCTCTCGGCCATCGTCATCGGCAAGCTGCTCGGCGCCAGCCCCGAAACCATCGCCTCGCTCGCACCCAAATCCGTGACAACACCGATCGCCATGGCCATCGCCGCCGAGATCGGGGGCATTCCGGCGCTTGCTGCCGTCTTCGTGATTTTCACAGGCATCATCGGCGCGATTTTCGGCAGCGCGATTTTCAATGCGCTCGGCGTCAAGGATCCCCGCGCACGCGGTTTTGCCATGGGCATTGCCGCGCATGGCATCGGCACGGCCCGCGCCTTTCAGGTGAACTGGCAGGCAGGCACATTTTCAGGCATCGCCATGACAATCAATGGCATCCTGACAGCGCTTTTTCTGCCGTTGATCTGGCTATTGCTTGCTTAGGCCGAGCAGCTTGCGCCGCCCAGCACACAAAACCTTGCGCAATGGCGGTGATTGAGTTTGACGGCGCCCATCGCGTCTTTGAGCGTTGAACCCATTTCAAATGACGCATCATCCGGCAGCAATGTGCAGGCAACAACGACGGGGTGATCGTCGCCTTTTCGCTTCACGACCATGCGGCTCGTCGCACACATCATGCTGGCGGGGTCCACATGCAGGATGCCCCAGCAGGCGGTTGTGATTTCCGGCACATCGGCGCTCTCATCCATCTCCGGGAAAATAACGAGATCGGATGAATTGAGCGCATCAAGCGGGAGGCGGTTTTGCGCAAAGAGAGCCGCATAACCAGCGCGTTCATCCGCCTCGCTTTCACCCGGCGCGGTTCGTCCGGCAATCGCCAGTGCAAAACCATTGGTTGAAAGCCAGCCAAGCCCTTCCATGGTTTTGGCAAAGCTGCCAGACCCGCGCTCGGCATCATGCAGCGCCTCAGAGTGATGATCGAGGCTCACGCGCAATTTGAGATGCGAGCCAAACCGTGACTTAAGGTTGAGCAACCCCACGCGAATGCGCGGTCGCATCATCGGCTGCATGGCATTGGTCAAAATGAGAATGTCATGGCCGCGTATAAGCGCCGCCTCGCTCATCCCCAATATGTCAGGATTCATGAAGGGCTCGCCGCCGGTCAATCCGATTTCGCGCGCGCCAAACCCTTCCCGCGCGATCTCATCGAGATAGATCTCGACCTCGGTAAGCGTGATATAGGCGAGGCGATCCTCGGTCGGGCTCGAATGGATATAGCAATTTTTGCATTCGATGTTGCAAAGCGTGCCCGTATTGATCCACAGCGTCTCAAGCCCGATAAAATCGACATGCGCCCGCGTCTCGCCTTTGGCGGTCAGGCTTGGGTCTGAAAACTTGTGAGCGGGCAGGGCAATGTTCATGGCGCGAGTTTAGCAAAATCAACGCGTGTTTTACCTCTCACATTTTCGCGAGGCAGCCGAGCGGGAAGTCTTTGCCTTGTCCATATGCCATGGTAAAACCCCGGGAGACGGCCAGTGCGGGTGTAGCTCAATGGTAGAGCAGAAGCTTCCCAAGCTTACGACGAGGGTTCGATTCCCTTCACCCGCTCCATGCCTTTCCCCTCAAGTCTGAGGACGCGTCTTTCCCATCGCGTATGGCGCGATGCGGCGTAATTTGCCAATAGAGTTTTTGATGTGGTCGGTCATTTCGCGCGCCCCAAGCCACGGCCAAAGGCTGCACCATCGAGTGAAAGTTCTTTTTCCAGTCTGGCGTGCTGCAAGGCAAACAGACATCGGAATATCGGGAGGAAATGAGACGATAGCAGCTATTGGCCAGGTTTTCGGCGATCAGATTGCGTCGTCGCATCACGCCGACGCCGATCCGGTCCAATGAAATTATCGCTGCGCACCATCTGGCGGGGCTTTTTCACGATCGTTTCAAACCGCGCCATGAACTGGGCAGCCGAGAACGGCTTGGAGAGAATTTCAGTCACGCCTGCATCACGTGCCGTGATGATTTCCTGCCTGGAACGCCTTGTGGTCATATAGATCACGGGTATGCGTTGCAGCTCGTCTGTTTCTGCCGTCCGTAGCACCCGAACGATTGACAGGCCATCCAGCGGTGCTTCCAGCTCGTCAATGATTGCAATGTCGATCTTCTGACGTGAAAAAATCCGCAGCGCATCCTCGCCGTCTCGAGCACTCCAGATTTTGGTGACCCCCAGGTCGTTCAAGATGATCCGGAGCATCGACGCCATATGCGGCGAATCTTCGATCACCAGCACAGCCAGTTGCCGATAGGCCTCAAGCGGGAGAGTGGGGGTGAAGTCAAAATGCGTCAATTCGGTCTTCCTTGGCAGTCAGATTCCCTCACGACGGGAATGGGGGTCAGGGTCGCAGAACTTCTTTAGGGATTGGTTATCATCTGCCCCGGTTGCGCGGTGTAAGGCTGATAATATCGGGGGAAAAGGGACGCTTTTGCGCCATTCGGCTCAAACCATGATGAGTTTTCTCCCAGTGAAAGGGTCGCGTCAGAAATTGGAACATGGCTTTGTAGGAGGCGAGCGAGATCAGCAGCCAGTAAGCCGGCATGGTGAGCGCCACGGGTATGAGGCCTGCGAGCCCACGCCGGGCAACGGCCACCATGGCGGCGATGATTGCCAGCACATAGCCCGTGGTGAGGACGGACAGATTGAACAAGACGAGAGCAGGGTCACTGCCGAAGGGGATACCCCCATTCGAGAGCCAGGCGTGATAGATCGCGCCGACATAGAAAAAGGGATGCACCAGATTGGAAAGACTGAAGCCGCCAATCACGATTTGAAAGCCGAGAAAGCCCCGCCATCCCAGGGCGCGCCATAGGCGCAGCGGATCGCGCATGTGAACGAAATAGGTTTGCACCCATCCCTTGATCCAGCGCGATCTTTGACGGATCCAGTTGTGAAGCTGACAATTGGCTTCTTCCTCGGTCGTCGAGCGGATGATGCCGCAACGATAGCCAAGCGCGGCAAGCCGCATGCCGAGATCGGCATCTTCCGTCACATTATGCGCGTCCCACCCCCCGGACTCGCGCAGGGCCGACAACCTGAAATGGGTCGAAGTACCCCCCAGTGGAATGGGGAGACGCAGATGATCAAGCGTTGGCAGCAGGAGATCGAAGAAGGCGCCATATTCCAGCGCGAATTGTCGTGTCAGCCAGTTTTCATTCCAGTTATAGAAATTGAGTTGAGCCTGCACACAGGCGAGCCTGGGGTCGCCCAGGGCGAAGGCAGAAGCTGCTTTGCGCAGTTGATCGGGCTCAGGCAGATCTTCGGCGTCAAAAATGACGACATAGGTGCCGCGCGCAAAGGGAAGGGCGTAATTGCAGGCTTTCGGTTTTGTTCGCGGCTGGCTGTCAGGGACCGTGATGAATTCAAAATGCCCCGGCAGGTTCAGCAACTTTGCCACCCGCAAAGTCTCGGGGTCACTGGCCTCAAAGACAAGTTTGATGTCGAGCTTGGCCGCCGGATAATTCAGATCTCGAAGCGCGCCAGCAATGAGCGGCAAAACGGCTGCCTCGCGAAACAGCGGCACGATGATGGTGTAAACAGGCAGTTCTTTGTCAGTGATCGGTTTGGACTGGGCATAGGCGAGTTCTTCGCGACTGGGCGCACCGCTTTGTCCGATGATAATGGACGCGCATCGCAAGGCGGCAATGCATAGAAAGCAGACGCCCAGCATCACGTTGAGCGCCATCAGCGTTTTGTCGATGGAGAAGCTGAGTGCAAGACCAAAAAGAACGAGGAGCAGCGCAAGCGCCCTGCGCTGGGCCCCCGTTGTGCGGCGTGCAGCCGAGTAGCGCGGCATGTCGCGCATCAGGCCAAAGCAAGCACGCGCTGTCAGATGGTCGGAAAAGTGGGTGGCAATGGCCTGCTGTATGTCGCGCGACGAGGTCACATAGACTTTCGGGAGCCGCCCGTTACGCCGCGCGATGGCCTCTTGCGCCCGCACAGGATCCGTCGCGACATAGATGACTTCACCGTCTGCGCGTCGCCAAGGCAGCAGCAATTCGCTCAGATAAAAGGAAATATCGGCTTTGTTGAGCAGATCGGGATCAAATGCTTCGGAAGTGAGATTGACCAGCGGCAGCCCGCGCTGGGAGGCGACCAGCCGGGCAAGTTCCAGCGGCGTCGCCTGCCCGGCACTGAGCAGCACAGAGCCAAAACGCGTGCCCCATAGCCGGTTGAGGGTGAGCAGCTTTTGTAGCTCGGGTGGCGATACCAGCCCATGGCGCAAGGCAAGTTCGCCGAGCAGCGGGTGTTTGCGGGCGGCACGCCTGGCATGGACCGGGGTTGCCTTTGTCCCGCGACGGACAAGGGGTCTGGGAGGTGTCAGGCCTTCCCTCTCAAAATCCATTCGCGCCACCATCAGGCGAACCAGCGCCCATGACCCATGGTGAAAGGCTGATTATGGCAAAATTGGCTCTTAACCTTAATAGACCGAAAGGACTGATTTCGTCGGCATGAGCTTTGCGAGGTTCTCTTCAAACAGAGGCTGATCTTGCCCATTGCGCCGTTCGCTCTCATGGACGTTTCATAAAGGCACAGTATGGCTCTGCTATGGAGTGCAACTGACCTAACCTGACAATGCCGGGGCGCGATGCGTTTTTTGTTCTATTTCAATTTGATCGCCATTGTGCTCCTGGCGGGAGCGCTGGCTCAGATTTATGACGGCAAGCCGCTGGCCTGGCTCGAAGGTCCGGCATCTCATGCCCTTGGACCTGTCGCCGCGAATGACAGCTGGATAGAACCGGAAGTCGGTCCGGAAGACCGGTTGCAGGACGAAGCGCCACTTGATGCAGGCGACGGGCGAGTGGTTCAGACGCCAGACGCGGCGGCGCTTTCCCGTCTGCATCTGCCCGTTCCCAATCCGCAGCGGGAGGTTGCCGCTGCGTTGCCCGAACCGCGTCAGCTCACCTTGCTCACAGAGGGCGCCTATCCCCCTTTCAATTATCGCGATGACAAGGGCGACCTGACGGGTTTCGACATCGATATTGCGCGCGCGCTCTGCAAGCGCCTGTCAGCCGATTGTACCTTCCAGGTCATGAACTGGTCGGCGCTCATGCCGAGCCTGTTGGCGGGCAAGGCAGACGCCATTGTCGCATCGGTCATGAAGCCTCTGCCTGGCCGCGCCGCCTCTGCCGCCAAGGGCGTGATCTTCACATCGAGCTATTATGCGACACCTGGCCATTTCGCGGCGCGCCGTGATGATGTGCCCACAGCCCTGACCAAAGAAGCGCTGTCAGACAAGAAAATTGCCGTTCAGGCAGGCTCGGTGCATCGTGCTTTTCTGGCCCGGCGCTTTGCCGGTTTCAATGTCCTGGAAGTCAGCAATCTGGAAGCGGGCAAAGTCGCGCTTGCCAGCGGCAAGGCCGATCTGCTCTTTGCAGATCGCAATGCCTTGCTGCAATGGACGGCCTCGCGCAAGGCTACGACTTGTTGCCGCTTGGTGGGGTCGGATTATTCAGACGCCGCATTTTTTGGCGAGGGCGCGGGCATAGTCTTGCGTGCTGGTGATGTGTCTTTGCGCGATGAGCTGAACAAGGCGCTGGCCGCCATCATCGCAGACGGGACCTATGCTGCGATCAGCAGCCATTACTTCAATCAAAGCATATATTGATCTTATGTCGGCAGCCCAGCCGCCTTCATGAGAAGTTTCGGCCTGCCGAAAAACAGGAGCCGCGCGGGTTTCAGCTCAATGTCGCGCCACGATTGAATATCAAGTTCAAAAACCAGAAACCCGGCCGTCGGCACGCCATCGCCTTGCGCCAGGGACTCATCGTCTTGCGTTGGCATGAGATCGGCCGCGAGCAGCGACAAGCCCGGATTATGCGCCACAATGAGCAATGTCTGAACATGATCAGGCGCAAGTTCGCGCGCCTGTTCGAGCAGCTCGTCCGGCAGGGCGTGATAAAGCTTGTCGGAAAACTGTGCTGACACCTTATGGCCCAGAAGCCGCTGCAATGGGGCAAAGGTTTCCCTTGCCCGGCAGGCCGTGGAACAAAGCACGCCATCAGGTCGCCAGGGCGATGAGGCGATGAAACGGGCCATGAAGTCCGCCGTTTTCAGTCCGCGTTCATTGAGCGGCCGGTCAAAATCATCAAGCCCGGGATTGCTCCAGTCGGACTTGGCATGCCGTAACAAACAGAGCCGTTTCATATGCGCTCCGTTTGCGATGGAACAGTGAGAAAAGGCACCGCGAGGTTCCAGAGCAGACTGGAAGGCGCGGGCGCGGGAAAGGCCTTCAACCCGATTGTCATGCCTTCATGGCCATCGCGGGGTTGGGCGCGATATGTACCAAGGAGCCTGTCCCATAGCGACAGATTGAAGCCAAAATTGCGATGGTGCTCGGCAGGCAGAACCGAGTGATGGACGCGATGCATGTCGGGTGTCACCACAAATTGGCGCAACAACGCGTCGGTACGGGAGCCGATCCTGACATTTGAGTGATTGAACATGGCTGTCGCATTGAGAAGGATTTCAAACAGGATAACAGCGCCCACAGGTGCCCCAAGCGCCACAACGGCGGCCATCTTGATCAGGGTGCTGAGCAGAATCTCAATGGGGTGAAAACGGATGCCGCTCGTCGCGTCAAGATCGGTATCTGCATGATGCATGCGGTGGACACGCCACAAGATCGCGATGCGGTGAAAGGCGACATGCTGCCCGTAAACGAGCAGGTCGAGCACCAGCAAACTGAGAGGATAAGAAATGAACTGTGACAGGGGCACATTGTTGAACAGTCCATAGCCCTTGTCTTGGGCCCAGAGCGCAGCTCCGGTCACAGCCAGCGGAATGAGCAAGCGGGCCGCAACAGTATTGAGCAGGCTCAAGCCGAGATTTGTGGACCAGCGTTTCAGCCGCGCGCTGCCAAGCGCCCGACGGGGCGACAGAAGCTCCCAGCACATCATCAGGCCAAGGACGCCAACAAAGGCTGCGAGTCGCAGAAGGGAGGCATGCGCGATCAAAAATGTGTCCATTGGGTAACGCTGCCTCTGGTTCTTCGCCCGCCGAACCTGTGCAAGACTATAGGGGACGGTGGCAGCGATTTAAAATCCTAGTATGAGAAATATCAGCGGCGTTGCGAAAACGGGAAGTGAACGTTCCGCTTAACTGGAGGTTCGTCATGTACAAGACCTTCATAACCGCCCCAAGCTTTGCCCTTTCCCCTGCGGCAGCGGGCCTGTTTGGGGCTGCATTGCTGACGATCTTCGTCTTGGGCGCTGCGACCGGTTCAGCCCGGCCACTCGACACTGCCGCCTCGGAATCATCAGCTATTGGCAATGACAGCGGCGAAGATGAAAGCCCGGTTGGTTATTCCTGCGATCCCGATCCGGGCGGCGGGATGGCGCCGATCATTTGCACAGGGGCCATTGATCCCGCTTCGTCCCTCATGCAGTTCAGTCTCGACTGGCATCATGAGGCCGGCCCCGACGAACGCGTGATTGATGCAATCACCATCACCGACCGTCTGACGGCACGTCCCATCCAGATCATCAAGCCCGTGGCATCGCGCGCCCCCATGAGCCTTGTCGCCAATGGCTTTGAATTCATTGATATGAACTTCGATGGCTATGCCGATCTTCGTCTCGTGAAGACAACAACGGCGGGTTCCAATGTTTATTACAGCAATTGGCTCTGGTCGCCCGAACAGGAAATCTTTGTCAAGGATGACGCGCTCGATGCCCTGAGCTCACCGAGCTTTGATGCCGAAATGCAGGAAGTCAGTGCGCGCAATCGAAGCAGTGCTGCCGATTACCAGACTGATTTTTATGCCTATGACGGGCCCGAACTGGTGCTGACGCATCGCGAAAGCGATCACTATTTCTCCGGGACCCAGTGTCAGCGCACCTATTTCGACCGCATTGGCGATGATTGGAAAGAGACTGGCACGGGTCCTTGCAAGGACTGAGGCAGATCAGATCGCCATGTGGCGGGCGCGCGCACCGCGCTCCAGCGCGGCGGCTGTCAGTTTCTCGATTTCAAGCGTATCGCGCAGAAGCTGCAACAGGCGCAATTCTTCCTGCGTAATGTCGAGATCGGCGGCGGCAATTTCGACCGCCAGCGCATAGGCCGTCTCACGCAGGTGAAAGGGCAGCGCGTCCTTCACCAAACCCAGCACCGCATCAAGCCCGCCATCCTCATGCAGAATGGCCGCGCATTCCTTGGCAATGGGAATGAGGCGCTCCGGATTGAAGTTCGAAAACACCGGCAAAATCTTGACGATCACGCCGATATCGCGCAACTCATTGTCGCTCATGGCGCTGTCGACAGCGCTCATCGTGACCATGACATAGATAAGGGCATTTTCCGGCGAGATCGTTGACATGATGTGTCCTGAGAGGCTGACGAAAGGAGCGGGCGGAGCTTAGGCACTGACACGAGTCTCGGCAAGGCTTCCCGATCGCCTCAACCCGCCAGAAACGCGCGCGCCGCGGCCACAGCTTCGGCCAGGCCGACGCGCTCCACAGGCACACCGGGCGGAAAGGCGGAAGTCAGGCGGGTCGGCAGGCGTGAATCCAGCGCCACGAAGACACCACGGTCGGTTTCCGTGCGGATCAGTCGGCCAAAGGCCTGTTTGAGCCTGAGCCTTGTCAGCATGTCGTCATAGCGGGCGCCGCCAAATATATCGCGTCGTGCCCTGTGCAGAAGGTCGGGCCGGGGCCAGGGCGTTCGATCAAAAACGATCATGCGCAATGAATCACCCGGCACATCAACACCGTCGCGCACGGCATCTGTCCCGAGCAGGCAGGCATGGCGGTCCGCGCGGAATATGTCGACCAGCGTACCCGTATCCAGTCCGTCAATATGCTGCGCGTAAAGCGGCAAGCCTTCAGCTTCCAGTGCGCCGCTGATGCGCTCATGGACGCCGCGCAGGCGACGAATGGCCGTGAAGAGGCCAAGCGCGCCGCCACCAGCTGCCATGAACAATGCACGATAAGCAGCCGCCACCGCGTCCATGTCGCTGCGGCTGACATCACGCACGACAAAGATTCGCGCCTGCCGTTGATAGTCGAAGGGCGAGGCCATGAAAGCGCGTCTGGCGGGCAAGGCCAGATGCGACGCGCCCGTTCGGATTTCGGCGCTTTGCCAGCCCTCCTGGCTGTCGTCTGTATCGGGCAGGCCATCACGCAAGGTGGCCGACGCAATCAGGACACCATGCGCTGCTTCGAGCACCGAAGAGGCAAAGGGAATCGTCGGGTCGCACCAATGGCGATGCATGCCCGCATCAATTTCGCGTCCGGCTATACGTTCGACGGAAAACCATTCCACAAAATCCGGATTGCCCGGACGGCCAATCCCGGCCAGCATCGCGCGCCAGGAGGGCAGCAGGATCATGGCGCGTCGATCCAGTCCGCGAGCAGCGGCATCAAGTCTGATGCGCATGGCGGTGTCGAGCTCTTCAGCGCCTTCGTCGAGCCGCACGCGCATGCGCTCCGCCATCAGCTTCATCGGCGCCGCCAGGCGGGCGAGAACCGCCTCGAGTGCTTTCGCTGCCTCGCTCAGGCCATCAATGGTCGGCAGGATATCGGTTTCGAGGGAATAATTGGCATCCTCATCCTCGGCACGCGCGTGCACCTGCTGGCGCAGCAAGGCAAGAAATAATTCCGCCGCGCCATGTGGCTGCCCCTCATTCAGCCGTGCCTGCCAGCCCGCGCCGGGCAGTTGTGCGGCCGCGCTCATCGCGGCATCAAGCGCTTCCTCGGCAATATTGTCACTGGCGATGAGATCGCCAATGCGATCATCAAGACCGCGCCCGCGTCGCCCTCTCTGGCCCTCCGCGCCACGGATCCAGCGCCGCAATTCCGCCGTTTCGAGAATGGAGAGATGTGCGGAAAAGGCGCTGTCGGCAGCATCGAAAATGTGATGGCCCTCGTCAAAGACAAACCGCATGCGGGCCTCGCGGCCACTGGGTTCTTCGTCCTCCGCACCCGCCGCAATATCGGCGGCAGGTGCTCTGAGGGCTGCCGGATTGAGCGCGAGCACGGCCAGATCAACGGCCGCCTGTCGCATGACGAGCGCGTGATTGGCAACGACAATATCGGCGCGATGCGCCTTGCGAATGGCCTTTTCGATAAAGCATTTTTTATAATGCGGACAGGCGGCGTAAACACATTCACCGCGCCGGTCGGTCAGGCTTTGCGCCGCGGGGCGCGCGGCAAGCCAAGCCGGGAAATCGCCGCCCACCATATCGCCATCGCGGCTGGCCAGGGCCCAGCGTGCGACGAGTCCCGTGGTTGCCGCGCCGCCGCTCAAGGCCGCGCGGTCAGCGCTTTCGGCAAAGTTCAGCAGGCAGAGATAATTTTCGCGGCCCTTGCGAATGACCGCCTTTTCGGCCTTCTCGATGGGGTCGGGATAGAGCCGCGTCAGTTCCTGGTCGAGTTGGCGTTGCAGGTTTTTTGTGTAAGTCGATAGCCAGACAGTCCCCTTGTTGCGTTCAGCCCATAGGCTGGCTGGCGCAATATAGCCAAGTGTCTTGCCAATGCCGGTGCCTGCCTCAGCCAGAACGATATGGGGCGTGCCCGCCCTCTCACGCGGAGCAAAGGCTTCGCTCGCCACGCGTGCAAAAACCTGTTGTCCAGGTCTCGCTTCAGCATCTGGCCCTGTCAGTTCGCCGAGCCGTTCAACCGCCTCATCGCCACTTACCGCGAAGGATGACGCCGGTGCCCTCGGCGCCATTTCTTCCCAATCGGGCAGACTGTTCCATATGTCCCAGCCGCTTCCCTTGGCAGGTTTTCCTTCAAGACGATAAACATCTTCAAGCGCCGCGCAGACACCCGGCCCCCATGACCAGCCACCCTCCGCCATGCGCCAGGCCGTGCGCGCGGCAAGAAGGCGTTGGGGAAAATCCGCCTCGCGTAATCGTTGCAGCAACCGTCGTGCCGCGTCGTGAAACTGCAGGGCAAGATCTTCAGGCGTTGCAGCAGGCGACAGGCCGAGCGTCTGCATGAGACCGGCAGGCGTTGGCAGGCAGGCGCGCGCCGGATAGACAAAGGCAAAAAGCTCCATCAGATCGAAGAGGCGCGGTCCCGGTTCACGAAAGACGCGCCGGTCATGTTGCGATCCGGCAATCCGGCGCGCCGTGAAGCCGCCATGCACAACGATCACCGCTTCATGCTCGAGTAGCCCAAGCGCCGCCTCGACGCCAAGTTCCTCGATCTCGCCATCGGCGCTCACCGCAAGCGCCGCCACATGCCCTCTCGGGCGGCCACGCAAGGCGAGCAGGGCAGGGGCGTCAGGCAGCACAAGGCCTGGCGCCTGCGTTTCGACCGAATCGGTGGCAAAGGGATCTGGCATGGCGCGCGAGTATAGGCAGCTTTGCGCCCATCGGCACGGCCTTTGCCGGGAGACTTAGGCGCCCAGACCCGGATAGGCTTTGGCGAGTTCGCGCCAACTGGCCGTGATTTTCTGCTGGATGCGGGGCACGTCCTTCAGGGCTATTTCGCTATCCCCTTGCAAAATCGCCTGGTCAATTTCGGCTGCCACGCGGGCAATGGCGCATAAGCCGATGTCTGTCGCCGCCTTTTGAAGCGCGCCAATATGCTCGGCCAGCATCTCGCCATTCCGCTGCACACGCGCCTTCTCCACTTTGCGGTGCAATTCGAGCACCTTTTCAAGTCCGCCAACGAGCCTGTTGGTGATGCGGTCCGAACCGACCTCGCGCTCCAGTTCGAAAAGATGGGCATGATCGATCAGCGGCTCCCGCTCGTCTGAATAGGCCTGGCGCTCTGGCAGGATGGGCAACAGGAACCAGAAACGGCTGCCAAGTCCGATACTGGAATCGACACCAATATGACCGCCCATGCGCCGCACCAGCATGTCGCAGATGGTCAGGCTGAGCTTTCTCTCGCCCACCTGATTGGAAGAGAAGGTGCGAACAAGGTCATCATTGCTCAATCCCTTGCCGGTATCGCTGACGGAAAAACGCATCATACCGGCATTTTTTTGACCTGTTGCCGGCGCGAGCCGCAGGATGATGCCGCCCCTGGGCGTCATGGCGATGGAATTTGAAACCAGATTGACGAGCAATTGGCGAACACGATCCGCATCGCCCACCATGAGGGCGGGTGTGTCGGCCGAGAGATCGAGCTCCAGCGACAGATTCTTGGCTTCGGCCTTGTGCCGCATCATGCGCACAATGCCGCGCACAAGCGAGGCTGGATCAAATGGGGCAAGTTTCAGGTCCAGGGCATGGGCTTCAAGTTGCGTGAAGTCAACCACATCGCCGATCAGCCGGCGCATATATTCCAGTGTCTCGCGCATGTCGCGAACAATTTCCGCCTGATGGTCGCCGCCCTCATTGACCAGACGCGAGATTTGTCCATCCAGCGCCTCAAGCGGTGTGCCGATTTCGAACGACATCAGGGTCAGGAACTCATCCTTCGCCCGTGCCGCGCTCCTGGCGCGCTGCTCGGCGATTTCAGCATCATGGCGCTTTTGGGCATTCGCACTCTGCGCGCGCATCATGCCCTCGGCCATATCCGCATTCTGGAAACGCAGCCGCATGGCTTCGCGGTAGGATCGATTGATTTGTCGCGTCAAGCCATAGGCGGAGAAGATGAAAATGGCGCCCATCACGGCGATGGGCAGACCCAGGATTTGCGAACCGAAAATCATCCAGAGCATGGTCGGGCCGCAACAGGCCGTCACATATGCCACCACAGCCAGCGGATAGGTGGCGCGGGTCACGGCCGTGGCAATGGAAAGGCAGGCGAGCACCAGCACATAGAAGATCTGATAATCGAAACTGGCCTGTGGCAGCCAGTAATAGGCGCCGAGGCTCCAGGTTGTGCCGCTGATCAGCGTCACCGCCGCATAGCGTCGGCCCCACAAATCGGCGCGTTCAGCAAAGCGTTCATCGGCCGTCGACAAGCGCCGCAGGTGATCGAACATCAGTTGCGCCACGCCTTGCACGGCCAGCACAGGCAGGAGCGTCCAAAGCGGGGCAAAGGGCAGATAGGTCAGCCCGACAACAATAATGGCGACAAACATGGTCAGGCGGCTGGTGGCGCCCAGATCGTAAAGCAGGCGCACCTGTTCGCCATGAATGCGCGTTTCAAGGTCGGGACGACGCTGAAGCCGCATCGACTGGGTCGGATTGACCTCGTTGTCATCGCCAAGATTGACCGAATTACTCACGCCACCATGCCCCCGGCCTGTGTCAAAGCGCCATAAAAGTGAGAGAATGCCGCGTTGACTGCACAAGGCCGCGAGCTTAGGGTCCGGCGCTTGATAAAGCCTTAAGCCCTTCAAACAGGTCATGAAATGCCCTCCGATTCCGCTCAATCCCCCATAACCGTTTCTGAAGCAGAGCTTTTTGAGGCCGCCAGGGTCAGCAAGGCCTGGCCGTTCGAAGAAGCGCGAAAACTTGTGGAGCGGCTGGAGAAAGAGGGCAACCTCACCCGGCCTGTGCTGTTTGAAACCGGTTATGGCCCGAGCGGCCTGCCCCATATCGGCACTTTTGGCGAAGTGGCGCGCACCAGTATGGTGCGCCGCGCCTTTGAACTGCTCATGCCCGGCGTTCCGACCCGGCTGATCTGCTTCTCCGATGATATGGACGGCATGCGCAAGGTGCCCGACAACGTGCCCAATCGCGACATGCTCGCCAGGCACATGCACAAGCCACTGACCGTCGTGCCCGATCCTTTCGGCAAGTTCGAAAGTTTTGGTCATCACAACAACGCCATGCTGCGCTCCTTCCTCGACCATTACGGCTTCGACTATGAGTTTGTGAGCGCCACGGACTATTACCGCTCCGGCCGGTTTGACGATGCGCTGCGTGGCGTCTTGCGCCATTTCGAAGAGATCATGGAAATCATGCTGCCGTCGCTGCGTGAGGAGCGGGCGCAAACCTATAGCCCGGTGCTGCCGATCAGTCCGCGCACGGGCCAGGTCCTGCTTGTCCCCATCCTTGATCGTGATCCGGAAAAGGGCACGGTCACCTATGAGGATCCCGAGACGCATGAATTGGTTGAACAGAATATCCTCGGTGGCCATTCCAAGCTTCAATGGAAGGCGGATTGGGGCATGCGCTGGGCAGCACTCGGCATTGATTATGAAATGGCCGGCAAGGATCATATTGACGGCATGAAGCTCTCTGGCCGCATCTGCCGCGCCCTCGGCGGCAAGCCACCGGAGGGCTTCAACTATGAGCTTTTCCTTGATGAGGAAGGCAAGAAGATTTCGAAGTCCAAGGGCAATGGCCTGACGATTGACGACTGGCTGCGTTACGCAAGCCCCGAAAGCCTTCAGCTTTTCATGTTCCAGTCGCCGCGCACCGGCAAGCGGCTCTATTTCGATGTCATCCCCAAGAACGTGGATGAATATCTGAACTTCCTCTCCGCCTATCCGCGCCAGAATGCCAAGGAGCGCCTCGGTAACCCTGTCTGGCACATACATGCCGGTCATCCGCCTGCGGAAGAATTGCCCATCAGCTTCTCGCTGCTCCTCAACCTTGCCAGCGCCAGCCACTCGGAAGACAAATCCGTCTTGTGGGGGTTCATCCGCAGCTATGCGCCCGATGCGACGCCGGAGCGTTTTCCGCGCCTCGACAAGATGGTCGGCTACGCGATCAACTATTTCCATGATTTCGTAAAGCCTGGCAAAACCTATCGGGCGCCAAGCGACAAGGAGCGGGCCGCTCTGGGCGAATTGGCGGATCGCCTGGCAGCCGCCCCCGAACATGCCACACCCGAAGATCTCCAGAACATCGTTTATGAGATCGGCAAGGCGCATGGCTTCGAGCCGCTGCGCGACTGGTTCAAGGCGCTATATGAGGTGTTGCTGGGTGAGGAACAGGGGCCACGCTTCGGGTCCTTCACCGCGCTTTACGGGGTGCGTCAGACGGAAAAGCTCATTCGCCGTGCCTTGGCAGGTGAAGACCTCACAAAAGCCTGACCACCGCATGATCTTGCCTTTGCCCGGAAATGGGTTTCATGGCTCGCCGATAACGACAGGACAACACTCGCCATCCATCTCGATGACCAGCCCGATTTGAAGAATGAGCCGCTCACCTCAGCCGACAAGTCCGACCAGAAAGACCAGCGCCCAAGGCCTGCCTTGTCGTCACCCCCCCACGTCGATAAAGTCCGGCGCAAGGGCAGGGTGACATATTGACTGATTCAACAATCTTCAAAATCGTCAGCATGCATGAATGGGCCTTGGCGGAGGCCGAGGGCCGGTTCATTGGCTCGCCGGTTGATATTGATGATGGCTATATTCATTTTTCGACAGCCGTGCAGGCGGCCGAAACGGCCAGGCGTCATTTTGCCGGTCGCAGGAACCTGCTCCTCGTCGCCGTTGAGGCGCAGGCACTCGGCATGGCGCTGAAGTGGGAACCATCACGCGGCGGCGATCTCTTCCCCCATTTGTATGACACGCTGGATCTGGCCTTGGTCAGCCGGATTTGGCCCTTGCCGCTGGATGATGACGGACAGCACATTTTTCCGGACAATATTTCATGAACCGTTTTGATCTCTTTCCTTATGCCCGAAGCATTCTGAGCCTCATGGATCCCGAATTGGCGCATCGCTTGACGCTCATCGGTTTGCGCTGCGGACTGGGCCCCCGGCAGCGCGCCTATGACGCATCAAGCCTGTCACAAAAACTCTGGGGGCTGACATTCAGGAACCCGGTCGGCATAGCCGCGGGCTTTGACAAGAACGGCGAAGTGCCAGACGCCATGCTCGCCATGGGTTTCGGATTTGCCGAAGCAGGCACGGTCACACCACGCCCGCAGCCTGGAAACCCGAAGCCGCGCCTCTTCCGCCTTGCCGGTCAAGGGGCCGTCATCAATCGCCTGGGTTTCAATAATCAGGGACATGCCGCGCTCCGGCAGCGTCTGGAGGCGCGCCGCGCGCGCGGCGGCATTGTTGGCGTCAATATTGGCGCCAACAAGGACAGTGCGGATCGTATCGCTGACTATGAATCCGGCATCCGCTGTTTTGAGGGTCTGGCAAGTTATTTCACCGTCAACATCTCGTCGCCCAACACGCCCGGCCTGCGCGCCCTGCAAAATATGGAGGAACTGCACCAACTGGTGACCCGCGTGATGGCCGCGCGTCAGGGGGCAACGCCGATATTGCTGAAGATTGCGCCGGATCTGACTCCGGCTGAATTGGCCGACATCGCCGCTGTGGCGCTGGAACTCAGACTTGATGGTCTCATCATTTCCAATACCACCATCATGCGGCAAGGTCTGGTCACGGGGCCGCGCGCCAGCGAAACGGGCGGTCTGTCGGGACGACCGCTCTTCGGGCTGTCAACCGCGGTGTTGCGCGACATGTATCGGTTGACCAAGGGCTCGTTGCCGCTCATTGGCGTGGGCGGCATCGCAAGCGGCACCGATGCCTATGCCAAGATTCGCGCCGGGGCCTCGCTGGTACAGCTCTATTCAGCCCTCACCTATGAGGGGCCCGCGCTGGTCTGCGAAATCAAGCGCGATCTTGCCGAACTTCTGGCGGCAGATGGCTACAGCAATATCGCGCAGGCGGTCGGCGTTGACTCAGGTCTGTGACGGCATCGTCAGTGTATCGGCTTCCACATCTGCCTGTCGCAGCAGGAAGTGACCGACCGCTGTTGCGATGGGTTTCCAGCGGTCTTCCTGCCAGGCCTCCGCATAAACAGTGGCGACACGTCGACCCTGTTTGGTAATGCGTGCGCGAGCATAAGTATCGACGGGCCGCCCGGAGCGCAGATAGTCAAATGTCAGGCCAATCGGCTTGGGCAAGCTCTCGGCGTCCGTCTCGAAAGCAAGCTGGGCAACGGAGGTCAGCTCCAGAAAAGCGCCGATCACGCCGCCATGCAGGGCAGGCAAAACAGGATTACCGATCAGGCTCTCGCTGAAATGCATCAAGGCAGTAATTTCATTACCACGCTGATCGACGGAAATGCCCAGAAATCGCGCATAGGGAATACTCTGGATGAGTTCTTTGAGATCGGGCGCAGGCTTGGCTTCACGCATGGCTCAAGCTCCCTTCTGGTCATGTTGCGCAGCAAGGGCAACCGCCACGGGTGCTGCCCGGTTGGCGCCCAGCATGAAAGTGCCGACACATGTCGCAATCGGATCGGCAATATCGTCGTGATAGGCCGTGCCGCGCACAAAGGCGACACTCCGCGCCACCTTGTAGCAATGCGTATAGGCAATGAGCGCCAGACCGGGCGTTGCGGCCTTCATATAGTCGATACGTAAATCGAGCGTCGCAATGGATTGCCGCTCGGGAAAGGACAGCTGCACCGCCGCACCGCACCCATTGTCGAGCAGGGTCGTGATGACGCCGCCATGGATGACGCCCGTGCGCGGGTCGCCGATCAGCCTTTCCGAATAGGGCACACGCATCCAGCATTCAGACACTTTGGCCTCAATGATCTCCATGCCCAGTTCGCGCGCCTGCGGGACATATTCCAACAGGGCGACACGCATTGTATCAATCACGCCAGGTACCAAATCACATTTACTCATGCCCGCAGGCTCCATTCTCAAATCTTGTCAGTCGGTCAGGTTTGATAGTCGGCTCGTCAAGTCAATGTCAACCGATGCCATTCTCCGCCCCAATCACTTGATTGCAAACCTATAATCTTGTCAGCCGGCCCCCAGCCTGTTTGACCGGAGCAGGCGATGGACTAAGCTGGCAACGCGGTAGCGGCCCCAAAGGGCCGAATCTGCGGGTGAGGCGCCCTGGGACATGGGCGCATTCAAGGCGATGCCCATTCAAGGCGATGCCCATTCAAGGTGGTGCCATTGACGGGGACATCCTCGAGGATCGAGAGTGCGGCGGGAGTATTTGAATGAGTGAGGGGGATTTTGCCGAATTGTCGGGCCATGAACAATCGGCGACCAAACTTGGCAAGCGTGAACAGACCAAGCTCGTCAACCGGGAGTCTATCCTGAACGCCGCGCGCGAGGTTTTTGCCGAGCTGGGCTATGGCGAAACCACGGTCCGCGACATTATCCGCAAGACGGGTCTCGCCTCAGGCACCTTCTACAATTATTACAAGTCGAAGGAAGAGGTTTTCGAAGCCTTGATGGATGAGGGCATGATGCGGATCCGTCCACGCATCCGTGCCGAGCGCGTCCGGTCGCGTACCTTTGAGGAATTTGTGCGCAACGCCTATCGCGCCTATTTCGAGTATCTCGCCACCGACACGAATACCTTTCAGATCATGCGTCGCAATCCGGACGCGCTCCGTGTGCGCATGGATACGCCGGAAATCGTCGCCGGCTTTGAAGAAATCCGCGAATATATCGACGAGGATATTCGCAATGGCGTTCTCGCCGCCGTCGATAGTGAGTATCTGATGGTCGCAGTCGTCGGCATCGCCATGGAAATCGGCGACCGGATGCTGGCGCGACCCAATCCCGATCCGCAAATCGCGGCGACATTTGCCACCACGCTGGTTTTGCAAGGCTACAAGTCATTGCCGCCGAAATAGCTGTTCGCAGCGATCCCATGAAAACAAGAGGACAACAATGTCTCTGCAAAAAATGATCCTGCGCTTGGTCCTTTCCCTTCCCGAAAGCTGGCTCGTCAAAATGGCAGGCGGCAAACCGATTGAAATTGATGGCCGGGTGATGGACGCGCGGGCGCAGTTTCTCGGTGCGCAAGGCGCAAAGGGCCCCTCCATCAGGGACATGACGGTCGCGCAAATGCGCGCGGCGAGTGATACGGGCTTTGAACTCATGAATGCCGCGCCGCGCCCGGACATTCTGGTGACAGATATTTCCATACCGACATCGGCCGGTCGCCTCAATGCCAGGCGTTACGCGCCAGCACAAGCCAGCGCGGCGCTGCCGGGCCTCGTTTATTATCACATGGGTGGCTGCGTCATTGGCAATCTTGAAACCTGTCACAGCTTCTGCACCCTGCTGTCGGAAATCGCTGGCTGCGTTGTGTTGTCAGTCGATTATCGTCTCGCCCCTGAGCACAAGTTTCCTGCCGCCGTGGACGACGCCATTGCCGCTTTTCGCTGGGCCAAGGCCAATGCCGTCACGCTCGGCATCTTGCCGGGCAATATCGCGGTGGGCGGCGACAGCGCCGGGGGCTATCTCTCCGCCATCGTCGCACAAACCATGAAGTCAGCCGGCGAGCAGGGTCCGTCCGTCCAATTGCTGATCTATCCGATGACAGATACTGAATCCCAGGACGGCTCCATGAAATCATGCGCAGAGGTCTATCCCCTGACAAGCGAGGTCATGGACTGGTTCATGGGTCACTATCTGAACAATCCCGATGAGGCCAGGGATCATCGTGCCTCTCCCATGCGCATGAGCGATCTCACAGGCCTGCCCCGCGCCATTATCGCCACGGCGGGATTTGATCCGCTGCGCGATCAGGGCGCGGCCTATGCGACGCGATTGCGAGAGGCGGGTGTGCCGGTGGTCTATCGTTGCTATGACAGGCTCGTTCATGCCTTTACGGCCATGGGTGGCGTCATCCCCGGGGCCCAGAAGGCCTGCGAAGAATTGGCGCTCGATCTGGCCGGTGCGTTGCGCGCCAGCGGCAAATAATCGAACGGGTTGCACAATTCAAGCCCATCATGCTAGACATGCTGCGTCCTTAGGGGAGTAGCCTCCTTCCTTGATCCGCAGGATCATGAGAGGGGCGCATGTCAACAGACTTGGCGGGAGATATCCGGCCATGGCATGCGCGTTCTGATCGAATTGGCGAGACCTTTGGCTTTGATGCGTGGCTTTCGGGCGCCGACGCAGAGAAGTCATTGGTTTCAATCGCGCCCGCCGGATGCCCCATGGATACCTTTCTGATCTCGATGTTTGGCGTTGCCTTTGCCGAAATCGGCGACAAGACGCAGTTGCTTGCTTTCATTCTGGCCGTTCGCTTCCGCAATCCCGGAGCCGTCATTGGCGGCATTTTGGTTGCCACGATTCTCAACCATCTGATGGCCGCATGGGTCGGTATCCTGATTGCGACCTGGCTGACCGAATACATGCTCTCCTGGTTGCTCGCCGCCTCCTTCTTTGCCATGGGTCTCTGGATGCTCATCCCCGACAAGATGGAGGATGACGAAACCCCCAAGCCAAGCCGCTTCGGGCCTTTCTTGGCAACAGCGCTTGCTTTCTTCATTGTCGAAATGGGCGACAAGACACAATTGGCAACAGCGGCGCTGGCGGCACGGTTTCAGGATCTCTGGCTGGTCGCGGCAGGCACCACAACAGGCATGATGCTCGCAGATGTGCCGGCAGTCTTTCTTGGCGAGAAGGCGGCAAATCGCATACCCATGCAGCTCGTGCGCGGCGCCGCTGCGTCAGTCTTCATGGTACTGGGGGCTTTGGCGCTTCTTCATGCCTTGCAACAAATCTAGCCCTCGCAGCATGCCCGCTTTAGTCTCCTCGCACAGAAACTGGAGACCAGCATGAAAGCGATGCGCGTTCACGAAATATCGGAAGACATCTCGATCCTGCGAATGGAGGACATCGACTTGCCGCCGCCTGCCCATGGCGAGCTGCGTGTGCGGATGAAGGCCTGTTCCATCAACTTCCCGGACATCTTGATGATCCAGGGAAAGTATCAGTATAAGCCGGACTTGCCTTTTTCACCCGGCATGGAAGGGGCCGGTGTTATTGATGCGATCGGTTCGGGCGTCGAGGGATTTTCGGTTGGCGACAAAGTCGTCACCGGCATGCGCTGCGGCGGCATGGCTGAATATGCCAATGTCGCAGCCGCAGCGACGCGTCATTTGCCCGATGGCATCGATTTCATCACTGCCGCCGCTTATCCCGCCGCCTATCTCACGGCCTATGTTGGTCTTGTCATCCGCGCCCATCTTCAACCCGGTGAAACACTGCTGGTGCATGGCGCATCAGGTGGCGTCGGGCTGGCGGCTGTTGATGTCGGCAAACTGCTTGGCGCCACCGTCATTGCCACCTCGGCGTCGGATGAGAAACTCGCCATCGTCAAATCGCGCGGCGCCGACCATGTCATCAATGTCAATCAAGGCTTTCGCGAAAAGGTGAAGGAACTCACCCATGGCGAAGGCGCCAATGTCATCTTTGATCCCGTTGGGGGCCATGTATTTGACGAAAGCGCGCGCTGCATAGCCTTTGATGGTCGCCTGCTCGTTGTCGGATTCACCAGCGGTCGCATTCCGACGATATCGGTCAACATGCCGCTTATCAAAGGCTACTCCATCCTCGGCTTGCGGGCGGGTGAGTATGGCCGCAAGTTCCCGGAGGCAGGTCGCCGCAATCTGGAAACAATTGATGCCTGGGTGGCTGAAGGAAAGATTCATCCCTATGTCTGCGCGACATTTCCGCTCGCACAGGCAGTTGACGCCATGCGCGTATTGCAGGAGCGACGAGCCATTGGCAAGGTTGTCGTCACGATGGACGGGTACTAGTCCTTCTTGCGTTCGATCAATACGGCCCAGAGACGAACCGCGATAAAGATTGGCACGACAACGACAGCGCCGAGTGCGAGATAGCGGAACGACCAGTCGATCGCGTCAAAGCCCATGCGCCAGATGCGACCCACCGTGTCGAGGAAGTCGCGCCACAGATCCATGGGCTGAATGCCAAAAACGGCCAGCACCACACCGACCGCGACAGAAGCGATCACGAGTTTGAGCAGTGTGGGCACAATCGGCCCGCCAAAAAATTGATTCATAGCCTGCTCCTTTTCGCGTCTCTGGCTTTTATCGCTGCCTGCGCCAATCCGGTCAGGCAGGGGCACACTCTATATGCTTCAGGGATGGATGGGGAGATTTCATCTGGCCCTCGTCCTGTCGTTCGTTAACCCGTTATGGTTGCCGGATGATGAGTGCGGACCGCGTGGTGCCTGTCGCCGCGGCCAGACGGGCAGGCGACCAGACGGGCAGGCGACGAGACGGGCAGGCGACCAGGGCTAATGCGAAAGGATGCGCACAAGTGTTGCGGCAAGTCCGATCTCGAAGAGCAGCGTCAGGGACAGGCGCATATGTTCATACCAGTCCGGCACGAACCCCTTGCGGGCGATCAAACGGTCAGCAATGAAGGCCAGACCAAACCCTGCCATCAGGATGAGAATCTGATGCACGGGGCCGACGAATAGGACAAGCCAGGCCACAAGGGCTGGCAGAGTTGTCAGCATCAAGGCGCCGATCTGCTGATAATTCGGGCCCGCCATCATGGCAATGCCCCAGCGCGTGCCACCGAGAAAAGCCAGAATGATGGCGCTGTAAAGCACTTCGGTGCGCAGCACAACGTCGCCCGTCTCGCCCGGCCAGGTGAAATAGAGCATCAGCAAGCAGCCATAAAGCGGAACGAGACCACTATAGCCCAGCAACTCGGCGGGCTTGATTTGACTGATGCGTTTCATGCACTTCCAACCTGATGCGGGGGCGCGAGCTTGCGGCGCCTATTCTCTTGGCAAGGATTTAGCCAAGTTTTGCCAGAGAAGGAAAGACATTGATGAGCATGACGGCAATCTTCTCAAAGGAGCCGGTGAGCATCAGCAGGCCTGTGCCGGCCAGCAGCAGGCCAGCCGCAATTTCCACCTTTTTCATGTGGTGGCGGAAGCGCGCGGTAAACCAGAGAAAACCTTCCACCGCGAAGGCCGCCGCGAGAAAAGGAATACCAAGTCCCAGCGAATAGACAGTGAGCAGGCTGACGCCCGCCGTAAGGCTTTCCTGCGAGGCGGCAACAGCAAGGATCGTTGCGAGAATAGGCCCGATACAGGGTGTCCAGCCAAAGGCGAAAGCCAGACCCAGCACATAGGGGCTGGCAAATTGCGACCACAAGGCGCGCTCGCCATGCCCCGTTCCGCCAATGTGAAATCGCGTATCGCGATCCAGCAGGCCGATGCGGAAGAGGCCCATATAATGCAGACCGAAAAGAATGATGATCAGGCCCGCGATACGTCCGAGAATATCCTTGTGCGAAAGAATATAAGGATTGATGGCGGAAGCCGTCGCGCCGAGCATGACGAAAACAGTGGTGAAACCGAGCACAAATCCCGCAGCACCAAGCGCAATGCGTCGTGTCAGTGTCGGGTCATTCACCAGCGCGTCGCCATCCCTCAATTCATCAAGCGATGTACCGGCAATGAAGCACAGATAGGCAGGCACCAGCGGCAGCACACAGGGACTGAGAAAGCTCAAAAGCCCCCCCGTGGCGGCAGCAGCAAAACTGATGGAGAGATCGCTCATCGATAGAACCTGACATGCGGCAGCGTCACAGTGGCGGTGACCTTACCCCCGGAACCCTTGCCGCGAAACCGGCGGCTCATGCAACACTTGGTCGCGTGGCTTCACATTCGGGTGAGGCTTGGTCTATCGGCGCATGATGGCAGACGCGAGCCAGCCGGCCAGACCCGCGGCTAAAACGGCAAACAGGCCATAAAGCAGCGGACTGGTATGCGCCAGCCTGTACAAAAGCCGTTCCAACCCTCGTTTGTCGATATAGAGCGGCGATGAAATCGTATCGATCACTTCGCCGCCGCGCACCAGATAGACTTTGGCCGTGTAAAGACCGACCGGCACATTCGCGGGTATTTCCACCGTGGCGCGAAACAGCGTCTGGCCAAGAAAGGTGACCCCACCCGGATCATTAAGATAAAGACCTTCGCGCGCCTTGTTGCGCAACAGTGCCTTCCAGAAAATCTGCTCTTCCTCGGGGGTCAGGATTTTCTGCTGGCCATCCATCGAGCTCGCGCTCGGCACACCGACATCGACATTGTCGAGACCGATTTTTTGCTTGGCCAGCACTTCGGGCGTCAGTGTGACTTCCAGTGGCCGTGTGGCGGCGATGGCGTAATAGCCCGGCACATTGGGGAAGGTGACCGAGTCATGATTGACCCAGATCCCGGCAACCGGTTCCTTGCGACGTACACGCATGCCATGGCTTGGGCCGGTCACCACAACAATGATGTCGCGATCAAGCGCCCGCTCGCCAGGCGTATTCGCCTCGACGGCACCAAAGAGCAGGATCTGCGTACCGGTGAAATTGGAACGAATGGCAATCTGATGCTCGGATAGATCGCTCACCAGTTGATCGGCCCGCGCCATGTCCGCGCCGCCGATCATCGCCATGCCCGAAAGCAGCAGCCCCACCGCCCCGGTGATATGTCGCGTGATCCATGTCATGAATGAGGTGACACATCAGAGACGGAAAAAACATCCACCGGCGGCGTGAAAAGATCATAGCCGAGCCGCAATCCGATGAGCAGCAGCAGGGCGGCCAGCAGGGCGCGCAATTGTTCGCCGGGCAGCCGCTCGGCCGCGCGCACGCCATATTGGGCGCCAATCACGCCCCCTATGACCAGCAGCATGCCCAGCACCACATCCACCGCCTGATTTTCAACCGAGTGCAGGACACCGGTTAAGGCCGTGACAAAGACGATCTGGAAAAAAGATGTCCCGATCACGACATTTGTCGGCATACGCAACAGATAGATCATCGCCGGGATTATGATGAAGCCGCCGCCAACACCCATGATGGCCGAAAGCGTGCCAACAAAGAACCCGACCAGAACCGGTGGAATGACGCTGATATAGAGCTTGGAGCGGCGAAACCGCATCTTGAAAGGCAGACCATGAATCCAGCTGTGATGTCCGGCCCGGCTCTGCGTTGCGCCACCCCCTTTGCGCGCGGCACGAATGGCCTGCACGCTTTCAACCATCATCAACCCGCCAATGACGCTGAGAAACAGGACATAGATAATCGAGATGGCGAGATCGATCTGGCCGATCTTGGTCAGCGCCTTGAAAATCACGATACCGGACAGCGACCCGGCCAGGCCACCGATCAGCAGCACAAATCCCATCTTGAAATCGATGCTGCCCCGACTGAAATGGGCAAGCGCCCCGGTAACCGACGAGGCCACGACCTGAATCGATTGGGTGCCCACGGCGACGGCAGGCGGAATGCCGAGAAAAATGAGAAGCGGCGTCATGAGGAAGCCACCCCCGATGCCGAACATGCCCGACAGGAAGCCAACTGTCAGACCCATCACAAGGATGGTCAGGACATTGATGGGCATTTCGGCAATGGGGAGATAAATCTGCATCTGGCCGACCCCGATACCGCTCTTGTTCGGCCCATGCACGAGCCAAGCTGTTCTTGCTCTCTCGAAGGTGGGGCACATTCCGGTGGCGGGTCAGTGTCAGCACGTGACGGGAGATGAGCGGTGTTGATTTGGGGTACCACGTCCCCGCTTCGATTCCTAGTATGAGCCGCTTATTTCCAGTTCGTCAGGCCGCTGATATCGCCATTGGCGACGGGTTCTGGCCGTCGCGCGCGATAGGTCTCGGCCGCCACCTTGGCCTGAGCCAGGGCGGCAGGCTCCATATGCGCCGCAAGCTCGTCACGCTTCCTGGCTGCGCCACTATCCCCGCCCTTGGCCGCAACAGAAAACCACTTATAGGCCTCAACCGGATTGGCCTGCGTCCCGAGTCCGCGCTCATTCAGAATGGCCAGATTATACTGGCTGTCGCCAAGCCCGTATTCGGCGGCCGCCGCAAACCATTTTGCAGCCAGGGCAAAGTCCTGCTTGGTGCCGCGCCCTTCTGCATGGATGACGGCGAGATTGTGCATGGCCTTCACATTGCCGCCCTCAGCCGCTTTGGCATACCAGCTCATCGCCGCCTTGTTGTCCTGCGCAACACCCCGGCCCTTTTCGTAGAGGGCGGCCAGACGATACTGCGCCGCCGCCATGCCCTGATCGGCGGCTTTGCGATACCAGCCTGCGGCCTTTGCCATGTCGCTGGGACCAGCGTCTCCAGTGGCGAGATCGAGCCCGAGTTGATATTGCGCAGCCGCATTGCCCGCGGCCGCCGCAGCCGCAAGGTCGGGTTTGGCGCCGGGCAAGGGCGAGGTCTCAACGGGCTTGGCCGGATGAGGCGTCAATTTCGGACCCGGCGTCAGCGTCCCCATGCCCGCTTCGCTCGATTTGGGTTTGCTGCTCGCCGCAGGCTTGGCCGCCGGTTTGGCGACGGGCTTGGGTGTTGCGGGTTTGGTGTCCCCCTCTGGCGTGACGGGCAATGCTGGCGCCACGGTCGTGGCGCCAGCCTCATCCGGTGTGGCCTCCGGTGAAACGAGTGGGGTCAGCGATGTCTCAGGCACGGGCGTCGGCATGGTGCTCTCGACCGGCGGGGCGACAAGTGTCTGCTGCGGGGCGGGGGTCTTGTCTGCAAGCGCGAAATAGCCGCCCACGCCAAGCGCAGCGATTATCATGGCGCTCGCGGCGCCGATCAGGCGTTTGCTTGGACGCTCCTCCTCATCGCGTCCATAGGCGCCAGGACGCGCGGCTGCATCGACATAGGGTGACTGTGCGCCAGGACCGAAATAGGGCCCGTTCTGACCATTGGCAGCGGCCATTTGCGCCGCCCGTCGCGCCGCCGCGAGAAAATCATGTGCACCTTGCACCTGAGCGTCGCTCACATTGGACTCTTCGGCATCAAAGGCCACATCATCTTCGGCACCGTCTTCTGCCGGTTCGGCAAAAGGCGGCGGCGGTGGCGCGTCGTCAATTGGCGGCACCGGGGCGACACGGCGTGGCGCGGGTTCCATCCCTGCGGGCGGTGGTGTCCAGGCGGCGACGGGTTCAGGTCGTGGACTGCGGAAATCCTGCCGCAGCGTCGGCTCGCCAAAACCGATACCCCCCATCACCGGTGCCGAGTCAAAATTGGGAACGGGAAAGCCTTGCCCCGCAGGCATGAAGCCCAGTCCCGGGCCGCCATTATGTCCCGGTCCCACGCCGATCTGCGGCGACAGCATGGGCGAAGCCTGCGTCGCCTTGGCCTGTTTTTCAACACGCGCAATCTTGTCGGCCATGCGCTGCATGAGCTGCTGCAATGTCTCAACCGTCTGTTTGCTGCGGCTTTCGCTGGTTTGCAGTCCCTGCGAAATGCCGGCAATCGCCTTTTCCAGCGCTTGTGCCGCTTCAACCGTCATCTTCTCATTCTTGTCGAGACGCGCGGCCATTTGTTCAAGTCGCGACTCGACGGCCTTGACGATGGCAGGCGTCACATCGGGGCGGGGCTTGTCGATGGAGTCGAGTTTCTTGGCGACGCTCTCCATGCTGCGCTCAAACTGGCGTAGCGTCTCGTCGGAACGCTCTTCTGCTTTTGCCAGTCGCTGGGTCAGCATCCCCAGATTTTGCTGTAGCTGATTGACGAGATTTTTCTGGCCATCAGCGTCGGCGCGTTCGGCAATCGCCTTGAGGGCGGCGTCAACGGCTTGGGACTGGGTTTTTTCAAGCGTTGATCCGATGCCGGTAAAACTCTGCTCCATGCGCTCCAGCCGCGAGGCCAGCGTATTGAGATTGGACTGAAGCTCACGTGAGCGCGCTTCGGCTTCTTCGCGTGCCGAGGCTTCCTCGGCTTCGGCAAACCGGTTCTGCAACTGACCAAGCGCATGACGAATATCTTCCAGCGACTCTTCGTGGCGCTTCTCGCTGGCTTCCAGATGATCGACGACCGCGCTGACACTGCGCTCCAGCGTGGCGATGGCCTTGTCATCGGGGCGACGGGAAGTCTGGCTGGCAATACGTTGGCGTTCCGAGGCTTCAAGCCTTTCAGCCAGTTGCGCGATCTTGCGCTCAAGCGGCGCCAGCAGGCCGGGATCGGCCTCATGTGGCTCGTCATTCACGGGCTGTGTGGCGGCATCGATGCGTTGCGCGATCTGGCTCAGGGATTGTTCGAGTTTCCTGGCGAGTTCGGCGGTGCGCCGCTCGCTTTGCGACAGACGATCCGCCACCTGACGCACGCTGTCCGTATCGCTCAACGGGTCACGCAAACCGGTCGCCTCATTTGAGGTGAGCGAAATCAGATCGCGTTCAGGGGCGGTTGTTTCCTCGCCAGCCACTTCATCGGTGCCTGAATCCATGATGACCTGGTTGAGCCACGCGCCAAGCGTGAGTCCGGAACGGCGCGCAGCCTGCTTGGCTGCCTCGCGTGCCTCGGGCTCGATGCCTTTTACGCTCCAGGGAATCCCTGATCTCATCCGAATCACTATGTCCGCTCTGAATTTTGAGCAGTATAGGCCACCCTATCTTGCGTAACGAAGCGCCGCTTCAACCAAATATCGGGTTATGGCGTTCAAAAAGCCTCAGATTTCAGCTTTTTGACGCGATCCGGCACGAAACGCAAAATGGCGCCGCCAACCGCCCTATTTGGCGGTGCAACCTGTAAAGACGGCGTTAAGAAAGGGCGTGGGCTAGCGCCCGGCAAAGACCTGCGTTGCCCAGACCTGTTCGCCTTGGCGCGCCAGTCCGACACCGCTGCTTGCATAGCCGGCATCTTCGATATTCTTGCGATGCGGCGGGCTTGCGATCCAGCGCGCGAGCAGGGCTTTGGCCAGATCGTCAGGTGACATGGCCATATAGACCTTGCCCTGAAGCGTCAGCACATTTTCGCCCACCATGCCCTGGGAGTCAGGCGCAAGCGCCAGCACACGTTCGCGCGGGCCCTGTCCGTCGGGATTGTAATGGCCAAAAAAGCCGCGCAAGGCCATGTCAGCGCTATGCACGGCCGCCACTTTGTCGAGCGTTTTGTCATCTGCCAAGGGGGCGATCCCCTTGCTGCGACGATAATCATTTATGGCAGCGACAAGGGCTGCGCGCGCCGGATCGTTGAGATCGGCCTTCTGACTGGCCATCTTGGGCAGGCTGCCCGTCGACACGCGTGAAGGTGGCGCCTGCATGGGGGCCTTCTGACCGGCACAGGCTGTGAGCAGCAAGGCGCTTGCCAGGCCAAGCGCCAGAACAGGCATCCGTGTCAGTTTTGCTCTCGTTAACATGGGCATTCGGGCCTGATCCTTTGCGTTACGCCTGCTGCACCCTAATCATCCCCTGTCAGCGCCGCCAGCGCTCAAACAGCGCCGCCACAGGATTTCTTCGCCGGATTCTGGTTGACGCTTACGTCAACGTTAAATAGAGTGCCACCATAAATAAAAACGGCGGAAAACCGCCATAAAACACCAGCCATCCGTCATCAGCCCCACGCTAAATGCCGAATAAGGCGCATGAGTGACAAATGGCAAGAACGGGAGAGCTTTACGTCATGGACCAGAACCTTCAGTCATCGTCTGCTGTCGCCACCACCCGTGCACCCCGGGCTTCGGCCACCACGACGTTTTCGATCACACAACTCGCCGAAGAGTTTGATCTGACAACGCGCGCCATCCGTTTTTATGAAGACAAGGGCCTCCTGTCGCCCGAACGTCAGGGCCAGACGCGCATCTATCATCCGCGCGACCGCGCCCGCCTGATCCTCATTGTCCGCGGCCGCAATGTCGGCCTCGCCCTTTCGGAAATCCGCGAAATCCTTGACCTCTATGACATGGAAGATGGCTGCGAGACGCAGTACCGTGTCGCGGCGGACAAGTTCCGCAAGCGTATTGCCAGCCTTGAGGCCCAGCGGAGCGAGATCGACCTTCAGATCAAGGCGCTCCAGGAGGGTATCGCCCGCATGGAAGGCTTCATCGCCCGCGACAAGGCTGATGCGACCGCCCAGATGAAAAAGTCACGCAAGCAATCCATGTCCTGATCGGACATTCTGCCGCCGACCTGTCACCATCGCATCCAGGCGTGAGGGATCCATGCCGTCCTATCAAGCACCGCTCCGTGAGTATCGCTTCATTTTGAACGAGCTTCTCGACGTCGCCCAATATAAGCATCTTCCGGGTTTCGCCGAGGCGCCGACTGATCTCGTTGATGCCATTCTCGAAGAGGCCGCCAAACTGGCGCAGGAAGTGCTCGCCCCTCTCAACGCTGTTGGCGACCACGAAGGCTGCAAACTTGAAAATGGTGTGGTGACAACGCCAACCGGCTTCAAGGAGGCTTACAGGCTTCTTGTTGAAGGCGGTTGGCCCTCGCTCGTCGCAGACCCGGCCTATGGCGGTCAGGGCCTGCCCGCCACCATCGGCGTTGTCTTCAACGAAATGGTCTCATCCGCCAATATGGCTTTCGGCATGTATCCCGGTCTTTCGCATGGGGCCTATGCCGCACTTTCCTCCCACGGGACGCCCGAGCAGCAGGCGACCTATCTCCCCAGGCTCGTCACCGGCGAGTGGACGGGAACCATGAACCTGACCGAACCTCATTGCGGCACCGATCTCGGCCTGTTGCGCACCAGGGCCGTGCCGGTCGGTGATGGCTCATACAAGATCACCGGCCAGAAGATTTTCATCTCGGCGGGCGAGCATGATCTGGCCGAAAACATCATTCATCTGGTGCTTGCCCGCATCGAGGGCGCACCCGCGGGCATCAAGGGCATTTCGCTTTTCATCGTGCCGAAATACATCGTCAGGCGGGATGGATCGCTCGGGGTGCGCAATGGTGTTTCCTGCGGCAATCTCGAAAAGAAAATGGGCATTCACGGCAATGCCACCTGCGTTCTCAACTATGACGATGCCATTGGCTGGCTCGTCGGCGAAGAGAACAAGGGCATGCGCGCCATGTTCACGATGATGAACGAGTCGCGTTTGGGTGTCGGCCTGCAGGGGCTCTCGCAGTCCGAAGTCGCCTATCAAAATGCCGTCACCTATGCGCGGGATCGTTTGCAGGGCCGCTCGCTGACGGGGCCGAAGGAAGCCGACAAATCCGCCGACCCGATCATCGTCCATCCTGATGTGCGGCGCATGTTGCTCAATGCCAAATCCTTCAATGAAGGGGCCCGTGCGCTTCTCATCTGGACCTCGCTGATGGGCGATCTTGCCCACCGCTCGGACGATGAAAAGACCCGCGAATTTGGCGACGACATGATGGCGCTGCTGACGCCGGTGCTGAAGGGCCACTTCACCGATCGTGGCTTTGCCAATGCGGTTGAGGCGCAACAGGTCCTTGGCGGCCATGGCTATATCGACGAATGGGGCATGGGACAATTTGTGCGCGATGCCCGCATCACCATGATCTATGAAGGCGCCAATGGCATTCAGGCGCTTGATCTCGTCGGCCGCAAACTCGCGCAGAACGGCGGGCGTGGCGTTTTTGCCTTCTTCAGGATGATCGATGATTTTCTTGCCAGCGAGGCGGGCGATGAGGCCATGAAGCCTTATCTCGCCGCGCTCGCTTCTGCGCGCAAGGACCTTGAAGCGGCGACCACCTGGCTCATGGAAAATGGTCTGGCCAATCCCGACAATGCCGGCGCGGGGTCAACGGACTATATGCATCTGATGGGCGTCACGGGCATCGCCTTCATGTGGGCGCGCATGGCAAAGACCGCCATGTCAAAACTGGCCGCCGGCACCACGGATAAATCCTTCTACGAAACCAAGATCAAGACGGCGCGTTACTATATGGACCGCGTCGTGCCTGAAACGGCGACCCATCTCGCCCGCATCCGCACGGGATCGGACGCCATGATGGCGCTTGCCGCCAACGACTTCTGATTTGTTTTATTCAAAGTTACCGAACCGGAGACGACCATGGAATTGAATGCGGGATACAGATCCCCCTGGCTTAATGAAGAGCTCGAAATCCTTCAGGACGCTGTGCGCAAGTTCTATGAAAAGGAAATGGCGCCCCATTCCAAGCGCTGGAACGAGCAGGGCATCGTGGATCGCGATGCCTGGACCAAGGCGGGTGCGGCTGGCATTCTCTGCGCCTCCATCAAGGAGGAATATGGCGGCGGCGGCGGCAATTTCGCGCATGAAGTCGTGATTGCGCAGGAACAGGCGCGTGCCAATGTTTCAGGCTTCGGCAATTCCGTGCATTCCGGCATCGTTGCCCATTACATCCAGTCTTACGGCACCGAAGAACAGAAGCTGAAATGGCTGCCGAAAATGGCGACCGGCGAAATCGTCGCGGCGATTGCCATGACCGAGCCCGGCACGGGCTCCGATCTTCAGGGCGTCAAGACGACCGCGAAGAAAGTCGGCAATCAATATGTGATCAATGGCCAGAAGACCTTCATCACCAATGGCCAGCACGCCAATCTGATCTGCGTGATCGCAAAGACGGATGTGAATGCGGGGGCGAAGGGCGTTTCGCTGGTCATGGTCGAGACGGAGGAAGCCGAAGGTTTCCGCCGTGGCCGCAACCTCGACAAGATCGGTCAGCACGCACAAGACACCTCCGAACTTTTCTTCGACGATGTGAAAGTGCCAACCTCAAATCTTCTCGGTGCGGAAGAAGGCCAGGGCTTCATCCAGCTCATGCAGCAATTGCCGCAGGAGCGCCTCATCATCGCCGTGCAGGCAACGGTCGCGATGGAAAAGGCGATCGGTTACACGGTTGAATACGTCAAGGATCGCAAGGCATTCGGCAAGCGCATTCTCGATTTCCAGAACACCCAGTTCAAACTCGCTGAATGCAAGACCGAGGCAACCATTGCCCGCGTTTTCGTCGATGATTGCACCATCAAGCTTCTCGATGGCAAACTCGATGCAACGACCGCCGCCATGGCCAAGTGGTGGTGCACGCAGAAGGAAAATGAAATCGTGGACACCTGCCTCCAGTTCTTTGGTGGCTATGGCTACATGATGGAGTATCCGATCGCACAGATGTATGCCGATGCGCGTGTGCAGAAGATCTATGGCGGCGCCAATGAAATCATGAAAATGCTCATCGCTCGCACACTTTGAGGCCGTGGCCTCAGGGTGAGGTGTTATTCAGAACTCAATCCTCGCCCTGAGGAGGCAGCAAAGCGGCCGTCTCGAAGGGCGAAGCGCCAAACACAGGGAGACAAACAATGACCGACGCATTTGTTTACGACACCGTGCGCACGCCGCGGGGACGTGGCAAGAAAGACGGTGCCCTGCATGAAGTGACAGCACTGGAGCTGGGCACGCAGGTTCTCAAGGCCATTCGCGATCGCAACAATCTCGATACATCTGTCGTGGATGATGTTGTCTTCGGTTGTGTCGATCCGGTGGGCGAACAGGGCGGGGATATCGCCCGTATCGCCGTGCTGAACGCGGACTACGCGCAAACCACGGCCGGCGTTCAGGTCAATCGTTTCTGTGCCTCGGGTCTTGAGGCGACCAACATGGCGGCCGCCAAGGTCATGTCCGGCGAAGCGGATATGGCGATTGGGGGTGGCGTTGAATCCATGTCGCGCATCGGCATGGGCGCCTCGGGCGGTTCCTGGGCCACGGATCCCGCTATTGCCTTCAAGTCCTATTTCACGCCGCAGGGCATTGGCGCCGATCTCGTGGCCACAAAATATGGCTTCTCGCGCGACGATGTGGACGCCTATGCCGTTGAATCGCAGCGCCGCGCGGCGCAGGCATGGGACAAGGGCTACTTCAAGAAGTCCGTCATTCCCGTGCGCGACATCAATGGGTTGACCATCCTCGATCATGACGAGCACATGCGTCCTGACGCGACCATGCAGTCGCTTGCCGCCCTCACGGCCTCTTTCGCCTCCCTCGGCGAATTTGCCTTCGATGGTGTCGCGCTTGACCGCTATCCCGAAGTTGAAGAAATCAATCATGTCCACCATGCCGGCAATTCCTCCGGCATTGTTGATGGTGCGTCCGCCGTGCTGCTTGGCAATGCCGAAATCGGCAAGGCCATGGGCCTGAAGCCGCGCGCCCGCATTCGCGCCATGGCTTCCATCGGATCGGAACCCTGCATCATGTTGACAGGTCCGGCGGACGTTTCGCGCAAGGCGCTGAAAAAGGCTGGCATGAACCCGGAAGATATTGATCTTTACGAACTCAACGAGGCCTTCGCCTCGGTTGTGTTGCGCATGATGCAGTCGCTCAATATCCCGCATGACAAGATGAATGTGAATGGCGGTGCCATCGCCATGGGTCATCCGCTCGGCGCCACCGGCGGCATGATCCTCGGCACGGTGCTGGATGAGCTGGAGCGTCGCGATCTCTCGACCGCGCTCATCACGCTTTGCGTCGGTGCCGGCATGGGCACAGCCACCATCATTGAACGTGTGTGAGGCCGTCATGACCACTTATGAAAACTTTTCATTGGATATCGATGCTGATGGCATCGCGCTCATCACCTGGGACATGCCCGGTCGCAGCATGAACGTGCTGTCGGCAAGCTCCATGGGCGATCTTGAAGCCATCATCGAACGCATCGCGAGCGATGCGGCGATCAAGGGCGCCGTCATCACCTCGGGCAAGGCGTCGGGCTTTTGCGCCGGTGCCGACCTCTCCATGATGGCGGGCAATTCTGGCGGCGGTGTCGGCAGCGCAGGCGATGATCGCGTCAAGAAGCTCTACGAGAACAACCTGCATCTCAACATGATGTTCCGGCGTCTGGAAACTTGCGGCAAGCCCATTGCGGCAGCGATCAATGGCGTTGCCATGGGGGGCGGTCTCGAAGTCGCGCTCGCTTGCCATTATCGCGTGGTGTCGGACAATCCGAAAATCCAGATGGCCCTGCCGGAGGCCAAAGTCGGCCTGCTGCCCGGCGGTGGCGGCACACAGCGCCTGCCGCGTTTGCTGGGGGCCGCCAAGGCCTTGCCGCTTCTGCTGCAAGGCACCTCGCTCTCCCCCCAGGAAGCCCTGGAAATCGGCCTTGTGCACAAACTGGCGCCCGCCGCCCAGATCGTTGCCGAAGCCAAGGCGCTGGTGAAGTCAGGTGAAGCGGTCCAGCCCTGGGACAAGAAGGGATACAAGATCCCCGGCGGCACCGCGCATACATCCGCAGGCTCGGTCTTCACCATCGGTGTCGCCCAGCTCCACAAGCAGAGCCATGGCAATTATCCGGCGCAGAAATACATCATGTCCTGCGTTTATGAAGGCATCCTCGTGCCGATCGAGGCCGGTCTTCGCATTGAAACACGCTACTTCACCAAGCTGATGCTTGATCCGCGTTCCAAGGCGATGATCCGTTCGCTGTTTCTCTCCATGCAGGAATTGCAGAAAGGCGCGCGCCGCCCTGCCGGTCAGCCCGCTTTCACCGTCAGGAAGCTCGGCATCCTCGGGGCGGGCATGATGGGCGCGGGCATTGCCTATGTGTCAGCGCAAGCTGGCATCGAGGTCGTGCTGCTCGACACCGATCTGGCCAAGGCCGACAAGGGCAAGGCCTATTCGGTCAAGCTGCTCGATAAGGCGCTGGCCAAGGGCCGGACAACCGAAGAGAAGGTCGCCCAAACCCTCTCCCTCATCACCCCGACATCGGATTATGAGGCGCTGCGTGGTTGCGACCTCATCATCGAGGCCGTGTTCGAGAACCGTCAGGTCAAGGCTGAGGTTACACAGAAGTCCGAACCCATGCTTGCCGATGGCGGCATCTATGGCTCCAACACCTCGACGCTGCCGATCACCAGCCTGGCGGAAGCCAGCCGCAAGGCGGAAAACTTCATCGGCATCCACTTCTTTTCGCCAGTGGACAAGATGCAGCTTGTCGAAATCATCATGGGTCAGGCAACGAGTCAGGAAACGCTCGCCAAAGCCATGGACTACGTCAAGCAGATCAAAAAGACGCCGATTGTCGTGCAGGACAGCCGTGGTTTCTTCACCTCGCGCTGCTTTGGCACCTATATCGGCGAGGGTCTCGCCATGCTCGCCGAAGGCATCAAGCCTGCCATCATCGAAAATGTGGGCCGCATGACGGGCATGCCCATGCCGCCCCTTGCCCTGAATGATGAAGTCGCCCTCGACCTTTCCTACAAGGTTCGTCAGCAGACAAAAAAGGATCTCGGCGACAAATATGTGCCGACACCTGCCGATCCGATCATCGAAAAAATGGTCGAAAGCCTGGGCCGCATTGGCAAGAAGGCGGGCAAGGGCTTCTATGACTATGCGTCCGACGGCAAAAAGAAGCTGTGGCCTGGCCTTTCCGATCTCGTGCCCGTCACCAGGGATATCGATGACGTCGATGTCGAGGAGCTCAAACAGCGCTTCCTCTATATTCAGGCGCTGGAGGCGGCCCGATGCTTTGAAGAGGGCGTTGTCACCGATGTGCGCGATGCTGATGTCGGGGCCATTCTCGGCTGGGGCTTTGCGCCCTGGACGGGCGGCCCTCTCTCGCTCATCGACATGGTCGGCCCACGCGTCTTTGTCGAAACCTGCGACCGCTTTGCGCAGAAATATGGCGAACGCTTCAAGCCATCCAAACTGCTGCGCGACATGGCCGAGAAGGGCGACACTTTCTATGGTCGCTTCGCGCCACAAAAGGCCGCTGCCTGATTTTCGGGCAATTTGAATAGAGCCCCCCACCGTCCCGGTGGGGGGTCTTTGTTTGCCCACAAGTTTCGGCTATGCTCGTGCCACTTCTTTCCGAGTGGGCTCATGTCATTTTCCAGATCATTCCTTGTCGCTTTGGTGTGGTTGCCATGCCTGGCAGGCTTGGCCTGCGGTGCTGAGCCTGAGGATATGCCGATGTCACAAATGGCGCCGGTCATCGAAAGGGGTGATCGCGTCCCGCAGGGTGCTGCAATCGCGCCGCCCGCGCCCGGCATGTCCGGGTCTGCGGGCAACCCGGATGACAATGACCTGATGTGCGAACATGCGCCCGCCGGTACCGTCGTCGAGGTGCCTGCGCCCTTCAATCAGTGGCTTGTTCTTGTTTGTTCGCCCATTGGGCAGGCGCTGGTTCCTGTGAAGGGCGCAAGCTGGGTCGCGCATGGCACACTTGATCCGATTTCCATTCTGGCGCAACCGCCCACGGCCAGCGTCATTCCGCCCTCGGACGAATTTGATCCGCGTTATGGCCTGCGCTTCAAGACACTCATCGGGATCAAGGCGCAGGATGAGCGCCACAAGCGCGCGCTGGCCATGCTCAAACTTGCCTCTGGCGCCGATCCTGTGCCGACCGTGGAGGAGATCTGGCAACTCGACGCTGTCAGCAATATTGTCGACACGCGATACAATATCTTCTTCTACACCCGGAAGGAGAAGCCGCAGCGCATCATCGCCTGTCTGGATCAGTGCCAGCAGGCCTTGTTGCTGGATGTTGTGCCCAGTGTGAAGGTCAGTGAGGCAACCCCGGGTCTGCGTCCTTGATCCTTTTCGTTGTTCGGAAATGACTGAGCCGTTATTTGCCACAAATGGCCAAACCTGCGCTAAATTGGCCAAGACAACATGATCGCCACAGGCGGCAGCAGGGGAAGACATGACTCGGGGATACAGCCTTTACGGCGCTGAAGTCAGCTATTTCACGGGCAAGGTGCGCGCCTATCTGCGCTACAAGCGCATCCCCTTTGCTGAATATGTCGCGGACCGCAAAGCCTATATGGACGTCATCCTGCCGCGTGTCGGCTGGCCGGTTATTCCCGTGGTCATCACGCCTGAGGATGAAACGCTTCAGGATTCATCCGACATCATCGACGAGCTGGAGCGCCGCTTTCCCGAGGCGCCCGTTATGCCCTCCATGCCGCGCCAGCGTCTGGCCGCGCTCATGCTGGAAGTCTATGGCGATGAATGGCTCAAGATTCCCGCCATGCATTATCGCTGGACCAAAAATCGTGATTGGGCGATTGGCGAGTTTGGCGCGCTGACCCTGCCCGCCGCTTCGAAGGACGAACAACGCGCAGCGGGCGAAGTCATCGCCCGGCCCTTTGCCGGCGCGCTTCCCGCATTGGGCATCACGCCCGCCAATGGTCATGCCATCGAAAAATCCTATGAAGGCTTGCTGCACGATCTCAATGTGCATTTCGGCAAGTATGAGTTTTTGCTCGGCTCGCGTCCTTCGATTGGCGACTTCGGTCTGATCGGGCCGCTTTATGCGCATCAATATCGCGACCCGGCCTCGGGCGAGATCATGAAGGCGCAGGCGCCCCATGTCGTGCGCTGGGTCAAGAACATGATGAGGCCGCCACATCCCAAGGGCGGCGAGTTTCTGGCAGGCGATGAAATCCCCGAAACGCTCAAGCCTGTACTGGCGCGCTTCGCGCATGAAATGATCCCGGTGCTGGTTTCAACGGCCCGCCGCCTGCGCGAATGGCAGGCAGAAAATCCGCAAGGCAGGGACGGCGCCGGCGAAATGCCGCGCGCACTCGGCATGCATGATTTTTCGCTTGAGGGCGTCACTGAAAAACGGGCGATCTTCCCCTTCGAACTCTGGATGTTGCAGCGCCCCCTTGATGCCCTGGCTTCGTTTGAAGGACAGGGCCTGAAATCGGCAGAAGCCCTGCTGCATGACATCGGTGCCGATACGCTGGCGGCCTTTCCGGCCTTTCCGCGTCTCACGCGCCGCCATTTCAAACTCGTGTTTGCCTGATCGCCCGGAAAGTCAAAACGCCCATGACCTCTGTCAATCCCAGCATTCATATGCATGACGACGACAAGCCGTCACGTCGCACATTGCCCGTCGAGAGTGGCATTCTCACCTTTCTGGAATGGCCCCACGAACAGGGCAAATCACCGCTGCATTTTGCCCATGCCAATGGCTTCAATGCGATGACCTATCGCCGCTTGCTCAATCCCCTGAGTGGCCGGTTCCGCATTCGCGCCTGGGACGCGCGCGGCCATGGCGAAACCTTGCTGCCTGCCGATCCCGCCAGTCACAGCAACTGGCATGTTTTTCGCGACGACATGATTTTGATGCTGGAGCGCTTTGCCGATGTCGCGGGCAGCCCGGTGTTGCTGGCCGGTCATTCCATGGGCGCGACCGTCAGTCTCATGGTGGCGGCCGAACGTCCCGATCTCGTGCGCGGCCTCTGCCTTGTCGATCCGGTGCTGATCCCGCGCCATATAGGCCGCCTCATGCGGTTCATCCGCCGCTTCGGTCTCAAAGCCCCGCTCATTGCCATAGCAGACGCCGCCGAGCGCCGCCGCGCCGTCTTTCCGGACCGCGCCACCATGTTCAATTCCTATCGCGGGCGTGGCGCCTTCCGCACCTGGCCTGACGATGTGTTGCGCGATTATATCGAAGGCGGCACCATCGATCTGCCGGATGGACAGGTCGCTCTCACCTGTTCGCCCGGCTGGGAAGCGGCCAATTTCCGCGCCCAGGGACACGATGTCTGGGAAGCGATTGAGGCGCTGGCGCGTCCCTTGACGCTCATCTATTCCGGCCCGACTTCCTCCACCTGCCGTGCGCCCGGCCCGCAGCTTCTGGCTGAATGCGATCCCGGCGCCACCATCCTGCGCATTGGTCAGGCTTCGCACTTCCTGCCCATGGAATATCCCGAAGCCGTGCGGCGTGAATTGCTGGCGCTTGATGCGCGGATCACAGGCTAGCCCTCGTGCTTCTCGCGCCGTTTACATTGGCCGAAGACGATCCCGCACGCAGCGAGAAGGAATCCGCCTTGCGCGCGCTGAGCGAGGCCGATCTCCTCACGCTCTACCGTCAAACGCGCCTTCTCGCCGCCGCCGCCACGCGCGCCCATGACATGCCGCAATTGCTGCCCATGGTGCGCGGCATGAAAACCATCCAGCGCATCGCCGCCGAGCGCGGGTTGATCATTCGCCGCGAGAAGCGCGCTTAAACGCCCAATCCCGGTATCACGAGCCTTTCCAGCTCCGCGCGCATATCGTCGGGAATCGCCATCGCCTTGCGTGTTGTCAGATCAAGCGCAATCGCCACAGCCTCTGCCGTCGCAAGGCAGGCGCCGCTCTCATAATCAAACAGCCAATGCGCCCAGATATAGGTCTTGCTGGAAACCGCTTTCAGCCCGCTGCGCAACACGCAGACATCGCCAACCTTCGGGTAACGGCGATAGATGAAACGATATTCAAGCGCCGCGCCGCCTGTCTTGTTGCCGCCCACACTTTGCGATCTGTCCTCGCCATGGGTCGCTGCGAGCAGATTGGAAATGGCATCCGACACAATGCCCATATAGTGCCGCGTCAGCAGATAGCCCTGTCCATCGCACATGGTTTCCTGCACTTCGCCCATATAGGCCGCCACCATGCCCATGGCTTCTGCGTCAGCCAGCATCGGCGCGGCGCGAGGTGGCGTGATTTCCAGCCCGCGTGGTGCGCCATGCGCCGGCATGTCGATCATCAACAGGCGGGCTTGGGCGATGGCGCTGTCAGGCAGCTTGCGTGGCAAGCGGTCATTCTCGCCGCGCAGTTCAACAAGCGCCGTCACGCTCGCGGCAATCTCGCCATTCGTCGGGTTCACCATCTCGCTGTAAACACGCATCGCCGTTTCGGTGACATCGAGCACACCCGCACGCCAGAAAAACGGCGCACCGGGACGTTGCTCGCGCAGAAAGCGCACATGATGATCGCGCGCCATCAGCCTTGCGCCATGCCTGGCGCTGAAGTCGCGTCCCAATCCCAGTTTCACGCCGAGAGCGGCAAGACCCTGCGTTGCCTTCTCCATATAGAACTGCACATTCATGTGACCCATCTGGTCACATTCCCAAGTTTGCACGCTGCTGCGGGCAACTTCGGTCATTGTCTGCACGCGGTTCTGGGTATTTTCGTTCATCTCGGTCATGGCTCTTCCGGCTTCTGGTGACGCAAAAAATCCCGGCTCGCATGGGAAGCAAGGCCGGGATCAACAGACTAGGGGCAGGCAGACAACTTGTCAGCGTTTCTTGAACAGCCGCTGCCGTCACGATGTTGACGTCGCGGACATAACGGATATTTTCAAGCCCTCCCCTTGTTCGGGGAGGGGAGAGTCTCGACCCGCCTCAGAGCTTGCGAAAGAGCCCGGCAAAGGCTGGCACAGCGAGGCGCTTTTCGGTGCGCAACGATGTGTCTTCCAGCGCACTGACGCTGAAACCGAAATCGCGCGCCAGGCTTTCGAGATAGGCGCGCGCATGGCGAAAGCGGCGTGTCGGCCCGATCTCGTAATCGCCCGGCATGGACGCATCCATTTTCTCGGCGCTGAACAAAAACCAGCCGCCGCTTTTCAGGGCGCGTTGCAGCGCCTGAAACAGCGATGCGAGATCGCCGAGATAGATGATCGTGTCGCAGGCAATGGCAAGATCGAGATCATCTTCGCGTGTCGCCAGCGCGCTCACAAGCTCGCCGACCTGCACATCGTCATAGTGACCTGAGGCCTCTGCCGCAGCCACCATGCGCGGCGAAAGATCCACCCCCATGAGTCGACGACACCAGGGCCGGAACACCGCCCCCGACAGCCCCGTCCCGCAGCCCAGATCCATCGCTTCATATTTTGCCGCTGGTTCGCCCCAGAAAGGTTCGGCAAGCGCGGCAAGGATCTGCGGTCCGCGATAGGAAAGCGCGCCGGTCATATGTGCGTCATAGCGGGGTGCATAGCCATCAAAGAGATGCCGCACATAGGCGCTTGACGCGCGCCTGGGCGCGGCCGTCGCCTTCATCTCGGCCAGGCGAAGGGCGGCGCCGCGCGCATCGCCCGGGTCGGTTGCCAATGCGGCCTCATAGGCGCGTGTCGCCTTGGCGGTTTCATCCAGCAGCGCCCAGGCTTCGCCGAGCTTGAAATGCGCGCCTGTGGCATCACGATCAATTCGTAGCGCGCGCTCCAGCGTCGCAATCGCATCGGGCAGCGCATCGCTGGCAATCTGCGCTTCGCCAAGGGCAATCAGCGCCTCAATCGACTGACCGTCAATATAGGTGGCTTCGCGCAGCGTGTGGATCGCCGCCTCGCTCGCGCCACTCGCCAGTTGCGCCCGGCCAAGCAGCGTCATCAGCCGGGCGCCGCCATGCCCTTCCTGCCGGAATGGCGCGAGCAGTCTCACGGCCCGCGCGGCCTCGTCCATATCCATCAGCAGCATGGCGCATTCGCAGGCCATGCGTGGCGAAGGATCGGCCTGCGTCAATTGATCGATAAGGGTGAGTGCTTCCGGCCTGGCGCCTTGCGCGATCAGCGCATCGAGGCGTGTCAGTACATCGGGCTCTTCCGGCATCCCTTCATTCGAAGGCATGGTCATATGCTCACAAAAAACGCCGGGGAGGAGAAATCCCCGCCCCGGCGCTCGCACTATATCTTTTGCCCTCCCGCCCGCAAGGGCGGGAACTTTTTTACATGTCGCCCGCAAGGGCGGGAACTTTTTTACATGTCGCCCGCAAGGGGCATGCAGGGCTCAGCCCTTCAACACGCACGGGCCGTTGTTGATAACCATCACGCCGCTTTGGCGTCTCAAACAAGAAGTTTGTAAACAGCATTCGCCGTGGCGATGAAACGCGATCCGGCCTTTATCTCGGCCGACATGAACATGACGCTGCGTGTCGCCCGCGTCACCTGAGCCTGGCCTGTGAGGGTCTCGCCGGGCTCTATCGGCCCCACAAAGTCGCAATTGATCGACAGGGCCCGGCTCACGGCATCGGGGGCATGGGCCTTGGTCAGACCCTCAAAGAGCCTGGTAAAAAGCGTCATCACGCCGCCATCATCAATCTGGCCCGATGGTCCGGCGATGTCCGCGCCAGCACTCAATTCAAAACGGTCGGTCATGCAAGGTCTCTGCGACGGGGAAGGGCAATGTCATGCCGCTTGTCTAGCCCCTGACGGGCGCACTGACAAGAAAGTCACTGATCGGATGGCGCGAACCCAAAATGAAAGGCCCGGCACTTTCCCTGATTTGCCTGGGGGGAGGGCAAGAGGCTGGGAGAGCGCCGGGCCGGGTCATGCAGGACCGGATGGGGGATACCGGTCCTTGCAGAGCATCATGCACATCTTCAGTCAGACACCTGCCGCATCGGGCAGTTCAATATCGATCCAGTGCGCAGGCACGCCGTAGCTTTCAAGCATGTGCGAAACCGAGAGCACACGATCGGCGCTCAAGGCGCCTTCGCCCAGCTCACCCTCGCCACGGCGCAGGCTCGCTTGCGCCTCGGTCGAGGGGGCCACCTTCACCTGCTCCAGACCACGCACGGTGATCTCATCGGCAACAGCCGTCAGCGCCAGCCTGGCCTCCGTCGTGGGCCGGGCTTCAGAGGGCGTGAAATAGACCGGGAAGGTAACGCGCTCAGGTTCGCCCGTCAGCACCGAGCGATGGTCCGGGTCAATCGCGCTGATGATGACGGCGCGCTCCTCAATACCGATCACGGGCTTCTGGTCGTGGCGCGTGTCGGCGGCCAGTGCCGCGCCCACGGCGGTCAAAACACCCATCATTGCCACCAGTATCAGACGAGTCATTTGCTACCCCTTTTCACGCGCCGCAAGTCGGCGCAACGGCTGTTCATTCCGCGCCGCAAGTCGGCGCAACTGCTGTTCATTCATGAGGAATATTGTTTGCGAATGTGACCAGTGTCGGGTCAGACCCGGGCGCGAAGCGGGAGATTTCCGGGCCATTTTGTGGCAAAGCACCCGAAAGACCGTGAAATAGGCGCCTTTCCCCAGCGGCGCGCTTTGGTCTTTCCGATTCCCAATCCTGGCGCGCGCCTCTAAGGTCATGTCCAACGAGACGGGCGCCTTCCAGGAAGGCGACGGCTCTCTCTGTGCGGCTGTCGTGCAGAGGGAACCACCTGGCCCGGTGCTCTAAAAATCAAAAACGGGAGAAAGACCCCCATGAGAGAAGTAGTCATCGTATCCACCGCCCGCACGGGCCTCGCCAAATCGGGCCGCGGCGGTTTCAACAACACCCATGGCGCCGCGCTTGGCGGCCATGCCATCAAGCACGCCGTCGCGCGCGCGGGCATCGATCCGGCTGAAGTCGAAGACGTCATCATGGGTTGCGGCAATCCGGAAGGCGCCACCGGCATGAACAACGGCCGCCTCTCGGCCATGTGGGCCGGTCTTCCGGTCACAACCTCCGGCGTCACCGTCAACCGTTTCTGCTCCTCGGGTCTCCAGACCATCGCCATGGCCGCAGGTCGCATCCTCAATGAAGGCGTGCCGGTTGCGGTGGGTGCCGGCGTCGAGTCGATCTCGCTCGTGCAGATGCAGGGCGCGAACTACAACAACATCACCGAAGAACAGCTCATGCAGAAAATGCCTGAACTGTGGATGCCGATGATCGAAACCGCCGAGATCGTCGCCGAGCGTTACAACGTGTCGCGCGACTATCAGGACGAATATGCCCTGCGCAGCCAGCAGCGCATCGCAGCCGCCCAGAAGAACGGCATCTTCAAGGACGAAATCGTCCCGATGCAGACCAAGATGAAGTCGGTCAACAAGGAAACCGGTGTTGAAACGCTGGTCGACTATGTTGTCGACAAGGACGAATGCAACCGTCCCGAAACCACGCTGGAAAGCCTCCAGAGTTTGAAGCCCGTTCTCAAGAACGGCATGAAGGTCAAGGAAGGCAAATACATCACCGCCGGTAATGCCAGCCAGCTTTCCGATGGCGCTGCGGCGGTCGTGTTGATGGAGCGCAAGGATGCCGAAAAGCGCGGCATGAACATTCTCGGCACCTTCCGTGGTTTCGCGGTTGCCGGTTGCGAGCCCGACGAAATGGGCATCGGTCCCGTCTTCGCCGTGCCGCGTCTGCTCGAACGTCATGGTCTCAAGGTCGATGACATTGACCTCTGGGAACTCAACGAAGCCTTTGCCAGCCAGTGCCTCTATTCGCGTGACCGTCTCGGCATCGACCCCGAGAAGTACAACGTCAATGGGGGTGCCATCGCCATCGGCCATCCCTTCGGCATGACCGGCGCACGCTGCGCCGGCCACATCCTTCTCGAAGGCAAGCGCCGCAAGGCCGCCGGCCAGAACGTCAAATACGGCGTCGTCACCATGTGCATCGGTGGCGGCATGGGTGCCGCCGGATTGTTTGAATTTGCGTGAGCAAATTCAGGCAGGACGGATAACGGCACCCATCACTCAGGATAAAGCTGAAATCGTTTCGCGATTTCAGCGGGGTGCCGCCGGATTGTTTGAATTTGCGTGAGCAAATTCAGGCAGGACGGATAACGGCACCCATCACTCAGGATAAAGCTGAAATCGTTTCGCGATTTCAGCGGGGTGCCGCCGGATTGTTTGAATTTGCGTGAACAAATTCAGGCAGGACGGATAACGGCACCCATCACTCAGGATAAAGCTGAAATCGTTTCGCGATTTCAGCGGGGTGCCGCCGGATTGTTTGAATTTGCGTGATGGCCACACACGTCTGAACGCATCAAGGCCCGCGAGAAATCGCGGGTCTTTTTGTTTTCATCGCGTCATTGCCGGGCTTGACCCGGCAATCCAGAGCCACAATCACTGAGCCTGTCGTTCTGGATGCCCGGATCAAGTCCGGGCATGACAATCCGTTTTATCCGTCATGGCCCGGTTCATCCGGGCCATCCCCGACTTTCGTTCGTCATTGCGCGTGCCGGGACGACACCGAACTTTCATGCCCTGTCATTGCCGGGCATGACAATCCGTTTTATCCGTCATGGCCCGGTTCATCCGGGCCATCCCCGACTTTCGTTTGTCATTGCGCGTGCCGGGACGACACCGAACTTTCATGCCTTGTCATTGCCGGGCATGACAATCCGTTTTATCCGTCATGGCCCGGTTCATCCGGGCCATCCCCGACTTTCGTTTGTCATTGCGCGTGCCGGGACGACACCGATTTTTCATGCCCTGTCATTGCCGGGCATGACAATCCGTTTTATCCGTCATGGCCCGGTTCATCCGGGCCATCCCCGACTTTCGGGTGCCCGTCATCCCGGGCTTGACAGCCGCCCCCCGCACCGGGAACAGGCACTTCACGCTTTGCCCTGTTTTTGCCTTAGACTTTTCCTAAACAGGCCTTCCTGCCCGCCTGCCCCCCGCCGCTTCCAGCCTTTGAGGTGCCCGCCCCGATGGACACAGCCAACCAGATCATCCTGGTCGCCGCCGCGCTCATCACCTTTTCGATTTTTGCCGGCGTCCTCTCCTCGCGGGTGGGTGCGCCCTTGCTGCTGGTCTTTCTCGGGCTTGGCATGCTCGCGGGCGAAGACGGGCCGGGCGGCATTGTCTTCAACGATTTTCATGTCGCTTATCTCGCAGGCTCCGTGGCGCTGGCGCTGATCCTGTTTGATGGTGGCTTGCGCACCACGCGCAAGGCCATGTCGCTGGCGCTCGGGCCTGCTGGCGCCCTCGCCACGCTTGGCGTTGTCCTCACCGTCGCGATAGCCGGTGTCGCGGCGCATTATCTCCTGGGCTTCATCTGGCCGCGCGCCTTTCTCATGGCGGCAATTGTCGGCTCCACAGATGCCGCCGCTGTCTTCCTGCTGCTCAATCAGCGCGGACTTCGGCTTAAGCCGCGCGTTGCCGCCACGCTTGAAGTTGAATCCGGCCTCAATGATCCGATGGCGATTTTTCTGACGCTCGGTCTTGTCGGCCTCATCACCTCCGGCATGACCGATGGCATCACCTTGCCACTCGTTGTCGGCCTGATCGGCGATTTTCTCTGGCAGTTGATCGGCGGCCTCTTCTTTGGTGTTGTCGGCGGCATGCTGGTGCTGCGCGCGGTCAACAGGCTGCAGCTCTCGCCTGGCCTCTCGCCCATTCTCGCTGGCGCTCTGGCGCTTGTCATTTTCGCGCTTGCCCAATCGGTGCATGCCAGCGGCTTTCTCGCCGTTTATCTCGTCGGCTTCATTCTCGGCACCAATCCCCATCGCGCCACAAGCGACATTGCCCGCTTTTCCGATGGCGTGTCGTGGCTTGCCCAGATCAGCATGTTCCTCATGCTCGGTCTGTTGGTGGTTCCCTCCCAGCTCACCTCCATTCTGTTGCCGGGTTTTGGTTTTGCCATGGTGCTCATTTTCGTGGCGCGCCCCATCGCCACCTGGATATCGCTTGCTCCGTTCGGTTTTTCCTGGCGCGAAACGAGCTTCATCTCCTGGATCGGCCTGCGCGGCGCCGTGCCGATTTTTCTCGCCACCATTCCGGTGCTTGAAAATGCCCGATACGCGCAGCTGATTTTCGGTCTGGCCTATATTGTCGTTTTGACCTCGCTCATCGTGCAGGGCTGGACCATCGCGCGCGCCGCCGCTCTCGCCGGTGTTGAATTGCCCGCCCGTCCCCAGCCGCGCAATCGTGTCGAGCTTGATCTGCCAACGAGCAAAGGCCGCAATGTCGTCGCCTATACGGTCGACCCCCTGAGCCTTCTGGCCCGCCGCAGCATGAAGCGCCTGCCGTTGCCCGAGAACACCGAGTTCATCTCGCTCATGCGCGATGGCATCATGCGCTCGACCTTGCCCGATGAAGGTCTCCTGCCCGGCGACACGGTGCTGCTCCTCACCTCGCCCTCATCCATCGCCTCGCTCGACCGTCTCTTCGGCGCGCGCAAACCTCGCGCCGTCGCCAGGGAGCCAGGTCAGGTCGATTTTCGCCTCGAAGCCGACGCCAATTGCGGCATGGTCGCCGATCTCTATGGCTTCCTCGTCACCCCGCAGGAACGCGGCTTGACGCTTGCCGATCTCATGGTGTCGCGCCTCGGCGCACGCCTCACCGAGGGCACACGCATTCACGTCGGTGAAATTGAACTGGTTGCGCTCTCGATCACCGCCGGCCTGCCCGGCGAAATCGGCCTTGATCTCGATCCGCCAGCACCCGCAGTTGGTATGGCCCGCTGGCGGCAATGGCCAGCCGACATCAAACATGTGCTGCGCGAAACATTCCTGGTCGATGAAGGTCCGGTCTAGCGGCGAAACCCGCGCGCACGTGAAGGCCGCTCGCCGCGCTCAAGCTGCGCGATGATGCGGTCAAGCGAGCCCGGCGCAATATCGCGATAGAGCGTCACGATGGCAGCCAGCACATCGGAAAGATAAGCCGCCGGATCAAGAGGCTGGCCCTTTTCAGAGCGTTTGGCGAGCGTATGCCCCATCAGCGTCAGGGCGCGGCGCATATATTCGGGCAGCCCCGCTGCGCCATAGATTTCACGGAAACCTTCCGTCGCCATATCGGCAAGCGCGCCATGCACCTCGGCTCGGCTTGCCCCTGAAAGCCGCGCCAGCGCCAATTCAAAAAAGGCCAGATGCCCCGCCGCGCCTGCCCGCAAGAGCATCGAGGGCGTCAAGCGGTCTTGCGCCACCAGCCGATCCACATAGCGTTCGAGTTCTTCATCGTCGCGCGCGCTGCTCAGCCGTTCAGCCACGGCGCGTTCCAGGGCGGCGCGTGTCAGCTCCTTGGCAATCGGCTGGGGAATATGCTGGTCGCGTGTCATCACCGTGCTGATCTGCGTCGCAACATCGCGTTGCAATTCGTCATCGACCAGCAGCGAATGGCAATGCTTGGCAATCTGCGCCGTCGCTTCGGGGCGTTTGGCAACAAGTGCGAGTATATGCGGCCGATCCCGATGGTCGTCAGCCGCCTTGCGCAGCGAATGGGCAGCAATCTCGGCGCCATCATTTCCCAGAAGCGTGCCGACGACTTTTTCATTCTCGGTTTCAACCAGCGCATGCGACAGGTCGCGCGACACATAGGCGCGGCTGGCAATTGCCACATGCTTGTTCTGGCTCGTGCCACTGGCCTGCACCAGCGCGATCAGAAACTCGTCATCCAGAACCGGCGAATGCTGCAACACCGGCAGCGCCACTTCTTCCACGTCATGGGCGAGGCGTTGGGCGGCGTCCGCTGGCAGCAATCCATATTCGGAAATCGTTTCGGAAAGAATCCGCCGCACCCGCACTTCGGCGTCGCGCGACAATTGCTCGATGATGGCATGGGCCGCATCGCGGTCCGCATCCATGATCAGCCCATGGGCGAGCAGACGCGCCACAGCCTGCGCCGCCGCCTCGCGGCGCTCGCGCGTGCTCTCGCTCCAATTCTCGCTGGTATCGGCCTTGGCCATGGCGTCCTCAGGATGCAACCCGTAAAGGGGGAACCATCCACAAGGATAATCATTGTTTCTTAAGGTCACGCTAACGCGGATTAACCATGGGAAGGGGCTTTATTCCCTGTCATTGCCGGGCGTGGGTCACGGCGGGAAAATTGTCATCCCGGGATTTGTTCCCGGGATCCAGCCTTCAAACCTCTCCCCCCTGGAGGGGGAGGTCGTCGCATCAGCGACGGGTGAGGGGCTATGCCACCAGCCCCATCCACCGGCCCATCACGCGCCGCGTGAAACGTTGCTGCGGCAACAGCACATCATCAATCGGACCGATCGCATTGCGGATCGTCTCAAGGCCGACGCCCGTCACCTTGGCGCGCGTCGGCAGCCAGCCTTCCAGCGTCGCCCGCGTCAGCTCCAGATGAAACTGGAAGGCATAGGTCTTGCCGCCCAGCCGGAAGGCCTGATTGGTGCAACCCGGTCGCGTGGCGAGCGGCGCTGCACCATGGGGGATGTCGAATGTGTCATTATGCCATTGCACGATGCGCAGCCCCGGTTCGGCATCATGCAGCAGCGGGTCGCTGGCCGCGGCGGGCAGCCAGGTCTGGGCGAGAAAGCCGAATTCATCGGGCCCCGTCATTCGCCGCACATCGGCCCCGAAGGCGCTCGCCACAAGCTGCGAGCCAAGGCACACACCCATCACGGGTTTTTCGTCGGCGTGAAACTGGCGAATGAGCGCGCGGGTCTGTTCGATGAAGGGATAGGTTGCGTCCTCATAAACCCCCATCGGCCCGCCCATCACGATCAACCCGTCATGCTCGCGCGGGGAAGTCGGCACCTCGTCGAGTTTCAGCGTCTTGTCGCCAAAGCCGTAATGGATGAGCCGCACATCGCAATCCGCGCCGCGCCGCCGTGCTTCTTCTTCCAGCACACCGGGTGGCGAGGTCACATCATTGACGAGAAACAACAGGCGCATGGGAACCAACTTAAGTCACAAACGTCATTGCCGGGCATGACAATCCGTTTTATCCGTCATGGCCCGGTTCATCCGGGCCATCCCCGACTTTCATTCATCATTGCGCGCGCCGGGACGACACCGAACTTTTCATGCCCTGTCATTGCCGGGCATGACAATCCGTTTTATCCGTCATGGCCCGGTTCATCCGGGCCATCCCCGACTTTCATGCCTTGTCATTGCCGGGCTTGACCCGGCAATCCAGAGCCGCAGATTCCGAGCCTGCGGCCCCTGGATGCCCGGATCAAGTCCGGGCATGACATATACGGGGCGTGATTGTCGCCCCGGTAATTTTTCCGTGTTTCAATCATGCTGTCATCCCGGGATTTAGTCCCGGGATCCATGAACCTCTCCCGGATCGCGGACGCTCATGGGTCCCGGCAACAAATGCCGGGACGACACCGAACTTTCATGCCCTGTCATTGCCGGGCATGACAATCCGTTTTATCCGTCATGGCCCGGTTCATCCGGGCCATCCCCGACTTTCATTCATCATTGCGCGCGCCGGGACGACACCGAACTTTCATGCCCTGTCATTGCCGGGCATGACAATCCGTTTTATCCGTCATGGCCCGGTTCATCCGGGCCATCCCCGACTTTCATTCATCATTGCGCGCGCCGGGACGACACCGAACTTTCATGCCCTGTCATTGCCGGGCATGACAATCCGTTTTATCCGTCATGGCCCGGTTCATCCGGGCCATCCCCGACTTTCATTCATCATTGCGCGCGCCGGGACGACTACCGAACTTTCATGCCCTGTCATTGCCGGATCAACTCCGGGCATGACCCGGCATATCCTTGGCCCTCACCCCGCCGCAAACCGATCGCTCGCCCGCACCATCACATCCACAATGCCCGGCTCCGTCGCCGTATGCCCGGCATCGGGCACGATATTGAGTTCGGCGCTCGTCCAGCCCTTGGCCAGATCCCAGGCCGTGAACATCGGCGTCACCACATCATAGCGCCCCTGCGCGATAACGCCGGGAATGCCGTTCAGCAGATGCGCATTGCGAATGAGCTGGTCCTGCGGCTTGAAGAAGCCCTGATTCATGAAGTAGTGGCATTCGATCCGCGCAAAGGCGAGGGCGAAATGCCCATCGGCAAAGCGTTTGACGCGCTCGGCGTCCGAGTAGAGCGACAAGGTCGTCCCCTCCCAGATGCTCCAGGCCTTGGCGCAGGCAATCTTCTCCGCCTCATTCGTGCCGGTCAGGCGCTTATGGTATGCCGCCATCAGATTGCCGCGTTCGGCCTCCGGGATCGGCGCAATGAAGCCCTCCCAGGCATCGGGAAAAAGCGCGTCGGTGCCTTCCTGATAAAACCAGTCGAGTTCGCGCTGCCGCAGCGTGAAGATGCCGCGCAGGATGATTTCGGTGACGCGGCTCGGATGTGTCTGCGCGTAAGCCAGTGCCAGCGTCGATCCCCAGGAGCCGCCGCAAAGCTGCCAGCGCTCAAGCCCCAGATGGGTTCGCAGCCGCTCCATGTCGGCCACCAGGTCCCAGGTCGTGTTCTCGGCAAGTTCGGCATGCGGTGTCGATTTTCCGCAGCCGCGCTGGTCGAACAGGATGATTCGATATGCGCCGGGATTGTGGGTCCGGCGCATGGTCGGGTTGGTGCCGCCGCCGGGTCCGCCATGAATGATGACGACAGGCTTGCCTTGCGGGTTGCCACATTCCTCATAATAGAGCGTATGCAGCGCGCAAACTTTCAGGTGGCCCGTGCGAAAGGGCTCGATTTCGGGATAGAGCGGGCGGCGCTCAGCCATCAGGGTCATGCTCATCCGGGTCCTTGCAGAACAGAAAATACGCGGCAAATCAGTCGCGCCAGGGCACCATTGCGCGTCATGGGGCGCCCCTCGTCAATGTGCAAATGCGGCCTGCTTGTCACGTAACATTCTCCCTTCCGTCACCATGGATTAAGAATCCGTTAACCACTTTTTTAACATCCTGTTCACACAACCGATTGACCTCTTCATTGTCTGCGCTACTATATGTGGGTGCTTCGCCCGAAACGGATACAGAGTCCGCAGGCGGCGGGGCAATCACTGAATCGGTGGGTTTTGCCCGCGTTCGGGCAGGGATTTGGCACAGGCATCGGTCTGCGCCAACACGGGATTTTGCGCGCTTTTTCGAGCGCGCAGCGGCAGCCCAGCGGGGGCGGCATTTGGGGGATGAAGATGCTGAACGATACGAGCAAATCCGTCGATATGCGTGAGATCGAAGAGAAGCTCTCGGGCCTCATTTCGGGTGAGCGCGCGGTCGAGCGCAGCCCCCGCCGCTCGCGCAGCGACATGCGCATGACGCAAGAGCCGGAAATGCCCTTCGGCGATCAGGATCAGGCCGTGCAGATGGGCGGTCGCCCGCGCGTCAAGGTCGATCATGGCCGTGACGCCCTGCTGACCGAGTTTGGCAAGGCGACGCTTCGCGACCGGTATCTGATGCCCGGCGAGACCTTTCAGGACCTGTTTGCCCGCGTCGCCTCCTATTATGCCGACAAGGACGACGAGGCCCATGCCCAGCGCCTTTATGACTATATCTCCAGGCTCTGGTTCATGCCGGCAACGCCCGTTCTCTCGAATGGCGGCACCAGGCGCGGCCTGCCGATTTCCTGCTTCCTGAACGAAGCCACCGACAGCCTGGATGGCATTCTCGGCCTCTGGAACGAAAATGTCTGGCTCGCAGCCAAGGGCGGCGGCATCGGCTCCTATTGGGGCAATCTGCGTTCGATTGGCGAAAGCGTCGGCGGCGTCGGCAAAACGTCTGGCATCATTCCCTTCATCCGCGTCATGGATTCGCTGACGCTGGCGATCTCGCAAGGCTCGCTGCGTCGCGGCTCGGCGGCTGTCTATCTGCCGGTCGATCACCCCGAAGTCGAAGAGTTCATGGAGATCCGCCGCCCCACCGGTGGCGATCCCAACCGCAAGGCGCTCAACCTGCATCACGGCATTCTCGTTTCGGACGCCTTCATGCGCGCCGTCGAGCATGACGAACCCTGGCAGCTCAAGAGCCCCAAGGACCAGACCGTCCAGAAAACCATTTCCGCCCGTGCGCTCTGGATCCGCATGCTGACGGCCCGCATCGAAACCGGCGAGCCCTACATCATCTACAAGGACACGGTCAACAACGCCCGTCCCGAGCATCACAAGCTCGCCGGCCTTGAAGTCAAGACCTCCAACCTCTGCGCCGAAATCACGCTGCCCACAGGCATCGACCATCTCGGCAATCAGCGCACGGCGGTCTGCTGCCTGTCCTCGCTCAATCTCGAAACCTATTTCGAGTGGCAGGACAATCCGCAGATCATCGAAGATGTCATGCGCTTCCTCGACAATGTGTTGCAGGACTTCATCGACCGCGCGCCCGACGAAATGGCCCGTGCCCGTTATGCCGCCGCGCGCGAGCGTTCCGTCGGCCTCGGCGTCATGGGCTTCCATTCCTTCCTTCAGGCCAATCTCATCCCCTTTGAAGGGGTCATGGCCAAGGTCTGGAACAAGCGCATGTTCACCCAGATCAAGGAAGGTGTGGATGCCGCCTCGCGCAAGCTGGCGCAGGAACGCGGCGCCTGCCCGGATGCGGCGGACTATGGCTTCATGGAGCGCTTCTCCAACAAGACGGCGATTGCGCCCACCGCTTCGATCTCGATCATCACCGGCGGCACCTCGCCCGGCATCGAGCCGATTGCGGCCAACAGCTTCACGCATAAGACACTCTCGGGCTCGTTCAATGTGCGCAACCGCCATCTGACCAGGTTGCTGGAGGAAAAAGGCCGCAACGACGAAGACACCTGGTCCTCGATCGTCATCAATGGCGGCTCGGTCCAGCATCTCGATTTCCTCGACGACATCGAGAAGGACGTTTTCAAAACCGCCTTCGAACTCGACCAGCGCTGGGTCATCGAACATGCCGGCGACCGCGCCCCGCTCATCGATCAGGCCCAGTCGGTCAACCTGTTCCTGCCAGCGGACGTACATAAGCGCGACCTGCACAAGCTTCATGAAATGGCGTGGAAGCTTGGCGTGAAGAGCCTTTACTATTGCCGTTCGCTGTCGATCCAGCGCGCCGAAAAGGCCGAAGCCGTTTCGCATGAGACGGGTCAGATGCCTGCCGTGAAGACGCTTGAAGTCAAAACGCTCGATCAGGTCGCCAAGGAGTCGCGGCGCGAAACGGTCGAATATGATGAATGCCTCGCCTGTCAGTGAGGTGAACGAAATGCATCGCCTGCAAGCCCTCTCCCCTTGGGGAGAGGGTGGGGGGGTGCCCCGCAAGGGCGCAATTCTGGAGATGACCTCGAAATGGGGTGCCAGCGTTGCGCTGACAACTGGGGATAACTTTCCCCGTCAAATAAATTTGCTGTCATCCCGTCCTTGACCTGACGAAAAGCCCTCTCCCCTTGGGGAGAGGGTGGGGGGGTGCCCCGCAAGGGCGCAATTCTGGAGATGACCTCGAAATGGGGTGCCAGCGTTGCGCTGACAACTGGGGATAACTTTCCCCGTCAAATAAATTTGCTGTCATCCCGTCCTTGACCTGACGAAAAGCCCTCTCCCCTTGGGGAGAGGGTGGGGTGAGGGGGCCCGGACTTGATCCGGGCATGACAGATCAGAAAATGAGAGCCACGCCCATGTCCCTTCTCGAAGAACGTCTCGTCTACAAGCCCTTCCGCTATCCCTGGGCCTATGATGCCTGGCTCACGCAGCAGCGCATCCATTGGCTGCCCGAGGAAGTGCCGCTCGCCGACGACGTGAAGGACTGGGCGAAAAACCTCACCGAAGGCGAGCGCAATCTGCTGACCCAGATTTTCCGCTTCTTCGTCCAGGCCGACGTCGAAGTGAACAACTGCTACATGAAGCACTATGCCGGCATCTTCAAGCCGACCGAAGTGACCATGATGCTGTCGGCCTTTTCCAACATGGAAACCATCCACATCTCGGCCTATAGCCATCTGCTCGACACGATCGGCATGCCCGAAATCGAATATGAAGCCTTCCTCAAATACAAGGAGATGAAGGACAAGTTCGACTACATGCGCGAATGGGGCGTCGAAACCAAAGCCGACATCGCCAAGACGCTCGCCGTCTTTGGCGGCTTCACCGAAGGCGTGCAGCTCTTTGCCTCCTTCGCCATCCTGATGAACTTCCCGCGTTTCAACAAGATGAAGGGCATGGGCCAGATCGTGACATGGTCGGCGCGCGATGAAACGCTGCACACCAATTCCGCGACACGCCTGTTCCGCGTCTTTGTCGAAGAGAACCCGGAAATCTGGAACGAGGAATTGCAGCGCGACATTTATCGCGCCTGCGAAACGATCATCGACCACGAAGACGCCTTCATCGACCTCGCCTTTGAAATGGGCGCCGTCGAAGGTCTCGATGCCTCGCAGGTCAAAGCCTATATCCGCTACATCGCCGATCGCCGCCTGTTGCAGCTCAATCTCCAGCCGATCTATCGCACGGACAAGAATCCGCTGCCCTGGATGGACGAAATGCTCAACGGCATCGAGCACACCAACTTCTTCGAAAACCGCGCCACCGAATATTCCAAGGCCTCGACAAAAGGCACATGGGACGAGGCATTTGACTGAAGCAAACCGCGTCGCAACGCGGAAAAAGCTGCAAACAGGGCACTTTTTGCACAGGAAAATGCACAAGTATGCGCCAGCAGGGCACTTAACGCTTTGCGCTCGGGCGCGACTCAGTAAATAAGTAAATATCGGTCAGAGATTCATCCGAGGAAAAACATCATGGCTACCAAGCCCGCTGCAAAACCCGCCGCCAAGGCACCTGCGAAAGCCGCTGCCGCGAAACCCGCTGCTGCCGCCAAGGCGCCGACGGCTCCGACAATTCCGATGTCGAAGCTGATCGCCGAACTGGCCGAAAAGCATGGTCTCTCCAAGAAGGCCGCGACTGAACTCTTCGGCGATTTTGTCGAACTGACAGTCAAGAACCTCAAGAAGGGCAACAAGGTCCGTCTCACCGGTCTTGGCATTCTTCAGGTCAAGAAGCGCGCCGCTCGCATGGGCCGCAATCCGGCCACAGGCGAAGCGATCAAGATCAAGGCCTCGAAGAAAGTTGCCTTCCGCGTCGCCAAGGACCTCAAGGAAGCGATCTGATCCTTCCGGCTTGCTGATGTGAAGCGCCTCGTCCGCGGTTTTTCCGCAGGCGGGGTGTTTTATTTTTTGGCGCTGGCCGACACGCCAGACAAGCGTTAGCCTCCCCCTCATGCGTGTCCTTGTTCTCTGCCTTTTGCTGCTGCTTGTGCCCTTGCCCCTCAAGGCCGCGAGCTTTTGCGCCGCGCGCGCCGATGCCGCGCCCGCGCTCTCCCGGCTCGGCAATGTCATGGCGACGGGCCGCTTCATCGCCTATCAGCCAACCTCGCTCCGCGTCATCAATGGCGTGCTGGAGCAAGCCGATGCGGCAGGCATCCGTGCCGATCTCAAGGCGCTTCGTCCCTGGTTTGACGGCTTGATCACCTATGGCGCCGAAAAGGGGGCCGAGACCATTCCCGACATTGCCGCCGAACTTGGCTATCGCGCCGTCATCATGGGCGTCTGGAACCCGGCCAATCAGACAGAGATCGACAATGTCGTTGCTGCCCGCAAGCGCCACAAGGATCTGGTGCTTGGCGTCTCGCTTGGCAATGAAACGATCTTTGGCCAGCGCGGCACATGGGCGGAACTGCAAAAGGCCATCGCCAGCTTTCAGAAGCTTGTCCCGGAAATGCCCGTGACAACAACCGAGCCCTTTGCGCAGTTCCTGACGCCTGACGCCAAGGACACGCTGGCGCGCATGGATTTCATGGCGGTCAATATCCATCCGATTTTCGAGCCATGGTTTGCCAATGCGCCGCCCTTCAACTGGGCCGATTTCGTGGTCAGCGTCAGCGCCGGTTTGAAGCGCGGCTTTTGCGGGCCGATCCTCGTCAAGGAAACCGGCGTGCCGACGGGCCCGCGCAATCTCGGCTATGACGAGGAACGTCAGCGCGCCTTTTATCGCGAACTGGAAAAGCAGATGAAGCCCTCAGCCATGCGCGCCTTTGCCTATTTTGCGGCTTTTGATGCGCCCTGGCGTGTCGATGATGTGCATCCCGTGCCGGGTCAGCATCCCGAAGAAGCCCATTGGGGCCTCTTCACCGAAAGCCGCGCGCCCAAAAAGGTGATGCTCGCCCTGCCGCTGCTCAGGCCTGCCCGCTGAGCGGCATATTGGCAACCGATGCCTGAAAGGCAGGCCATGTGAGGCGAGGGGCAAGCCTTTTCGCGAGGTCAAGGAGCGACTAGACTGCGCCGCCCTGGAGCCGGACACATGAAACATGCCTTGCAAGCGAGCCTGATCCTGATTGCCCTTGCGGCAATCATCGCTCCCCCGCGCGCCGTCGCCGAGCCCGTCCCGCGTCGCGTGGTCTCGATCAATCTCTGTTCCGACATTCTCGCCCTGCCGCTCGCCGCGCCCGGTACCGTGGTCTCTGTGTTTCGTCTCGCTGTTGATCCGCAGGATTCGCCCGTCGCCCATCTCGCGCAGGGGCTCGTGCTCAATGATGCCCGCGCCGAGGAGGTGCTCGCCCTGCATCCCGATCTGGTGCTGGCGCATCAATATAATTCGCCCTTCATCGTGGCCATGCTCGCCCGCGCCCGGATTCGCGTTGTGACCATCGGGGATGCGCGTTCACTCGACGACATTCGCGCCAATGTGCGAACCATCGCCTCGGCGCTGCATCGCGAAGCGCAGGGCGAAGCATGGATCGCCGCCTTTGACGCAACGCTTGCTCAAAGCGCAAGGCCGCAAACAGCGCAAAGTCCCCGCGCCATTCTCTATCAGGATCTCGGCAGCGCCGCCGCACCCAACTCCATTCTCGGCGCGCTGCTTCGCCATACCGGCTTCCATAATGTGATCGAACAACCGACGCCTGTCGGTCTGGCCTATCCCGATCTTGAAAATGTCATTGCGCTCCATCCGCAATTGATGGCGCTCGGCCTTTATCGTGTCGGTGAGGTTTCGCAGGCCAGCGCCGTGCTCAATCATCCGGCGCTGGTGACTTATCGCCAGCGTTATGCCCGCACGCTCGATCTCGATGCGAGCCAATGGACCTGCGGCACCCCCTTTGTTGCGGGCATCGCCGCCACGCTCGCCAAAACCCATGACGCGATGCTCGCTGAAGGGCAGGCGCCATGAAGCCCCTGTCGTCGCGCTATTGGCTTGTCAATCTGGCGCTTGCCGCGCTCGTCGCCATATTTTTCATCGCATCGATTTATGTCGGTCGTGGCGGCGAAGTGCTGAGTGGCAAGTTCCACGACATCGCCACCTTCGATCGCGATCTTGCCTGGCTTGTCCTGCGCGAGGTGCGCTTGCCGCGCGCGCTGCTCGGTCTCCTCGTCGGTGCCACGCTCGGTCTCTCCGGCGCGTGTCTGCAAGGCCTGTTGCGCAATCCGCTGGCCGAGCCGGGGCTGATCGGCGCGTCATCGGGCGCCGCCCTTGGTGCCGTCCTCGTGTTTTATTCAGGTCTTGCCACAGCCGCCGTTGTCCTTCTGCCCCTCGGCGGCATCATTGGCGCGATGCTGGCGCTGGGCGTGCTCTATCTGCTGACGGGTCGCAATCCTTCGATCATCACGCTCATCCTGGCAGGCGTCGCCATTTCTGCCTTTGCCGGCGCGCTGACCTCGCTTGCGCTCAACCTCTCGCCCTCGCCCTATGCCGCGCTTGAAATCGTTTTCTGGATGCTCGGCTCGCTCACCGATCGCAGCATGGATCAGGTCTGGTTCGTGCTGCCCTTCATGGGTCTGGGCTGGCTGCTCATGGCGTCAACAGCCCGTGCGCTTGATGCGCTGACGCTTGGCGAAGACACCGCCACCACGCTTGGCTTTGAAGGCGATGGCGTCAAGCTCCGCGCCATATCGGGCATCGCGCTTGCCGTTGGCGCCGCCACTTCCGTCACCGGCGTCATCGGCTTTGTCGGTCTTGTCGTGCCGCATCTCATGCGCCCGCTTGTCGGCCATCAGCCCGCTCGCCTGCTCTTGCCCAGCGCCCTGGCTGGCGCCGTTCTTGTTCTTGCCGCCGATCTTGTCGTGCGCCTGCCCGCCACCAATGGCCCGGAACCGAAACTCGGCGTCATCACCTCGCTCATCGGCGCGCCCTTCTTCCTCTGGCTCATCTTGCGCACCAGAAAGGAAGCGGTCTGATGCGTCTGACAGTCAATGCCTTGAGCGCAACGCTTGGCGAGCGCGCCGTCTTGAACCAGGTGAGCTTTGCCTGTGGTGGGGCCCGCTTCATCGGCCTTGTCGGTCCCAATGGCGCGGGCAAGACCACGCTGATGCGCGCGATTGCCGGTCTCATTCCCTTTGAGGGGCATGTCGCGCTTGACGGCGCGGCGCTCGCGGCCATCGCGCCACGTCAGCGCGCCCGGGCCATCGCCTATCTCGCACAAGGGGCTGAAAGTCACTGGCCCCTGGAAACGCGCCGTCTCGTCGCGCTCGGGCGTCTGCCGCATCTGGAGCCCTTCCGCCGCGCCCGCGCCGAGGACGAGGCCGCGATCACCCGCGCCATGCAGCTTGCCGACATTGACGCCTTTGCCGGACGCGATGTGCAAAGTCTTTCAGGGGGCGAACGCGCCCGCGTGCTGCTCGCCCGTGCGCTGGCGGTGGAAGCCTCGCTCCTGCTCGTCGATGAGCCCGTGGCCGCGCTCGATCCCTATCATCAAATCCGCATCATGGAAGTCCTGCGCACCTATGCCGATCAGGATCGCATCGTGCTTGCTGTCATGCATGATCTGAGCCTCGCCGCGCGCTATTGCGACAGGCTGGTGCTGCTGGACGAGGGCAGCGTCAAGGCGGATGGGACGCCGGACGAAGTACTGACGCCGCAAAACCTGCAATCGGTCTATCGCATCCGCGCCGTCATGGGCGGGGCAGGGCGTGAACGCTATGTCATGCCCATTGCCCGCACCGACAAGTCAGGCGACGCCTAGATTATTCCGCGATTATTCCGCCGCGCTGGACTTTCTGCCGTTCGCTCAACCGCGCGGCAATCGGCGTCTGCAACTCCGGAATGAAATCAAACGGAATGACAGGCTGCGTCGCCATGTCGAACGAAAAGCGTATCGAAATCGATATGGCGCTTGTCGCCTTGCCCAAATCCCGGCCTCAGCCTTTGTTGCGCTATCTGAAAAATAGGCGGTGAACGGAATAATTTGACTCAATATCAAATTATTCCTGTACCAGTTTTTTATAAAATTGAATCTATCATGAAACAAGAAACGCAGTCGGCGCGAGTCAACCACTGCGTTTTCTTTGATCCGGACTGATTTGATAAGCGGAGGGCATGATTGATGCGCACGGCATGCATATCTGTCGAGAAACTGTCTGCGCCATTTGGGGCGGCAATATCCGGCGTCGATCTCTCCCATCCCCTTGATGCGACCCGCGCTGATCTCATCCGTGAGGCGCTATGGCATCATGGATTGCTCGTCTTCCGTCAGCAGCAGATGACATCGGCATCTCTGCGGCGTCTGCTTCATGAGGTGGGGTTGATAAGCGATCTTCATTTGCCGCCAGCATCACAGCTCATCGGCAATCCGGATTTTCTCGCCCTGCAAACCGATGCCTTGTGGAAGGCGCAGCCGCCACTAGCCACCATGCTCTATGCGGAATCAGTGCCGCCTGAGTCCGATAGCATCTTTGCCTCGCGCCAGTCGGCCTATAAGGCCCTGTCACGCGGCATGCAGATTTATCTTTCCAGGGTCTATGCCATTCACGATGCGGCCGCACTTTGGGCGGTGCAAGGCACACTGACCAATCTGGATCTGGCGCGCATGATCAGCCTGCGTCGCAATTGTCCCTTGCAGCGCCATTCGCTGCGCCGCGATCATCCGGTTACGGGTGCAACGAGCCTTGGCTTCAGCACCAACCTCACGACACAGATCGAAAGCGTTGCGGCAGAGGAAAGTCAGGCGATCCTGCACATGCTGCGCGAAGTCATGAGCCGCCCTGAATTGCAGACCCGCATCAACTGGCAATCCGGCACGCTGGTTATCTGGGACAATTACGTGGCCGAGCATCACGCTGTCGGTGCGTTGGGGCAGGCCGGAACAACCATGCTGCAAATGGAAGTTGCCCCGCCGCAAGTGACCGTTGATCCGGTCAGGACTTACGCGCGTATCCATTGATCGAAGCCCGCTCAGTACGATCATGGTGCCATGCCCTCAATATCCCGACCCCCGGCCCTTGTCTGGTTTCGGCAGGATCTTCGCCTCTCGGACAATCCCGCGCTGACAGCAGCCGTTGCGAGCGGTCGGCCAATCATTCCCGTTTTCATTCTGGAGCCAGAGGCGCTGCCAGGCGGCGCATCGCAATGGTGGCTGCTTGGCAGCCTCGCCACGCTGCGCCGGTCGCTCGCTGCTACGGGCGGCGGGACGCTTCTTTTGCGCCGTGGCGACGCCCGAACCCTCATCCCGCAGATCATGGCGGAAACCGGCGCAGACGCCATTTTGTGGAATCGTTGCTACGATCCGCGAAGCATTGCCCGCGACAGCGCCCTCAAATCATCCCTGCAAGCCTCGGGCATTGAGGTCGAGAGCTTCAATGGCTCCCTGCTGGCCGAACCCTGGCATCTCGCCACCAGGTCCGGGGATCGCTACAAGGTTTTCACGCCGTTCTGGAACGCCCTTGCCGCGCAGGTTCCAGATGATGCCCCCTTGGCCGCCCCCAAAAAAATAAAATCAGGAAAACAGCCGGAAGGGGAGACGCTGGAAAGCTGGAATCTGCGCTCGACAAAGCCCGATTGGGCCAAAGCTTTTGCGCAAGCCTGGCAACCAGGCGAGCAAGGCGCGCAACACCGTCTCTACCGGTTTCTGGAATTGACTGTCGCGACCTACAGGGATCAGCGCGACCTGCCCGGCATTGATGGCACCTCGCGCCTTTCGCCGCATCTGCATTGGGGCGACATCTCGCCGCGTCAGGTCTGGTCCGCCGCACAAATGGCGCGTGCGCAAAATCCCGGCGCGGCAACTGGCATCGACGCCTTCCTGCGCGAGCTCGGCTGGCGCGATTTTGCGATCCATCTTGTCTATCACTGGCCGGAAATGCTGACGCAAGCCTGGAAAGCTGACTATGGCGCCTTCCCATGGCAGAGCGATGCGAAAGGATTGCGCGCCTGGCAAAAGGGACTGACCGGTTATCCGATTGTTGACGCGGGTATGCGCGAACTCTGGCAGACGGGCTTCATGCATAATCGCGTGCGCATGATTGCGGCCTCGTTCCTTGTCAAGGATCTGTTGATTGATTGGCGCGAAGGCGCGGCCTGGTTTGAGGACACGCTGGTTGATGCCGATCTCGCCGTCAATCGTGCAAGCTGGCAATGGGTGGCCGGATCAGGTGCTGATGCCTCGCCCTATTTCCGCATTTTCAATCCCGTCTTGCAGGGCGAAAAGTTTGATCCAGATGGCGCTTATGTGCGCCGCTATGTGCCGGAGCTTGCGCGCCTCGACACGCGCTTCATCCATCACCCATGGGATGCGCCCCCTGAGGTTCTGCATGAAGCAGGCGTGGCATTGGGAAAGACCTATCCCGAACGCCTTGTTGACCATGGTGTGGCGCGCGATCGCGCTCTCGCCGCGCTCAAGTCGTTCAAGGCGTAAGGCGCGCTCGCTCTTTAGGCTTGTCCTTGGGCACGGTCCTGCCTGTGAGCCACAGCGACAAGCCATAGGGCAGCATTTGTAGCAGGCGCAGGATGAGCGAAAAATGACGCGGAAAGGTGATTTCAAACCGGTCAGAGCGGAGCCCGTCGAGAAAGGCCTGAGCCGCCTCTTCCACATCCATCAGAAACGGCATTGGAAAATCATTCTTCGCGGTGAGCGGCGTTTTGACAAAACCCGGATTGACGATTTGCAGCCTGATCCCCTGCAACAGAAGCTCAGGTTGCAGCGCTTCGGCCATGTTGATCAGCGCCGCCTTGCTTGCGCCATAGATCGCCGAGGTCGGCAATCCGAAATAACCGGCAAGCGAGGCAACGATGGCGATGCGGCCGGATTTGCGCGCCCGCATGGCAGGCATCACGGCTTCAAGACAGGCCAGCGTGCCCATGAGATTGAGTTCATAAACCGGTCGCGCCCGCGCCACGCTCACCTCCTGCGCCAGCACCTTCTCATAGGTGCCCGCACAAAAAACCGCGATGGCGATGGGGCCGATCTCGCGCTCGATATGCGTGACAGCGTTCGCAACAGCCCCGTGATCCGTCGTGTCGAGCGGCACAATGTCAATTACGCCGCCGCGTTCAGCGCCTTCTGCCGCCAGCACCTGCAATTCGCCCTCGCGCCGTGCCGAGGCGACAACGCGATAGCCCACACCGGCCATTTTCAGCGCCAGCGCCCGGCCAATGCCTGAGCTTGCGCCCGTAATCCAGACAATCTCTTTGACGGAAGCGGTCATTGCGCGGCAATCTCTTTCATCACGGCATGGTCAAACTGCTCGACTTCATAGACCACATCAGAACCGCGCGCCTTGAAGGCAAGGTTCACCCATTGTCCGGTATCGGTATAATAAAGCGTCAGGCGCAGATCGCCGCTCATCACATATTCACGCACGCGCTCCATCCGACCGGCGACAGGTTCACGCGTCTCCGCGCCCGGCGTGACCGTCACATTGAAGATGCGACCCTTCTGCGTATCGAGGATTTGTGTCTGCTTGAGGATCGCCGGGTTCCAGTAGCTTGCCGGAATGATGCTGGCAGGGGCGGTGAGCGGTCCGGCAAAGGAACTGTCGACATCAAAGCCCTTGGCCGTCGCCTTGCCCTTGACCCAGTATTCCTTGCCATTGTCATTTGTCTTTGTACTGATCGACTGGAGCCGTCCATCGCGCCACACTTCTTCATTATGGTGCTGATAGCGGAACACGGTAAGCGATGTTTCGCTCACACCTTGACTGGATAATTCCAAGGGAGCAGATCGTTGATCTGGCTTTGCTTGTGGCCGTTGACGATCCTGGTAAGGACATTAGTGAGCCAAGCCTGTGGATCGACGTCGTTGAGTTTGCAGGTCTCAACGAGCGAGGCGATGACGCCCCAGTTCTCGGCACCAGCATCATGACCTGCAAAGAGTGCGTTTTTCCGATTGATGGCTATTGGCCGGATGCTGCGCTCGACGCTGTTGTTGTCCACCTCGACGCGCCCGTCGGCCAGGAACATGCAGAGCCCGTCCCAGTATTTGGCAATATATTTGAGCGCCTCACCAAGCGGCGTCTTGGATGAGACGCGGGCGCGGTGATGGGCGAGCCATGTCTCCATGTCGGCGATCAGTGGTTTTGATCGAGCCTGTCGTGCTTCCAGACGCGCCTCAGCGCTCAAGCCTGCGATGTCCTTTTCAATTTGATAGAGGGCCGCAATGCGGCCGAGCCCTTCCTCGGCAATGGGCGCGGTCGCATTTTGCGCAACCTCATAGAGCTTACGCCGCGCGTGGGCCCAACAATAGGCAAGCCGGATGTCCCCGCCGATGCGCTCGGGCCCAATCAATCTATTGTATCCGGTATAGCCATCAACCTGCAGAACCCCCGTGAAGCCCTGCAATATCCGTTCAGCATATTGGCCAGATCGCCCCGGCGCATAGGTGAAGGCAACACCGGGTGGGTCTTCACCGCCCCAAGGCCGGTCATCACGCGCCAGGGCCCAGAAGTAACCTGTTTTGGTTTTTCTGCGCCCCGGGTCCAGCACAGGCGCCCGCGTCTCATCCATAAACAGCTTTGTCGATTGCTTCAGATCGGCAATCAGCGCCTCAAACACAGGCTTCAGTTCGTATGCCGCCTTGCCAACCCAATCGGCCAGCGTGGATCGGTCCAAATCAATGCCCTGGCGGCTGTATATCTGCGCCTGCCGGTACAAGGGGAGATGATCGGCATATTTGGAGACCAGCACATGCGCGATTGTTGCTTCGGTTGGAATCCCGCCCTCGATCAGATGAGCCGGTGCCGGGGCCTGCCTCACACCATCGCCGCAGGAACGGCAGGCATACTTCGGGCGGCGCGTGATGATGACGCGGAACCGAGCCGGGACCACGTCCAGCCTCTCCGATACATCCTCCCCGATGCAATGCAGGCATCCGCCACAGGTGCAGATCAGGCTTTCCGGCTCGATAACTTCTTCGATACGAGGAAGATGGCCCGGAAGCGAACCACGATTGGTCGCGCGTGGTTTGGAGGCTCGTTTGCTCGGCGCAACATCGGCTCCTTCCTCGGCCCGGATGGTCGCAATGGCGGTTTCCAGGTCCTCCAGCGCCAGATCAAACTGATCAGGATCGGCCCTCTCGGATTTGCGCCCGAAGGCGGCCTGCCTGAAGGCGGCAACCAGTTTTTCCAGTCGTTCGATCCGCTCGTCCTTACGAGCTTCACGCGCCGTCGCGGCGATCAGCAGCGCCTTCAGGGCAGCAATGTTATCGAGAAGATCGGCAGTCTCAGGCATGCGCCAAGTCTACCAAATCCGGCCCCGATTTGCCTTTGGAATCAGACAACCGAGTCACCGTGCCGCAGCTATTCGATAGCTTCCGGCGCTCTCGTTTCGACGGTGCGAACCCGCCGCCAGTCGAGGCCCGCAAACAGGGCCTCGAACTGAGCATGGTTCAAGCTCATCAGGCCGTCCCTGATATCAGGCCAGGTGAAGCTATGCTCTTCCAGCCGCTTGTAGGCCATCACCAGACCGCTGCCATCCCAGTAGATCAGCTTCAAACGATCGGCCTTGCGCGACCGGAACACATAGACCGTGCCTGTGAACGGGTCCTTGCGCAGCTCATTCTTCACCAGCGCCGCCAACCCGTCATGTCCTTTGCGGAAGTCGACCGGCTTCGTCGCCACCATGATCCGTACGCGGTTTGACGGAAAGATCATGCCGAGACCGCAAACGCACGCGCAACGGTAACGATCCGGCTGGCTGACGCGCCTTCCTCCAGACGGATCGTGACAGCACCAACTATGATCTCGGGACGGCTGATATTCCCCGACGGATACCCCGCCTCGGGCGGCTCCACAACCATCGCCGCAAACTCAACCGCATCCGCCGGAGCGGGCAAGACCAGCTTGCCCTGGCGCGCCATCGTACGCCACGATGACAGGTGGTTCGGATTGAGCCCATAACGCGCCGCCACCTCGCCAACCCTCACCCCCGGTCGCAAACTCTCCGAAACAATCCGTGCCTTGACATCATCCGGCCAGCGGCGATGTCCCTCACGTCCGGCCTTGCCCATCGTGAGAACCTCCAATGTACTCTCCATGGAGAAACTCCCTGCAATCTTCCATCAAAAGGTGATCGCAGATCACGACGCCAGAGGTAATGTGGGGGCAAAACAC
>CAVOKW010000034.1:0-119533 GCA_963696585.1 uncultured Alphaproteobacteria bacterium
CGCCCAGGCACCCCTTGGGACGATGTGCATTGCGCCAGCGCGACAACTCAAACACCTTGACCTTGTAGAGATCCTTGATCGGATTATAGCCGCCATTCATGTCGCCATAGATGGTGGCATAGCCTGCCGAAACTTCCGACTTGTTGCCGGTGGTCAGCAGCATCGAACCAAACTTGTTGGAAATTGCCATGAGGATGACGCCACGCGAGCGCGACTGAAGATTTTCCTCCGTCGTGTCGCTCTGCGTGCCTTCAAACATTTTGCCGAGCGTGTCGAGAAACCCCGAGACTGGCGCTTCAATCGGCACGACATCGTAACGCACGCCCAGCGCCCTGGCGCAGGCTTGCGCATCAATCAGGCTTTCGCTCGATGTGTAGCGGTAAGGCAGCATGATGCAATGAACCTTGTCGGGACCGAGCGCATCGCAGGCAATGGCGGCGACCAGAGCCGAGTCGATGCCGCCCGACAATCCCAGCACGACACCGGGGAAGCGGTTTTTCTGCACATAGTCGCGCAGGCCCTGAACGACGGCGAGATAGATCGACTCCAGACCTTCCTCGACAGGCGCACGCAGCGAAGTGGCGCAGACCCAGCCGTTCGGTTCCTTCGTCCAGTCAGTGACCAACACCTGCTCTTCCCAGGCGCTCATCTGCACGGCGAGGCTCAGATCGGCATTGAGCACAAAGCTCGCCCCGTCAAAGACGAGTTCGTCCTGCCCGCCGATCTGGTTGACATAAGCGAGAGGCAAACCGCTCTCGTTGATGCGCGCAATGGCGAGCTGCTGGCGCGCTTCAAACTTGGCGGCATCGAAGGGTGAACCATTGGGCACGAGCAACAATTCGGCGCCACTCTCTTCGAGGCATTCGATCACATCGGGATACCAGATATCCTCGCAGATCGGCACGCCGATGCGGACACCGCGCAGGCTGAAGGGGCCGGGCATGGCGCCGGCGGCAAAAACGCGCGGCTCGTCAAAGACGCCATAATTTGGCAAATGCACCTTGTAGCGCAGACCCTTGATTTCGCCACCATCAAGGCAGGCGACCGCATTATAGAGCTTGCCTTCTTCCACCCATGGCGTGCCGATGAGCATGGCGGGGCCGCCATCGGCGGTGAGCTTTGCCAGATCGGTCGTTGCGGCCATGGCGGCGCGCTGAAAGGCCGGCTTGAGCACCAGGTCTTCAGGCGGATAGCCCGTCAAAAAGAGCTCGCTGAAGACAATGATATCCGCGCCATCCAGCGCCGCGCTGCGGCGGGCTTCGACGGCTTTGGCAAAATTGCCCCTGATATCGCCCACAACGGGGTTCATCTGGGCAAGCGCAATGCGGAGTTTGGCAGTCATGAGATCCGGCCGCTCTTGAGGGTCTGAACGGTGTTTCTAGCGGCTGGCGGGGTTCGTCACAATAGGCGCGTCAGTCAGGGGGAGCCGAGCCCTGCAAGTTCAGGCCAGGCTCGACGCCATAAAAGCAAAAGTGGGTCAGGGAGAAAAATCATGAAGGGTCTTGAAAACACACCCAAAGCCCTGATTGGATTACTTGCCGGTCACAATGTCGGGAAAAGGATTGTGCGCGTCGCCTGAACACAAAATGAATGCAATTCGATGAAATTATTTGCCATCGGTGACGGAAACCGAGGCATTCTTCGTAGAATGTCAGGACGCAAGAGATGGACAAAACAGAATGGCATTCGACGGCGCGGGCGCGATGACAGGCAACTTACCGGCAAGGGTACGCGAGCAACTCTCCCGGCGGCCTGTGCAGATCGGCCTGGCTGTCCTGCTTCTATTGGCGGGCAGTTGGTTCTATTTCGACGGCTCGTCGGAAAGTCAAACTCCCACGATCCAGACGGCAAACGTCTCCAAGGGCGATATTGAAGACAATGTGACCGCGCTTGGCTCGCTGCAACCGCTGGAATATGTGGATGTCGGCGCTCAGGTCTCCGGCCAGCTCAAGCATGTCCATGTCGATATTGGCGATCAGGTCGAAAAGGGAAAGCTGCTCGCCGAGATTGATCCGCTGGTCTATCAATCGCAGGTTGATTCAGACAATGCCCGCATTGCCGATCTCGAAGCGCAGCTGAAAAGCAAGCAGGCTGATCTGCATCTTTATCAGTCGCAATATGTTCGCTACCGCGATTTGCTGAAGGGCAATGCCGTCAGCCGCGATCTTTACGATCAGGCGCTGAACAAGCTCGAAACAACCAAGGCGGGCATCGACTCGCTCAAAGCGCAAATCTCGCAGCAGAAAGCCACCTTGTCTGGCAACATGGCGAACCTCAGCTATACCAAGATCTATGCGCCCATGTCCGGTACCGTTGTCTCGCAGACAACGCAGGAAGGCCAGACAGTTGTTGCCAACCAGTCCGCGCCGACGATTGTGCGTATTGCCAATCTGGAAACCATGACTGCGGAAGCGCAGGTCGCGGAAGCAGATGTGAACAAGCTCAAAGTCGGTATGGATGCCTATTTTACGACACTTGGCATGTCGGACAAGAAATGGCGCTCGACAGTGCGGCAGATACAGCCGACACCGACCATCGAGAACAATGTCGTGCTCTATAATGTGCTGCTTGATGTGAAGAATGAAAATAACCTGCTGCTGCCCGACATGACAGCACAGGTATTCTTCGTTGCCGGTGCCGCCAAGGATGCCCTGCTCGTGCCTATCGCCGCATTGCATGGTTCTTCGGGCAGGGGCTATAGCGTCACCGTCATCAAGGCTGGTGTCAGTGAAGAACGCAGCGTGACTGTTGGCGTCAAAAATCGCGTAAACGCTCAAATCCTCACAGGTTTGAGTGAAGGCGAGAGCATTGCAATAAGCGGGGGCAATCAATTGGCCAAGAAGAGCGGCTCAGGCGGCTCACGCGCCACGCGCATACCTATGCCCTTCTGATGGATGCTCAAATCATGACAGCGTCCCTCCCGCTGATCTCCATTGAAAATGTCAGCAAGGTCTATCACACAGGTGGCAGTGATGTGCGCGCGCTGGATGGCGTGAGCCTCACAATCCAGCGCGGTGAGTTTGTCGCCATTATCGGCCAGTCTGGTTCCGGAAAATCCACCCTCATGAATGTGCTTGGTTGTCTTGACCGCCCATCCTCCGGTAGCTATCGCGTGGCTGGCGTTGAGGTTGGTGATCTCACCAGTGATGAACTGGCGGCCTTGCGCTGCGATGTGTTCGGCTTTGTTTTCCAGCGTTACAATTTGCTGAGCGAAATGACGGCAATCGAAAATGTCGAATTGCCCGCCATCTATGCCGGGACATCGCGTGCTGCAAGATTGGCGCGCGCCAAGTCGCTCATTGCCCGTCTTGGGCTGGCATCACGAGGCGAGCATCGCCCGGGTGAACTTTCCGGCGGTCAGCAGCAACGTGTGTCGATTGCGCGTGCCTTGATGAATGGCGCCGAAGTCATTCTGGCGGACGAACCGACGGGTGCGCTGGACAGCCAGAGCGGTCGCGACGTCCTGGCGCTGCTCAAAGAACTGCATGATGAAGGCAACACCATTATTCTCATCACGCATGATGCCGAAGTGGCCGCTCATGCCGAACGCGTGATCCAGCTGAGTGATGGCAAAGTCATCAGCGATCCCGGCACGCCTGCCCAATATCACGACAGTCACGTTTCCCCCATAGCCCGGTCGCATGGTGCAACGGTGTCGTCTGATATTTCCGAGGCCATGAAAATGGCCTTCCGCTCATTGCGTTCCAATATTTTCAGGACCGCCCTGACACTGCTCGGTGTTGTCATCGGTGTTGCGGCTGTGGTTGCCATGCTTGCGATTGGCAATGGCAGCAAAAACAACATCATGACAAGCATTGAGTTGATGGGAACCAATCTCCTGATTGTGAGGCCCGGCGCGCCTGGCGTTCGCGGCTCGGGCGATATCGCAACCCTTACAGCGGAGGATGCATCGGCTATCGGCGAACTGCCGCATGTCGCCTCCCTCTCGCCAGAGCGCAGCGCGGCTGTCACCATGCGCTATGGCAATGCCGATTATGCCAGCCAGATTATCGGCACATGGTCGAGCTATGCCAATGTCAAGGAATGGCCAGCCCAGTCCGGTAGCTGGTTCACGGATGATGACGTGAGGGGCTATGCGCCCGTCGTCATGCTGGGACAGACAGTGGTGAATGGTCTTTTTCCCGATGGCGAAAATCCGATCGGCAGATATGTCCTGCTGAAAAACATTCCATTCGAGGTCATCGGTGTCCTGGAGAGCAAGGGTGCCACGGCTTTTGGCAGCGATCAGGACAGTGTCGCGCTGGTGCCGCTGACGACAGGTTTCATGCGGATATTCGGCCAGCAATATCTGGGCACAATATCCGTCAAGGTCGACGCGGCTGAAAATGTGGCTTCGACACAGGATGCCATTCGGTCGCTCTTGCTCAAGCGTCACAAAACAGAAGATTTCCAGATCCGAAATACCAGCTCCATGATGGAAATGGCTGAGACGGCATCGAACACGCTCACCATCCTTCTGGGTTCGGTTGCCGCCATTTCGCTCCTTGTCGGTGGTATTGGCGTCATGAATATCATGCTTGTCAGCGTGACAGAGCGCACAAGAGAAATCGGCATTCGCATGGCCACGGGCGCACGCGAGATGAACATTCTTCTGCAGTTCAATACCGAAGCCCTGGTGGTTTGCGGCATTGGCGGCGTGATCGGCATCATGCTGGGCATCATCACAGCGCTCGGCGTGACGATGTTTGATGTCAAGGTGGCCATCACGCCTGCCCCGTCCGTCCTTGCCTTCTTTTGTGCGTTTGTTACGGGCTTGCTCTTTGGTTATTTGCCAGCGCGCAAGGCGGCCAAGCTCGACCCCGTCGTCGCTTTGTCGAGCGAATAGGATTTGCCATGAAAATGATCATCCCCCGCCTTGGCGCCCTGCTGTTAGCCGTGTCACTCTCAGCCTGCTCGATGGTTCCTGAATATGCCGCACCCAATCCTGCCCTGCCCGCCAGTTATCAGGGCCCGGCTTCGATGTCGGGTGCCGATGCCGCCAGCGCGACGTGGTGGACCAGCTTCAAAAGCCCTGAACTTGACACCTTGATGACAAGTGCGCTCAAGGACAATCTCGATATTGCCGCTGCGCTTGCCCGTATCGAACAATCGCGCGGGGCGTTGCGCAGTACGCGGGCTGATTATTATCCGCAGGCTGATCTATCAGGAAGTGCTTCTCGCGATCACAGCACGGCGAGCGGCAGTTCGCGCAGTGCCGGCGCATCGGCTTCACTCAGCTATGCACTGGACCCCTGGGGCCTGACACGAGCGCAATCACAATCGGCTTCGGCTTTACTGGATGCGAGTGTCTATGACGCACATGCGACCTCGCTTCTCATCCAGTCGAATGTGGCAAGTACATATTTCACGCTGCTTAATCTCAAGGATCGTCTGGCCATTGCGCAAGACTCCCTGAAGGCGTCGCGGGACACGCTGAACCTGGTACAAAAGCGCTTTGATGCCGGGCTGGATAGTGGTCTCACGCTTGCCCAGCAACGCAGCAACATTGCATCCATTGAGGCCACCATTCCGGGCTTGCAGTCCTCGCTCAACAGCAGCCGAACCGCGCTCGCCATTCTGCTCGGTCTTGCACCGGAAGGCTTTGACGTGAAGGCCAAGGGTCTTGGGGACATTGTCATGCCGCAGATAGCAACCGGACAGCCTTCGCTTCTGCTGACGCGGCGTCCTGACATTCTGAAGGCGGAAGCCGATCTGCGTGCCGCCAATGCCGATATTGGCGCGGCGCGGGCCGCGTTTTTCCCGACAATCGATCTGGGTGCCACCATTGGCGAGCTGGCAACATTTGGCGCTGCGCCTGTCACCAGCAATGGCCTGTCGGCGTCGCTTCTGGGCACGATTTTTTCGGCGGGCCGACTGGAAGGCAATCTTTCTGCCTCAAAAGCGCGGTATCAGGAACTCGCCGCCAATTATCAAAGTGCCGTGCTGACATCCCTCAAGGATGTTGAGGACGCTCTGGTCGATACTGATGCCACTCAGCGCCAGGAAACCGCGCAAGCGATGTCGGCAGAGGAAGCCTTCAAGGCCTATTGGCTGTCTCAGGAGAGTTTCAAGGCCGGACTGTCTGATTTCCTGTCCGTGCTGGACGCCCAGCGGAGTTGGCTCAGCGCACGCGACAGTGCCGCACAAGCTGCCCTTGGCAAATATGATGCTGCCGTCACGCTTTTTGTGGCCTTGGGCGGCGGCTGGGAGTCCTGAACAGCCGCGCTCAACGGCTTTTCCACACCTGAACCGCAATAGCGTGCTTACTCTCTCCCAAAGCAACAAACGCGACAGACAACAGCGCAGGGAGAAAACAATGCGTGATATTGTCTTGAAGAAAATCCGACTGAAGGCGCGCCCTCAGGGCATGCGAAACGTTCCGACTTTGAGGTCGCCGACCTTGAGCGCGGGATCATTTGACGCAACAACCTGACCGACAGCGCCATCTGAACTGGTATAGGATCGACCTGATCGACTTCCATGTGGCGGCAGGATTGCCTGCCGGGCGTTGTGAGGGTGTCTCGTGGAAAAGTTCTGGAGTCTTGCGCCTGATCTGGTTTTAGAAAAACTGTCAGGCGCGTCAGATGGCCTGGCCTCCCAGGAGGCCGAAGCCAGGCTGGCTGGATACGGACCCAATGCGCTGGATAAAAAGGACAAGGCTCATGCCGTCAAACTTTTCCTCCGGCAATTCAGCAGCCCTCTCGTCCTGATCCTGGTATTTGCCGCCGTCGTCGCCATCGCGATGAATGATTGGCTGGACGGCGGCGTCATCATTTTCATTCTCATCATTTCGGCAGCACTCGGCTTTGTTCAGGAATATCGTGCTGCCAACCTGATCGAGGCGCTGCAAACCCGGTTGGCGCGCTATGCGCAGGTCATGCGTGATGGCGTTCAACAAAAGATCATGGTCCAGTTGCTGGTGCCAGGCGACATCGTCCTGCTGAGTGCCGGCAGCCTCGTCCCTGCGGATGGTCTGATCCTTGAGGCGAAAGACTTCTTTGTCAGTGAAGCCATCCTGACGGGCGAATCCCTGCCTGTCGAGAAACTGCCTGGCCCGTGTCCGGAATCGGCTCCGATCAGTCAGCGGACCAATGCCGTTTTCATGGGGACATCCGTGCGCAGCGGCACGGCGCGGATGCTCGTCGTCCATACGGGCAAGCACAGTCTTTATGGCGATATTTCGACCCGGCTAAGCCAACGTGCGCCCGAGACGGAATTTGAAAGGGGATTGCGCGACTTTGGCTATCTGCTGATGCAGGTCATGTTCGCCATGACCGTGGTGGTGTTTTCCGCCAATATCATTCTCGCGCGCCCTGCCCTCGAATCCATCCTGTTTGCCATTGCGCTTGCTGTCGGCCTGTCGCCAGAGCTTTTGCCCGCCATCATCAGCATCATGCTGGCCAGCGGGGCCCGGCGCATGGCCGCCAAGGGATTGCTCGTCCGCCATCTCAGCGCCATCGAAAATCTCGGTGGCGTCAGCGTGTTCTGCACCGACAAGACCGGCACATTGACGACCGGCGAGATGCAGCTGTCAGCTGCCATCGGGTTTGAGGGCAGCGTCTCGGATCGCACCCGCAGCCTCGCTATCCTCAATGCAAAATTCCAGACCGGCATGGTCAATCCGCTCGATGAAGCCCTTCTGGCTGCCGAACCCGGCCAGACGAACGTGCTCGATCAGGCTGTGAAGCTGGACGAGATCCCTTATGATTTTTCACGCAAGCGGCTCGGCATTGTTGTCGGCCAGGCGCAGCAACGACTGCTGATCGTGAAAGGGGCGCTTGCATCCGTACTCGATGTCTGTGACCAGGTTCGCCTGACCCAAGGCGGGACAGCCCCGCTTGATGCCGCGCGCGCCGACATTGAAACAAGATTTGCAAATTGGGGACGTGAAGGTTACCGGGTGCTTGGCGTGGCCAGCCGCCCTGTCGATGCCAGGCCGCGATATGACATCGCTGATGAAACCGGTCTGATTTTTGAGGGTTTTCTGCTTTTCCAGGACCCGCCAAAACCTGGCATTGAGACAACCCTTGATCGACTTCGCCAGCTTGGCATTTCGATCAAGATCATTACCGGCGACAACCGGCATGTGTCACGGCATCTGGCCGAAGCCGTCGGCATCGCTTCACCCGTGATCGTTACCGGGGCCGAACTGGACGAAATGAATGAAGCGGCGCTCTGGAAACGTGCGCCTGAAATCGATCTCTTTGTGGAAGTGGATCCGCAACAGAAAGAGCGCATCGTTCTGGCGCTGCGCAAGTCCCGTCTTGGCGTTGCCTATATGGGCGATGGGATCAATGACGCACCGGCCCTGCATGCAGCCGATGCCGCCATATCGGTTGAGGGCGCCGTTGATATAGCCAAGGAGGCGGCCGACTTTGTGATGCTTGAACATGATCTCAATGTGATCCTGGCAGGCATTGAACTCAGCCGCACCACTTTTGCCAATTCCATGAAATATGTGCTGGCAACAATCAGCGCCAATTTCGGCAATATGCTGAGCATGGCTATTGCCACATTGTTTCTGCCATTTCTGCCCATGCTTGCCTCGCAGATCCTGCTCAATAATCTGCTCGCAGACTTTCCGGCGATGACACTGACCAGCGACAGCGTGGATCGCGACCAGATTGAGCAGCCGCATCGATGGGACATCAAATCCATCCGGAAATTCATGGTCAGTTTTGGACTCCTCAGTACGGTTTTTGATCTTTTGACATTTGCCGTCCTGCTCTGGATGACCGGCTCGGATGCCGCCCCTTTCCGCACCGGCTGGTTCCTGGAGTCGCTCGCCACGCAGCTACTCGTGTTCCTGATCCTGCGAACGCGCGGATTTGCCCTGAAAAGTCGTCCCGGCACATTGCTGCTGATATCCACCCTCGCCGTGATCGGCTTTGCCTTCGCGCTGCCCTATCTGCCCCTTGCCGATCTGTTCGGGTTTGTGCCGCTGAACGCATCCGTCATCGGCTTCATTGCGGCCATCACGCTTGCCTATATTGCTTCGACGGAAGTGATGAAGTTGTGGTTCTTCCGCTCATTGGCCAGGCAACAGGCCACGTAACCGTCGTGTGTCAAAACAAAAGCCCGGCATTGCTGCCGGGCTTTTTTCTTCAATCGGCGCCAGCCTCAGGCGGAAGCGGCGAGCCGCTGGGCGTCCATGCGTTCCTTCTTCAAGCCCTCGGCGATGAGGAAGGCCAGTTCCAGCGACTGGCTGGCATTCAGGCGCGGATCGCAATGGGTGTGGTAACGATCCCCCAATTCGGTTTCCGTGATGGCCTGTGCGCCGCCGATGCATTCGGTGACGTTCTGGCCCGTCATCTCAAAATGCACGCCACCGGCATGCGTGCCTTCGGCGCGGTGCACAGCCATGAAGGCCTGGACTTCAGCCAGAATGCGATCAACCGGCCTGGTCTTGTAGCCGGACGATGCCTTGATCGTGTTGCCATGCATCGGATCGCAGGACCACACGACCTTCCTGCCTTCGCGTTCGATGGCGCGAATGAGCGCTGGCAGATGCTTCTCGACATTTTCCGAGCCGAAACGGCAGATGAGCGTCAGACGCCCGGCTTCGTTTTTCGGATTGAGAATGTCGGTCAGGCGCAGCAATTCCTCGGGATCAAGCGAGGGGCCGCATTTCATGCCGATCGGATTCTTGATGCCGCGCATGAATTCGACGTGACCATGATCGGGCTGGCGTGTGCGGTCGCCAATCCAGAGCATGTGGGCCGAGGTGTCGTACCAGTCGCCCGTGGTTGAATCGATGCGCGTCATCGCCTGCTCATAGCCGAGCAGCAAAGCCTCATGGCTTGTATAGAACTCGGTCGTGTGGAGCTGCGGCTGTGTCGCACTGTCGATGCCGCAGGCGCGCATGAAGTCCAGCGCCTCGGTGATGCGATTGGCGAGTTCTTCATAGCGCGCACCTTCAGCGCTGTCGGAAACGAAGCCCAGATTCCAGCGATGCACGAAATCGAGATCGGCATAGCCGCCGGTCGCGAAGGCGCGGATGAGATTGAGCGTGGACGCCGACTGGCTATAGGCGCGCAGCAGACGGTTTGGATCGGGCACACGTGACACCGCATCAAACTCGATGCCATTGATGTTGTCGCCAAGATAGGACGGCAGCGTCACGCCATTGATGGTTTCTTCCGGCGCCGAGCGCGGCTTGGCGAACTGACCGGCAATGCGGCCCACCTTCACGATCGGCGAAGCCGCGGCAAAGGTCAGTGCGACCGCCATTTGCAGCAGCACGCGGAAAGTGTCGCGAATATTGTCGGCCGAGAATTCGGCGAAGCTCTCCGCGCAATCGCCGCCCTGAAGCAGAAAGGCGCGCCCTTCACAGACTTCCGCAAGATCAGCCTTCAGCTTGCGGGCCTCGCCTGCAAAAACCAGCGGCGGATAAGAGCGAAGCTGCGCCTCGACAGCCTTCAAGGCTGCTTCATCCGGGTAAGTCGGAAGATGCTTGGCAGGCTTTGCGCGCCAGCTATCCGGTTTCCAGTTCTCCGCCATTTTGTCCTCTTGTCCTTAACATCCTGGCGGCTTTGGCCTTTCCAGCTCGAAGCGCCGCCAATGATTGAACCCGGTATATAAGCCCTAATTGACCAAACCGGAAGACCGGGGGCCGCTTTGCTTGCTAAATCCTTCATGGAAAAGAGGTATTTACCATGATGTCCGGTTCGGGCAGGCTGGGGTCCATCCTGAGGGGGGTGTGAATGCGATTTTCGGCTCTGGATGCCTTCAGAGGCATCTGCGCGGTGCTTGTGGCCCTTTTCCATGTCCGATTGCAGAGCGATCTGAACGGACAATTTCTCGTCCACAATGCTTTTTTGCTGGTCGATTTCTTTTTTGTGCTATCCGGCTTCGTCATGGTTGAAGCCTATGGCAGGCAGCTTGATACGCCGCGCGAAGCAATGGCTTTCCTGCTGCGTCGCTTTGGCCGACTTTACCCGCTGCATCTCTTTACACTTGGTTGCATGGTCGCCATCGCGCTTGGCGCCCTTCTCACGCAGTATCTGACGGGCATTCCCCTCAGCCGTGCCGTCTTTGAGGGGCGGCAATCGCTGCCGTCGCTCGCGACCAATCTGGCGATGCTGCAAGCCTATGGGTTGCATGATGGCCTGACCTGGAATGCGCCAGGCTGGAGTATTGCGGCCGAGTTTTTCGCCTATGTGCTTTTCGCCATCGTGCTGTTGTTCCCCCGGCGCTTTCTCGCCCCGCTCGCTGGTGCGCTGGTGCTGGGCTCAGGGCTTATTCTCTTCATCCGGTCGCCAGCCTATCTCGCGGGCAGCTATGATTTCGGGTTCCTGCGCGCCGTTTGCGGGTTTTTTGCAGGTGTCATCGCCTGGCATGTCAGCCATCGCTTTGGCGCCGCGCTGGATGGACGAAGACTGACTGGCACGCTTCTGGAAATCCTGTTTGTGGCGCTTGTCTGCCTGTTCGTCGCAAGGGCTGGCACATCCATTTGGACGATGACAGGGCCCCTGCTCTACGGCCTGACAGTCGCCCTTTTTTCACGTGAAGCCGGATTCGTTTCCGCCGCCTTGCGACGCCCCTCCCTCGAGCGCCTCGGCGCCTGGTCCTACTCGATCTACATGATCCATTACAGCGTGGTGACGTTGCTCAAAACCATTGTCGAATTTAGCGAAAAGCGCTGGGGCATGGACATGACGTCGCCGTTACCCGGCATTCCGGAACCGGGTCTTATCAGCTTTGGCGATCACTGGCTCATGGATGGCGTGTCGGTCGCATATGTGGGTGTCGTCATATTCTTTGCCTGGCTCACCTATCGCCATGTCGAGCAGCCAGCACGGCGATATGTCAACAGCTTGACCAACCCGCCTATCACGCCGCCGCCATCGCAGGCGCCAGCCACTTCTCCTTGAGCGTCACAAGTTCTTCAGCGGCGGTCGGGTGAACGGCGACTGTCTGGTCGAACTGGGCCTTGGTCGCGCCCATGCCAAGCGCGACGCCAACAAGCTGGATCATCTCGCCTGAACCCGGGCCGATGAGATGCACGCCCAGTACCTTGTCGGTTTCGGCATCCACCACGAGCTTCATGAAGGTCTTTTCTTCCGAGCCTGAGAGCGTCGCCTTCATTGGACGAAAGGTCGTTTTGTAAATGTCGAGGGCCGCATATTTCTGTCGCGCTACCGTCTCCGTCAGACCGACTGTGCCGATTTCAGGTTGCGAGAAAACCGCTGTCGGAATAAGTGCGTGATCGACCGCTATCGGATTGTCGTTGAAGACCGTCTCGGCAAAAGCCTGGCCTTCACGAATGGCAATGGGTGTCAGCGCCGCGCGATCGGTCACATCACCGACGGCATAAATATTTTCGATACTGGTTTTCGACCAGGCATCGACCAGCACCTGACCATTTGCACCAAGTTCAACGCCAACCGATTCAAGGCCAAGGCCCTTGGTGTTGGGCACGCGACCAGTTGCATACATCACTGCATCCACCTTGAGCTTGCTGCCGTTCTGCAATGTCAGTTGCAGACAGTCATCAAGTTTTTCAATGCTGGCCACATCGGTTTCAAGACGCAGATCAACGCCCTTCTTGCCAATTTCTTCGGCGAGAATACTGCGCAGATCATTGTCGAAATTGCGCAGGAAGGCGGTGCCGCGATAAAGCAGATGCGTGTGAACGCCCAGACCGTTGAAGATGCCGGCAAACTCGATGGCGATATAGCCGCCGCCAACAACTGCGATACGGTTTGGCAGTTCTTCCAGATGAAAGGCTTCATTGGAGGAGAAGGCATGTTCAATGCCGGGAACAGGCGGCATGAAGGGCGTAGCACCCGTCGCGATCAGGATCCTGTCGGCTGTGATGTCGCGGCCCTGATTGACGAGATGCACCGTATGGGCGTCTTTCAGCACGGCGCGATCTTCGATGATCTTGACGCCGGCCTTGTCGAGATTGCGGATATAGATGCCGTTCAGGCGATCAATCTCGCGGTCCTTGTTGGCAACGAGTTTTTTCCAGTCGAAGCTGCGTTCGCCGACACTCCAGCCAAAGCCCGCGGCATCTTCAAATTCCTCGGCAAAGTGGCTGGCGTAAACGAAGAGCTTTTTTGGCACGCAGCCGCGAATGACACAGGTACCGCCAACACGAAACTCCTCGGCAACAGCGACGCGCGCGCCGTGACCGGCGGCGATGCGGCTGGCGCGCACACCGCCCGATCCCGCGCCAATGACAAAAAGATCATAATCATAGGTCGCGGACATGGGCATTCCCCGTTTCGTCAGTTTCAGTTCCGTTCGACTATATCGGCACCCTTGTCCGTTCCGACAATAGCCAGCGAGGCAATGTCGATAAACAATCCGTTATCGACAACACCTGCGATGCTGTTAAGGGCGATGGCAAGACCATCGGGATCCGGCAAGGCGCCGAAATGACAGTCATAGATGAAGTTGTTGCTATCCGTCAGGAAGGGCACGTCATAGTCGTCAGCACGACGTTTGATCATGCCCGTACAGCCAAAGGACTTGGCGATTTCGATGATTTTGCGCGCGGTCACAGCACAGCCAAAGGGGATGACTTCGATGGGCAAGGGAAACGCGCCCAGCGTTTTGACGAGCTTGGACGCATCGGCAATCACGATCATGCGATCAGATGCCGTCGCCACGATCTTTTCACGCAACAGCGCCCCGCCCCCGCCCTTGATCAATCGCAACCTGAAATCAAGCTCATCTGCCCCGTCAATCGTCAGATCGAGATGCGGTGTCGCATCGAGGTGTGTGAGCTTCAAGCCGAGCCTGGTCGCGAGTGCGGCTGTGCGCTCGGATGTCGGTATACCAACAACATCCAGCCTGCCTTGCGTCACGCGCTCAGCCAGGAAACGGACAAAATGTTCAGCGGTCGAGCCCGTACCAAGACCGAGCTTCATGCCGCTTTCAACAAAGTCGAGGGCACGGCGCGCGGCTGCCTGTTTCTGTTCGTCGGCTGTCATCGACATCAAAGTCCGGCCATGGCGACATATTTGACTTCAAGAAACTCTTCGATACCCCATGGTCCGCCTTCGCGACCAAGACCCGATTCCTTATAGCCCCCAAAGGGTGCCACTTCGGTCGAGATCAGTCCGGCATTAACGCCAACAAGCCCATATTCCAACGCCTCGGCCATGCGCCAGACGCGACCAATATCGCGGCTGTAAAAATAGGACGCCAGACCAAAGGGCGTGTCATTGGCGAGCGCCACGGCCTCAGCCTCATCCTTGAAGCGGAAGATCGGTGACAGCGGCCCAAAGGTTTCTTCCTGCGCCACTTTCATATTTGCCGTTGCATCCGCAATGATGGTCGGCTCGAAGAAGGAGCCGCCGCGCGCGTGACGCTTGCCACCGAGGAGAACGCGCCCACCTTTTTCAACAGCGTCGGCGACATGTTCTTCAATTTTTTCAACCGCAGCCATGTCGATCAACGGGCCTTGCGTGACATCGGGCTCGAAACCGGAACCGACCTTCAACCCCTTGACGCGGGCAACGAGCTTTTCGAGAAAGGCATCATAGACCGACTCCTGAACCAGAAAACGATTGGTGCAGATGCAGGTCTGGCCGGTGTTGCGATATTTGGAGGCGACGGCGCCTTCGACGGCGGCATCGAGATCAGCATCATCGAAAACGATGAAGGGCGCATTGCCGCCAAGCTCAAGCGAAATCTTTTTGACGGTGGAGGCACTCTGCTCCATCAGCGCCTTGCCGATTTCGGTTGAGCCCGTGAAGGTCACTTTGCGCACGATGGTGCTTGATGTCATCTCGCCGCCAATCGCCCCGGCCTTGCCGGTGACGATGCTGAGAAGTCCGGCCGGCAATCCGGCGCGCGTGGCGAGTTCGGCCAGCGCGAAGGCTGAGAGCGGTGTTGCCGTGGCAGGCTTCACGACCATGGCGCAGCCCGCCGCAAGTGCGGGACCTGCCTTGCGCGTGATCATGGCGGCAGGAAAGTTCCACGGCGTGATCGCGGCGCATACACCAATCGGCTGCTTCAAGACCACAATGCGGCGATCGGAGGTCGGGGCCGGCACGATGGCGCCATAAACACGCTTGGCCTCCTCCGCGTAATATTCGATGAAGGAAGCCGCATAGGCGATTTCACCTTTGGCCTCGGCCAGCGGCTTGCCCTGCTCGGCTGTGAGAATGGCGCCAAGGTCGTCCTGATTGGCCATCATGAGATCAAACCAGCAGCGCAAAATGGCGCTGCGCTCTTTGGCCGGACGCGCTGCCCAGGCCTTCTGGGCGCGCTGAGCGGCTTCAAGGGCCGCACGCGTTTCAGATGCGCCCAGTGATGGAACCGTTGTGATCAGCTCGCCTGTTGCCGGGTCAGTCACATTGATTTGCGGTGCATCGGCACCCACCCATTTGCCATCAATAAAGCAAAGTGCTTTTAAGAGGCCTGGATCTTTCAGACGGCTTGCGAGAGACATGGGGGGCTCCAATCGGTCGGTTTCTGAACAGGGCAGCAACAGACAGTCCTGCGTGCTTGCGTTCCTTGCGTTTCCGGCCCGCGCCGCGTCAAATGGCATTCAAGACGAGCGAGCCTGCTCTTGTTAGCACACCCCGCATGGGGGGCGAAAGTCGGGCGAGAAGATCCGGATTTTGGAACATCAGGTCATGAAGGCTGCTGCCTATTTTTCAGATAGCTATGCGCAGGCGCGGGCGCGATTTGTCGCAGCGGCACAAGCGGCCGGGGCACAGATCTGCAGTTATGCCCATCCCGAAGCACGGGGCCCGGATGGAGCGCCGCTCTTCATGGATACCGCCTGGTTTGGACCGGCTGACGCTGAAACGGTGCTGCTCAATACATCCGGCACGCATGGCGCGGAAGGATTTGGCGGCTCGGCGGCGCAGCTTGCCTGGATCGGCGAGGGGCATGCGCGGGATCTGCCGCAGGGTGTGGCCGTGCTGATGGTGCATGCGGTCAATCCTTTCGGCTTTGCCTGGGTGCTGCGCGGCACGGAAAACAATGTCGATCTCAATCGCAATTTTGTCGATCACCGGATGCCCTATCCGGAAAACAAACTTTATGGCGAGATCCACCCGTTTCTTTGCCCCAAGACCATTGATGAAGCCTCGATTGCGCGCATGCTCAAGGGCGGGGCGCTGTTTGTGGCACGTCATGGGCAATGGGTGCTCGAAGATGCGATCAGTCGCGGGCAATATTCCCATGCCGACGGCTATCATTTCGGGGGCCACGCGCCTGAATGGTCGAACCTCACATTGCGCCACATCGTCCGTCGCTCGCTGGGCGGCGCGCGGCGCGTTGGATTTATCGACTGGCATACGGGGCCAGCGGGTAATGGCGAATTGATCCATCTGTGTTTTTCTGATCCCAAGGGACCGGAATTCGCGCGGGCGGCACGTTGGTGGGGACGCCAGTCACTTGACCCCAAAATGATTGAAGCGATGTGGGGCTCCAGGCGTCCCTCGCGGCGCGGCATTCTTTTCTGGGGGCTTGAATCCGAACTGGCCGGTCGGGCGCGCGTGACGGGCGCTGTCGTCGAGATACGCTCCGCGCAACCCAAAACCAATGCGGCTGACGCGTTGCGTGTGCCGATGCTGGAGCGATGGCTGCGTTTTGAAGGGGGGCTCCATGCACCAGAGGCCGCGCGTTATACTGAAGAAATCCGCGAGGATTACGCCCCTCGCCGTGTCCGCTGGCAGGAAAATGCCATCACCCACGCACTGGATTGCTATGCGCGAACACTTGATGGCATGCGCCAATGGGGCGCTGAAGATTTGCGCGCGGCTGATTGAGGATCAATCGTCGAGGCGGAAGTCGTAACGCACTTCCCTGATCTCGGGCCAGCGCAGGAAACCGACAGAGCGGCGGCCCGCCGCGACGCCGCCCATGCGGGCATAAAAGGCGCGGGCCTTGTAATTGTTTTCAAGCACCCAGAGATGGGCGTGGCGAAAGCCAAGGCAACTCACCTCATCGAAGAGATGCAGCAGCAGTTCGCAGCCGACGCCGCGGCCATGATCGTGCTGGCGCACATAAAGCATCGTGATTTCATCGCCCCGCATATGGCCAAATCCGGCGGCCTCGCCCGATTGTTCGGCAATCCAGGCAATGCCCTCGCCGAGCGAACGGCGCCACTCGACATGGGCGCGGGGGACGCTCAAGCCATCAAGCAACGCCTTTGGCAAAATATCGCGATAGGCTTCGCGCCAGCAATCGACCTTGAGGCGGGCGAGGAGCGCCTCGTCCTTGCCCGGTATCGCCATTCGGGTCATGTATCTGGTCGCGATCAACATGACGGAATTGTCGCTCCATTGGCGACAAAAGGAAAGTGCCATCCGCTTGCCAAAGGCGTCCGTCCATGCGACGAAACGCTGATGACCACACGCCCTGCCCTGTTATTTGACCTTGATGGGACGCTTGCCGACACGGCGGCGGATCTTTGCGAAACCATGAATGTCATCCTGGCGTTGCATGGCCGCGAGCGTGTGCCGGAAGCCCGCGTTCGCCATCTGGTTGGCGGCGGCGCGAGGCTTCTGATGGAGCGCGGATTTGCTGAAACCGGCGCGGCGGCGAGCGAGGCCCTGCTCGACCAGAGTTTTCGCGAGTTCCTGGATTATTATGCCCGCCATATTGCCGACCACACGCGGCTCTTTCCCGGTGTTCATGATCTGCTGGAACGCCTGAGCGAGGCCGATGTGGGGCTTGCCGTTTGCACCAACAAGGTCGAGAGCCTGTCGCGGCATTTGCTTGAAACGCTGGGCATCGCCAGATATTTCCCGGTGGTCATTGGCGGCGACACGCTGCCGGTCAAGAAGCCCGATCCCGCGCATCTGTGGGAAGCTGTGCGGCAGCTCGGCAGCGCCCGGGGCGATGCCGTCATGGTGGGGGACAGCGAAACCGACACGGCGGCCGCCCAGAATGCCGCCATCCCCTGTATTTGCGTCAGCTTCGGCTATCGTCGTGTCGGGCTTGATGAATTGGGCGCTGATCTTGTGATCGACCATTATCGGGAGTTTCCTGCGGCGCTGGCCAGGCTCATGCCCCGGCATTTCGGGCATTGGAGCTGAGAGCGGGCCGCCACGGCGCGGCCGGCGGCTTCGGCTTGACTTGAGAGGCCCCCTGCCCCTATATCCGGGCCTTCGAGCGGCGCCACCCATGCCGCCCGATTTGCCCGGGCGTGACGCGACGCCTCTGGTGCGGATGGTTAGCTCAGTTGGTAGAGCACTGTGTTCACATCGCAGGGGTCACTGGTTCGAGTCCAGTACCGTCCACCATGTTTTTTAAAACAACCTCAAAGACTTATCAAAAGCGCCAAAATGTGACTTTTCGGACTTGCCACAGGTTGCGCTACAGAAACCCCCGCTACGGCCTGAGATGGGGAAATTTGGTCGGTGCGCCACCGCCGAGCGAATGACCGTCGAAGGCATCTTGATAGATGCCTTCGATACGCTGTGCTTCCTCGTCGGTCAGCGCTTCGAACTCACGTTCGCGGGCACGTTTCGACAATTGCCCTTCATTCTGTTGCAAGAAGCGGAACAGAAAGTCGATCAGCCGATCCGGCATGTCGATGAAACCCGTCACCTGTTGCCGGAACTGGTCGTAGCGGCGCAGAAAGTCCGTCTCGTATGGCAGGTCTTCCTCGATGGTCTTGCGCACGCAGGCATAGAGAAATTCAGCGTGGGGTGTCGCATCGAAGAACCGGTAAAAATCGCCGGTATTGTTCAAAACATGCACATTGAAATCTTCGGTCGGCTCCCAATCGATCAGGGGCAATAGCCGCGTCGAATAACTTTCCAAGACACGCCGGTACTCGTCGATCTGCTCCAGAATGGCCGCAGAAACCGGGAACACGACACCGGGCGGATTAAATTCGCGCTGCGCCAGAACGTGATGAATAAGGTAGCGGTGAATACGGCCGTTGCCGTCAACAAAGGGGTGGATATAGACGAAGCCGAAGGCGAGGATGGTCGCCGCAATCACGGGGTCGAGGTCGCGCGCAGCCCCCCTGTCGAAAGCGACCATGCCGTCGATCAGACCCGGCAGGTCCTCCGGTCTGGCGCTGATATGATCTGGCAGGGGCATGCGCATATCGCGGTCATGCGCTCCGATGAATCCCCCCTCATCACGCAAGCCGAGCTTGATAAAGCGAGCATCGCCAATGACGATCCGCTGCAAGCGTAGCAGTTCTTCCAGGTCCAGCTCGTGCTGGCCTGCTTCGCCAATGGCGCGTCCCCATCGCTGGATGCGATCCTGCGGTGCGCGTTCTCCCTCAATCGCATAGCTGGATTTGGAATCTTTGAGCAAGAGAAAGGCGGCGGTACGCGCCAGCAGGTCGCGCGAGACATTCGCGACAATCTCTTGCGCGCGCGCCGACAGATTCGACGCAACGAAATGCTCCAGCGTTTCAGTGCGAAAAACCAAGGGGCAAAAGTCCGGCGTGCCAGGCAGATTGTTCTTCACGCGATGCCGAGGCGAAGTCTCCCCCTTCACTGCCCATTGCTGCTCCGGATCGACCACCGGGGCATAACGGCCCGCCTGGGCATCGGGCAAATCAAGCCTTTCACCGATCAGCCATTCATAGAGAAACCAGAGACGGCGTGCGTATGTGCCGGTAGGCGTCTGCCGCACCAAAACCTCAATGGGAGCGGCACCGACTGTCAGGAAAATTCGCTTCAGGACTGCAAGGTCGAGCCCTTCATATTTGAGGGCAAAGGTGAGGTGCCCCTCCAAAGTCGGATGCGGCGCATGTCGCGGCGTCAGGATACGCCAGCCGCCTTCCTCCAACACGCGATGGCGCTCGCCAATGGCGGAGAGCGTTCGCGGCAGAGGCACGGACAATCCGCAGGCCTCGATCAATGCGCTGTACCCGGCAGGGGTCGCCCTCTCCGGAAGACGCCTCTCCTGAAAAACAGGCACCGGCCCTGAAAAATGTAATCCTGCCCCATTACCCATGAAAAACGATTCTCACTTATGAATTTTGATATAAAAAATACAAATACCATGAAAAATGAGTATGATTGGCGAAAACAGCTTCGTCAAGAACACAACTCATGAAATATCATCCGATGCCCGACAATCGTTCTTAAGGGGCGAAAACGCCATACCGCCCGGTGACTTCGGGCGGATGCCCGCCTCCGGCATCAACTCACCCTGGGGGGTCAACGCGCCGCAAAGCAGGCGCACCAAAACAAAAAGCCGGTCACTCGTGACCGACTCCGCCGGAGCGTTGCAGGGTGTATGAACCGCCCCGGAGGGCATAATCAGACCAAGACTCTAATCTCCGATGGGGGAAACTTCAGTGGTAGGTCACGGTACTTCATGACGTCTAGCTCAGTTCAAAGATTGCTTCATATAATCTCGCGCCCCAACAAATGACGCCTCGCCCTCTGGCGTGAAGCGGGCATGTGCATCAACAACGGCGATGCCGTCCACAAATCCACTGCGGACAAATGCCATCAGTTTTTGAGCTTCCTCGCGCTCGGAGCGTTCCAGACAATTGGAAGATTCCAAATGCACGAGGCCATAAAACATGCGCGCCAGAACGTATGTGGCATGGACGATCCCGTCCATTGGCCGAAGATCAGAACGCAAGGGCGAAGGATAGCGCTCTTCGGCATCATTCGTGACAAGTGGCGCGCCAAGGTTCAATCCGAACAGTAGCGAATGCCCTGTCTCGTGTATGAGCCCTTCAGCGGCCTTGATGCGCGCGTGATGAACGCCTGCATTCAAAAAAACAGCGCCCCAAAGATAAAAACTGGATGAGCCATGAAAAATCAAATCGCTGTCAGAACGCGGATCAACAAGAATGATTTCACGCGCCAAGGTATCAATTTCGGCACCCAAATCTGGAATGGCCTCAGCACAAAGCGCCCTTGCTGCAAGCACCGATTGATGCGCCGTCGTAAACGCCTCGACACTGACAGGGGAAATTCTGATTTGATCTATGGGATCATCATTGATGATCCGCGCAAATCGATCCGACTGACCAGGCCCTAGATCCTCGTCGCGCAGCGTGACGATGCGGGGCGTGGCCGGGGCAAGCCAGCGTTTGTCGGAAAGTTCGTTCAGAAGCGACAGGGTGAGTGTTTCGTCTTCAGAGAAGAGCGCTTCAACACTGTCGGTATAGAGCGCCATAACAGCCGACGAGACGGGTTGCCGACGGACGACTGCGGACAGTTCCCCTAACGCAGGCAGGTTTATCGGCAAATGGGGGGATACAGCACGGGAAAGCTTGTCCAGACTGTCGGCGAGACGGGATCGCACCCTTTGATCAAGCGCGACGACGCGTTCGGCAGAAGGCTCAAAGCCACAAAGTTCGTGAAGCGCCGCATCTTCTGGCATCAAATACAACACACTGGCCAATAGGAGACGCGCGACTCCGCCCTTACGGCATGACGGGTGGCTTGACCCCGCCCGGCTTTGAGATTCCGACCTTGCTTGCACCCAATTTACTGGAGGCTCTCCTGGAGGACGCATAGGAAGCTGCGTTCTTGTCCGAGACATCTTCATTTGCAACAAGCGTCTTGAATCCCAGCAAGCTGACACCAGCCAGATTCGATTTGATTGCGTGAAATTTCATTTGCAATTGCCCCTTGGTCAAAATCGCATCTAGGATCATCTTCAAACTTGTTTCCCTCAAGTGCAAGCCGGAAAGCAGCCAAGCCTTGATTATCTTCATTACCACGACGGGACATGGTCGAACTGTCGACAGTCTCGTGCGGAAAACCTTTGGCTGCGTCACGCCCGATGTGCGCCATGTGACCTATGACCAGGCTTTCCGCTGGGACAAGGCGCCTATCGCCACCTATATTTTTACGGATATTGAGCGCCTCTACCCATGGGAACGATTTCTCGCGGGCCAGCTTCATCGTCTGCTCGGGCGGCAAGGCTGCCGCTGCCTCAATGACCCGGCGCTTGTCATGACCCGCTATCCGCTGCTCCTATCACTCCATCGGGCGGGGCTCAATCCCTTCAATGCCTATCGCGCAGACGCTTATCCAGAGCCGGAGCGTTTTCCTGTATTTGTGCGCATGGACTTCAATCACAAACACCCTGTGAGCGACCTCCTTCACTCACAAGGTGAGCTCAATACAAGATTGGAGCAGAGTCAGAAGAATGGCATGAGCCTCTCCAATCTTCTTGTCATCGAGTTTTTTGGCGAACCGATTGCGGAAGGCGCATGGCGACGCTGGGGAACATTCCGAATTGGCGAGGCGACACAGACAGATCATTGCGTGGTCGAGAATAACTGGATTGTCAAATATGGGACACTCGGTCTGTCAACGAATGAGATGTTTGAAGAAGAACAACAGGCGGTGATCACAAACCGCTTCGCCGATGATTTGACGCCCGCTTTCAAGATCGGTCATATCGACTATGGGCGTGCGGATCACGCTGTCGTCAATGGCAAAACCGTGACCTATGAAATCAACACCAATCCCTATCTCGGTGCCTTCGCGCCGCATCCGCGCTCAGCGTTGCGAACCCAGACCATTCGTCTGGGTCGTGAAAAATATGCTGCCAATCTGGACCGCATCGACACACGCGAAGGCGGTCATGTAGCCCTTGAGAAGTCACCCGCCATGATGAATTACGTGGCGACCAATGGTGATCGACGACCGGTTCTTCGTCCCTGAATGCCTTTGCCGATGCGACGAGGTCAGAAAATTTTCATAACCCATTGTTTTAGCTGCCCTTTTGTTATGCTTCTCGCCTGCCTGTACTGATGATCACATTATCGAAGCTCCATTGGAGCCTGACGCGCGGCGCATTAAAGTGGGTCACGAACTGATTCCGGACAGGGCGGCCCATGAAAGAAAAAGAACTGCGGCTGGCGCTGGTTTGTTATGGCGGCGTTTCTCTTGCCGTTTACATGCATGGCGTAACCAAGGAAATCCACAAGCTGGTTCGCGCGTCACGCGCCTATCACGTCGGCGGCTCGCGCGAGAAGCGCCAGAACGCGACCTATCAAGAGTTGGTCGATGCCTCGGCCAATGAATGCGACACCGAGCCGCTTTATCTCGAACTGTTGCAGGCAATTGGCGAGAATGTGGAACTGCGCGTCATCGTGGACACGATTGCTGGCGCGTCGGCAGGCGGCATCAATGCTGTGTCGCTGGCGCGCGCGCTTGCCCATGATCTCTCGCTCGACAGCCATCGCAAGATGTGGCTCGAACAGGCCGATATTCTGGCGCTCATGGATGAGGAACATCTCGCTGGCAAGTGGGACAAGCTCTTCATGAAGCCGATCTTCTGGGGACTGACGGATAAATGGCTCGCCCGCTTCGCACCTGATTTGGAGATGCGCCAGAAGCTGCTACTGTTCACGCGTTCGCGCTGGTTTCAGCCGCCATTCTCGGGTCGCCTGATGAGCGGCATGCTGCTTGATGCCTTTTCCAGCATGGGCACAAGTGCGAAAAAAACGGACTCGCTCCTGCCGCTGGAGCATCGGCTCGACCTCATTGTTTCGGTCACGGATTTCCACGGCTATAGCCAGAACATCCCCCTGCATGATCCGGTTTCGATCCGCGAGCGTGAGCATCGCCATGTCATCAAGTTCAGCTACACGCAACATGCCTCGGGACAGGTTCGCACGGGTTTTGATGAGGCGCATATTCCCGGTCTGGTTTTTGCGGCGCGGGCGACTTCGTCCTTTCCCGGCGCTTTCCCGCCTGTGCAAGTTGGCGAGATTGATGCGCTGCTGAATGAGCGCAAACTTGAATGGCCGACACGCGGCGAGTTTTTGCGTCACAGTTTTGCGCCGCTGATTGCGGCGGGTGCCGATCCGGCACAAGCCTCCTTCATTGATGGCAGCGTTCTGAACAACAAGCCCTTTGCCGAAGCCATCACCTCCATTCGCGGCCGCCCGGCCTATCGCGAAGTGGATCGGCGCATTGTCTATATCGAACCTGACCCGAAAGGCGGGCGCATCGAAAATGCCGGGGCAGCGCCGGGCTTTTTCCAGACCATTCGCGGCGCGCTTTCCGACATTCCACGCAACCAGCCTGTGCGTGACGAACTGGAATCGCTGCATGATTTTTCCGAGCGTGTGCGCCGCTATCGCCAGATTGTGGCGGCGACACGTCCGCATGTCGCGGCACGCATCACCAAACTGTTTGATGTGAGCCAAGGCATTGCGCCGACACCACATGCGCTTGCCAACTTGCGCGATCAGGCCAACAGCACGGCAGCGGTGGAGGCGGGCTATGCCTATGACGCCTATGTGCAGCTCAAGGTCAGCTCGGTGCTGGATCAGATCACGACATTTCTGGGCAATGTCAGTGGCGCGATCCACCACCCGAGCGAGCGGCTGAAACTGTCGCGCTCGGTCGATACATGGGCCAAGGAGCGCGATGTTTTCCCGGTGCGCTGGTCGAGCGATGCCGCCAACCACACACAACCCTCGCAGGCCGATGCCTGGGTGCAGTTTTTGCGCGACTTCGATTTGAACTTTCGCATTCGGCGCATGCGGTTTGTCATTCGCCGCCTCAACGAACTTTATGAGGAAGGTCCGAGGTCGTTTGACATCCCCTTTGAGGCCGATGCACTTGATGAATTCAAGGCGAGCCTTTATTCCTGCCTCGACATGCTGCAAACGCAGTCGGTTTCCCGTTTGCAAGAACCCCGCATCGTCAAAGCCTGTCGGGACATGTTCAAGAATGGCCTGGCGGAACCGAATGAGATTGATGGCCTGATCAAACTCGTGGCACCCGAGCTTGATCTTGTGGGCATGGACCGGATCATTGACCAGACCTTCGCTGTCATGGCGGCGAATTATCTGCCCGTCCCGGCGCGTCTGGAATTGATGCAGGCCTATATCGGCTTTCCGTTTTTCGATGTGCTGACCTTGCCGCTCAACAAATGGCAGGATATTGACGACGTTGACACGGTGCTTGTGGATCGCATCAGCCCGGACGATGCCAAAGCCTTGCGCGAGGGTGGCGCGGCGGCGACGCTGATGGGCCGCGATCTTGGCTATTTCGCGGCCTTCTTCAGTCGCCGCGCCCGCGAAAATGATTATCTCTGGGGCCGCCTGCATTCGGCCGACCGGCTTGTCGACATTGTCGTGAGCGCGGCCTCAGGCACACTCAAGAAGGAACGGTTCGACAAGGACATGCTCAAGGGTCGCCTGCTCAGCGCCATCCTCAAGGCGGAGAGACCCCACCTTCCCAATGTGCAGGATCTGATTTCCGATCTCGAACATGAAGTGAAGCTGCGTTATGGCATTGATGCGGATCAGGCAGAAAGCAGCGTTGCAGGCGTTGCCGAAGCACCGCCTGCCGACTGACATCTACGCGCTCATGCCTTGGTGATTTCAATGCGACGACCAGATGGCTTGGCGTTCTGGCTTTTGGGCATTGTAAGTCGCAACAGGCCTTTTTCAAACTGAGCCTTGATTTTGGCCTCGTCCACATGCGGGGGCAGGGTGAAGCTACGGGCAAAGCTGCCATAACGGCGTTCGATGAGACGCGCCTTGCCTTCGCCCTGTTCCTTTTCTTCCCGCTTCGTGCCCCGAATGGTCAAGGTCCTGTTCTCAACAATGACCTCGACATCCTTTTCATCAAGACCGGGCAATTCCGCCGTCAGGGTGATTTCATTATCCGTCTCGCGGACATCGACATTGGGACTCAGGATACCCATGCCGAGGCGACCGAAAGACATGTTGTCGAAGACATCAAGCGAGCGGCCAAATGCGCGCTCCATCATGCTGCCGAAGTCCTCGTGAAAATGCTGGAAGGGATCGCGCCAGTGACCGAAAGGCGCGATTTCGCCTGGCGACTTGTTTTCTGTTTTTTCTGAATCCGAACTGGCCATTTCTTCCTCCTGAAATTTAAGAAGCCAAAAAGGGCCGGGCATCACGGCCCGCTTGGATTCTATGAAATGGATTTGGCAATTCAAGTGGGCTGGCAGAGTTCGAGACGCTTTGTCGCGCCGGAGGGAAGGTCAGGATGACTGTCCCTTGTCCATGCAACGACATCACGCCAAACAGTTTCGCGCTGCAAGTCACGCGTCAGCATGTGCCAGCCATTGGCATAGCAGGCGTATGTCACATGGCTGTCATGCTTCATCATTTCGTCACGGATTTCGGCAATAGCCTCAGCCGGAATGATCTGGTCATGCGCGCCATAAAGCAGCAGGACGGGCGCCCGCAATTTCGGCGCGGCGAGATAGGCCTCATCCATCAGTCCGACAAGGCCATAAATGGCGGAAACACGCGTCGCCTTGATGAAGACCGGATCGCGCCCATTGGCCCGCAGCATCCCGATATTGTCAGAGGCGCGAATGCCCAAACCGCTGCCGGTAAAGGTCTTGTCAGGCATGACACGCGCCGCGCTCCATAAGATCGTCTTTAGCGCCGGATTCATGGCCCGCCAGCCCCAAACGGCAGGTGCGGCAAGGATCAGTCCATCAACCCTGGGCGCATCGGGTTTGGCCATCATGTCCATGATGACGGCGCCGCCCATGCTTTCGCCCATGAGAAAAAGCGGCAGGTTCGGGTGCCGCGCCTTCACGAGCTTGGTGATGGTATTCAGATCAGCCGCCATGGCATCGCCACCGGCGAAATAGCCATGCCCCGGCGCGTGGCCAAAGCCGCGCTGATCATAGGCATAGAGAGTGATGTCATGGGCCTTGAACCATGGACCGGGTCCTGGATCTGCATAGGCATTGGCATAGTCATTGAACCCATGCAGGCCGATGATGATCGCTCGGGGATGTTCGGCGGCATAGACCGTCATTGGCAGGCGCGTCGCATCCGCCATCACGGCGGCGCCCGGCTCCAGACGCGGCGCATAGACCGGATCGCCGACTGTCAGTCCGCGCGGTGTGCATGCCGCAAGCGTGATCAAGAGGGCGAGGACGGCAACACGCAATGACTAACTCACATCCTTCAACAGATTGCGGGCGATTATGACCTGCTGCACCTGACTTGTGCCTTCATAAATGCGGAAGATGCGCACGTCACGATAAAGCCGCTCGATGCCATAGTCAGCGACATAACCCGCACCACCATGCACCTGCACGGCGCGATCAGCAATGCGACCAACGGCTTCCGAGCAGAAGAGTTTGCAGCAGGACGATTCCGTTGCCACATCCTCACCGAGATCGCGGCGGCGCGCGGCGTCGAGCACCATGCAGCGACCGGCATAGGCTTCCATCTTGCTGTCGGCGAGCATCGCCTGCACAAGCTGAAGATTGCCGATGGGTGCGCCGAATTGCCTGCGCTCGGCGGCATATTTGACCGAGTCTTCGACGAGACGATCAGCCACGCCCATGCAGACGGCGGAAATGTGCAAACGGCCACGTTCCAGAACCTGCATGGCCGTGACAAAGCCCCTACCCTCCTTGTCGCCCAACAGGCAGTCGGTCGGGATGCGGGCATTGTCGAAAATGACGTCGCAAATATGTGCGCCCTGCTGGCCCATTTTCTTTTCTGGCTTGCCGATATGGACGCCGGGAATGTCGCGCGGGACGATGAAGGCTGAAACGCCCTTGGCGCCCGGCGTCTTGGGATCGGTGCGCGCCATCAGCGTGAAGACACCTGCCTTGTTGGCATTGGTGATATAGCGCTTGGTGCCATTGACGACATAGTGATCGCCATCGCGAATGGCGGTGGTGCGCAGCGAAGCGGCATCCGATCCGGCTTCAGGTTCGGTCAGCGCAAAACTGGAAATCACCTCCCCACTGGCAATTTTCGGAAGCCAGTAATCCTTCTGATCCTGGCGGCCATGCATGACAATGCCCTGGCTGCCAATACCGACATTGGTGCCGAAGACGGAGCGGAAAGCCGGTGATGTGCGGCCCATTTCAAACATGAGGAGGCATTCCTCCTCCATATTGAGGCCGAGGCCGCCATATTCCACCGGCACGGACAGGCCGAACAAGCCGAGATCGCGCATTTCCTGCACGATTTCCTCAGGCACGAGGTCGTTTTCGGCAACCTCATTTTCGATGGGACGCAGCCTCTCATCGACAAAACGACGGACGGATGAAATGAGCTGTTCGCGTGTCTCGAGATCGAGCGCCATGGCCTTCCCTTCATGTTCTTGTTGCTTGGGAGGGAATTTAGGCGAGCGGCCCCTGCGGGTCAAAGAAGTAAGTTCATGCCTGGGCGGCAAGCATGGGATCTGAGCGTGATTTCAGCTCCAACATGCCGACTGTCTGCAAGCCAGCATTATCCACCAATTTCTGGTAATCCATGGATGACTGCCCTTGCCACAACGAATAAGTTTGGCCGACTCAGGACAGGAAGAGTTCGCTAATGCGTCGTAAACCCATGATCATCCGCCGCGCGCCAAGCAGACATTCGGGATGGCGGTGGTCTGATGCGTAATAAAAACGATAATACCGGGGAACAAGCATGAAGAAGCCCACCGGGAGGCTTGCAGAATACCAGAGCTGGGACGGGACGGATCCATTCGAGGATCATGTCGGCCCTTACTACTTTAAGCGCGTCGAAAGTGGCGACATATTGTGTGCCTTTGAGGCGAAGCCCCATCACTGCAATGGTGGCGGGTTCCTGCATGGCGGGTCGCTGATGACTTTTGCCGATTACTCGCTTTTTGCCATTGCCAGGGATGTGCTGCATGGGCCGGGCGTGACCGTATCCTTCAATTCGGAATTCATTGCCGCCGGTCAGGCTGGCGATCTCATCCAGTCGCGTGGCAAGGTTGTGAAATCGACGGGCAGCATGGTTTTCATGCGCGGCGAGGTTTTTGTCGAAACGGATGGCAAGGAGCATGTGTTGCTCAACTTCAGCGGCATCATCAAACGTCTCAAGCCAAGGACCTGATTCATGGTGACACTGAGCATTCTTGACCAGTCACCCATTCGCGCTGGCGGTAGCGCGGCCGAGGCGCTTGCCAATACGATCGATCTGGCCAAGCGTGCCGAAGCCTTTGGCTATCACCGATACTGGCTCGCCGAGCATCACAACACGCAAAGTTTTGCAGGGTCGGCACCTGAAATCATGATTGCTGCCGTCGCGGCTGCGACCAGGCAAATTCATGTCGGTTCGGCGGGCGTCATGCTGCCGCATTATTCGCCGCTGAAAGTGGCGGAACTCTTCCGCGTGCTTGAATCACTTTATCCCGGTCGTGTTGATCTGGGCCTTGGCCGCGCGCCGGGTTCAGACCAGCGCACGGCGCGGGCCTTGCAGCCAGGTCCGCAGGCCTATCCGATTGATGTCTTTCCCCAGCAAATCGAATTGCTGATCCAGTTTCTGGAAGATTCAAGCGGTCTGACCGGCGCGGCCGGCGGTTTCCCGGCGGATCATCCCTATCGTGGCATTCATGCGACGCCGCGCGGGCCGGGCATGCCGGAGCTCTGGATGCTGGGATCGGGCGGCGATGGCGCCATCTATGCCGCGCAATTCGGCATGGCTTACTGCTTTGCCCATTTCATCAATCAGGATGCTGGAACCCAACCGATTGATGCCTATCGTCAGACTTTCCGTCCGTCGTCGCGACTGGCAGCCCCCCATGCCGCGATTGCCGTTTCCGTCACCGTCGCCGAGAGCGAGGCGGAAGCCGAACGCCTCGCCGCGCCACGTAATCTCTGGGTCATGCATCTCCTGCAAAACCGGGCCGGTGCATTTCCGTCAGTCGATGAGGCGCTCAATTATCCCTATACGGATGAAGAGCGCGTGATGCTGCAAACAATCCGTCAGCGTGGTATTGTTGGCACGCCTGCCCATGTTCGTTCGCGTCTCCTCGCCATGGGCGAAGAATATGGTGTCGATGACTTTGTCATACTGACCATTACGCATGACCAGGCCGACCGGGTGAAGTCCTATGAACTTCTGGCTGATGCCTTCAGCCTGAAAACGTCAGCCGCCACCTGAATCCTCTCAAAAACGGTTCAGCTTCCGTTCAGCTTCAAAACGCCATTCTGATCCTAGCCGATGGGTCTTGTGGGTCGTCGGTCGCGTTTCCACCCGGGACTGTAACGGGTGTGGGTGGAACGGAGGGCGGCGTCCATTCCGTACCCCGTGGACGTCGCCCTTTCGTGCGCGAAGGCGGCTCAGGTAATGAGACCGATGACGGCGCCCGTCATGCTGGTCGCCAATGTGCCGGAAATGATGGCGCGGGTGGCGAGTTCGACAATCTCAGAGCGTCGCGATGGCACCATGGCGCTCAAGCCGCCGATCAGAATGCCGACGCTGCCAAAATTGGCAAAGCCGCAAAGCGCGTAAACCATGATGAGGGATGAGCGCGGGCTGAGCGTGTCCGGCGGCAGACGGGCAAGATCAAGATAAGCGATGAACTCGTTCAGCATGGTTTTGGTGCCCATCAACTGACCGGCGCTTGAGGCTTCAGAAAGTGGCACCCCCATAAGCCAGACGAGGGGCGCAAATATCCAGCCCATGATGCGCTGTGCCGTGATCGGCGCACCATCCAGGGGTGGCAAGGCCGAGAGCATGATGTTGACCAGAGCCACGAGGGCCACCATGACGATCAGCATGGCGATGATGTTGAGCCAGAGCTGCAGGCCGTCCATGGTGCCGCGCGTCACGGCATCCATGCTGCTTTCATAATCCGTCAGCCGCTCGCCCTTGACGAGTTCGGTTCCGGGCCGGCCCATCTCCTCGGGCACCATGAGACGGGCGACCGTGATGGCGGCTGGCAGGGAGATGAGGGAGGCCACAAGGATTTGTCCGAGCGCACCCTCCACCACGCCCTGCAGAACGCTGGCATAGAGCACCAGCACCGTGCCGGAAACCGTGGCGAGGCCCACCGTCATCATCATGAACATTTCCGAGCGGCTCAAGCGCACGAGATAAGGCCGCACGAGAAGCGGCGCTTCGACCATGCCGACAAAGACATTGGCTGCGGAGGAAAGACCCACCGCGCCGGAAAGGCCCATGGATTTTTGCAGGAGGAAGGCAAAAAAGCGCGTCACATAATCCAGCACGCGCCAATGCCAGAGAAGGGCCGAGAGGGCCGACATGACCAGCACCAGGGGGAGGGCCTGAAACGCCAGATTGAAGCCTGCGACCGGATTTTTGATTTCATAAGGCGTGTCACCGCCCCCCAGATAGCCAAAGACAAAGCCGGTGCCGGCCCTTGTCGCCTCGGTCAAGGCATCCACAACCACATTCAGACCCAGGAGGGCATGTGCCGCAGCCGGGATTTTGAGCAGCAGGACCGCCAAAATGAGCTGAATCAGAAGACCAATGGCCACGTGCAGCAGGGAAAAGGCCCTTCTGTTCTCACTCAAACTCCAGGCGATAGCTGTTATGGCCAGAAGCCCGAAGGCACTCTGGAGCGTTAAAAGCGGGAATGAGGACATGAGGTTAGCGCTCCAGACGGGTCAAATCAGCCGTCATCATAATGGCCGGGCGATCCTGCGCAATTGACGCAACTGAAATGCACAAAGAGGTCACTTGACCGCAGGCCAAGGGCTGTGCAGAAAGACACACAACTTTCTCCTTTGTCAGCACATGCCGTGACCGGATATGTCTTCTCAAGGGGCACCCCGGGGCACCGCTTCCCATAACAAAAACAAGAGGCAATTCGATGAGCATTCGTTTTGATGGAAAAGTCGCCATCGTGACCGGCGCTGGCGGCGGTCTGGGTCGCAGCCATGCCCTTGAGCTGGCTCGTCGCGGCGCGAAGGTTGTGATCAATGATCTGGGCGGTTCGCGCGACGGCTCTGGCGGCTCGTCCGATGCCGCCAACAAGGTGGTTGAGGAAATCAAGGCAATGGGCGGCGAAGCCATCGCCAATGGCTCAAGCGTGACGGATGATGCGGGCGTGGCCCACATGGTCAAACAGACCATGGACAAATGGGGCCGCATCGACATCCTGATCAACAATGCCGGCATTCTGCGCGACAAGAGCTTCTCCAAGATGGAAATGGCCGATTTCCAGCTCGTTGTTGACGTGCATCTGATGGGCACCGTGAAGCCGACCAAGGCGGTCTGGGCAATCATGAAAGAACAGGGCTATGGCCGCATCATGGTCACGACCTCGACCTCCGGCCTTTATGGCAATTTCGGCCAGACAAATTACGGCGCGGCGAAGCTCGGCGTTGTCGGCTTCATCAATACGCTGAAGATCGAAGGCCAGAAGGACAATATCCGCTGCAACGCTCTGGCGCCTGTTGCCTATACGCGCATGACATCGGATCTGATGCCGCCGGAAGCTGAAAAGATGCTGACCCCTGACTCGGTTTCGCAGGGCGTGATGGTGCTGGTTTCGGAAGATGCGCCGACAGGCGTGATCCTGCTGGCGGGTGCTGGTGTCTTCTCGACGGCTTCGATCATGGAATCGGAAGGCATGTTTGTTGGCCGCGAAGGCCTGACAGCGGAAATGGTTGTCGCCAACTGGGACAAGATTTCCGACATGTCCAACGCCAAGCCCTATTTCCAGGGCGGCGAGCAGACCGGCAAGGTCTTCAAGATGGCATCGGGCGGCAAGTAGGCCCCGGCGCCTTTCTGAAATGATGAGGGAGAGTGTGACAGCTCTCCCTTTTTCATGTCAGCCTTGCTTTTCGTAGCAGCGCCGCGATCTGCGTTTCGAGACAGGCGACCTTGTTGCGGAACCCGGGTTCATCAGTCGGCGTATGATCGCCGACCTTCTGATCCCTGGCCATTTTCTTGACCCTGGTGAGCACCTTGGTGAGTCCGGTCGAAGGGAATGGTGTGCGCGAAGAAGTCGCTGACTTCCTGTCGGAAGGCTTCATCTTTCCTTGCTGAAAGAGATATCCATTCATTCCTCCGTATGCGTTCTATTCGACGACCTTGTCGAGGAAGAGCATTGTCGGTGCGCCGGCAAGCGTCGCGCCGAGGGCGGGCTGTGCCGCCGTGAAATAATGCGTCTTGCTATGCAGGTCGAGTGCTTCAGCCGAGGCATATTGTTCGGTGATGATGTAGGTGCCCGACTCTTGCCTGGAGCGGAAGAAGTCATATTGCAGGCAACCGGCTTCGTTCGCCTTCACTTCGGCACGCAGCTTCGTGAAAACGGCTTCAAATTCAGATTCTTTACCGGGTTGGATTTTAAGGGTCACAACGAGACCAATGACGCTCATGGAGCAGCTCCCTGTTTTTTGTTGTTGGTAATTCCGGGGCGCGCCCGGCCCCTCTTCAATGCGGGCGGGTGCGCGAATTTGGATAGAACTCATTCACCTGTGTAGAAGGGCGCCCTTTTCTCCATGAAAGCGGCCAGAGCCTCCTTATGGTCGCTGGTGTGGTGGGCCAAGGCCTGCATGGAGGCCGACATTTCCATGATGTTGTCGAAACTGGTCATCATGCCGTGACGCATGAGCTGTTTGGTCATGCGCAAGACATCGGGGGCCTGAACGCAGATGCGGTCAGCCAACGCCCTGGCGCTGTCCATGAGTTGATCTGCAGGCACCACCCCGGAGATCAGGCCCCAGTTTTTAGCCGTTTCCGCGTTGATGACATCGCCGGTGAAGAAAAGTTCGGAAGCACGCGCCATGCCGATGATGCGGGGCAAGAGCCAAGCGCCGCCATCGCCGGGGATGAGGCCGATTTTGAGAAATGTGGCCCCGAAGACGGCGCTATCGGCTGCAATGCGGGTGTCGCAGAGGCAGGCGACATCATTTCCCAGACCAATGGCGGGACCGTTGATCGCCGCGATGACAGGCACTTCGATACCCCAGACCGATTTGACGATGCGATGAATGCCCTGACGATAGCTCTCGCGCAGATGCACACCGGGACCGGCAAAGGCCCCGCCAGTCGACTGCATGGCCTTGATATTGCCACCCGCCGAGAAGGCCTTGCCCGCCCCGGTCAGGATTACGCAACGCACATCGCGATCAGCATTGATCCGGCTCATGGCGGCGTAAAAATTGTCGCCATCCCCCGGCTCGCCCAACGGATTGCGACTTTCCGGGCGGTTGATCGTCAGGGTGACTAAGTGACCCTGTTTTTCAAAGATCAAAGCATCGCTCATGGTCTGGCTCCATTTCCCCAGGATTATGCGCCCGATTGCACGCAGGCCGCGATTTTATTGTCGATTATGCGGTCTTAACCAAGCCTCGGAAATCCTTATTAAGACTTTTCTTCCATTCTGAGAATGGATGAGGCGGGGTTGTCCCTGCGGAATGACTATATCAGGACGTGCGCGATGGATCTGGGCAAATCAGTGCTAGTGGCCCGGCGACTCTGGCTCGAAGGGTGGAAATCCCCGGCAAGCCAATCCGGAACGTTGTCCGAGACATTATTTGAACGCTTCGAAAAGCTGCTGAGCGGGGGAATGGTGCCCAATGGTGCGGCCCGGCTTGAGCAGCTTCGCATTCTGGCAGACGGCCAGGGCATCAAACCACCTTATGCCTTCCCCATCTTGATCGGCCTCTTTGCCCTCGCCTTCGTCTCAAAGACCTCTCCCTTCTATTTGATGGTTCCGGTCATCGCGAATTTCTTCACCTGTTGGCTCAACCGACGCCTGATCGCGCAATTCAGAATGGCCAAACCGGAAGCAGAAAGCTCCCTCGATTGGGCGCGCCGCTTCACCTGGGTCTGCTTTGTCTATTCCTGCGGCGTTGCCAGCATGGGTTATTTTTTCTGGATCCCCGGCGATACGCAGAGCCAGACGGTCGTTCTGGCCGCGCTCGTGATCTCCCTTGCCACTGGCGTGCTGGTGACTGGCAGCTATATGCCGGCGCTGGCCCTTACCATTCTTCCCATTCTTGTCATCATCGTTACGGCGATGGCGAGCTATGCCGATCTGTTTCACTCGATCATCATCCTGGTCGTGGTCATGCTGGTGGGACTTTTGTCTCAACTGGCACATCGCGGGCTCAAGGCGGTTCTCAGCGCCTCATCATTGCGCGAAGACAAGAACCAATTGATTGAGCAACTGTTCCGCGCCAAGCGCGACTCCGACGTGGCGCGATCAAGGGCGGAAGAAGCCAATCGGGCAAAATCCAATTTCCTGGCCAATATGAGCCATGAGCTGCGCACGCCGCTCAATGCGATTATCGGCTTTTCGGAAGTGATGGGCAGCGAGATATTCGGGCCCCATGCCAATCCATCGTACAAGGAGTATTCAGAAGACATTCATCGCTCCGGCCAGCATCTTCTTGGCCTCATCAATGACATTCTGGATCTCTCGCGTATCGAGGCAGGTCGCTATCAGATCACCGAAGAGTTGGTGGATATTGTGGGCGCTGCGGAAGACAGCCGCCGCATTCTCGACATACGCGCCCAAGGCCAGCGCATCACGATCACGACTGAGTTTGCCGAGAACCTGCCCATGGTCTTTGGCGATGCGCGTGCGCTGCGTCAGACATGGATCAATCTCTTGACCAATGCGGTCAAGTTCTCACCACCCGGATCAACCGTGAAGATGCTGGCGCATATGGACAAGAATGGCAGTCTGCGCTTTGGCGTTCATGACGAAGGCCCCGGCATTGCAGACCATGAAATCGAGAAGGTCATGGAGGCCTTCACGCAGGGCGCGACGGGCATGTCACAACCTGGCAAGGGTTCAGGACTTGGCCTCTCCATCGTGCGCGGGCTGATCAGTGTGCATGATGGCAAGTTCGAGCTGAAAAGCGTTCTGGGCAAAGGCACGCAGGCCGAGGCTGTCATTCCGGCTGACCGACTTCGCTGGCCCGATGAACCCGCGGCTTTGCGCGATGCCGTATGAAAAAACCGCGAAGCTGTTCAAGCCCCGCGGTTCCATCATCTTAAAGCCAAACCTTCAGGCTCAGGCGGCCTGCGAATAGCGCTTGAGCTGGTGGTCGATATTGCCGAACTGGGTGTCGATCATGGTGAGGCGCTTGAAGTAGTGACCAACGCTGAGTTCGTCGGTCATGCCCATGCCGCCATGAAGCTGCACGGCCTGCTGACCAATGAAGCGACCGGCCTTGCCGATCTGCACCTTGGCACCCGCAGCGGCCTTGGCGCGTTCGGTCTCGCCTTCGGTGAGCTTGAGGTTGACCATGTAGGTCATGGAAACCGACTGCTCATAGGCCATGAACATGTCGACCATGCGATGCTGAAGCACCTGGAACTTGCCGATTGCGACGCCGAACTGCTTGCGCGTCTTGCAATATTCAACAGTTGCAGCATTGAGTTCCTTCATGCCGCCAATGGCTTCGGCGCAGAGCGCGGCGATGGCCTGATCGGTGACTTTTTCGACGAGCGGCAGGCCCTTGCCTTCCGCGCCGATGAGGGCGTCGGCACCGAGCTTCACATTCTCGAAGGTTATTTCGGAAGCGCGGCGACCATCAACGGTTGGGTAGTCACGCGTCGAGACGCCGGGGGCGGACTTGTCGACGATGAAGACCGAGACGCCATCACGATCACGCTGGCCGCCCGACGTGCGCGCCGTGACGATGAGCTTCTGTGCCCAGGGCGCCGCGATCACAACGCATTTGAAGCCATTGAGGACATAGCCTGCGCCGTCCTTCTTCGCCGTGGTGACGAGATCGGCGAGGTTGTAGCGGCCCTGCGGCTCGGCATAGGCGAAAGCCCAGACGGTTTCGCCGCCGATAATGCCGGGGATCAGCTCTTCCTGCTGCGCGGCCGATCCGCCTTCGCGCAGGAAGCCACCCGCGATCACGACCGTTTCAACGAAAGGCTCGACGACAAGGTGACGACCGAACTCTTCCATGATGATCATGGTTTCGATGGCGCCGCCGCCGAGGCCGCCAAGCTCTTCCGGGAAGGGGGCGGCCAGAAGGCCAAGCTCGGCGAACTGCGCCCAATAGTCGGGACGCCAGCCTTCCGCCGACTTCACGATCTTGCGCCGCGTGTCGAAGTCATATTTGTCGGCGAGCAAGCTCTGCACCGTGTTGCGAAGCAGGGTCTGCTCTTCTGTGAAGGAGAAATCCATCTTGTGCTCTTCCCTTTGAATATTCTGTACTTGATTTGCAAGGCGGCAAGGTCAGAGACCCAGAACCATTTTTGCGATGATGTTAGCCTGAATCTCGTTTGATCCGCCATAGATCGATGTTTTGCGCATGTTGAAATAACTCTGCGCCACGCCGGGGGCATAGTCAGGACCGGCGAGGAAATCATTGCCATTGGCCGCTTCACCAAGCGGCGTCTGCACAAAGCCATAATTGCCGACAGCTTCCAGCGTCAGTTCGGTGATGCGCTGCTGGATTTCCGTGCCCTTGACCTTGAGGATCGAGGCTTCCGGCCCCGGCCCACGGCCATGGCTTTCGGCGGCGAGCGTGCGCAGCTCGGTCACTTCGAGTGCTGTCAGGTCGATTTCAAGCTCGGCCACCTTGCGCGAGAAGGTGTCGGTTTTCATCAGGGGCGCACCATCGACAAGCTCCGCACCGGCAATCGACTTCAGGCGTTCAATGGCTTTCTTGGAGCGGGCGACACCCGCAATGCCGGAACGCTCGTTGCCAAGCAGGAACTTGGCATAGGTCCAGCCCTTGTTTTCTTCGCCGATCAGATTTTCGGCAGGCACCTTGACGTCTTCGAGGAAGACTTCATTCACTTCATGCGCGCCATCCATGGTGATGATCGGACGCACCGTGATGCCCGGTGTCTTCATGTCGATCAGCAGGAAGGAAATGCCTTCCTGCGATTTGGCGTTGGCGTCGGTGCGCACGAGGCAGAACATCCAGTCAGCGTGCTGGGCAAGTGTTGTCCAGATCTTGTGACCATTGACAATGTAGTGATCGCCGTCGCGCACGGCGCGCGTCTTGAGGCTCGCGAGATCGGAACCGGCACCCGGCTCGGAATAGCCCTGACACCACCAATCATCGCCCGACAGGATGCGCGGCAGGAACTTCGCTTTCTGCGCTTCGTTGCCGAAGGAATAGATGACCGGGCCGACCATGGCGAGGCCGAAAGGCAGCAAAGGCGTGGTCTCGGCCTGGGCACAGGCTTCATTCCAGATGAAGCGCTGCGTGATGGTCCATTCGCAGCCGCCATACTGCTTGGGCCAATGCGGCGCAACCCAGCCCTTGCGATAGAGGACACGATGCCAGGCGAGAATCTCCTGCTTGGTCATTTCGCTGCGCTGGCGCTTGTCCCGCAATTCAGCCGGATAATTCTCGGCAATGAAGCTCTTTACTTCATCGCGAAAGGCCAGATCGTCTGGCGAGAAACTCATATCCATCGGTTATCCTCCAATGCGGCTGGCGCGGGGACCAACAGTCTCCACGTCCTGACCGAACTTTTTGCTGGTCGGGCGGCTGATACCGCGCAGCTCCCGTTCTTTTGCTGGGATGATAGTCGCGCGCCCGCACGTTGCAAGGGCAAGGCTTGCAAAAGACGAACGGCGCTCTGTTCAGGAATGAACCAGAGTCCATAGAACAAGTGTGTCTAGAGCGAGTTCAGAAAGGCAATGAGGCGCGCCCGATCCGCCTTATCGAGCAACCGGTAGCGCTCCCGGCTCGCCTCGCCCTCGCCGCCATGCCAGAGAATGGCCTCTTCCAACCCTTGCGCCCGGCCATCATGCAGATAGCGGGCGTGACCATTGACCACAGGGACCAGGCCCAGACCCCAAAGCGGCGCGGTGCGCCATTCGCGGCCATTGGCGAGAAAATCGGGGCGCCCATCGGCCAACCCCTCGCCCATGTCATGCAGCAGGAGGTCGGTATAGGGGTGGAAGGTCTGATTGGCGAGCGAGGGAACATCCGTCTTTTCACCTGTCCGAAGGGTTGGCGCATGGCAGGAAGCGCAGCCCAGATCGGCAAATATCCGGCTGCCCGCCACGACATCGGGCGCATGGGCCTGACGGCGGTCGGGCACGGCGAGAACGCGGGTGTAGAGCGTCAGCTTATCGAGGAAGGCATCCGAAAGATCGTTTTCCTTGCTGCGAATGGACGTGAGGCAGGCGTTTTGCGCCTGGGTGCAATTTTCGGCCGGATGCGGGCTGCTGGTCAGACCCATATCGCCGAGCGCGGCGTCAGCATCCTGCTTGCGCAGACTGGGCTGATTGGCTTTCCAGCCGAAGCGGCCCAGCTCGGCCCTGCCTGTGGCCGGGTCGAAGACAAGATTGGGTCGGCCAGATATGCCGTCATGATTTTTATCTTCGGAATCGGCAAGCGCGCGTATGTCGCTCTCCGGCACGGCTTCCAGGAGGCCGAGGCCAAAGGTTGCGGGCGCAACGCGGGGCGAGGTCAGCACCTCCTTGCCAAGTGGGCCATAGGCGGTGTCGCTGAATGTCACCACCGGCTTTTTCAATGTGTAGGGCGTGCCATCCGCGAAGCTGCCAGGATATGATTGCCATGTGATGTTGACGCGGGCTTCGGGTTTGACGCCAGGAATGGCGCGGTCGCTGATCTGGTCGCCATAGGCTGGATGGGGCTTGGGACCACCATGCGCGCCTTCGCCCGGCAGTGAAATACGCACCAGCATTGAATCCATGGCCGTTTCATCGCCCAAAGGCGGACGCCCGCGTCCGTCTCGCGTGTGACATCCTGAGCAGGACACCCGATTGAACATGGGACCGAGACCATCAAAGGCGGCGACGGAACCCGGCGCAATCGTCCAATTGGTATTGAAGATGCGATTGCCGAAAAAGAAATCACGACGCTCGGCATGGGTGATCTTCGGCCCGCTCTGGGCAAAGGCCATGCGATTTTCCAGACGCGTCGTAAAGTCGCCGCCGGGACGGGCATCGGGCGATGGCATGACAACCGGCGCCAGCACGGCGGCAGCCTCAACAGCGGAAACCAGATGCCAAGATGCGGCACCTGTCAAAACAAGTGCCGCACCAAAGCCCGCGCCGAGTTTCGGCGAGATCATTCTCATTATCAGTTACTCACTTGAGACATCAATCTTGAGGCCAAGTTTCTTGCCAAGGCTCTGAAACAAATCGGCCTGCTCTGCAAGCAAGAGGACGGCCTTTTCCATCTTGGCGCGTTGCGGGCTGCCCCTGGGTGTGGCGAGCAGGCGATCTATCGGGCCGGGAATGGCGTCGATGGCCGCGGTGGTCTCGTTGATCCTGGCCGTCAGTTTCTTTTCAAGTTCCGGATCGACACGGCTGGCCAGTCCCTGCAGGCCGGCGAACTTTTCATCCCCTGACACGCCAAACCAGATATTGGCGATACCCTGCTGGTCGTTCACGAAATCAGCCTTGGTGTTGTCGGAGAAGCAGGACTGCTCGTCTTCCTGATCGCCGCTATCAAGCGCGACGGACATGCGCTCCGAGGCAAGCTCGAAACCCGAGAGCACGGCCATGCCCGTGAGGATGCGGCCAAGCGCCTCTTTCTGATCAAGCTCAAGGAAACTCTGGACATAGACCTTGGGCAAGCGCGTATCCCATTGCGCCGAAAGCCAGACAAGATCATCGACCAGCATTTCCGTGACCGTGTGAAGATACTGAGCGCGACGGGCGTGAACGGGATCGCCGGGCGCATAGTCGCTGGCTGGACGGGCACCTGGACCATCGGCGCTCAGATCCTGGCCCCAGAGCAGAAACTCGATGGCGTGCCAGCCCGTTGTGACATCCGATTCGTCCGTCTGCTGATCATGCGACCTGATGCTGTCCGGCGTGATCTCGACACTCATATCATTGACGAGTCCGGCCTTGTCGTTGCCCTGAACGTAGTCGATGAAGGCTTCATTGAGCGGCCAGGCGTTCAGGCGGCCTTCCGGGCCTTCCTTGCCCGTGGCGGGGTCGGAAAAATCAATCGGGCCCTGATAGAAGCGGAAGGCTTCGGTTTGCAGATAGGCGGGACGCGCTGCAAGCCAGGCCTTGCGGGCCGCAGCGAGATTGGCTTCGGTCGGATTGGCGAGAAAGGCGCTGATCGCGGTCTGCATGAGGCGCGCATCAGCCGCCGCGCGCTCATAAGTCGTGTGCACAAGCGCGGCATAGGCCGTGATTTCGCGGGTCGCACCATAAGAGGGGGTCGCACCCGCTTCGAGTGCAAAGCTCGCGGGTATGCCGCCGGGAGCTGATGCCAGCGCCTGTGATGCCAGGCCCGCTGTCAGGCTGCCGACGAAAGTCAGGCCGATAAGGCCAGCCCGTAATTTATGTCCTGTCGTCACGCTATTCCCCTGCGACTTCATCCCAACGTGTCAAAGCACCCGGCTTTGTTGCGAGTGATTATTAGAAGCGCGCGTTAAAGGGGTCAAGCAATTTTTGAGATTCATTCTCAATTCTTGTCGATCTGTTCCCGGGTCGCCATGCCGGCATGGGTGGCGAGGGCTGATCTGAGCAGACTGATCGCCAAAGCGGCCCCCGCCCCCTCGTCCAGCGTGATGCCCAGATCCAGCAATGGCACCTTGCCGAGATGGGCGAGCAGACGGTCATGAGCCGGGCTGCCGTTGCGATGGGCGGCAATGCAATGATCGAGCGCATCGGCCCGCACGGCCTGAAGCGCGGCGGCGGCGGCGCAAGCGACCATGCCATCAAGCACGACGGGGATGCGCTGATAGCGGGCGGCGAGAATGGCCCCGGCAATGGCGGCGAACTCGCGTCCACCCAGCGCGCGCAGGATTTCGAGCGGCTGACCACGCGTGTTGGCATGGGTGACGCGTGCTGTCTCGACAGCTTCAATGCGCTTTGCCCCGTCGATCCAGTCAGACGCGGCACCGCCGATGAGTGCACAAGCCAGCGCTGCGGCCACCACATCGCTGCCGATACCCGCCGCGCCGACACAAAGAAGATCCGTGCCGCCGGCAATGGATTCCATGCCAAAAGCCATTGTGGCGGCGCATCCGGCCTCGCTCAGGGCGGCTTCGACACAAATGTCCGGGGTCGGATAATCAAGCGCGAGATCGAAAACCTTCAAACCGGCTTCGGCGCCCAGCGCGATCTGATTGACCGCCGCGCCGCCCGCCGCAAAGGTCTCGACCATTTTCTGCGTGTCGGCCATCATGCCTGATGAAAGGCCCCGCGCGGCGATGCCATGATTGGCGGCAAAAATCGCAATCAGCGGTCGCGTGATCCGGGGTTGGGCTTCGCCGCGCCAGGCCGCCATCCATTCGGCGAGGTCAGCCAGACGGCCAAGGCTGCCGCCCATGACGCCAAGATCGGCACTGCGGGCGCGGGCTTCGCTCAGAGCCTCGTCATCAGCCGGGGGAATGGCCGCAATCAGATTGCGGATATCATCGAAGGGCAGGCCTGTGGGGGGGGCGGAAAGGGACAAGGGCGAAAACCTGTGCTAGAGACGAGAAATGCGGCCTTGCTATAGCGCCTTCGGGCGCGAAGCGAAACAGCCCGTCACGACAGTTCAACACCTGCAAGAACCCGCGGATAAGCGATGTCGAACGAGAAAGCCATTTCAAGTCCCTGCATCAATGTCTGCGCGGTGAGCGGCAAGACAGGGATTTGCGTGGGTTGCGGGCGGAGCCTGAAGGAAATCGGCGGCTGGAGCCGCATGAGCGAAGACGAACGCCGCGACATCATGTCCGCCCTGCCCGCTCGCATCGCGGCAATGGGCGAGCAGGCAACCGCGCCCGAGGTGGCTCTGGCCAAAATCGACGCGGTGCTTTCCTGATGAGCGAGACGTCGCGCGACTTTCTCGGCCATCCCAAGGGTCTCGCGTTTCTGTTTGGCACCGAGATGTGGGAACGCTTTTCCTATTACGGAATGCGGGCGCTGCTGACGCTCTACATGGTCAAATATCTGCTGCTGCCGGGGAACCGCGAACAGGTGGCGGGATTTGCCACCTTGCAGTCGGGCCTTGAAGCCCTGTTCGGGCCGCTTGAGGTGCAGCCTCTGGCGTCGCAGATTTATGGTCTCTACACGGCGCTGGTTTATCTGACGCCGGTGATTGGCGGGCTGATTGCCGATCGCTGGCTCGGCAAACGGCGCATGGTTGTGATCGGCGGCATGCTGATGGCGCTTGGCCATTTCATGATGGCATTTGAAAACCTGTTTCTGCTGGCGCTGCTCACGCTCATTCTCGGCAATGGCGCGTTCAAACCGAATATCTCCAGCCAGGTCGGCTCACTCTACGCACCAAGTGATGCGCGTCGCGACCGCGCCTATTCGATTTTTTATGTCGGTATCAATCTCGGTGCATTTTTCGCCCCGCTGGTTTGCGGCACGCTCGGCGAAACGATCGGCTGGCATTATGGCTTTGGCGCGGCGGGCATTGGCATGATGATCGGTGTCGTGATCTATCTGACGGGTGCATCGCATCTGCCCGATGACCGGCCCGCGCGTCACAAAACCATGCCTCACGCGCCGCTGAGCCGCGATGATTGGCGCGTCATTGGCACGCTCGCCTTGCTCTGCGTCTTCGTGACCTTCTTCTGGGCGACCTACGAACAGCAGGGCAATACGATTGCGCTCTGGGCGGATGGCTATACGGACCGCCATGCCAATCTGCTCATCTGGCAGGGCGATGTGCCGACGACATGGTTCCAGTCGCTCAACCCCTTCATGATTTTTGCCTTCACGCCTTTCATCGTGGCGCTGTGGACATGGCAACATGGACGTGGAAGCGAACCCTCAACCCTGATGAAAATGTCGATTGGCTGTCTCGGCGTGGCGCTTGGCAATATCGTGATGGTGTTTGCGGCGCTGGAAGCGGGCCTTGACGGCAAGGCCAGTCCGCTCTGGCTCTTTGCCTATTTCACGCTGGTGACACTGGGCGAACTTTATCTCTCGCCAACGGGGCTTTCCTTCGTGTCAAAAATAGCGCCTGCCCGTCTCGTTTCCATGCTGATGGGCGTCTGGTTTCTGACGAGCTTTTCCGGCAATTTATTAGCTGGTTGGCTTGGCAGCTTCTGGAGCCGGATGGACAAGCCGCAATTCTTTCTGATGATCGCAGCGATTGCGGCACTGGCGAGTGCGGCGATCTTCGTCTTTGGACAGATGGACAAAGCGATGCAGAGGAAGCGAACCGGAAACCTTTCATCTGACGAAACAATGAGTACCTGATCCATGACAAGCAGCAACCGCATCGTTCTCTCCAGCGACCATGCCGCCATTCCGCTTCGGCAGGCCATTGCCGCTCATATTGCGGCGCAGGGTTGGGAGGTTGTCGACATCGGACCGACAACGCCAGAGAGCACACACTATCCCACGCATGGCGAAGCGGCGGCGCGGCGCGTTGCGTCCGGCGATTGCCGCCTGGGCATCATCCTGTGCGGCACCGGCCAGGGCATCATGATGGCGGCGAACAAGGTCAGGGGCATCCGTTGCGGCGTGTGCAGCGACACGTTTTCGGCGCGGATGATCCGCCAGCACAATGATGCCAACATGCTTTCGATTGGCGCGCGCGTGGTCGGCGATGGTCTGGCGCTCGATATTGTCGATGCGTTTCTGACCGCCCCCTTCGAGGGGGGCCGACATGCGACCCGCGTGGAGATGATCGTCGCGCTGGAGAGTTAGCGCGGGCGTGACCTGCCACTAAAGTTTCCCTCATTTGGGATTAGAGTCGCGGCATGAGCATTTGAAACAGAAAAGACGTGGATGGCCCGATCAAGTCGGGCCATGACGTTTTTTTCTATTCCAAAATCAAACTCAGTCGGTCTGAGAACAAAACTCTCTTACGCCTTTTTCAGAAACTCGACGCGCAGCACGAGGCCCTTGACCTTCTCGGCATTGCACTCGATCAGCTCTTCATCATTGGTGAGACGGATATTCTTGATGAGCGTGCCGCGCTTCAGCGTGACCGAGGTGCCTTTGACCTTGAGGTCCTTGATGACCATGACGCTGTCGCCATCGGCGAGCTGATTACCATTGCTGTCTTTGACGATGAGGGCCATGGGCCTGATCCTTTGGCGATGTGAGGGCTTCTGTTTAGGGAGCCAGTGGCAGCGACACAAGCGCAAAACAAATCATGCGGCAATTGGACTTGTCTTACCCCTCACCCGGATCGCGTTGCGATCCGACCTCTCCCTCAAGGGGAGAGGTGAAAGAAAGATCAGCCTGCATCCGAAATGCCGGTCACATCGGCCTGATGGCGCTTGAGGACGCGGCCTTCAAGCGCGCCGAGCCAGTCAAGGCTTTGACGCAGGCGCACGACCTCGCCGATGACGATGATGGCGGGTGCCGTGAACCCCGTGCGTGCGACATCGGCCGCAGCCGCGCCGAGCGATGTTTCGAGCACCTGCTGATCGGCAAGCGTGGCGTTGCGCACCAGCGCCACAGGCTCGCTCGCGGCGCGTCCTGCCGCGATCAGGATCGCGCTGATCGCGCCAAGATGCTTCAGGGCCATATAAAGGACGATGACGGGCGAGCCCTTGGCAATGGCCTGCCAGTCGAGATTTTCCGGCACGTCGCCGCCCGCCATATGGCCGGTAACGAATGTGACGGCATGATTTGTGTCGCGATGCGTGACGGGGATGCCGGCATAGCCCAGACCGCCGATGCCGGCGGTGACGCCGGGCACAAGCCGGAAGGGGATGCCTGCATCGACAAGAGCCAAGGCTTCCTCGCCACCGCGACCAAAGACAAAGGGATCGCCACCCTTCAAACGCAGGACACGCTTGCCCGCGCGGGCGAGATCCACGAGGCGAGCCGAAATGTCGCGCTGCCTGGGGCTGGGCTTGCCGCCCCGCTTGCCAGAATATTCAAGCGTGGTATGCGGCCCGACAAATTGCAGAACCGTTTCATCAACGAGTGCGTCATAGACCACGACATCGGCCTGACGCAGCGCGTTGAGCGCATGGAGCGTGAGGAGGCCCGGATCGCCCGGCCCGGCACCGACGAGCCAGACCCAACCGCGTTCGAAGACAGGCAGCGACAGGCGCAAGGCGGCATCGCTTGCCACTTCCGGCACGCGGCCCCCTGTCAGCGGGATGATTTTGCTCTCGTCCATATTTTACGCGTTCAGAATGTTATAAAAACATCACTGTCAAAGTAGCGTGTAAATAATCGCCTGTCTTGCAGAAACAAGATCGCAAAAAATTTTTGTCGCACTTATCCCCGCTGTCTCGCCGCCATGTCAAAATGCGCCGATCAGTTTCAGATTTCAGGATTCAGTCACGGATGAGGGATAGACTATTGGTCATGAGAAACAATCTTGGCATATGGATTGGACTGGCGCTGGCGGGCCTTGCGGGCCTGTTGCTGGCGCTGAATGCCGCTTTCCCCGGCTCGCTGCAGGGCGAAAGCGCCCAGATGCGTCTTGTCTATGGCGTCGGCCTTCTGGCGCTGGTGATGGGCGGTTTCGTCATGGGCTGGCGGGAAAATGCAAACCTCGCCCTCAAGCAGGCGCTGGCCTGGATTGTCATAATCCTCATTCTGGTGACGGGCTATTCCTTCCGCGCCGACTTTATGGGGCTGGGCGGGATGCTGGGTCAACGTCTCGCGGGCGAACTGATGCCCTCGCGCCCGATCGAAAGCGCACCGGGCATTGCCTATCTGTCGCGCGACACAACGGGGCATTTTCATGCCGATGCCATGGTCAATGGCACGCATATCCGGTTTCTCGTGGATACGGGCGCGAGCGATGTGGCGCTGAGCGAATATGACGCCAAACGGCTTGGCATTGATTTTTCCAAACTCGCTTTCACGACGCCGTATCAAACCGCCAATGGCGTGATGCTGGGGGCGCGGACAAAACTCGCCGAGGTCAATATTGGCGGCATCAGCGTGCGCAATGTCGATGCCTCGATCATGCGTGGCGACATTGACGTGTCGCTGTTGGGCATGAGCTATCTGAGCCAACTCAGCCGCTTTGAAGTGAGTGGCGACAGGCTGATCCTGAAGCAGTAGGGTCGCCGCTGCCTGCCCAGCTCCCCATCGTCTTCTCACGACTGGAACATCCGATGCTGCCCAAGCCCCGCGCTGATCTTTTGCCCAATACGCTCGCCTTTGAAACCTTGCCGCTGGTCGCGCCTTCGGGGTTTCGCGAATATGACGCGCGCTGGCTTTATCCCGACCAGATCAACCTGCTGGGTGTGCAGGCTTTGGGGCTGGGGCTTGGCACGCTGATCCATGAGATGGGGGTGCGCCCGGCGATTGCCGTGGGGCATGACTATCGCGCTTACTCACTCTCGATCAAACAGGCGCTGATTGTGGGTCTGATGGCGGCGGGCTGCGAGGTGCATGATATTGGCCTGGCCTTGTCGCCCGTCGCCTATTTCGCGCAATTCGCGCTTGATGTGCCCTGCGTTGCCATGGTGACGGCGAGCCATAATGAAAATGGCTGGACTGGCGTCAAGATGGGCGCGCAACGCCCGCTGACCTTCGGGCCGGACGACATGAGCGCGCTCAAGTCAATCGTGCTGGAAGGACGCTTCAAGCCGCGAGCGGGTGGCGCCTATGTGCATGTCGGCGACATGGCGGCGCGATACATCGCCGATCTCACCAGCCGACCGAAGCTCTCGCGCAGATTGCGCGTGGTGGCGGCCTGTGGCAATGGCACGGCGGGTGCCTTTGCGCCGCAGGTTCTCGCCGGTATTGGCGCGGAGGTGATGCCGCTTGATTGCGCGCTCGACTACACCTTTCCGCGCTATAATCCGAACCCGGAAGATATGCAGATGCTGCATGCGCTGCGCGACAAGGTGCTGGAGACGGGGGCTGACATCGGTTTTGGCTTTGATGGCGATGGCGACCGCTGCGGCGTTGTCGACAACAAGGGCGACGAGATTTTCGCCGACAAGGTGGGTGTCATGCTGGCGCGTGACCTGAGTGCCCGCCACCCCGATGCACAATTTGTTGTCGATGTGAAATCGACAGGGCTCTATCTCACCGATCCGGTGCTGATCGCCCATGGCGCGAAAACCGATTACTGGAAGACGGGGCATTCCTATATCAAGCGCCGCGCCAACGAACTCAAGGCGCTGGTCGGCTTTGAGAAGAGCGGGCATTATTTTTTCAATGCACCCATCGGGCGCGGTTATGACGACGGGCTTGTCTCGGCGATTGCGATTTGCGACATGCTGGATCGCAATCCGGCGCAGAAAATGTCCGACCTGCATGACGCGCTGCCCAAGACATGGGGCTCGCCGACCATGTCGCCCTTCTGTCCTGACGAAGTGAAATATGAGGTGGTGGCGCGCATCACACAGCAACTCACTGACATGAAAGTCAATGGCGAGACGCTGCTCGGCCAGACGATCCACGACATCGTGACGGTCAACGGCATTCGCGTGACGATTGCCGATGGCACATGGGGGCTGGTGCGCGCTTCCTCCAACAAGCCGGGACTCGTGGTTGTTGTCGAGAGTCCGACATCGGAAAAAAACATGCGCGCGATGTTCAACGAAATCGACAAGCGGCTTTCAGCGCAGCCCGAAGTCGGCGCGTATGATCAGAAGATATGATCCTCCCTGAACCGAGAATTTTGCAAGCATGACATTCCAAGCACCCGAGGGGTTTACGCTCGTTCCCATGACGCGTGAGCCTGAGAGTTTTCTGTCTGTGACAGGCCCCTATTACATGAACATGAATGCGGCGGCTGGCACGATGCATTGGGGCTTTTATGCCGAGCCACGCCACTGCAACCCGTCCGGCTTTTTGCATGGCGGCATGCTGGCGACATTTGTCGATATCATCATGGGCGGTGCGGCCTTCATGACGGTTGGTGCACCTGTCGCGACGATTACGCTGAACACGGAGTTTCTGACCGCTGGCAGGCCAGGCGCCTGGTATGAAGGCGTTGGGGAAGTCGTGCGCAAGGCGCGCACGCTTTGCTTTGTGAAGGGTGAGGTGCGCTGCGGCGACAGGCTGGTGCTGGTCGCCAGCGGCACTTGGGCGATCATCGGCGCCGGAAAATAGTCAGCCGAAGAGGCGATAGAACATCTGACAGGATGTGAGCGCGAGGAAAAAGGCAAAGGCCCGCAGCAATGCCTTGTGGCTGATGGAATGCGCCAGATGCGCGCCCCAGGGCGCGGACAAGATCGTAAGCGGCACGATGAGCGCCAGCCCGACGAGATTGACATAGCCGAGGCTAAATGGCGGCAAAGCGGGCTCGCCCCAACCTGAGAAGATGAAACCGACAACGCCGGGCACACCTATCAGGACTCCCAAACCCGCCGACGTGGCGACAGCTTCACGGGCATTCTTGCCGAAGAGCGTCATGAAGGTGACGCCAAAGGTGCCGCCGCCAATGCCCATCATGGCGGACAACATGCCGATGGCGCCGGCAACGCCATATTGCACGGGCCTGGAGGGGAGTTGCGAACCCAGCCGCCATGTTTCCTTGCCGAAAGCCATGTTGGCCGCGACAAGCAGCGCGGCGGAGGCAAAGACGAGCGTCAGACCGCGACCGCTGACCTGAGAGGCGAGCGCCGTTCCCGTCAGTACACCGATCAATACCGGAATGGCCCAGAGCCGCAGCATCTCCCAATCGACCGCGCCTTTTTTGGCATGGGCGCGAACCGAGCGGATGGAAGTGATGATGATGGTACCGAGCGATGTGCCGACAGCGAGATGCATCCTGATGCCTTCATCGATGCCGAGCATGGAAAAAATCTGATAGAGCACCGGCACGATGACGATGCCGCCGCCGACGCCGAGCAGGCCTGCCAGCACGCCGGCAAATATCCCCGTTGCCGCCAGGCCCAGCGCCAGCAGCAGAAGTTCGGAGAGCGGATAGCCACCGATTTGCATCAATCCTGTTCCAGTTCATGTAAGGCGCTGACCTGCGTGACGCAGGCCAAGGCATCGAGAATGACATTGATGCCAGCGCCGGGGCGCGGCGCATTTTCAGAAATGGCGCGGCGGAAGGCGCGCGCGCCGGGGCAGCCCTGAAACAGGCCGAGAATGTGGCGCGATATGGCGTGGAGATGGGTGCCTTGCGCGAGCTGATCCTCGATATAGGGCAACATATTGCGGATGACCTGCTCGCGGCTGCGCGGGGCATCGACCGCACCATAAAAGCGCCGATCGACGCCGCTTAAAGTCCATGGGTTTTGATAGGCGGAACGACCGATCATCACGCCATCGACGAAACCAAGATGCGCCTGCGCTTCATCAAGCGTGTTGATGCCGCCATTGATAATGATTTCAAGCTCGGGCATGTCGCGCTTCAGGGCATGGACGCGCTCATATTCGAGCGGGGGGATGTCGCGATTTTCCCTGGGTGAAAGACCTTCGAGCCAGGCCTTGCGGGCATGAACAATGAGCGTTTTGCAACCGGCATCAGCGACCGCGCGGGCAAGCATTGGCAAGGCTGTCGCCGGATCCTGCGCATCGACGCCGATGCGGCATTTGACCGTGACGGGCAGGCAGACGGCCTTTGCCATGGCGGCCACGCATTGCGCCACCAGCGCGGGCTCGCGCATGAGGCAGGCACCGAAGCGGCCAGACTGAACGCGGTCGGAGGGACAACCGACATTGAGATTGATTTCGTCATAGCCGAAATCGGCGCCGATGCGCGCAGCTTCCGCAAGATCTGCGGGATCGGAGCCGCCGAGCTGGAGCGCGACGGGATGCTCGCTCGCATCAAAGCCCAGAAGATGCTGGCGATCCCCATGGATCACCGCGCCGGTCGTCACCATCTCGGTATAGAGCAGCGCATGGCGCGAGATGAGGCGCAGGAAGTACCGGTCGTGCCGGTCCGTCCAGTCCATCATGGGCGCGACTGAGATTCTGCGTTTCAGCATTTCCTGCATCTGATCCTGAATGCCCGGTAGCATTTCGCCCCCTTCTACACGATGCGCGCAAAGGGGACAAACAGGCACAAAACAGGCCGTGTCAGCGCCCTTTTTCAGGGCCTGCTTCTCAGCCGAACCACATCTCATCGAAGTGATGCCATGACAGCAAGTAATCGGCAGTAATGCCTCAGCCGACGAGACGGTATTCCTGGAAATCAGGTTCGCGCATTTCCCACCAGAAGCGCAGGGTCGAACCTGACCAGTTGTTGGTGATCTTGCCGTCTTCGGTCTTGTACCAGCTGTTGCAACCGGCGGCCCAGACGGTCTGGCCGATATCTTTCTGCAAGGCCTCATTGAAGGCGCGCATGGATTCGGCTTTGACGTCGATATAGCTGACACGGGCATTGCGCAATGCGCTGATGCAGGTTGCGATGTAGCGGACCTGCGCTTCGATCATGAAGATAATCGAGTTATGGCCGAGATTTGTGTTGGGCCCATAGAGCATGAAGAAATTGGGAAAGCCCGCCACGGCCACGCCACGATGGGCCTCGGCGCCGCGCGCCCAAGCCTCGTTCAGATCGCGGCCCCTGAGACCGGTAATTTTCATCGGCGCGAGGAAGGTTGTTGATTCAAAGCCCGTCGCAAAAATGATCGCATCGACCGGATGCTCGACTCCCTCGACCGTGACAACGCCTGTGGCAGTGATACGCGCGACGCGATCCGTCACGACATCGACATTGGGACGGGCAATCGCCGGATACCAGTCATTGGAGATCAGGATGCGCTTGCAGCCCGGCGGATAGTCCGGCACGAGTTTGGCGCGAAGGGCCGGGTCCTTGATATGTTCTTCAATCTCTTTCATCGCCGCCTTGCGGAAGAGATTGTTGAAGAAATTGCCGGGCTTCTTGAAGGCAAACCAATTGCGCTCCAGCGTCAGATAGATCATGGCGCGCTGAATTTTCACAACTATCGGAAAACGCTTGAAGAGCGAGAGTTCCTCTTGCGTATAGGGGCGGTCATCCTTGGGCACGACCCAATTGGGTGTGCGCTGGAAGAGAATGAGCTTGCCGACCCTGGGCGCGATTTCAGGCACAAACTGAATGGCGCTGGCACCGGAACCGATGACGGCAACACGCTTGCCTGCAAGGTCTGCCGCATGATCCCAACGCGCGGAATGGAACATGATGCCCTTGAAGTTTTCGCGACCGGGAATATCGGGATAAGCGGGGCGATTGAGCTGGCCGGTGCCGGAAACCAGCACATTGGCTTTGTGCGTTTCGCCTGACCTGGTCACAAGCGTCCAGAGACCCGTGGCCTCATCGAAGCTCGCGCTGTCAATTTCGGTGTTGAAACGGATTTTGGGCGTGAGTCGATATTTTTTTTCGACGTGCTGAAAGTAGGCTTCGATTTCCGGCTGGGCGGCAAAGCGACGCGACCAGTCCAGCTTCGGCTCAAAGGAATAGGAATAAAGAAAGGACGGCACATCGCAGCCTGAACCGGGATAGGTGTTGTCGCGCCAGGTGCCACCAACGCTTGCCGCTTTTTCAAAAATGGTGATGTCTTCAAGCCCGGACTGACGCAATTTGACGGCCATGCAGAGGCCACCTGCCCCCGCGCCAATGATGGCGACGCTGAGGGGCCGCGTCTTCATGTTGGCGGCGCGATCAAGCTCGAACGCATTCTGGTTTGACACGGCGCGTCTCCCTTTTGGCCACTCTGTTCTGACTGTCTATCAGACAGCGGCGACCCCAAGTCAGGGTATTTACCCTAACAAAAGAATTGCTTCAAGAGAGCCGGATTTGACCCAAGGAGAGCATGGCACATATGGCCTGAAAAGGCGTCGCGCACGCCCCGACTTTGCTGGCTGGGGACAAGCAAAGGCAGAAACATGCGCGACATTCATGCGGACAAGCCGCGTGATATCCGGTCGGTGTGGCGGTCAGAACTTGTAGCCGACGCCGAGACCGATGATCCAGGGATCAATGTTCACATCGGCGCGCACGCCGATCGGATCAACATTGACCGTAGTATCGAGAAAAATCTTCTTCACGTCGATGTTGGCGTACCAGTTATCCGTCAACTGATAATCGGCACCTGCCTGCAGCGCATAACCGATGTGATCCTTGTAGCGGACATTGAGGCCTGCGGGGGAATCTTCATTGTAGAAAAACGTGTAGTTCAGGCCCGCGCCGACATAAGGGCTGAGCTTTTCCTTGGGCATGAAGTGATATTGCAGCGTCAGGGTTGGCGGCAGCAGATTGACCTTGCCGAGATCGACGATGCCTGCGCCGGTGTCCCATTCCACATCATGCTGCGTGGTGGCGGCGATCAGTTCCAGCGCCACATTGTCGGTGATGAAGTAGCTGAAATCGACTTCCGGGACATATTCATCGGACAAGTTGTCATGGCCCGGAATATTGGCGCTGCCATTGTCACGCGGAATGACCGCGATGCCGCGGGCGCGGACCATGAAATCACCCGCCGACTTGCCGGTGCCCTCAGCTGCGGCAGTCGTGGCCAGTGGTGCGGCAAAAACAGCCCCCAGCGCCAGGGCGGCGATGACCGTTGCGACGCTTTTGTTGCCTTTCATTTTCTTCTCCTTGGATGGCACCGAACCCCGTCGGCGCAATGTCGTTGTGAGGAAGTTGCGCCCTATATCCATAATTTTTCAGTGGGCATTCTGTCGCACTGGCTGTGCGCATTGTCGCACCATGGGGACGCGGTTAATTGCCTGCTTCGAGAATGTGCTGATAGGTGCGGACCTGCTGGACGAAACGAACCGCTTGTCCTCCCGGAGCGCCGCCGGACTTCAGGGTCGCGGCATATTCGGACCGTTGCAGCAGCGGCAAAATGCGGCGCATATCCGTCCAGGAATTGCGATTGAGGCCCATGCGGGCGGCAAGCACTCGCGCGTCATAAAGATGAGCCAGACCCATATTATAGGTGGCCAGCGCAAACCATGGACGCTCCGCCTGCGGAATATCCTCCGGCATTTTGGCTATGAGGTCGGCAATGTAACGCGCACCTGCCTCGATGCTTTCACCTGGGTCCAACCGGTTGGTGACACCAAGGGCGCGGGCGGTATCTTCCGTCAGCATCATGATGCCGCGCACACCTGTTGCGCTTTTGGCATTCGGGTTCCAGTGGGATTCCTGATAGGCGATGGCCGCAATCAATTGCCATGTCAGGCCGGTATTGCGCGCGGCACGGCGAAACGCCTTTTCATAGTCTGGCAAAACTTTCTGGATGGCCAATTTGAAGGCGCGGCTGTCGACATAGTCAAAGGGTGGCAAAAACCCATAGAAGCGCCGCTCGATGCTGCTGAAAATGCCGGACTTGCGCGCCCCAGCAAACCAGGTGCGCAAATATTCGCGCAAATCCTCAGAACCAGAGGCGAGCAGCCAGCCAATTTGCTGATCCCCCGTCAGTGCAAAGGCCTGCACCAATTCGGGGTAATAAGGATTGGTGATGCGGAAAAGCAGCGCATCGGCCAAGGTGCAATCAAGGGCGCCGTCCGTCACTTGCTGCATCAGCGTTTCCGGCGGCAAGGCCCGGTGCGCGATATTCAAACCTTGGGCATTGGCTGAGGCGAGCGCTTCTTCGGCTGCACTACCGGCACTGACCGCCACCTTCAAGCCAGCAAGATCCTCAATCTTTTTGGGCATCGCGCCATCGCGGCGGCAAATGACCAACTGGCGGACGGTTTCATAGCCTGCCCCGCTTGCAAACCTGGCAAGGCGCTGGGGCGACTGCGCCAGACCGACCGCTGCTTGTCCCTTTCGCGCGGCCAAGGCTTCGAGCATTTCGCTTTCCGTGTCAAAAATGCGGAACTCCGGCTCGACGCCCAGTGACTTCGCAATGGCGCGACCGAGCTCATAGTCAAAGCCGGTGGGGCCAAGCGTGCCTTGATAGTAGGATGCGGGCGACTGGCGGATAAGCAGAACGAGCTTGCCGCTGTTGCGGATGGCGTCCAATCCCTGCGGCACAGGCGGCATATAGGGTCGCAGGCTCTCAGCCCCAAACAACAGGAGCAGCAACATCACCACATAGGGCACACGGCGGTCCGCCCATGGCGGCAACAGCCAGCGAATGAAGCGATGAACGAGCACACCTGCACGCTTCAAAAAAGGGATCAGATCTCGACTCACTCTCCGGACCATCGTTGTTGTGGCCAGAAACTAGCACGCGGCGGCCGAAACGTCAGGTCAGGCAAAAGCCCGCGAGATGTCCCCGCGGGCTTTCCGTTTTGACGGTTTGCGAGCGGTTATTTACCGCGCGGCATCTGGTTGAAGGGCACATCCTTATCCACGCGGATGTCGCCTGGCAGGCCCAGCACACGCTCCGCCACGATGTTGCGAAGGATTTCATCGGTGCCGCCCGCGATGCGATACCCGGCGGCACCAAACCACATTTCCTGCGGTGAGCCGCTGTCTGCCGAAATCGCGGGATCGCGGATGATGCCGCCAAGGTCCTGAATGTCCATGGCGAAGGCACCGAGGTCCTGCATTTTCTTGGCGCTGACAATCTTGGAGATCGAGCTTTCAGGTCCGGGCGTCTGACCCTTGGAAAGCGCGGTCAGGGTGCGATAGCGGGTGAGCTTCAAGCCCTGTTCCTGCACATACCAATCAGCGATGCGTTCGCGCACGGATGCATTGCGCAGGGCAGGCTCGCCGTCAATTTCAGTTGACCGGGCAATCTCGACGAGATCGCGCACGCTGGTGCCACCCAGACCGCCACCAACGGCCAGACGCTCATTCATGAGCGTGGTGAGCGCGACCTTCCAGCCATCGCCGACCTTGCCAAGACGCTGATTGTCATGCACGCGCACATCGGTGAAGAAGACTTCGTTGAAGTTGGCGTCACCTGACATCTGCTTGATCGGGCGCACTTCGATGCCGGGGCTTTTCATATCAACCCAGAACATGGTGAGGCCCTTGTGCTTGGGCACGGTGGGATCGGTGCGGACGACGACAATGCCGAAGTCGCAATAATGCGCGCCGGATGTCCAGACTTTCTGGCCGTTGATGACCCATTCGTCGCCCTGCTTCTCCGCCTTGGTGCGAAGACCGGCAACGTCCGAGCCGCCAGCCGGTTCGGAGAAAAGCTGGCACCAGATTTCGTCGCCACGCACGGCGGGCCTGACAAAGCGCTGCTTATGCTCTTCCGTGCCCCATGCCATGACGGTGGGAATGCACATGCCGAGGCCAATGGCGAAGACGCTTGCCAGCGCGTCATACCTGGCTTCTTCCTGTCCGAAGATGACGCTCTGAATCGTGGTTCCGCCACCACCGCCCCATTCCTTGGGCCATGTGATGCAGGCATAACCGGCTTCGGCTTTTTTGGCCTGCCATGCCTTGGAGCGCTTGAGCACTTCGGCGAGGGGCATGGCGTCGGTTTTGGAGTCTGATTTGGGCGTGGCATTGGCTGCGAGCCACTGGCGGACCTGCATGCGGTAGGCGGCTTCTTCGGGTGTGTCGTTGAAATCCATTTTACTTGCTTTCTTCTGAATTGCGAATGGCGGCGATCAGGCGGCGTTGCGGGCTTCAAGGACAGAAACAAGTTTGTTCTTCCAGCTGAGCGCCGAGCCGATGGTCAAGGACAGAAGTTTTGAGCGGCGATAATGGAACTGTGTGTCGGCTTCCCAGGTGAAGCCGATGCCGCCATGGACTTGAATGTTTTCCTGTCCGGCAAAGCAATAAGCATCAATGCCGGCAATGCGCGCCGTGGCAGCGGCTTCAGGAAGATCCGCAGACTGGTCATTGAGCTGCATGGCCCCGAAATAGGCATTGGAGCGGGAAAGCTCGAGCTTGACATACATATCGGCGAGCTTGTGCTTGACGGCCTGATAGGAACCGATGACGCGGCCGAAAGCATAGCGCTCCAATGCGTAATCACGCGCCATGTTCATGGCCGCTTCGGTGCCGCCGACCTGTTCGAAGGCGAAGTAAACCGCCGCACCGTCAAGAATGCGGGAAAGCTGGGCTTCGCCATTGCCCTGCCCGTCCATGAGTTCGGCAGGCGCGTCCTTGAAAGTGATGCGTGCATGGTCGCGCGTCGAGTCAACGGTGGTCAGCGTTTCGCGGGTGACGCCAGCCCCGCGCAGATCGACAATGGCGAGCGATATGCCCTTGCTGCCCGTCGAGACAACGACCACGGCAATATCGGCATAGCTGCCATCGGGGACGGGGAGCTTTTCGCCATTGAGCTTGCCACCCGTGAGGCTTGTCTTGATATTTCGCGCGGTGGGCTGATGTGTGCCCTCGGCCCAGGCGAGCGTGCCGATGATGTCGCCCGCGGCGAGCTTGGGCAGCCAGGCTGATTTTTGCGTATCCGTTCCGAAGAGATTGATCGCTTCGGAAGCGAGATAGACGGAGGAGGAGAAGGGGACGGCGGCGGCAACGCGACCCAGTTCTTCTGCGATGACGCAAAGCTCCAAGGCGCCAAGACCGAGGCCACCATGCTCTTCGGGGATCGCGGTCCCTGTGAGGCCCATATCGACGAGACCTTTCCAGACCTCTTTGGAATAAGGCTCGGCGCCATTGAGCACACGGCGCGTGACGGCATAGCCGCATTTGTCGGCCAGAAACTTGCGAACCTGCTCCTTGAGCATTTTCTGGTCGTCAGAGAAGTCGAAATTCATGCTGTTTCCCCTCGTGCCCCGGCTGTCGCGCACCGTGCAGGAATACGGGTCGCAAGCGGGGGCTTGTTCTGCTTATGGATCCTGTCCCCGTCCCGGCAGAAGCAAGCCGGACAAAGACCGATTGGGGGTGATTGTTCCTCTAATTTCGCTGTCTTGCCAGAGGGGCGCGAAGGACGTAGCGGCAGCCTAGGTCCGACAGGCGGCAATTGCAGACTGTGGCGATGCAGCGTGACAGAGGGCGACAAAAAGGGCCCGTGGCCGAATCCACGAACCCTGATTTTCTATCGGAGACGATGTGGCGCAGGATTTCGTCTGTGCCGCCACCGATACGCATGCCAGCCCCTTCGAACCACTGGTCCCGATAGCCCGCACCACCCCTTTTGACCCCCTGGAAAACCGTGAAAACCCAAGGAATTAACCTTTCCGATTAAGCCGCTGCTAACCCGGAATCGGCAGACTGGAACCAGTTTCATGCGTCCCCTGGAGTCCTCACCCCATGGCCAAAGCCCTCTTTCACAAGAACCAACGCGTTTATGTGCGCCCCGTCGGCACCTGGGCGGTGATTGAAAGGGTCGTGCCGCAATGGGTGAAGGATGTCGATGAGCCGCTGCGCGTGTTCTACGACGTCGGCCTGGGCCGCGAGTTCAACGCCACCGAATTGCAGACCGAACAGGTCAGCGCCTTGTCGCATCTCGATCCCGAGATGGAGGAATGGCATGTCAAACGTGTGCCGAACAAGTGGCGTTCGGAAAATGAATCCTCGAACCAGCCCTTTCCCGGCACACATCCTGTGGTGGTGACGGGTAGCCATGAAGGCGGCGGCTGGCGTGTGCCGGGTGTGGAATATGACATGACGCCGGAACGCGTCGAACTCCAGGCCAAGATCATTGCGGCGAGCCCGAAATTCATCGTGCTCTTGAAACGACTGGTTGATGTTGCCAAGGCAAATCCGGAAAACCTGCCCGATGATGTGATGGAAATCGCCGGTGAGGCTCAGGCGCTGCTCGCCAATGCCCTGGCGGCCGATTTCAACTAAGCTGCCAATCGGTGCGGTCGAGGCCGCAATTCCGCCACTTGACTTGTACATGCTGCGCGTCACCCCCATAAAGACGGGAGGGCGGCTGCCCCCTTGTCCCGTTTTTCGAGATGTGCCTGATGAGACCTGAAACACCGCGCCCCATCCTCCTTGCCGAATATCAGGCCCCCCATTTTCTGATTGATCAGGTGGCGCTCGATATCACCCTTGACCCCCTGGCAACGCATGTGCACTCACGGCTTGAGATGCGGCCCAATCCGGCCTGCAAGAGCAGGGGAGCGCTGGTTCTCAATGGCGAAAAACTGGTGCTGCATGAAGTTCGCATCAATGGCGAAACACTCAGCGCAAATGCCTATAGCCTCAAGGATGAATATCTGACGATTGCCGATGTGCCTGAAAACCCCTTCACGCTTGAAACCGTGACAAGCTGCGCGCCTGTCGAGAATACGGCCCTGACCGGGCTTTACCTCGCCAGTGATATTTACTGCACGCAATGCGAGGCACAGGGGTTCCGCCGCATCACCTATTATCTGGACCGCCCCGATGTGATGGCTGTGTTCCGCACACGCATTACGGGCGACAAAAGCGCGGTTCCGGTTTTGCTTTCCAATGGCAATCTCGTGGGCTCCGGCGATCTTGCCAATGGCCAGCATTTTGCCGAATGGCATGACCCCTTCCCCAAGCCGGCCTATCTCTTTGCGCTGGTGGCGGGCGATCTCGCCATGGTCGAGGACAAATTCACGACGATGAGCGGACGCGATGTCTGTCTGCGCATTTTTGTCGAGAAGGGCAATGAGGATCGTTGCGCCTATGCCATGGGTGCGCTGCAACGCTCGATGAAGTGGGACGAAGAAGTCTTCGGGCGCGAATATGATCTCGACATATTCATGATCGTTGCCGTCAGCGCCTTCAACATGGGCGCGATGGAGAACAAGGGACTGAATGTCTTCAACGACAAATATATTCTGGCGCGTCCCGACACGGCGACAGACGCCGATTATGGCGCGATCGAAGCCATCATCGCGCATGAATATTTCCACAACTGGACCGGCAATCGCATCACCTGCCGTGACTGGTTTCAGCTTTGCCTGAAAGAGGGCCTGACGGTTTTCCGCGATCAGGCGTTTACTGCCGACATGCGCTCACGGCCCGTGAAGCGCATCAGCGATGTCCGCTTGTTGCGCGCGCATCAGTTTCCCGAAGACAATGGCCCGCTGGCCCATCCGGTGCGACCGGACAGCTATATCGAAATCAATAATTTTTATACGGCGACCGTCTATGAAAAAGGCGCCGAGATCGTGCGCATGATCCATACGCTGGCGGGACCGGAGAAGTTCCGCAAGGGCATGGATCTCTATTTCGAGCGCCATGATGGCGAGGCTGCGACGGTTGAAGATTTTCTCTCGGCGCTGGCTGATGGCACAGGACTCGATCTCACCCAGTTCAAGCGCTGGTATGAGCAAGCGGGCACGCCGGAGCTGATTGCTTCGGGTCACTATGATGCAACCGCCAAAACCTACACGCTCAGTCTCAGCCAGATCACGGCCCCCACACCGGGACAATCGGTGAAGGAGCCTTATCACATTCCGGTTGCCGTTGGTTTGATTGATGCGGCGGGCAAGGACATGCCCTTGCAGCTCCTGGGTGAAGCCACATCGCGCGACACAACGACCGTGCTCAATCTCACGCAGCGCGAACAGAAATTCACTTTCGTCAATGTTGCGAGCCGCCCCGTTCCCTCGCTGCTGCGGAACTTCACGGCACCCGTGAAGCTGACGACCAATCTCAATGAACGCGATTGGGTTTTCCTGATGAGCCATGACAGCGATCCGTTCAATCGCTGGGAAGCGGCGCAACGCTATGCGACGAGCCTGCTGCAAAGCATGGTGGCGAGCCAGCAGGACGGCACTCCCTCGCGCAAGGGAACGGCGCTGGCTGAAATGCTGCATGGTCTGTTGAGCGATCCTGATGTCGATCCGGAATATGCCGCGCAAATGATCCTGCTGCCAAGCGAACAAACGATTGCGCAGATCATCGGCAATAATGTGGATGTGGATGCCATTCATGCGGCGCGTGATGCGCTGCGCCTGTCGCTGGCCGAGCAACTGAAAGACACGCTGCTTGCAACCTATCAACGCTTCAGGATTGAAGGGCCTTATCGACCGGAAGCACGCGATGCAGGTTGGCGCGCCCTGCGCAATGGCTGTCTTGCCTATCTCGGCATTCTGCCGGGTTCGGATGGCGAGGCGCTCGTGGTCGAGCATTTTCACAGCGCCACCAACATGACCGATTCCATGGCGGCGCTCGGCATTCTCGCCAATATCGACACACCGGCGCGGCTTGAGGCGCTGGAGCGCTTTTACGATCAGTGGCATGACGATCATCTGGTGATGGATAAATGGCTGATGCTCCAGGCCACATCGGCGCTGCCCGGCACGCTGGGCGAGGTCAAGCGGCTGACGGCGCATCCCGTGTTTACCATGCGAAATCCCAACAAGGTCCGCGCCCTCATCACGAGCTTTGCCAGCGCCAATCAATTGCGCTTTCATGCAGGCGATGGGGCGGGCTATCATTTCATCGCGGACAAGGTGCTGGAACTTGATCAGCTCAATCCGCAGGTTGCCGCCCGGTTGCTTGGTGCGTTCAAGAGCTGGCGGCAGTTTGAACCGAAACGGCAGGCGCTGATGGCTCACGAGCTGACACGCATTGTCGAGACGGAAGGCGTGTCACGAGATGTTTTCGAGATTGCCTCCAAAACGCTCGCCTGACGTTCTGTGCATCTTGTGGTCGGCGGACCAGAGTGAGTCAGAAATGCATCGGTCGGGAAAAAGCGGGGATGGCCTACTGGACAAAGACCGGCCGCTCCCGAATCATCAGGCTGTGAAGGCCAATTCGGCCACCGACATCCCATTGCCTGTATCGACAGCGCCTTTGGCCACCGACATTCTTTATCGCAGGACGTTGCCCGATATGAGCGAGGCAAGTGGCGCAGATAGCAAAAACCATAGCTGGCGGGCCGAAAGGCGAACGCTGCTTGACCATCTGTCCTTGCCCATGCCCTGGATTTCTCGCGGCATTGTCGGCCTCTCCGGGCTCGCGCTGGCAGCCCTGAATGCCGGCTTGTATGTGCAGGATGGCCCTTCACGTGCCCTGCTCTTCTCCTCCTTGCTGACAGGCGGCTATCTGGTGCTGGCTTACATGCTGGTGCGACTGCGCGAAAGCAAGCTCGATGCCGATGCGGCGCTGATTGAAAACCAGCAACGCTTCGACATGGCCTTTGCCGGTGCGCGTTGTGGCATTTGGGACTGGGACCTGACCGCCAATCGCGTTTATTGGTCGTCGGCCATGTTCGATATGCTGGGTATGCGCCAACCCTCGCGACGCCTCTCGCCCACTGAAGTGAAGGCACTGACGCATCCCGAGGATCAATCCGCGATTGACGAGATCATGCAGGCGATGTCACGCACGACACGCAGCTATGATGTCTCGTTCCGCCTGCAGCATCAGGAAGGTAGCTGGGTCTGGGTTCACGCCAAGGGTCAGGTTTGGGGCGGCGGGCGCACCGGCAGCGAACGGCTGGTTGGCATTACCATTGACATCACCGAACAGAAACTCGCCGAAGCCCGCGTCAGCGAAGCCAATGAACGGTTGCGCGATGCGATTGAGAGCATTGGTGAGGCTTTCGTACTGTGGGACGACCAGAACCGATTGATCACGGCGAACAGCAAGTTTTCCGAACTCCTCGGACTTGAGGGCGAGCAACTGATGGCTGGCACCGCGCAGGCCGACGTGATGGCGCGGGCTGGCCTTGCCGATCGCTGGCCGCAGAGCCGGGCTGAGGCGGGTGTGAGCGAAATCAATCTGCCCAATGGTCGCTGGCTGCAAATCAGCGAACGACCGACCAAGGATATGGGGCATGTGAATGTCGGCACCGACATCACGGCAATCAAACGTCAGGAAGCGGCATTGACCGACAATAAGGTCGCGCTGGAAAAGACCGTGCGCGACCTCGAAGCCTCGCGCCGCAAATTGCAGGATCAGGCGCGCCAGCTTGTCGATCTCGCCGAAAAATATGCGGCGGAAAAAACCCGCGCCGAAACCGCCAATCGCTCCAAGTCGGAGTTCCTGGCCAATATGAGCCATGAGCTGCGCACGCCGCTCAATGCCATTATCGGCTTTTCGGAAATGATGGAGTCAGGCATTTTCGGGCCGCTCGGTTCACCGAAGTATCAGGAATACACAACCGACATCCGCTCCAGCGGGCAGCATCTGCTCGAACTCATCAATGACATTCTTGATATGTCGAAGATTGAAGCCGGGCGCATGACGCTGGAAATGCAGAATATCGATCTCGCGCCGGTCGTGACGGAATCGCTGCGGCTCGTCTCGGGCCGTGCCGACATTGCCTCGGTGCGCATCCACAACTCGGTCACGAGCCTGCCCGGCATTGATGCCGACAAGCGCGCGATCAAGCAGGTGCTGCTCAACCTGCTCTCGAACGCCATCAAGTTTACGCCGGCCGGTGGCGACATTTTCGTTGATGCCGAGAACCACAAGGACGGCTTGACCATCAGTGTGCGCGATACCGGCATTGGCATTCCGGCCAGCGCCCTGCCCAAGATTGGCCGCCCCTTCGAGCAGGTCGAAAGCCAGCATTCGAAAAAGCACAAGGGCACCGGCCTCGGCCTTGCCCTGTCGCGCTCGCTGGTTGAAATGCATGGCGGCACGCTGACCATTGCCAGCACTGAAGGTGTTGGCACGACGGTCAGCTTCACGCTGCCGCGCTGAAACTGAAGGGGCAGCACCTGAAAACAAAGGCGCCCATGGGCGCCTTTGTCGTTTCGGCCAATGCGTGAGCGTTTAGAACGCGCCTTTATCAATCACAAAGATGTCCGGATTTTTAGGGTCTTGCGCGTAAGTCAGGCGCAATGTGTAAACCGGTTTGACTTCCGGCTTGGCGCCTTCGAGCGGCTTGCCATCTTCACCCTTGGGCGTGATCGTCGCCTTGGTTTCGTTATAGATCAGGTCAACGCTGTGACCCATGGAATCGACGCCATGGAAACTGAGCAGCGAGCCATTCTTCAATTTGCGGTCGGTGACGGTTTTCCCGGGATCAAAACCCAGACTTGAAAAATATCCCTTGAGGGCGAGATTGGTCTTGGCGATCGAAACAATCGTCGCATCCTTTGCAATCGGCGTGCCCCACAATACATAAACATGAAACAGGGCTTTGGACTTGTAACCGAGCGAATAAACAATCTGCGCCTCGCCTGAATCCGGGATCAGATCCTTCACGCGCACGATCAACGCCTTGGTGCGGGTGGTGGGATTATTGACGGTTTTGATATCGTCGCCCGACTTGCCAAAATCCTTCTCTATGGCCTTGCGAACAGCGGCCTCATCTTCACCAAACTTCGCGGAGCGGAAACCTTCCACGAGATTGTCCGATCGCACGGCTGACGCCGTGCCGGTGGTTGCTGCCGGCGTGTCGCCTGTGGTTGCGGCGACACCGGTGCCCTCGTTCATTTTCCAGATCAGAAAGCCAAGTCCGGCACATGCCACCAGACCAATCGCAATTCCCCGACGAAACATTTTTGTTTTCTCTTCCTTTGACAGGCCGGCAAACCACTTGTTCAGTTTTGTCATCATGATTGCAGTAACTCGATAACGTTCATGGGGTCACCCGTCAGGGGCCCGACTCTGCTTGAATGGGCCTGAAAGTCAATCAGTCCCAATAAAAGGGACAATTGAGCCTGATCGCTAAGCCTCGGCGACGACAGGTTCTGGCCGGGGGGCTGCCGGATTGCCGACATCCCAATTTTCAATCGTGATCTGATTGTTCACCGAGCCGTCCATGAGTCCTGTCACCATGGGACAACGCACGCCCGGCAAGACAAAGACATCGAAAAGTTCACGCACTTCACCCGACAGGCGGATCCAATGGATGATATTGCCATTTCGCGTGTCGATGATCTGCACGCCGCACCATGGCTCAGCATCCCGCTTGGCCATTTCGTCATCCAGCTCAAGCCCCGAGAAACTGCCGTCACGCGGCAAAGACAGGCCGACAAAAGCGAAGGGGCCGTGGAAGGCGAGACCGCGCAGGAAGCCAGGTACGAAAGTGATGGTTTCAGTCTTGCCGGTTTTTTCGTCAACCGTGCAAAGACGACCGCGACCTGAATCCAGCACCCAGAGCCTGCCATCATGCACGCGCGGCGAATGGGGCATGGACAGCTTGTCGGTCACGAACTCATTCGAGCGCACGTCGATGATGGAACCACCCGTGGCGCGCCGGTCGCGCCAGCCGGTGACGATGTCACTCTTGCAAACGGCCGTGACGTAGCGCGCTTCACCATCGGCCATGGCAAGGCCGTTGAGATGGCAACGATCTTCCGGCGCCAGTCGCGAAATGAACTTCGGCTTCCAGATCGGCTTGAAGCTATGCGTCAGGCTGAAGGTCGCGAGGCAGGAATATTTGGTGTTGACGAAAATCACGCGGCCGGATTTTTCAACACCGAGCTCGTGAATATCGATATCGCCTGTGGTCTGCGCATTGCGCGGCACATAGTTGCGATCAAAGCCATCCATGGATTGACCCTGGTTCAGAATATTCTCCAAACGCCAGACCTGAAAATGTGTCGCCAGATAAAGGCGCTGCGGCGTTGCAACAACGCCCATGGCGCGTGTGAACTGGCGCTCATGAAAACTGATGCGCCCACGCGGCAAGCGGCCGACCATGTAGAGGCGTCCGGACTGATAAGATGTGAATCCAAAGCTCAGATTTTGCTGCGCCATCCATTCGGACAGGCCGCGCGAGGCGGCAATCTTGGTGCCTGCCGGCTTGGCGGGCTGACCCGGCGCAGCGGCTTGTGCCAACGCTGGTTGAGCCGCTGGTTTTTCAGCAGGTTTGGCCGCTGGCTTCGCCACTGCTTCAGCTGTTTTTTGCGCTGCAGCTTTGGCTTCCGTTTTCTTCTCAGTGGCCACTCTTCATCCCTTCTGTTCAGGCAATCCAGATAACATTATAGCTGAGGTCTGGATAGCACTGCATCGGGAATTTATCACCCTGTCTCCGTCCAGAATGACAAATGAAGCGCCACAATACGGAGTATTCGCGTGAAACGCCCCCACCCGGCCAGCCTGATCGTCCTTTTGTTGCTTGTCGCCGCCTGCACCAGCGCCCCTGCGACATCGCAACGGGCGACAACCGCGCAGACTGTCGCTTCACAGGGCGGGATGAGCGTCGAGATTCTGACCGCAGGATCTTTCGATTTGCTGGCCTATCGGCGGCCCGCCGACAGGGCTTCACAGGCGATTGTCTATATTGAAGGCGATGGCCTTGGATATATCAGCAAGTCGCAGCCCTCAAATGATCCCACGCCTGTTGATCCCGTGATGCTGCGGCTTGCCGCCGTTGACCCGCGACCGGGCGTCGCTTATCTGGCCCGGCCCTGCCAGTATACAGGGGGGGAGAATGCTCGCAATTGCCAGACTGATCTGTGGACCCTGGGACGCTTCAGCGAGGAAGCCGTAGCGGCGACAAGTCTCGCCATCGACCAACTCAAGGCGCAGTCTGGCGCGGCCCGTGTGGCACTTATCGGATATTCCGGAGGTGGCGTGATCGCACTGCTTGTCGCCGCGCGCCGACAGGATGTCGATTGGATCATTACGGTGGCGTCACCTCTCGATATCGACGCCTTCACCGCTTATCACAAGGTGGCGACGATGCAGGGTTCGCTCAATCCGGTTTCCTATGCCCGGACGCTGTCAAGAATTCCGCAAATTCATTATGCCGGCCAGGACGACAAGGTCGTGCCTGCGACAGTCATGCGGTCATATTTGGCTGCCTTGCCGCATATTGAATGCGCTAAATTACGGGTCGAGAAAGACGTTGACCATCATCAGGGATGGTTGTCCGCATGGTCACGACTATCCCCAACCATTCCCTCCTGCATGAAGTGACAGAATGAACGAGATCATTGATCGACAAGCCGACGAGCTGAAATCGCAATCGACAAAAGACAATGAAGCGGCTGAGGGATTTGTGCCCGAGACCTGGTTCAGCGTTCCGATCTGGGCGCGCAAGGTGGTCAAGCATGAGAGCATCAACAAGCATCTCTTGCAGGTCACAGAACAGATGGAGATCGAAACCAAATCGATCACACGCTCAAATGTCGGCGGATGGCATAGCATTTCATCGCTGCATCAGGATGAACGCTTTGCCGACATTCGTAAAATCATCGGACGTACCAGCGCGGAATGTGCAAAGCATCTGGGATTTGATTTCACAAAAGCCAATCTTGTGTTTCAGGAAATGTGGATCAATAAAAACAGCCCGGGTGACTATAACAAGGCACATGTGCATCCCAATGCCGTTCTCTCTGGCAGCTATTACGTCAAAGTGCCTCAAAACAGCGGCAATATTGAGTTTTATGATCCGGTGCGCGAACGCATCATGAGCGTTTACCCGATCAAGAAGCGGACCAAAGTCAACAGTCAGGCGCTCGAATATCGTTGTTCGGATGGCCTTCTGGTCATCTTCCCCTCCTGGCTCCAGCATTCTGTACAGCCCAATAGAAGTGATGATTTCCGTGTCTCGATCGCCTTCAACATGGGTTATCAACCACTCCCAAGAAGATGACCCGAACCCATTTGAAACAAGAACAGGAAAGCCCGGATAAGATGTCTGAAATCAAATATGTCAAGACATGGCAAAAAAACGACGCCAAGATCGAGCAGGATGTTCTGCAGGCCTGGAGGGATCACAATATCCTGCCAACCGGCGCCGACCCCTTGCAGCGTGTCAAGGAAGTCTGTGTTGTCGCCTATGATGGCGACAACATCGCCGGAATCTCGACCATGGAGCTTGTTGAGTATCCACCTCTGCGTCAGCGATTTGGTTTTTTCCGGGCCTTCACGCTTCCCGATTATGGCCGTCAGGACATAGCGCGCCATCTGGCGGTGCATTGTCGTGATGTCTTGTGCCAATGGTCGCTTGATCACCCGCGCGCCAAAATAGCCGGCATGATGGCGATCTATCAAGCCAAGGGACTGGGACATAAGCCCGTGGGTTTTTCAGGCCTGACCCTGATTGGTTATAACAGTCTTGGCCATCAGGTCCGGGTCATCTGGTTTGATCACGCCGAGATCGATGTCTAGATCATCGATCAAGCAAAGATAAAGGCACCCTCCGGGGTGCTTTTTTTGACGATCACGCCCCTTTTTTTGACATGCGCCCAAACAAAATCGGCGCCCCGAAGGGCGCCGATCAAGATTGGCGTTGTTCGATCAGGATCAGAAGGCGAGGCGGATATTGAATTCGCCTGCATTCTGCGAGTAGTCCGACTGGAACTCGCCCTGATAGTGGATACCGACGCTGAGCGAGTCGGTCGCCTTGTAGGTCAGGCCGGCACCAACACCGTAGCTAAGGTCATCACGGGCTGTCTGGTTCGTCACGAAGGCACCGCCACCGACAACGTTACCGGCAAGTGCGCCGCTCGGATCAGCAAACTCGTTGATCAAGGACACGCTGGCTTCCGGGATCAGCTTGCCGCCGCCCGAGAGTTCCATGTTGTACTTGGCGTTCAGGCCGAGTGTACCGCGAACCGATGTCTCGTTGCGCTCATCGACATGAAGGGCAAGAAGACCCGTTTCCGTGTAGGCATCCTGGCTCACATAGTTGTAGCGCAGGCCAACCGACGGCGTGAGATCGAAGCTGCCTTCCTTGAAGACCCGGCCCAGCTCGGCACGCGCCGCAACCTGCGCACCGTCATAGTCAGAGGTGTTCGTTCCAAGACCCGTGAACCGCTTGCCGCTATAGCTGTTCCACGTGTAGCTCAGAGCCGTGTTCAGGAAGTAGGGGTCAGGTGTGTAGCTCATGTAGCCGACGATGCCGTTACCGGTGATGTCGGTGTCGGCATTGGCGCCCGCACCATTCTCATCAATCTTCGCATCCTGATACATGTAGGCCAGACCCACACGCACATTCTCCGCCACATTGCCGTCAATACCGACCGAGATGCCCCATGTATCGGCATCGAAGCCAGGGACAGCGTTCGGTGTGTATTCAGCCTTCAGCAGACCGGCACGACCCCAGAGCGCCCAGTGACCATCGCCACCAAGGGCCATGTCACCCGCAGAGACACCCGACTGTGTGTCATTGGCGGCGACGAAGAAGCCACCATTAGCCAGACGATCCAGGATCATGTCGAAGACGAGATCCGAGGCGCCGATGATACCGGCAACGCCACTATTCGACTGATCGGGCAGCGAGTCCTGAACCAGCCTGTAGAGAGCGGCACGCTGCTCTTCGGGTGTGGCGAACTGCGACAGGAACTGAACCAGCGGATCATCGGTCGAGTGCGTACGGATATACTCGTCAATCGCTGCAGCCATGTTGCGTTCGTTGTCCGAGTAACCTTCAGTGTCCCCGGTGACGCCAGCAGCCGTTTCGTCGATCAGAACGCGGAGATATTCCTCATTTGCAGCGTAAACGTCGCCCGTGCCCGCATTGTCGACCACATCACCGTTCATGACCTTGTCGAACTTGAAGAGGATCGAGTTGTCGGAAACTGTCGCACCGTAATCCTTCACACCATCCTCGCTATGCGCGTAGGCGACAAGGACGTCGTCGCCAATGATGGCATCAAAGCCTGAAACATCAACGAAGATGTTCGTGTCTTCACCGAAGTACACCGTGTTGCCACCGATAACGCCCGCACCATCATTCGAAAATTGGGTGCGGAAGGTTGAGTTCTCGGTGAAGGCGACATTACCAGAGAAGTCAACGGTTGTTCCCGTTCCAACCGAGATCGTGCCGTTATACTCAACCGTCGTGTCGACCGCATAGACATCGATGGCGCTGGCATTGCCGCCCTTGAAGAGAACAGAGGCTGTGCTCCAGTCTTCGCTTTCGGCGTTATAGGAGCCGCCGATGAAGATCCGACCGCCTTCGTTCATCGAGATGTCGACGATCGAGTCTTCGCTGCCACCATTATCAAAGACCGTGGTGCCATTGTAGAAGTTGATGCTGTCGAAGCCGCTGATAGCGTTGCCTTCAATACCATCAGCAAAGGTCATCGTGTCGGTCTGATTGAAATCAAGGCGACCCGAACCGCTGGCATGAATACCCTTGGTGATGTCGTTACCAGCACCAAAGACGGAGGCAAAAATATCGCCCTCATTCGAGTTCAGATATACAGCGCCCGTAATCGTGGCATCCGAGTTGTAGAACTTGGCATCGTAGTAAGCACCAACATGCACATCACCTGTGATGGAACCACCGTCTTCGTTGCGAAGGATCGACGGGCCACCCGAGTCATCACCATAGCCGGAGTAGATGTCGATGGCCGTACCGGCAGAGCTGACCGTGCCGGTGTTGATGACCGTTGCCGCGTAGTAGGAATAGACATCGATACCGATGGAGTCTTCACCGGAAACCGTGACCGTGCCGTGGTTGGCCACGAAGACGTCGCCATCCTCGTCCGAGTTCACATTGATGCCATCCGAGCGAGCGCCCGTGGTCGTGATCTCGCCAATTGAGCTGTTGGTGACGTTGGTATCACCTTCGCCCGTGTTGTGGATATTGATGCCGATCGAGTCTTCACCAGACGTCGAGACAGTGCCTGTATTGTAGACAGTGATGCCGCTGCCATTGGCGTAAGCATAGATGCCATCAGCATCATCGCCGTATGTCGTTACCGTGCCGTCATTGTTGACTTCGACATAACCGCTGGCTTCGGCATAGGCGAAGATACCCGTGGCGCCGTCGCCATGGGTCGTGACCGAGGCGTCTTCGGAGTTGGTGATGGTGATGTCACCGCCATTCGTCGTCCAGCCATAGATGCCGATGGCATCTTCGCCATTGGTCGTGACCGAACCACCATTGGTGATTTCAACATCGCCATTGACCGCCCAGGCATAAATGCCGAAGGCACGGTAGCCAGCATCTTCAGAGATAAACATCTCTTCGACACGTGGCGCACCCGTCGTGATGACACCCGTCGAGGCATTGGTAACAGTGACCTTGCCATCTTCCGAGTAAGCATGGATGCCATCGGAGTTGATGCCCGATGTCGTGATGGAGCCGTAGTTGAAAGCTCCAACATCGGAGTCCTCGCTGAGGATCGTCTCACCCGTGGAAGAGACCAGCATGCCGTAGGAGAAGTCACCAATGGTGGTGATGCTCGACGTACTGCCGTCGCCATCTTCCGTGAAGGCGTTGATGGAGAAACCGTGGAAGCCATTGACGGCATAGGCTGTGCCGTAATGGGCCGAAGCAACCAGGCCATCCGAATTGTCGCCATGGGTCGTGATGGAGGAGCCGTCTGCATTCACGGCGAAGGCGTCGCCATCTTCCGTTGTGGCCGAGAGGCCGACCGAGTCTTCACCATAGGTCGTGACGGTCGATGGTCCATAAAAAGCATATTTCGGCGCAGAAACCTGAGCATCAACATAGCCAACGAAGGAGCCGTTAACCACCCTCGCACCGCCCTCGGAGCTATGTGCGACGACGCCGCCGGCATGATCACCATAGGTGGTGACATCCGATCCAAGCCAGTTTGCGGCAACAGCATAATCCTCAGAGACAGCAAGGACACCCGTCGCGCCATCACCAGATGTTTCAACGGTGCTGTATTTGGCGTTGATTGCCGATGCGTCAGCGTCAAAGCCGACAGCATAGGCCGCCACACCATAGGCATCGTCGCCATGGGTGGTGATGGAGGCATGATATTTGTTGCCGGCGAACGCATCCCCATCGAAGGCCCGCGCCATCACACCGGAAGCATTATCGCCCGTGGCAACGGGAACGGCGGGAACAATGGCCGAGCCTGTCGTCACATCGCCATGAATGTTAATGGCCGTAGCCGTTGAACCGTAGGCCATGGCAAGGACGCCAACCGCGTCATCACCATAGGTGCGGACCGTTGCGGTACCAATATCTTCCGAATACAGGCCGTAATATATGCCGTTACTATTTATGTTGATGCCACTATTGATCGCGAATGCCCCCTCGCCTGCAGCAGGAGGGGCACCAGCACCATAACCAACGACCGTGTTGCCGCTGATGGCGAAGACGCCAACGGCATCCTGATCGCCATGCGTCACGATGGAGCCATTATAGAGGTTGGCAGCCGCCGCATTGCCGTGGACAGAAGCGGCAACCACACCGGCACCGAGATCTTCGCTCGTCGTGATCTCGCCGCGGTTTATGCCAATCGCGTCTGCATGAATGGCGCCGGCATAAACGCCCGCACCGGCAACGCCATGGGTTGCGATCGTGCCGTCTTCCGAGTTCACGGCATAGACGAGACCGTCATATTCGTTCTGGAGCGGAACCGTCGCCAGGCTGTTGCCCGAGATCGGATCGAAGACAGCCTCGACAACGCCGTCTTCAGTCGCCCAGGTGACACCCATGTTGCCGCCAAGGGCCGCGACGCCGAAGGCGCCATAGCCATTGGTCGTAATCGACCCATCGTTCACGGCATGGGCATATTTGTCGGAAAGGGTCGAGGCCAGCACGCCGATGGCGAGATCACCATAGGTTGTCACGCTGCCATAAGTCGTGTTGTGGGCATAAGCACCACCCGACCAGCTATAGTCTCCGGAATTATATGTGCCGCCATAAACAGATACGGCAACAACGCCAAAGGCGGCATCGCCATGGGTTGTGATCGTGGTTGTACCGGGCGCAACGTTGTTAACAGGCGCAACGTCCGGCAGCGCACCATTGACAGCAATGGCATCGCCATCGCCCGCAAAAGCACCAAGACCAACCGCACCAAAGGAGGAATAGGCCCCGCCATCTTCGGCGTCATGGGTGATGATGCTGCCGCCAGCATAGTTTGTGGCTGTCGCATCGTCAGAGGCCACCGCCAGCGCACCCATTGAGTAGGTGCCGTAGCTGTTGATCGAGCCTGAATTTTCAACCGTTGCATCACCGAGGTCTGAGAAGGCCAGGGCACCGAAATTGGCAAAGCCGTCTTCCGAATCGCCCGTGACGATGCTGCCGTCATTGATGGCATGGGCATATTTTGCACCCGTTGCCGTCAGACCGATTGCGGACATGCCCGTGACAGTGATCGAGCCGCTGCCCGAGACACCCTCAGTTGCCGCCTGATTGATTGCAGTGGCATATGTTCCGGTCGCCAAGACGCCAATTGTCAGATATTCGGAGGCGTCAGAACCCTCGCCGCCCTGAACATCGGGGCCATAATTGGCGAGCCACGTTGCCGCATTAAACGTGTCTTCCGTGCCAACGCCGCCATCACTATGGATGCCGCCCGAATTGGAGGCATAAGAACGGAAGCCATCGGCGGAAACGCCATGGCTCGCGTCACCATGGAGATCAATGGTGCCTGTCGAGGTGTTGTCGGCGTTGGCATGGTAGCCGCCGGCATAGACGCCCACGGAAGCATAACCTTCCATGGAGATGGCACCGCTGTTGGTCGCGTCAGCATAGTAGCCGTCGGCATAGACGCCCACGGAAGCATAACCTTCCATGGAGATGGCGCCACTATTGGTCGCGTCGGCATAGTAGCCATAAGCAAGCACGCCCGTCGAATGGCTGCCATAGGTCGTGATGGAACCGGCATTGGAGGCTGAAGCCGTGCCATATTCAGCGTTGGAAACCGCCACGACGCCATCAGACTCAGCGCCATATGTAAAGATCGTACCTGTTGTGGACGAGTTGGTCGCCGTGGCGTCACCTGAGTCGCCATAAGCGCGAACTGCGACCGACCCTTCGCCGTTTGTCGAAATCAGGCCGTCATTGGTCGCCGTCGCGTCGCCATTAGCCGTCGCAGCATAAGCGCCGTAGGCCTGATCACCCTGGGTCACGATCGTGCCACTGGCGGCATTGGTTACCGTCGCATCGCCATTAAGGGACTCAGCGAAGATGCCGTGATTGCCATACTGACCGCCAGCTTCGGAGTTATAGCCGTTATAGTCCGTGATCACGGCGCCATTGTTGCGGATCGTTGCGTTGTCTTCCGAATAGAGGACGACGCCAGCATTGTCGCCGGCAAGGTCAGAATAATTGTCGGCTGTGTTGATGAGCGCCCCACCGGCGATCACGAGGGTCAGATCATCGACCACGTCGTATTCAATGGTGTCGAAGAAGAGACCAGTGCAGTCGACTGTCGACCCGGTCAGGTTGCAGGTGCCCGCCATCGCGCTGGTGCTCGTCGCCGCGCCTACGGCCACGAACGAGGCGGTGGAGAGCAGCGCTGCCGCGAAGACGCGCTTGATGTTTTGAGGTGTGGCCTTGCCGTCGCCGCTGGAGACGCAGGCTGTGTTGCCGTAGTGGCTGTAGGCAGCCTGCAACACGCGCGCTGAAATGGTCGATGTCTGGTCAACCGAAGTATCGGAAATCTTTTTCAATTTGGCCCCCAAGGCGATGCTGGCTTTTGATGCCGTTCCTGCAGAAACAGCCGGAGGGAATCAGCCCTACTCCCCCCACCGTTGTTATTACCGTTAATCACGCATTCTATGTAACAAATCGGAAATAATTTACCATAATAACTGGCGTTATGATCGTTTTTCAGGCAATTGGCTAATTTCGTTTCAATTTTACCACAGTTCTTGGCAAAATCCGCAGAATTCCGCCCTATTCATGGCAGTCAGAGGCTGCATCTGGCCATGCCAGAAGGCCTCTGACAATGCCAGACAGGTCCGATTTGAAGGGATTGGGCTTACAGGTACCAGTCATATTCGAGGGGCGAGATGGCGCGCTGAAACTTCTCGAATTCGAGCATTTTGGTCTCGGCATAGACCTCGACATATTGCGCGCCCAGGTAGTCTTTCATCACCTGGGAGTTGCGCAGACGCTTCAGGGCGCTGGGCAGATAGAAGGGGATGCCCTCGTCCATGACGTCGCAGGCATTGCCCTCGGCCGGGTCGCCAGGGTCGATTTCATTGACGATGCCATAGTGGATGCCGGCCAGAATGGCGGCCAGCACCAGATAGGGATTGGCGTCGGCCCCGGAGACGCGATGCTCGACGCGGCGCGATTCAGGCGAGCCTGCCGGCACGCGGAAGGCGACCGACCGGTTGTTATAGCCCCAGGCGCGATTGACCGGCACAAACAGATTGGGGCCGAAGCGGCGATAGGAATTGATGTTGGGCGCGAAGAAGGCCATGGCGTCGCCAAGCGTCGCCTGAAGGCCGCCGATCGCGTGGCGAAGCTGCTTCGAGCCCAGATTCGAGCCGTCATTGAAGATGTTGTTGCCGTCCTTGTCGACCACCGAGCAATGCACATGCAGGCCATTGCCGGTCTGGCCGACAAAGGGCTTGGCCATGAAACTGGCAATGAAATTATGCTTGCGGGTGATGGCGCCGATGATATGGCGCAGCATGATGGCGTGGTCGCCCGCGGCCATCACATCTTCTTCGTGATTGAGATTGATTTCATACTGGCCGGGGGCATATTCGGCCGTGGCGCCGGAGGCGGGAACGCCCTGTGCGGCAGCGGCTTCGTCAATGTCCTTGAGCAGGGACATAAAGCCATCGAGTTCCGTGATGCCATAGACTTCGTTGGCCGTTTCGCGCAGGCCCGTGGCCGGATTGATGGGCGGTTGCGGCAGGCCCTTGCGGTCCCGATCCTTGTCGAGGACATAGAACTCGAACTCGCAGGCCGTGATGGCGCGCAGGCCGATGTCGTCGAGCCTCTTGACGACCGAGGCGAGCACATTGCGCGGCTCCAGCATCAGCGGATTGTCGGCATTGTCCACCATGGTCATGAGGACTTGCGCCTGCTTCATCGAGGCCCATGGCACAGGCACGATGGTGCCGGAAATGGGGTGGGACTGGCTATCGGGGTCGCCGTCCGAAAAGCCCATGCCGAGGATGTCTTCATTGACGCCCGTAACATCGAAGAAATAGAGCGAGCGCGGCATCTGGACGCCGGAGGTGAAAACCTTGTCGGCCTCTTCAATCGGGAAACGTTTGCCGCGCACCGTGCCGCACATATCGACGAAAACGGCGTCGAGATAGTCGATGTCGCCATTCTGGGCGAGAAAGGCATTAAACTCGGCAAGGTCGGCCCAAACGCTGGGGCCCGGCTTTTCGCGGTCACTCATTTTCAACCTGATGCTTATTGATCTCTCAGTTGATAGTAGCCGAGAGCCGCACGAAGATACCAGCGCCGCAAGAAAGATAAGGGAATCTGCGGGGGCGGCCCCCGCATCGGCGCCGGAATATCGGATAACTGCGCTTTTCCGGCGACCAGATTGGCGAGCATTCGTCCGCTCCATGGCGCGGCGGACACGCCATCGCCGTGATAGCCCATGGCAAACCACATGTCCGGCTCATCGGCAAACTGGCCAATTGTCGGTGTCTGCCGCGCATTCATGCAGACAAAACCGCGCCAATAATGCGTCGTCTCGATGCCCTGCCAGGCTGGAAACACCTCGCCCAGCCGCCGTTCCATCCAGCGGCGCATCTGGATGGCGTCTTCGGGCCTGCCGGTATTGTCGCCCCGCGCCCCGAAGAGGAAACGACCGCCTGGCAACAGCCTGTAGTAGAAAAGCAGGCGCCGGGTGTTGGCGCAGGGGCGCTGCGTGACCCAGTTCTGGGCAGCCAATTCAGCCTTGGTGAGCGGGCGGGTGACGATGATGTTGGAGAGCACGGGCAGGATGCGGTTGCCCAGGCGCTGATCGAGGGCCGGGCGCGTGAAGCCGTTGGTCGCGATGATCAGGCGTCGCGCAAGCAGTGTGCCCGTCTCGCCAACCAGTTTGTGCCAGCCGCCTTCCCGCTTGCGGCTGATGACATGACTGTTGCCATGGAGTTTGGCGCCATGTCGGGCGGCTGCCCCGGCCAGGCCGCGCGCAAAGCGGAGAGGGTGCAGGCCAAAGCCGGTGCCGAGATGCAGCGCGCCAAATTGCTCGCGGGAATCATACTGCGTTTGCGCCACTTCTTCGCGCGACATCAAGCGCGATGGCAGGCCGAAATGCCGTTTGAGCATGTCACCTTCGTGGCGCAGCTCGTCAAAGCGATCGGCCGCATGCGCGACATGCAATGTGCCGTCGCCTTGCGGGTTGATGTCGATATTTTCCGTTTGGGCGAGATCGCGCACCAGATCGACAGCTTCGACCTGCGAGGCCATGAAGCGGCGGGCCTCTGCCGCGCCATATTTCTTGAGCAGGGCGGAAAGGGAAAGGGAGGTTGGCGGCAAGGTGCAAAATCCGCCATTGCGACCGGAAGCCCCCCAGGCCAGCTCGCCTGCCTCCACCACTCGAACATCAAGATGGTGATCGCGGGCGAGATGCAGCGCCGCCGAAAGCCCCGTATAGCCGCCACCGATTATGGCGACGTCGCATATATTCTCCCCCTGAAGGGGACCTGCATCAATGTGCGGCGGCAAGGGTGGCGCGTCATCCGCCCAGAAGCTGCCGATGGGCCGCTTCGTGTCATACATGCTGTCGTGGTACCAGCTCATGGATACTCCAGCCGCATGATGAAGACTGACGGTCTCTTATCGAGCCGGCACCTGATCGAGGGGTTTTGTCGCTTCTTCGGGTGAACCGGACGGATTGTCAATCATACGATCCTCTGGCATACGATCCTCTGGCATACGATCCTCTGGCATCAGATCACGCCGCATGCGGTCTCCACGATCCGGCATCTGGCGCACCATGGCGGGTCCGGCCATCTGGCTCATGGCCTTCGCCATGCGTTTGCGCTGCTCGGCGGGCATTGTCGCCAGACCCTTGAGCATGTTTTCGCGTGCGGCTTTCGCCGTGCTGACCATGGCCTCATCCATCCTGTCGAAGGCGGCCTTGATGCGTGGCTCGTCATAAGGTTCGGCGGCGATGGCGTCGGCAAGCTCGCGTTTGGCCTCTTTCATGTCCTTGATATGGGGCCGGATGAGCGGAAAGGCGTCCATGATCATTTTGCGCATGGCAACGCGGTCGCGTGGATCCAGGGCTGCCAGGCCGCGACGCATCAGGCGATCTGGCGACGGCGGCAGGTACTCGGTGAACATGTCGGGTTCATCCTGCCGGACGTGAAAACGGTGTCCGAAAATCAGCGGCGCCGAAATCAGGCCGACAACAAAGAGATTGAGCGCCAGAGAGGCGAGAAGGACGGGCCCCAGCCAACGCTTTTGCATGAAGGGTGTCGCCGAAGCCGCTGCATTTTCCTGATCGTTCACCGTATCATTTCCTCTGTATAGCTCGATTCAGACAAGGCCAGGGCCAGAAGCTGATCCCCCGCTGCCTCATTGGAGGCCATGGTGATGGGGGCCGTCGATGTCAGCGGCGATGTATCGAAAAACGATGTGGTATTGACGGCGCTGCCAAAACCCATGCCGAGAACGATTGACGCCGCCAGCATGCCCGTTGGAAAGGCGGCCGAGCGGTAGTCGTTCCAGAGACGGGCAAAAAGAGGGGGGCGGGTTTCGCGCCGTGTCGGCCTTGCGAGAGCAGGTTGCGCCACAGATCCTGGCCGGGCCGCCATGATGCGATCTTCCAGAGCGGTCGAGGGCAGATCGACCGGGGCCATATTCAGCAAGAGATCCAGGCTGCGCGCCTCATGCAGCAATTCGCGCGCGCTCGCAGATTGCGCAAGCAGCGCCAGCGCCTGCGGACGCTCGGCTTCCGGCCAACGTTCAGGCGAGGCCCCATAAGCGTCGATCAACGCGGCGACCCGTTCCTTCGTCATGCCTGTTTCATTCATAGTCAAAACCCCGAATTCATCCGCCCGCAAATCGACTGCGCGGGCGGTCTAGTCACTGGTCATACGTAGCCATTCTGCCTTTTCCGTCGCAAGAAGCACGCGAAGCTGCCTTCTCGCACGCCCGAGCAGGGATTCGACTGCTTCAACTGTCACTTCCAGAATTTCCGCCGCCTCGATATTCGTCAGCCCCTGAAAATGTGCCAGTGTAATGGCCGCGCGCTGACGCGCCGGAAGACGCTGCAGGGCAGCTTCCACTGATCTGGCGAGATCGCGCTGGGCCAATTGTTCATAAGGCCCCGGTTCCTCACTGGCGGGCTCCGGGATTGAATCGATGTCCGTCATGCCCTGTCGGCGCAAACGGTCCAGACACAGATTTATCGCAACGCGATGCAGCCAGGTGGAGAATTGCGCCCTGCCCGGCTGCCATCGATCCGCATGGGTCCAGACGCGAAGAAACACTTCCTGCGCCACTTCTTCGGCATCGGCATGATTGCCGAGCATCCGGCGGGCGAGTGCGACAATGCGGGTCAAATGACGATCCATGAGAGAGCGACAGGCACGCTCATCTCCCTCGGCCACGGCGGCCACGAGATCATCGTCAGACGGCATACTCACTTGCGCCCCACCCCTTCCGGTCTTGTGACTGTTGCGCAGGCGCTGCGTCTTGTGCGCGGCGGGCTGCCAGTCATACGCCTGTGACGGCGCCATGATTTCAGGGGCCGGACAGGCCGGAGGACGCCGATCAAAATCGGCGTCCTCCGTCTCGCATGAACGAAAATCTTCGCTCATGTTATCTCATTACGGCGCTGTTGCGCCATCTTCGGCTGGTGTCAAATCGCCATCGGGACCATGATCGCCACGTTTCATGGCGTGACGGCCTTCACCTTTTTCAATTTTCCCGTCGCCATTCTCGTCCATCCGGGCAAAACGCTTCTCGCCCAGCTTGTTAAATTCGGCCTGTGAAATCTTGCCGTCGCCATCACTGTCCATATGGGCAAAACGTTTGCCGGCCTGTTCGGTAGCTTTCTTGGCAGCTTCCTTTGTCATTTCGTCCTGCGTCACAACACCATCCTTGTTGGTGTCGAGCTTGCTGAACATTTTCTCGCCACGGGCCGTGAATTCGTCCCTGGAGACCACACCGTCTTTGTTGGTGTCCGTCGACCCGAACATGTGGCCACCATGACGGCGACCATCGGCTTCATCCGTCGCAGCAAGCGCCAGCACTGACGCGCCTGCCAAAACAATCATTCCGGTTACACCACCAATAATTCCATTACGCATCTTCATTTTTATCGCTCCTTGCAGCGCACCCCTGTTGGCGTCGTAAGGCACGAGCGGCAAGCGCGATGCCGGTCCAGGGGGGGGAGGGATCAGCACCGTCAACCCGCCGCTCGTTGCATGTCCAACGGGCGGCATGTGCGCTTCCGTCGAAATTATTTTCTGGCGGATTTTGGCCGGATCAAGGGAGTCTCTGGCAATCGGCCACAGGCCAGGCCTGGCGTTGTTCACGGCGACCGCTGCCGGTCTCGACATCGACCAGCCAGGCCTTGGTCCTCTTTTTCGACTTGCCGACTTTTGGCATGGCAAGCCGTGCGAGACCGATATTTGCGCCTTGCGCGGGCGAAAATCGCGCACTTGTCACGCGACCGATCTGCTGTCCCCCTTGCGTGACGGTGGAACAGGCAACCGGTTCAAGTCCCTCGATGCGCAGATGCATGACGGGATGGTTTGGCGATCCGTCGCGTATCGCCAACAGAGCCGCCCGACCGGTGAAATTGCCTTTGGAAAAATCAATTTGTGCGCCCAGGCCAAGGTCATAAGGCGTGATCGCCGTCTGCATGGTCACGGCGGAGAAAATGCCTTGGTAATCCTGCCCGGGACGCGGCAATCCGGCTTCAATACGGGCAAGGTCGAGAACCTCTTGTCCCACGGCGCACAGGCCCCGCACCGCCTCACTGCGACGCAGATGCCGCCAGATGGTCGTGGCATCCTCCATGTCCGTCCAGATTTCATAACCCGGCGCCAACGCTCCTGTCGCATTGGCCATCACGAAAACCGGCATGCCCGCGATCCTGATGCCACAGCCCTGATTGGCCGTCAGACTAGCCACCTGATCGCCTGGGGCCCGATCCTCGATCACACGCAACGCCAGGGGACCGAGCAACGCGATGCAGGCATGGGCGGCGCTGATATCCTCGACTTGCACCTGAAAGCCGATGGCGGAACTGAGCAGCCAGTCGAGCTGCGCTTCCTCCGTCACAAGTCGATATTCAGCGTCTGCCATGCGAAAGAGACGAGCCACACCGACGAGCCATCCGCGATCATCGCAAAACGCGACCGGCATGGCGGTGTCGACTTCCAGTGTCGCCGCATTGCCCGTTATCAATCGTTGCAAATAGGCCATGACATCACGCCCCGCGAGGCGGTATGTCACCCGTGGCGAATAATCCGCAAGTGCCGCGCCATAGCGCAATGCCTGATACTCGGCTTCAAAACTGGAAAGCCGCGCGGGCACAGTGTAGCCATTCCAGCCGGTCCAGCTATTGGTCGCACTTTCGCCCGCCAATTCCATATGCAAGGGCGACATCAAAACCTGTCGCGCGAAGGGGGGCTCCAGAACCCGACCCCCGGGATGCTGGTTCGGTTTGTCGTCCATCACCGGCCCCTCTCCTCAAGCAGAAGTCGCGCGGCACGATGCCCCGCTTCACCACAGGCATTGCCAACAAAACTGCCTGCGCCTCCAAGATAGAGGCCGGCAATCGGCGTATGATGCGGCGCCATTTTATCTGTGGGACCGAGTTGCAGGAGACGATCGATCGTTACCACGCCGTGATGCCAGTCGCCGCCCTTCAATCCGTATTTCTTCTCGATATCGGGCGGCGTCATGACCGTGCCTGCGATGATGCGATTGGGCAGGTCCGGCATGTAGGTTGTCAGGCTGCGAACAACATTCTGAACGAGCTTTTCGCGTCCACCCTGCCAGCCGGTCGCCAGATCCTGGGGAACATATTGTACGAGGACAGACATGACATGCTGGCCTTCGGGTGCGAGCGAGGGATCGGCAAGGCTCGGCAAATGTATTTCCATCACCGGATCTGAATGCAGTTCGCGCCGCCTGAAGGCGAGCGAGGCCTGATCCAGCTCCTCCAGCGAAGCGACCGCGAGCAATCTATTGCCGAGGCGTTCCGGCGCGAGACCCTTGACGACGGGCAATCCCTCCAGCGCCAGATTGATCTTGGCTGTGACGCCTTGAACCTTGCGCGAGGCAATATGACGCGTGAGCCCGGCATCCAGATGCACCGCCCCAAGCAGGTCCAGGAGCGTTGTCACGGGATCAATGCAGGACAAGACGCTGTTTGAGGTAAAGCGCTGATCCTGATCTGTTTCGACGCCACTGATGACGCCCGCTGTGAGCAGCAATTTTCGCACACCGATACCGGCGCGGATTTCACCCCCCTGCGCGACAATGCTGGCGCAAAGCGCTTCACTGAAGGCGCTCATGCCACCGATGGGCAATCTGGGTCCTGCGTGTTTCTGGCGCAGTGACAAGCGTTGCCACAGCCGCAGCATGGTTCCTGGTTCATAGGGGCCATCCCCCTGACCCAGCAGGGCATCCAGCGCCAGTGCGCCTTTGAGAAGCGGTGATTCAAATGTTGCGTCCAGGACATCGCCAAGTCGTGCAGGCAATTGCTGCATGATGTCGCCCATGGCGATGCCACGTGTCCCCGCGATACGCCAGACGAGCTTGCGCAACGCTTCAACAGAGCCATCCGTCAATCGCATATCCTGCATCGAGCCGAGCAGGTATGCGCAGGCTGCCTGTTGCGACTGAAACATCGCATAGGCCCTGGCATCCGCGCTTGATACCCCCACAAGTGGCGCGCGGCCCGATGGCAATGTCAGATTTCGTCCATCCCGCTCCAGCGCAATGGTCTCGAAGCCATATGTCGCAAATCGAAGCCCATGCTTCTTCAGGCGCAGCCGTTTTTCGAGCGCTGGCGAGAGCCCCTCCAGCAAGGCTGCGCCTGCGGAAGCGTGATATCCCGGCGTGATTTCAGTTGTTGTCATGACGCTGCCCATCGTCAGGCTGCGCTCCAGCACCAGTACCTTGCGACCCGCGCGGGCGAGCGTGGCGGCGGCGACAAGTCCATTGGGACCGCCCCCGATCACGATCACATCATAATGCGAAGGGTTGGACTGTTTTGCACTCATGCGGCCCCCCGCTTCTTGCGAAGGGTCAAAAGGCTGGTCGCCGCATTGGCGCCTGCCAGCCCCATCATCATGCTGCCAGGATGGGCGCTTGCCGAGCAGAGGTAAAAGTTTCTGATCGGCGTCGTGTAGCCGCCACTCGCCGCGAAGGGACGATTGGAAAACATCTGATCAAGCGTCATGTCGCCTTGCGACATATCGCCCGATGTCAGACCGGCATCGTTTTCAATATCGCGCGCCAGCAAAATTTCCTGCGCCATGACAAGGCCGGAAAAACCGGGACTGACCTCTGCCAGTTTGCCGATGACCAATTGTCCAAGCGCCTGCTTGCGCTCATCGCTCCAGGGGCCTTCATGCAATGTCGCCGGCACAAATTGCACCCTGACCGACATGACATGCTTTCGCGCCGGGGCAAGTGTCGGATCCGTCAGGCTCGGCATGAAGACTTCGATGAGCGGCGCACGTGGCGGCACCCTGTCACGCCAATCGTTATAAGCGAGATCCATATCGTCCAATGAGGCGGCGAGACGCAAGCCGCCGGCGATAGAGGGGCAGCCTTCCGGAAGGATCGGGAAATCCGGCATTCGATCCAGCGCCAGATTGATCTTGGCAACGGTGCCCGTCGTGCGAAAGGCGCCTGTCTGCCTGATCAGTTCCGCCGGCAGGTCCTTCCATTGGAAGAGGCTCAGCACACTGCGCTTCAAGTCCAGATCCGAGAGGATCGCATTGGCCTCGATCTCCTCGCCATTGGCGAGCACGACACCGCGCGCATTCTGGTGGCGCATCAGGATGTCGGTCACTTCCGCTTCCATGCGGATGCTGCCGCCATGGGCCTCAATGGATGCCACCAGCGCACGCGCCAGCGCATCAGGCCCACCCAAGGGCAAAATCCTGTCTGGCATACCTGCCAATGCGTCGAGACTGGCCGCTTCTGTCAACCCCATGAAGGCGGCAACAAGACGCATGGCGCTGGTTGGCGATGACGGGCCCAGTGTTGAGCCCATGAGCGCAGGCCCGGCCAGATGTGCTTTCAATAAGTCGCTGGTGAAATGGTCATCAAGCAGCGCGCGCATGGATTGTGTCCAGACACGGCTGATCTCATAAAGGGCATTCTCATCAAGCGCGGCAACACCGGCCAGCAATGACAGTCGCGCCCGAAAATCACGGAGGGAGCTGCCGCTAAAGCCATCCATCCCTCGTGTCAGGAGCGGCGCGATGCGGCGGGCATCCGCCAGCCGGTCACGGCGATATTTCGTAAAACTGTCTGCGTCGCGCTTGTCATGACGCGCAATTTCACGGCGCTGGACAGCGCCATCGCGATAACTCGCCAGATAGCGGCCATCGGGCGCCAGGGTGATGCCGCCTTCAGCATGCAGGAAGCGCAGGCCGAAGCGGGGCAGATCCAGATCGGAGACTATTTGCGCAGGAAGCGCGGCGCTGCCTTGTGAAAAACGCGAAAGTCGGAAGCCCGGCGAAATCTCATGGCCAACGTCGCCACCACCGGGCGCTGCATGGCGATCAAGCACCAGCACGCTGAGACCGGCGCGTGCCAGATAGGCCGCAGCCGTCAGCCCGTTCAGGCCCGCGCCGATCACTATTGCCTCATGACGCTTCATGCGTCGGGTCCTCACGCGCTTATCCGCTCGCCGAAGCGGTAATCAAAGCGTACCGGATTGGCACGCGTCGAATAATGAGCTTGCACCGGCCATGTGTCATACAATCGATGCGTTAACTAAGTTTGATCAGGCCACATCTCGCCTTCCGGTCAATCAGGCCAAAAGCGAGGGAAATTTTTGACGCAACCTGTCACGCAAATGCTGCAAGATTGCCGCCATGCCTGACAGACCGGGTCAGCCTGCCTTGATGAGCGCCGTAAAGGCTTCCCGGACTTGCGACTGACTGTCGCGGAGCTGTGATTCAAGCGTCGCAAAATCAGGGGCAGCCCCGGCCCGTGCCAGCAGCGCCTTCAGGCCCATGGTTGCCTCTTCCGGCTTGAAGGCCCCTTCCAGACATACACGCAAGACCTGTGTCAGATTATGATTGAGTTCGATCGCCGCGGCCAATTGATCCCCCGTCTGTGACGGTATGAGCCGCGATTTTGCCAGGCGCATCAGCGATGTCCGGGTGTTGGGATGCAAGACCTCTGGTGACTTATGCGCATGGGCCAATTGCAAGAACTGGCAAATGAACTCCAGATCGACAAGACCGCCGCGCACATATTTGAGTTCCCACGGGTCGCTGCCCGGGTATTCCTTCTCGATACGCGCACGCATATCAAGCACGTCATGCGCCAGCTTGGCGCGGTCGCGCTTCCGGCTCAATGTTTTCAAAATGGCCGCATTGATTTTTTGGCGTAGCGCGTCAGGACCGGAAATCACGCGCGCGCGCGTCAGCGCCATATGTTCCCATGTCCAGGCTTCACTCGCCTGATAATGGACGAAAGCGGCAAGCGATGTGGCAATGGGTCCGGCATTGCCGGAAGGGCGCAACCGCAAATCGACTTCGTAGAGCTTGCCCTCGGCTGTCGGAGCGGTCAGTGCACTGATCAGTTGCTGACAGATACGGGCATAGTAGCTGGGGGGCGAGGCATCCCTGGCGCCATCCGATACGACATTTTCCCTTGTCGTCTCATAGATCATGATGAGATCGAGATCGGAGGTCGCGCTCATTTCCTCGCTGCCGAGTTTGCCCATGGCAAGGGTCGCGAAGCTGCCGCTTGGCATCTGGCCATAGCGTTCGGCCACCTTGGCCTGGGCGATGGGCGCCAGTACCTCCACCAGTCCTGAGGCAATCGCCGCATAGGCAGGTCCGGCCTCGTCGGCTGTGGCGCTGCCGGCAAGCACTCGCATGCTCAGGCGGAAACGATATTCACGCGCCCAGACACGCGAGAAATCCAGCACGTCCTGATAGTCACGCGCATTGGCAAGCGCGGCCGAAAGCGATTTGCGCAGATCATCGCTCCCCGGCAGAACCTTGTTGAAATCAGGATCAATGAATGCTTCGAGCACGGCCGGGTTTTGGCTCAGATAGTTCGCCATGCGCGGCGCCGTGCCGGAGATGCCGGCGAGAAGATCAAGCAGGCCCGGATTGGAATAAAGCATCGAGAACAGTTGGACACCTGCCGGAAGGCCACGCAGAAAATTATCAAAATGCGTGAAGGCCGCATCCGGGTTGGGTGTCCTGGACAGGGCGCGCAGCAAGGCGGGCATCAGGGCCGTCAGCATCTCGCGCGAACGGGCAAGGCGGGTCGCGGCAAAACGGCCCGTGTGCCAGGCACGAATGGCCTCCGACATTTGCGATGCCTGCCTGAAGCCCAGTTTCTGCAATGTCGCCAGCGTTTCGGGATCGTCTTCCGTGCCGGTAAAAACAAGACTGCCGCTGTCTTCGGCGAGAGGCGGGGCTGTTTCAAAGAGACGTGCATAATGGCGCTGCACGCAGCGCAGATGCGTGGTCAGCGTCTTGGCGAAGCTGTCGCTATCGGCAAACCCCATGAACAGCGCCACATGACGCACGCCCTCTGCCTCAACTGGAATGGTGTGCGTCTGATCGTCGTTGATCATTTGCAGGCGATGCTCAAGCGTGCGCAGAAAGTTGTAGGCCTGCTTGAGTTCGCTCGCCGCCTCAGGCGTGATCCATTGCTTGCGGGCCAGCTCATCCAGCATCTGGCAGGTCTGCTTGCCACGCAGGCTGTGTTCGCGCCCACCGGCAATGAGCTGTTGGGTCTGCACAAAGAATTCGATTTCGCGAATGCCGCCGCGTCCGAGTTTGACATTGTGACCGGCGACGGCGATGTCGCCATGTCCGCCGACAGCATGAATCTGACGCTTCATGGAATGAATGTCGTCAATGGCGGCAAAGTCGAGATTCTTGCGCCAGATATAGGGCTTCAGCAGGTCGAGAAAACGCTGTCCGGCCTCGAAGTCCCCGGCCACGGCGCGCGCCTTGATGAAAGCGGCGCGTTCCCAGTTTTGACCCCGGCTTTCGTAATAGACCTCGGCGGCAGGCAGCGAGACGGCAATCGGCGTGCCGCCGGGATCCGGGCGCAAGCGCAAATCGACCCGAAAGACATAGCCATCTTCCGTGCGCTCTTGCAGCAATTTGACGAGCCCCTTGGTGAGCTGCACGAAGAAGCTGCCATCATCCAGTCCGGGCTTGAGCGGCAAGTGACCCGGCTCGTAAAAAATGACGAGGTCAATGTCGCTGGAATAGTTTAGCTCCGCTGATCCAAACTTGCCCATGCCGAGCACGGCCAATCCGCTGCCAGGCGAGGTGGCCCGCGATGGCGCCGCGATCTGTCCGGTGCGCCCTGCGGCCTTGAGCAGCCATTCAACGGCGCTCGCAACCGCCTTGTCGGCAAAGGCGGAGAGCGCCTGCGTCACCTCATCAAGCGACCAGCGGCGCGTCATGTCGGCAATGGCAATGAGGAGTGCTGCTTCCGATTTAAGGCGGCGCAATTCGCGCATCACGTCGGCCTGTGTCGGCAAGAGGGCGGCATCACCCGCCCGACGCAAAATATCGGCAAGACCTGCTTCCGGCGTCTCCTTCAGGAGGCGCGTCAGCCAGTCAGGATGCAACCTGATGATTTGCGTGAGAAAGGGCGAATTGCCAAAAATCGCCGCAAGCAGATGACGGGCGGCCTTTTCGGCAAGCAGGGATTGAAGGTCGCGCCGCAACTGGCGGTCTGCCTTGTCGGTCAGGGCGGTGAGATCATCCATCTCGCGGGCGACACGCGCCAGATCATAGGGCGCAGGGGCCTTTGCCGCCTCATTCTTCAAGGGTGCGCCTTTGCTCATACTGCCTGTCAGTCCCTGCCAGATTCGTGTCCGGCCAAGATAGCAGACTGCGGCAGAAGCGCGAGCAGGGCTCAACGGCCTGTTCGTGACAATATCATTTTCGCCTTGAGGCCGGGGTCATTGTCGGTGAAACGCACACGCCCGCCATGCAGCCGCGCCACGGCGGCGACAAGGCTCAGCCCCAGCCCGGAGCCGGGCGTGTTTCGGCTCGCTTCAAGCCGCACAAAACGCTCCAGCACATGATCGCGCTCCTCATAGGGGATGCCGGGACCATGATCGGCGACGGCCAGAATGATGCGTCGCGCCGGATTGTCGGGATCGGCTTTGGCGGAAATGGTGATCACGGGCTCGACACCCTCGCGCGCCGGTATGCCATGCTTGATGGCATTATCCAGCAGATTGGCGAGGGATTGCGAAAGCAATTCACGATGCGCCTTGATCTGCATGTCGGGGTCCACATCGACGACAATGCGCAGGCCGCGCTCCTCGGCCAAGGGTTCATAAAGTTCGGCGGCGTCGAGGACAAGATTTGCCAGATCAAGCTGGGTCATGGATTCGCGCAACGAGCCGGCTTCCGCCCGTGCGATCATCAACAGGGCATTGAATGTGCCGAGCAGGCCATCGGCTTCGACGATTGTCCGTTCCAGCGCGGCGCGATAATCCTCGGTCGAGGCCTCGCCCATCAAGGTCACTTCCAGCCGATTGCGCAATCTGTTCAGCGGGCTGCGAAGATCATGCGCGACATTATCCGTGACCTGACGCATACCGATCATCAGGGCTTCTATCTGATCGAGCATGGCGTTGAGATTGCGCGCCAGCTGATCCAGCTCATCGCCCGTGCCGGCAATGGGCAAGCGCTGGGAAAGATCACCCTCCATGATGTCGCGGCTTGTCTGGTTGATCTCGTCCACACGGGCCAGCATGTTGCGGCTCATGAACAACCCCCCGACGAGACCCAGTGCGACGGTCAGACCAATCGCCCAGATCAATGCGCTTGTAATCAGTGTTTCTATTTCACGCCGTTCAGCGACATCACGACCGACAAGCAGATAAAAACCCTCCGGCAGAATGAAGGCCCGGGCACGCGCCGCTTTCATCTCGACGCCATCAAGCGTCTTGCGGCTATAGAGGAAATCGAGCCAGCCATCGGGTCCGGGTTCGCGTCCGGGGCGTCCGTCAAGCGTGCCAGCCAACACCCGGCCAGCCGGGTCGAGCACGAGATACAGGCTTTCGCCGGGGTCGCGCGAGCGCTGGATGACGGTGTGCACGAGCAGGGGCAGGCCGCCCTGCGCATATTGTTCGGCAAGGCCGGTGATTTCGGCCTGCACGGCCTCATCCGTCTGACGCACCAGAAAGCCCGCCGTGTTCCAATAGACATAGGCGAGCAACATGATCGCCGAGGCCGCGAACAGCGCCAGATAGATGACCGCGAGCCTGAAGGTCGAGGTTTTGAGGAGGTTAATCGACTGCACGTAACGAGTATCCGGCCCCGCGAATCGTGTGCAAGAGCGGCTGTTTGAAGTTCTTGTCGATCTTCGCCCGGAGCCGCGAGATATGCACGTCGATCACATTTGTCTGAGGGTCGAAATGATACTCCCAAACGTTTTCGAGCAACATGGTGCGTGTGACCACCTGGTCGGCATGTTTCATGAGATATTCGAGAAGTCTGAATTCACGCGGCTGAAGCTCGATTTCCTGCCCGGCACGTGTGACCTTGCGGGCAAGGAGATCAACTTCGAGATCGCCAACCTGAAGGCGCGTGCGCACCTGATCGGGATTGGAGCGGCGCACCAGCACCTCGATGCGGGCCAGCAATTCGGCAAAGGCATAAGGCTTGGTCAGATAATCATCGCCACCGACCTTCAAGCCCTTGATGCGATCATCGACCTCGCCGAGCGCGGAGAGAAAGAGCACAGGCGTGCGGCTGTTTTCCGAGCGCAGCATCTCGACCAGCGAAAGACCATCGCGCTTGGGCAGCATGCGGTCCACGATCAGCACATCAAACGAGCCGGAGAGCGCCAATGTCAGGCCTTCCTCGCCATCGGCGGCGTGGTCAACAATGTGGCCGCTTTCGCGCAATCCCTTGACGGCATAGGCAGCCGCTTCGAGATCATCCTCAATTACCAAAATCCGCATGGGCTCACGGCGCTCCGTATTCCAGTTCCTGTCCAGCACCACGGATATCATGCTCATGATCCAGGCCCTTTGCATCCATTGTCTGTCCCGACGCCCGCAGGCGCCGGGCAGATCAACCGGAGAGACATCAGGCCTTTTCGATCGTCAGGGCCACAAAGTGCTGCTGATCCCGTGTCTTGAGCAAAAGCAACACGGAGTTCTTGGAAGCTTTCTTTGCATCCTTGACGCCCGCGACGATATCGGCGGGTGTTTTCACATCCTTGCCCGAAATCTTGAGAATCACATCGCCGGGACGCACGCCTTTTTCAGCCGCTTCACTGTCGGGATCGACGGCCTGCACCACCACACCATCATCGCTCTGCGTCAGTGACAGGCCGAGGCTCTTGGTTGCCGTCACTGTGGCGTCATCCGATGTCGCGTCATCGGCCGAAGCCACATCCAGCTTGTCCGGGAAAACGGCAATCGCGACGTTGATGTCTTTGGCCTTGCCATCGCGCCAAACACCGACCTTGGCATTGGTGCCGGGCTTGAGATCAGCCACCGTGCGGCTCACCGCGCGAATATCTTCCATGGCCGTGCCATTGATCGAGGTGATCACGTCGCCCGCCTTGATGCCATATTTCTCGGCGGGGCTGCCCACCGAGACATCGGCAACGAGAGCGCCCCTGGCCTTGTCGAGCGCCAGATTGGCGGCCATGTCGTCATCCACCGGTTGAATGGTCACGCCGAGCCAGCCGCGCGTGACCTTGCCGTCCTTCTTCAACTCGGCAACGACTTTCGAGGCGAGATTGGAGGGAATGGCAAAACCGATGCCGACACTGCCGCCGGTGGGCGAGAAAATCGCCGTGTTGACGCCGACAACATTACCGCTGGTATCGAAAGTCGGACCGCCGGAATTGCCTTTGTTGATCGAAGCATCGATCTGGATGAAGTCGTCATAGGCACTGGCGCCAATGTCGCGGCCGCGGGCCGAAACAATGCCGGTTGTCACTGTGCCGCCAAGACCAAACGGGTTGCCAACGGCAAGCACCCAGTCGCCGACGCGCAACGTGTCGGAATTGCCGAAAGCCACATAGGCCATGGGCTTTGTCGACTGCACCTTGATCAGCGCCAGATCGGTCTTGCTGTCGCGACCGATGAGCTTGGCTTTGAGTTCGGACTGATCGTTCAGCACCACCGTGATTTCCTTGGCGCCATCGACGACATGATTGTTGGTCACAACATAGCCATCAGCCGAAATGATGAAGCCGGAGCCGAGCGCCGTTGCATGGCGCCTGGCCGGTTTGCCATCCGGACCCTTGGGCTGCATGTCACGGAAAAACTTTTCAAACGGGCTGCCGGGCGGAAACGGCAAATCAGGCATGCCGGCCTGCGCCGAAACATCTTCTTCCTCATCGACGCGGATCGACACAACTGCCGGGCTCACCTTTTCCACAAGGTCGGCAAAACTTGGCAGGCTCGACATGTCGCGCGCGCCGGGCGCGACGGGCGCCGTGTTGATCGGGCCATTATCCGCCATGACAGGCGCACTCATCAGGCTCAGGCCGAGCAGCGCGGCGACGGCCATCGACTTGGCGCGATGCCTGGAGGGCAGAGGGCGCTTGAGCGCCTCGTTGGTCAGACCGCCATTCATCATTCCTGGATACTCCTCAAAATCGGCCAAATCGCATGGGGGTCGGCTGGCCAGAGCCGTGTGCGGGCGCCTGCAACCTGTTGGAGGCAGGTTGCCGCAGATTCCCTTACAGATTGGTGGATTGATCGTTACAAAAGCGTAAGGCCAAATCATGGCAAAAATTCGCCGTTTATTCAGGCCGGATCGACCAGTCTGGTATCGATCCGCTTGTCCTTGTTCATCAAAGTCTGGTGAACCGGGCATTTATTGGCGATCCCCAGCAGTTTTTCGCGCATTTCTGCATCTAATGGCCCCCTGAGCATGATGTCGCGGGTGATGACCTCGACCTTGGCAGTCCCTTCGCCTTGTGCCGCCACGAGATCACGACGCAGCGCAACACTTATCTCGTTCACCTGCCAGCCCTTGCGTTCGGCATACATGCGGATGGTCATTGCCGTGCAGGCCCCCAGGGCCCCCAGCAGAATATCGTGGGGCGATGCCCCCTCATCCATGCCGCCGCGATCGCGCGCCACATCGGAAATGATCTGATGCGCGCCAAGCGTGATGCGTTGCTGATAGTTGCCGACATGGGTATCGGCAACATGCACCGTGCCATCAAAGGCGACCGGCGAAGCCTCGGTTTGAGCCTCCGGCAAATAGCGCGTGGACCAGGCGCTCAACACTTCGGCCACATAGGTCGCATCTTCGTGACGTGTCAGCAGATGGTCGGCCTTGTCGAGGGAGACAAAGCTTTTGGGATGCCTGGCAGCAAGGAAGATTTTTGTCGCATTGTCGATGCCGACGAGATTGTCGAGCGGGGCATGAAAAATGATCAGCGCCTTGTGCAGATGCGCGATCTTGTCTTCAAGCCGGTGGCCTTCGACATCGAGCAGGAACTGTTTCTTGATCCTGAATGTGCGGCCAACAAGTTTCACCTCGGCTTCGCCATCGCGCCCGATATCGGCGAGCCTGTCGGCAAAGTTATGCTTCACATGCTCGGCGTCAGCAGGCGCGCCAATCGTGGCCACGGCCACGGCTTCAGGAATCTCGTCGGCCGCCGCCAGCACCGCCGTGCCGCCCAGGCTGTGACCAACGAGCAGCGTTGGCGCCTGATAGGTTGCGCGCAGAAAATTTGCCGCCGCGACGAGATCGCCAACATTGGAAGAAAAATTCGTATTGCCGAAATCGCCACCCGACATGCCAAGCCCGGTGAAATCAAACCGCAAGACGGCGATGCCACGTGCCGCCAGGGCGGTTGAAATGCGGGCAGCGGCAAAAATATCCTTGGAACAGGTGAAGCAATGGGCAAAAAGCGCATAAGCGCGAACCGGGCCGTCAGGCACATCCAGCCTTGCCGCCAGTTCATCCCCCAGACTGCCTTTGAAGGTGACTTTCCGGCTCGTGATCTGGTTGGGCACGCTGGTCATCGGCGCTTCCTATGGTTTGTCTTGCGACTGGATTTCGCCATTCACGATGGCATCGAGCCTTGCGCGCTCTTGCGCGCTGAGGGTTGGCACTTCTGCCGGTGCCGCATTGCGCCGATACATGGCGAGCAAAATCCATCCTCCCAGCATCAGGGCCATCAAAGGTCCGAGCCAGAGCAACCAGGTTTCCGGGCCGAAGACCGGCGTCATCAGCACGAACTCGCCATAGCGGGCAACGATATGATCCATCACCTGCGCGTCGCTATCGCCTGCCATCAGGCGGTCGCGCACCAGCAGGCGCAAATCACGCGCCAGCGGCGCACTTGAGTCATCAATCGACTGGTTCTGGCAAACCAGACAGCGCAATTCCTGCGAGATGGCGCGCGCCCGCGCCTCAAGGGCGGGATCCTTCAGCGCTTCACCGGGTTCAACCGCAAAGACAGGCAGACTCAAGGACAGGAAGATCAAGACCACGTGAAGAAGACGCTGCATCGCCCTACTCCGCGGCCGCTGGCTGCGCGCGCAGACGTCTGGCGCGCAGAGGCGCACCAATCCGAAAGCGACGATCGCTCAAGGAGATGGCGCCACCCAGCGCCATGATGACGGCGCCGCCCCATATCCATGGCGCCAGAAAGTTGCGATAAGCGCGAAGCGTCCAGGCATCCTGCCCGTTATTTTCGCCGAGCACGACATAGAGATCGTTCATGCCATTGGTCATGATCGCAGCTTCATTCTTTTCCTGCTTCTCGACCGGAAAGTTGCGCTTTTCGGGCAGCATGAAACCGACAAACTTGCCCTCGCGCTCAACACGCACAATGCCCGTCGTCGCTTCATAGTTTGGTCCTTCGCGCAGTCCGACCCGTTCAAGCGTCAATTTGGTGTCGCCAATCATGGCGCTCTCGCCCTGCCTGAGGGCGGTAACAAGTTCGATGCGCCAGGCCGACATGCCGACAATGCCTGCCAGCACGATGCCCAATCCGGCATGGGCGAGTGTGCCGCCCCAAATGGCACGCGGTAATTGCTGTGCCTTGGTCAGGCTTTCGCCGAGCGAAATGCGAAAGAGCCTTGTCTTATAGGCAATGTCGCTCAACGCGCCGAAAACGAGCCAGGCCGCGAGCATCATGCCGAGCGGGGCGAGCCATGGCCCGTGGCGCACGATGCCCATGACAATCAGGCCGGTGACGAAGGCCAGTCCCGCCGCCACCATAAGTCGCTGGCTTGCCGCGACAATGTCGGTGCGCTTCCAGCTCAGCATCGGTCCGAGCGGCACAAGGCAAAGCAGCGGCAGGACGATCGGCACGAAGGTCATGTTGAAAAAGGGTGGGCCGACGGTGATCTTGGGACCGCCCAGCGCATCCAGAAAAAGCGGATAGAGCGTGCCGATGAAAACGGCAACGCAGGCGGCTGCAAGGAGCAGATTGTTGAGCAGCAGGGCGCCCTCGCGGCTGATCGGCGCGAAAAGCCCGCCGATTTTCAGGCGCGGCGCGCGCCAGGCATAAAGTCCCAGACCGCCGCCGATGAAGACCAGCAAAATGCCGAGTATGAAAACCCCGCGCGCCGGATCAACGGCAAAGGCATGCACGGAGGTCAAGACGCCGGAGCGTACCAGAAAGGTGCCGATCAGCGACAGTGAGAAGGCAAAAATGGCAAGCAGCACTGTCCAGCTTTTCAGGGCATCCCGCTTTTCAACGACAATGGCCGTATGCAGCAGCGCCGTCGCCACGATCCATGGCATGAGCGAAGCGTTCTCCACCGGATCCCAGAACCAGAAGCCGCCCCAGCCGAGCGTGTAATAGGCCCACCACGACCCCATGGCGATGCCGAGCGTCAATGCGGTCCATGCCGCCAGGGTCCAGGGCCTGACCCAGCGCGCCCAGCTCGCATCGAGCCTTCCCTCGATCAGGGCAGCGCAAGCAAAGGAGAAGGCCATGGAGAGGCCGACATAGCCGGCATAAAGAAACGGCGGATGGAAGGCGAGACCGGGATCCTGCAACAGCGGATTGAGACCATTGCCCTCAAATGGGGCCGGATCCAATCGCAAGAAGGGATTGGAGGTGAGCAGGATGAACAGCAGGAAGGCGACACCGATGGAAGCCTGAACTGAAAGCACGCGGGCGCGCAGCGCATCGGGCAGGTTCGTGCCGAAGAAGGCGACCATCGCACCATAGAGCGCGAGGATCGTCACCCAGAGCAGCATCGAGCCTTCGTGATTGCCCCAGAGGCCACTGATTTTGTAGATCAGCGGTTTGGTCGAATGGGAGTTCAGCGCCACAAGTTTCAGCGAAAAATCCGACGTCACAAAGGCCCAGAGCAGCGCGGCAAAGGCGGTGAGGATGAAGGCAAGCTGCATCAGGGCGGCGGGCCGGGCCAGCGACATCATGGCGGCGTCATGACGGTGTGCGCCGATCATCGGCACGACCATCTGGACAAGCGCCACGGCAAGCGCCAGCACGAGAGAAAAATGTCCGATTTCAGCAATCATGGATAGCTGCCCTGCCCATAAGTCTCGGCATGTGATTTCGTTGCGCCTTCACCTTGCCAGTTACCCGATTTTTTCAGGGCGGCGGCAACCTCGGGCGGCATGTATTTTTCGTCATGCTTGGCGAGCACGCTGGAGGCGATGAAAGTACCATCGGCCTGCAGCTTGCCTTCCGCGACAACACCCTGCCCTTCGCGGAAGAGGTCCGGCAAGATGCCGGTATAAGTCACGGTGATTTCGTCGCTCATATCCGTGACCACGAATGAAATCGTCGCGGGCCCGGCATGTTCGAGGGAGCCCTTTTCGACAAGACCACCCAGGCGAATCTGGCGACCCGGCTCAATGCCCTTTTCCATGATGTCGCTGGGGGAATAGAAAAACACGATATTGTCGCGCATGGCGTTCAGCACGAGCCCCAGGGCAAGGCCGAGAATGGCGAGACCCGCAAAGATAAATGTGGCGCGGCGTTGCTTGCGCGTCATGTTTCCTGTTCCGTTCAACCTGTGTCCGGACCTGCCGGTCTGGCTCAGAGATATAGCCGGGCGGCGGGATGGCTCAAACCGCTAAATGGTCGCGGCGCCTCAAAGCCCCAGGACGAGGCGGGTCGCCGGACCCGCTATGCCGTCGTCAATCAGCCCGTTTTCCGCCTGAAACATCTTGAGGGCGTCCTCAAGACCCCGGTCGAAGACTCCATCCCGATTGATGATATAGCCCTCACCGGCCAGCGCCTCTTCAAGGGCCCGCACATCATTGCCGGTCATGGGGGGCTGCGTCAGGCGCAGATTTCGTGTGCCCGGATCAATGGCCGAGACGGGCACGGCTGCATGATAACCAAGGGCTGCCGCATCGAGCCTCACGCCACAAATGCTGACAGGCAGGTCAAGCGACCAGTTGCCCTGCCCGATCAGACTCACAAAGGCATCCATGCGATAGACCGTCTTGTGGAGCAGCTTGTTGCCATGGCTTGCAAGCCAGGTGCGGCGCTCATTGACATAAGTCGCGATCCATTGCCGCTCGCCTGTCGCGCTCAGCTTGCCATGGCGCGCCTCCACCTGTCGGCGTATCAGGTTGAGCGAGCCATGGATCATGCTGTCATACAGCACCGCCAGAGACAGCGCTTCATGCGCGCCCATCGCTTTGGCCATGTGAACTGCTGGCTGCCAATAGACGCGATCAAAGAATTGATCCTGCGCCTCGTGCATATGCGGGTCGTGGCCGCAATCGGCAAGCAATTGGCGAAAGCCTGCATCATGATCAAGCCGGAGATCACTATCGGCCAGGCGCGGCAGATAGGGCTTGAGCGCGCGCGCATGCGGCGCTGATGGCGTGTCGCAATAGGCCTTGATGAGCAGATAGAGATTGCCACTGGCAAGCGTGGTCTGCGCCCGGCCATAGGTCAGGTGGCCGCTATCGCCGGTCAGGAGCGTGACGCGGCCATAATCGCCGCGCGCTTTGCCGGTCTCGAAAATATTGACGATGGCTTGCGCCGTCTGCTTTTGAAGTTCGCCCGCCATAGCCATTGCCCTGCCCGTGACACCGGAACGAGATTAGCGGGATTTGTCGAAGCGGGGATAAGTCGGCGTCGATCAAGGCGCCGCAGACAGGGATTGCGTGATTTGCGCCAGTGCCGCGTCATCCTTGGCAAAAATTGTTTTAGCCTTGTCGCTGGCGGCCTTGGCTTCCCCGGTTTTCCCCAGAACCTGATAGGCACGGATGAGGCGGAGCCAACCCTGCAAATCATCGGGAGAAGATTCGAGCCGCGCCGCCAGCCGACCGACCATGGTTTCGATCATTTGCTGGCGCGCCTGCGGGCTCAACTCACCTGCCGCCTCAACATCTGCCGCACTTGGTCCCGGCATGGCGGGCGCTGCTTCCAGGCCCGCAATCTCGGTCTCGATGCCGGCTTTCCAGCGCGCATCCGCTGGCGCCCTGGCGACAAGCGCTTTCCAGCGCTTCAAGGCGGCTTCTTTCTTGCCATCCTCGATTTCGGCAAGTCCCAGATAGTATTGTGCGCGCGGTTCCAGCGGATCGAGCCCTTCGGCCCGCGCCAATGTCTGGCGCGCCGCTGGCACAACGATACCGTTGGCGGCAAAAACCTGCGCCTCGCCAAGAGAGGCCAGTCTGGCGGCTGTCTCGCCACCTAGCGAAATGGCGCGCATCCACGCCATCACGGCATCATCATAGCGACGCAGCGCGACATAGCTCGGGGCGAGAACTTCCCAGCCGCGCAGGTCATCCGGCTTTTCCTTGAGACGCTGCTCGACGCGCACGACAAGCGCTGCCACAGGCAATTGTGAAGCGGGCACCTCCATACGCGCCTGAAAGGGCTGATCGGGCAAACCGGGCGAACCCTGGCTCAGATAAAATCCCATCGCGACGGCTGGAATGAGGGCGATGACGCCAAGGCTTGTCGCCTTTCGCCACTTCGCATTGTCAGCGCTATCGTCTTGCCGGGCTTCTGTCTTGGCCAGGGCATCTGCTGCCAACAGACGGCGGGCCACTTCAAGCCGGGCTGATTGCGCGTCCCCCGCGCTCAGCACACCGCGCGACACATCGCGGTCAATTTCGGCAAGCTGGTCCTTATAGAGGGCCACATCCTTGTCATGGCCATGCGCCACGCCCTGTTTCCTGCTCATTGGGCGCAACAAGGCGGAAATCGCCACGGCCGTCATGGCGGCGAATATGAACCAGAGCATCATGTCACTCACAGCAGCTGACAAAGTCAAACCCGTCATCACGAGGGGTCCGGCACGGACCCCAAAGGCTGCCCAGCTATATCTATTTGTGGGGGATGTTGGAAGCGGCGCAGAGCCGCAGGTTCGCCAATTCGAGGCTCAGGCTGACTTCCCGCCATGCGACTTCAGGGTAAAACCGTCCTGGGGCATGCATTCAGCGCCCAGATCGACATGCACGGCGGTGCCCTGTCCGACCACACTTTCGATGGTCAGCTTGCCGCCATGCAGCTCGACGAGATGCTTGGCGAGCGGCAATCCCAGACCCGTTCCTTCATGCGCGCGTGACAGCGTGCCATCAAGCTGCGTGAAAGGCGCCATGGCGCGGGGGATGTCTTCCTCGGAAATCCCGATGCCCTGATCGATGACGGAAAGGCGTAAGCCCCCGTCCTGACATCGCGCGCGGAAGATCACGCGGCTCTTGTCCGGGCTGAATTTGACGGCATTCGATAGGAGGTTGATCAGCACCTGCTTCATGGCGCGTTCGTCGACCACCAGCGTCAGCGATGGATCGGAAACTTCCGACACAACCTCAATCCTGGATTGCGTTGCCCGATGATGAACCATGCGAATGGCGGCATCCACGATGCTCATCAATTCCGTTTCTTCCGTATGCAGCGCAAAGTGCCCCGCCTCGATTTTGGACAGATCGAGAATGTCATTGATGAGATTGAGCAGATGCACGCCACTTGTGTGGATATCCTCGGCATATTCGCGATATCGCGCATTGCCGACAGGGCCGAACATCTCACGCTCGATCGTTTCGGAAAATCCGATGATCGCATTGAGCGGTGTGCGCAACTCATGACTCATATTGGCAAGGAATTCCGATTTGGAGCGGCTGGCAGCCGTCGCCTCGTCGCGGGCTTCGCGCAGGGCATCGGCCTCATGACGGCGTTGCGTCACATCCTGCACCCCGACAAGCAGTGAGGGGCGATCGCCAAACGTGACGCGCGCCACCGAGATATTCGCCCAGATGGTTCTGCCCTGCTTGCCCACCAGACAAACTTCCGTCGGCACCTGACGCGGGAGCGTCGCCGAACTGGTAATCTCGTTCAGATCGCGGGCCTGCTCCCCGTCGACAAAGAAAGAGCGGATGTCAATCTCGTCATGCGTGGCGTCCTCGATACCGAACAGCTCAAGCGCCGCCGGGTTGGCCTGCAAAACGCGATAAGTCATTATGTCGATCAAGGCAATCGGCATCGGTGCCGAATAGAAAATACTCTGGAAGCTTTCCTCCGTCGAGCGTACGGCCTGCTCCGCCTCACGCCGCACATCAACTTCACGGCGAAGCTGCTCATAGAGTTCCGTTTGTCGCAGCACTGTCAGATAGCTGCTCCGGCGCAGACGATTGGCGGTGCGGACAATTTCAACGCCGACACCGTTGATGACGGCCATCAGCAGGCCCACTTCGCAGGCCGTCTTCAGGCTGAGATCAGGATAAAGCGGCGTCATCAGCAAAAAAGCGACGGAGAGAATGACGGAAATGGCGAGATTGGGCGCCAGACGATTTGGCACGACGACATAGAAAGCGAAAAGGATGACCAGAATGCTCAGGACGCTTGCGGCATAGTCGATCTCGCCCTGCCAGAGCGAGATCGGTGCGATGATGCAAACCAGAACCTGTGCGAGTGTGACCCGATCAAACAGGTTCTTTCTTGAGCTCCCCCGTCGATAGGCGCGGGCAGCCTCAAGGACGAGACCGAATGTCAACAAGCGCCCGGCCAGAAGCATGAAAAAGGCTGTCTGGAAGCCGAGCGTGAGAAAATCGAACACGGCCCAGCCGACAAAGGCCAGAACACACCAGATGACGGTGCGCATACGCCTCAGCGTGTCGAGCCGGTTGCTCTGGCCATAAGCGTCCTCCAGATCCGGGTCTGAAAACTCACCCGTCCACAAATAGGACCGCATGACAGGCGCCGCGCCTTCCAGGGCCGGATCGTTGGCGTCCATGTTTGGTTTTGTATATTCGGACAAGCAAAGGCCTCCCGGCGCGAGACAAGATGTCACGGCCATGGGTCAGGCTACAGGGAAAGCTGAAAATATTTCTTAAGACCGGTCAGCCCTGAGCGGCGACCAATCCGCGCCGACGCAACACATTGGCCTCTTCCGTTGCGCCCAGCTTTTCGCGGAAACCCACCACAACATCGAGATAAGTCTGGGCATTGGCCCGTTCCTGGCCGCGTGTATTGCGGATTTCCTCCAGCAGGCGGTCTTCATAAGTCGCCAGATAAGACAGGATCTGTTGCAGCACGGTTTTGCAGTGACTCTGCGCCCCGATCAACTCGGTCAGCGTCAAGCATCCCTTAAGGAACTTCAGACAATTCATCACGCGTTCGACGCGCGCCGGATCGGGCTGGCGTGCCACATCGGGACGGATCGGACCGCCGCGTCCATAGGCACCAACCTGCTGCACAGGCAAGGCCCGCGCCAGTTCATGCTCGAAGCGTGAGATTTCCTGCGACACGACGGTCGAGAGCCGGGCGCGCGCATTCAAGACGCGTTGACCCCATTCGCCGTGACGCCGGATATCGATTTCGCTGGTAAAGCCTTTGGAGACTTTCACAAAGCGATCAATCCTGGCCAGCAGATCCACCAGATTGACATGTCCAGGCCGCAGTGTTTCGGCGGTATTGGTGATGTCTTCCAGCTCGGCCAGATGCATTTCGCCCAGCACGGCAAGTTCGCTGCGGCTGATCAGCATGTCGTTGCGCTGATGGGCGATGCGACGGGCCAGGCGCAGGATCTGCCAACTGTCGCGCAGGCGGCGCATCACGGCAAATGGTATGTAAATGGCGCTATCGGGGTCGGTTTCGCTGGCCTCTTCATAGAGGTCGCGGACATCCGAAATCATCTCATCATTAAAGTCATCAATTACGCGCGGCAGATTCTGCTGCAGCTTGAGCATGAAGGGCGCAATTTCGAGCACGCTGGCGATTTCGCTGGCGTCTTCCAGTCCGCGCTCGCCACCGAGCCGCATTTCCAGCCGCCGCTTCATGGCGACATCCTTGCGTGCTTCCAGCAGGGCAGACCTGATCGCCGCCGAGGCCGAGGCATGCAGGACAGATACGGAAGCATTCAGCGAGGCAATGTCACCATCGAGCGTGTAGTCGGTAATGCGGCGGGCCAGATCGGGCATGGCATCCGGCAGCAATTCCTCTTCCAGCCATTTCCAGACGCGCATGATCGTCACGCGGTGAATTTGCCCTTCCGTCTGGTAGCGATCCTGCTCATCGACCAGCAGGTCTTCAAAGGGCTGGCAGAACTGGCGCACCGGGTCCGATTTGCCCGGACGTGGACCAGTCATGCGCGCCAGGATCGGGCGCAGGCCGCTGAAGATTTCGTCATAGGGGAGACCCTGCGTCCCACGCATGCGTTCCCGTTCCAGTCCCGTTGCCAGTTTCACCACCATCCTGGGTGGCAATTGGGACAGGTACTCGCTCAGGCGCTGGCTCAGGGTGACGTCGGGTTTCGAATTCATGGGCCTGGACTGATTTTGCAGCGGTGGCACAGCCTTGCGCCACGCCGAAAACTGGTTTTCAGTCTCCGACCTTAATGACTCATGTTTAACAAAGCCTTGTTTCGACGGGACAATTTGGCTCATTTCGCGCCGACCTGACGGTTCTGGGCTGAGCCATCAGCCTAAATCCCCGAGCCGGACAAAAATATGACAATGCAAAATAATCAAAACGTCCCGGACAGCCGGTGGTTCTGGGGATCATCGCCCGCTAGCATGAGTCCCATGATGACATCTGCCGACATTCTCAAGCGCATCCATGCCTTTATCTGGGAAGGGGCGAGCCAGGACAAGCCCGCTCTGGAGGCGCGGCTGGTCATTTTTTTGCGGATTGGCTGGGTTGTCGCGCGCGATCTGATGAGCGGCTCGCTCAGCCTGCGGGCGATGAGTCTGGTTTACACCACCCTGCTCTCGCTCGTGCCGGCCCTGGCCATTGGCTTTGCCATTTTTCGCGCCTTCGGCTTCGATAATGACATCGAAGGCATGTTGCGCGATTTTCTGGCGCCTCTGGGTGAACAGGGCCAGGAAGTCACCACCCGCGTCATGGAGTTCGTGCAGCGCGTCAATGCCAATGTGCTGGGCACGGTCGGCTTTGCCTTTCTGGTCTATACCGTCATCTCGATGATCAAGAAGGTCGAGGAGGCCTTTAACAACATCTGGCATGTCGAGGCGAACCGTTCGCTCGCCCGCCAGTTCACCGAGATTGTCAGCATGGGCATCCTCGGGCCCCTGGTCATGTTCACGCTGGCGGGGATTGCGGCGGGGGCGCTCTCCAACTCGCTGGTCGGTGCCATCACGAGCTATGGGCCGATCCATTTTCTGATGCAGCAATCGAGCCGTCTCCTGCCCTATGCGCTGCTCATCGGGGCCTTCACCTTTCTTTATGCCATGGTGCCGAATACGCGGGTCCGGCTGTCTTCGGCCATGGTCGGGGCTCTGGTCGCAGGCCTGATCTGGGTCGCAATCGGCTGGGCCTTTGCCACTTTTGTCGTGCGCTCGGCGCAATATGTGGCGATCTATTCGGCCTTTGCGAGCCTTGTCGTCTTCATGCTCTGGCTTTATGCCGCCTGGCTGACGCTGCTCGGGGGCTGCGCCATCTCCTTTTATTACCAGAACAGGGCGCATCTCTCGCCCGTTGCGGGGCTTGGCCTGCTCACCATGCCGCAGATCGAGCGCATGGCGGCCCATTGCCTGTTGCTGGTGCATGAGGCCTTTGAAAAGGGGGCAACGCCCTGGACCGAGGAAGCCCTGGCCCAGCGGCTGCATCTGCCAATGGACGCCATGAGCGGCATTGTTTCGGCCCTGAGGCTGGCGGGCCTGATCGGGCTCTCGGCATCAAGCCCGGTGCGCATCCTGCCCGCCCGCCCCGCCGACAAGACCTGTCTTCTCGATATTCTCAAGGCGGTGCGCGTCAAACGCGAAGCCCATAGCCTGAGCGATGCCTCACTGGCCCGCGACCCCCGGCTGGAGGCCTGTTTTGCCGCCGTCAGCCGTCTGGAGGAAGAGCGCCTGGGTGATGTCACGATCGCAAGCCTGCTCGCGTCGGACACACCGCCTGCCGGGGTCACGGCCCCTGCCGCGACCGGCATTTATCCCCCGCCTGCCGCGTCTTGAGGAGGTGATTCGCCGCGAAATGTTGCGGCTCTTGCCTGCCGCGCCAGGACGAGACGCGCATCCCGCGTCCTTGACTCCCCGATCGCGGATTTTCCGTCTGCGGCATGGCCTGAAAAATCGCACGGACGCGCCAATTTTCCATACTGCATGGTGTGTTCGAAAAGTTTTCACACACATCTTCTTGACGAAAGCGCGTGCAGGATTCACGCTCTAATTCCCTGAGTTCAACATGGAAAGGAGGTGATCCAATGTCTAACGGCTACCTGACACCGTTTGCCATTGCCAACATTTCGATCTCAACTTTGGATCGTGAGGTGAAGCAGACTGGGGCGGACACTTCCGGGACCCTTGCTGCCTGAACCCATGACTCTCTGTCGCGCGGTGGTCCTTTCCTGACGCGCTGACGGGTTGACATTGAATTGTACGGCGCAAGCGGGGCAGCCCGACACACATAATAGTGGGCTGCGTCTAAGCCGTTCTCAACCTGGCCGCCGCACTCCTTCGGGAGCGCGGCGGCCTTTTAGTTGGTTCAATCCTCTGAATCGAAATCATCGCCCAATGCTTCGTGTTGCAATCTTATTTGCAACAACTTCTGTAGACGCACACGTGAACGCTGCGCCAGACTTCCTACTACTGGCGTTTTGTACAAATTGCGAATTTCGAAAAATTCTTCAGCCCATGGCAACTTGGTGCAAGCGTCCAGATCAAATCTCGTCGCCTGCGGCAATCCTGCCGCTACCATGTCCTCAGCATTACTGATCCTAAGGTCAAGCGGGCGCGTTTCGGTTTTTAATTTGGAGGTTCCATAGGTGATGGATAGCCACAGTTCATCTGTACCTTTCCTCTGCATCACCTGACGAACAAGCCCGGGCCGAGCTTTCGGTCCGGGCTTGATATCTTCAAGAAGGTCTTCTGGGAATCTGCACCACACCACATCGCAAACGCGAACCGGGTGGAGGGCGGGATCATAGAACGTCCACTTACTTCCTGACATCCGAGCAATGCCAAGCTGGACCTTCAACGATCTCGAACTCGTCGTCTCCGTGTTCCTCACTGACAGCAGCCAGCTTCTTCAGAACTGTTTCGGAGACTTCATCGTGGTATTCAGCCATGGGCGGCAAGGACCTCGTTGGAGGGGTGGGATGGTCCCGCTTCGGAACTCTATTGGTCATCACTGCCTCCTGATCATGCCGCTACCCTAGCGACACAATGTTCTTTATCAACCGGTAAATGTTTCACGCAAGCTGTCGGCATTATGACTGTTGTGTGCAGGTAACATGGGGTTAACGTTGGCATATTTCCAGCGACGTCATTATTACTGTAGTAATATCAATTGCTTAGGTAAATTGTTTGCATAACTTCCCTGCCCGTCGTGCAAAAATGCCGCAGGTAAAAATCAGCGTGTGCTGACGATTTCCCAGCTCCCATCGCTCTGGCGGCAGGCGGTGCCATAGCCATCCTGGGCGCGACCATCAATATAGATGGTCTGCTGGAACTCGCGGCAGTAGCGGCCATTGCTCTGATAGCCGCGCACCGGTTCGATATAGCCGTAATTGCCATTATCCGGATTGCGCCAATCGGTGCGGTCGCCCGTCTCGAAGCTGTTGTAAGAGGCATTGCCGAGATAGCGCTGATCATTGCGATTGAGATTGGCACCGACATGCCTGCCGACCATGGCGCCGAGCAACACGCCTGCGCCCGTTGTCCAGAGCTTGCCCTCGCCGCCACCAAAGCGCGACCCGAGCAGGCCGCCGATCAGGGCGCCGCCAATCATCGCCGCCGGATTGTTGCGCGGGCCATTGTCATAGCCCTGCTGGTCATAACCGCGTTCGTCATAATCACCTTGGTCATAGCCGCGCCGGTCATAGCCATCCGCCGAGACGGCAGTTGCGCCCAGCGTCAGCGTGGCGGCCATCAGTCCGGCAATCATCAAGCGTGCGGTTTTCATTTTGGTACCTCTTCATCGGGCGTTGATCGCCACTGTTGGGAGATTACGCGCTGCGACCTGAGGCGGGCCTGAAGGCCCTGTTCATCTGGCGTTCATGCCTCGGCGCTGGGCAGCCGCAACTCTGCCTTCAAGCCGCCAAGCGCCGAGTCCGAGAGGCTCAGTTCACCGTTATAAAGCTCGGCAATTTCGGTGACGATGGCGAGGCCCAGGCCCGAACCGGGCTTGGATTCATCAAGACTTTAGGCGCACATCACTTGCTGAATCTGCTTTTCAGCTTTTGTCAAAGCCGAGTCTCCGTTGGTGCCTTTGATTTTTCCAACAAGGATGAGCAGGAAAAACTCAACCCAAAGCAATGCACCAAAAAGCGGGTTAGCCGCACTGATGGAAATAAGCCAATGGTAGATGAACTTTCCCATTCTCGGATCAAATGGGTCCCTTCGATCAACATGAACAAGCCCGAAGGCTCGGCGCACCAAAAACATGGGCCATGTTAACGCCATGCGCGGCGCTTCCCACGGCGACCACGAGTCATCGAGGCAGCCCAACACTACAGCCTTGTCCCGATCATCGACTTTTGGATCATAGACGATCTGGTTAGAAAGCGTGAGCAGTTGCTCGCGACTGCCCCTAGCTGCCACAAGCGCCAATCGCATAACCAGGGGGTATGCAAACAAGAACAAGACAGACAAGACCAAGAATGATTCCACTGACATTGGTATCGTTCCTTACGGTTACTTTCCTCAGAATATAGATATTACACGGACAAATCCTAAGATTTTTTCTTACGGCCAGAATTGGACCCAATTGTGACCTTGGGCCGCCTTGCCATAAACCTTTGTTTTTCAAGAACTCTTTTGGAATCCCAGATGACAAAACGAAACCACAAGCCGATAAAAAGGCATGCGGCGACAAGGACTGAATGCCTTGATGTCCAAGCTTGGACCACATTGTCCCGATCAAAAAAATACAGCAATCCGGCGGAAACACCCAGCACACCGCCGAATTCCGTTAAAATGACGTCTTTAAAAAAATCCCGTGCACCAAGACCTGCTGGTGTTTGATCGCCGGAGCCCACCAAGTACCACCGCCATATTTAGAAAGACAACCCGTAGAGCGCATATAGCGGTAGGGGATAATGTCGCCTTTGCCAATTAATTGCGCAAACCCGTATAATGCAGATGGTGAAACGCTAAAGTATATATTGCAATAAAAAATTCTCCGATATTTATTGCACGTGAAGCGAAGCTCGGGCGTTCAGCTTCGCGCGTTCATGCCTCGGCGCTGGGCAGCCGCAACTCTGCCTTCAAGCCGCCAAGCGCCGAGTCCGAGAGGCTCAGTTCACCGTTATAAAGTTCGGCAATTTCGGTGACGATGGCGAGGCCCAGGCCCGAACCGGGCTTGGATTCATCGAGCCGCTTGCCGCGTTGAAGCACGGTTTTGCGCGCCGTCTCCGGCAGGCCGGGGCCGTCATCTTCGACAATCAGGCGAAAGGCCGGGCGTCCCTTGCGGCTCGTGCCACCGGCGACCACGCTCACCCGCACCCTGCTCGTGGCCCATTTGCACGCATTGTCGAGCAGATTGCCCGCCAGCTCTTCAAGATCCTGCCCCTCGCCGCGAAAGGCAATCGTGTCGGGACAGAGCAATTCGAGACGAATGCCGCGCTCGGCATAGATGCGTTCCAGTGCCCGCACAAGACGGCTCATCACGGGTGCCACCGGCGTATGGGCACCGAGCACATTGGCCGCGGCCGCCATGCGCGCGCGCGCCAGATGATGGTCGATCTGTTCGCGCATTTGCGCCGCGCTCCGCATCACCGTATCGCCGAAAGGGTCTGAATGGGCGCGGGCTTCGTTGGTCAGCACGCTCAAGGGGGTTTTCAAGGCATGAGCGAGATTGCCAACATGGGTGCGGGCACGTTCGAGCACTTCGCGATTGCCTTCCAGCAGGCTGTTCAACTCCTGCACCAGCGGCTCGATTTCCTGCGGAAACTTGCCCTCCAGCCGCATCGCCCTGCCCGAGCGAATATCGGCAAGCGCCCGGCGCACGCGCTCCAGCGGTTGCAGGCCGAAACGCACCTGGATAAGCAGCGCGATAATGATGCCACCGCCCATCGCGCCCATGGCGAGGAAAATCCAGTTATTGAAGCTCTGAATTTCGCTTTGCATCTCGGCCTTGTCGCCCGCCACGGCGAAGGACACCGGCACATCATAGCCCGGCAGCATGACGCGACGTTCCATGACGCGCAGCGTCTGGTCTTCGGGGCCCGCCGTATCGAAGGTCTTGATGCCGCGTGCGTCGCGCGTCACATCCTGCGCCACGGTAATGTCGAGCGACTCGTCAAACAGCGAGCGCGAGCGCAAGGCCGGGCGGCTCGCCGTGGGCCAGATCTGCCAGTACCAGCCGGAATAGGCGAAATCAAAACGGCTTTCGCTCAGGCCGCGCGTGCGTACCAGCTCCCGGTTTTTGCCGACATCGGTGGTCGCCACCAGACTGTCGAGCAGCACTTCGAGGCGGCCATCAAAGCTGCGCTCCACCGAGGCGCTGAAAATCGTCGAGAGCAGCATCCCCCCCGCAATCAGGGCGAGCGTGCACCATAGCGCTGCGCCCGCAATCAGGCGAAAGGCAAGACTGTCAGCCCTAAACGGCATCTTCGGGTGCCACCAGCCTGTAGCCCAGTCCGCGCACCGTTTCGATCACGTCCTTGCCGAGCTTGCGGCGGATGCGACCGACGAAGACTTCAATGGTGTTGCTGTCACGATCAAAGTCCTGATCGTAGAGATGCTCCACCAGTTCCGTGCGCGAGATCACGCGGTCGGCATGATGCATCATGTATTCGAGCAGGCGATATTCGAGCGAGGTGAGTTTAACCGCTGTGCCATTGACCGTGACCTTTGAGGTGCGTGTGTCGATGCGCACCGGTCCGCATTCGAGTTCGCTTGAGGCGTGCCCGGTCGAGCGGCGCAACAATGCGCGCAGCCGAGCCAGCACTTCCTCCATGAAAAACGGCTTGGCGACATAATCGTCGGCGCCAGCGTCAAAGCCGGCCACCTTGTCGCTCCAGCGGTCACGCGCTGTCAGGATCAGCACCGGCATGTTGCGGCCATCGCGGCGCCATTTTTCCAGAATGGTAACGCCATCCATTTCCGGCAGGCCGAGATCGAGCACCACCGCGTCATAGGGTTCCGTGTCACCGAGGAAATGACCTTCCTCGCCATTGGTCGCGCTATCGACGACATAACCGGCCTCTTCCAGCGCCGCCACAATCTGGCGGTTCAGGTCCGGATCGTCTTCGACAACAAGCATGCGCATCGGCAATCTCCCGGAATCCGGCCTGTCCTTATCACTGGTCGGCCTGTCCCTGTCACTGGCCGCCCTGAATGGCGGATATGATACGTCCATTGGTCGCGTCGGCGCTGACCAGAACCACACGGCCATCGCCCATCAGCATCTTTATATAGTAAACGGGCGGATTGTTCTCCTGGGCGAGCGAGGCATCAAGCATCCGGCCCGGATAATGCTGGCGCACCTTGGCCAGCACGGCGCGCAAGGGCAAAACACGGCCCGAGCGCACGGCGTTGCGCGGGTCATCATGATTGTCCTGCCAATCGATTTGATGAATGGCCCCGGTCCCGGATGGCGGCAGTGGCGCGCGCAAGGGCTCGGCGCCAGCGCCCGCTCCGGGGAGGAGCAGGCCGGCGAGAACTGCCATCAAGATCAGTCTGGGTTGCATCATCATGCCCTAGACCTACGCCATCCAGACTGAACCCTTGATGAACGTGATGCCTTTGCGGCCCTTAAAAGCCGTGCAGCGTGACGATTTCCTCAAAAGGCGCCCGTTCGGTGCGCAGTGTATTGACTGGCACAGCCGTGTCCATATAGCCAAGACCCATGCCGCAAAACAGCATACGGCTTTCTGGCAGGCCGACAAACGCCGCCACGGTCTTGTGCCAGATTGCCCAGGCTTCCTGAGCCGATGTGTGCAGGCCATGTTCGCGGGCCAGAAGCATGATCGATTGCATGAACATGCCCGTGTCGGACCATTGCGGCTCGTTCATCGAGCGGTCAATCGAGAAGAACATCAGCACGGGCGCGCCGAAGGCCTGAAAGTTTCGCAGGAAGTGCTTCAGGCGACCGGGCTTGTCGTCCCGCGCCACGCCAATGGCGTTATACATGTCCTCGCCGCATTTTGCCCGGCGCAGGCTATAGGGTTCGATCAATCCCTTTGGATAGATCTGATATTCCGCGCCCTCGCCCATCGGGCTTGTCTTCTGTTTTTCGGCAATCAACGCCAGAAACTCTTTCAGCTTGTCGCCGGTCACGACATCCACATGCCAGGGCTGAAGATTGCCGCCGGAGGGTGCGTATTTTGCCGTTTCAATCAGTGTACGGATTGTTTCCAGCGGCACCGGCTTGTCGAGATAGGCGCGGCAGGTGATACGGGTCTTGAGAGCTTCTGAAACCTTCACGGATCTTTTCCTTTATGCGTTGTCCGATGAGCGAGCCGTCACATCGGACCAGAGATTGTCGGCGCCGCGCGACATCACCTGATGCCCGAGCCACTGCGCCCAGTCGCGCCCCGCCCCATATTCGGCGCGCCAGGCCCATAAGCGTCGTGTCGAAAAATGCAGCGCGTGTTCGTAAGTAAAGCCGATCGCGCCATGCACCTGATGGGCAATAGGCGTCGCAATTCCAGACGCATCATCAACACGTAGTTTGGCAATGGCAATTTCAAAAACGGCGCCCGCGTCGCTGAGGTTCCTGTCAGCACACGCGCAAGCATGGTTCGTGGCCATGCCCGCTGCGGCAGCCTGTGTCGCCAGCACCGCCAGTTGTTGCTGGATTGCCTGAAACTTGCCAATGGGTTTGCCGAACTGGCTGCGTTCATTGGCATAGGCAACGGACTGCTTTGTCAGCCGGTCCAGCGCCCCCGCCATCTGGCAGGCGCGGGCCAGAGCGCCATAAAGTTTCAGCGCATTGGCGGGCAGAGATGTTGTGCCGCTCGTCACGATGACGTGTTCAAGGGTCACCGTGTCGCGTGGTTCGCGGGCGATATTCACATCCGGCTCAATGCCTGCGTCCTTCAGCGGCACAAGCAGGATCACGGACTTTCCCGCATCGCTCATGAGGGCGACACCATGGCTCGCGGCCCGCGCCCAGGGCACATGACGCGCCGTGCCGCCCAGTTTCCCGTCATGCAGTTGCAACTCACCCTCGATCAGCGTCAGGGGTCCTTCAGGGGGTGTGATGCCCGCAGAGGCGAGGAGAAATCCCGCCACCAGCGTTTCGGCAATCGGACCGGGGGCTGTGTGATAGCCCGCCGCGCTCAACACGAGGCGCGCATCGCTCCATGTGCCGCCCGCGCCGCCCCTGCTTTCCGGTACAAGTATCTGTGTCAGGCCGTTGGCTTCCAGTGCCGCCCACAGCTTTGTCGGGAAAGCACCGGTTTCGGATGCCTCCAGCAGCTTGCGGTCGATCTCGTCGCCCATCAGGCGATGGACACTGTCGGCAAGGATTGTCTGCATTTCATTCATGATCGTCCCCTCACCGCAGGCCCAATCCACGGGCGATAATGCCGCGCAGGATTTCGCGTGTGCCGCCACGCAGCGAAAAGGAGGGCGATATTTGCGTGATAAGGCCGAGCACATTCTCGAAGGCGTCACCGCTGTCAATGGCGGGTATGGCCCCGATCATGTCATGGGCGCGATAGGCCATGTCCTGCTCGAAGACAGCGCCAAGATCCTTGACGACGGCGGCTTCGAGCGCCGGGTTCTCGCCTGCTTCCAGCATGCCCGCGACGGACAGCGACATCTGCCGCAGCGTCACGAGATGCGCGACAAGCCGGCCGATCTCGCGCTCGGCATCCGCATTCCCTTCCCCCTCAAGGCGGCGGATCAATTCGACAAGCAGAATGAAGCTGGAAAGATAACGCTCAGGCCCTGAGCGTTCATAGGCGAGTTCCGCCCCGACCTGCGCCCAGCCCGACCCTTCCGACCCGACAAGCATCGTCTCCGGCACGAAAACATCTTCAAACACGACTTCATTGAAATGCGCGCTGCCCGTCAGGTCGCGGATCGGGCGAATGGTGATGCCCGGCGTTTTCATGTCAACCAGGAATTGCGTCAGACCGGCATGTTTGCTCTCCGGGTTGTTCGGGGAGGCGTTGCTGGTGCGGAACAGCCCGATCATGTAATGCGCCCGATGCGCGCCGGAGGTCCAGAGCTTGGTGCCATTGACCTTGTATCCGCCTTCAACGCGATCAGCGCGGGTGCGTGTCGCAGCAAGGTCGGAGCCCGAATCCGGTTCGCTCATGCCGATGCAGAGAAAACATTCGCCCGCCGCGACGCGCGGCAGAATGAGCTGGCGCTGTTCTTCCGTACCAAAACGCAGGAGCAACGGCCCGCTTTGCCGGTCGCCAATCCAGTGCGCGCCAACAGGCGCACCGGCGGCGAGCATTTCCTCCAGCACAACATAGCGGTCGAGCGCGGATCGCTCATGCCCGCCATATTTCTTTGGCCAGGTCATGCCGATCCAGCCCTCTTTCGCCATCTTGCGGCTGAAGGCGGCGTCCGAACCGCTCCATGTATGGGCGCGGACATGCGCCGGAACGGCGCTCAGTTCTTTGGCGAGAAAATCCCGCACTTGCGTCCGCAGGTTTCTGGTTTCTTCAGGCAGCTCACAGAGCTCAAAGCGAAAGGTCTGCATTTTTCTTTTCTTGTTGTTCAGGTGACGAGGGCTGTTGCCCCGCCATCCACGCGCAGATTAAAGGCGGTCATCGCACTGGCGCGCGGGCTCGCCACAAACACGACCATATCGGCCACCTCTTCAGGCAGTGTGACATGCCCTGTCAGATTGTCCATGAAGTCTGAAAGCACATGCGGCTCAACCTCTGCCCAGGTCGAACCCCAGCCCTTGGCCTTGCCACGTTCGATGAAGGAGGCTTCGACTTCCGGTGTGCGGATGAGGCCGGGGCTGACGAGATTGACCGTGATGCCGGTGCCGCTCAATTCCTTGGCAAGGCTGATCGTCATCGTCGCCAGGGCGCCCTTGGAGGCATAATAATGCGGCATACGCGCGGCGGGCTCGGTCGAGCCGATGGTGCCGAGATTGATGATGCGGCCCCAGCCGCGCGCTTTCATGTCGGGCAGCAGGCCGCGCGTCATGCGCACGGTCGAGAGAACATTTTTCTGATAGGCGTCGATCCAGTCGGCCGTCCCGGACTTCGTCCATGAGCCCGCGTCGGCCACACCATAATTGTTGATGAGAATATCGGCGCCGCCCAAGCCGCGAATGGCGGCAATCGCTTCATCGGCCCCCGCATCGGTCGTGATGTCGCCGGCAATGGCGCTCGCCTCGCCACCCGAAGCGCGGATTTCAGCGGCGACGATCTCGGCGGCGGCTTTATCGAAGCCATGCACCAGCACATGAACGCCCTCGACAGCGAGCGTCAACGCAATCAGCCGCCCCGTGCCGCGATAGGCCCCGGTGACAACCGCGCATTTGCCTTTCAGTCCGAGATCCATGTTCCGTTCCACCCCGCCTCATAAGTTCGGCAGATCATATAGTGCGCCCGGTCGAGAAGAAACGGAAAGCATGCCCCGAACCTTGCAGCCCTCCCCAACGCTGCGTCCGGCATGAACAGGTCCGGCCTGCACCGGACCTGTCCGCCCCTGCGTCACTTGGACCTTGCGGCCGGTTTGGCAAAACCGACATTCAAGGCGAGCAGATTCACAATCGCGTAAATCTTGCCGACAATCTTGTCGTCCGAAGGGGTCGGCGTTGCCGCCGCCACGGCTGATGCCGCGCCGACAATGCTCAGGCCCGCCTGAATCCAGGCAAGCCAGCTATCCGGGAAAAGGGAAGATGCGTCCATGGGTCGTCCTTTCTGGAAACTGCCGAAGACCTGCCTGATGATGCTCAGGGCGCGTAGTAGAAATACCGGCCGATCAGCGCCTTCGGCGACAAGTTGCGCGCCCAGACCGGGTTTTCCGTATGCAGATGAAATCTTGTCGCCCCGTCTGTCGGGTCCTTGCGGCGCCCGGCAAGCACGGCGCAGGCAATCGACAGCGCCACCAGCCTGTCGGCCTCACTGATACGTGCGCATGTGGCGTCAAGGGCAACCGATGCCGTCGCGGGCTGACGCGCCAGAACATGCGCGAGCGCCGTCATCGCCTCTTCGCTTTCGCCGGGCGCAAGCGTCATCAGTCGCGTCGCCAGCGCGGCGGCGCGTTCAAGCTGCGGGATCGTCATGGGTCAAATCCTCAGGCTGAGGGGCCGGTCAGCGTCCAGTGATGGATGGCAAGCCGCAGCGTGCCACCGGTAAAGTTCGGGCCCACCGCGCTGACCACGAGGGGCGTTGCGCCATAATAAGCGGTCGGCGTGCCGCTGACGCCAATGACCGTGCTGCCAAGCGCCGCGCCGATCGTGTTGCCATAGCGCTGATTATCCGCCGCGACACCGAGATGCCAGGCGCTCGCCCCCGTCACGGCGGCTATGACGCGACCGGTGATGCCGAGCACAATGGCGCGATCGGGGATGGCCAGGCTTGTCGTGTTGCTCGCGCCTGCGGTCAGCACATGATCGGCTTCGAGAATGGCCAGCGCGCTTGTTGCCCCGTGCGGGCTCAGTGCGGTTCCATTCTCGCCGCTCCAGGCGGCGCCGGTAAAAACCAGCCCCGCACCTGTGGCTTCATTGAAGGCACGCCAGCCCCGCGCCGGCGTGAAATAAGTCCAGGCCCCATCGGCGAAAGCGGCGATCCTGTTTTCCTTGCCGGACCATGTGCCGCTTGCCGGCGTCGCCACGATGTAACGTGCGCCCTCAACCGGACTTGTCGGCGGGCTGTCATGCGTCGTGTCGATCACGCTCAGTTGCACCAGCGCATCGAGGCGGCGCAGCGCCTCGTTCAGCGTCACATGCTTTTGCGCCTGCGCCGCTTCAAGATAGGGAAGACCGAGATGAATGCTGTCAGACATTGAGTGTCGCGCTCCGTCCTGCGCCGCGGCCAAAGCTGCGGCTGATCTGATAAATCGTGATGTCGAGGCTTGTGAAACTGCCCGAACCAAAATCGGCAAGCTGCTCAGTCACGCCATAGGTCACAAGCGGGGTTGCGCAAGCGAGCACGCGTTTGACGCTTGCGCCATCGCGGATCTCGACCTCATAGGCCTCGCTCTCCTCGCCGAGCGGCACATCGGTTCCCGCCCAGCTATCGCCATTCACGCGCGTCCGCCTGATCCAGCTCAGCGTGATGTCGCCGCCCGGTTCCCGTTGCGCTTCGGGATGCACGGGACTGAAAGGCCGCAAGCCCACCCCTTCAAAGCTGAGTGTCGCGGTCTGATAGGTCGCATCGTCATAGGCAAGCGTTGCCGGACCCCAGCGCCAGTCACGCGCCAGTCCGCGTTCGGCCTCGCTCATGCCGATTTCGCTGATCGCGCCATTGAGCAGCACAAAGCGCGCGTCACTTGCGAGCATGTCCGCCATCCCGCCTTCGCTGCCTGCCTGCCCGCGCAACAGGCCGCGCAGCTCATGGCTGCCATCCGCCTGTAACATGGCGTCGCGAAACTGGATGATCTCCCATGCGCCCGATGCCGTTTCAAGCGCGGCGACATTGCTGCCCTTGAGCACAGCCGCTTCGCTCGCGCTGGCGAGCGTGCCACTCACGAGACGGAGGTTCAGCACATTGGCCTCGTCCCATCGGCTTGTCGGTCCCTTGGCGAGCGGTGTCAGCGTCCGGCCGATTGTCGCCATGGCATCGATTGTCCGGTCGAGCGCCAATCCGTCACCTGTCTCGCGATAAAGCGCGACACGGCCCGGCCATGGCTCCGCCGCCATGGCAACGCGCGGCGCGTAAGGTGTTTCCGTGCCGGTGATCAGGGGCAGATCGAGAAACACGGCCAGCACGGGGCCAAAACTTGCCGCGCGTTCGGGTGTCACCTTGCGAGGCGGGGCGAGCGCCACACCATAAAGGCTTGCCTCGCTTGCGACAGCTTCCATCTGCCGTGCGCCTGCATCGCTCACCCGTGTCAGCCGATAATTTGCCGCGTGATCGGCAAGTGCGAGCGTTATGACATCGCCAGGATCAAGCGCCAGTCGGCTTGGTGGCAGGGAGAGCTTTGCCGTTTCGCGCTCCACCCATGTCTTTTGCAGCCAGATATCCGCGACACGCTGCATGTCGGCCTGATGCGACACAATCGGCAGGCCGGTGCTTGAAACGCGCTCGCTGCGCACTTCAAGGCGTCGGCTTTCAATCGCAGCCTGGCGATAATCTGCGCCGCCATCAATATAGGCAAACTTGACGACGCGCGGCACTTCGCTTTCCTGTCCGCGTGTCAGCCGGTATCCGGCTTCGGCACCGTCATCGGCGACCGCCAGATCATCCGGACCAAGCGTCAGCAAGGGTGCCGATCCCAGATGACGGAAGCGGATTGCGCCCTCGCTTTCACAGGCTTCAAAAAAGCGTGCGAGCATCAGCGACGCCAGCGCATCGCGGGGCGACATGATGCGATCAATCACGAAACCATCGACAATGCCTGCAAGCTCACCTGTCTCGGCATGGTCAAAATCAACATCGCGCAGGATCGCCTGCACCAGCTCGCTCAAGGGTGCCGCCCCAAGCCGGCCATTCAACCAGTGACCAAGCTGCCAGTTTTCGCCATCGGCCCAGACTTCGGTCAAATCCGGAAAGGCGGGAAAGGGGCGCGCGTCCCATGTCCAGAAAAAGACCCGCGCCGGATCGACCATGCGCCCGCCATAGACAGACGAGACCGGATTTGCCGCCGCCTCAAAGCCATCGACCGCCGGGTCCCAATGGCTTGTCTGTGCGTCAATGAACATGCGCTGGAGAAAATCATCCCGCGTGCCGGCTGAAAAAGGCGGCACGGCGCTCTCGGTGGATTTCGGATCGACAAAGAGATGGGGCGCGTTCGTCCCCTTGTCGATGGCCGGGCAGCCGATCTCGGTCAGCCATAGCGGCTTACCCTGCGGCACCCAGCCGGTAGGCGTCACCCGCTCAATGCCGCCGTCGCGCTCATAATGCGCATGGCTCCACCAGCCCTTTATATCCTTGGCGGCATAGACCCATGGCTTGTCATAAGCCGCATCCGTGATGGGCGTGCGGATTTGCGCGGCGCGGTCGGCATCGCTTGCATAATACCAGTCGGCATATTCGCCGCCTGCAATCCCTGCGCGCAGATAGTCCACATCATAGATGCTGCGTGTGCCCGCCAGTGCATCAAGATGCGCCGCGCCCTCGCGCCAGTCACTCACCGGCAGATAATTGTCGATGCCGACAAAATCGATATTCGCATCCGCCCAGAGCGGGTCGAGCGGAAAACACAGGTCGCCTGACCCCTCATCGGGTTGATGGCTGCCATATTCCGACCAGTCGGCGGCATAGGATATTTTTGTGGTCGCGCCGAGCAGCGCGCGCACTTCAGCGGCGAGATCACGCAAGGCGGCGACGGCAGGATAATGGCCCGCGCCATTGCGGAATTGCGTCAAGCCGCGCAGTTCCGAGCCGATGAGAAAGGCATCGACCCCGCCTGCCGCGACGCAGAGACAGGCATTATGCAGCACCATGCGGCGATAGGACCATTCATTCGGTCCGCCATAACTGATGCTCGTGCCACTCACCGTAAAGTCGCTGGCGCTCGCCGTGCCGAAAAAGGCGGCGATGCCAGCGTCGCTTCCCTTGATGCGCCCGCGCCAGGGAAAGGCCGGTTGCGATGGCGCGCCCGTCCAGGGGTCGCTGCGGGCGTTCTCGGGCGGCACATCCATCAGGATGAAGGGATAGAAAACGCATGTCAGGCCGCGCGCCTTCAAATCGGTCAGCGCGGCGATGACGCTTGCATCCGAGGGCGTACCGCCATAGGCCGGGCGGCCCTCAATCGTTGAAACGAGCGGTGCGGCAGCGCGCGACAGTCCCGCCACCGACCATGTGCCGGGTCCGGTATATTTGTGCGCGATCTCGACGCGCGGCGTGAGCGTGCAATATTCGCTGCGCAGATCGTCGCCAAACCACGCAACGACCAGGGAGGCCGCCGCGACATTCGGGCACGTCGCCGCCAGTTGATCGAGCGCCAGCGTGAAGTCCGCCACGCCTTCGCCATTATGCATGTTGAGGCTGCGGCTTGCCGTCTCGCTCAGATAGTCGCGCTCCAGCACCGTGTCATAGACAAACTCGCCCGCGCCGGGAATGATCGTCACGGCCTTGACGCGCGCTTCGACATCGCTCAGTGAGCGAAACACCTCAACGGTGAGCTGCGGCAGGCGATTGCCGAAATCTGCGACATTCAGATTTTCAAACACGATATAGGCAAGCCCGCGATAGGCGGGACTTTCGCCTTCCACCGTCTCGATCAGCGGATCGGCGCTTTGCGTGTCATCGCCCTTATAGAGCCGCCATGTCACGCCGCTCAGATTGAGCAGGTTGCCATCGGCCCAGATGCGGCCAATGCGTGTGATCGGTCCGGCACAAAGGCCGAGCGCGAATGAAATCGAATAGCTGTAATCGGTTCGGCTGACGCTGCCGCCGCCCTTGCCGCCGCTGCTTGTCGAGAGGGCATGTTCGAGATAATTGGTCGCCCATATGACCTGACCGGCAATGCGGGCGCGGCCATAAAGGCGCGGTATCGGTGCGCCTTCGCTCGACGCCATCACCTGCAAATCTGAAAGGCGCGGCCCCTGCCCGCTCGCCACGCCACCAAAGAGCTTGCCATCAATATAGGCGCCGAGTGTCGCGCCCGCCGCCTGGCCAATCGCTGCGCCGGAGATTTGCGCCCCCAGCACCGACAGACCTTCGGGCAGCAGGGCGCTGCCCAGCGCCGAGCCCGCCGCACTTAAAACCAGGGTTGCCATGGATCAATCGCCAACAGGAAAAGAAAAAACAAAAGCCAGTCGCCGCGCCCACCAGGGCGTCAGCGATGTTTCAGTGACCGCATGGCCGCTATAGGCGTGGATCATGCGACCGGGGCTTGAAAGGATCGCCGCATGTTTGGCAACAGCCTGCGGATTGAGCCGGAACAACAGGACATCGCCCGGTGTGGCATCCGTGATTGCGCGTTCGATGAGGTGTCGCCGCGCCGCTTCCGCCATGGCCTCGCTTGTACTGCGGGCTTCGGCCCAGTCCGGCGCATAGGCCGGGGGCGCTTCGGGTTCCGCGCCCACCACCTCGCGATAGACGCCGCGCACGAGGCCCAGGCAATCGCAGCCTGCGCCTTTCGCGCTTGCCTGATGCCGATAGGGCGTGCCGATCCAGCCGCGTGCCGCCGTTATGATGTCATCGCGTGTTGTCATGTCAGCGCCGCTGGCCGCCATCATTGGTGCCGTCGCTTGCGACCCTTGCCTGCACAAAGTCATTGCCTGGCATATGCGGGAAACCGCGAAAATTCAGTCCATTGCCAAATCGCGCGCAGCAGGTCGCATATTGCTTGTCGCAACCCGCGCTCACACTGAAGCGATCGCCTGCCGAAATCGCCCGCGCCAGGGGCTGCCACAGCTCAAGCACGCTGCCCGCCGCCTCAAGCCGGTGATCCTTGATCTCCATGACGGCCCCGGCATTCGCGCCATCAAGCGCCTTGACCTTGCCGCGTGTGAACCAGCCCCTGGCAAACGTTGCCAGACCCGAGACATGCAGCACGCGGTCCTGATCGGCACTGATAATCACGGCCTCGCCGCTATAGGTCGCGCTCTCAAGATCAATGCCGCAACGTGTGTCACCGAGATCGGCGTCGCAACCATACTGATAGAGCCTGCCGGTCGACTGGTTGAGCGCATGGGCAAGGCCCCTGATCTCGGCGGTGAAATCGCCGCGTCCACGCGAGACTTCGCCGAGCGTCCCCTTGCGCATCAAAACGCGCATCGCGGGTGCCGCCCAGTTGACGCGCCAGATTTCAATATCCGCGCCATCATAGAGTCCCGCCGCCAGATCGGCCGCGTCGAGACGGTCAGACGACAAGGCCCCCATGAGATCGAGATTGTCGATTGCCAGACCGTTTGTTGTCTCAATGGCGCTTGCCGTGAATCCGCCTGCCGCCTCGCAGGTCAGTCCACCCATGTCGAGATCGCGGTCATGATCGGTGAATCCCGTCACGCTGCCATCGGCGCGCGTCAGTTTCCAGCAGGTGCATAGCGTCGTCGCGCCCGTGTCGAGATGGGCTTGCATGTCAGGGGAGAGGGATTTCATGTGGATCATACTTTTTCATGAAGGTGTTGAGGCTGTCTTCCGGGCCTGTCCCCCTCACCCGCGCCGGACCTTCGGCCCGTCTCGCCCTCTCCCCTCGGGGGAGAGGGCAAGCGAACGTCCGTGAGCGCTTGTTTCTTTTCATTGTCATGCCCGGACTTGATCCGGACATCCAGAGCCCCGCTCACAATCCCCGGCAATGACGGAAATAAATTCGGGCCATCCCCGTCTTCACACCCTGATCTCGATCAGCGGAATGTCCGGCACAGCGCCGCCCGCAAAAGCCCCGAGATTGATGTCGAGATAATCCGTGTCAAAACGCACCGGCACATCAAAGGCAAAACCCGCCGTGATGCTCGCTTCGGCCGGTGGCGGCGCGGCAAATGTCACCATGCCGCTCGCCGCATCGAGCGAAAAATCCGCCCCTTCCGATTTGGCAATGCCCGCCACGGCAATCAGCACCGATCCCGCCACGGGCTTGCGGATCGCGCGGACATAGCTCGCCGCACCGGAGACATAGGTTTTTACCATCTGAAAATCATGCGTCACGCCATCACCCGTGCCGATCCCCTGATCGAGCGCTGAGGGCGCCGCGCCCGGCGCAACAGATTTCCAGTCGGCCCGGTCTCGCCAGCGAAAACCATGCAAACGCCCATGCCGCGCCTCGAAAAAGGCGATCAGCGCATGGATGTCATCAAGCCCGCGCAAGCCATAGCCCGCATTGTAGCGACGGCGGCTATCGGCCCAGGGGCTGTTGCGTTCCTCAAAACCCGAGCCAAGCGTCACGATTTCCGTGCGCCGCTCCGGTCCGCCACGCGCGCCAAGCGCGATTTCCAGCGGAAAGCGGATCTCGTGAAATGCCATGCTGCACTCCTTCACATATTACGCTGGCCGCGCGTGCTCAGACGCGTCAGCAGGGCGGCGATTTGCGACTGCGAACGCATGAAACTCGCCGCATCGCTCGCCTGCACATTGAAAACGATATGCGTTGCGCCCTGACCGCCGCCGGCCGCGACTCCCAGGCGCCCGTCGCTGCCGCGTGCGAGCGGCATGATCGCTTCGGGTCCGGCTTCGCCTGCGAGCCCCATGCCGCCTTGCAGCGGAAACAGCATCGGACTTGAAAGCACGCCGCCCTTGACAAAGGGTTTGACGCGGCCCCCGGAAAAGACATTGCCATCGGCACTTGCCACCATCGACCCAAAAGCAGACCCAAGCGAGGA
>CAVOKW010000035.1:0-341941 GCA_963696585.1 uncultured Alphaproteobacteria bacterium
GCGCCTGTTGACCCTGAGGGCGCTTGGCGCCTTGTCCGGCACCGGCAGGCTTGCCGCCACCAGGACGGCCTTGTCGGCCCTGACGACGCGGCTCTGCCACATCTGCGCCAAGGTTGAAGGCGCCTTCGCCGATAAAGCCGCAGGCATCCACTACCGTGATCTGACGCTTGATCAGACGTTCGATGTCGCGCAGATAGCCACGCTCGGAACTGTCGCAAAACGAGATGGCGATGCCGCTCGTCCCGGCGCGCGCAGTGCGACCGATGCGATGCACATAGCTTTCAGGTTCATTGGGCAATTCATAGTTGATGACATGCGTGATGCCGGTGACATCAATGCCGCGGGCGGCAATGTCTGTCGCAACGAGCACGCGGGCGTCGCCCGTGCGGAAGGCTTCCAAGGCGCGTTGACGCGCGCCTTGCGACTTGTTGCCGTGGATGGCATCAGAGGGGATACCGGATTTTTCGAGCTGTTCGGAGACACGATTGGCCCCATGCTTGGTGCGTGTGAAAACGATGACACGTGACAAGGCGTCGTCCTCAAGCATTTTGCCGAGCAGATCCTTCTTCTTCTTGCCGTCGACATAAAGGACGCGCTGGTCGATCTTGTCTACCGTCACGACTTCCGGTGTGACTTCAACACGAAGTGGATCTTTCAGGATTTCAGCCGAAAGCGCACTGATTGAAGCGGGCATCGTTGCCGAGAACAGCATGGCATGGCGCTTCTTGGGGATCAGAGCGAGAATCTTTTTCACATCGCGCACAAAGCCCATGTCGAGCATGCGATCGGCTTCGTCGAGAACAAGCTCGGTCACGTTGTTGAGATAGACATGTTTCTGATCGATGAGATCGAGAAGGCGGCCGGGCGTGGCGACAAGAATATCGACGCCGCGCGAGAGATGCTTGACCTGGCGGGCCTGGCTGACGCCACCGAAAATGACGGTGTGGCTCAGATGCAGGAACTGGCCATAGGTCTGGAGGCTTTCGCCGATCTGGATGGCGAGTTCGCGGGTGGGCGCGAGGATGAGTGCGCGCACCGAACGGGGCAGGCGCTTCACATGCGGCTCGGCGGCCAAGCGATGCAGGATGGGGAGCGAGAAGGCGGCTGTTTTGCCTGTGCCGGTCTGGGCGAGACCAAGAAGGTCACGGCCTTCGATCACGGCGGGAATGGCGCTCGCCTGAATGGGCGTCGGGATCGTGTAATTATTGGCGGCAAGGGCACGCAGGAGCGGCTCGGCAAGGCCAAGATCCGCGAAGGTTTTATTCGTCATTCGTTGGGTGTCTTTCATACAAACGTGTGCAGCGCCGATTTGAAAAATCGGGCTTTGCGCGGGGCTAGCCGCGTTCCAACGCGCTTGGAAATCGGAGGGAGTTCAAGGATTGTTCCGAGATTAGGCGGCGCCCCTTTGGGGCAGCGCAAAGCGCGCTCGCGAGAACAATTACCGTGTTGATGAGGCTTTCGCGGGGGAATGTCAAGGGAAAGCGGTGCGGCATCTCAGCGGCCCTTGGTCAGGGAGCCCAGAATACCGCGGATTAGCGCGCGTCCGACCGAGGAACCGACGCTTCGGACCACTGCCTTGGTGAAGGCTTCCGTCGTGGACTGACGATTGCTGGCGCGGGGCGCGCTGTTGCCGGGGCGGGTTGCCTGTTTGTCGCGGGCGGCTTTTTCTTTGGCCTGTTCAGCCTGTTCGGAGGCGGCAGTGGCTCGTGCCGTCAGCTTTTCGTAGGCCGACTCCCGGTCGACGGTTTTTTCATAGCGACCGAGAACCGGGCTTGCCTCAATCGTCTTGCGTCGTTCTTCCGGCGAGACCGGCCCGAGCCGCGAGGCGGGCGGGCAAATCAGGGCGCGATCCACAATTGCCGGGATGCCCTTGGCCTCAAGCGGCGAGACCAGCGCCTCACCCACGGCGAGTTCGGTGATGACTTGCGAGACATCAAAGGCCGGATTGGCGCGAAAGGTTTCGGCGGCCGCCCTGACGGCTTTCTGGTCGCGCGGCGTGAAGGCGCGCAGCGCATGTTGCACGCGATTGCCGAGCTGGCCGAGCACGGTGTCAGGCACATCAAGCGGGTTTTGCGTGACGAAATAGATGCCAACGCCTTTGGAGCGAATAAGGCGCACGACGCTTTCGACGCGGTCCACCAATGCCTTGGGCGCGTCATTGAAAAGGAGATGGGCTTCATCAAAGAAGAAGACGAGTTTGGGCTTGTCCGGGTCGCCGACCTCGGGCAGTTCTTCAAAGAGTTCCGACAACAGCCAGAGCAGGAATGTCGCATAAAGCTGGGGCGTCATCATCAGCTTGTCGGCGGCAAGGATATTGACGATACCGCGACCATCCCAAGTGGTGCGCATGAGATCGGTCAGTTCGAGGGCGGGCTCGCCGAAGAAATGTTCGCCGCCCTGCTGGCGCAGCGTGAGAAGTTTGCGCTGGATGGCGCCAACCGAGGCAGCGGCAACATTGCCGTATTTCGATGATATCTCGGCGGCATTCTCGCTGGCAAAGGTCAGCAGCGACTGGAGGTCCTTCAGGTCGAGAAGCATCAGGCCCTGATCGTCGGCGATCTGGAAGACGATGGAGAGGACGCCTTCCTGTGCGTCGGTGAGTTCGAGCAGGCGTGAAAGCAGCAAAGGCCCCATCTCCGATACCGTGGTGCGAATGGGGTGGCCCTGTTCGCCCAACAAATCCCAGAAAACAACGGGCGAGGGAGCGAAAGCATAGTTTGCCAGGCCGAGCTTTTCGGCGCGTTCACGGAGCTTGGGATTGGCTGTGCCGGGCTGCGAAATACCAGCCAGATCGCCTTTGACATCAGCCATGAAAACCGGCACGCCCCTGCGCGAAAAGCCCTCGGCCAATATCTGCAACGTGACGGTTTTGCCGGTGCCGGTCGCACCCGCAATCAGGCCATGACGATTGGCATATTTCAGCAGGAGATTCTGGGGATGCTCACCGGCGCCAATAAAAATGCTGTCTGTCGCGTCCATCGTCATTCGTCCCCTGCTCGCATGTGGCTGCAAGATAAAGCCCCCGTTCCTCACTGCCAAGCCATTCAGCCTGCCCTTAATTCGCTCTTTGTCACATCTCATGGATTGTCGAGACCGGGCAGGCGAGGCATGATCGCGCCAACATGAGTCGTCGCGCCGGGGAGTTGCCATGATAACGGCCTATATTCGCAACAATGGCATGTTGAACCCGCAGATCATTGATCCGGGCGGGGCGATACCCGATGATGCGGTCTGGATCGACTGTCTGGAACCGACCAAGGAAGAGGAGCGCTTTGTCGATGAGGCGCTCGGCCTTGATGTGCCGACCGAAGAAGAGATGCAGGAAATCGAAGTGTCGAGCCGCCTCTACCAGGAAGGCACGGCGCTTTACATGACGGCCACGATGCTGACGCGTGCCGACACGACCAATCCTGAAAGCGTGCCAGTGACTTTCGTTTTGATCGGTCATCGCCTGCTGACGTTGCGCTATGCCGAGCCGCTGCCATTTCGTGTTTATGCGGCCAAGGTGCGGCGTCATCAAATGCCCTGTGCCACGGGCGAGGATGTGTTGGCGGGCCTGCTTGATGCAATTGTCGACCGCGTGGCCGATATTCTCGAACGGGTGCAGTTGGAACTCGACAACATGTCGCGCGAAATATTCGTGCGCGAACCGGGCTTTGGCAAGGTGCGGTTTGATGACGTGCTGCGCCGTGTTGGCCGCAGCCATTCGCTGAATTCGCAGGCGCGTGAAAGTCTTGTCAGCCTTGCCCGTCTTATCGGCTTTCTCGGGCGCCCGGCCGATGACAACAAATTGCCGAAATCCGTCAATCGCAACTTCAAAACGATTTCGCGTGACGTTGCCTCGCTTTCCGATCATGCGAGCTTTCTCGCCAACAATATCAACTTCCTGCTCGATGCAACGCTTGGCCTCATCAGCTCCGAACAAAACGGCATCATCAAGATTTTCTCGGTGGCGGCGGTCGTGTTTCTGCCGCCGACACTCATCGCCAGCATGTATGGCATGAACTTCAAGTTCATGCCGGAGCTTGACTGGATGCTGGGCTATCCGATGGCGTTATGTCTGATGGTGATATCGGCTGTGCTGCCCTACTATTTTTTCAAGCGCCGTGGATGGTTGTGAACGCATCGCCCCGCACCGACTGGTACTGGATACGCCATGCCCTGGTGCAGGGGCAGGAGAGCCGCTATTACGGGCGGCTGGATGTGGCGGCTGAAGCCGTGCCAATGGCGCAGGCGGCAGCCCTTTCCCGCCACATACCCGATGAAGCCTTGTGGCTGGCCGGACCTCTCGGTCGCAATCGCCAGACCGCACTTGCCTTGAAGGCGGGCGTCGATCCCATCGCGATCAGCGATTTCAACGAGCAGGATGTGGGCCGCTGGCAGGGTCGCACGCATCAGGATGTCTATGCCGAGTTTTCGCACCTTGATTGGCAAAATGTGGCCGAGTTGCAGCCGCCTGGTGGCGAGAGTTTTGCCGACCATGCGGACCGTGTTGCTGCCGGCATTGAGCGGTTGACCGCGCATTATGCCGGACGGGCGCTGGTTGTCGTGGCGCATGCGGGCGCGATACGCGCGGCGATTGCCTATGCCATGGGGCTCGATGTGGCGCAGGCCTTGCGCATTGACATTGCGCCTGTGTCGCTGACGCGGCTCACGCATCGCCTGAGTGATGGCGAGGCGCAATGGCACATTGGCTGCGTCAATCTCGAAACGCGGGTCTGACCTCAGGCGGTCGCGCTGTCCATCATCGGCGCATGCAGGTTCAGCAATTCATCACGATCCCAGATTTCGAGCATATGGACGAGATAGGCGTCAAGTTCGTCCATCACATCCATCAAGTGACCCGTCTGCTCCGATGTCAGCGCGACAAAAGCGCAGGACATATAAATGCCAGCGGCATGGGTCTCGATCTCATCGCAAATATCCGCTTCCGTTCCAGCCGCGCGAAGCATTTCGTTGATGTCGCGCAGTCTTTCACATGAAACATAGATGTCGTTGCTGGCACTCTGGACTTTTTCACTCAGTGTTTCGAGATTGATTTCAACCTGTTCTCTGGCGAGCGGGGCATTGGGATCAATCGCGATGATCTTGCGACGCTCCTGACGCAGCGTGGTGCGAATATCCTGCAATTCATGATAGAGCAGTTCGAGTTGGGCGGATTCCTTGGTTTTGATGGCCGTGTGATAGAGCCGCTCAATCGCGGCGATCACGGATTGCGTATCGGCGGCGCGGGCGCGTTCGGCGTATCGGGCCAGGAATTGACGACCGCGCGGACTTTCCATGACGGCCTGTTCAATCGCTGCATATTCGCTGTCGCTGATCTTGTGAGGCGCGTCGCTCATGTACAGTCCGCTGCTAAAGTTACAATCTCCCCGATTATGGCGATCATTCCTTGCCGTTTGGTTGACTGGCTCCCCAAAGTCATGCGACCCATGGCGCAGCAATGGCGAAAAGCCCGGAGGACATCATGAAACTTGTGCGTTTTGGCGAAAAAGGCTTTGAGAAACCCGGTCTTTTGGACGCGACAGGCGGGGTTCGAGACCTTTCGGGCGTGGCGGGTGATTTTGACGGGGTGGGGCTTGCGCCTGCGGCCCTGGCGCGCATCGCGGCACTCGACCCGGCCAGGCTGCCGCTTGTGCCAAAGGGTGTCCGGCTTGGCGCCTGTGTCGCGCGTCCCGGCAAGATCCTCTGCATTGGCAAAAACTTCAAGGATCATGCGGCTGAGATGAAGTCGGATGTGCCGAGCGAACCGCTGCTTTTCATGAAAGCGACGAGTGCCCTCAACGGTCCCTTTGATGGTGTGCCGATCCCGCGTGGCTCGATCAAGATCGACTATGAGGGCGAGCTGGCCCTGGTCATCGGGCGGCAGGCGAAATATGTGTCGCGCAGTGAGGCACTTTCCCATGTCGCGGGCTATTTCATCATGAATGATGTGTCCGAGCGGGCCTTTCAAAATGAGCGTGGCGGTCAGATGACCAAGGGAAAAAGCTGCGATGGGTTTGCGCCCATGGGGCCATGGCTTGTGAGCGCCGACGACGTGCCCGATCCGCAAGCCCTGCGCATTCGCACAAGGGTGGATGATGAAGTGCGCCAGGATGGTTCGACCGCGGATATGGTGTTTCCGGTTGATGAGATCATTTCCTATCTGTCGCAGTTTTTCACACTCTATCCGGGGGATGTGATTTCAACCGGCACGCCGCATGGTGTGGCGGCGGGCATGACGCCACCGGGCTGGGTCAGGCCGGGGCAACGTGTTTCGGTTGCGATCGATGGCCTTGGCGAATTGTGCAATCAGTTTTATCCGGACGCATGACCATGATTGAACTGCCCGTCGATATTGAAAGCGTCAAGGGTTTCATGGATGCAGCCGAAGGCGCGGCGCTATATGAAGCGGCGCTTGAAACAACGCTCAAGGGACCGGCATTGGAAATCGGTTCCTATTGCGGCAAATCCACCGTTTATATTGGCGTTGCCTGCCAGAAAAACGGATCGGTGCTTTATGCGCTCGACCATCATTATGGGTCGGAAGAAAACCAGCGCGGCTGGGAGCATCATGACGAGACGCTTTATGATCCGCAGACGGATCGCCTGAACACGTTTCCGCTTTTCCGCGAGACGATGCGCCGCGCCAGCCTTGAAGATACGGTGGTGCCGATTGTCGCGCCTTCGGCTGTCGCGTCAAGGCAATGGGCGACGCCGCTGGCCATGGTGTTCATTGATGGCGGACACGGAATGGAACCTGCCTTGACGGATTATCGTCATTGGGCGCCGCGCGTGATGACGGGCGGCATTCTCGCCATACATGATGTGTTTCCTGATCCGAAGGATGGCGGTCGGCCACCCTTCGAGATTTACAAGATGGCGCTCGCTTCCAATCTTTTCGTCGAGGAAAAGGTTGTGAAGTCGCTCAGGATTTTGCGTCGCTTGGGCTGAGGCTATTCAGCCGCCTCTGCCATGGGACGGGCGGCGAAGAGATGCGCGGCGGGTGAGTGGCCGGTCACGGCATCGGTTGCCAGAATGACAGCGGCGGCGGTCCATGCCGGTTTTTCGGCAGGCCAGGCCACCTGATCGGTAAATTGATAGCCCATCCAGTAAGCGCCATCTTCGTCACGCCATTGATGCTGCCAGGCAAGCATGGCCTCGGCCTTTTGGCGTTCGCCCGCGACGAGCAGCGCCATGGTGAGTTCAGCCGATTCAGCAACCGTGACCCAGGGCTGATCCATCACGCAGCGGCAGCCTTTGCCCTCAGCCACGAAGATGTCCCATTTGGCGGCGAGGTGCTTGCGGGCGGCGTCATCCGTGATGACGCCTGCGAGAACGGGATAGTACCAATCCATTGAGTACCGCGCTTTGGATTCCCACTGGCGATCAAAGCGATGTGGCTTGTCGCGCAGGGCCGTGCCGAGACGGGCGCGGGCGGCAAACCAGTCGCGCGTGGGGTGGCCAAATTCGCGCGCGATGAGGACGGCGCATTCAAGGCTTTTGTAAATCGAGGAGCAGCCGGTTATCAGCGCATCATCTTCTGGTGTATGCGGATCATTGGCCGCCCAGCGAATTTCACCATGCTCGCTTTGCAGCGAGAGGACGAAGCTCATGGCCGCTTCGACATGCGGCCACATGGTGGAGAGCCATGCCCGATCCTTGGTGATGAGATAATGATGCCAGACACCCGTGGCGATATAGGCGGCAAAATTGGTGTCGCGAATGTGATGGCCTGCGTCTTTTTCTTCGCCGATGAAGCGTTGTTCTTCGTCGTCGAAGGGAACGGCGCTGCCAAGCTGGCCCCACCATGAACCATCCTTGAGCTGCGTATCAGCGAGATAGGCGAAGGCGCGGCGCGCATTTTCGGTCTGGCCGAGCACCGTCAGGCCCATGGCCGCTTCGGTGTGGTTCCAGGGATCAATGACGCCGCCATCATACCAGGGGATCGCGCCATTATCGCGTTGCAATTCAAGGATGCGTGCAATGGCGCCATCAAAATGCGTTTCAGGAATGCGATCGCCAAAGGTCAAGTGTGTCATGCGGCTTTGGCCTCAGCAAGGGCAGATGGTTTGGTGAAATAGAGCACGACGCTTTTGCCCATGAGGGGGCCGGCAATGCGCTCCATTGAGCGCGTCAGTCGCGGCGCCTGCAGAATGTCCCATTCGAGAAAACGCTTGTAGAGATTGACGGCTGTCACGTCTTCGCGCTTCACGCCAACAGCGCATTTCAGCCACCAATAGGGCGAATGCAGGCCGTGGGCAAAGTGACGGAAATAGAAGTGCAGGCCGCGTTCAGCAATCGCGCCCTTCAGTTCGCTTTCGCGGAAAATTCGGACATGGCCGCCGGGCTCATTGTGATAATCGTCCGACAGCATCCAGCAGATTTTTTCAGGCCAGGCGCGCGGGACTGAGACAGCCAGCGTGCCGCCGGGCTTGAGCACGCGATCAATTTCCGCGACGGCCTGCTTGTAGTCTGGTATGTGTTCGAGGACTTCCGAGCAGATGATCTTGTCAAATGTGGCATCGGCAAAGGGCAGGCTGAGCGCATTGCCGACGCCGAGCGAGTAGGCGCGTTTCGTGTGCGGATCCATATCCGGACAGGATTCAAACACGGCGCGGGTGCGCTTGACATCTTCAAAGCCAAGATCAACACCCACAACATGACATTGCGCGTGATAATACATCGCATGCACATGCCGACCCGCGCCGCAGCCCAGGTCGAGCGCGCGTTGCCCGTCTCTAAGCCCGAGCGCGTTCAGATCGATTGTTTGCATGGGCGATGGCCTCCCTGTACACGTCGACGCATTGCTGGGCCGCGCGTTCCCATTTGAAATTATCCAGGATGCGCTGGCGCGCCGCGGCACCCAAACGATCCCGCATGTCCTTATCATCGAGCATCGTGGCGATGGCGCCTGCCAGTGCCTGGGAATTTGAATGCGGGACGATCAGACCCGCATCGCTCACAACTTCGGGCAGCGAACCGCCCGTTGTTGCAATGACGGGTGTGCCGCAGGACATGGCCTCGCCACAGGGAAAGCCGAAACCTTCATAGACGGAAGGCGAGATTGCAATCGTTGCTTCGTTGTAGATATGGGTGATGTCGTCATCCGTGATGCCGCCAACAAACTCCACCTTGTCCATGATGCCAAGGTTGCGCAGTTCGTCTGATGTATTGCCTTCGCGCAGGCGGCCAATGACACGCAGCTTGAGATCGGGGCGTGTTTTCAACAGTTCGGCATAGGCGCGGATGAGGAAAATCAGACCCTTGAGCGGGACGTCGGCGCTGGCGCAGGCCACGAGCAGGTCATCGCGACGCTTCACATGGGGCAATGGCCGGAACTGGATGTGATCAATGCCATGCAGCACGAGGCGTGTGCGGGCGGGATCGACACCGAAGTCGCGGGTGACATCGCGGCGCGTGCTTTCCGAAACGACGATCAGAGGATCGAGTTCGCGGGCCACCTTGATCTGCATGTTGAGGAAGGAGTACCAGCGCATTTTCAGGAGCTTGAGCCACAGGGTCTTTGCTGCGCCGATGTCGATGCGCCGATCCATGGTGATGGGGTGATGGATGGTGCCGACGATGGGCAGGCCCATATCGCGCATTTTGAGCAGTCCCCAGCACAGGGTCTGGTTGTCATGGCAGACGTCATAGTCGCCAATCGTGCCACACACATGGCGCACCATGCGCTCGCCGAATGTATAGGGCTCGGAGAAGCCGCCCGTTAAATGACTCCACCATTCATAAAGGTCGATGGGCGAGCCCAGCATCCAGGGACGGATCGAGATGATGGGATGGGGATTGGCATAGAGATCAAGCGAGGGCAGCTTGATGAGCTTGACGCGCGGATCGAGCACGGGATAAGGCGGGCCGGAGATGACATCGACATGATGGCCGAGTTCGACGAGCGCCTTGGAGACATGGCGCATGTAAACGCCCTGACCGCCAGTCGTCGGATTGGAGCGATAGCTCGGCATGAGGATGCGCAGCGGCGCATCGCCCCTGGCGCGCGCGATTGAGGCCATGTCGTTATGCTGGCGACGAGCGGCCGGTTGCGCAGAGGCTTCTTCGGCAACAGCCGGTGCGATGGTCATGTCTTCCCGATCCAGGACTTGCGACAGCCGCATTCTTGTTTTTTCGCGGGTTATGCCGTTCAGAAAATGATAGGGCCCTGTTTATGGCAGGGCCTGATTGAAGCCGAAATAATACGCAATGAAACGAATTGCAACAAGTAGCTGACACTATTGTCAGCGGTATTGGTCAGTTCATGCGGTGCCGGGGGGTTGTTTCGTGTGCGTCTGGCTCCGGGGTCGAGCCCGAATGATGGTGAATGAGCCGCCATCCTGCACCGCTGCGGGCATAGATGTTGGTGGCAATCAGATATTCCGTAGCGATACGCTCATAGCAGATGACGAGGCCGATATCGCCATGGATTCCGGCGCGCGCGCCAAGGCATTCCATTTCGGGGCTGGAGGGGCTCGTCAGAATGGCGTGCCAGCTCTGTAAAACAGCCTCACGGCCCTCCACGAGCGGCCAGCCCGGATGCAGGCAAGTGACCGGCTCAACATCGGCCCAGACGGCGCTCATCAACGTCACGTCCTTGTCGGCGAAGGCCTTGTAAAAGGTTTCGTTGGCAAAAAGCAGGGCGGCGCGGTCGCGATCGGGATCCATCATGCTGTCAGTATAACAAGGCAGGGCGCTCAGGCCAGCGCGGCGCTGCCGGCGAGGTGATGATAGAGGTCCAGCGCGTCGAGACCGAAGGTGACGAGATTTATCAGGAACACCAGCGTCAGATAGATTTTGTAGCGTGACTGGAAGTCAACATCAGGGTTGCGCCAGATCATGATGATAAGGACTGGCATCCAGATAATCAGATGGCTGAGTGGCAGAAAGCGCTCGCAGCCGTAATGGGTGAAAAGCCACCAGGCGAGGGCGAATGTGGCCGGGACGGCAGCCAGAATGAATCGGGCTTCTGCATGGCGCCGGACAAAACCAACTGATGCCAGATTGACCAGCAGGACAAGGCTTGCCCAGACAAGCAAAAACACTGGCTCGCGCCATATGTGATTGACCAGTTCCATGCCTTGCGCCCCCCGGCGATCATCGGTCAATATCGTGACGAGGGAACGACACTGTGTCTCGTCCGGTCCCCGCCCGGTTCAGGCAGAGTTCGTCAGTTTTCGGCGCTTCTGTCCAGCATGTATCGTCCTGTTCGCGATGCCTTTGCGCAACAGGTCGCGCCTGAATGTCAGGCCTGTCGCCATGCGGCAAGCCCGAGACAAAACCAGCCGACGAGAAAAGCAAGGCCGCCCAGGGGTGTGACAAGAACCAGCGCGCGGCTGCCGGTCAGTCCGAGGAAATAGAGCGAGCCGGAAAAGAGCAGGGTGCCAACAATAAAGGACCAGCCGGATGCGCTCACCAGCGCACCGCCACCTTGCGACGCAAGCCACGCCACCGCAATGAGGGCAAGGGCATGATACATCTGGTAACGGGCGGCGCTTTCAAAGACGGCCAGTTCATGTTCGCCAACGCGGCCCTGCAAACCATGGGCAGCAAAGGCCCCGAGGGCGACCGAGATAAAGCCGCTGATGGCGGCAAGTGTGAGCCAGAGTTTCATGAAGAAGGTTCCGGGTTGCGAGAGGTTTTCAATGTCATGAGGCTGGGCTTTTCTCATGCGACGGTTTGCAGGCTGGCAGGCGTATAAGCCTCAGGATCATGACACCATAAATCAGGCGGAGGAAACCCGGTATGAAAAGCATCCTTGTCGGCATTATGACGGTCGCATTGGGGGCCTTTCTATCGGGGCCCGTGCTGGCCGGACTTCCCGCAGGTGGCAAAGAGATCGACGATGTTGCCTATGGAGCGGACAAGGAACAACGCATGGATGTGTTTGTGCCGGCCCATGCCAGGGCGGCGCCGATCGTGCTCATGGTGCATGGCGGCGCCTGGTTGATTGGTGACAAGGATTCTCGCGGCGTGACGCGGAACAAGGTCGATTATTTTTTGCCCAAGGGCGTGATTTTCATCTCGACCAATTATCGCCTGTCGCCCAAGGCCGATCCGGTGGAGCAGGCGCGCGATGTGGCGCGTGCTCTTGCCTATGTGCAGCATCATGCGGCTGAGTGGGGTGGGGATGCGTCGCGCATTGTCATCATGGGCCATTCGGCAGGCGCCCATCTCGTGGCGTTGCTGGCGTCCGATCCTGTCATTGCCAGGGAGCAGGGCGTGGCGCCGTGGCTTGGCACAGTGGTGCTGGACAGCGCGGCGTTAGACCTTGAAGCCATCATGCAGGGATCGCACCAGCGGTTTTATGATCGCGTGTTCAAGGATGATCCGGCATTCTGGAAGGCGGCATCACCCTATGCAGTATTGGCGGATCAAACGGCACCCATGCTGATTGTCTGTTCGACGCAGCGCGATGACTCCTGCCTCAATGCCACGCGCTATAGAAACAAGGCTGTGGCCTTCAAGACTCGCATCGAGATGCTGCCTGTTGACCTGACGCATCGTGAAATCAATGTGAAGCTGGGTGAAAACGGCAGCTATACAGACGCTATCGAGCGTTTCCTGCAATCGCTCGGCATGCCGTGATCGAGTGGCATGAGCATGTGGAAGAAAGCAAGGCACAACGCGGGGCCAGGGAGCTGGAGAGCCGCATTGTGGCGCTGCTTTCGGCCAGTGCGCAGCGCTGCAGGCTCGCCATGCCGGGCCAAGGCCCGGCATCATAATCTGCTTCGTTCTGGCATCGGGATGGCGTATCACTGAGCCAAACCGGTCGCAGAACCATCATGTCGCTCACCCTACGCCTTTCCCTTTTTTATGCCTCGATGTGTATTTTCGGCGGCATTCAGGTGCCGTTTTATCCCGTCTGGCTCAAGGGAAACGGACTGGGTGCCGAAGAGATATCGCTCGTGATTGCGGCGATGAGCTTTTTGCGCATCGTCTCCGCGCCGGCCATCGCCTTCATCGCTGATCGCTTGGGCGACAGACGGCGCGTTGTCATTGCGCTGGGCTGGATCTCGCTGGCATGCGTCGTGGTGCTCGGTTTCATGACGAGCTTCTGGCCCATCTTTCTGATGAGCGCTCTGCTCATGACGTTCTACCCGGCAATCGGACCCCTGACCGAAACCATGACCATGCGGGCCGCCATCGATCAGGGCCTGAATTATGGGCGGGTGCGGCTCTGGTGTTCGGTCACTTTCATCGTGGCGAGTTCGGGCATGGGCTGGCTTCTGGAATGGCAGCCATCCGCCATTATCGGATTTGGTCTGGTCGGCGCCATTGCCATCAATGTCAGCGGCGCATATCTGTTGACGCCCGATCTTGCCGAGCCGGGACACAAGGGATCGCGCGGGGTGCAGATCGCCGCCATGTGGCAGATGGTGCGTCACCCGCTGTTCCTGACGGGTGTGATGTCGGCGAGCCTGATCCAGTCCAGCCACGCCGTATACTACGCCTTCGGCACGCTGAACTGGCAAAGGCTTGGCTATAGCGAGACATTGATCGGCGGCTTGTGGGCCTTGGGCGTGATTGCCGAGATCGTGCTTTTCGCGCTCTCGAAAGGCGTGATTGCGCGGGTCGGCGCATCACGGCTGATGATTATTGCCGCTGTGGGCGCAATCATTCGCTGGGGTGCCATGGCAGCCAATCCACCGCTTTGGGGTGTGATTTTGTTGCAGCTTCTCCATGCGGCCAGTTTTGGCGCGGCGCATCTTGCCGCCATTCATTTTGTCGCCCATGCCGCGCCGCGTTCGCTGGGGGCAACAGCGCAAAGCCTTTATGCCTCGCTCTCGGCCGGGCTTGCCATGGGGGTTGTGACGCTCATGGCTGGCCCCCTATATGTTCACTATCACGAGAAGGCCTTCTTGCTGTCGGTCGTGGTTTCGCTCGCAGCACTTGTCGGCACGTTCGTCATCGCGACACGCTGGAATGGCGGCGCGCTGATTGGGGAGAAAACGGGAAATGACGGTCAAGGTGATCCCTACCGGGGCGGCGCTGGGTGCTGAGGTCCAAGGCGTTGATCTGTCCGGGCCATTGAGTGCAAATGATCTTGAAGCCATCAAGCAGGCATGGTCGGATCATCTCGTGCTTCTGTTTCGCGATCAGAATCTCAATGATGACGCGCTGATTTCATTTTCCAGTCGCTTCGGCACGCTTGATATCGCACCAGCCAGTGCAACGGACTATGCCGGGTCGCAGGAAAAATCGCGGCCTGAAATCTGGATCATCTCCAATGTCATTGAAGGCGGGCGCCCGATCGGCGCACTCGGCGACAAGGAAGCCGAATGGCACACCGACATGTCCTATGTCGATGAGCCGCCCATGGCGAGCGTGTTGCATTCGCTGGAAATCCCGCGAACAGGTGGCGACACAAGTTTTGCCAATATGTATCGCGCCTATGAAACGCTGCCGGATGATCTCAGGCGCGACATTGAGGGTCTTGTCGTCAATCACGATTCAAGCACGACAAGTGTTGGCGAATTGCGTGCAGGCGCAAGCGCTGTTCTTGATGTGCGGGCGGCGCCGGGCGCCAAGCATCCGATGGTGCGAACGCATCCGGTCACGGGCGGCAAGGCGCTTTATCTCGGTCGTCGCCTGAATGCCTGTGTGATGGGGCTTTCCCTTGAAGATAGTGACAAACTTCTCGACAGGCTGTGGGCGCATTGCACCAAGCCGGATTTTTCCTGGACGCATCAATGGCGCGTCGGCGATCTCCTGATTTGGGATAATCGTTGCGCCATTCATCGGCGTGACGGATTTGACGGGCGTGAACGTCGCGTCATGCATCGCACGCAGATCAAGGGTGATCGCCCCTGTTGACATCTGCATCGCGGCAAGACGCAAATCACCCGCTGCGACAAGTCTTCTGGCCGCGCTCATGATGCTGAGTGCGGTTCTCGTGGTCGGCTATATCTACGACACGCGAAAGCGACGAAGGCCTAGCCCCAGAGTTCCGGGCGCGGTGGATAGAGAAGGCTGCCTTCATACTGCAAAGCGGGGTCTCGATCCCTGGCCAGCAGCAAGGGTCCATCAAGGTCAACAAATTCTGCGCCCTGCGCGATGAGTGCGGCTGGCGCCATGGCGAGCGAGGTCGCGACCATGCAACCCACCATGATGCCGAGATTGCGCCGCCTGGCGCAACGCATGACGCAGAGGGCTTCCGTCAAGCCACCGGTCTTGTCGAGCTTGACGTTCACATATTGATAAAGGCCAACAAGCCGCAGCATGCCCTCCAGCCCATGAGTGGATTCATCCGCACAAAGAGGAATGGGACAATCGATGCCGCGCAGGGCTTCATCCTTTCCTGCGGGCAGGGGTTGTTCGATCAGGGCAACACCCAGCGCGGCGAGCTCTTGCGCCAATGGCAAAACGTCGTCGGGCGACCAGCCTTCATTGGCGTCCACGATGAGCCTGGCGTGGGGGGCGCCGCGACGCACCGCTTCAACGCGGGCAATATCTGAGCCGCCGCCGAGTTTGAGCTTGAGGAGAGGGCGATCGGCGGCCTGCCGCGCGGCTTCTTCCATCGCGTCGGGTTCGCCAAGGCTCAGTGTGTAGGCTGTGATGACGGGTTTGGGTTCGGCAAGGCCTGCCAGTTCCCAAACGGGTTTGCCCGCCTGCTTGGCTTCCAGATCCCACATGGCGCAGTCCAGCGCATTGCGCGCCGCGCCACGCGGCATCACGCGTTGCAATTCCTCGCGCGTCAGGCCATCGGCAATTTGCATTTCCATGAAACGCAATGCGCTGACGACATCTTTCACGGTTTCGCCGTAACGCGCATAAGGCACGCATTCACCACGCCCCTCATGGTCGCCCTCGCGCAATGTCACGAGAACCACATCGGCCTGCGTTTTGGAGCCGCGCGAAATCGTAAAACGGCCCGCAATGGGCCAGGTTTGCGCTTCAACTGAAAGGCGGGGCATGGCGGCGGCTTCGACGACTTGTGGGGGACAGGTGAATCACCTGCGGGCCCGCATCATGACGCGAGCCATCGCTCACGCCAAGCCCCGGACGCATGCGTGTCAAATGCGTCCGGCAAACCAGGCGCCGTTCCAGTATGGGCCGGGCGGTGCGGCTTCATATTGGGCGACACGGGCATCATAAAAATCATAAAGGGTCGAAATGGCGCCATTGAGTTTGCGGCATTCAGCGATGGCGACACGCGCTTCGGCCCAGCGCTGGGCGCGATAGGCGGCGAAAATCAGGGTATGGGCTTCCTGAAGGGCGCGGAACTTCGGATTGGCACGCATGATCGGGTCGCCCAGCAGGGCATAAACGCGACGCCCTTCCGGATGGCGCGGCGTCGAGATCAGATCAATCTCCAGCAGCGCATAGCGGTCGCCGACCATTTTCTGGGTGCCTTCGCCGACAATGATGGCCGGGCCATAATTGCGGGCATTGCGTTGCAGATAGGCGGCAAAGCTGACGGGCTCGCCCAGCACGCCATAATCGAAACGCTGAATCGCGCCCATATTGCCGGTGATGGCGCTGCCACTGTCGATGCCAATCGAGAGGCTGAGGGGGACATGCGAAAGATGCTGACGGCGGGCATCTTCTTCGAGGAACTCATTCAGGGCTTCCAGATTTTCAACCATGCGCAGCGCCGCGTCGCAGCCTTTGGAGGCGTGGTCGCTGACGTCAAGCGGCGCGTTCCAGACGGCGTAGAGCGTGTCGCCGACAGTGCGATCAACCATGCCGTTGCGATCTTGCACGATCTTGGTCATGGGCGAGAAGAAGCGGTTGAGAATGTCGGCATAGGCCATGGGATCTTCGAGATAGCGATCGGCAATGATGTTGAAGCCGCGCAAGCCCACAGCCACGGAGGTTACATCACGCAAGGCACCTTCGCCGTGAATGAGCTGCGGATTGGCGCGCACTTTGGCAAGGCCCGAAGAGGACAGGCGACGGGCAAACTGGGTTTCGATGAAGCGGGTTTCATCTTCGGTGTGGAGCTTGGTCATCAGGGCGCAAGTGAGCGCCGCCAGAATGAGCGTCAGGCCTGGCAGGGAGGGATCGATCAACCAGCGATGGGTTTCAAAAGCCCACCATGAGCCATAAGCAGCGCCAGCCGTCATGAGCAGGGCGAGGATGACCCCCCAGCGAATGCGGAAGCTGGTGACGACTGAAATGACAAGCAGACCTCCGAGGAATATGAAGACCTGCTCCGCCGCTGCGGCCCAACCCGGACGCACGAGATAAGCGCCTTCGATGATCTGGTTGATGCCATTGGCAATGATCGCCCCAGAAGCGAGGTGAAGGCCATTGGGCACGGCGAGGAGACGCTCGGTGCCATTGACCGAGATGCCAACCACGGCGATGCGACCATTGAGCGAGGGAACATCGACGGCACCTTCAATATATTTCCAGGCCGGAACCGTCAGTCGCGTTTCAGGACCGCCGAAATAGAGACGCATTTCGCCATCGGGTTCGGTCTGCACGGCATAGGAAGTGCCGAGAATCGAGACGACATCGATGCCCGGTTCAAATTCGAGGGCAAAGCCGTTTTCGGGTTCTGAGACTGCAATGTTATAGCCCTTTGCCTGTCGAGCGACGCGCAGCATTTCCATCAGGGCGGAGGGATAGAGTGCGCCGTCCATTGACACGACGGTGGGGAGGCTGCGGATGATGCCGCCCGCCGGATGATCAACAAGACCTGCGCCCACGCCCTGCGCTGCGGTTTCAAACAGCGGCAGGCTGGCACGCCAGTCGGTGAAGTTTTCAATGTGATGGCGGGCATCGCCCCCGCTTTGGCTGATGGCCGCTTTTTGGGTAATGGCCTTGCGATTTTCGATCGCGGGGCGACCAGGCACAAAGGTCACGACAGAGGGGGTGGTGGCAAGCGTGCTGGCGAGCACGGTATCAGGGTCCGGCAGGGTCGAAAAAGCACCATCAAGACCTGAATAGTCACCTGTGCCCGGCAGATTACGCCAGAGCTTGAGCAATTCGCGCGAGGATGTCGGATCGGGTTCGGCAAGAGGCGCATCGATCAGTATGGCGCTGGCACCTTGCGCCTTGACGGCCTCGATGAGCTGCTGCAAGCGCTTGCGCGGCCAGGGCCAGGCGCCGTAGCGCTGCGAGGTTTCGGCATCAATGTCGATATAAATGGCCTGGATGCCCGCCCCGCCGACGGTGCGTGGCAGGAGGCGCTGATAGATGTCAAAAACCTGATCGCTCAACAGCGTGGCGCTGCCGCTCGGGTTATAAATCGAGACGACAAGGCTCATGACCAGGACAAGTCCCGGGAGAATGGCTGAAAGCCTGCGGAACACCGGATTCGGATTCATCGTCTTTACGCTTCCAAGGGCAGCGTCGCTGCACCTCAGCTATGCCCCAAATTGAACCTTTGCCATCAGATCGTCCTTTTACGGGACAATGATGACGGCTGCTGAACTGCCTGTTGCAGCTTCTGTTCCAGCGGGCGCCGGCAGGTTTCAACGGGTGTCTGGGGCATCAGGGGGCTTGAAAGCCCCCTGGCGATGGCGGGCGCCTGACAGACGCCATTACGGATCAGGGCTTCTTGGCGCCTGTCGCGATTTCAAGATAGGCGATGAGGTTTTTACGATCTTCCGGCTTCTTCAGGCCGGGGAAAGACATGGTCGTGCCGGGTATAAAGGCTTTGGGGTTTTCGAGATATTCGAAAAGCGTTTCGCCAGACCAGACGAGACCTGTGGCGGCTTTGGCCTTGGCGCCAGCGGAGTAGGTGTAGCTTGGATTATGGGTGCTGCCCTTGCCGAAAATACCCCAGAGATTGGGGCCGATGCCATTCGGGCCCCCTTCGACGACCGTGTGGCAGGACTTGCACTTTTTGAAGACCTTTTCACCCTTGGTGGCGTCGCCACCCTGCCAGTCATCGGCCAGAGCCGGACCTGAAACTGACAGGGCCAATGTCAACGCCGCCAAGCCCTTGATAAACCTGTTCATTACTTTTATTCCTCCGGCCCACAGGGCAGATTGGATCGCGACGCACCCCGATCACATGACGGAACTTTACAGTAAGATGCTCCATCCTTGAAAGAATGCGTCAAACTGGCGCAAGAATGCGGCTAGGTTATGACCTGAGGGTGAATGCCTGATTCGGCCCTGATTGTCACGGGAAGCTGGTTTCGATGCAGCGTATGAGAACACTGGCCCAGACCGAGGCTGGCAATGCCCCGGCCTCGCTGGAAATTGATCGTTCGGGCGGGACGCTGCGCGTGACGGCGCATGGCGACTGGACCGTGCGCTCGGTGATGGCGATTGATCAGCGGATGCGCATGCTCGTCAGCGAAATGCCGACCAGCGGGGAAGTGGTGCTCGATATTACCGGTGCGGGGCGGCTCGATACGGCTGGGGCGTGGATCTTGCGCCGTACCCTGGAGGAGTTCGAACTGCATGGCGTTGCCTGCACCCTGACGGGTATGGATGAGGACGAGAAGACGCTTTTTGAAAAAGTGGATATCTGTCCCATTCCCGAACCCGAGATTGAAGCGCGGGTTAATCCCTTCATCTATATCGCCGGGCGCACGGGCGACGGGCTGATGGCGGTCATGGGCGAAGGGCTGCGCGGCATCGATTTTTTTGGCGCGGTGTGCCTGGCCTTGGTGCGGCTCATCTGGCAACCGAGACGGCTGCGACTGATCCCGCTTATTCATCATATTGAGCGGTCGGGGTTAGACGCTGTGCCGCTTATCTGCCTGCTGACAGGGTTGATTGGTGCTGTCGTTGCCCAGCAAGGCGCGGTGCAACTGCGTCAATTCGGGGCAGATGTCTTTACTGTCGATCTTGTCGCGATCATCTTCCTGCGAGAGGTAGGCATCCTGCTCACGGCGATCATTGTTGCAGGTCGATCAGGCAGCGCTTTCACCGCCGAAATCGGTTCGATGAAAATGCGTGAAGAAATCGACGCCATGCGCACGCTTGGTCTTGATCCGATGGACATGCTGGTGGTGCCGCGCGTTCTGGCGCTTGTCATCACGCTACCGCTGTTGACCTTTCTCGCCGACATCACGGGGCTGATCGGTGGCGGTGTCGTCGCGGTCACCATGCTCAACATGTCGCCGGAGAGTTATCTCGTCCGGTTGCAGGAAGCATCGGACTTCTGGACATTCGGTGTCGGGCTCGTCAAGGCGCCCTTCATGGCGATCGCGATTGCGCTGATTGGCTGCCGGGCCGGCATGGAAGTGACGGGCAGTGCGGAATCTGTCGGCACGCAGACGACGCGCTCCGTTGTTCAATCCATTTTTGTTGTCATCATACTGGATGCTTTCTTTGCCATGTTCTTTACAGCGATTGGCGTATAGGGCGGATGATGACGGAAGCCGAGACCATCATTCAGGTCGAAGGGCTGGAAAACAGCTTTGGCGATCATGTCATCCATCGGGGGCTTGATCTGTCGGTCAAGCGCGGTGAAGTGATCGGCATTGTCGGCGGGTCGGGCACGGGCAAGTCTGTGCTCTTGCGCTCGATCCTTGGCATTCGCAAACCCAATGCGGGCCGCATCAATGTGTTCGGCATGGATCTGACACAGCTTGATGATGATGCCCGTCGCCGTCAGGAGCAGCGCTGGGGCGTATTGTTTCAGGATGGTGCGCTGTTTTCGGCGTTGACGGTGGCGGAAAATATTCAGGTCGCCTATCGCGAACATCTGCATATGCCGAAGCTGCTGATGGATGAACTGGCGGATGTCAAAATCCAGATGGTCGGGTTGCGTCCCGAAAGCCGCGATCTCTTTCCCTCCGAGCTTTCAGGGGGCATGCGCAAAAGGGCGGGTCTGGCGCGGGCCCTGGCACTTGATCCGGAAATCCTGTTTCTCGATGAGCCGACAGCCGGACTTGACCCGATTGGTGCGGCCGAATTTGACGAGCTGATCAACGACCTCAAAAAGACATTGGGGTTGACAGTCGTCATGGTGACGCATGATCTCGACTCGCTTTATGCGGTCTGTGACAGGATCGCGGTGCTGGCGGAACAACGTGTTATCCTGATCGGGACGATCGACGACATGCTGCTGAGCGAGCATCCCTGGATACGCGAATATTTTCACGGGCCGCGGGCAAGGGCGGCTTTCAAAGGCAAATAGCCGGGCAGGCGAATATGGAAATCAAATCTAATAATGTGCTGATTGGCAGCTTCGTTTTGTCGATCCTTCTGGCGATTTTCATTTTCGCCATGTGGATCGCGCAGATTCAGCTTGACCGTCAGTACACTTATTATCACATCGTGTTCAAGGGCTCCGTGTCCGGTCTCAGCAAGAGCGGGGCCGTGCAATATAATGGTTTGCCCGTCGGCAAGGTGGTCGATCTTTTTCTGGCCGAAGATGATCCCAACAAGGTCATTGCCTTTGTGCAGCTCAACTCGCGCACACCTGTCAAGGAGGATTCGATTGCGCGTCTCGAACTCTATGGCCTGACCGGCGTGGCGCTGATCGAACTTTCAGGCGGCAGTCCCAATGCCAAACCGTTGCTGCCCGGGAAAGGGCAGGAATATGCCACGATCCGCGCCGAACAATCGACATTGCAGGAACTGGCCAATAGCGCGCCGGAAGCGGTGCAAGAAGCCAAGGACACGATGAGCGAGATCAAGCGTCTCGTCAGCGAAAATCAGGAGAGCATTCACGACACGCTGGCGAACATCAAGGAAGTGACCGACGCCCTTGCGGCAAGTTCAGCCGATATGAAAATCACTCTCAAGAATCTCTCGGAAGCCTCGCTGCATATCAACAATCTGACGCGCGATGCCGATCATCTGATGAAGGGTGATGTAAAGGTTTTCCTGTCTGATGCCAGCGCGGCCGCACAAAGCTTCCGTCAGCTTGCCGAGCAGCTTGAGGCTGTGACCCGCGAAAACGGTCCAGCCCTTGGCAATGGGCTCTCAGAACTGCCGGGCCTGGTCAGTGACATGCGTTCGCTTGTCGCCTCGCTCGACAGGATTGCGAGCAGGGCGCAGGACGATCCGGCCCGCTTCCTGATCGGCAAAAATGTGCCTGAGGTCACAGCCAAATGAGAACGAAGGATTGCATCAAAATGAAGAGCCGCCATCCACTGCGAGAGTTCACGCTGTTCTCGATACTGGCGATAGGCCTTTCCGGCTGCGCGCTTGTCAATGTGGCGGGCGAGGCCGCGCCGGAACTTTATGTCTTGAGCGCACCCGTGCTTGAGCCCCTGCCGACTGGAACCGCGACGACGAAGCCGACGATACTGGTGAGCGACTTTGCAGCACCTGCCGCCATTGACACCACGCGCATTCTCTATCAGCCGACGCCCAATGAGGTGAAATATTATGCCGGGGCGCGCTGGACGGACAGTGTGCCGAAGATGGTGCATGGGCTTCTGGTCGAGACGTTGGATAAATCTGGCGGCGCGATTGCCCTTGATGATCGCAGCCTCGTCCTCAAGAGCGAGTTTGAACTTGTTGGCGACATACGCCGCTTTGGTGCGTCGCCCAATGCCGAAGGCAAGAGCGTGGTTGATGTGGCGATGATCGTCCGGCTGGTGCGTGCCAGCGACCGCTCGATTGTGGATGCGCGCAGTTTTGAAGCCAGCGCGACCACAAAGGGCAGTGGCATGAAGCCCGTGATTGAGGCCTATAACGAAGCGTTGGGGATAACGGTTGCCGATATCACAGCCTGGTCCATTTCGGCTGCCTCGACGGGCAGGTGATGGGTTCAGCCGACGCGGCCTGTTGCCTGTGCGAGCATGAGATAGACCTTGCCGGTATCCGACGAGAGATAGGTCTCGACCAGGATATTGTCGCGGTCACGTTCGGCGGCCGTGTCGAGAAGGTCTTCGAACAGGCCGATGAAACGATCCACATGCGCGCGGAACTCGCTATCATTGCGATATTTGACGGCAACCTGATCGTAAAGTTCACGACCGGCAAGATTATACAGGCGGCGGGCAAAGACATTGCGTTCGCCAGCCTTGTAACGCCGCCAGAGATCGGCGGGCGGGCTTTGTTCAAGGGCGCGGTCGAGATCAATGGCGAGTGATTGCAAGGTTTCAATCACATGCAGTGAGGCGCGATGAAAGTCGCGATCAGCGCCGTCATGGCGTTTTTCGGCGACGGGTTCGGGCCTGCGATCAGCGGCTGCGAGAAGATCGCTCAGGCGACCCCGATTGCGCGGTGCATCAGGCGTCATGCGCGGGCTGGAAGCAGGTGGCGTCGCGAGGGTTGGCGCGGCGGGGCGCTGCATCTGATGCAGGGGTGAGGTGCGATCCAGACTGCGGGCATGGCGCACGACGATTTCAGAAATCGTGGCGAGGGCATTGACCTGTTCGCTCAGAACATCGCCCAGCGCCTGCGCACTTTGGGCGGCTTCGAGGGGCATGGTCTCCATGCGCTTATCGAGTTCGCCCGCCGCTTCCGTCAGCGCGGCACCGGCTTCACGCGCGGCGGTGCCGAGACGCTGCATCGCCTCGTGGAAGTGCTGCGCGGCGGCGTTGTTCTGCGTCAGTGCATGGCTCGTGGCGAGTTGCAGGAGATCAAACTGTTTTGTGAGGTCGGTCGAGATGGCCCCCACTGCTTGCGAGAGATGGGTTGTCATGTCGCTCGTCGCCTGACGCAGATCATCGGCGCTTGACCGAATGAGGCTGGTGGCGCTTTCAACGACTTCGCTCTTCAATGTGCCCGTGATGCTTTTCAATTCATCAACGGTTGCGGCAATGGCGCGCGTGGCGGCACCCGCCGAGCGGCTGACGGCAGCCGATGTTTCTTCGGCGTCGCGCCCGGCGCGGGCGATTTCGGCGGTCACAGCTTCGCGCATCGCCCGGGTCTTGCCTTCAACGGACATGAAGGTGTCATCAAGCCCGGCGGCGAGCGACTTGACCGCCTTGCCGATTTCGGCGGTATGGGCGGCAAGGGCGGCATCGGCAAAGTTCATCTGATGGCTATAGGCTTCAAACACGCCTTGCAGATGCTGGTGTTCCTGTTCGAGCCTGTCCGCGGCCTCGGCGATCTGCTGGCGCTGATTTTCGTAGTGCTGAGAAATGCTGTCGGCACGGGCGAGCGCATTATTGGCGACGACTTCGAGGCGCGAGGCCTGACGGTCGAGCGTGGAAGAGGTGGCGTCGGCACCGGCACGCGCGGCTTCGCTGACACGGGCGAGTGTCGTTGTCTGCTCGACGACACGTTCGCCCGCGCGGCGAATATCGGCTTCGGCTTTGCCTGTGAGGCTGCGGATCGATTCAACTTCCATGCGGATGGCGCGCGCGATGGTGTCGCTTTCGCTGCCAAGGCTGGTGCCGAGTTCCTGAAGATTGGTTTTGTGGCGGGTCAGCAATTCTTCCATGGCGCGGGCACGAAACTCGGCCCGGCCTGTGCCGCGTTCGATGTCGTCGAGTTCGCGGCTGACCAGCGCTTTCAAATCCGCCGCTTGGGTCAGCGCGTCGCCGAGACCGGCACGCATCAGATCCACCTCGCGGCGCACGGCCTGCGCGAGCGTGGTAATGTCGTCAGCGGTATGATCGGCTGGATCGGCAAGGCGAATGGCGGCCTTGGCAAGGGCTTCCGACATGAGCTGCATTTCGGCGCCGCGCCAGGTGATGAAGGCGATGAGCCAGACAAGCACGACGGGCAGAAGAATGGCGAGCGCGAGACCCGTTGTTTCCAGCGGCGTCAAACTGGCGAGACGATCCGGTCCGAGCCAGGACCAGAGCGCGAGACCCCCCGCACCCAAAAGGGCGATGGTGGCGAAAAAAGCGGCCTGCGGAATGGCGGCGGCGGGACGGCGCGCCAACAGGCGATAAATCGCACCAGCCGTCGGGCTGTCCTCGTTGGCTGCCGAGACTTTGGCGTCGTTGGCGCTGTCGGCTGCCGAACGCAGCGGCGACTTTGAGGCCAAATCACTGTTTTTCATAGGCTTCCCGACCATGACCGAGAGGGGGCTTTGCGGCTTTTAGCCTGTCGGAAGCAGGCCTGCCCGTCAACATGCCACATATAGAGGGCGCGGAGGCGGGTGTTTTTAACGATTCAGTATCGGAAGGAGACATAAGATCTGGGTCTGGAGATTTGGGTCTGGAGATTCGGGTCAGGACAGCTTTAGCGGGAGTGATGGCATGGCCTATGCCGCCAATATGTCGACAGGTATCGGAATTGGCGATCATCCTGTGAGCGAGCGTCCGATCGATCTCGTGCATCTCTCGACCTACACGCGGGGCAATCGCGCGCTGGAGAGCGAGTTGCTCGGCATGTTCCGCACGCAGGCTGATCTCTATGTCTCGCGGCTCGAAGCGGCCCAGTCCGAGGCGGAATGGAAGAATACCGCGCATAGCCTGAAAGGGTCGGCGCGCGGGCTGGGTGCCTGGGTGGTGGGGGAGCTTGCCGAACAGGCCGAACGCGCTGCCGGGGCCGATGCATCGACGCGCCGGGCGCTGCTTGGTGAAATTTCCAAGGCACTTGCCGCCGTCAAGGCCTTTATCGATCAGATGACGGATTAAGCGCGGGGCTGACCAAGTGCGTCACGCACGGCTTGCGCGATTGCCAGTGATGAGGTCAATCCGGGGCTTTCGATGCCGAAGAGATTGACGAGGCCGGGAACCCCATGGGTGGCGGGTCCGGCGATGATGAAATCCCCTGAGGCCTGATCCGGCCCCTGCAATTTGGGACGAATGCCAGAATAAGCAGGCGTGAGCGCGTTGTCTTTCAGCGCGGGCCAGTAGCGACGGATCGCGGCGTAGAAAACATCGCCACGGCGCGGGTCGACGCGATAGTCAGGCGTAGCGTTTTCAACAGGCACCCATTCAACGTCAGGTCCGAAGCGGGCCTGTCCGCCCAGATCGAGCGTCAGGTGCACGCCAAGACCGGCGCCTTCGGGCACGGGATAGATGAGGCGCGAAAAGGGCGCGCGTCCGGCAAGCGTGAAATAATTGCCCTTGGCAAAATGGGCTTGCGGGACATGGGCTTTATCAAGCCCGTCGATGCCGGCCGCCAGCGCGGGCGCCCAGAGGCCCGCCGCATTGATGAGGTGTCGGCAGGTGAGGCGTGTTGGTTCCGCGCCGCCGACATGAACGGCAAAACCGTCCTTCATGACTTCGACATGCGTGACGGGGGCGTTGAGTGCAATCGTGCCGCCATGATCCTCGATCGCGCCTTGCAGACTCAGCATGAAGGCATGGGCATCGATGATGCCTGTCGAGGGCGAATGCAGCGCGGCAACGCAGGCGAGAGCGGGTTCGGCGGCTGTCGCCTGTGCGGCTGAAAGCTCGGTCACGTCGGTGACGCCATTGGCGCGCGCCTTGATCGCAATGGCGGCGAGTTCGTCGCGCTCCGTCTCGCTTGTCGCGACGATAAACTTGCCGCAGCGCTTGTGCGGCAGATGGCGCGTTTCGAGATAGTCATAGAGCAGGGCGCGACCGCGAACGCAGAGCGCGGCTTTGAGGCTGTCTTGCGGATAGTAGAGCCCCGCGTGAATGACTTCGCTGTTGCGGGCGGAGATTTCCGTGCCGATGGCGCTGTGGCGTTCGAGCACAATCACCTCATGACCGGCGCGCGCCATCTCACGCGCGAGCGCAAGGCCGATGACGCCCGCGCCGATGATGAGGGTGTCGATGTCAGTCATGGGGCGACAACGCATATTGCGGGCATTTAGCTATTCAATGTCCAGCCGCCACCTTGCGGCGTGAAATAGTCCCGTTCTCGAATGCTTATCTTCAGGTCCAGCAGATCTGCAAGCGATGCTATTTCCCGCCCGATCAGATCGTCAAAATCCTTAAGACCCAGGCTGGCTAGTTCGACCGCCGTTTGATCCAGATGTTGCAGCATGGGGCCAATCTCTTTTTCCACGATACGTCTGATGGCCAATTTTGATTTGGGACCAAACATCTGGATAAATTTTGTCAGATCAAGTGGACTTATCTCGTCGAATGTCTTCGCTTCTCCGATCTTGAATGACAGTTCATGTGTGTAATCGTCGGAGAGGCGAATCGGCAGCATGTCGTAGAGCGGTGCCAGACGCGGCGTAGGTCCCTGATCGTAAATCAGGGCATGGTTTTTGGCGTGGTTGTCTGTGTTGCCGATAGCCAGATTGAATATGGCAATGCGCAGGAAAATGAGCCGGTTCAGCGCGGGCGCATTTGTTTGCCCCAACACCTCATTTATTTTTGATGCGGAAAAATGCCTATCTGGAGTGCCGCGGCGCTCGTATTTTAGTCGTGCTGGCAGTCCGAGGGCCTGACAGAAATCTTCCTGATGTAGTCGTGTGACGGAACCATTGGCGCTGACATGCCGATCATATCTCTTGATCAGCAATCCAATTTCCTGGCCGCGTTTAAACTCAGCCGGAAAGGCAATGGCATGGCCAACGACATCTCGGGCAAGCCTGGCTGCTACAGCTTCCTGTTTCACTTCGCGTTCACGCCCTCGTGAAGGCACTTTCAGAATATGGGTCGTTGGTACTCGCAGCTTGTCCTTGGGGAACCCGAAGCGATCCGGTTGAATTTGCGTGAGAGCTATTTTTCGCTGGACACCGGCCACCGGGGAGGGGTCTCTGACTTCATCGGGCAGTGGCAATTTGTCCGCCAGTCTGCGCATGATGTCAGTCAGGTTCTCTGTCGAGAGTTCAAAATAGTCCGTATCGATATTGCCGGGAATTTTTATGGGCGGGGCATCCTGCGGTATGCAACTTATAGCGCCGCTACAATCGCCACCGAGATGTTTCAGGAGACCGACAATATCGTCACGCGAAATGGCTTCGCGGTCCATCATGTCCTGTAGCTGATTGTTTTCCGGCAGCAGATTGTCAAAGAATGCACGGGTGCTTTGGTCTGTGAATGCATTGCTTTGCAGGGGCAGTGATAGTGAGATCGGAATGGCATCGTTTTTTTTGAGATAGTCGTCCGTATAAAGAAAGACGCAAGCGTCACTTTCCTCCCGGATCAGATGACCTATCGGTGTGTCAAAACTTTCCAGCCTGACATCCAGTATTTCAGATGTGCTCATTTTGGTTTTGCCAGAATTTCGATTCCGGCTGCTTCACAAACTTGCAGGACGAGGCCGAATTCTAGCGACGGCTTGCCGCGTTCAAGTTCCGAAATAAAGCGTCGGCCAACGCCTGATATGTCGGCGAATTCCTGCTGCGACAGTTTCAGTGCTTTTCGTTTTTCACGGATCATTTTTCCGAGTTGTTCGGTTGCGCTGAGATGTGCTGGTGGTATCGGACCTGGAATTGCCGTCAGAATTGTTTGAGAGGGAAGAAGTGTTTTTTCTTGTTCAGCCATGGCAGCTCGAATTTGAAGCAAGTAGGTTGCCGGGATCTGAGGCAGGCGTGGCACCGAAATCTGAGGGATGCGAGGCAAGGGGGCGCTAACGCCCGTTGATTTCAGGTCGGCGGCTATTGATGTGATGGGTTTCATCTGCGTGTCGCGAGACATATTTTGCTCCTGTACGGGAACAAAATATGTGACTTTACGAAAAAGTCAATTTATGATCCCTTACGGTATCATAAATATCGAGAATCTACCTTTTTAATGGATTTGATACCGTTCGGGATCGTGATGTGGCGGAAAGATACGCTTGAGCCAGAAAGACGCGGGTGGCCCGGTCAAGCCGGGCCATGACGGGAAAAGGAGAGATGGATCCCGGGAATAGATCCCGGGATGACATTTTACCAAAGGCGTCACCACCGCGATGCCTGACGGGTGACGGGCCCCTCATCGGTCAGCGAGATATGCGTCAAAGTTTGTTCGTCATGGTTCATGCGCCAGGAGAGCATTTTCTGGGCATATTCCAGCACGCGCGATGCATAGGCCGGGTCATCCGCGCGGTTTACGGTTTCGCCGGGGTCGTTTGCCAGATCGAAAAACAGCGGCGGCAATTTCGTGAAGTGGACATATTTGTATTTCTCGTCGCGGATGATGTTCATGGTGCATTGATGCAGCGTGAGATCGAGCGCGGTTTCGGCTGACGGATCGGCGGGGTCGCGGAAGTCATATTCCCAATGCGCTTCCGTGCGCCAGCGCGGTGCGTCCTCGCCCGCGATGAAGGGCGTCAGCGACGCGCCATCGCATTGCACGGGGATATCAAGGCCGAGCATGTCGAGCAGGGTCGGCATGACATCGACATTTTCGGTGAAGTGCGAAATTATTTTGCCGCGCGACTTATCCCCGGTCATACGCGGGTCCCTTACGATGAGCGGGATCTGGTAAGAGGCGTCGAAATAGCCGCATTTGCCGAGCAGCCAATGGTCGCCCATCTGCTCGCCATGGTCGGAGGTGAAAATGACCGCCGTCGTCTCCCACAGATCCTGCTCTTTGAGAAAGTGAATCAAACGGCCGATCTCGGCATCGACGCGCGACATGAGGCCATAGTAAACGGCCTTCATGCGGCGGAGCTTTTTCTCGTCGGCAGGCGCGCGGTAGAGGCGGCGGGAGAGCTGATGGGCGAGCCAGGGATGCTGCCTGCCTTCGGCGTCTGGCGTCGGCTGGCGATTGAACCCCGGCACGGCCATGGGATCATACATGGACGCGTAAGGCGCGGGCGCGACGAAGGGCGGATGGGGACGCAGCAGCGAAAGATGGGCGACAAAGGGAGCGGACGCGCTGGCCTTTGATTGCGCCATATAGTCCATCAGGCGATTGACGAGAAAGGCCGTGTCGTCATCCTGCGCCGGATAGATCAGCGGCTTGGGGGAGGGGGCGCCTTCCTCATAGTCGGGGCCCGGCTCGCGATGACCATAGGCAAAGCGGATGTCGTCAGGCACCTCATGGCCTTTTGTCCTGAGCCAGTCGGTCCAGGGCGTCGGCCATGTACCCATCATGCAGACGGGGCGGATGCCGGGCAGCGGGCCCTCATAGGTTTTGAGCCAGGGGCTTTCGGGGTCTTCCTCGCGCGGGTCCTGACTGGTGTCGGTATAGCCGAAAAGGACGGGATCATAGCCGGCGCGGGTGACTTCTCTCGCCCAATTGGTGTGGCGGGCATCGAGCGGCGTGCCATTGGTGCCGGAACGGTGGTTTTGCAGATACATGCCGGTGTGGAGCGAGGCGCGCGAGGGGCCGCAGGGGACGGCATTGGCATAGTGGCGGGTGAACTGGACGCCCTCAAGCGCGAGCGCGTCGAGATGGGGCGTTTTGACCATGGGGTGGCCAAGCCGGGAGAGACATTCGCCGCGCCACTGATCGGCCGTGATGAAAAGGATGTTCAGCGGTGGGCGCATGGTCAGGCTCCTGTTCCGAGGCTTTGACGCCCCTGTTTTCGTCGCGACTATGCGACTATGGCCTGAGCATGACGGAGCGACAACAAGGCGCAAGGGCGGCTTTCATTGGGCTTTGACGGGTAAGGTCCGGGCATGCTACTTCCGCAGGCACCATAAAAATCGGGCAATGACCCGCCTATGACCGAAAGAAGATCATGGCAAAGATCACATATATCGAGAGCAATGGCACTGTGCACACGATTGAGGCCGAGAATGGCAGCACCGTGATGGAAGGCGCTGTAAAGAACTCCGTTCCCGGCATTGATGCAGATTGCGGTGGCGCCTGCGCCTGCGCGACATGCCATGTCTATGTGGATCCGGAATGGCTGGAAAAGGTCGGCGCGAAGGAAAGCATGGAAGAAGACATGCTCGATTTCGCCTTTGACGTGCGTGAAAACAGCCGGTTGTCCTGCCAGATCAAGGTCAGCGACAAGCTGGACGGCTTGGTGGTTCATCTGCCGGAAAAGCAGTTCTGAACCTTGGGCTTGTTGCACCGGATCGAAGCGGCGGTGCCTCAGCCCGCCGCTTTTTTCTTGGCGTCGAAGACGGCGAACTCATGGGCGATGGAGCGATCCATGAGCAGACGCCAGACCGGCTCGGCGATATCACGCGAGAGGCCCTGCGCGTCCGATTCGGCGAGAACCTTGGCGATCACGTCCTCGATGCGGGGCTGATCGATGACGGCATCGCGTTCGCCCTTGATGAGGCCAGCCTGTTCGATATAGGTCTGGCGCTCGGCCAGAAGCGCGACCAAAGCACGGTCAATGCGGTCAATTTCGTGGCGGACCTCGCCCATTGTCTGACAGTTGACCGTGGGGGTCTGGCATTTGACCATGGGACTTTCCTCAAAACAGGCTCGTATCGAATTTGGTCGAAACCGGCGGATCGGTGCGCAAACCGATCCGACGCACAAGATAGGCATGAGCGGTCTTTTGTCACTTTGATATATCAGCAAAGTGGGAATGTTTACGCATTTGCAGCAAAAGAAGGGCGACCTTGCGAAAAATCACCCTGTGCGCTCAGGTCGCGGCGATTTTATTTACCTATTGGAATATTTTTTTGCTTTGCGTCGCGGGGTGGCCGCCCTATATAAGCATCTCCAATTGTGAAATAGGTTAAACCACATATTTATATGGTAGTAATACCCCTGTGCCGGACGGGACTTTCCGGCACACGACAACACGGCCAAGCCGAACGAGACAGGGCCGAACGAGACAGGTGCAGCGATGACTGAGCAAAAAATCACCACCGACGTGGTCATTATCGGAGCCGGGCCGACGGGTCTTTTTGCCGTGTTCGAATTGGGGCTGCTCGATCTCAAATGCCACCTGATCGATATTCTCGATCGTCCGGGCGGGCAATGCGCCGAGCTTTATCCAGAAAAGCCGATCTATGACATTCCGGCCCTGCCGCAGGTTTCAGGACAGGAACTTGTGGACCGTCTGATGGTGCAGGCGGAGCCTTTCGGCCCGCAATTTCATTTCAACGAAATGGTGGAAAGCCTGACAAAGCTGCCCGATGGGCGCTGGCAGGTGAAAACCGATGGCGGTCTTGTGTTTGACGCCAAGGTGGTGGTGATTGCGGCCGGTGGTGGCAGCTTCCAGCCCAAGAAGCCGCCCATTCCCGGCATCGAAGCCTATGAAGGCAAGTCGGTTTTCTATTCGGTCAAGAAGATGGAAACCTTCCGTGGCAAGAAGGTTCTGATTTCGGGCGGCGGCGACTCGGCGCTCGACTGGACGATCAATCTTCAGCCGCTCGCCGCTTCCATGCAGCTCATCCATCGCCGCGACGGGTTCCGCGCCGCACCCGATAGCGTCAACAAGATGCATTCGCTGGTCGAAGAGAAGAAGATGCAGTTTCATCTCGGCCAGATCACGAAGCTGCATGGCGACAATGGCCAGCTCACCGGCGTGAGCGCGAAGGGCAATGACGGCGTCGATTATGAGATCGACTGCGACACGCTGCTGCCGTTCTTCGGCCTGACGATGAAGCTCGGTCCGATTGCCGACTGGGGCATCAATCTGCATGAGAACCTGATTGCCGTTGATACGGAAAAGTTCGAGACAAGCGTGCCGGGCATTTTCGCGATTGGCGATATCAACACCTATCCCGGCAAGCTGAAGCTCATCTTGTCCGGCTTCCACGAAGCCGCGCTGATGGCGCAGGCGGCTTTCCGCATCGTCAATCCGGACGCCAAGCTCACCTTCCAGTACACGACATCCTCGACGAGCCTTCAGAAAAAGCTCGGCGTCGCCTGATTTTTGTTTGTTGCCTTCGGGTTGCGGCGCCTGTCAGGTGGAAATCGCTCCGGAATGGTTGGATAGGCTCTATCCGCCGCGCGATGACGAACAGGCCCAGCTTGATGAAAACGATGCCGGGCCCCTCAAAGGCGATACGCTGTTCCGCTTGGGTGTTTCGGAGTGGCGCTGAAGGGGACTTTTGCGTCATGATCCTTCCAAAAGGGAGGACGAGGCCATGGGTTTCTACGAAAAACATATCGTGCCGCATGTCGTGAATTGTGCCTGCGGCACCAAGCCGATCACCTATCAGCGCAAAAAGGTGGTGCCGCTGGCGTCGGGTGTGGTGCTGGAAATCGGCATTGGCACGGGCCATAACCTGCCTTTTTACGATGCGGGCAAGGTCAGCAAGGTGATCGGTCTCGATCCATCCGAGGAGTCCTGGAAGATGGCCGGCGAACGCGCCAGGGCGCTGCCGTTTCCGGTCGAGTTTGTCGGGCTGCCGGGCGAGCAGATACCGCTCGACGATCAATCCGTTGATAGCGTGCTCGTGACCTATGCGTTGTGCACGATTCCTGATCCGGTGAAAGCGCTGGAAGGGATGCGCCGCGTGTTGAAGCCCGGCGGCAAGCTCATATTCTGCGAGCATGGCGCGGCGCCTGATGCAGATGTGCTGAAATGGCAGAACCGTGTGAACCCGGTGTGGAAGGTTCTGTTTGGCGGCTGCAATCTCAATCGCCGGATGCCGGACATCATCCGGCAGGGCGGATTTCATATTGATGATTTGCAGCAGATGTATCTGCCGTCCACGCCACGCGTCGCGGGCTATAATTACTGGGGCATTGCCGGGGCGTGAGGACGTCCCGTCATTGGAGCAAAGCGTGGCAATCCATCTTCTGAGTCAGCGTGGATTGCCGCGTCGCGACGCGCCCCGCAATGACGAGGAGGGAAATGGCGCGGCTCAGTACCAGTAGCCGGGTCGGCCATAGGGCCAGAAAGGCGGGGGCGTTGCGGCGCGATTGAGGGCTCGCGTGTTTTCTTCCTGCGCCCGGATTTCCTGAAGTTTCAGGAGGCAGGTGGAAAAACCCTCCGTGTCCTTCTTGAAGCCGAGTTCGGTGCATTTGGCCCCATCGAGCTGACGCTGGGCGGCGGCCTGGGCGGCTTCTTCCTCGGGCGTGACGCAGGCAGAGAGGATGAGCAGGGCGAGGGCCGGGAGCATGATTTTCATGTATTGCATGGTTCAAAGTCCTATGCCGACGCCGAGGCCAACGCCGTAATGGACATTGGAGCCATTGCTTTTTGTGGCGCGGAGTTCGCGCATTTTCAACATGCAGTTGCCATAGGCTTCTGTGCCCTGCTTGAAGCCGAGATCGGTGCAGTTCCTGCTGTCGATGGCGTCAAGCCGGGCCTGTTCGGCGGCGCGGTCGGCGGCGGTTTCACAGCCCGCGAGGAACAGCGGAGCGGCGAGGGCGAGGCTGAGAAGAACGGGTCTGAAGCGGGTCATGAGGTCTCCTTTCGCCGGGGGACGCCGCGCGATGACATGAGTTTAGCCCGGATGAAGGCGAAATCAGGGCAGGCTTTTGGCGAGTTGTCCTTGCCGGGTCAAGTCCGGGATGACGAGTGTTTCAGACGTGGATGGCCCGGACAAGTCGGGCCATGACGGGATTGGAAGACGGGGAGGGCCCGGACAAGCCGGGCCATGACGGGATTGGAAGACGGGGAGGGCCCGGACAAGCCGGGCCATGACGGGATTGGAAGACGGGGAGGGCCCGGACAAGCCGGGCCATGACGGGATTGGAAGACGGGGAGGGCCCGGACAAGTCGGGCCATGACGGGATTGGAAGACGGGGAGGGCCCGGACAAGCCGGGCCATGACGGCATCAAGAAATCGTCATGACCCGCTTCAGGCGGGTCATCCACGACTTTTGATGATGCGAGCCAGGACCCGCAGGCGAGGGATGACGCGTGGCGGTGTTAGCGCGACAATTCGCGCATGGCCTTGTCGAGGCCTTCGAGTGTCAGCGGATACATGCGCTCGCCGAAGATCTGCTTGATTATCTGGGCCGAGGGCGTGTGCTGCCAATGACGTTCGGCGATGGGGTTGAGCCAGACGACATTTTCGTAAATCCGGGTGACGCGGTCGAGCCAGACGGCGCCGGCCTCTTCGTTCCAGTGCTCGACCGAGCCGCCCGCATAGGTGATTTCGTAATTGCTCATGGTGGCGTCGCCGACAAAGATCACCTTGTAGTCGGAGGGGTACTTATGGAGCACATCCCAGGTGCTCATCTTCTCGTTATGACGGCGGTGATTGTCCTTCCACACGCCTTCATAGAGGCAATTGTGGAAGTAGAAATATTCCATGTTCTTGAATTCGGTGCGCGCCGCCGAGAACAGCTCCTCGCAAAGTTTGATATGGCTGTCCATCGAGCCACCGATATCGAAAAAGATCAGCACGTTGATCTTGTTGCGGCGCTCGGCCACCATCTTGATGTCGAGATAGCCCTGATGCGCGGTCGAGCGGATCGTCCCGTCGAGATCAAGTTCGGTCGGCTGGCCTTCGCGGGCAAATTTGCGCAGGCGGCGGAGCGCAACCTTGATGTTGCGGGTGCCAAGTTCGACGCTGTCGTCGAGGTTCTTGTATTCACGCTTGTCCCAGACCTTGACGGCCCTGCCGTGGCGGCCTTCCTTCTGGCCGATGCGCACGCCTTCCGGGTTATAGCCCTCAGCGCCAAAAGGCGAGGTGCCGGCCGTGCCGATCATCTTGTTGCCGCCTTCATGGCGCTTTTTCTGTTCTTCGAGGCGCTTTTTCAGCGTCTCCATGATTTTTTCCCAGCCGCCCAGCGACTCGATCTGCGCCTTTTCCTCTTCGGTCAGGAATTTTTCGGTCAGCGCGCGCAGCCATTCCTCGGGCAGGTCGATGGTCTGCTCGTCGCTGACCATGTCGAGGCCCTTGAAGACATGGGAGAAGACGCGATCGAACTTGTCGAGATTGCGCTCGTCCTTGATGAGCGAGGCGCGGGAGAGGAAATAGAAATCCTCGACCCGGCTCTCGATCACATCGGAATCCATGGCTTCGAGCAGCGTGAGATATTCACGCAGGGAAACCGGCACATTGGCTTTTTTCAGCTCGTGGAAGAAATGGACGAACATGGTGTTGCCTTATCTATGGAGCCAGCATTCGCTCTACGATTGTCACGCCCGGATCAAGTCCGGGCATCCAGGGCCACTTGCCCAGAGGCTGCGGCTTCCGGATTGCCGGGTCCCTTCAGTCGGGAAAGGGCCCGGCAATGACAGTTCAATCTAGTTCCGTTCGCGGCGCGCAAGGAAGGCCAGACGCTCAAACAGATGCACGTCCTGCTCGTTTTTCAGGAGCGCGCCATGCAGCGGCGGGATGAGCTTTGTCGGATCTTTTTCGCGCAGGGTTTCGGGCGAAATATCTTCCGAGAGCAGCAGCTTCAGCCAATCGAGAAGTTCCGATGTGGAGGGCTTTTTCTTGAGGCCGGGCACGTCGCGGATTTCATAGAAAATCTTCAATGCTTCGCCGACGAGCTTGCTTTTCAGGCCGGGGAAATGCACGTCGATGATCGCGCGCATCACGTCTTCATCGGGGAACTTGATGTAGTGGAAGAAGCAGCGGCGCAGGAAGGCGTCGGGCAATTCCTTTTCGTTGTTCGAGGTGATGATGACGATGGGGCGGATTTCCGCCTTGATCGTCTCATTGGTCTCGTAGACATAGAACTCCATGCGGTCGAGTTCCTGCAACAGGTCGTTCGGGAACTCGATGTCGGCCTTGTCGATTTCGTCGATCAGCAGGACGGGGCGCTTCTCGCGGACGAAGGCCTCCCAGAGCTTGCCCTTGGTGATGTAATTGCGGATGTCATGGACGCGCTCGTCGCCGAGCTGGCTGTCGCGCAGGCGCGAGACGGCGTCATATTCATAAAGACCCTGATGCGCCTTGGTCGTGGATTTGATGTGCCAGGTGATAAGTTCGGCCTCGAGCGCCTTGGCGACTTCTTCGGCGAGAACCGTTTTGCCGGTGCCCGGCTCGCCCTTGATGAGCAGGGGGCGCTGAAGCGTGATGGCGGCATTGACCGCGACGCGCAGGTCGTCGGTGGCGATGTAGTTGTCGGTACCTGTGAACTTCGTCAAAGCAATCCTCCCCAGTCGACGGTCTGACCGCCGCCTTCATGACAATAGGTGTTAACACGCAAACTAGGGCTTCCCTCCAAGGGGTTCAAGATAAAGGCCTCTTCAGTTCTGGGGGGCGGCGGGCCATTTCTGGCGGGCACTGGCGGACACTGGCGGACAAAATGACCCGGGCGGGCGGCAGATTTTGCCGGGGCGGGGCAGTTGGTACCCGGCGAAAAGATGGTTTCCACAAGTTAACACATTGAAATTGCTATGTTTTTATCATGGCCCGCTCCTTGCTCCTTAGGGCGCAAGGCATTGTCCCGCCATTTGACGCGGGCACCACGCATGGAGACAAGTCATGAGTTTCTTCGGAACGATGAGCACAGCCACGACAGGCATTCGCGCCCAGTCGAGTGCGCTTGGCAATATCTCGGACAATATCGCGAACTCGCAGACCATCGGGTTCAAGCGCACGGATACGGCATTCCAGGATATCGTGACAGCCTCGACAAGCCGCAACCATTTGCCCGGCGCCGTTCTCGCCACACCGACCTATACGAACTCGGTGCAGGGGTCGATCGACAATTCGTCGGTGCCGACACATATGGCGATCAATGGCGAAGGATTTTTCATCGTGTCGAAGCAGGTGGCGTCGATTGACGGCAATCCTGTCTATGACAATGTGAACTACTATACGCGTCGCGGCGATTTCGCGATGGACAAGTTTGGTTATCTGACCAATGGCGCGGGCTACTCGCTCCAGGGCCTCAGCGTTGATCCGACAACCGGCAACCCGATTGGTGACTCGCCCTCGCGCATCCAGATCAATCAGGGTTTCCTCGCCGCCAAGACGACAAGCACCATCACCTACAAAACCAATCTGCCGGCTTTCCCGCAGACAACAAATGCCGATACGGGTGTGGCGGGCAGCGAATTGCTGACGCTTGCCTCGATGACGGGTCAGACCGATCTCGACACGATCACAGCGGCCAATGAAGATGGCTTCCTTGATCGCACGATTTCAGGTGGCGCTGTGACCGGCTATGACGCGCTTGGCGCACCGGTCAATGTGCAGTTCCGCTGGGCCAAGGTTGAAAACACGGCAGGCGATGGCGGCACAGGCGGCACGGCTGACGAGTGGACGCTCTATTACAAGAGCAATGACACGGCGAATGACGCAATCTGGACGGCAACAGGCACAGATTATGTGTTTGATGCGGCGGGCCGGCTTTCACCGGCCGTCGATACTGCCACCATCACCGGCATGACGATTGATGGCGTGTCGTTGGGTGACGTGACGCTTGACCATGGTGCGTCCAACATCACACAGTTCGAAGATCCAAATGGCAGCGCCGCTGTTTCGAATATCGACCAGAATGGCTATCCCTCCGGTCAACTGGTGAGCGTTTCTGTTTCGGACAAGGGGCGCGTGACCGGCACTTACACCAATGGCCGCACGGTTGACCTGGCGGAAGTGACGCTGGCGAAGTTCAACGCCACCGACAAGCTCGAAAAAGTGGACGGCACAGCTTTCGCCGCGACGCAGGAATCGGGCGAACCGATCCTTGGCGGCACGGGCCAGATCATCGCTTCGGCGGATGAAGCCTCCAATGTCGATATTGCTGACGAGTTTTCCAAGCTCATCATCACGCAGCAGGCCTATTCGGCGGGCACGCGCATGATCACGGCGATTGACGACCTGATCCAGCAAACGCTGAACATGAAACGCTAAGGATGCGCCTGACGTGCGAATGAGCGTCCGGCCCGTCACCCCCTTGCCCGTTTAATCCCGTCCAGCAGGACTGAGTTCCATGACGCTTTCATCTGCACTTGGCGCATCATTGAGTGGCTTGAACACGACGCAGGCCGCGATTGATGTCGTGTCGCGCAACATCGCCAATGCATCAACGCCCGGCTATACCCGCAAGGTGTTGCCGCAAGAGAATGCCCTTGCCGGTGGCGAGGGGATTGGCGTGCGGCGTCAGGCGGCGCAACGTCAGGTCGACAGCTACTTGCAGCAGCAACTGCGCAGCGAAAGCGCCAAGGGCGCCTATCAAGACATCGTGGCGGGGATGACAACGCGTATCGACGGCATGTTTGGCTCGCCCGATTCAGACTCGTCGATTTCCTCCTCGATTGCCAGCCTCTCGGCACGCCTTCAGGAACTGGCCAACAATCCCGAAGACGCTGCGGCGCGCCAGTCGCTGCTGAACGATGCGACCAACACGGCCGCCCAGCTCAATGACATGTCGGACAATATCCAGTCGATGCGTCTGGAAGCCGAACGCAATATCGCGGCGGATGTGGACGCCGCCAATGATCTGCTGGCCAGCATTGCCGATCTCAACAATGAAATCGCGCTGCGTCAGGCAGGCAATGTTTCGGTTGCCGATCTGCAAGACAAGCGCGACATGCAGATCGACCAGCTCGCCAGGATCATGGATGTGAAGGTTGTTGACCGCCATGACGGGTCGGTGACGATTTTCACAACGGGTGGGCAGCTTCTGCTCGACCGCACGCCGGTCCAACTCAAGTTTGACGAACGCACCTCGATTGATGCGGGCGCGATCTATAGTACGGATCCGACCAAGCGCGGTGTCGGTACGATTACCCTGCAAAACGGATCGTCAAGCACCGATCTGATTGCGGCGGGTGCTTTCCGCAATGGCACGATCGCTGGCAATCTGAACATGCGCGACAATGTGCTGCCCGAAGCGCAGGCGCAGCTTGACGAACTGGCAAGCCAGTTGGCGCTGGCGCTGTCGAGCGAAACCGTGCCCGGCACGGCCACAGCATCGGGTCCGGCAGCCGGTTTTGATGTCGATGTCGGCTCGTTCATTTCGGGCAATACAACGGGTGCCACGGGCACCACGATGCAGTTCACCTATACTGACGGCACGGGCACGCATAACGTGACCATGGTGCCGGTGAGTGATGCCTCCGTGCTGCCGCTTTCGGGCGATGCCACGGCGCAGGCTGGCGATCAGGTGATCGGCGTTTATGTCGGGCCGACGACAACGGCATCTGACATTGCGACAGCGCTGAGCGCGGCCTTGCCCTCGTCGGTGAATGTGAGTGCGAGCGGCAACACGCTCAGCATCATGGATGACGGGCTGGGTTCGACCACGATCAATTCGGCGTCGGCCAGCATGGTGATGAATGCCGACACCTATAGCGATGGCCCCGGGACGGGCATGGGGCTGGCGCTGTTTGTCGACGGCAACTCGCAGACAACCTATTCAGGCGCGATCGGCGCGACAAACCAGAAGGTCGGCTTTGCCTCGCGCATTCAGGTGAATGCGGGCATTATCGCTGATGACACGCGGCTTGTGACCTATGGGTCCGACACGCTGATGGGCGACAATTCGCGCATTCTGGAAATGAACAAGCGCCTGACCACAGACAGCCAGACCTATGCGGCATCGACCGGCATCGGCAGCAAGAACACGCCTTATACAGGTTCCATTGACGCCTTTGCCCGTCGAATTGTCTCGTTCCAGTCATCGCAGGCGGCTGATGCTGCCAGCAACGCATCGTCTCAGGCCACGGTTGTGAGCGCCTTGCAGGATCGCTTCAATGGCGAGAGCGGCGTCAATGTGGATGATGAATTGTCAAATCTCCTGGTGTTGCAGAATGCATACGCCGCCAATGCCAGGGTCATGTCGACAATCAAAGATCTCTTCGACGTCCTTATGAGTATCGGAAGGTAAATCATGCAGGTCACATCCACACTTGCTCAGGCTCTGAACCGCCGCAATGACATTGCCAGCATGCAGTCGCAGATGGCGGATCTGAACCGCCAACTGACGACGGGCCTGAAGAGCGACAGCTATGCCGGGCTAGGGACTGACCGCAATCTGGTGCTCTCGCTCAAAGGGCAGGTGAGCGCCTATGACAGCTATGCCAAGACCATTGCCACGACACAGCTGCGTATCAAGACGATGTCGGACACGCTGACACGTGTGAACGATATTGCGCGCGGCATGCAGACGGATGGGCTGACGGCGGATTTTGATCTCGTTAATGGTTCGCAGACGGCGCAGCAGACCGGCGCGGCGATGAATCTTGACGAACTTGTATCGCTGATGAATCTGAGTGTTGAGGATCGTCAGCTTTTTGGCGGTCGCGATACGCAGACAACGCCTGTTGTGCTGCCTGATCTGATGCTCAACGGCGACACGACACATGCGGGCCTGAAGCAGGTGATCGACGAGCGCAGGGCTGCCGATATGGGTTCAGATGGATTGGGACGGCTCGTCTTTTCATCGACGGGTGCGGGCAATGTCACGCTTGGCGAAGATGGCTCGGCCTTCGGGTTCAAGTTCGCGGCAGTCAATTCCAGCCTGACGGGTGCAACCGTGACGGGACCGACAGGCGCGCCGGCTTCGGTTGGCGTTGATTTTGGCGCGACCTTGCCAAACCCCGGCGAGAGCCTTTCCTTCGACATGACCTTGCCCGATGGTACAACGACGACGGTTTCTCTGAAGGCAACGACGGCAACGCCTGCGGGCGAAGGCGAATTCACGATTGGCAATGATGCCGCCTCGACGGCCGCCAATTTCCAGTCGGCACTGGATGGCGCGTTGAAAACCGAAGCGCAGACAACGCTGCGCGCGGCTTCATCCGTGCAGGCGGCGAATGAGTTTTTCGACAATAACCCTCCCTTGCGTGTTGATGGCACGGGTAACGGCCTTGTCGCGGGCACGCCGCAGAACACGGTCATCTGGTATCAGGGCGACAGCAGCGGCACGCCGGGCAATAATATCGTGGCCCAGGTGGGCGATGGTCAGCAGGTGGCCTATGGGGCGCGTGCCGACCAGGCCGCGCTGCGCGATACGATCAAATCGGCGGCGCTGCTTTCGGCGGTTGAATATTCGTCATCGGATGTGAATGCCTCGGCCTCCTACAAGGCGTTGCAGACGCGTGTATCCGACAAATTGAGCTTCAAGAACGAGCAGTCGGTTCAGGATATCGTCACGGATCTTGGTCTGAAGTCGAGCCTGATTGAGCAGACCAAGACACGTCAGGACAATCTGAAGTCGATGGCGCAGGGCCTGCTCGATGAAACACAGAGTGCCGACCCTTATGAAGTCAGCGTCAAGATCACGACGCTCCAGACACAGCTTGAGGCAAGCTATTCAGTGACATCGATGGTGTCGAAGCTGAACCTTGTGAATTACCTGTAAGGTCGCACCATTTCGCATTGAAGTCGTGGATGCCCCGCCTGAAGCGGGGCATGACGTGCAGGATCATTCCGCTGTCGTCCCGGCACTTGTTGCCGGGACCCCTCGGGCATTGGGCCGACTGAGGGTCTGCCTGGATCCCGGGAATAAATCCCGGGATGACAGAATGGGAAGACAGGGCCCCGGCGGAAGCGGGGCATTTCGCGTTTGCCGGTCAGGCTGACAATCAACCAGGTCATTGCCGGGCTTGACCCGGCAATCCAGAACGATACCCACAATGCGCTCGTCCCTGGATGCCCGGATCAAGTCCGGGCATGACAATGAGTTGGCCCCGGAACAGGTCGGGATGACAGAATGGGAAGACAGGGCCCCGGCGGAAGCGGGGCATGACGTGCAGGATCATTCCGCTGTCGTCCCGGCACTTGTTGCCGGGACCCCTCGGGCATTGGGCCGACTGAGGGTCTGCCTGGATCCCGGGAATAAATCCCGGGATGACAGGATGGGAAGACAGGGCCCCGGCGGAAGCGGGGCATTTCGCGTTTGCCGGTCAGGCTGACAATCAACCAGGTCATTGCCGGGCTTGACCCGGCAATCCAGAACGATACCCACAATGCGCTCGTCCCTGGATGCCCGGATCAAGTCCGGGCATGACAATGAGTTGGCCCCGGAACAGGTCGGGATGACAGGATGGGAATATTTTCAGGCGGCCTTCTGGAAGAGGCCAGCCGCGATTTCGCGATTGATGGTGATCAGCGTATCGAGGAGGCGGGCTTCGCCGGTCGACTGGTAGGTCGCGGTCTGCTTGAAGATGAAGACGGCGAGGGTCGCGATATTCTGTTTGATCGGCTTGGGGAGGGGATGTTCGTCCTCGGCAGCGGAGGCCGCAAAGACCGTCCAGATCTTGCGATTATAAACGAGGACAGGTTCGCTATCCCTGACGCGGACATTGTCGCCCTGGTCGCGCAGTTGCTGAAGTTTCGTTGCAGCCTTCAGTAACAGGGTCGCCTCAAACTCGCGCGGGTCGGCAATGACCATGCGGGAAGAGTTTGTGTAAGCCTCATGCGCCTTTGACATTACCGATCAGCTCCGCTTCGTGCTCGATCAACTTGCGAGCATCCTTCAGAGCTTTATACATTTCGCCGGTTAAAATTTTACTGTTGATGGCGTCCAGATAGGGGGCCGTGCTGGGCGCGGCCTTGAGCACGTCTTTCATGAACTCGAAATATGTGGCGTGGTGTCGGCTGGGATCGGTGGCCAGATACATCATCTGCACCAGCAGATAGATTTTCTTGCAGGGCGTGTCGGCATCCTCGATGCGCAGGATGTCCTTTTCACGCAGGATGGGCGAGGAGCCCTCGATGAACAGGCGCGTGCGCTGGTCGTCATTGGTGATGACACTGTCGCCCAGAATGAATCGTTCGCCGGGCTTCAATTCGACTTTCAACGCCATGACCAGCCAGCCTTCTATGCAAGTGAAAGGAATCACTATCAGCTTGCATTTTAGACCTATTTGGCGCGGTTGGCGCGGTTGGCGCTGGGGGGGGCGTGAAAAAAGGCGGGGAATTGCGTCCCCGCCTCCAGTCAGTTCTGTTTCTGCGTCGGTTGAAACCGCGATCAGCGGATCAGCGAGAGGACGTTCTGTTCAGCCTGGTTGGCCAGCGAGAGCGTCTGTGTGCTGATCGACTGACGGGTCTGAAGAGCCAGCAGGTTGGCGGATTCTTCGTTCGAGTCAGCCAGCGTGAGGTTACCGGCACCGGTCTGGAGCACGTTGATCAGCGCCTTGGTGAAGTCCTGACGGTTCTGCACAACCGAAAGGTTCGCACCGAAGGTTGACGCCTGCTTGCGCAGGGTTGTCGTGGCGGCTGTCAGTTCGTCGATCGAGGTGTTGACGCTGGCGTCATTGGTGAAGGCAGCTTCGGAGATATCCAGTTCGCTGCCGCCTGCGGTGAAATTCTTGCCGGTGATGTCGAGCTTGGAGGAACCGTCTTCGTTGAACTTCACCGTCAGCGCGTCGCCCTTGAGCAGGTTGACGCCGTTGAACGAGGCGTCGCCCGCCAACTGGTCGATCTGATTGCGCAGATCGTTGAAGTCCGTCTGGAAGGTTGCACGGTCGGTTTCGGCGACCTGGAGAGCCTGGTTGGCGACCGACTTGGCCTGGTCAACGAGCTTCTGGATGACTTTGATGCCTTCGTCAGCGGCCTTCAGCGTCTGCACGCCGAGGCTTGCCGAGTCGAGCAGGGTGCTCAAGTCGGACGCACGGTTGTTGAGGCCCTGGGCTGTGAAGTAAGACTGGGGATTGTCGAGAGCGCTCGAAACTTTCAGACCCGTTGCAAGGCGGTTCTGTGTGGTCGACAAAAGCGACGCTGTGTTCTGGAGCGAGAGAAGGTTGGAGCGAACGGCGCTCGTAAGTGTAATGCCACCCATAGTACTGTTCCTTTCTAGGAGCAAATTTCATGGCTCGTCCTGAGCCGTGGGTGAACCATAGGGGGGCGCTTCTTAAGACGGCGTAAATTCCAGAAAAAAAGATGGGGTTTTTATTCTTATTGCGCGGCGTTTGCGAAACGAAAAAGAAGAGGCGAAGAAAAACCTTCGCCTCTTCATATTCCGTTCACCCCGTTTTTGCGGGATATCTGAGGCTCAGCCGAAGAGTTTGAGAACGCTCTGCTGCGACTGGTTGGCGAGCGAGAGGGCGGTGGTGCCAAGCGACTGACGTGTCTGAAGCGTCAAAAGTTTGGCGCCTTCTTCGTTCGTGTCGGCCACGGTGAGGTTTGATGCACCGGTTTCGAGCGTATTGATGAGGTTCCTGGTGAAATCCTGACGGATCTGGACCACGCCGAGATTGGCGCCGAAGGTGGAAGCCTGCTGACGCAGGACACCGGTTGCCGAGTTCAGCGTGTCAATGACGGCATTGATGTCGCTATCGACAAGGAAGCCATGATCGCCAGGCGCATTGCCGACGGTACCAATGCCGAGTTCGCCTTCCGGCGTCAGCTCGGCGCCCTGAATGTCGAGCTTGCTGGTCTGCTCGCTGTTGAAATAGATGCTGAGCTTGTCGCCTGTGAGCAGGTTGACGCCCTTGTAGCTTGAATCCTTGGCAAGCTGTTCGATCTGATCGCGCAGATTGTTGAAGTCTGACTCGTATTTGTCGCGGTTCACACCATCATTTGCCGATGTATGCGTGCCGACGAGGGAGGCGACCGACACGGGAGCGGCAGGTGCGCCACCATCATTGGCCGAAATTGCGATGTCGTGGCCGCTGGACGCGACGAGCCGGAGCTGGCCATCAACGATGGAGGCGACGACGCCTTCATTTTCGAACTGGCCGCTGGCTGCGGATTCGGCATTGATGGCATCGACCAGATCCTGAACGGAAGTGACCGTGGTGCGGGGCAGGGTGCCGACCGTGAAGGTCTGGGCAGCTTCGCCCACGTCACGACGATCTTCGTACCGGCGGTCAGGTTGAGGCTTGAAAGCGTGTTGGTGCCGGCACTGTCAAGGGCTGTCGAGGCATTGCCAGTGAGGGTGGTGTCTTTGAGCTTGGTTTCAAGCGCCTGATTGGCTGTCGCCTTCATGGTGTCAACAAGGCTCAGGATCGACTTGATGCCTTCGTCGGCGGCCTTGAGCGTCTGGACGCCCTGACCCATGGAGTCGAGAAGATTGTTGAGGTCGGAGGCGCGGTTGTTGAGGCCCTGCGCCGTGAAGAAGGCGGTTGGGCTGTCGATGGCGCTGTTGACCTTGAGGCCCGTCGAGAGGCGCAGGTTTGTTTCGTCGAGCATGCGTGCCGTGTTCTGCATGCTGAGCAGATTGGAACGAATGCCACTGGGAAGAACTACATCAGCCATCGTACTACCCCTCCAAGGGTGCTGCGCCTTTGTGCCATCGGGACACAGTGGCGATACTCGGCATTAATGATTAATTCCCGGTAAACAACCAAAACTCCCGAAAATTGATGATCCATGGGGCTGCCGAGCCTTAGTCCCGGATCATGTCTTCGGGCGGGGTGCAGGTTCCCTCACCTGAGGTTTTCGCCTGCGGTTACGCTTGCCATTGCCTTCGCAAGCGCCGGGCCAACCTGGAAAACACAATTATTACAATGACATGATGCTTTTGCGTGAGGCATCGGGGGGCTTTTGCCCGGCAATAACTGCCGGGGAAAGGCAATAAATGCATCTATCGCAGGGGCCGACCGACTTTGGCGTCAGGCCAGAGCCGCATGGGTCGCGCGGCAAATGCGGGCGCAAAGATCAATGCGATCAAAGCCGGGCTGGACGGGGATGACATCAAGTGAGGGGTACCAGGGGAAGTTTGTGGCACCCAGCATGTTGGGCTGGAAGGCCGGGGCATAGAGGATGCCTTTGGCACCAAGCGCGCCGGCAAGTTCAGAGGCGGCATTCCAGGGGGCGATGATGAAATCCAGTTCGCTTGTCAAGGCCGCCACACCTTCAAGATCGGCATGGGTATCAAGCCCCGGCATTTCATGAATGATGACACCCAGATCGCGCGCCGCCGCATCGAGTTCGGCGCGGGGTTCGGCATATTGCAGGTTGACGATGTCAAAGGCGTCATCATGCAGGAGCGGGAGCCAGTCTGCGATTGTCGTGGTCCAGATTTCGCGGACGGGATCCTTGATGCCGGAGCGCCAGGCAAAGCCGATTTTGGGTTTGGGGCCGAGGCTGTCGAGCCAGCGACGCGCGGCGGCGCGCAGGTCAGGGCAGGCGACGAGGCGCGGCGGATTGGCCGGGAAGGCGCTCAAGGTGCGCCTTAGCCGGGAGGCAACAATGCCTGATGGTGCGGTGAGGTCGAAATCGACGTTGCCATAATTATCGAGGCCCGTTGAGGTGGCCTGCGCGGGGCGCACTGTGGCTGTGGGCCAGGTGCGCTGATAGAGCGGCACCAGGCGCGGATCGGTTTCGATGATGACGTGACCGGCCATGCCGATCAGGTCGTGATAGCAGGTGGAAAAGCGATAATCATCGCCCAGGCCCTGTTCGCGCCAGACCATGATGGTCTTGCCGGCAAGGTCTTCGCCTTCCCAGATCAGATCCGGAAAGGGGCGATAGGGGCGGCGCTCGCCACTGGCAAAGCCGAAGCCATACATGTCCCAGCCCTGTTCGAGATAGCCCGAGGCCAGAAGCGAGAGCGCCAGATTCCAGCAGGCAGCATCGCGCAACCGGGTCATTTCTGCGGGAATGAGATTGATCGCCGTCTCAAGCGCTTTCAGTGCCTTTTGCGGCTGGCAGGTGCCCAGATAGAGCGCGCCAAGATTGATATAGGTTTCCGGCGCTGACGGATTGAGGCCAATGGTGTGGAGAAAACAGGCCTGGGCCTCGTCAAACATGCCGCTTTCGGCGAGCACGCGGCCCAGACTGTTATAGGCCAACCCGCTCATGGGATTGACTTCGATGGCGCGGGAAATCAGGTCGGCGGCACGCTGGCGTTCGCCGCGCTTGGCCAGAAGATTGCCGAGATTGACGAGCGCCGACTCCATATGCGGCGACAGACGGAGGGTCTCTTCATAGAGGGCTTCGGCGCGCTGGCTCTGATTGATGTCGGCAAAGAGGCGGGCAAGCGTGAAATAATGCGCGGCATTGCCGTCATGGGTGGCGGCAGCGGCCTCGAGCGCTGCAATGGCTTCGGGAAGTCGGCCTGAGCTGATCAGCAGATCGTGGATCTTGAGCAAGGCATCCGTATGCGCGGGATCTGTCCGCAGCACCTTGCGATAGCGGTTCTCAGCTTCGGCAAGGCGTCCGGCCTCCTGCAAACGGAGACCCTGTTCGACTTTCCTGTCGAGGGCGAGGCTTTCGTTCCACTTGCTGCTGTATTTTGCCATGCCGGATTGCCCTTTGGTCGCCGTTGCGACCGCCTCACCTGAACGCGTCAGCGACGCATTTGCCCATGTCCCATGAGGCAGGGGACATGGTTAGCATGAGGTTAATTTGGTGATCAGAAACGGGCGTCAAGCGCGATGGCGACCGGGGTGCGCTGAACCGGCGTCGTGGCATTGGGGCCATAGCCCAGCGTTGGCGCCTGTCGCTGGCTGCAAGCCGCCGCGACCGCGCGAATGAGGCGTTCGGAAACGGATTTGGCGGCCGTGATGGCATCGGCATTCTCTTTCAAGGCTTCTTCCAGACGGAACATGGCGCCTTTGAGCTTGCTGATGCGTTCGGACGAGGCGCGGTCCAGCAGATCCTTGCGGGCGTGAATGACCTGAATGTCGAGCGCATAGTCATTGGCCAGACGCTGCTTTTCGTCCTGCATGTCGATGATCTGGAGCGGTCGATTGGCGCGCAGGCAAAGCGTTTCGCGCGTCACGACAGCGGTGAGGTCGGTGATGAGTGCCATGAGACGCTCGACAAGATCATGGGGCGACAATTGGTCGATGGAAATGCGCTGATCGGTCATTTGGCCGCTTCCTGAAGTTTGAGGATTTCGGAATAGATGGTGTCGGCAATGCCGATGCCGCCGCTCCTGGCGATCTGCGTGCCGTATTGATCGACAAGCAGCGAGCGGAACATTTCTTCGCCCTGACCGCCGCCAAAGGGGCCGTCGGTCTTGAGGCCGGCAAACATCGACTGGGTCATGGTGGAGATGAACTGGGCTTCAAAGTCCTGAGCCGCGGCCCAGGCTTTCACGTCTTTTTTGCCGCTCTGGGCCTGTGGCAGCGAGCCGGTGTGGAGCCAGGCCGGATTGGCGACATTATATGAAGTGGCTGCCTGCATCACATGACCTCGATTTCGGCCTGCAGGGCGCCTGCCGACTTGATCGCCTGAAGAATGGTGATCATGTCGCGGGGCGAGACGCCGAGCGCATTCAAGCCATCGACCAGTTCACGCAGGCTGATGGAACCATCGACGAAGGCGAGCTGCTGACCCTTCTTCTCCTCGTCCACCGTGACGGTGGTGCGTGGCACCACGGCGGTCTGGCCGGTGTTGGAGAAGGGCGAGGGCTGGCTCACCTGCGGGGTTTCGTTGACGGAGATGGTCAGATTGCCCTGGGCGATGGCGACCTTGCTGACACGCACATCCTGGCCCATGACGATGACGCCTGAGGCTTCATCAATGATGACGCGGGCCGGAAGATCGGGCTCGACGCGGATCTGTTCGATCTGCGTGAGCATATTGACGACATCGCCTTTGCGACTGGACGGCACGGACAATTCAATGGTTGCAGGATTGTCGGCGATGGCTGCGGTGTGGCCGAGATAGGTGTTGATGGCGCTGGCGACGCGCTGGGCCGTTGTCAGGTCAGGGTTGCGAAGCGACAGGCGCAGGCTCTGGAGATCAGCGAGATCAAACTCGATTTCGCGCTCGACAATCGCGCCATTGGCGATGCGGGCATTGGTAGGGACGCCGCGCACGACCGAGGCAGCTTCGCCCTTGGCGGAGAAGCCACCCGTGGCAACGGGGCCTTGCGACACGGCATAGACCTGACCATCGGCGCCCATGAGCGGGGTGACGAGCAAAACCCCGCCTTGCAGATTGGTGGCATCGCCGAGCGCGCTGACAGTGACGTCGATGCGCGTGCCCTGAGCGGCGAAGGGCGGCAGGCTGGCGGTGACCATGACGGCGGCGACATTGGCCGTCTTGAGCGTTGTGCCGCGTGTGTTGACGCCGAGGCGTTCCAACATGCCGACAAGGCTCTGCTGTGTGAAAGGGGTGTTGCGAAGCGTGTCGCCTGTGCCGTTGAGGCCCACAACAAGGCCATAGCCCACCAGCATGTTTTCGCGGATGCCCTCGACATCGACAATATCCTTGATGCGCGAGGCCGCTTCGACGCGGACAGGCATCAGATTCACGCCCAGGGAGAGCGCGAGAAGGACAGGGAAGGCTTTTTTGAACATCAGTGACATCGCCCGGGGCATCATTTGACCGTTTCAGCAGCTGTGAACTCGTGTCCTGTCTAGCGAAAGCCATGCCAGAGCAAAGATGGGATCAGGCTGTTGTATTCATTGGATATTTATTCTCTCTGGCGGCCATTGACCGGATTTGCGAGGCAGCTCCTGCCGCCCGCCCGGCAAAAGATGCCGCGGGCAAACAGGCTTAACGCGGCATTAAGCCTGCAGGCGCAGAATGACCGCCAAGCCAGGGCATTGAGCCATGATGGGGGCAACATGAAAATCGGAACGGCCAGAGCCACGTCCCAGACCAGCGCCAAAAAGGGCGTCGGTGCGGCGCGCGGTTCGTCGGGCGGTTTTTCCCTCTCGGGGCTTGATAATGTGCGCGCGGCGGCGGGCCTGACCGGCGCGACGTCGATTGGCGTTGTCGACGCGTTTCTGGCATTGCAGGGCGCAGATGGCGTGGATGACGCACTTCATGCGCCGCGCAAGGCCATTGAGCGTGGCGAGGAAATGCTCAATGTTCTCGACGATATGAAGCTCTCATTGCTGAGCGGGCAGATGCCGCAGCGTCAGCTTTCCAGACTGCTTGGGCTGGTCGATAGCCAACGCAGCCAGGCGCTTGATCCGGCCCTTACCGAAATCCTCGATCAGATCGAGCTGCGGGCCATGGTCGAGCTGGCCAAGTTCGAGACCTATCCAAAAGGCTAGGGTCAGCCCTTCTGCCGCTTTTTCAGGCGCAATTTCACAGAAATATCACTGACTTGGCACAATTGTCAGTGTTGAGAATCGTGAACCCTCTCCCTATACTCCGGCCCGGATTCCGGGGGCTGTTACAGGGAGAACGTCAGACGCATGGCTGTCAGGTTGCCTAAGGGATATGTCCCCAGTGAAGACGAGCCGTTTATGAACAAACGGCAGCAGGAATATTTTCGCCGCAAGCTCGAGCAGTGGAAGGAAGATATCCTGGCGGAAAACCGCGAAACCCTGCAGCACTTGCAGGAAGAAACGATCCAGCATCCCGATCTTGCCGATCGCGCGTCTGACGAAACGGAGCGATCGCTGGAATTGCGCACGCGCGACCGTCAGCGCAAGCTCATCAACAAGATCGATGCGGCATTGCGCCGTCTCGACGAGGGCAATTACGGCTATTGTGAAGAGACGGGTGAGCCGATCAGTCTGAAGCGGCTGGACGCGCGTCCCATCGCCACGCTGTCGATTGAGGCCCAGGAGCGCCATGAGCGGCGCGAAAAGGTTTACCGCGACGATTGATGGTTGCGGGATCGGCAAACGAAAAACGCGGCCCTTTGAAGGCCGCGTTCTGTTTTGGGGCTGGTCGCTGGTCTTAGAAGGGCATCAACACATCAAAGAGCTGCTGGCCGTAGCGGGGTTGCTGCACATCGGTGATCTGGCCGCGACCGCCATAAGAGATACGCGCTTCGGCAATCTGGGTGTGCTGGATCGTGTTGGTGTTGGAAATATCTTCCGGGCGCACAATGCCATCGACATTGAGTTCGCGCAGTTCATTGTTGACGCGGACTTCCTGATGGCCGTCGATGACGAGATTGCCATTGGGCAGGACCTGCGTCACCACAGCGGCAACAGTCAGTTCCACTTTTTCCTGACGGTCAACCGAGCCTGTGCCGGCATTTGACGTGGTGCTGTCGGCTTTCACGAGATTGCCGGGATCAACCGCGTCGGGCAGGACCTTGGCGAGACTTGATTCAAAACCGAAGAAATTATCAAGGCCTGCGCCTTCGGAATTGGCGCGTGAACGCTTGGTGGTGTTGTCCACCTTGGCGCTGTCGGCAATGTTGATGATGACGGTCATGATGTCGCCAACGCGCGCGGCGCGCTGATCGCGGAAGAAGGCGCGCGCGCCAGACCGCCAGAGCGAATTGGGCTGATAGACAACCTGTTCGGGCGCGGGCATGGGCATGGAAACGGGCTGATAGCCGGCTTGTCCGACCGGATTATTGATCACGCCCATGGCAGGCGGCTCACCAATATTGGAGATGCGATCGACAGCCGATGAGCAACCTGCGAGCAGACCCGCCATGAGGGCGAGACCGGCAAAACGTGTGATGAGTGACTTATGCATGGTGACGGCTTTCATCTCGAGGGCACTGTTACGACTTGGTTGCCGAGGCGGGCAGGGCGGCGGCGCGCGCGGAACCTGCGCCGTCTATGCGCACGACATTGGGGGCTTCAACAACGCCCTGAATGGTGCGATTGGAGGTGGTGTTGAGAACGGTGATGACATCGCCGATGGCGCCGGCCTGAAGGGCACGACCACGCGCCGAGAGGCTGAGACTGCCTGTTGAATAAAGGACATCCACGAGGCCACCTTTTTCGACAACCACGGGGGCGGAAAGGTCGCTCAGGCGCAGTGCTTCGCCCTGACGCACGGGGCGGCGCGGCGACATGCCGAGCAGATGGTCCTGCGAGGTGATGATGTTCTGGCTGACGCGCGAGGTGGGCATCTTGATCCAGTCAATGTCTTGCGCCTTGACGAGATCGCCGGGCTGCATGTCATGGGTCAAGACCGGCACGTCGACGACGGGATAGACGCGACCCGACAGGCGACGCAGCGGCGTCAGCATGTCGTTGGCGGGGGCGCGGATCAGCGCCTCGAACTGCGCGGTGCGGGGATTGAAGGCGATCTGCTCGACGGCGACGGTCTGGGGTGCATTGTCGGCAACCTGAAGGCCCGCCGCGCCATTGGTGAAATCGACCTGCAACGTATTGTTGCCGATGAGCGTCGGGTTGCGCTGGGTGATGGCGGTGGAAATGGCTGTGGCGACATCGGCGTCCGGCACGCTCAACCCGTTGCGGGCGACAACGACATGGCTAAGGCCGCTGGCGTTGCGCCATTCGACGCCGCTGCGACGGGCGGCAAGCGAGATGCGCGAGACGGACACCTCGCCGGTGAGGCCGGGAACGGGCGCATCGGCAACAATGACCGTGGCGGCGTCGCCTGCATCGTCGAAAAGATCGCCGAGCGTGACATAAGCCCCCGTGACGGTGATGGCGGGGCGCAATTCCGCAGCCATGGCCTGACCGGCCAGCGCGACAAAAGCAACAGGGACAAACAGGGCGCGCAACATCGTCATCATCCGTTATTTGATATTGTTGGTGGCGGACATCATTTCGTCAGCGGCGGTGATGATCTTGGCGTTCATCTCGTAAGCGCGCTGGGCGGTGATGAGCGAAGTGATTTCAGAAACCGAGTCCACATTTGATGTTTCAAGGAAACCCTGAAGCACCGTGCCAAAGCCCGAGGAGCCGGGTGTGCCCGTGATGGGGGGACCGCTGGCAGGCGTTTCCATGAACAGGTTGTTGCCCTGCGGATCGAGACCGACATCGTTCTGGAAGGTGGCGAGTTCGAGCTGGCCGACAACCTGCGTCGCTGTCTGACCGGCGAGTTTGACCTGCACCTGACCATCATTGCTGATTGTCACATCGGTTGCGTCAGTGGGGATGGTGATGCCGGGGGCAACGGTGTAGCCATCCGAGGTGACGATCTGGCCATCGGGGCTGAGCTGGAAGGAACCGGCGCGGCTGTAGGCATCCTCGCCGCTTGGCATCTGAATGCGGAAATAGCCTGCGCCCTGAATGGCGACATCGAGCTTGCTGTCCGTCACCTGCATGCCGCCCTGGGTCATGATGCGATAGACCGAACCTGTCTTGACGCCGAGACCGATCTGGATGCCTGCCGGGACGATTGTGCCGGAGTCCGATGAATTGGTGCCGACGCGACGCATGTTCTGGTAGAGCAAATCCTGAAACTCGGCGCGCTGGGCCTTGTAACCCGTCGTGCTCATATTGGCGATATTGTTGGATATCACCTCGACATTGAGCTGCTGGGCCATCATGCCTGTGGCGGCGATGCTGAGCGACTGCATGTTTGAATCCTTCTCTCTTCAGAACTCTTTGCGATCTGGCGTTACGCCGCCTGACCGAGCGTGCTGATAGCGCGGTTGCGCATATCGTCGGCGGTTTCAATCAGTTTGCTGGCGCTTTCATAGGAGCGCTGGACTTCGATCATGTTGGTCATTTCGGCGATCGGTTTGACGTTGGAGCCTTCAAGCGCGCCCTGAATGAGGCGTGTGCCCGTGGTCGGCACTTCGGCTTCCGGTGTGGAGAGGAGGGTGTTGCCCTCGTATTTCATGTTCTGCGGATTGGCGAAGGCGACCATGGCGATCTTGCCGCGCTCACCGACGCTTGTCGTGATCGAGCCGTCGCGGGCGATGTTGATGTCTTTTTCGTCGGTGGCAAAGCGGATCGGGCTGCCAGCATCGCTGAGCACCGGGTCGCCATTGGAAGTGATGAGCTGGCCCTGGTCGTCGAGCTGGAAATGGCCATTGCGTGTATAGAGCGTGGCGCCGTTGGCGCTTTGAATCTTGAAGAAGCCATCGCCGGTAATGGCGACATCGAGCGGATTGCCCGTCGTCTGCAAGGCACCGTCCGACATGTCGCGGTTGAGGCCGAAGTCCTGAACAAAAGACAAAGTCTTGTCCGGGCTCTGCTCGGTTGCGTTCTTCATCACATACTCTTCGAAGAGCATTTTTTCGGACTTGTAGCTCGGCGTGTTCATGTTCGCGATGTTGTTGGCGATGGTCGCCATTTCGCGCTGCATGACCATCTGGCGGGACAGTCCGATGAGAAGTGAGTTTTCCATGGCGTTACTGCGTGCCTTGCAATTCAGGTCCTGGTCCTGAGGACCGGTTGTCTCGCAGCAAACAGTGCAGGGGCCGTGCCAAAGGAAAACTTAAGCAATATCAATATGTTATGTATTTCTTGACGGGTTGGGCCGCGCCAGGATGCAACGCTTGCCCGGCAAGATTTGCCGCTTTGCCCCCCAATCACAACGCTTCGTTAACCAAAGTAGGTGAGCATTGGTCTCATGTTCGGGTGATTTCCCGGACCTGACCGGATGGGCATCCGGATTCGGCGACCCTTGATCGGGCATGGCGGGCAAAAATGGCGGCACTCGAAGCTGATATGACAGATGAGGCAGGCGCAGGCGCGCCGCCTAAGAAGAAACTCTCGGGCAAGGTGCTCGTGCTTTATGTCGCGCTGCCGCTGCTGCTGTTGATCGGTGCAGGGGTGGGTCTCTTCTTCTCAGGCATTCTCGGCGGGTCGTCGCATGAGGAAGCGGCGGCGCCGGAAGTGGCTGCCGCGCCGGTCTTTTATGATCTGCCCGATTTTCTGGTCAATCTCAGCGGTCCGCCGCCACAGCATTATCTGAAGATGCGTGTGACGCTGCAAATCGCCAATCCCGAAATTGCCAAAACGCTGGATGCGCAGATGCCGCGTGTTCTCGACAGTTTCCAGACATTCCTGCGCGAATTGCGTCCCGAAGACCTGCAAGGATCGGACGGTATGTTGCGCCTGAAGGAAGAACTCTTGCGGCGCATCAATCTGGTGCTCGATCCGACCATTGTCAGCGATGTCCTGTTCAAGGAAATCATCGTTCAGTAAGCGATTCAGGAAAAGTCAGGCCAGGCCATGACCGATACGATGACCAAAGAACCCGATCTCGACAGTCTCGCAGCCTCATTTGATGCCGAGCCGACGGGATCGGCCGCGCCTGAAGCCGCGGCGCCAGAGCGGGTGCTCAATCAGGACGAGATCGACAGCCTGCTCGGTTTTGAGCTTGAAGGCGAGGCAGGGGCCGATCGAACCGGCATCGGCGCGATCATCAATTCGGCGCTGGTTTCCTATGAACGCCTGCCAATGCTGGAAATCGTTTTCGACAGGCTGGTGCGTCTGATGACGGTGTCGCTGCGCAATTTCACCGGCGACAATGTCGAAGTCTCGCTCGACAATGTGTCGTCGATCCGCTTTGGCGATTATCTCAATTCCATTCCGCTGCCTGCCATTCTTGCCGTGTTCCGCGCCAAACAGTGGGACAATTTCGGCATGTTCACGGTGGACAGCAATCTCATCTATTCGATTGTGGATGTGCTGCTCGGTGGCCGTCGTGGCACGGCGGCGATGCGCATTGAAGGCCGTCCCTATACGACGATCGAGCTCAATCTCGTGCAGCGCATGATCGAAGTCGTGTTGCAGGATGTTCAGGCGGCGTTTGAACCCTTGTCGCCCGTCACACTTGAACTTGATCGCATGGAAACCAATCCGCGCTTTGCCGCGATTGCACGTCCGGCCAATGCGGCGATCCTTGTCAAGCTGCGCGTCGATATGGAGGACCGGGGCGGCCGCATTGAAATGCTTTTGCCCTATGCCACGCTTGAACCGATCCGCGAATTGCTGCTGCAAATGTTCATGGGCGAAAAATTTGGCCGGGACTCGATCTGGGAAAGCCATCTCGCGACAGAGCTTTGGGCAACAAAAGTGCCGCTCGAAGCCGTGATCGACGAACAGCGCATGAAGCTGCGCGAGGTCATGGAATTCAAGGTTGGTCAGACGCTGATGCTCAACAACACGCCTGACGGCATGATCGACATGCGCTGTGCCGGCGTGGCGCTCGGCAAGGGCCGCATGGGCCGTGTTGGCAATAATGTTGCGGTTCGTGTGGAGCAGGGATTTACCAAAGGTCACACGGCAGGCGTTACATTTGCCAGTGACAAGTCAACGGATGGGAGCAAGTGACCATGGTGCCTGAACTGCCATTTGATTTGCTGCTGGAAGCCATTGTCTGCGTGTTGCTGCTCGCGACGATCGGCTATTGCGCGGTGATTGATCGCCGGCTGCGGGCGATGCGCGCCGGGCAGGATGGGCTGCGCATATTGGTGCGCGATCTCAACACGGCGACGGATCGGGCGGCAACGGCCATCAGCCAGTTGTCCAATGCCAATGAAACAACGGGCCGCGAACTGGGGGAGCGCGTGGCGCGCGCCAGGGCGTTGGCCGATGAACTCGGGCTGATGGTTGAAGCGGGCAACGGCATTGCTGATCGTCTGGCAAATTATGAGGGGCGCCGCAATGTCTCGCCGGCATCCCCGGTTCAGGCTCAGCCAGCAGCGGGGCCACGCTCGGCTCCGGCCGCGCCGGGTCGTCCCTTGCGTGAGGCTCATCAATTGCTTGATGCCCTCAAGCGCGTTCGATAGGACCTGACATGCCCGCCCAGCTTCGCCTGCTGCCCACGTTGATGATTTGCGCCGGTGCCCTTCTGGCGCTGAAGGTGATGCATCTCGGCAGCGATTTGCTGGCGGTCGGGCCGGCCATGGCGGAGGCCACCGAAGCGTCGAGCGAACCCGTAAAAGACACAACCGATGCGCATGGGGCGGACGGCGCATCGACATCGCCAACAGCGGCAAATGCAGGGGCGCCAGCGCCCAAGGCACCAGAAGAAGCCAAGCCGGTGATGAGCCCTTCGGAAATTGCCGTGCTGGAAAGTCTGTCGAAGCGCCGTGACGATCTGGAGAAGCGCGCCCGCGAACTGGATATGCGCGAGCAATTGCTGGCTGCGGCTGAAAAGCGCGTTCAGGACCGGATTGATGAACTGAAATCCCTCGAAAAGAAAGTCAATGTCGATATTGGCCAGACCGACGAGAAGAACGAGGCGCGTCTTGTCTCGGTCGTCAAAATGTATGAAGCGATGAAGCCCAAGGACGCGGCGCGGATTTTCGAGCGTCTCGATATGGGTGTGCTGATTGATGTGGCCAAACGCATGGAGCCGCGCAAGATCTCGGCCGTGCTGGCGGAGATGGACCCTGTGGCGGCGCAGGAATTGACGGTCGAGCTGGCGACCGGCAGCCCGATGGGGCCGGTGCAGCGCGTGCCACAGGCGGCATTGACACCAAATGCCGCCAGCGTGCCGCCTCTGGCCGCGCAGGCGAGCACAGAGGCCGCCCCGGCTGCAAGCCCGAGCGCCAATCCGGGCAATCCCGGCTGACCGGCCCGTCGGCAACTCTTTTGCAGGCTTAAGCGGCACTTAACCCACGGCATTTATGCTGTGGGTGCGGGCGTTTAGAACTGCGCACGCGGCGCAAATCGCGTCATTGTGTGACAGGGGCTGGCAAATTGATTCGCAAAACCCCTTTAAGACGGCGCATGGGCGAGATGGGTATGGGTAAATCAGTCAGGGGCATGAAGGCCGGGCTTGCGCTCGCGCTGATGCTTGCGCTGATTTTTGCCGTGCCGCATCCGGCGCAGGCGGCAACAAAAATCCAGACAGATCTTTCCGAGCAGGATGGCTATGGCCGTCTCGTCTTTGCATGGCCGGGCGCCATGCCGGGCTATAAGGCCGATCTTGTGGCGGGCGTTCTGGTTTTGCATTTCGATGCCCCTTTCGATGTCGATCTCGACAATTTCATGCGCATGATGCCGCGCTATGTGGCATTGGCCCGGCAGGATGATGACCACAAGGCGCTGCGTCTGGCGCTGAAAGCAGATTTCACGACCCATGCGCAGGTGGCAGAAGGAAAACTCTATCTCGATCTTCTGCCGGATGGCTGGACGGGCGTGGCCCCGGCACTGCCTGCCGATGTGCTGGCGCGCATGGCGGCTGCCGAAGAACTGAAAAAGGCCGCAGCCCTTGAAGCATCAAGGGCGCAAGAGAACGGGGTTGTCGCGCCAGTCGCGGAGACACCCAAAATCAAGGTTCGCGTTGGCCAGCATGACGGGTTTACTCGACTTGTCTTCGACTGGAACCAGCCGGTGCTATACGCCCTGGTGCAGAAGGACGGGCAGGCGACCATTTCCTTTGATCGCGATGCCCAGATCGATCTGGCCCCCATACGCGTTGATGCACCGCCTTATCTGACAACCATCAAATCGGTTTCGCAGGATGGCCGATTGGCTGTGATCCTGAAACTGAAAGAAGGGGTGAGTGTTGTCGATTTCCGTGAGGATCTCGGCATTGTGCTGGATTTGAAACCGTCTTCGCCCGCCGCCCCCGTGGCTGAAAATCAGGCGCCGCCGCAGGATTTGCCAGCGCCGAAAACCGACAGGAAGACTGACCACGCGGACACGCATGAGGATCATGCGAGCGGCGAGACTGTTCATGCCGGGAAACCGGCTGCGGCTGAGGACGCAAAGCTCGCAGAACCGCTGCTGCCCAAAAAGACCAAAGATCGCGTGGCGGTGACGAGCGATATTGCTGACGATCACGCCGACATTGTTTTTGACTGGGAAACGCCTGTTGGTGCTGCCGTGTTTGTGCGCGGCGATGCCTTGTGGATGGTGTTTGACGAGACGATGCCGCTCGACACCACGGCCCTGGCGATTGATTTCAAGCGTCAGTTTGGGGATGCCAAGGTGATGGCGCTTGATGGCGGCGTTGCCATGGTGGTCAAGCTGCCGAACAAGGCGCTGGTCAGTGTGAGCGAAGAGGGCACGCAATGGCGTGTTTCGGCTGGCGCGCAGCTTACCAATCCGGGGCGACCCATCACGTTGACGCGCAGCTGGCGCGAGACAGGCGAGGGACTGGTTTCGTTTGACATGCGCGGGGCGCGCAAGGTGCTCGCGATACTCGATCCCGTGGTACGCGACAGGTTGCTGGTGGCGACATCGCGCGGGCCGGTTCAAGCGCTCCAGACCCAGCGGGGCTTTGTCGAGTTTCAGGCCTTGCAGACCATGCAGGGGCTTGCCATTCAGCCCATTGCCGATGATGTGAATGTCAGCGCGGCGCCCGATGCGGTGCTGGTGTCGCGGGCCATTGGCTTGACGCTCTCGGGCGACATGCCGGGCACGAACACGGTGCCGGGCGGCAATATCGCGGCTTCATCCTCGCCCGCCTATATCGATTTTGCGGGCTGGAAGCAGACGCCAGTCAAAGGCTTTACCGAGGGCCGCAAATATCACATGTCACGCATTGCGGCCGCGACCATGGAGACGGTGGGCCGGATGCGTCTCGACTATGCCAGGTTCCTGCTTGCCTATCGGATGGGGCCGGAAGCACTGACGGTGTTGAACCAGGCGCGGGAGGCGGAGCCGGGACTCGAATATGAGCCGCAATTCCGCTCGATGCGGGGCGTTGCCGCTGTTCTGGCACAACGCTTTCCGGAAGCCATCAAGGACCTGTCCGTCAGCGAGCTGATGCATGATGGTTATGCCTCTGCCTGGCGCGGGGTGGCGCGGGTCGGGCTATATGATTTTGGTGATGCGAAGGAAGATTTTGCACTCGCCATGCCGGTGCTGACAACGATTGAGCCTGATATTCAGGCGATGATCCGCGCCAAGGCGGCGATGGCGGCTGTGGCGCGCAATGAGCCCGCGCTGGCGCAATCCTTCATGAGCCGTGTGCCGCAAGGCGCGGGCGACCGCCGGACCAAGGCTGAGCTTCAGCTTGTGCGGGCGCAATTGAGCGAGGCGATGGCGCGGCCTGCCGATGCCGACCACCTCTATGATGTGGCGATTGCCGAAGGCTATCCGCCAGTGGCGGCGCGCGCGATGCTTGGCAAGGCGATGCTGGCCCACAAGTCGGGACGGATGAAGGAAGCCGATTATGCCAAGGAGCTGGAACGGCTGGATCTGCGCTGGCGGGGCGATGATTTTGAATTGACGGTGCTGCGCAAGCTCGCCGAATTGAAGCTCAAGCAGCAGGATATTGTTGGTGCGCTGAAGGTCATGCGCACGGCCTCGAAGAACTTCCCGTCAAATGACGAGACGCGCCTGATGTATGGCCGCATGTCGGATCTGTTTGCCGATTTCTTCATCAGCGGCAAGGCCGAGAAGATGCCTGCGGTGCAGGCGCTGGCTTTCTTTTACGACCTGCAGGACCTGACGCCGATTGGCGCCAAGGGCGACGAGATGATCCGCCATCTTGCCGAGCAACTCGTGGCGGTCGATTTGTTGCCGCAGGCCGAGGCGCTTTTGAAGTATCAGATCGATAATCGCATTCACGGCTCGGTGGCCAAGGCGCAGGTGGCGGCGCGTCTCGCCTCGATCTATCTGCTTGATCGTCAGGCTGAAAAGGCGCTTGGCACGCTGCGCGACACCAGACAAGAAGGTCTGCCGGATGATCTGGCGATGCGCCGTCGCCTGATCGAAGTGCGGGCGCTTGCCGAAATGAAGCAGACGGATTTTGCCCTTGATCTGCTCTCAAGCGTTGAGGGCCGTGTGGCGGATGAGCTGCGGGCCGATATTTTGTGGGATGGGCAGCGCTGGAGCGATTGCGGCACCATGATCGAGGCACTGCTTGGCGACAGCTGGAAGAAGGAAGGCCCGCTTGATGACGCCACACGCTTTGACGTGATGCGCGGGGCGATTGCCTTTTCGCTCGCGGGCGATGAAGCCGGCCTGTCGCGCCTGCGCACCAAGTTTGGTGACGCAATGCGTCAGAGCGCGGATGCCAGCGCCTTTGATGTCGTGACCGATCCCATCGTGAAGCAGGGGACAGCCTTTCGCGAGATGGCGTCGAAGATTGCCTCGGTCAATACGCTTGACCGGTTTGTTGCCTCGCTGCGCAAGGAAGACGAAGCGCCTGCCCCGGCGGTGAACTGAGTCAAGCCGCAAGTCTGGATTGCGTCGCTCACAATGACGGGATGACAGGCGGATGATGCTGAACGTCATGCCCCGCTTCAGGCGGGGCATCCACGCCTTCCTTGTCATTGCCGGGCTTGACCCGGCAATCCAGAGCCGCACCCGCAGAACCCAACGCCCTGGATGCCCGGATCAAGTCCGGGCATGACAGGAATATGGGGCTGTCATCCCGGGATCCAGTCCCGGGATCCGGCAAGCATTCGTAATTTTCTCTGAGGCTCATGGATCCCGGCAACAAGTGCCGGGACGACATTCAACTTTTGTCCGTCATGCCCCGCTTCAGGCGGGGCCTCCACGCCTTCCCTGTCATTGCCGGGCTTGACCCGGCAATCCAGAGCCGCACCCGCAGAACCCAACGCCCTGGATGCCCGGATCAAGTCCGGGCATGACAGGAATATGGGGCTGTCATCCCGGGATCCAGTCCCGGGATCCATCAGGCATCCGCACGTTTCTCTGAGGCTCATGGATCCCGGCAACAAGTGCCGGGATGACATTCAACTTTTGTCCGTCATGCCCCGCTTCAGGCGGGGCCTCCACGACTTTGAGGTTTCAAGACGTGGATGGCCCGAACAAGTCGGGCCATGACGACTTTGAAAATGAACACTGTCATCCCGGGATTTAGTCCCGGGATCCGGCAAGCATTCGTAATTTTCTCTGAAGCTCATGGATCCCGGCAACAAGTGCCGGGACGACATTCAACTTTTGTCCGTCATGCCCCGCTTCAGGCGGGGCCTCCACGACTTTGAAAATGAACACTGTCATCCCGGGATCCAGGCTGGCGGTTGAGCCCGGCTAGACGCCGAAGCTGTGCACCAGACTGCCCGCGATCAAGGCCCAGCCATCTACCAGCACGAAGAAGATGAGCTTGAACGGCAGTGAGATGACCACGGGCGGCAGCATCATCATGCCCATGGACATGAGGACGGAAGAGACCACCATGTCGATGACGATGAAGGGCAGGAAAACGAGGAAGCCGATTTCGAACGCGCGGCGCAGCTCGCTGATCATGAAGGCGGGCACCAGCACCTGAAGGCCGATATCGGTGGCGAGTTCGGGCTCGGCTGTCTTGGAGAGATCGACGAAGAGCTTCAGGTCCTGCTTGCGCACCTGCGACAGCATGAACGTCTTGAAGGGTCCGGCGGATTTTTCAAACGCCTCACCAAACGCCATCTGCTGGTTCATCATCGGCTCGATGCCGTCCTGATAGGCCTTGGTGAAGGTTGGCGTCATGACAAAGGCGGTCAGGAAGAGCGCCAGGCTGACCATGACCGTATTGGGCGGCGATTGCTGGATGCCGATGGCGGTGCGCAGAAGTGACAGCACCACGATGATGCGCACGAAAGACGTGACCATGATAAGGATCGAGGGCGCGAGGCTCAGCACGGTGACGAGCGCGACGATCTGCACGACATTGTCGGTGAGGCCGAAATTATCGGCGAGATCGACCTTGATGGTATCGGCAAAGGCGGGATCGGCGAGCAGGAGACCCGTGAGCGCGGCAACGCCTGCCAGCGCAAGGCGATGAGCGTGTTTGTGAGGGAAGCTCATGCTTGCTGTTCCGCATTGGAGAGGGGGGACCGGCGCGTCAGATCGACAAAACGCTGGAGCCAGAGAGGCATCGCGACAGGCAGGGGCGCGGCGACGGCGCCCGGTGTTTCGCTGACAAGAGGTTCGGGGGCGTCAATGCCGCCTTCGATGAGCAGGTTCTGCTCGCCCATAAGAATAAGGTGTTCCTTGCCATCGCGGCGGATGAGCAGGAGGCGGTGCTTGGCGTCAATCGCCTTGACCTCGACAATGGCGAGGCGCTTTGGCGCGGCTGTCGGGTGCCAGCCGCCATTGGCAAGGCCCAGCCGTCTGGCGACATAGGCGCAAAGGCCGATCAAACCGATGATGAACATCAGCGCGGCAATAAAGCGGAAGACTTCCGTAATTTCCATTTGGCCCGGCTCCACCAGAAGGGCGACCCGCCCACGGGTTCGTTCCTTGATGGGAACAATTTGCCGCCCCCATGCTTAATGCCGGGTTAAGAGCGAGGCTGGCTGCGGGAAAAGCTGGTGAATGAAATATTGAGAGGCCCGGCAATATTTGCCGCGTTAGGACGATCTTAACCAACGGCGTCCGAAACTGACCTTGCCGCCAAGAAATGCGTGGCACCGGGCAGACCCTGACGACGCCTTCAGAAGCGGGCGAACGGACGGGTCAGGTGGGCAAAAGCATGGCTATCGGCGATCTCCCGATTTTCATGATGATGAAGCAACGGATGCAGTGGCTGACGGAGCGCCAGCAGGTGCTGTCGCAGAACGTCGCCAATTCCGACACGCCTGGCTATCAGGCGCGCGATCTCAAGGAACTCGATTTTGGCTCCATGCTGGAAGCCAGCGGCGCCAGGCTGACGCCTGTGGCGACGCAGGCGGGCCATATTGGCAGCCCTGTGGCCTCCGGTCTCGGCCTGAAACCCGGTCAGGCGCGCGGCGGCGAAGTCATCAAGAAACCCGACTTTGAAACAACGCCAACCGGCAATTCGGTGATGCTGGAAGACGAGATGATCAAGGTCTCCGAGACGCAGATGGATTACCAGACGGTGACCGGGCTTTATTCCAAGAGCATGGGTCTCATTCGCATGGCGCTTGGGCGCGAATAAGGGCAGGACAAAATGAGCGCACTCGATCTGATCAAGTCGATGATGGTGGCGGCCTCGGGCATGAAGGCCCAGAGCGGACGCATGCGCATTATCGCCGAAAACATAGCCAATGCCGACTCGACGGCCAAAGTGCCGGGCGGCGATCCCTATCGGCGCAAGATTGCGACCTTTGAAGACAAGCTCAATCGCGAACTGGGCGTTGATACGGTGTCGCTGTCGCGCCCGGTTTATGACGCCAGCGATTTCCAGCTCAAATATATGCCAGGCCATCCAGGTGCTGATGCCAATGGCTATGTGAAGACGCCGAATGTGAACAGTCTCGTCGAGACGATGGACATGCGCGAGGCGCAACGCAGCTATGAAGCCAATCTCAATCTCATTCAGGCGTCACGCCGGATGATCAGCCAGACCATTGATATTTTGCGCAAGTAAGCGCGCCGACTGAACGGAGGCGAAAGCCATGACGACACCAGCTTCAATGGCACTTGGCGCTTATGCAAAAGCCGCCGGCATGGGCACAACGACCGCAGGGGTGGGCGCGGGCGCTTCCAAGGCCGGTGGGGCGGGCGGCTTTGGCGAATTGCTCGACAAGGCGATGAGCGAAGTTGTCGATACCGGCAAGAACAGCGAACGCCAGATGGCCGCCGTGACGGGTTCCAAAGAAGGCAATCTCGTGGATGTGGTGACGGCGGTTTCGGAAGCCGAAATGACCCTGCAAACCGTTGTGACCGTGCGCGACAAGGTGATTGCGGCCTATCAGGAAATCATGCGGATGCCGATTTAAGGCACGTGCGGATGAGCGTTTTGCGAGAGAAACAACAAGATGACCGGACCTGAAATACTCGATCTTGCCCGCACCAGCATCTATCTGATGCTGCAAATCTCCGCCCCCATGATGATCGTCGCGCTTGTGGTCGGCATTGCCATTGCCTTGTTGCAGGCGCTGACGCAGGTGCAGGAAATGACGCTGGTTTTCGTGCCGAAAATCGTGGCGATTTTTGTGACGCTGCTGCTGGCGCTGCCCTTCATGGGGCAGGCGCTGGGCGGCTATATGAACCTTATCGCCGCCAAGATTGCCGCAGGCTGAATGAGATGTCGCTGAGCATTGATCTTCTGCCCCAGACGGCTTTTGTGTTTCTCCTGATTTTTTCGCGTCTGGGGTCCATGGTCATGCTGTTGCCGGCGCTTGGCGAAATGGCGATTCCGACCCAGATCAAGCTCATCCTGTCGCTGGCCATCACGCTCGTCATGATGCCGCTTGTCGCCGATCAGTATAGCGCGATACCGCCAACCATCACGGGCCTTGCGATCGCGCTGATTTTTGAAATCGCGGTTGGCATTTTCATCGGCATGTCGGCACGCATCATCATGAGTTCGCTGCATGTGGCGGGCAATATCATTGCCTTGCAGACGGGCCTTTCCTTCGCGCAAAATACCGACCCGGCATCGGGTGGGCAGGGCGCGATTGTCGCGAACTTCCTGACCATGCTTGCCGTGGCGTTGATTTTTGCGAGCGATCTCGATCATCTGGCGATTGCGGCGATGCGCGACAGCTATACGCTGTTCAAACCCGGCACAGCATTACCGGTGGGGGACTTTTCGCAGATGGCGGTTCACACGCTGTCGGTGTCCTTCAGACTCGGCGTGCAGCTTTCGGCGCCGTTTCTGGTTTTCGGTCTCGTCTTCTATGCGGGCATCGGCATTCTTTCGCGTCTGATGCCGCAGATTCAGGTCTATTTCATTTCCATGCCGGCCAATATCGGTTTTGGCCTTGCCTTGTTCATGCTTCTGCTTGGCGCCATGACGACGTGGTTCCTTGAAGGCTATGAGCAGACCATGTCGCAGTTCATCGGATAGGTGCGTGCGAAATGGCCGAGGAAAATGATTCGGAAAAAACAGAAGACCCAACCAGTAAAAGGTTGGAGGATGCCCAAAAGCGCGGTGACGTTGTCAAAAGCCAGGAAATCAATAACTGGTTCGTGATGATGGGGGCGGCGCTTGCCGTTGGCATGATGGGGACATCATCCATGTCCGGCATCATGGAGGGACTCAAGGTTTTCATCAGCGCGCCGGATGCCATTCCCATGGATCAGGAGCATTTGCGCCTGATCTGGTCGGATGTCGGCATGATCGCGCTCAAGGCGGTGGCGCTGCCGCTCGGCACGCTGCTGGCTTTTGCGCTGGCGGGCAACATCATCCAGCATGCGCCTGTTTTCACCGCTGAAAACATGAAGCCCTCATTCGACAAGATCTCGCCGATGAAGGGGCTGGAACGTTTGTTCGGCCCCAAGAGCCTGATGAACTTTGTCAAAAGCCTCATCAAGTTCGCCGTGGTCGGTACTGTTGCGGTGCTCATCGTCTGGCCGCAGCGTGACCGGCTCGCCCTGATGATGACATGGGATGTGGCCGAACTGATGCCTGTGGTCAAAAGCATGACCATGCGTCTTCTGGCCGGCGTCATCTCCGTCATGACCATTGTGGCGGCGCTGGACTATCTGTTCGAGCGCATGCAGTGGATGAAGAAGCAGCGCATGTCGGTGCAGGAAGTCCGCGACGAATACAAGCAGATGGAAGGCGATCCGAAGGTCAAGGCCAAGCTGCGCCAGTTGCGCGCCGAGCGAGGCCGTCGCCGCATGATGGCGAACGTGCCCAAGGCGACCGTCATTATCACCAACCCGACCCATTATGCCGTGGCGCTGTTCTATGAGCAGGGCATGGGCGCACCGATCTGCGTGGCCAAGGGTGTGGATGCCGTTGCCTTCAAGATCCGCGAAGTGGGTCAGGCCCATGACGTGCCGATTGTGGAAAATGTGCCGCTCGCCCGGGCGCTGCATGCCACGGTGGAAGTGGATCAGGAAATCGACGCCGAACATTACAAGGCTGTTGCCGAGGTGATTGGCTATGTGATGCGTCTTAAGGCTAAGATCGGCAACAGGAACAAGGCTCGTTGATTCGACCCGTTGAACCATTTGCTGTGCCCGGTGCCGCCCGTAACCTCACCCTGAACCAATGAGTGGCGCGTTATGGCAAATGACCGGGCAGGTCAGGCGGGTTTGGGCGCTGAAAGCATTCATCTGACACGCAAGTTTTGACCGGGGGACGAGGCATGGCTGATTTGCCAGCCAATTTGGGCGACAAATCCGGGGCGGCGGCGCCTTTCTGGCAACGATCGACGCTGCCGAGTGGTCATCTGGTCGTGGCGGCTTCCGTCATACTGGGCACCGCAGCCTTTGTGCTGGAAGTTCTGGACGTGCATGCCTTTGGCTATGCCGGGGCCTTGTCGGGCATTGGTCTGCTGATCGTTGCAACCGGCGTTCTCTATGGGCTGGCGGTTGCCCGGCAAAATGTCATGGACCTGTCGAGCACGCCCATGGCGGCGAGCGAGGCGCTGAACGCGCTGCCGGACCCTTGCTATCTGGCAGACAAGCGCGGCGTTGTGCTGTTTGCCAATCAGGCCTATCGCAATCTTGTGTCGGCGATTGACGGCGAGCGCGCCGCGCCGCTCGAACGCGTGATGGCGGGCAAGCCCGAGGCTGAAGAAACGCTTTTCCGATTGTCGCAGGCAGCGCGCACGGGCTTTGCCGCAGATGAGGAGCTTCGCTTTGCAGCCCGGCCGGGCGCTTTGGAGCGCATTTACAAAGTGGTGGTTCGTCCGCTGGGTGGCGAGACGGGTGGCTCGGTCTGGCTGCTGCGCGACCTCACCATGGAACGCGAACGCGTTGAAGTGGCCGAGCGTGAGAGAGAAAAGCTCGCGACCTATCTCGACCATGCGCCGGTCGGGTTTTTTGCCGCCGGGGATGATGGCGAAATTGTCTATATGAATGCGACGCTGGCTGACTGGCTTGGCATCAGCCCGGATCAGGCAAGCGCCCGCTCGATGTCGCTGTCGGATTTTGCCGTGGGCGATCTTGCGGCACTCGCGCCTGGCGCTGACGGGGATGGCGGCAAGGAGCATCAAAGCCTTGATGTCGACCTGACAGGCGCGAATGACAAGCCGATCCCTGTGCGCATCACGCAGACGCGCCTGCCTAAAGTTGCCGGACGTGGGGCCATGACCTGCGCCCTGGTGCTCAATCGCACCAGCGCGGAAGAGGCTGAGGAAACGGTGCGCGACGCCGAGATGCGGTTTGCGCGTTTCTTCAATCATGCGCCGATCGGCATTGCCACCATTCAGGGTGACGGCAAAATCGAGAATGCCAATAGCGCCTTCCTGACCTATGTGGGCGAGGGCGTTGAACGCGGCATGCCGCTCGCCGATCTCGTGATTGAGGATGATCGCGCGGCTGTTGCGGATTGTCTGGCGCGGGCGCGCAGCGGCCAGCTTTCCGGCGCGCCGATTGATGTGCATCTTGTGCAGCGTGACGAGCAGGTCGGCCAGCTCTATGCCAGCCGTCTGGATAGCGGCGAGGATGCCTCCGTCGTGATCTATCTCATTGACGCGACCGAGCAGAAATCACTCGAAATGCAATTTGCCCAATCGCAGAAAATGCAGGCCGTGGGCCAGCTTGCTGGCGGCGTGGCGCATGATTTCAACAATCTGCTGACCGCCATTATCGGCTTTTGTGATCTGCTGCTGTCGCGTCATCAGGCGGGGGACCCCTCCTTTGCCGATGTCATGCAGATCAAGCAGAATGCCAATCGCGCGGCCAATCTGACGCGGCAATTGCTGGCTTTCTCGCGACGCCAGACCCTGCGCCCCAAGGTCCTGTCACTCACGGATGCGCTGGCCGAACTGCAAAATCTGTTGTCGCGCCTGCTGACTGAAAAGATTGAACTCAAGATCGTGCATGGCCGCGATCTGGGACTTGTGAAGGTCGATCAGAACCAGCTTGAACAGGTGATCGTCAATCTCGCGGTCAATGCGCGCGACGCAATGCCGGATGGCGGCCGTCTGACCATTCGCACCGCCAATGTGTCGGAAGCCGATGCCCGCGCGCTTGATCATGCACTGATGCCGCCTGCCGAATATGTGCTGATCGAAGTGTCGGATACGGGCAGCGGCATTGCCAAGGAACATCTCGGCAAGATTTTTGAACCCTTCTTCACGACGAAGGATCCGAGCAAGGGAACGGGTCTGGGTCTCTCGACTGTTTATGGCATCATCAAGCAGACGGGTGGCTTTGTTTTCCCTTATTCGGCGATCGGCAAGGGCACGAGCTTCCGCATCTATCTGCCACGGCATTTCGAGACCGTGGCCGAGGTGAAGGAGAGCGAAGCGGCTGCCGCTGCGGCGGCCATGCCGGAGACGGCTGATCTCACGGGCAAGGGCACGATCCTGCTGGTTGAGGATGAAGACGCCGTGCGCACCTTTGCGGCGCGGGCGCTTTCAACGCGCGGCTATGATGTGTTGCAGGCTGAAAGCGGCGAGGTGGCGCTGGAGGTCGTGCGCAATCATAAAGGCCGCATCGATCTCATCGTGTCGGACGTGGTGATGCCCAATATGGACGGGCCGACCATGGCCAAGGAATTGCGCCACATGCTGCCCGACACGAAGATCATCTTTGTATCCGGTTATGCCGAGGATGCCTTTGCCAAGAGCCTTGACCCGACGCAGGCATTTCATTTCCTGCCAAAACCCTTCTCGCTGAAGCAGCTGGCCGCCGCCGTCAAGGATGTGATGGCCAAGGGCTGAATGACGCATTGCCCGGAGGCGATCCGGGCTGGCCTTTGGGCGCTTCGCCTTTTATGATGAAGAAACCGTTAAGGTGATTTTCCGCTGCGGAGACTTCATGGCGGCCTTGCTTGATACGCTTGATCCGGACAGTTCGCGGCCTGCGCCCTTGAGCGAGGCGACGCGCGCGGCGAATCATCGCGCGGCGATTGCGATGGCGCGACGCTATATGGGCGATGTTGCCTGGGGCACGGTGGCGGTGTCGGTGGGGTCGCTTGTCGCGCTTGGCCTTTCCAGTGCGGCGGCGCTTTACGGCCTGTGGCCGATGTGGGCGGCGATGCTCGTCAACGGTTATTTGCTGCTGATGCAATTCATGGCCGTGCATGACGGCATTCACCAGTCGATTGGCGGGGATGATCTGCGCTATCGCTGGCTCAATGATTTGCTGGCCTGGATCGGCGGCGTGGCGACGCTTATTCCCTATCGCGGCTATGACACGATGCATCTCGTGCATCACCGCTATACCAATGATTTTGAGCGCGACCCGGATACCTGGTGCGCGGGCACCAATCCGGTGTTTCTCGTGTTGCGGTTTTTCACACAGACGCCGCATTACATCTACATGATGACCAGGTTCGGCTTCTGGAAGGACCCCAGGGAGCGCCTGGGCTACTGGATTGCGGCGACCCATCATGTTCTGGCCTGGTCGCTGGTGGGTGTCGGCTTTGCCTATGGCTTTGGCCGCGAGATCCTGATGCTCTGGATCATCCCGACCTTCCTCAATGTGGCGCTGATCGGCCTCGTTTTTAATTACCTGCCGCATCACCCGCATGACTCGCAGGAGCGCTATACGGATTCGGGCGTCTTCCTGCTGCCCTGGCCCATTCACCGGCTGGTCACGGTGCTCGACATGTTCCAGACCTATCATCTGATGCATCATCTTTTCCCGCGCATTCCGTTTTACCGGATTGGCCGGGCCTTTGACGATATGCGGCCCCTGTTGGAGGCTGAAGGCGCCCCCATCCATGACTGGACGCATGCCTGGGATGGCAAGGGCAGGGCGGCTGATGTGGCTGTCGGCACCGTCGCGCCCCGGGCTGGCGCAAGGCGGGCGGGTGCGACACAGGGATTCGTTGCGAAAGCGGAAGACAAGTCCGTGAACGTCGCACGAACACGCGGCGAATAATTCATTAAATACAACAGCTTAAAAAATAGCTTGGCAAGGGGAACAAAACCGGTACATTAACCTCGATTGCGTGGGCAGACGCCATGTGGAATAAGGGGAACCGGTCATGTCAAAGAATGTAGTGAGCCTCGTGGGAAAAGAAGACGGCGACAAGAAAAAGGCACTTGATGCGGCCTTGAGCCAGATCGAGCGCTCTTTCGGCAAGGGTTCCATCATGCGGCTCGGCAAGAACGAGCAAGTGGTGGAGATCGAAGCGATCTCGACCGGCTCGCTGGGCCTTGATATTGCGCTTGGCATTGGCGGCTTGCCGCGGGGCCGTGTCATCGAGATTTACGGTCCGGAATCGTCGGGCAAGACAACATTGGCGCTTCAGACCATTGCCGAGGCCCAGAAGAAGGGCGGCATTTGCGCCTTTATCGACGCTGAACATGCGCTGGACCCGGTCTATGCGCGCAAGCTCGGCGTGCATCTGGATGATCTTCTGATCTCGCAGCCCGATACGGGCGAGCAGGCGCTTGAAATCGCCGATACGCTGGTGCGCTCCAGCGCGGTTGACGTACTGGTGATCGACTCGGTGGCGGCGCTGACGCCGAAGGCGGAACTTGATGGCGAGATGGGCGACAGCCTGCCGGGTCTTCAGGCGCGATTGATGAGCCAGGCGCTGCGCAAACTGACCGCCTCGATTTCCAAATCCAATACCATGGTCATTTTCATCAACCAGATCCGCATGAAGATCGGTGTGATGTTTGGCAGCCCGGAAACCACGACCGGCGGTAATGCGCTGAAGTTCTACGCCTCGGTGCGTCTGGATATCCGCCGCATTGGCGCGATCAAGGATGGCGAGGAGGTTGTCGGCAACCAGACCCGCGTCAAGGTGGTCAAGAACAAGGTGGCACCCCCCTTCAAGCAGATCGAATTCGACATCATGTATGGCGAAGGCATCTCCAAGACCGGTGAGCTTGTCGACCTTGGCGTCAAGGCCGGTATTGTCGAGAAATCGGGTTCCTGGTTTTCCTATAACAGCCAGCGTGTCGGGCAGGGTCGTGAGAACGCGAAGAAATTCCTCAAGGAAAACCCTGAAATCGCCGCCGAAATCGAAGCGGCAATCCGCCAGAATGCAGGTCTTATCGCCGCCCAGATCATGGAAGGCGACCCCGAGCCGGATGAGGGCGATATGGAAGCCTCTGCCTGAAGGTTCAGGCAAGCCTTTTCAAACGGCGTCGGGAAACCGGCGCCGTTTTGGTTTTGGGCGGAAATGCCTGCTTTTCTGGACAGGCAAGAGGTCCGCAGGTAAAAGCACTGAACACCCATCGGGGTGGCATTTCGGCCATATTTGGCCTTTCGACACAGATGGCGAGACGACTAAATCATGGCGGGGCTAAACGACATCAGGCGCAGGTTTCTCGATAGTTTCGGACGGAACGGGCATGAGATTGTGCCGTCGAGCCCCCTGGTGCCGAATAATGATCCGACGCTCCTGTTCACCAATGCCGGCATGGTCCAGTTCAAGAACGTTTTCACCGGGCAGGAGACGCGACCCTATAAGCGCGCCACGACCTCGCAGAAATGCGTTCGCGCCGGTGGCAAGCACAACGACCTCGACAATGTCGGTTATACGGCGCGCCACCACACCTTCTTCGAGATGCTCGGCAATTTTTCCTTTGGCGATTATTTCAAGCCTGACGCGATCGAGTTTGCCTGGAACCTGATCACCAAAGAGTTTGGCCTGCCCAAAGAGAAGCTGCTCGTAACCGTCTATTCCGAAGATGATGAAGCCTTTGGCCTTTGGAAAAAGATTGCGGGCCTGCCCGACAGCAAGATCATTCGCATTCCGACATCGGATAATTTCTGGTCGATGGGCGACACGGGGCCTTGCGGTCCCTGCTCGGAAATCTTTTATGATCATGGCGACAAGATCCCGGGTGGCCCGCCGGGTAGTGCGGAGCAGGACGGCGACCGCTTCATCGAAATCTGGAATCTGGTCTTCATGCAGTATGACCAGAGCGCCGATGGCACGCGCACCTCTCTGCCCAAGCCGTCGATTGATACGGGCATGGGGCTGGAACGTTTTGCCGCCGTCATGCAGGGCACGCATGACAATTACGCCACGGACCTGATGCGGGCCCTGATTGAAGCCTCGGCCCATGCGTCCAACAGTGATCCGGATGGTCCCCATGCGGTGAGCCATCGCGTCATTGCCGATCATCTGCGGGCGAGCTGTTTCCTGATTGCCGATGGCGTGATGCCGTCGAATGAAGGCCGCGGCTATGTGTTGCGCCGGATCATGCGCCGCGCCATGCGCCATGCACAGCTTGTCGGTGTGGCCGAACCCCTGATGTGGCGTCTTGTCCCCGCCCTTGTGCGGCAGATGGGCGAAGCCTATCCCGAGCTTGGCCGGGCGCAGGCGCTGGTCAGCGAAACCTTGAAGCTCGAGGAAACGCGTTTCCGCGAAACCCTGGTGCGCGGTCTGAAACTGCTGGAAGAAGAGATTGATGTCATTGGCGGCGCGCGCGTATTGCCAGGTGAGGTTGCCTTTAAACTCTATGACACTTATGGCTTCCCGCTTGACCTGACGCAGGATGCGCTGCGCCCCAGAGGGATCACGGTTGATCTCGCGGCCTTCAACGCGGCGATGGAGCGTCAGCGCGCCGATGCCCGCAAGGCCTGGGCCGGTTCGGGACAGACGGCGACGGAGACGGTCTGGTTTGAATTGCGCGAGAGCCTCGGCGCCACCGAGTTTCTCGGCTATGAAACGGAATCGGCTGAAGGCAAGGTCACGGCGATCATTGTCGATGGCAAGCCCGTCGAAGCGATTTCGGCCGGGCAGGACGCGCTCATCATTGCCAATCAGACCCCCTTTTATGGCGAGTCCGGTGGACAGACGGGTGATCGCGGCGTGCTCTTCACATCCGGCGGCGCGGTGTTTCCGGTCAGCGACACGATGAAAAAGCTCGGTGACATGCATGTGCATGTCGGCCAATTGACCCGCGGCAGCCTCAAGGTTGGCGATGTTGTCGAAATGAAAGTCGACCACGCGCTGCGCTCGGCCACGCGGGCCAATCATTCGGCAACGCATCTCCTGCACGAGGCGCTGCGCCGCGTCCTCGGCGATCACGTGACGCAGAAGGGGTCGCTGGTTTCGGCGGAGCGCTTGCGCTTTGACTTCAGCCATCCCAAGCCCATGACGGCGGAGGAAATTTCGCAGGTCGAGCAGATCGTCAACGAAATCGTGCGCCAGAACAGCGAAGTGTCAACGCGCCTGATGACGCCAGAAAAGGCGATTGAGGCCGGTGCGCTGGCGCTGTTCGGTGAGAAATATGGCAGCGAAGTGCGTGTGCTGGCCATGGGCATTGACGATGCCAAAACGAACAAGACCTATTCGGTCGAACTTTGCGGCGGTACGCATGTGCGCCGTCTGGGTGACATTGCCCTCTTCAAGGTGGTGAGCGAGAGCGCCGTGGCTTCCGGCGTGCGTCGCATCGAGGCGTTGACGGCGGAAGCGGCGCGGCTCTATCTCGGCGAGCAGGAACGCATCGTCAAGGAAGCGGCTGGCGCGCTCAAGATTTCAGCCGATGATTTGCCCGCACGCATCCTGTCACTCGTCGAGGACCGCAAGCGGCTGGAGCGTGAGCTGAATGACGCCCGGAAAAAACTCGCCATGGCGGGTGGTGGCAGCGTGGGCGATGGCACATCGGGTGAAGAAGATATACCCGGCGGCAAGTTTATTTTTCGCGTCTTGTCAGGTATCAGCCCGAAGGATTTGAAGGGGCTTGTGGATGAAGCCAAGGTTGCGGCTCCCGATTCCGTCATTGCCTTCGGCACGAAGGACGAGGAAGGCAAGGCGGCGCTCGTTGTTGGCGTGAGCGGCGCCATGCTTTCGAGCAACAATTCTGGCGAGTTGGTGCGCATTGGTGTCGTGCCATTGGGCGGAACAGGCGGCGGGGGACGCCCTGATATGGCGCAGGGTGGCGGTCCTGACGGATCGAAATTGGCTGAAGCAGTCAAGGCGGTGCGGGCGGCCATCAAGGCGCCAGCCTGATAGGTGTGGTGTGTATGGTTTCATCCTTCGAGACGGGCCAAGTGGCCCTCCTCAGGATGAGGATGACGAGGCAGTTGTAATGAACGCTTTCGTTTATATCCTGCACTGCCGCGACGGTAGCTATGACGGTAGCTATTATGTGGGGTCGGCCAGAGGATCGCTCGAAACACGGATCGCGCAGCACAATGCCGGAATCTATCAGGGCTACACTTCAACACATCGGCCAGTGAGGCTTGTTTATTCCCAAGACTCTGGACGTATCACGGATGCGATTGAAGCCGAACGTCGGCTGAAGGGTTGGAGTCGCGCGAAAAAGGAAGCCCTTATTGCCGGTGATTTTGACAGGTTGAAGCATTTGTCGCGTTCGCGGCGGTGAGTTGTCTCTTCGAGACGGTGATTGGAGTCACATTCTCCGGATGTGTGTTTAAGTTTGAGTGTCCATGACCTTACCCGTTATGCTGATTTCGCGCGGGCCTGAAGTAGGCTGGTCGAAACTCAGCGAGTGAACTTGAAGGACGCATCGGAAACTCGTTCACCCCATGGCCGTCAGGGGCTGATGCTCCTGCGGCGGCGGCTTTTTGTGTTGCTGGAAGCGGGACGCAATAATTATGCGAGCCGCAGCTTCGACATCTTCATGGTCGTGCTGATCCTCGCCAATGTCATGGCCGTGGTGGCGGAAACCGAACCCTCGCTGAGCGACGAACTGCGGCTCAATTTGCGCCTCTTCGACATTGTGTCGGTCGGTATCTTCAGCGTCGAATATCTCGCCCGATTGTGGGTCGCCGTGGAACATATGCCCCTGGCGGGGCGGGCTGCCTGGCGCGCGCGGCTGACATGGGCGATGACGCCGCCGATGCTGATCGATCTCGCCGCCATCGCACCCTTCTATGTGGCGATGTTCATTGCCTTTGATCCGCGTCTGGCGCTGCTTTTCCGGCTGATCCGGTTTTTCAAACTGGCGCGTGCGACACCCGCCCTCGGCACGCTCGGGCGTGTACTCTATAACGAGCGTCGTGCAATATTTGGCGCTGTCATCGTCATGTTCGGCCTGATCATTGTCTCGGCGACGATCATGTATGAGCTGGAAGGCGAATCCCAGCCTGTTCACTTCGGGAGCATACCGCGCGCCATGTGGTGGGCCGTTACCACGCTCACGACGGTCGGCTATGGCGACGCGGTGCCGATCACATGGGCTGGCAAAGCCATGGCGGGTCTTGTGATGATTGCAGGCTTTGGCATGTTTGCCTTACCGGTCGCGATCATTTCCACCGGTTTCGCGGCGGAAATCCATCGCCGTGAATTTGTCGTCACCTGGGGCATGGTTGCGCGTGTGCCGCTGTTTTCAGGTCTTGATGCGACCACGATTGGCAGACTGGTACAGCTGCTTCATGCGCAGGTCGTGGAAGCCGGCACGGTGCTGGGCCGCAAGGGCGATGAAGCGACGGCCATGTATTTCATCATGTCGGGGCGTGTGCAGATCGAGTTTCCCTCCGGACCCGTCGAACTGGGGGAGGGTGAATTCTTTGGCGAGATGGCTCTGCTGGAATCGCGACGTCGTGCCGCGACCATCACCGCCCTGTCGCGTTGCTCATTGCTCAAACTGCAAAGTGCCGATTTCTCGCATTTCCTCAGTCGTCATCCCGAGATGCGCGCCAAGATTACCGCCGTCGTGCAGGACCGTGTGCGGGACCTGAAAAAACGCAGCGAACTGGAGGTTGAGATGGATGAGATCGCCCGTGAAAAAAGCCAGCGCGTTGATGAAAGCGAGCCAGACTGATCAGACCTTGGCCAGCGCCTTGTCGAGATTGGCGGCGATCTTGTCGAGGAAGCCTTCGGTCGAGAGCCAGCTCTGTTCCGCACCGACAAGAAGCGCCAGATCCTTCGTCATGTGACCGCTTTCAACGGTCGAGACGCAGACCTTTTCCAGCGTGTGCGCAAAATTTTCCAGCTCGCTATTGCCGTCGAGTCTGGCGCGATGGGCGAGGCCACGTGTCCAGGCGAAGATCGAGGCGATGGAATTGGTTGATGTCTTTTCGCCGCGCTGATGCTGGCGATAATGGCGTGTCACGGTGCCGTGTGCAGCTTCGGCTTCCATGATCTGGCCATCGGGTGTCAGCAGCACGGAGGTCATGAGGCCGAGTGACCCAAAGCCCTGCGCCACCGTGTCGGACTGCACGTCACCATCATAGTTCTTGCAGGCCCAGACATAGCCGCCCGACCATTTCATGGCGGAGGCCACCATGTCGTCGATCAGGCGATGTTCATAGGTGAGCTTGAGCCTGTCGAAGTCAGCCTTGTAATGCTTTTCAAAGACCTCGGCGAAGATGTCCTTGAAGCGGCCATCATAGGCTTTGAGAATGGTGTTCTTGGTCGAGAGATAGACCGGATATTCGCGGGCCAAAGCAAACTTCATGCAGGCATGGGCAAAGTCGCGGATTGAATCGTCGAGGTTGTACATGCCCATGGCGACGCCCGCGCCGGGGAAGTCGAAGACTTCTTCTTCAATGGTTTCCTTGCCGTCCTCAGACACCCATTTCATCATCAGCTTGCCCTTGCCGGGCACGAGGAAATCGGTCGCCTTGTACTGGTCGCCAAAAGCGTGACGGCCAATGACAATCGGCTCGGTCCAGCCCGGCACGAGGCGGGGAATGTTGCGGCAAATGATCGGTTCACGAAACACCGTGCCGCCGAGAATGTTGCGGATGGTGCCGTTGGGCGACTTCCACATCTTTTTGAGATGAAACTCTTCGACGCGCGCTTCATCAGGAGTGATGGTCGCGCATTTGACGCCGACGCCGATATTCTTGATCGCTTCGGCCGCTTCAATCGTCACCTTGTCGTCGGTTGCGTCGCGATGTTCCATGCCGAGATCGAAATAGCGGATGTCGAGATCGAGATAAGGCAGGATCAGCTTGTCCTTGATCATTTGCCAGATGATCCGGGTCATCTCGTCGCCATCGAGGTCAACCACGGGATTTTTGACTTTGATCTTGGACATACGAGGGGCCCTTCATGACGTGGACGGGGGGAGACTGGCAGGAGATGGCCGACAAGTGAGAGTCGACCCTCTTCGTATAACATTGCAGCTCGATTGATTAAAGGCAGCCAATCGCCTATTGAGCGGCTTGTGACAAGGTTTTAAGACAATCACAGGGATCAGACGCCAATGGCTGGCACCGATCAGAGCAAAGCCAATCTCGGACTGACGCTGGGGGGCCCTGCGATCATTCTGATCCGACCGCAGCTTGGCGAAAATATCGGCACGGCCGCCCGCGCCATGGCCAATTTTGCGCTGGGTGACCTGCGGCTGGTGGCGCCGCGCGATGGCTGGCCCAATCCGCGCGCCCGCTCGGCCTCGTCGGGGGCGGACTATATTCTCGACCATGTGAAGGTCTTTGACACGACGGCCGAGGCGATTGCCGATCTTGACTATGTGATCGCCACAACGGCACGCGACCGGGAGCTTGTCAAAGTCATCATGACGCCGGAAACGGCGGCCGTGAAGCTGCGCGAGGTCTTGAACAGCCAGCATAAGGCCGGGGTCATGTTCGGGCCGGAGCGGGCCGGGCTGCTCAATGATGATGTGGCGCTCACGGACGCCTCCATGATGGTGCCGGTCAATCCGGCCTTTGCCTCGCTCAATCTCGCCCAGGCGGTTTTGCTGGTCGGTTATGAATGGTTCAAGACGGGTGACATGACCCCGCCCGAAAGGCTGGAGCTTGTTAAATCAATTCCGGCGACCAAGGGCGAGATTGTCGGCTTTTTCGATCATCTCGAAGCCGAACTTGACCGGCAGGGTTTTTTGCGGCCACCGGAAAAGCGCCCGGTCATGATCCGCAACCTGCGCAATATCTTCCAGCGGGCCGCGTTGACGGATCAGGAAGTGCGCACGCTGCGCGGCGTTGTTTCGGCGCTGACGCGGCGCGTGCCGCGCGGTCAGGGGCCGGAAGAAGACTAGGCGTGTAATTATCTGAGACTCGGCCCACCTTAGGTTCCTGAATTGTGGGTCGAGTCTTGTCGTGAAAGTCGGGCATTCTGGACAGCATTGAAACGGCTGAGATGCGCAGTCCAAGCTTGCGTGTGGGCGCACATCCATCCGATGGCTTCGATGATCTCGTCATGCATCTGCATCGCGGAGTCGAAGATGGGTTCGTGATGGGCGACGCGATTTCTGAACCGGCGAATGGCGTTGAAGCGACCGTGCACGAAGGAGCGTTTTTTGCCGCCGCCCGTCAGGAAGCCTTTATAGATTATTTTACGCCAAAGCGTGTCGTCATAACCTGTTCCCAACAGGCTGACCCAAAACGAAAATTTCAATTCCGCGACAATATCGCCAGGGATTGGTTGGCGCAGCTTTCTTAATGCATCTTCGATTGCAGCTTTGGCAGTCGCATTAAGTGGCGCTGTGCCATTTGTCAGCCAATCACTGCCATATGCCTGAGACATTCTTTCGTGCAGCGAGTTTCGGAAGCATATTTCGAGGCTCTGGAGTGGCGTATACAGGGCTTCTGAAAGTTGCGTGTTATGTTCGTAAAGGCTGAGGGCTGCGTCCAGATTGTTGCCAGTTGCAGTCAGATATTTTGTAAGGCGCTCGCGTGAAACGGTCTTTTCGAGAGCTTTGTTAGCAACTTCGGTTCTCAATATTTTCACTTGCGATTAGGTGTTTACGTATTATCTTAGGCTCGTGCACCCCGGGTCGGCCTCTGTCTCATGATATGCTCCCGGGGTCAGTCATTTGTGAGTACGAATGACTGTTCATAGCACAATATCCATTTCATCTCTGGCTTCATGACCTAGTCGTCATTGCGCCTTTCATTGACACGATGGCTTCACCCGTATAGAAACCGCGATTGAAACGGGTCTGTCCCTTGCGGCGGGCCCGATTTCATTTATCACGCACCCGCGGGACATTGGCTCTGCTTGAGCGGATTTCCCTGTCGGTTCAAAGGCTTAAACAAGCCGGAGGACAGAGGAGGGCGCGTTTCCTCTATTGATGACGTCAGGAAACCGCGATGACAAAGCGCCAGGATGCGAAGTTCAAAATTGACCGCCGTATGGGTGAAAACCTGTGGGGCCGTCCCAAAAGCCCCATCAATCGCCGTGAATATGGCCCTGGCCAGCATGGTCAGCGCCGCAAGAGCAAGCTGTCGGATTTCGGCATCCAGCTCCGCGCCAAGCAGAAGCTGAAGGGCTATTACGGCAATATTTCCGAGAAGCAGTTCAAGGGCATCTACAAGGAAGCGGCACGTCTGCGTGGTGACACGGGCGAGCTGCTGATCGGCCTTCTGGAACGCCGTCTCGATGCGATCGTTTATCGCGCCAAGTTCGTGCAGACCGTTTTCGCGGCCCGCCAGTTCGTCAATCATGGCCATGTGCTGGTCAATGGCGAGCGCGTCAACATCTCCAGCTATCGCGTGAAGGATGGCGATGTCATCACGGTGCGCGAGAAGTCGCGCCAGATGACGGCTGTGCTTGAAGCCGCCCAGAGTGCCGAGCGCGATGTGCCGGATTATCTCGAAGTCGATCATGAGAAGATGACGGCGAAGTTCGTGCGCACGCCCGCTTTCGGCGATGTGCCTTACCCGGTTCAGATGGAGCCCAACCTTGTCGTCGAATTCTACTCGCGCAGCTAACGCCGCGCGGACGGAAATTCTCCTCGCGCAGGCTAGTCCGCGTTGGCCTTTTATGGTCAGAAGAATGCAAGCCGCGGACCCTGTGTCCGCGGCTTTTTTGTTGAACTGTCTTTGGGACAGGGCGAGAGCGTATCCCATGCCTGATGACAGCCATCTGGTCTTTGCGCTATAGCAGGCCCTGAAACTGACGCAGCGGAGCGAGCCCATGTCCCAGCCCAAAAAAGAAAAACCCGTCCTGATTGAAGTCGGACCGGGTGAGCTGATCGACAAAATCACTATTCTGCGCATCAAGTCTGAACGCATGAGTGATGCGGCCAAGCTCGTCAATGTGCGCCATGAATTGAGTGTGCTGGATAAGTCGCGCAAGGAGAACCTGGAGGACAGCGCCGAGCTTCGCCGTCTGGAGGGGGAGCTCAAGGCAGTCAATGAAGCGCTCTGGGTGATTGAGGATGATATTCGTCAGTGTGAGGCGAATAAGGACTTCGGCCAGACATTCATTGATCTGGCTCGCTCGGTCTATATGCAGAATGACAAGCGTGCGGTCTTGAAGAAGGAGATCAATCTCCTGACGGGCTCGTCGATTGTGGAAGAAAAATCCTACACCAAATTTGAATGATGGCTCACGTGCGGGCGAGGAGCTTGCAGGCTTCTTCATGGACCTTATCGACCGTCAGATCCTGCATGCCGTTTTCGCCATCATAACCATCGCCCGTTTCGGCGATAATGTCTGCCAGAGGACGGCCTCGCACGCTCGTACATTTTTCGCCCCAAGGATCATAAAGATGATCAGCTGTGGGGCCAAAGAGACCGAGTGTGGGGACGCCTGCGGCTGCTGCCAGATGCATGAGCCCGGAGTCGTTGCCAATATAGAGGCGACAGCGTTCCAAGGCTGCGGCGACGAGGGGCAATGCACCGCTTTCCGGTCCGTCCCTGTCAATCATGATGATCTGACGTTCTTTGGGGATCGCCTTAAAAAGGGGTTCGCAGAATTTGCGTTCATCAGGACCTGCCGTGATCAGCACATAGGCACCACTCAGCGGTCCCTTTGGGGCAGTCAGGCGCTGCACGGTTTCCACAAAGCGATCCAGTGGCCACATTTTGCGCGCCCAGTTCGCGGTTGGGCCGACCGCCAGCACAATGCGCCCATCGGGTATGAGTTCAGCAGCCTGCTTGCGCGCCTCTTCGCCCGGCCAGACGCGCGGGGCAGGGGCCGGATCAAAATTGCCAACACTGGCATTATGCAGCACGCGATGTCGTTCATGGTCTGCGCGCAGCACATGGCGCTTCTTTGTCCAGAGAACCCAGGCTGTTGCAGAGCCACGCAAATCGACCACGAGATCCCAGCGCGTGAAAAAGGTTTCCTTGAGCAATTTGCGCCAGTGACCGGCGCGCTTTTCCTTGCGCATCGCGATGACCTTATCGACGCGCGGTGCATGCTCGAAAATGGGCACCACGACGGGCCCGCAGGCAATCGTGAAGCGGGCATCTGGATAGCGCTCCATGAGACCGGCGAGCAAACCGGTCGAGAGCACGGCGTCGCCGAGTCTGGTGGAGGTAATGAAGAGAATTTTCATTGACTGGCGCGCTATCCCTGCCGTGTGTCGGCGAGCTTATTCAGCTGCCGCTTCTGCAGCAATGCCTTTTTCTGTCAGATAGTCACGGAGTTCACCCTGCTCGAACATTTCGCGCACGATGTCGCAACCGCCAACAAACTCACCCTTCACATAAAGCTGGGGAATGGTCGGCCAATCGGAATATTCCTTGATGCCCTGACGGATGGCGTCGTCTTCCAGCACATTGATGCCTTTGAAGGGAACGTTGAGATAGGTCAGCACCTGCACGACCGCATTGGAAAAGCCGCATTGCGGGAAAACCGGCGTGCCCTTCATAAACACAACAATGTCGTTACCCTCGACTTCAGCGCGGATGCGGTCGAATACGGGATTGTCGCTCATGTTCAAAGTCCTCTGATTCTTTCTGGCCGCTGGCTCATTCGGGGGCGGAGGTCTGGAGTGCCAGAGCGTGCAGCTCGGTCCCCATGCCGCCCTTGAGCGCGTTGTAAACCATCTGGTGCTGCTGCACCCTTGTCATGCCCTTGAAGGAGGCGGAAACCACGTTGGCGGCGTAATGGTCGCCATCGCCCGCCAGATCGCGGATTTCGATCACGGCATCAGGAATGGCCTGCTGAATCAGTTTCTCAATGTCAGAAGCTGTCATCGCCATGCCGGGTTACTCCCCTTCACATCCAGTCGATCAAACTTCATGCGCCTGCGCCATATAGGCAGGCAGCCAACCCTCATGCGCCATGCGCAGCCTCTCCAATGATATGGGAGAGGCCTTGCCAAGTGTCAATTGCTCACCGCCGGTGAGGCCGAGGAAGCGGGCCGGAACGCCCGCCCGCTTTCGGCGATGTGCCTTACCCGGTTCAGATGGAACCCAACCTTGTCGTCGAATTCTCCTCGCGCAGCTCGTGCCGCGCGGAGGCTATAACTGCAAAAGGCCCCGGAGCAATCCGGGGCCTTTTTCATTGGGTCGACAGGGGGATGACAACCCAATGGGGGAGGGGGGTCATGCCGGATGGGCGATCAGTGAACGGTGACCCAGTGCGAGGCTTCCCCACCATTGGGACCCGATGTGGATTCCTGGTGTGTGACGCTTCCATCCTCGTTTTTCACCGTGCTTGTGTCATGCGTGGTAGTACCATTGGGGCCGGTATGCGTGATGCTGCGCGAGCAGCCGCTGCCCTGGGTGCAGCTACCATCAAGCGTGGTGCTGGCGCTATAGCCATTGGAGCCTGTCGTTTCGCGGCTGCGCGACCAGCTGCCATTGCCATTGTTGACAGCAGTGCCCGATGAAGTGGCTGACCCGTTGGGCCCTGTGTAAGTGGTCGATGAGCTGACAGATCCGTCGCCATTTGGCGTCACTTCGCGTTCACGCGAATAGGTGTTGCCGGAATTGGTTGTCGTGGTGCGCGTACTGGAGCAGCCTGCCCCATCGCCGCAATTGCGATCATAAGTGCGGGTGCCGCCATAGCCGCCATTCGTCTGAATCTCGCGGCTGCGCGAGACGCTGCCGGGGGATCGCGAGACCGAGCCTGACCAACTGCCGCCGCGACCCGCAGCGCCAACGGCGGAACCACCGCGCGAGATGTCGCGCGCTTCGGCGTAATCGATGAAGAAACCCGTGGCAAGACCGGCAAGAAGCGCCAATGTCCCGGTGAGAAGAATTGTCTTTTTCATGATGAAGCTCCTATTGGAAATGGGGGGGAAGGGATTAGCGGCGCAGGCCCTTGAATGTGTCGCGAAGTTCGGCGCGTGTGATCTGTCCGTCGCCGTTTCCATCCAGCCGGCTGAGTTCAGCCAGACGTGCATCCGTGAATTCGGTCTTGGTGAGTTGGCCGTCCCTGTTGGCGTCCATCTTGTCGAATTGCCCTTCGAGAGCATGCTGGGCTTCAAGAGAGGCAATCGCTCCGTCATGATTGGAGTCGAGATCAAGGATACCGAAGGCGAGGGCTGGTGCCGCAAAGGCGACAAACAACAGGCTGGCAGCGATGGGCAGAGCAACTTTCAGAGAAGCACTTTTCGTCATGTGACTGGCTCCGGTCAGTGTCGTTGGTGGCACGAGGAGATTAAACGGCAGGCAGCGCCTGCCGATTGCGGGGTTGTTTCGGCATGTAACATTATGTAACGGGCCTTGAGATAAGTCGGCGGCGATGACAAAAATGCACAATGAACAAGGAAGCAGCCGTTTTTCATATCCTGATCGTCGAGGACGACCGCGAGATTGGCGATCTGGTGCTTGATCTTTTGACCCGTGAGGGCTTCGCTGCCCGGCTGGCGCGCTCTGGCGCGGAAATGGATCAATTGATGATGCAGGAGGCGGTCGATCTGGTGGTGCTTGATCTGATGCTTCCGGGTGAAGATGGCATATCGATCTGTCGGCGGTTACGGTCGCGCAGCGCCCTTCCCATCATCATGCTGACGGCAAAGGGTGATGATATTGACCGCATCATTGGCCTCGAAATCGGCGCCGACGATTATATGGGCAAACCGTTCAATCCGCGTGAGCTGCTGGCGCGGATCCGCTCGGTGTTGCGACGGACCGCGCAGACAGCCAGACTCGATGTCGTCGGTTCGGAGCGGCGGCATTTTGCGGGCTACATATTTGACGTCGAGGCGCGTCGGCTCATACGGGATGGCGTGGAAATCGAATTATCGACGGGCGATTATGATCTTCTGCTTGCCTTGACAGCCAATCCGCGCCGCCTGCTCACACGCGACCAATTGATGGACATGACCAAGGGGCGCAGCTGGGAGGCTTTTGATCGTTCCATCGATGTGGCCCTGTCGCGGCTCCGGCGCAAGATCGAAACGGACTCGGCGCAACCGGCCCTGATCAAGACCATCCGCAATGCCGGATACATGTTGACCGTGCCGGTGGAACGGGTATGAGCGGGCTGCGCAGCCTCACCTTGCGCATCTGTCTTATCCTGGCGGGCGCGCTTTTCTTCATATTGCTCGCGATCTTTGTTGCGATTTACGTCCAGAACACGAATGCGTCCTATCGCGGATTTCGTCTGCCTCTTCCCGAGCAGATTTCCGCTATGGTCGAGTTTCTGGAATCGGCTTCGCCTGAAGAGCAGAATCTCTTTCTGCGTGCGGCCAATTCATCAAGCATGACCGTGCGCGTTGTGGCCAAGGCGCCTGACACGACCGAGACTGTCAGGCTTCCCAATGTGACGCGCCTGCTCACGAACTATCTCGACAAACTTGGCGGACGGCATGTCTATGCCATGGTCGACATCGCCCATGGCCGCATAGGGGAGGGCGTGTCTGAAAGGGCTGGCGTGTTTTGGGCCATGCGGCCTGTCAGGTTGCTTGTTGAGCTGCGTGATGGGCGCACGCTTGTGGTCGAAGTGACAGGCGAGCTGTTTGCCCGGCTGACAGGATTGCGTCTGGCGCTACTGGTCCTGATCGTCTCGATCATGATTGGCGGCATTTCGCTCTGGGCGGTGCAGCGCCAGATCAAGCCCTTGCGGCAACTGGCGCTGGCTGTTGATGTGTTTGGTGCGCAACTGGAAATCCCGCCCTTGCCGGATGAGGGCGCCAAGGAAGTGCGCCAGCTCATTGGTGCGATTGAAAGAATGCAAGCCAGAATTCGCGATCTCGTGAATGGCCGGACGCGCATTCTTGCCGCCATCGGACATGATCTTGGCACCTATCTGACACGGCTTCGGCTACGCGCCGAATTTATCGGCGATGCGCGGCAGCGCGAGAGCGCGATCCGCGACATTGAAGACATGCATGCGCTGATGGCAGATACGCTGACGCTGGCAAAACTTGAAAATGCGGGCGAGTTGATGACGCCAGTCGATCTTGGCGCCATTGTGCGACGGCAAGTCGAGAGCCTTGCCAATGCAGGCGAACGGGTGACGCATGATCTGGATGAGGAGCCATGCCGGGTGATGGGACGCCCCGTTGCGCTGGGGCGGTTGGTCGGCAATCTGCTCTCCAACGCGCTCAAATATGGCAAGGCGGCTGAAGTCAGCCTGATGCGCGAGGGTCAGATCGTGCGGCTCATCGTAGCAGACAGGGGACCAGGCATACCGCCTGAGGAGCGTCAATCGGTTCTGGAACCGTTTTATCGGCGTGATGGGGCGCGCAATCTCGATACGGGCGGCTTTGGGCTCGGCCTTGCCATCGTCGCCGATATCGTTCAGCGCCATAATGGCCACATCGCCCTTATGGATCGCGAGGGCGGGGGGCTGATCGTGCGTGTCGATTTGCCATGCGCGCCGCCCGGGCGCGACGGCCAGTCCCCTGACGCCGCAACGGCATAGGCCTGCACCTCAAATGCAAAACCCCCCGGATTGATCCGGGGCCCCTTGGTTGCGGGGCTCGTCAGTCCCCGCTTTCACTGAGGGTGAAAGGCCAGGCAGGCGATGCCATGCCGCAATATTTCTAAGTCGGGCATCATGGCGAAAACGCGGGCGGGTAGTGACCGGCAGTTACAGTCAACATGCTCAGGGAACCCATGATGATGCCATCAACCGGAAAGGCGATGGCATCGTCATATCGCGTTGCGCCGAGCACATAAAGCAATGGCAGATAGTGGTCGGGTGTTGGTGCGGAGAGCATGGCCGCTTCACCAAGCTGCTCGTAAGCGATCAATGGACCATGTTCGTGTTTGATGATGCAGTTGCGCACGAAACTGTTGAAGCCTGAAGCCCAGTCGAAGGCGCTCGTCTCGCCCCGCCATTTCACAAGCGAAAGATTGTGCACGACATTGCCTGATCCGATGATGAGTATGCCTTCATCGCGAAGCGGTGCCAGTCGCTTGCCGATCTCGTAGTGAAACGAAGCGGGCTTGGTGGCATCAATGCTGAGCTGAATGACGGGTATGTCGGCAGCGGGAAAAGCGTGCAGCAGCACGGACCATGTGCCGTGATCGAGACCCCAGCTTTGATCGAGCACGACATCAAGCGGCTTGAGCAAATCGGCGACGCGCCTGGCAAGGGCCGGATCACCCGGTGCCGGATATTGCACATCGAAGAGTGCTTGTGGAAAGCGGCCAAAATCATGGATGGTGCGCGGCTGCGCCATCGCGGTGACGCCAGTGCCTTGCGTGTACCAATGCGCAGAGATGCAGAGAATGGCTTTGGGGCGGGGCAGGCTGGCGCCCAATGCAGCCCAGTGATCCGCATAGGGATTGGGCTCAATGGCATACATGGGACTGCCATGGCCGAAGAAAACGACAGGTTGTCGTGCTTCGGCCATGGTCAGGGATCCTTATTCGGCGGCTTGCGCGGTGATGCCTTTGGCGGCGAGATAGTCACGCAGTTCACCCTGCTCGAACATTTCGCGCACGATGTCACAACCGCCAACAAACTCACCCTTCACATAAAGCTGGGGAATGGTCGGCCAATCGGAATATTCCTTGATGCCCTGACGGATGGCGTCGTCTTCCAGCACATTGATGCCTTTGAAGGGGACGTTGAGATAGGTCAGCACCTGCACGACCGCATTGGAAAAGCCGCATTGCGGGAAAACCGGCGTGCCCTTCATAAACACAACAATGTCGTTACCCTCGACTTCAGCGCGGATGCGGTCGAATACGGGATTGTCGCTCATGTTCAAAGTCCTCTGATTCTTTCTGGCCGCTGGCTCATTCGGGGGCGGAGGTCTGGAGTGCCAGAGCGTGCAGCTCGGTCCCCATGCCGCCCTTGAGCGCGTTGTAAACCATCTGGTGCTGCTGCACCCTTGTCATGCCCTTGAAGGAGGCGGAAACCACGTTGGCGGCGTAATGGTCGCCATCGCCCGCCAGATCGCGGATTTCGATCACGGCATCAGGAATGGCCTGCTGAATCAGTTTCTCAATGTCAGAAGCTGTCATCGCCATGCCGGGTTACTCCCCTTCACATCCAGTCGATCAAACTTCATGCGCCTGCGCCATATAGGCAGGCAGCCAACCCTCATGCGCCATGCGCAGCCTCTCCAATGATATGGGAGAGGCCTTGCCAAGTGTCAATTGCTCACCGCCGGTGAGGCCGAGGAAGCGGGCCGGAACGCCCGCCTGTCCGGCGCGGGCGAGGAAATGGCCCAATTGCGCCTCAGGCAGCGTCACGAGATAGCGCGCCTGATCTTCGCCAAAGCCCCAGGCATGGGCGGGCAGGGCCTCGCTCACCCCGATTGTGGCGCCGATCCGACCGGCCATGGCCATTTCAGCCAGCGCGACAAAGAGACCGCCATCGGAAAGGTCATGCACGGCCGTGACATTGCCCACCCGGATTTCCTGGCGGATGAAGTCGCCATTGCGGCGCTCGGTGGCCAGATCAACCGGCGGCGGCGAACCTTCTTCGCGGCGGCCGAGAATGTCGCGCAGATAAATGCTTTGACCGAGATGGCCCTTGGTCTCGCCAATCAGCATGATGGCTTCGCCTTCCGCCTTGAAGGCGATGGTGGCGCGTGCGGTAACATCGGGCAGCAGGCCAACGGCGCCAATCGCGGGTGTTGGCAGAATGCCCTTGCCATTGGTTTCGTTATAGAGCGAGACATTGCCCGAAACGACAGGAAAGTCGAGGGCGCGACAGGCTTCGCCGATGCCCTGAATGCAGCCGACAAACTGGCCCATGATTTCCGGCTTTTCGGGATTGCCGAAATTGAGATTGTCGGTGATGGCGAGTGGTTCGGCACCAACGGCCGTCAGGTTGCGCCAGCATTCGGCCACAGCCTGCTTGCCGCCTTCGACAGGATCGGCCTGGCAATAGCGCGGCGTCACGTCGAGCGTGAAGGCAAGCGCCTTGGGACCATTACCAATGCGGATAACAGCGGCGTCGCCACCGGGGCCAATGGCCGTGTTGCCCTGAATGAGATTGTCATATTGCTCCCAGACCCAGCGGCGCGAGCACATGTCAGGCAAGGCGAGCATTTCAACGAGTGTCGCAGCGATGTCTTCGGGCGCAGGCACATTGGCGATGGCGAGCGCCTGGGGTTTGGCGGTTGCGATCCAGGGGCGGTCATATTCCGGGGCCTGATCGCCGAGTTCCTTGATCGGCAAATCGGCCATGACTTCGCCATGGCGTTTGACGCGGAAGCGCAGATCATCGGTTGTGAAACCGATGACCGCAAAATCGAGACCCCATTTCGTGAAAATGGCTTCGGCATCTTTCTCGCGTGTCGGGTCAAGAACCATGAGCATGCGCTCCTGGCTTTCCGACAGCATCATCTCGTAAGCCGTCATGCCGTCTTCGCGGCAGGGTACTTTGTCGAGGTCGAGTTCAACGCCGAGGTCGCCCTTGGCGCCCATCTCAACGGCGGAGCAGGTGAGGCCCGCGGCGCCCATGTCCTGAATGGCGATGACGGCACCTGAGGCCATCAGCTCCAGACAGGCTTCGAGCAATAGCTTTTCGGAGAAGGGATCGCCGATCTGGACGGTCGGGCGTTTTTCTTCCGTGTCGTGATCAAATTCGGCCGAAGCCATGGTCGCGCCATGAATACCGTCGCGGCCTGTCTTGGAGCCGAGATAGACGATGGGCAAGCCGACGCCCTTGGCCTGCGAATAGAAAATCTTGTCAGTGTCGGCAAGGCCCGCCGCAAAAGCGTTCACAAGGCAGTTGCCATTATAGCTCGGGTCAAAATTGACCTCGCCGCCCACGGTTGGCACGCCGAAGGAATTGCCATAGCCGCCGACGCCTGCCACCACGCCTGAAACGATGTGCCGGGTTCGCGGGTGGCCGGGTTCGCCAAAGCGCAAGGCATTCAAGGCGGCGATGGGACGCGCGCCCATGGTGAAAACGTCGCGCAGAATGCCGCCAACGCCTGTCGCCGCGCCCTGATGCGGTTCGATATAGGAGGGGTGGTTGTGGCTTTCCATCTTGAAGATGATGGCCTGACCGTCACCAATATCGACAACACCGGCATTCTCGCCAGGGCCGCAAATGACGCGCTCGCCGGTTGTCGGCAGGGTGCGCAGCCATTTCTTGGATGACTTGTAAGAGCAATGCTCGTTCCACATGGCCGAGAAAATGCCCAACTCGGTAAGCGTTGGCTCGCGGCCAATCAGATCGAGAATGCGCTGATATTCGTCGGGCTTCAGACCATGCTCGGCAACGAGTTCAGGGGTAATGGTTACATCGTTGCGGATCACGCCACGGCCTCCAGCACGCTTTCAAACAGCGCGCGACCATCGGTGGTGCCGTTGAGCGGTTCGATCATGTTTTCAGGATGCGGCATCATGCCAAAGACATTGCCATGCGTATTGATGATGCCCGCGATGTCGTTGAGCGAGCCATTGGGGTTGTGGCCCGGCGCGTAGCGCAGCGCGACCTGGCCTTCGCCTTCGAGGCGGGCGAGATCTTCGGGGCTGGCAAAATAATTGCCATCGCCATGCGCGACAGGGCAGCGCCAAATCTGACCTTCCTGATATTTCGAGGTGAAGGCGGTTTTGGCATTCGCGACTTCCAGCAAGACTTCGCGGCAGACAAACTTGAGCTGCGCATTGCGCATCAAGACGCCGGGCAGGAGACCTGCCTCGCACAGGATCTGGAAACCGTTGCAGACGCCGAGCACACGCGTCCCCGCCTTCGCCTTGCGGGCGACATCGGCCATGATGTTGGCGCGGGCGGCAATCGCGCCGGTGCGCAGATAGTCGCCATAGGAAAAGCCGCCAGGCAGAACGACGAGGTCCACATCGGGAAGCGTGGTTTCGGTATGCCAGACAGCGATGGGCTTGACGCCGGTGATGTGCGCCAGCGCGTAGAGCATGTCACGCTCGCGATTGGAGCCGGGGAAAACGACGACGGCAGACTTCATGCTTACTTCTCGTCCAGCTCGATGGCGTAGTTTTCAATGACGGTGTTGGCGAGCAGCTTGCGGCACATCTCGTCGATGGCGGCATGTGCCTTGGCACGGTCCTGCTCAAGCAATTCGACTTCGATATATTTGCCCTGACGGACGCTATCGACACCGGAAAAACCAAGCGCGCCGAGCGCACCTTCAATCGCCTTGCCCTGTGGGTCGAGAACACCATTCTTCAGGGTGACTTTAATGCGGGCCTTCATGTGTCGCGTCTAACCTCTTGTCATCTGTCATTGCCGGGCTTGACCCGGCAATCCAGGGTCGCAAGCTCGGCATTTATAGCTCTGGATGCCCGGATCAAGTCCGGGCATGACGATCTTACAGGATCATCATTTCACCAGCGTCGGGCCACGACGCTTGGGTTCGTTCTCAAACAGGATGCCGAGTCGGCGGGCGACTTCCTGATAGGCCTCGATCAGGCCCCCCATATCGCGCCGGAAGCGGTCTTTGTCCAGCTTGTCATTGGTGCGGATGTCCCAAAGACGGCAACTATCCGGGCTGATTTCGTCCGCCAGAATGACGCGCACCATGTCGCCCTCATAAAGGCGGCCAAACTCGACCTTGAAATCCACAAGGCGGATGCCGATGCCGAGAAACAGCCCTGTCAGAAAGTCGTTGATACGCAGGCCAAGCGCCATCATGTCGTCGATTTCCTGCGGCGTGGCCCAGCCGAATGCCGTGATGTGTTCCTCGGAGACCATGGGATCGTTGAGTTCATCGGACTTGTAATAGAACTCGATGATCGAGCGGGGCAGGATCGTGCCTTCCTCGATACCGAGGCGGGTCGAAAGCGATCCGGCCGCGACATTGCGAACCACCACCTCGCAAGGGATGATTTCAACCTCGCGAATGAGTTGTTCGCGCATATTGATGGCGCGGATGAAGTGGGTCGGTACGCCGATCTCGTTCAGCCGCGAGAAGATGAACTCGGAAATGCGATTATTGAGGACGCCCTTGCCTTCGATGGTGGCATGTTTCTGGTTGTTCAGGGCGGTGGTGTCGTCCTTGAAGTGCTGAATCAGCGTGCCCGGCTCCGGGCCTTCATAGAGAACCTTGGCTTTGCCTTCAAACACGCGTCTGCGCCGGCTCATGTCCTGATTCCAATCGGTTAGCCCGAGACATTGCTGCGCGATCCGAGGTCTGCGCCGGGCATAGGGAGAGCGGGGCAAGCGGTCTGGAATCGCTGCACCTGTGGGCGCAAGTTACCCCATGGCCCATGGCGATACAATGAAGCTCTTGGCAAGCTCTCGGTCAGCGTTTGATCGTGCTCAAGGGGTAAGAAAAAACGACATATTTCAGTGACTTATCAAAATTGCCGCGGAATGCGCCAGAAGCGGGCTTCGAGGTTGATTTGAGCGGTGCGGGCGGCTATGCCTAAGGCGCAATCAGAAGCGACTTTTGGCTGGTTGTGAGGCCGGTCTGGCCGGTCTGCCTTTTTCGACCCGTGAGCGAGCATAACCCATGTCCACATTCGACAAGCGTGAAGACAGTTTCGAAAAGAAGTTCGTCCATGATGCCGAACTCAAGTTCAAGGCCATGGCGCGCCGGAACAAGCTGCTCGGGCTCTGGGCTGCCGAATTGATGGGCCTGACGGGCGACGCCGCCACCGCTTTTGCCGGTGAAGTTGTCTCGGCTGATATGGCCGAACCCGGTGAAGAAGACGTTTACCGCAAGATTCGCTCCAGCTTCGATGCCAAGGGGGTCGCGCAGTCCGAGCATCAGATCCGCCGCACCATGGCTGACCTGCTGGACGAGGCGATCAGGCAGATTCAGAACGAAGGCTGAGCGAAGCCATTTTTGGACGCTTACCCCGGAAGAGACTAGTCTTGGATGGTACGAGTCGGGGGACGCCGTTGCCGCACCATCATCGCATATCGATTCGCCGCCAGATAAGCAGACTGACGGGCCTGGTCCTGATTTTGGCTGGCAGTCTGTCCGGCGCTGCCATGGCGCAAGCCGGCGACTGGCAGCATTATGGCGGCGATGCGGGCGGTACGCGCTATGTCGATGCCCGCGCCATTACGCCTGAAAATGTCACTGACCTGGAAGAGGCGTGGTCCTTTTCCACAGGTGCGCTTGATGACAAGAGCGATGAGGTGCGCAGCCGCACGGCCTTTGAGGCGACGCCCATTCTTGTTGAAGACAGCCTGATCTTCTGCACGCCCTTCAATGAAGTGATCGCGCTTGATCCCGGTACAGGCGAAGCGCGCTGGCGGTTTGATCCGGCGGTCGCAAGTGATCGGCGGCCCGGCAATCAATATACCTGCCGGGGCGTGGCTTACTGGCGCGATCCGGCTGCCGCTGATCTGGAGGCCTGCGCCAGCCGCATTTTCATGGGCACGGTGGATGGCCGTCTCATTGCCCTTGATGCCGGCACCGGCAAGCCCTGCGAGGACTTTGGCAGCAATCCCATTCGTCCGGGCGAAGTCATGGCGGGTGCCGACAGATTGCTTGTCTGGCCGGGCGAGTATCAGATGACCTCGCCGCCCGTCGTGACCCAGGGGCTTGTGATCGTCGGTTCCTCGGTGAGTGATAATGTCCGCGCGGCCGCTCCTTCGGGCCGCGTGCGTGCCTATGATGCGCGAACAGGCGAATTGCGCTGGAGCTTCGATCCGATCATCTCAAGCGATGAGGAAAGCGACGCGGCGACAGGGGCGGCAAATGTGTGGGCGCCCCTGTCGCTTGATGAAGCGCGCGGGCTGATTTTCCTGCCCACTTCCAGCCCAAGCCCGGATTTTTACGGTGGCCTGCGCCCCGGTGATAATCGCAACGCCAATTCCGTTGTGGCGCTGGACGCGGCGACGGGACAGCTGCGTTGGGCGTTTCAAACGGTGCATCACGATGTCTGGGATTATGATTTGCCCGCTCAACCAACGCTGGCGACAATCACGCATGACGGCAAGCCGCGCGATGTCGTGATTCAGGTGACAAAAACCGGTTTCATGTTCGTGCTTGATCGCGACACGGGCGAGCCGGTGTTCCCGGTCGAGGAGCGCCCTGTGCCGCAGGGCGGGGCGCCGGGCGAGATGCTTTCCCAAACGCAGCCTTTCCCCGTGAAGCCGCCACCCCTGATCCGTCAGACAGTGGGGCCGGATGAAAGCTGGGGCGTGGCATGGCTCGACAAGCGGTCATGCAGCCATCGACTGCGAGCGCTGCGTAATGACGGGCTGTTCACGCCGCCAAGCCTTGAAGGCTCGATCCTCTCGCCGTTTTCGGGCGGCGGCGCCAATTGGGGCGGTATTGCCTTTGATCCGCAGCGCCAGCTTGCCATCGTCAATGAAAGCCAGATGGCCAACATCATCACGCTGATCAAGCGCGAGGGTTATGAAGGCGAGAAAGAGGCGAGCGAGAAAGGCCAGGTGGCCGCGCAGGCTGGCACCCCCTTTGCCGTCAAACGCGAACTCTTTGTCTCGATGTTTGGATTGCCCTGCACGCCACCGCCATGGGGCAAGCTGATTGCGGTCGATCTGAAATCGGGCGACATCAAGTGGTCCAAGACCTTTGGCACGGTGCGCGATCTGGCGCCGGTGCCGCTCAAGGTCAAATGGGGGACGCCGAATATTGGCGGGCCCGTTGCCACAGCCAGCGGTCTGATTTTCATCGGCGCGGCGATGGATAATTATCTGCGCGCCTATAGCACCGAGACCGGTGACGAGTTGTGGCGCGCCCGCTTGCCGGCTGGCGGTCAAGCCACGCCCATGTCCTATATGTGGAAGGGACGGCAATATGTGGTCATTGCCGCCGGTGGCCATGGCACGGCGGGCACCGATCTTGGCGATAGTCTGATTGCCTTCGCCCTGCCGTAAGGCGCTCAAGTTTCACGCGAGCGTTTTTTGCCTGAGGCGCGCGGCTATCTGCTCAAGGGATAGCAAATGATTGCCTTCTTTCACGACATCATAAACCGTGACGTTCATGGCGCGCACTGTCTTGCGCACGATCTCGCGTGAGCCGGGCGCCTCGTCAAAGTCGATGACATTGACGCAGCAGGTGTTCTGGTCAATGGCATTGAAGGCTTGCAGCCCAACGCCAAAAGCCCAGCCCAGAACGAGACGGTTGATGCCGCCATGGGCGACGAGACAGAGCGTTTCCCAGTCAGGTTCGGCAATCAGATTTTCCAATGCGGACAGGACGCGTGCGTTGATCTCTTCAAAGCTGTCGCCGCCGACATAGCGCGTGCCGGGCACAGCGGCATCCTTGAAGGCATAGGCGATCTGCGAGAGGTCGGTGATCGAGGCGCGCATGTCATTGCTGCCCTGAAACTCGACAAAGGCGTCGTTCTGTTCAATGGCGATGTCGCGGCCTTGCAGGATGAACTGAGCGGTTTCAACCGAGCGTGGGAAGCTCGACACGACGGCGCGGTCGAAAGGCGTATTGGCGAGCGCCTGACCTGTGCGCGTTGCCTGCTCGCGGCCCCAGGGGGTCAAGGGAACAATGGTTGAATCCGCAACACGATTTCCCTGATCGTCGACATAACTGACATCGCCATGACGGAAGAGATAGATGCGACGACGACGTGCGCCGTCAAATGCTATGCGAAGGGGCATGTGTCTCGTCCCGGTTTGAATTGCTTTGCCGGAAGTATAAGGCGGATTGTGACGCAACGTGAAGCATCACGCCGACTGTCATGCCCGGATTTATGCCGGGGTCCGGAGGGAAGAAGAATGGATCGCGGCACAAGGCCGGGATGACCGCTCAGGGCGTGTCCTCGCGCGGCGCGCAGCGTCGTGGCAATCCAGTCCCTGTATCGATTGCTTTGCTTCGCTCGCAATGACGAAAGAGGTCATCTTTAACCGAAAACGCGACGGAAAATCGTATCGACATGCTTGGTGTGGTAGCCAAGGTCAAACAGCTCTTCGAGTTCCTTGTCGCTGAGCCTGGCGGAAACTTCCTTGTCGGCCTTGAGCAATTCCAGAAAATTGCCTTCGCCACGCCAGACGGGCATGGCATTACGCTGGACCAGACGATAACTGTCCTCGCGGCTGACGCCTTTTTGCGTCAAGGCCAGCAGCACACGCTGCGAATGCACCAATCCGCCGAGCCTGTCGAGATTCTTGCGCATGTTTTCAGGATAGATCATCAGCTTGTCGATGACGCCGGCGAGCCGCATCAGCGCGAAGTCGAGCGTGACTGTGGCGTCAGGCCCGATCATGCGTTCAACGGAGGAATGCGAAATATCGCGCTCATGCCAGAGCGCCACATTTTCCATGGCCGGGATCGACATGCCACGCACGAGGCGGGCGAGACCCGTCAGGTTTTCGGTCAGCACCGGGTTGCGCTTATGCGGCATGGCGGAAGAACCCTTTTGACCCTCGGAGAAAAACTCCTCGGCTTCGAGAACTTCCGTACGCTGAAGATGGCGGATTTCAGTGGCGAGACGCTCGACGCAGCTCGCTATGACGCCGAGCGTGGCAAAATACATGGCGTGACGGTCGCGCGGGATGACCTGCGTGGAGACGGGTTCAATCGCAAGGCCGAGCGCCTTGGCAACATGTTCTTCAACGCGCGGGTCGATATTGGCGAAGGTGCCGACGGCGCCGGATATGGCGCAGGTGGCAATTTCGGCCCGCGCCGCAACGAGGCGGTCGCGGCAGCGCGAAAACTCGGCATAGGCGAGCGCCAGCTTGACGCCGAAGGTGGTCGGTTCGGCATGGATGCCGTGGCTGCGGCCAATGGTAAGCGTGTCCTTGTGCTCAAAGGCGCGGCGCTTCAAGGCGGCCAGCAATATATCCATGTCCGCGAGCAGCAGGTCAGAGGCGCGGGCAAGCTGCACGCTGAGGCAGGTGTCGAGCACGTCGGAGGAGGTCATGCCCTGATGCACGAAGCGACTATCCTCGCCAACAAATTCCGAGAGATGCGTCAGGAAAGCAATGACGTCATGCTTCACTTCGCGCTCGATTTCGTCAATGCGTTCGACATTGAAGACAGCCTTGCCGCCCTTGTCCCAGATGTTTTTGGCGGCCTCCTTCGGGATCACGCCGAGTTCGGCCAGCGCGTCGCAGGCATGAGCTTCGATCTCGAACCAGATGCGGAACCTGGTTTCCGGCGACCAGATGGCGACCATTTCGGGACGGGAATAACGCGGGATCATGCAGGGCGCCTCAAGCGTTCGGGGGAGAAGTCGCGGGTTTAGCAGATAGGGGGGGATTGCTCAACCGGGCCGTCAAAAGCGCTGTACAGGGCAGAAACGCCCGGAATCACAATAGTTTCAGGGCCCTGAAGCTCGCATGTCGGCCCTTGCCGATGATGAGATGGTCGTGCAGCTCGATGCCCAGGGGCCTGGCCGTGGCGGCGATGCGCTGCGTCATGTCGATATCGGCGGCGGAAGGGGTCGGGTCGCCGGAGGGATGGTTGTGGACGAGGATCAGGGCCGAGGCATTGAGTTCGAGGGCGCGCTTGACGACTTCACGCGGATAGACGGGCGTGTGATCGACCGTGCCTTTTTGCTGGATTTCGTCGGCGATCAGCACGTTCTTGCGATCCAGAAACAGGATGCGGAATTGTTCGGTGGTGTTATGCGCCATGGCGGCAGAGCAATAATCGAGGAGTGCCGTCCAGGAACCGAGCACTTCCTTGCGCAGCACATTGGCGCGTGACAGGCGCAAGCCGGCTTCGCGAGCGATGCGAAACTCGGCGATGATGCTCTCGCTCACGCCGGCCACTTCCCGGAGGCGCGCGGCTTCTGCATTCAGAACTTCGGAGAAGCCGCCAAAATGCGCGATGAGCGCCTTGGCGAGTGGTTTGACATCGCGGCGTGGCACGGCGCGAAAAAGGATGAGTTCAAGCAGTTCATAATCGGGCAGGGCTTCAGGCGCGCTCAGAAAACGGGCGCGAAGACGCTCGCGATGGCCCTCATAATGCGGCTTGGCGTCATGCGGCTTGGCGTCATGCGGCTTGGCGCTATCGGCCATGAGCGTGCGGTCAGGCTGAATAGGGCGGGAAATCAAGCCCGGCAGGCGATTTGGTGAATATCTCGCAGCCATCCGCCGTCACGCCAATCGAATGCTCGAACTGGGCGGAGAGCGAGCGATCACGGGTCACGGCCGTCCACCCGTCAGCAAGGATCTTGACGCCCGGCTTGCCGACATTGATCATCGGCTCGATGGTGAAGAACATGCCCTGCTTGAGCTGGATGCCTTCGCCCTTGCGGCCATAATGGAGGATGTTCGGCATATCGTGAAAGACGCGGCCAAGGCCATGGCCGCAGAACTCGCGAACGACGGAACAGCGCTCGCCTTCGGCATAGTCCTGAATGGCGGCCCCGATGTCGCCCAGCGTTGCGCCGGGACGCACGACGCCAATGCCGCGCATCATGGCTTCATAGGTAACTTCGACGAGGCGCGAGGCTTTGCGCGGCACATCGCCCACATGATACATGCGGTTGGTGTCGCCATGCCAGCCATCCTTGATGAGGGTCACGTCGACATTCACGATATCGCCTTCGCGCAGACTGCGATCGGACGGAATGCCATGGCAGACAACATGGTTGATCGAGGTGCAGCAGGATTTGGTGAAGCCACGATAGTTCAGCGGCGCCGGATAGGTGCCATGGTCGAGCGCGAACGCATAAACGAGCTTGTCGATATGCTCGGTTGTGACGCCGGGCTTGATCACGGGCACGAGCATGTCGAGCGCCTCGGCGGCGAGCTTGCCGACGGCGCGCATGCCTTCAAAGGCGGCCGCGTCATGCAGCTTGACCGCGCCAGTATTGCGTGTCGGGGCGTCGAAGGCGTCAATATAGTTCATGATGGCTCAAAGATGGGGGCTGTGGCCCTGAATGACAAGGTTCGGCCAGTATAAGGCCATCTCGCGCTTGAGCCTAGCGGTAAGGATTGAAGAATTTCCCGCCAAAACGTGTGGTTGAGCGCTTTTCGCGGGCGCTGGTTTCAGGTCACAATGTGGAGCGCCGGGGCTGTCTCAGGGGGGCATTGCCCTATATGAAGAAGCAACTCATAACTGATGCCGGGGAAGTTGCCATGACTGATATCGCTGCCGATGCGTCTGCCGGGCTTGTGACAGCCTGCGTGCTGCTGATTGGTGACGAGATCCTGTCCGGTCGCACACGCGATTCCAACCTCAGTTACATCGCCAGGCATCTTGGACAGATCGGCATTCAGGTGCGCGAGGCGCGCGTCATTCCCGATGTGGAAGCGACCATTGTGTCGGTGCTGAACGAGGTGCGCGCCAAATATGATTATGTCTTCACGACGGGCGGAATCGGCCCGACCCATGATGACATCACGGCCGATTGCGTGGCCAAGGCGTTTGGCGTGCCCATCGGACCGCATCCTGAAGCGATGCGCATTCTGGCGGCGCATTATGAAACATCGGGCGGCGAATTCACGCCGTCACGTCAGCGCATGGCGCGTATCCCCGAGGGCGGCAGCCTGATTTTCAATCCCGTGAGCAAGGCGCCCGGCTTTCAGATCGGCAATGTCTTTGTCATGGCGGGCGTGCCCATGGTCATGCAGGTGATGATGGACAGTCTGAGCCCGCGCCTGAAGGGCGGGGCGGTGATGCTGAGCCGCACGGTGAGCGGCCAGATCGGTGAGGGCACGATTGCCGAAAGGCTGGGGAACCTGCAGATGCGCTATTCGCAGGTGAGCATCGGTTCCTATCCTTATTATCGTGGCACGGCCTATGGCACGAGCCTGGTCATGCGCTCGACCGATTCTGAAATGCTGGGCAAGGTGGCTCAGGAAGCCGCTGACTTGATCCGAAGCTTCGGGGTTGAGCCCGTGGAGGGGGAACCGGCGTGATGCAATTTGGCGGATTTCGGCCAGATTGTCGCTATTCGGCAACATTTTAAGGGACATTACAAAAGTTTCAGCCGACAGACGGGACTGAACCGTTACAATGCTGTCTGAACCGATTAGAGTTCAATGACAAGGCTGCCGACCTGCCCAGACTTCTCTGATCGGGGCGCTCAGGCGGAGGGGACACAGGCCCAAACCAAATATAGGGTCTGGCAACAAGTTCAGGGTCACGCGAACCCGGAGGGAGAAACGAAATGAAGAAGTCCATTGGCATTATGGGTCTGGCTTTTGGCGCCGCAATGATGGTGTCGGGTTCGGCCATGGCTCTCGACTCCAGCTTCGACGCGATGTCGAAGTCGGGCACACATCAGTTCTATGTCTGGTGCACAGGCGGCGCGAGCAGCGTGAAAACCGCTGACGGCGCGAACGCCAAGGAAGCTCAGGCAACGCTCGCCGCCGCCGCTGGCAACACATGCTGGCCGGTGTGGCAGGGCCTTTCGAAATAAGCTGCCCTTTCGGCAGCCATGGTGAAGCGGCGGTCCCTCGGGGCCGCCGTTTTGCTTTGGAGCGTTGCGCCGAATCCGCTGAGCGGGCATATCTGGGTCGCGTTCATGGCGCTCGACAAGCGCTCAGGGCCCCTTGGCGAAACTGGTATACGCAGCAGACTTAAAATCTGCTTCTCGCAAGGGAGTGCGGGTTCGAGTCCCGCAGGGGCCACCATTTTCCGCGCAGGGCTTGGCGCATGGGCAAGATTTTCAGCATCGGCTTTCACAAGACCGGCACGACGTCGCTGGCGGCGGCTCAGGCGCCCCGAGGCACGGGATCAGGCGGGCTGCCTGGCTTTGTAGAGGGCGCCCGCCGGGACGGTTTCGTCGCCATGCAGCGAGGCGTCGTACTTGTAAAGCGTTGAGCAATAAGGGCAGATGATTTCGCTGTCACGACCCATGTCGAGATAAATATGGGGGTGGTCGTGAGGCGGGGTGGCCCCCATGCACTCAAATTCCTTCACGGCAATGCGGATTTCACGTGCGCCGGCGTCATTCTGGAATTGGGGGGTGCCCTGGGCGTGCATGGGTCTCTTCTCCGCGACAGCTTATGGAACGTCTGGCCCGACAAGCGCCGGATGGCGCGAAATTAGCCCGGTTGGCGGCTGATTTATAGCCCCCGATCATTGCAAAAACCGGCGCTTATGAGGATGGTCGGACGAGGCTATTTCGTCCATAATGAAAAAAGGGTCCGCTCATATTGTCCTGAACAATAGATGTGCGGCGTGTCGGGAGGGTTATCGATGTCGTCCAACGGGCCGCAAGAGCGGGCACCGCTGCCTTTTTCCACCATTTTTTTCTATGCTTTTCCGGCGGTCCCCATTTCTGCCATGGGCCTGCCGCTGGTTGTGCATTTGCCGCCCTTCTATGCCGGGCCAATGGGGCTCGGGCTGACGCTGGTCGGCACGATATTCATGCTGGCCCGTTTCTGGGACGTCTTCACCGATCCGATCATCGGCATTCTCTCTGACAAATATGAGACGCGCTGGGGACGTCGGCGTCACTGGATCGTCGCTTCGGTGCCGATCATGCTGATTTCCGTGGTCATGGTTTTCATGCCCATGTCTGATGCCGTCACGGGCGGCTATCTCATATTCTGGCTCTTCTTCCTCTATGTCGGCTGGACGCTGCTCACGATCTCGCACATGTCCTGGGGCGCGGAACTGACGCCCGACTATCATGAACGGACCCGGGTACAGAGTGCGCGTGAAGTGTGCCTCATTCTCGGCATGGTTTTCGTTCTGATGCTACCTGCCATCATCGAAGCCATGCATCCGGAAAATGTCGCGGCGGCGCGCATCGCCTCCATGGGATGGTTCGTGCTCATCCTGCTGCCAATCGCCGTGTTTCTGGCCGTGTGGAAAGTGCCGGAGCACAAGACACCGCGCCCGCAACATGTGCCCTTCCGTCAGGCTGTCGCCGTGCTGGTGGGCAATCTCCCGTTACGCCGTGTGCTGATTGCCGATCTGGTGCTCGGCATTTCCGGCGGCACGATTGCGAGCCTCTTCCTGTTTGTGGCGGAGGATTCTCTCCAGCTCGGCAAGTTTGCGAGCCTTGGCCTGCTGCTCTATTTCATTTCGGGCGTTGCGTTTGTGCCGGTCGTTTTGCGGGTCAGCCGCATGGTCGGCAAGCATCGCGCGGCGGCCCTCTCCTCGCTGTTCAACACCATCACGGTGCCGATCATCCTGCTCATTCCGGCAGGCAGTATTCCTTATGCCGCTGGCGTCATGATCCTGCTCGGTCTCAACATGGCGGCGTCGCCCTTCCTGTTCCGCTCGATGATGGCGGATGTCGCCGATCAGGATGCCGTGGATACCGGCCAGAGGCGCACCGGACTGTTCTTTGCCATGCTCGCCATGACCAACAAGTTCGGCGCGGCGATTGCGATCGGTCTTTCCTACATGATGCTTGATATGGTGGGGTTTGTGCCGGGAGGCGAGAACTCGCAAGCCGCGCTTGACGGGTTGCGGGCAGTCTATGTCTGGCCGACTTTCTTCATTGGCTTCATTGTTGCCTATGTCGTCTGGAACTTTCCGCTGGATGAAGCCAGACAGAAGATCAATCGCGCCATTCTGGAAGAGCGTGAACGGCACATATCGACACTCGATGTTGCGGCGGCGGCGATTGAAACACGCACGCTCACCCCCTCCGATCCGCAATCGACGGGCGCAGCCGCCGACTGAGAAAGTCCTGACATGGCGACATTTGAACGTGACGGTGTGACGATCGCCTATGATGTCCTGGGCGAGGGCAAGCCCGTTCTTCTGCTGCATGGCTTTGCTTCGACCCGCATCGATAACTGGCGGCGCACGGGCTGGTATGACGCCCTGCTCAAATCGGGACGTCAGGTGATCGCGATGGACCTTCGCGGTCATGGCGAGAGCAGCCGGTCGCATGATCCGGCCTGTTATGGCATGGACGCCCATGTGGCGGATGTGATTGCGCTTCTCGATCATCTGAAGATTGATCGTTGCGAAGTCATCGGCTTTTCCATGGGGGCGGGCATTGCCATGCGGCTGGCGGCGGCGCATGGGGATCGCGTCAAGCTCCTGGTGCTGATCGGCGTGGGGGGCGCATCACTCAAGCGCAGCAGCAATGGCGATGCGCTGGCCAAGGCCTTGCGGGCGGAAAGTGCTGACGCCATTGAACACGAGATGGCGCGCGGTTTCTGGCTTTATGCCGAAAAGCTGGAGCAGGACCGCGAAGCGCTTGCGGCTTTCGTGCGCGCACCACGTGAGGCCCATGAAATTGTCGATATTGTCGCCGGCATCAAGACCGAGACGCTGGTTGTGGCCGGGTCACGCGATGATCTGGCGGGGAACCCTGCCGAATTGGCGGCGCTGATGCCAGACGCGCGTTCTGAAATCGTGCCTGGTGCTGACCACATGTTCGTGCTGCCTCATCCTGTGCTCAAGGGCATTGTCATGGATTTTCTTGAAGGCATCTTCTGACCGGTTGGGTTGCGTTGCTTGAGACGCTAGACTGCTGCGTGATTTGCAGGAGCGCGCCTTGAATTATTTTGTCTCTGACGGATTGAAACTGGCCTGCACGATGGAAGGCAAGGGCACGCCAATCATGCTGGTGCATGGCTTTGGCTCGACCCATCGCGCCAACTGGATTGAAACGGGCTGGACGCGGGCACTGATCGATGCAGGCTTCCGTGTGATCATGGCCGACGGGCGCGGCCACGGGGCAAGTGACAAGCCACATGATCCGGCTGATTATGCGCTGGAGGCGATGGCGGAAGATGTGATCGCATTGCTCGATCATATTGGCGAGCCGGGTGTTGATATCATGGGCTATTCGATGGGGGCGATGGTGACGCTGGTTGCGCTTGCCCTGCATCCCGAGCGCTTTGATCGTGCGATTGCCGCCGGTGTCGGTGAAAATCTGTTGCTCGCGCCGCGCGGGGCGGATGCCGTTGTGGCGGCGATGCAGGCGGGGCGCGCTGAAGATATTGCCGATCCCGAGGCTCGTCTCTATCGCCTGTTTGCCGATCAGAATGGTCAGGACCGCGTCGCGCTGGCCGCCTGTTTCCAGACCCTGCGCCAACCTTATCCTGTCGAGCTGCTTGGCAAGATCACGCGCCCCGTGCTCGTTGTCGCCGGTGAAAATGACCCCGTTGGCGCGCCATCCGCCCTGGCGGCGCGTATTCCCGGCGCGACGTCGCATGTGGTGCCAAAGCGCGACCACATGCGAACTGTTGGCGACAAGGATTACAAGGCCGCCGTGTTGAAGTTTCTGGAAACCTATTAGCGGGCGGTCAGCGGCGCAAAGCCGGGATGCATCCCGGCATCCGTGATCAGCGTTTCACCGGTGATGTGTTCGCCGCACCTGATCTTTCAGTGACATGATCTTCTCCCTGCCGGACCCGCGGGGGTTGCTCGTTCCTGTCTGGGGAGAGACGAACCTTATTCGGGTGGGTTTCGGAAGGCGGCGAGGATCAGCCGGTCAGCAAAACGATTGGCCTGTTCGTCATCCGACGGGAGCTCGATACAGACCAGATGCCTTTCGATATGGCGCAGGGCGTGGCCCCGCGCAAAACCGACACCCGGCACGTCAAGCGCCAGTGCCGCCCCCGCCGCTGGCAGGGGCGAGGCTTCGACGATGGCGCCAGCCGGTGACATTTCATGGATCAGGCATTCGGCATCGACACCTGAAAAGACGATGCGACCTTCAATGCGCGTTCCGATGCGGCGAAAACGGCGACGTTCGGCGGGACGGGGGGGTTCTGGGATATTCACGCGGCGCTCCGTTCTGGACGAGGGAGCGTAACGTCTGGAGTCATTCCAAATCCTTTCTGGCCAAACCTTCGTCGCGGCTATGGTCTATTTTCCGTTAAAGACAGGTCGGCGTTTGGCCATGAAGGCGGCGCGACCTTCCTTATAGTCGTCGCTGGCAAAGCAGGCGGTCGCCAGACGATCGCAAAGCGCGGCATCGAAGTTTTCAGCCGGTTTCACGCATTCGTCGACGATGCGCTTTTCGGTGGCGATCGTCATGGGCGCGTTTTCCGCAATCATGGCGCAGGTGTCGCGCGTCAGGGTTTCCAGCGCCTCGCGACTCGTTACGCGATTGATGAGGCCCATGGCGAGAGCTTCTTCATGGGTGAAGCGGCGCGCGGTGAAAAAGATTTCCTTGGCATAAGCGGGGCCGACAATATTGACGAGGCGTTTTGTTCCCATGGGCGGATAGGCAAGGCCGAGCTTGGCCGCCGGAATGCCGAAGGTCGATCCTTGCGAGGCGATGCGCATGTCGCAGGAGAGTGCGATGCCAAGCCCGCCGCCGATGCAATAGCCATCGATCATGGCGATGGTCGGCAGCTTCGACGCGGCGATACAATCAAAGGCGGCGCTGGTTGCGTTTTCATAGGCATCAACGCCCTCGACCGATGAGCGTGATTTTTCAAACTGGGAAATATCGGCGCCCGCCACAAAAGCCTTGTCGCCCGCACCTTTGAGCACGATGACGCGAATGGCCGGGTCTTCATGCAGATATTGCATGATCGAGGGAACCGCCTCCCACATTTCCATGCTGACCGCGTTCATGCGCTCGGGATTGTTGAAAATCATCCAGCCGATGGCGCCGTCTTTCTCGACGATCATCTTGTCGGTGAGCCTGGGCATGGGAACTCCTGGGAAATCAGACTGGTATATTGTTGCCGCAATATTCTTCACTGTCATGCCCGGACGAGCCGGACCATGACGATTTTTCAAAGGCACACTGGCCCTCACCCCCTCATCCTCGCCGGACCTTCGGTCCGTCTCTCCCTCTCCCCTGAGGGGAGAGGGCAAGCGTGTCGACGGCAGGCGTGCGCGCGATTTTCTGGCCGTTCACGCCGAGCGCATCAAAGCGCATCTGGTCCATGCCGTCATATTTGCCGCCGTAGATGAGCGTCGGGCCTTTAATCCCCCCAGCATCTTACAAGTGTCATGCCCGGACTTGATCCGGGCATCCAGAGACGCAAATTCAAAAGCGGTCGCTCTGGATTGCCGGGTCAAGCCCGGCAATGACAACTGAATTTTGTGCCTCTTAATGGCGGGCGGATGACAGCAGAAGACGGGGATGGCCCGGACAAGCCGGGCCATGACGATTTTTCAAAGGCACACTGGCCCTCACCCCCTCACCCTCGCCGGACCTTCGGTCCGTCTCTCCCTCTCCCCTGAGGGGAGAGGGCAAGCGTGTCGACGGCAGGCGTGCGCGCGATTTTCTGGCCGTTCACGCCGAGCGCATCAAAGCGCATCTGGTCCATGCCGTCATATTTGCCGCCGTAGATGAGCGTCGGGCCCTTAATCCCCCCAGCATCTTACAAGTGTCATGCCCGGACTTGATCCGGGCATCCAGAGACGCAAATTCAAAAGCGGTCGCTCTGGATTGCCGGGTCAAGCCCGGCAATGACAACTGAATTTTGTGCCTCTTAATGGCGGGCGGATGACAGCAGAAGACGGGGATGGCCCGGACAAGCCGGACCATGACGATTTTTCAAAGGCACACTGGCCCTCACCCCCTCATCCTCGCCGGACCTTCGGTCCGTCTCTCCCTCTCCCCTGAGGGGAGAGGGCAAGCGAGCCATGCGAGCGCGGGTGACGGGCGCCGGAGGTCAGTTCTCCTGTTGAACTCGCCCTGGGGCAGCCTATATGTTAAACCGATCTCAAGGTCGGGCATGGTTTGCTCGATCGGGGAAGGCTGAAGGCCGGTTGGGCAGGTGCCCCTCGGGTCCGGAGGAGCGGTTCATGTCAAAGGCCTATGAAAAAAATCCGGGCGCGAGCGGACTGACCATTGTCGATCCGGTCTGGGACCGTATTCGCGCCGAAGCGCAGGCGATGGCGGCAAGCGAGCCGATCCTGTCGGGCTTCCTGCATTCCACCATTCTCAATCATCGCGCTTTTGACGATGCGCTGGCGTTTCATCTCGCCCAGAAGCTTGGCAATGCCGATGTGCGCCCGATCCAGTTGCGCGAATTGCTCGACGAAGTGTTGCGCGCCGACCCCTCGATTGGTGAAGCCTATCGCGCCGACATCGTGGCCTATTATGACCGCGACCCGGCCTGCCACGCCTATATTCAGCCGCTTTTGTATTTCAAAGGCTTTCATGCGCTGCAAACCTATCGCGTGGCGCATTGGCTGTGGACACATGATCGCCGCGCCATGGCGCTTTTCCTGCAAAACCGCATGTCGGATCTTTTTGCGGTTGATATTCATCCGGCGGCCCGCATCGGCAAGGGTGTGTTCATCGATCATGCGACGGGCACCGTCATTGGCGAAACCGCCGTCGTCGAAGATGATGTGTCGATGCTGCATGGCGTGACGCTGGGCGGGACGGGCAAGGAAATCGGCGACCGTCACCCGAAGATCCGTCGCGGTGTTCTGATCAGTGTTGGCGCCAAGGTTCTCGGCAATATCGAGATCGGCGAATATAGCCGCATCGGCGCAGGCAGCGTGGTGCTTCATGCCGTGCCGGCCCATTGCACGGCCGTTGGCGTGCCCGCCAAGGTTGTCGGTTGCGCCGGTTGCGACCAGCCGAGCCATTCGATGGACCACATCATCCGCCCGGCGGAAGATGCCGAGATCAGCGACTGATCAGGGCAACCGATCCTTCAGCGCATAAAACAGCATGCCCGCGACCATGCCAGGATGGCGGAGCCATGTGCCGCCGGGGAAGGGAGGGGTATTGAGTGTTGCCAGACAATCAAAGCGTTCGGCTTGTCCGGCAATTGCTTCGGCGATGAGCTTGCCGCCAAGCGTCGCAATATTGATGCCCTGACCTGAATAACCATGGGCGAAAAGCATGTTGGGCGCGAGGCGGCCAAAATGCGGCATCCGCTTCAGCGTGATTGCCAATGTACCGCCCCAGGCATAATCGATTTTGACGCCTTCAAGCTGCGGGAAAACGCGCAGCATGGGTTTTGTCACGAATGCGGCGATGTCGCGCGGGAAGCGCGGCGAATAATTTTCGCCGCCGCCAAAGAGCAGGCGATGGTCGGCAGACATGCGGTAATAGTCGATGACGAACTTGGTATCCTGCACGGCGACATCATCGCGGATAAGGGCGCGCGCGCCATCTTCGCCCAAGGGTTCCGTGGCAATGATGAAATTGTTGATCGGCATGATGCGCCCGGCGACGCGGGGCTCAAGATTGCCGAGATAGCCATTACAGGCGAGCACGACATGATTGGCGCGAACCGTGCCGCTTGATGTCTTGATGATGGCGGGATCCGTGTGGCTCACTTCGATGACGCGTGAGGCTTCATGGATGCGGGCCCCTTTGAGGAGGGCTGCCTGCGCCAGACCACGAGGCGTAATTCAGCGGATGGAGATGCGCGCCCTTCATGTCGAGCAGGCCACCATGATAGCGGTCGGTGTGCACCATCTCGCGCATTTCGTCGCGTTCGATATAGCGCATGTCGGCGCAATCATAGGTGCCGCGCATATGGTCGGCTTCCTCGCGCAGCCATGCGGCATCGCCCGCTTTCCAGGCGGCATGGAGCACACCGGGCTTCAAGTCACACTCGATGCCATAACGTGCGATGATATCCCTGACGGTGTCGACGCTATCGCAGGCCAAGGCCCATAGCCGCTGCGCCCATTCCGTTCCGAGCGTTGCTTCGAGCGTGCGCTGATCCTTGCGATGGCCGGTGCCGAGCTGGCCGCCATTGCGACCTGAGGCGCCCCAGCCGATTTTTTCAGCTTCGAGCACGACCACGTCATAGCCGCGCTCGCTCAGATGCAAGGCGCAGGAGAGGCCGGTATAGCCCGCGCCGACGATGCAGACATCCGCCCTTTGTCCGCCCGTGAGCGGGGGCAGGTCCGGCAAACCGTCACTGACTGTGGCGGCATAATAGGAGGGGGGGTAGGTCGGCTTTGACATAAGGCGCATGGGCGCACGTCACGCGATGGCGACGCGGCTTTCCTCCTGCTTGTCGGCGTGAATACTGCAAAGGTCCATGCAGGCTTCCCATGGCGCGCCATCGCGCACATCTTCCAGCGCCTCTTCATCTGCCCATTCGGTGCGGAAAACGACACGACCTTCGGCAGGATGTTCTTCAATGAGCGATGCGCGGAAACCCGGCGGGGGATTGCGATCCAGTTCGCGCTCTTTGTAGCCGCGAAGCTGGGAGACGATATGGTCGGGTTGTTTCGTCTTGAAGGTGACAATGAAGGCGAGCGCCATGGGTTCCTCGTTGCTTGACCCCGGTTTGTCGGGGCTTGTCATGATCCTGAAAGGTCGAGTGTGGTTCTTCTATAGCATGCCGGGACCGAGAGTTCCCGCTTTGCGCTTGGGCTGACTCGCGGCACAATGACCCCCTGGCAAAAATAATAAACAAGAAAAGGGAAGTGAAATGGGACGCATCTCGGGAAAAGTGGCACTGGTGACAGGCGCGGGCAAAGGCATTGGCGCGGCTTCCGCCAAACTCTATGCGCGCGAAGGCGCCAGGGTTTTGTGCACCGACCTTGATGTCGAGGCTGGTGAGGCGGTGGCAAGCGCGATAGTCGCGGCTGGCGGCGAGGCGCTCTTTATGCGTCATCAGGTGACAGATGAGGGCGATTGGGAAAAGGCCGTCGCCCTTGCCGTGCAAAAGTTTGGCGGGCTGCATGTGCTTCTCAACAATGCCGGTATCGCGCCTGCCGGATCGCCTGTCGAGAACATGACGCTGGAACAATGGCGTCATACGATTGCCGTTGATCTCGATAGCGTGTTTCTGGGCTGCAAGCATGGCGTGCGCGCCATCAAGGAAACGACGGCCAAAGGAGGACCCGGCGGCTCGATCATCAATGTCTCGTCCATTCTGGGCCTGGTCGGCAATGCCAATTCGGTTGACTACAATGCCGCCAAGGGCGGTGTGCGCCTGCTGTCGAAATGTGTCGCGCTGGAATGTGCGCAGGCTGGCTATCGCATTCGCGTCAATTCGCTGCATCCGGGCTATATCGACACGCCATTGGTGCGCAATGCGGTGGCGAACATGTCAGGTGGCGATCAGGCTGGCGCCAATGCCGTGATCGACATGCTGGTGATGGCGCATCCGATCGGTCGTCTGGGCGTGGCTGATGAAATTGCCAATGCGGCGCTGTTTCTGGCGAGCGACGAATCGAGCTTCATGACCGGGACGGAAATGGTCGTGGATGGTGGCTATACGGCGCGATAGGCGCAACACATTCAAAGACGCGAACTCAACTCGCTCGTTTTCTGATGGTCCGCGGGTGCCTCGCCTGTGTGCCAGGCAAGTGTGAGCACAGCTCCTGCGGTCAACAGGAGCGTGAACAGGACCAGCCATTTCAGTTTGCGTTGCGACATGGATCAGGCTCTCCCGAGGCGTCCGACAAGGCTGACACGACGGGTTCCCGTCGCCAACGGGACGAAGCGCCGCAGTCCCGTTTGCGCCGGAGGCTCTGAATGGTTAAAACACCGCTTGGACATTGGGTCGCGGAAGCGGCCCCTGACATGCGAGTGGGAGACATCCTTGGACAAGACCGAAATCAGACGCATCGAAGCCTATCTGCGCGATAAGTTTCGTCTGCCATCCATCACGGTCACGAAGCGCCCGCAGAAGGATGATTCCGCCGAAGTGAATATTGGCGATGAGTTTATTGGCGTGATCTTCCGCGACGAAGATGAGGGCGAGATTTCCTACGCCTTCAATATGGCCATTCTCGACATTGATCTTCCCGAGTGATGGCGCCCTGATCAGTCAGTGATCGAGCCGACAAGGTCGCTGGGCAGGCCTGGCACCTCGAAGCTGTTGATGAGCAGTTCAACAGTCTTGTCAATTTCACGCCATTGCGGCAGTTGCGAGCGCTTGTAGCGATAGACAAGCTCAAGCGTCGGCGTGAGCAGCATCGACCGGCTGCAATTCGGGCTATCAACCTCGACCGTGGCTTTTTCGCATATCAGGAGGATCATGTGGCCGTTGGCATCCGTGCCGACGAGCAGGTCCTGATTGCGATAGCCGGAATCATCGCGGAAATGGAAGCGATCAAGGTCTGCGGGGTCGCGCTCGGGCGTCGGCGAGACAAGATATTTCGAGTAGATATCCCTGAGCCTGCGATCAGCCGGCAGGGGGGTCGAGGTTTCGCGCAGCGAGAAATAGATGACCTGCGAATTGGGACCGTTATCGCTGAAGCTGGACTGACGCGCCATGCTGAAGGGATCGAAGCCCGGCAGCAGCGCATGCATGTCCATCCGCGTATGCGCACCACCACCGCGCTGGGCGGGATAGCGGGTGTAGTTTTCCGGGATCATGAAATGCGTGCCGGCGACAACCGTTTCGATCTTGCGGCTGTCGGCGCTGGCGCGCGGGTCCAGACCCAGGATCTCGTTGGGCGTCGGACCAAAATAGTAATAAAGGAAAAAGACCGAGAAGGAGAGAACCCCCGCAATGACAAGGGCCGGGATGATCCAGGCGGGGCGTTCATGCACCAGTTCACCGCCAGACTGTTTGTTGCGCGCCACGTCTCATCCTTCCCATTGTCTCGCCGCCCTGATGGCGAGGCCTGCCATCTTATCCGGGCGATCCCTGTCAGCAAGCCGAATGGGCGGACTGTTTCGCTGTGGCACAGACCCGGCGCAAAGCGGCACGGGAGAGCCGGGTCTTGCGGCGACCGGATTTTCAGGCGCATCAAGTCACCATCAATAACATGCTGTAACTAAAAGAATATTTCCAAATCGTGGATTGGCGGTCATGGCCCGGGCAGGTGGTACGGCGCTTGCGGATAGGGTGGCATGACACATTTTGCCATTCGATCACTGTTTCTGGGCGGTCTTGTCCTGGGCCTTGTCGGCCACATGGACAATCCCTCTGCGCTCTTCGGCGAGAAGGCAGGCGCGATCCTGCGGGAAGCGGCGCTGCGCTGTTCGGCGGCGCGCGCCTCCTGCCAGATAGCCGGTATTGAACTCGGTGGCGATGGCCAGAGCGTGGCGGGGGCGTTGATTGCCGGTTCAAGCAAGGTCAAGGCAAGCGACATGCTGAAGGGTTTGCGGGTGCCGAAGGTTTTGACGCTTCTCGACGAGCGCGTTGTGCCGGAAACACTGGTCAATGCCGCGCATTCACAGCTGGGGCACTGGGCTGGAGATGCGACCAGAAAATTGATGTCATCGCGATCGGCATCAGCCGCGCGGGCACTGAACTAGACGAGGCAGGGGCGGGTTCATGTTTGAGTTAACGGTTTTTGCCATGACGGTTGCAACGGGGTTTGTTGCATCCGGTTTGACGGGGAGCTTCTATCGCCTTGTCACCAACAAGCCACCGAGCTTTGCCGTGGTGTCTGATTCAAGCATTGGGCTGCTGGTCGCAGTCTTCATGCTGATCTTTGCCGGGCCCCTGGTCATTTTGCGCAATGCGCTGCGGGCTCAGGTATTTGAAAATCGCCCACCGCTATGGCTCCTGCTCTCTGCCATGATTGCCATGCTGTGGAGCTTCCTGTCGGGCGAGCTGCTGCTCAGCATCATCCTGACACTCTGAGCGATCATCAGGCGCGGCGACGAATGCCGCGCGCCAGACTGCCAAAGAGCAAGGTGCCGATGCCTGCACCCAGCGCCCAGATCCAGTGAAAGGCGAGCAAGAACAGATTGCTCAAGGTCTTGAAGGCGCGAAGGCTGGTTTTGCCCGTCAGTTCGACAATCCCGCGCGTCTTACTGCCAAGCTTGCCACCCATTTTGGCGACATGCGCCAGATCATCCGTGTTGTCGACATATTTCAGCAGGCGGACGGACTCAGCCGGGCCGACCCCTTTTTCAAGCGCCGCCACATCGTCAATCACGGGCGCGATCTTGGCGAATGAAACCGAGCCCGCATAATTGGTGATGGCGCGACGTGTCGCGGCGCTGTCTGCCAGATCGACCGTGCGCAAGGTGCCACGGAGCTTTTCAAAATTGACGGCTTCACTGAGCAGGCGCGTCATGTTGCGCGCAAAGCGAACGGTGATGGTTCCGGCTTTCTCGGCCACTTTAAGCAAGGAGACACCGATGCGGGCAGGCAGTCCGCCGCCGCCTGTGGCAATCGTTGCCGTGGTGGCGGCCAGGCCGAGCACGGAAAGCCCCAATATCAGTTGCGAATAATCCTCGCCCGAGACCATCTTGCTGCCCTCGCGGCCAATGTCACGCACATCGCCGACAACGGTGAAGTCAGAGGTTATGGCGCCCATGAAGGAGGCCGTGTCACCACCCTCGCCCGTGACGAAGCCTTCAAAGAAACCGCCCGTGTTGCGCATAACCGTGCGGCTCAGGGTTTTTTCGGCGTCAAGGCGGCTCTGCGTGTCCGGATCAAGCTTCACAATCATGTAATGGGCGATGTCGGCATACATGATGGCGTCTTCATAGTCGCCAGCATCGAGCGCGGCATTGATGCGGCTGGCGAGGTCGTTGGCATTGGTCTTCTGCGCGAGTTCAGCCTTGATGAAGGGATCGACGGGGATCATGTCGTCCGTGACATAGGCGTCGAGAAGCCCGCGTTCATAAACGGCCATGAACCCCACGGGCAGAAGCAGAAGAAAGAGGATGAAAGCGATCAGTCGCATCATGTTACCCGCGCCCCCAGCGCTCTGAATGTCACCCGCCCCATGTCGCCGCCGATCTGCCCCGCGCGACGGATCAGGAAAGAGTGGTCTATTGCGGGTGCGAGCGCAACCTTGTGATCGCGTCCTGGTTCAGCCGCCGATGATGCCGCCGTTTTCTGCCGTGATGACGACGAGGGAGGGGCGTGGCGGCATGGCGGGTGAAAAATCAGGCCAGCGTGTGGCGGGCTTCTCAAAGCTCGACTCTGCTTCAAAGCCCGGGAAATTCTTGGTGCCGTCAGCGGCCGGATGCTGAACGGCAACGAAAAATGTCTTTGAATCAGGCGTGAAGCAGGGGCCGCACATTTCTGCGCCGACGGGGACACGGAAGAACATGCGGCCCGTGCCGCGTAAGGCGCCTGAGGTTTCAAGGGCGAAAATGCCATCGGCTGATTGCGTGTTTTTCGACCATTTCGAGCCCTGATCGGTGGCAACCCACAGGCGGCCTTTGGCGTCCACAGCCAGATTGTCAGGATTGGCAAACCAGCCATTGGCAGATGTGGCGGCGTTCCACCCGGCCTTGGTGGCGGTGTCCGCCGGATTGCCGCATTGGACCAGCATGTCCCAGGCGAAATTCAGATTGGCGTGGTCATTGTCCTGCGGGGTGATTTCAACGATTTGACCCCAGAGGTTCTCGGCGCGCGTGTTGACGGCATCGAGCTTGTCGGCTGTGCGTTCATCATTGTTGGTGAGGGCAAGATAGACCTTGCCGGTTATCGGATCGGGTTGCACATCTTCGGGGCGATCGAGCGGTGTTGCCCCCAGGACATCGCCCGCCCGGCGTGCATCAATCAGGACATCGCCCTGGTCGGCGAAACCGTTTGTAGCGTCCAAACCGTTTTCACCGTGAATGAGGGCGCGCCAGACACCTGTTCCATCCGGCATGAACGTCGCGACATAAAGCGTGCCTTCGTCCAGCAAAGTCTGATTGGCGCTACGATCCGTCTTGTTGACCTTGTCAGTCGATACATACTTGTAGAGATATTCATTGGACTGATCATCGCCCATATAAATGACGAGGCGGCCATCGGCCGATTGAGTCGTTTCGGCGCCTTCATGCTTGAAGCGGCCCAGCGCCGTGCGCTTGATGGGAACGGATGTCGGATCGAGTACATCGACCTCGACAATCCAGCCGAAGCGATTGCATTCATGCGGCTCGGCATTCACATCGAAGCGTTTGTGATATTTGCCCCAGGGATATTTATTGGCCGGGATGCCCATGCGTTCCATGGAGGCTTTTTCCGGGCCTTCTTCTGCCGCGCCCATGAAGTACATGTTCACGTTTTCCTCGGCCATGAGATAGGTGCCCCAGGGCGTGATGCCGCCGGCGCAATTATTCACGGTGCCGATGACTTTGGTGCCTGTCGGGTCTTCGACGGTCTGCAGGCGCGGATGACCCGCGGCAGGGCCTGACAGGCCCATCTGCGTGTCGAGTGTGGTGATGCGGCGATTATACGGGCTCTCAAGGACATGCGCCCATTTGCCGTCTGCACCTTTGGCGATCTCGATGACGGAGCCGCCATGCGCCGCCATGGAAATTTCGACCTGTTCAAGGGTGAGCGCGTCCTTCAGCTCTTTGCCTTCAAGGCCGGGAAACATCAGATCGTCATTGGTGTATTCGTGGTTGATGCAAAGCAGGCCGCGATCACTGGCATCGGAGCCGAAGGGCAGGGGAACGAATCCGACATAATCATTGTTGTAGCCAAACTGAAGGCGCTGGGCGGCGGCCGACTGGTTCATGGGGTCAAAGGCTGGCGCGCTGGCGACCACGGGGTCACCCCAGCGCATCAGGATCGAGGCGACATAGCCCGGTGCGACATGGTGGGTTTCATCGACGCCATGGGCAATCTCTTCAAAGGTGAAGGAAGATGTGCCCGCAGGCGCGGATTTTGCCGTTTCGTCCTTTTGCTTGTCGTCGCAGGCGGCGAGCGCCATGAGGCTCGTCGAGGCGCCAAGCATGAGGCCGGTTGTGCCCAGGCCGGACAAAACCGCGCGGCGCGACAGGCGCATCTGCCAGACATCGCGCAGGCTGGGACTCGTCGGACGAGATACGGTCGCATTGTCAGCGGATTCGAGGTCCTGCGCGAAGGAGGGGCGTTTGGTCATGACTGGTTACCGCTGTCTCATGTTTGAGCTGGGCTTGGGGCCGGGGCATTTATCCCCGGTCTTTCAACAGGAGATTATAGTCAAGGGTTAACAGGCGGATGACAACTGTTGCAGAGCCTCGTTTCAAAGGGCAGAGCGTGGCATAGTCCCTTATCGCTATTGATAAGGTTTGAAGATCGGGAGAGACGAGGAATGGCACTTTATGCATTGGGCGATATTCGCCCCCAATTGCCGCACGAGGGCGACTACTGGATTGCCCCTTCGGCGCATGTGATGGGCAATGTGAAGCTCGAAAAAAATGCCAGTGTCTGGTGGGGGGCGGTGCTGCGCGGCGACAATGACCTGATCACGGTCGGCGAAAACTCCAATGTGCAGGATGGTTCGGTGTTTCATACCGATCCGGGTTCGCCCCTGACGATCGGGAAAAATGTGACCATCGGCCATATGGTCATGCTGCATGGCTGCACGATTGGCGATGACACGCTGATCGGCATTGGCAGCACGATCCTGAACAACACCAAAATCGGGCGTGGCTGTATCATCGGCGCGCATACGCTGATTGCCGAGGGAAAAGAGATTCCCGACTTCTCCATGGTTCTTGGCTCACCGGGGCGCGTTGTCAAAACGCTGCCGGAAGACACCATCGCCATGCTGCGATTTTCGGCGACACATTATGTCGAAAACTGGAAGCGCTTTTCCAAAGACCTCAAACAGATCGGTTGACAGGTAACGCGTTGCGTCAGGTTTTCCGTTTCACAGCTCTCCTGATCCTCCTGCTTGGCGGGGCGTTTTCACCTGCGCGCTCGGCGAGCCTTGATGGACGTTATCAAGGCATTGCCGACGGGGCGGGGATGAGCCTGAGCCTGGAAGAGCTTGATGGCCGCGTGGTCGGCAAACTTGTCATGGTCGAAGGCGAGGCGCTGGCGCTGAATGGCGAGCGTTCCGCCAAAGGCGCGCAAGGTTCGCTGCGCATCAAGGGCGCGGCGAGCGACAGCGCGTTTTTCCTGCTTGAAGAGCGCCCACGCGGCGTGCAAATCCTGATCATGCCCGCGCGTGATGACGGCACACCTGACGCCGCTGCCGGGCGGCAATATTCCCTGCTGCGAGAAGGCGTTGGCGTCAATGTACCGTTGCCGGGCAATGCGAACGCAATACCCGCGCCGGACAAGCCTGTCGATGTGATTGCCTTTATTGATGGCTATCGAAACTGGTCGCCACGTGATGGGGCGAGACTCTATGCAACGCTGGATGATCAGTCGCGCGGCGTGATGCTGCTGTTTGATTTTGCCAGTGCCGACATTTTGTGGCGCCTGTGTGAAGCGCAATCCACAGGTGAGGTGCCTGCAAAGGTCCTGCATGAGGCGCTGGAACGGCAGCAGACGGATTGTGCGCAATTCTTGCCCATTGCCAAGGCGGCTCAGAAAAGCAGCCTCTATCCGGAGTTTTTGCGCCGCGCCCGTTTTCAGATGGAGCTGGTTCGGGCGACGGTGCTTTGTCATCGCGGGCAATCGCCAGCGGATAAATGTAATGACGTGGCGGCACTGACAACGCCCCTGATCCTGCGCTGGCGCAAGGCCATGGCGATCATGCAGGAAATATCCGGTGGTACGCCGGAGGTCGAATCCGAAGCGCGTGTGAAGGATGCGCTGATCGGGTCACCACCATTGCGGCAATCTTTGGATGAGAAGGCGCCCGCCAGATTGTCGCAAGAAACAGATCCGGCGAGTGGCCCATCGCGTCGCGTGCCACTCGCCAGACCCAGGCATTAGCTCAGTTGATTGAAACGAGCATGATCTCGAAGGTGAGATCTTCGCCCGCGAGCGGGTGGTTGCCATCAAGGCGAACCATCTGATCATCCAACGCGGTGATGACGAGCGGGATTTCCTGTCCCTGTTCGCCACGCGCGGTGAGTTGCATGCCGAGTTCGAGCGGCATCTCCGGCGGAAGTTCCGTGCGCGGAACATCCTGTACCATTCGCGGATCATGCGCGCCATAAGCCTCGATGCAGGGAATGGTGAAGGTCTTGCTGTCGCCTTCATTCATGCCGAGAATTGCCGACTCAAACCCGGGAATGACCGATTGTGAGCCGAGAGCAAATTCGAGCGGGCTTGAATCGCGGCTGCTGTCGAAGACAGAACCATCGCTCAGTGTGCCGGTATAATGAATTTTGACGGTGTCGCCGCTTGTCGCTGCCACGAAAGTGCCTTTCTGCGCGCCCTTGCGGAACCTATGCGCTGTTCAGGTGAAAATAAAAAGGGCCTTCAGGCATGTGCCGGAAGACCCCCTTGAGCTGATAAATGCCCGGGACAAAGCAGAGCGTAACAGGGGCGGGAGCAGGTTTCCACCCCGACGCAGTGCGATTGAATCAGAAGTGGCGGCGCCAGACCCGACGCATTTTTGCTTCCGTTTCGGGACCGAGCGTGGTCCAGGCGGCACGGTCACGTGTGGCATCAACCACGACAATGCTGTCGGTCTTGCCGATATGACGTGAGAGATCGTTGAGCAGCATCGTGGCCGTTGCATCCGCATTGAGGCACCAGACATTCGGCGCGAGCTTGTAGGCCGGGCCTGACGACATGATGGCCTGTTCAAGCTGACCGGCATAGCGGCTCTTGATATCGGTTACGACGACGAAATTCGATGAGTCGGGTTGCTTGCGACGGTCAACCTGGCCTTTGGCCGAGCCATAACGGCGCTCCGGCGCGTCGCTTTCGGCTGTGGTCGTGGGACCGACGGGCGTTGGCTCCTCATTCAGGCTTTCCAGCTGCGTGTCGAGTGACGGGGCCGGTGCCTGGCGCGTCGAGGATGAAATGAGGGCCTGAAGCTGCGCGACTTCACGCGACACGTCTTCAGCGACGGGCTTGTGGGCCGGTGTCTCGACGGTTTTCAAGGCTGCCCCCTCCGTTGGCGCGGTGGTTTGTGCGACGGGGGCGGCGCGACCGAAATATTCAAAGAAGGCGGGCGTGTTTTCGGCATATTGCCACATGATCGCGCCAGCGGGTGTGCCCTCAGGCGCAATCAGGCTATGGGCGGCAACGCGACCTTCCCGGATGTAGGCGGCCATGGCCTCGTATGAATAGGGGCCATAGATGCGATCATTATATTTCAACACCCAACGCGACATGGCGCGTGGACCAGGCTGGGCGAAGCCTGAGGCTTCCCCCGACTGGTGAAGGGTGTCGTCCGATATTTTCTGCTCTTGTGCCGGTGACATGTTTCAGCGCATTCGCATTGTTTGCCGGGGCAGGATGCCGACCGACGAAAAAATTCCGATTTCCTGAGAATAGATGGCTTTGGTTACCGAAACGTCAAAATCGGGATGAATTGCCAGTCATGTCTGGAGACTTGTTCACAACGTCTCAAACGGGCACATTTCGAACCTTAAACCGGCAGTCCGCATAAAAAGGAGACCATAATGGACAGACAGTTTTGCAAAGTGACGCGTGAGGGCCATGTGCTCATCGTGACAATGAACCGTCCCGAGCGCATGAATGCCCTGCATCCCCCTGCGAATTTCGAGCTTGAGCAGGTGTTCGACGACTTTGCCGCCGATGATGATCTGTGGATTGCCATTATCACGGGCGAGGGTGATCGCGCCTTTTCGGCGGGCAATGATTTGCGCTATCAGGCCGAGGGCAACAAGATCGAGATACCGAAAACCGGCTTTGCCGGGCTGACGGCGCGCTTCAACTGCAACAAGCCGCTGATTGCTGCCGTGAATGGCATGGCGATGGGGGGCGGTTTTGAAATCGCGCTGGCATGCGACATCATTATTGCCGCCGACAGTGCCGTGTTTGCGCTGCCTGAGCCGCGCGTGGGATTGGCGGCGCTGGCCGGCGGTCTGCATCGTCTGACGCGTCAAATCCCGCTCAAGCAGGCCATGGGCATGATCCTGACTGGACGTCGTGTCGGCGCGGCAGAAGGCCAGACCCTTGGCTTTGTCAATGAAGTGGTGCCGCAGGCCGAGCTGATGGCGGCGGCGCGGCGCTGGGCTGATTTGATGCTTGAATGCTCGCCCATGTCGCTGCGGGCGTCGAAGGAAACGGTTCGCGAAGGAATGGACAAGGCAACATTCGCGGAGGCCTATTCAACGCCATATGAGGCCGTGAAAGCCCTGTTTCGCAGTCAGGATCTCATTGAAGGGCCGACGGCCTTTGCCCAGAAGCGCAAGCCGAACTGGACGGGCAAGTAAGTCAAACCATGGCCCCCTCTCAATGCCAACCGGCCCTGCCGCGGATTACGACAGGACCGGCCTCGACAGGACCGGACCCTAAGGGGGGGCGAGGGGCTCGGTCGGGGGGCGGTGACGCGCGGGGTGGAACCCGCGCGTCAATTCGGCATTGCGCGATCACTTGTTGAGAGAGGAAGTCTCTCCGACCATCTGTGCTGGACGCAGTTCCGTCAGGGTCCGGTTTTTCAGTGCCTTGTTGGCGAGAGCCGCGGTGACGAAGGGTGCGATGGTGCCCACTGGCGGCAGCGGCTGCATGGCGATGTGACGAAAGCTGCGTTTGTCGAGATTGACCCAGATATAGGGCCGTTCACGCGACTGGCGTTTGACCCAGGTGTATGGCGTATCTACCCAGGCCACGATCTGCCAGTTCTTGTTGTCGAGGATATATTCGCCCTTATCCGTCTCGACGACGAGTACGGCATGGCCTTCGCCGTTCCATTCGCGCACCACTGTGATCAGCAAGCTGTCGGCAGGCCAGCCGCGATCTATCAGAAGCTTCTGCTTGAGCATGGCCAGATCTTCGCAATCACCGCCCTGGGCACCGGCTACCGCCCACCATTCCGCGCGCTGATAAAGCTCATCATCCTCGCGCTGGGGTATGTTGCGATTGACATATTCATTCACTTCGTTGAGTTGCGACCAGCGCTCAGCGGTGAGTTCGGGATTTACGGGCCGATCATTGCCACCGGCGCATTGCTCGGCATTGCGCAGGCAATAGCCGATATAGCCGACGGGCGGCACGACCTGCTGGCCGACAGGCATGGTCTCTGACATATGCTGCAACAGTGCCGGATCATTGTTCATTGCCAGCGGTGACAAGGAGGTTGTGCCGCCAGTGACGGCGCATCCACCCAGAGCGGAGACGAGAAGAACTGCTCCAACGACTTTACCGTACCACATTTCAGTCCACCCAGATATTCAACTCTATGATGTGGAAGGTGGCAGGCAGAAGTGAGAGTGTCTTTAAATGAGATGGTCCAATTTTATTTGAATTAGCACCAGCTTTGAGACGAGTTTACCTAAAACTTTAACGGCTCGAATTTGAAGGAGTACGTAACGTTTTCTTCATCAAGCAAGTGCCGTGAAAGTCTCGATTTTTCGCGTGCTGATGGTTTGCCGATTGCACCAGTTCATTCAGAATGGTCACGATTTATGCGCTCAAATTGGCGCATAATTTTTTTTGATCCCGGCCTTCGGACCAAAGAAAAATCGCCAGATCGGGGATCTGGCGACTCGAAATCTCTCAGGTGGTGGCGCGTTGTTCAGCCGAAGGGGCGCGAAAGGGCGCTGGCGCGTTCGGGAATTTCCGTAAATTCGATGGCGATGCCTTCGATCGTATGGCGCACGATGCGGCCCTTCATGCGGCCAATCGAGACATTGGTGCCAAGCGGTGGCTTGATTTCCGTGGCGACATTGGCGCCGCCGAGCGACATGTCAACGATACGGCAGGGCGCCGTGCGACCATCGGGCAGGGTCACGACCGAGCCTTCCTCAATGCCCGCCTCTTTTGGCGCATAGCGCGGAAAGGCGCGCTTGGCCGCGATATCCTCCGGCGATTGCCCCCTGGCGATGGAATCAAGTTTGGCCTGCAAGCGCTCACGGCGCGGTCCGCTGATTGCCGTGGCAATGGCAAAGCCACCGTCGAATGATCGGGCGACAACGCCTTCAAAGCGGCCAAAATCTTCGAGATAGATGATGATGTTGTCGCCAATGCTGACGAGCACGTCGCTATTGAGCGCGATGCCGCCAAGCGACATGTCCCGGATCGAGCATTCATGCTCGGTTCCATCAGTCGCCAAGAAGCGCCCTTTCGCAGAAACTGCGATTCGGGGATGCTGGCGGCGTTCGTGACCCTCAGGCTGCATATTTTCGACCGATGGCTGGCTTTGTGTCATGGCGTGAGCAATTCGTCATTTCCAGAGACTCACAATAGCGCTCACAAGGTTAATGAATGTCTACTTTCCAATGCCCGTAAAACAGAAATTTCTCCAATCTGGTGGACGGGTGAGAGGGTGGGCAGGGCATACACTTGCAAAATTGACGCTTGCGTCATGATTTTGGATTGCCGAGAATGAGCCGCATCAGATCATGAGGTGGCGGGCTTTCCTGTTTTTGACAGAACAGCGTGATTGCATCGGACCCGTAACAAAAACGATAACCGGATCTGTTAAGGTCCAGGAGTACACATGAGCAGCTTTGATTACATCATCATTGGCGCTGGCAGCGCCGGGTGCGTATTGGCGAACCGTCTGTCGGAAAATCCCGCCAACAAGGTTCTGTTGCTGGAAGCTGGCGGCAAAGACAAGAACTTCATGATCCATATGCCTGCGGGTCTGGCGAGCCTGATCGGCGGCGGCAAGGAAAACTGGTGCTACGAAACCGAAGGCCAGCCGCATATGAACAACCGGCGCCTGTTCTGGCCGCGCGGCAAGGTACTGGGCGGCTCCTCGTCGATCAATGGCATGATCTATATTCGCGGCCATGCGCGCGACTATGACATGTGGCGTCAGATGGGTCTGGAAGGCTGGGGTTTTGGCGATGTGCTGCCCTATTTCCGGCGCTCCGAAGGCAACGAGAACGGCAATAGCGCCTTTCATGGCGGTGAAGGTCCGCTCGGTGTCACCAATGTACGCAAAACAAATGTGCTGTTTGATGCCTTCGTTGAAGCCGGCAAGCAGGCGGGTCATGCCTATACGGATGACTTCAATGGTCCCCAGCAAGAAGGTGTGGGCCCTTACCAGCTCACCATCAAGGACGGCAAGCGTTGCAGTGCGGCTGTCGGCTATCTCGTGCCAGCCCTTTCACGCGACAATCTTTCCGTTGAAGTCGAGGCGCTGACCTCGCGTGTTCTCTTTGAAGGCAAAAAGGCCGTTGGCGTTGAATATGTGCAGGGTGGTGTCACCAAGACGGTGCGCGCCAGCCGCGAGGTCATCATTTCGGGCGGCGCCGTGAATTCGCCGCAGGTGTTGATGCTGTCGGGCATTGGCGATGGCGACTATCTGAAGAAATTCGGCATTGATGTCGTCGCCCATCTGCCCGGTGTCGGCCAGAACCTGCAGGACCATCTTGATGCGGCCGTGATTTATGAATGCAAGCTGCCGATCACGCTGCACAGCCAGACAAATCCGTTCCGTCAGATTTTGACGGGGATGCAATACGTCTTCTTCAAGTCGGGTCTGGCAGCTTCCAACGGTCTTGAATCGGGTGCTTTCCTGAAAACACGCTCGGAACTTGAAGTGCCTGATATTCAGCTGCATTTCGTGGCCGCCATGATGCGTGACCATGCGCGCATGAAGTCGGATCGCCATGGCTTCACGATCCATATCTGCCAGCTGCGCCCGGAAAGCCGCGGCTTTATCGGTCTCAAGAGTCCAAAGCCTGGCGACCATGCCTTGATTCAGCCGAACTATCTGGCGGCTGAATATGATCGCAAGGTGATGCGTGATGGCACGCGCATGGTGCGCAACATCATCGGCCAGCGGGCGATGGACGTTTATCGCGGGCCGGAAGTCTGGCCGGGTGCCGACAAGCAGAGCGATGCCGAAATTGATGGCTGGATCCGCGAGACTGCCGAGACGATCTACCACCCCGTGGGCACGGCCAAGATGGGTGTTGACCCGATGGCGGTTGTTGACGCGCGTTGCCGCGTGCATGGCATTGAAGGCTTGCGCGTGGTGGACGCGTCAGTCATGCCGACCCTTGTGGGTGGCAATACCAACGCGCCGACCATCATGATCGCCGAGAAGATTTCGGATGATATTCTGGGACGCGCAGCGCTGCCGTCGGAAAATGTCACGATCGCCGAAGATCGCGTTGGCGCCGCTGCTTAAGCGGCGCCCGCGAGGGCGTTATTTGTGATCTTCCGTGCGGTGGATCGCTGATTTGACGAGCCGCAGATAAGAACGCTCCGAACGCATGGGCGGGCGGCGCATCGCCATATTGGCAATGGTGCCTGACGCAATGACGGGTGGTTTTTCGCGCATGATGCGACGGGCCACCGATTCAGCCTTGTATTCGCGCTTTGGCATTTTTTCCGGATTGAGAATCTGGAGACGGTCGATCCATTGGCGTGCCAGAAGATGGTCGCCGATCCAGGCATGCTGTTCGGCGGGAACGGCCGCGCCGAGAATACGTGCGATGGCCCCATTTTCGGCGGCAAGCGGCATCAGGATCATTTCGAAGGCCGCTTCACGCTGCTGGCTTGTGGCAGCGGTATATTCGACGATGGCGATGTTGGCGGCACCGGTCACGTCTTCCAGCGCGTGCTTGATATTGTCGAGACAATCATCCTGCCACATGGAGAGAATGTTGTGGCCGCGGAACTCCATGCCGTAGGCACTGCACAGGCCGGTTCCTGCCAGACGGAAGGCATAGGACCAATCGTCCTGTCGCTCCAGAATGAACACATAGGGCAGGAGGCGCTTGATATCGCCGGGCTCGATTTCGCTGCGCTTGGGCGCGAGACGGCCAGCGCGCATGGCGTTCCAGTAATCAAACAGCGCCTGATTTGTCTTGTGTTTCATGCCCGTCACGTCCCCTGCCGCAATCAACTGTTGCCGTAAGCGCTGCCGGGTCGAGCGCTCGCCCGCGTCTGCCCGGTGGCTCTGAGGCCCGATGGTCTGTACCGTTTCGGGCCTTGTCCTTTACCTGTCGTCCCGCTTTGGCTGTGGCGTATCGATCCGATACGGGGATGAGCGCGTCGCCTTGCGGTTATCATGGCTGGAGCAGAAAGCGTGCCAGATGTTAATGGCAGTTATGCGAAATCATTGTCACAGTCTCATTTCTGTACAAATTAATTCAATTAAAACAGTACGTTAGATTTTTTTCGCTGACAATTTCAAGCGCATTAAAACGTTAATTTTCCATCCGCCGCGTTGTGGCGCAAGGTTTGCGAGGGAGGTAATGGCTCAGGATTAGTCACTCTCGCATGTACCATGCGCGAATTTGCTGCGGCACATCTTTCGCATTGTGGGAGCGGGAGTCCCTGATTTTAGCAGGACAGCGTGCCCAATTGGGGCCGGGAGTGTCACGATGAAACAGTTTTCAAAATATCTGGCAGGCGCATCGGTTGCCGTCGTGTTGGGCGCGGGGCTTTTTGCCTTTGCGGGCATGACCCCGGCCTATGCGGGCAGCAGCGGTTGCGACACAGGATGTCAGCCGCCTCCACCCCCGCCCGCCGATGATTGCGGCTGTGATGGTGGCGGTCACGATGACGGCGGCGGCGACGGCGACAGTCATGGTCATGGTGGCGGCAGCGGCAGCAACTCCAACGCCAATACGAACATCAACAAGAACACCAACATCAATGACAACACCAACACAAATAACAACAACAACACGAACAACAACACCAACACGAACAACAACAATGTCGAAGTGAACAACGAGATCAATATTGACGTCACTGTTGATGCGAGCAGCAGCTCGAACAGCGATAGCAGCAGCAACAGTTCATCGTCCTCTTCAGCGCAGGCGGCCGCAGATGCAGCGGCGCAGAGCCAGGTCAGCAATGCGACCAGCACATCCTCGCGTCGCAATGCGTTGTTTGGCGATGAAGTTCGTGGTGCGGGTGGCACGGTCTATCAGGCGCCGCGTCCCCAGATTTCGATGGGACCGATTGTTGTTGTGGAGCGTCAGAGCAAACGTGGCCTGCGGCCTGTGAAGGGCGTCTGCCTTGATGCCAAAGGCGGTGAAGATACGGCGTTTCTGTCGGTTGACGACAAGCGCGTCGATATCAGCAAGGGCCGTGGCGAGCTGATGTATTGCCGTTCCGGCGAAACGCTGGTCGCGACGGTTGGCGTGATGACGCAAGATGATGGCGCGGCGCCCGATTATACGGGTGGCTATGTCATTGAATGTCAGGATGGCGAAACGCTGAACTATGGCGACGAGGGCCGACTGGCCTGTGTGGCGGGCGGACGTCATGCCGCCGGTGCCTCGCGGGCACATGGTCTGGCTGGCGGTCGCTATGCCGAGCTGTTCCTGACCAAGGAAAGCATTGAGGAGAGCGCCTCTGCCGTCACCTATGCGGGCGCGACGACCTTTAGTGGCGGTGTCGGCTACTGATCCGGTCAACAGGGCTGATTGAACGGGGAGGGCGAAAGCTCTCCCCGTTTTTGTTTTGTCGCAGCCTCAGACGCGTTCCAGCCGATCACACCGGGGCCGACCTTGAAGGCTGTAAAGACGTGGATGGCCCGAACAAGTCGGACCATGACGATGTTGACAGGATTGCGTCTTGTCCGGGTCAAGCCCGGCCATGACTGTGGCATGGATCCCGGGAGTGAATCCCGGGATGACAGACTTATAATCCGTCATGCCCCGCTTCAGGCGGGGCATCCACGACTTGAAGGCTGTAAAGACGTGGATGGCCCGAACAAGTCGGACCATGACGATGTTGACAGGATTGCGTCTTGTCCGGGTCAAGCCTGGCCATGACAAGTGGCATGGATCCCGGGAATGAATCCCGGGATGACAGACTTATAATCCGTCATGCCCCGCTTCAGGCGGGGCATCCACGACTTGAAGGCTGTAAAGACGTGGATGGCCCGAACAAGTCGGACCATGACGATGTTGACAGGATTGCGTCTTGTCCGGGTCAAGCCTGGCCATGACAAGTGGCATGGATCCCGGGAATAAATCCCGGGATGACGCTTGAAAACAATGGGCGTCATGCCCCGCTTCAGGCGGGGCATCCACGACTTGAAGGCTGTAAAGACGTGGATGGCCCGAACAAGTCGGACCATGACGATGTTGACAGGATTGCGTCTTGTCCGGGTCAAGCCTGGCCATGACTGTGGCATGGATCCCGGGAATGAATCCCGGGATGACAGACTTATAATCCGTCATGCCCCGCTTCAGGCGGGGCATCCACGACTTGAAGGCTGTAAAGACGTGGATGGCCCGAACAAGTCGGACCATGACGATGTTGACAGGATTGCGTCTTGTCCGGGTCAAGCCTGGCCATGACTGTGGCATGGATCCCGGGAATAAATCCCGGGATGACAGACTTAAAATAATGGGCGTCATGCCCCGCTTCAGGCGGGGCATCCACGACTTCTGTTGTCACTCCGGTGTGATTTGTCAGCCCCCTCACCCGCGCTCGCGTTGCTCGCTTGCCCTCTCCCCTCAGGGGAGAGGGAGAGACGGACCGCAAGGTCCGGCGAGGGTGAGGGGTCCATGCCTTCAACAACACGCACAAAAAAAGAGGAAGGCTTCGAGCCTTCCTCTTTGTACTGACAGACTGTCGAAGGTCACGTGTCAGTTGGTGCTGCCGCGCAGGTCGCTCGAGTCGAAGGTTGGTGCGCGGTAATAGTCGTAAGGGTCCTTGATCTGTGTCGTGGCGACGATAGCCTCGGTGCGGGGCGAGGGTTTCTGGAACTCGATCTTGCCCAGCGGGTCGCCATTGGCGCCGAAGTTCGTGCAGCTTGTCGGGTTCACATTATAGAGCGGCACGACCATTTCGAGCACGGCGCGTTCGATGACCGAGCGGACGCCAAGCTGGAGCGGCTCGTTGGCGCGTTCGCCAGCCCCGAGGCTGAAGAGATTGCCGCCGAGAATGTCGAAGACGCCAGCGCTGATTTCGCGGCCGATGATCTGCTTCTGATAGGAAACAACATTGATGACTTCGAGCGTTTCGCTGTTCACGAGGCGCATGTCGATGCCGACATTCATGACGAACTGACGGGCATTGAGCGAGGCGCCGGTGTCGCCGCTGCCGGCTGTGTAGCCCGCATCAATGCCACCATTGCGGATGTCGTAATTGAGTTCGGTGATGCCGCCGACGAGGTAGTAATTGCTGCCCTGAATGGAGCCCGCCATGATCTTGCGATAGTCGCCCGTGTCGGCCTGCACATTGTCGCCGATGAGTTTGGAGCTGGCATATTTCAGCTCAAGTTCGGTGACCGATGTGTCATAGCGCTCGACAAGGCGCACATGGGCTTTTGACAGGGCCGAAATCGCCATCAGCGACCCGCCCTGGGTCACGGCCGGGCCGCCATCCTTGTCGATCTTGCCTGTGTAGTCGCGAATATTGCCAACAGCGATGCGCGGGGCGTCGTTCATGCGGCCAATCGCCGTGCCGACGCAGCGCAGCGCCGAGGAATAAGGTGTTTCATTGTTGATGACGGGCGCATTGCCGATGGGGGTCGTGTAGCGGCCATCGCTGCCCGCATTGGGGCTGATGCAACCCGTGAGCGACAAGGTCAGGCCGAGCAAAGCCGCGATCCGCTTGGGACCGTTCTTCTCTCTCACATATGTGAATGCCGGCATCGTCACTTGGCTCACCTTGATAGCGAATTGTTCCAACTCATGAGTGCAACGGGTGTGCCAGCGTAAAGCTCTTGTTAACGAATGAGCTTTTCTGCGGGTTTGCAGGGTTAAGACGCTTTCTTCTGCCGCTTGTCTCTGTGCATCATGTGTCACGGCGGTCTTGCAAAGCCGGGGCCTCGGCCAGCGTGTTTCATGCTGAAACAAAAGGCGCGGCGCGTTAACCAGTGCAATGCGCCAAATGGGGATCAGGGGAGAGTGCGCGATGGCGCGGCTTGAGTTCTTTTTCGATTGTTCAAGTCCATGGACTTGTTTGGCTCGCCAACGATGTTTGTGAACAAGACTGACATGTATTTTGGCAATGATCGTTTGCCATTGGTGGAGGCTGCGCTTGAGCGTTCCTGAAGTTCCTGAGGCCGAAATGCCACGTCATGAGCCACCGGCGCTGAATGTGCCCGGGCCCGTATTGGCGCTGTTGGCGCTGATGGCCGGTATGTTTGTACTTTACGATCAATCCAGTCCCGATGGTCAGGATCAGATGATCTTGTGGCTGGCGTTGTTCCCGGCGCGCATTCTGGCGCCGACGGGTGAAAACCTGATCTGGCCGGGTGGTGTGGCGGGCGATTTCTGGACCTTTATCACTTATACCTTCATGCATGGCAGCTGGACGCATCTCATCGTCAACAGTGTCTGGCTGCTCGCTTTTGGCTCGGCGCTGGCGCGGCGGCTGGGGGCTGTGCGTTTCTATCTCTTCTATTTCACCTGCGGCATTGCCGGGGCGGTGTTGCATGTGGCGCTGAATGCCGGATCGATGGTGCCGATTGTTGGCGCTTCGGCGGCGCTGTCTGGCCTGATGGGCGGTGCGGCGCGGTTCATCTTTCTCAGCGACGGGCCGCTGGGCGGATTGATGCGGATTGGCCGCGACGGATTGCCGATCATGTCGCGCGGGCGGATGTCGATCATGGGGGCGCTGACGGATCGCCGCTCGATGATTTTCATTGTGGTCTGGCTGGGGCTTAATTTCCTCTTTGGGCCGACGGGTCTTTCAGCGGCTGTGGGCTCAAGCGCGGCTGTTGCCTGGGAAGCGCATATGGGTGGTTTTCTTGCGGGATTGCTGCTTTTCGGCCTGTTTGACCCGCTGCAATTTTCAGCCTCTGGCGGACCGGGCAATGTGGACTATGGCCAATGGCTGGGACCGCGCGACGGTAGATGAGAAAAGCCTATTGAATAGCCGGGTGGCATAACCACATAGCGGATAGGTGGTTTCATCCCCCCAGAGGAGGCACTTCAATGAGCGACGGTTCGGCTTCGGCCAATGAGCTTGATCACGGCAAGGATGATGCAGGTGCCGCGCCTGATGCGTCCGGCCATGATCGCAAGGAACTTCTCTATCGTTTCCTGTACATGCTGGCGTTCTGGTTTCTCGGCAATATCGCGTTCTCGCTCTCCATCCTGATGGGCGCGGTGCAACTTGCCGTCATTCTTGTGACGGGCAAACGCAATGAAGAGCTGCGGAACTTCAGCCGCAATCTCATTCAATATGTCTGGCAGTGCCTGGCATTTGTGACATTTGCGAGTGAGGAAAAGCCGTTTCCGCTCGGCTCGTTTCCCAAGCTCTGAAGCGTAACGATCGCGCTGTCCCTGTACGACCAGATTGGCAGCAGGACAGACGCGGATGGCCCGCGACTTTTAAATCTCAAAGAGGGCCGGGCCATGACGGTGAGGCGAATATTTTCTCTCGTCATTGGCCGGGCTTGATCCGGGCATGACAGGCGGAAGAATGGATTGCCGCGGCGCTCTGCGTCTCGCAATAACGCTTTCTCCTAAAAAAGCGGCTCGGTATAAAGGGATCTGCCATCAAGGTTCAGGGACTTGATGGCAGCTTCGCCATCGTCTGAAATGGCGACATCCACCATGATGCGGCGCTCGTTTCGTGCCGCTTCCAGATCATGGCCTGTGCCTTCGGGCACGAAATAGCTCTCAATACCGTAATGAATGGTTGCCTCGCCGCAGCGCGGACAGGGCTGTTGTGACTTGTTGCCATTCGGGCCGGCAGGCGGCGCACTGCGATCCACATAGATGATCCGGCCACGGATGATGGCTTTTCCCTGTATGGCGTCAGGCCTGGTTCGGGACAAGGCGACGGCCTGCCAGATTTCGTTGGCTGGGGCGAGGGTGACGAAAACCTTGTCGCCGCTGGCGAGATCATCGGGCGCGCCGAGTTCGGCGACTTTCAGTCGTGAGATTTCATAATTGAGGGTCACATAATCGCCGCGGAAAATGTCGCGCGGATCGACGGGCTCGGTTGCCAGTCTGACAACCGTGGCACTGCTCAAGAGCGAGACACGCCCGGCAATCATCCAGCCAAGAAAAAAGGTCTGGAAAATCGCCAGCGCGACAAGGCCCAAGCCAAAGCGGTTCATCTTGCTCATTTGGCTTCTCCCGATGCGTCTTGTCCGACGGAACCGACAATGCGTCGTCGCATGCGCTCCATGAGGAGACTGCCCGCGATGAGCAGCACCCCACCAAGAAGGAAGAAGGCGGCCGTACCAAGCAGGGAGCCGAGCGCTTCGAAATAGACGTAAAGCGTTTCGCCGCCAAAGGCGATGAAGCCGAGATTGACGGTCATGCGGCTTTCGCGATGCGACCCATAGGAAATGAGCCAGGCCGACAGACCGAGGATCAAACCGACATTGATCCAGGGCCAAAGGCCGCCATCGCCGGCAAAGAGGGGACGGCAGATGAAGACAAGGGCGATGAGGCCCATGGCGGCAAGGTCGCGCGGTTGCAAATGAGCGCTGCGCCGCGCCCACATGGTCAGACCGGCAAGCGAAAGCAGCAAGACGCTGAGCAGCCAGAAATCGGGTCTGCCGCTGTCATGGAACGTACCGGCATATTGCATTACCCAGAGCAGGGCGAAGGTGAGCACGATGCCGTAATGCTCCATGATGGTGCCAAGGCGCGCCATGTTTTTGGTCAGCGCGACGCCCTTGAGCCAGAGCGCCAGCGCCATCAGGCCGAAAGCGCCGAGCAGGCTCGCATTATTGAGATCAAACACTTGCGTGAAGGCGGTGGCATTGATGCCAAGCCAGAAGACGAGCGCGAGCAAACCGAGATGTATGGCGGGGGTCCAGCTCAGCGCCAGTGTGAGCCACATGGCGGGTATCCAGACGATGAGGAAAGACCAGTGTATCGCATTGGGGTCGAGATTATGCGTGAAGGCGGTCCAGATGCCTGCGAGCAAAAAGCCGAGTGCCAGAGCGGGGCGCGAGGGCAAGATGGCGGCGGCAAACAGGGCAGCGAGACACCAGGCGAGTATGCCGCCCGGATCGTCCGTTTGAATGTGATAGATCTGCGCGATGAGCATGATGGCCGCGCCGAAGAACAACAATCCGAGCAACAAGGCGGCTTGCGCGAAGTTGGGCTGGTTGCGGCGATTGGCGTAGATCGCGACGCCATAGCCAACCCACATGGCAGCAAAAATCATGACGAGCTTGGTGAGTTTGGAAATCTCGCCCCAGTTTGCCGCGACAAAGCTCATGGCGGCAAAACCGATCAGCACCACGCCGAGAATGGCGAGGATCGAGGCCATGGAGCGCGAGTGGACGCCCGTGCTGGCCTGACGCAGAATGGCTTCGGCATTGGCGGGCGTCACCCAGCCACGCTCGATCCAGAGGTCGATATCGGTCTTGAGGCGCTGGACATAGAGGGTTTGCCACATGGCTCGGGATTCCGTTGTTTTGGCGTTTTTGACGATCTGATCACAAGATTTCCTGTCACCCCGGATTTATTCCGCGGTCCGGTCTTGCATCGGATAGCTCCCGGTACGAGGCCGGGATGACAGTATCAGAAGACGTGGATGGTCGGACGAGCCGGGTCATGGCAATAAAAGTGTCAATGACATTCCCAACCGTCAGGCTTGCAGCTTGCGACGCAATGTCGCATGATTTCCCCGGGCGGGCGAATGCCGTCGCGGCGGGCTGCTATCCGGGGAGGGATAGGCGTCCGGAGAAGCTGCGAGCGGCGGCGATCCGAGGAGGAATGCCATGAATGTAGCGACCATTCTGAAGTCCAAGGGTTCGGACGTTTCGACACTCGGACCGAATGTCACCTTGCAGGACGCGGCGCGACTTTTGACCGAGCAACGCATTGGTGCCGTGGTCATCGTCAATGGCCAGTCACTGGCCGGGATTCTGTCAGAGCGTGACATTGTGAAGGCCATTGCCGCGCATGGCGCTGTGGCCCTCGCCAAGCCGGTGCGTGATGTCATGACGACGCGTGTCGTCACCTGCGATCTCAACGATTCAGTCGATGAGATCATGGATTCGATGACGGCTGGTCGTTTCCGCCATCTGCCGGTTGTCGAGGCCGGGACGCTGATCGGCATCATTTCCATTGGTGACGTGGTCAAGCATCGCATGGCCGAAACCGTTATGGAAACCGAAGCGCTGAAACTTTACATCAGTTCCGGCGCCTGATCTCAGGCCATCAGCTCGATTGCTTCAATGATGTCGGGGAGGGCCTGACGGGTCGCTTCCCGACCGAGGCGGATCATTTCATCCGCCCGGTCAAAATCGAGCAGGCTCATGTGACCAACTTTCGGCGCGATCACAACATCAGGCGGATCGCTGGCCATGCGCATACGGCCCAGACGATCCGTCACGATGTTGAGGGAGGCGAGGAGGACACTGGCGAGTCGCGGCTCACGCTGTTTGCCGCCACCAACGACCCGCTGCAGTACCTCGGTTTCTTCCTTGCGTTTGGAGGTACCAAAGACGCTGTCCCACAGCCATTCATGCATGGGCAAATCGGTGCCGACTGCCCGCGCCTTGTCCTGCTCCTCACGACGCGCGGCGATTTCATCCCGCACGCTCGGATCGTTATCAATGGCCTCTTCCAGGCCTTCAAAGAGGTGATCATCGCGCAACGGGGGTGGGGCGAGATCCTTGACGTATGAATTTGCGTTGCCGACTTCGCGTCGCGCGCGGCGCAGGTCGCGCGTGTCATAGGGGTCGTTGGTCAGGTTGACGGCAATGACGACACGTGAGCCGAGGGCGCGGGCAACCGAGACGGGCACGGGGTTGACAAGCGCGCCATCGATCAACCAGCGGCCATCTACCGCCATGGGCGTGAAGATGCCCGGAACGGCATAAGATGCGCGGATCGACTGGATGAGATCGCCATGATGCAGCCAGAGCTCGTGGCCGGTGGTGAGCTCGGTGGCGACAGCGACGAAGGTTTTGGGCAGGTCCTCAATAGCCAGTCCCGACAGATGTGCCTGCATCAGGTCGGCGAGTTTGGCGTCGCCAATGATGCCGGTGGAACGGAAGCGGAAATCAAGCAGCCCGAGAATGCGGCGCTTGTTGAGGCTACGTGCGAACTCTTCCAGGGCATCCAGTTTGCCGGCGACATGGCAGGCCCCGACGAGTGCGCCTATGGAGGTGCCGGACACGATGTCGGCTTCGATGCCCGCTTCATCGAGTTCGCGCAAGACACCGATATGCGCCCAGCCACGCGCTACGCCAGAGCCAAGCGCGATGCCGATTTTGGGGCGGCTGATTTTTAACGGTGTCATGTACGCAACTTGCTTTTACAGGTTTCGACCAATCCATCATTGCATTTCTGCTCCCGGATTGCCGCGCCCCTCCGGGGCTCGCAATTCCGGGGCTCGCAATTCCGGGGCTCGCAATGACGAAAATGCCAGTTACCCGTCGTCATATTGGTCGTGTCTGTATTCCGAGTCTCTGGCGAAATTATGTCGGAGACAATGTGGGCCTAGTCATGCTTGTGGGCAAGGCGCAGCATGTCGGTGGCGGCGAGTGTCTTGCCATCGCTGCCCAGGGGCACAGCGCGATAAAAGCAGGAGCGAAAGCCGACATGGCAGCAGCCGCCATCGCCATCGACCTTCACCTTGAGCCAGATCGTATCCTGATCGCAGTCGGTTCGCATTTCGATGACGCTCTGAATCTGGCCACTGGTATCGCCCTTGTGCCAGAGCGCCTGACGCGAGCGTGACCAGTACCAGGCGGTGCCCTCGGCAATGGTGCGGGCCAGCGCTTCCTCATTCATCCAGGCATGCATCAGCAATTCGCCACTCGCCGCGTCGGTCGTGACAACGGGGATCAGGCCGCGCTCGTCAAAGCGTGGCGCGAAAACGAGGGCTTCTTCCAGCACCTGTTTGGTGTCGGCTGTGCCGAAGCGGGATAAGGGCGACATGGTATTTTCTCCGGACCCCGCCACATGTGGCGGCTGACCCATCGTAAGGACGAAAACGGCCCGGACAAGGGCCCATGAGGGGGCTTGTCCGGGCCGCGAAAGAACGTTTTGAGCGTCAGCGCCTAATAGCCGCGGATCATCTGCATGAAGCGGGTTTCAAGGCGCGGGTCTTCGCGGAAGACGCCGGTGAAGAGGCTGGTGATCGTGGCGACATCGGGCTTATGAACGCCGCGCGTGGTCATGCACTGATGCTTGGCTTCCACGAGAATGGCCACGCCCGCGGGTTCGAGAGCGGTGTTGATGGCATCGACAATCTGTTGCGTCATGGTTTCCTGCGTTTGCAGGCGACGGGCATAGATCTCGACGACGCGGGCGAGCTTGGAAATGCCCACGACCTTGTTGGTCGGCACATAAGCAATATGCACCTTGCCAAGAATGGCCACCATGTGGTGTTCGCAATGGGATTCGAGCGCGATGTCGCGAAGCATCACCATGTCGCTATAACCTTCAACATCTTCGAAGGTGCGGCCGAGTTCCTTGAACGGATCGGCATTATAGCCTTCGAAAAATTCTTCATAGGCGCGCACGACGCGACCGGGCGTATCCACCAGACCTTCGCGGTCGGGATTGTCGCCTGCCCAGGCAATCAGCGTGCGAACAGCCGCTTCAGCCTCTTCGCGGCTTGGGCGCTTCAAGGGGATGGTGAGGTTTTCCACGCGGTTCCGGAATCCATCTACAACAGCATTCATGTCCATTTGACCACTCTCCAGGGGTTTCCCGACCGCCTCGCCCACGCAATCCTCTTGGGGGGACTTTGTGACCTGCGCTGCATTCGGTTCAATTCACGAGAGGTTTCCGTCACGGAAACACTCGCTTTGCCCATCAAGCACGGGTCTTATGCCATGCTGTTTTTGATGTGACACCGTCTAAAGGATGCATATAGCTTTGCACAAAGGGGCTATCAAGGGTGCAGGTTTAATTGTTCGGCGCAAATTGCCGGGTTTGGGGCATCCAATTTTGGCTGTTTACGCCTGGTTTGCAATTTCGGTTCACCTTGTTAATGCTTGCGATGGCCCGGCAAGGCCAGTATCAGTGGGACAGCGGCGCGCGAGGCTGCGGCGATTCAGGATGTTCGGAAATGACCTGTCGAACCCGATACAAGGCTCAAACCTGCCATTTTGACTGAGTCCCCGCCGGGAGGCGGGTGGTCTCGGTCGCCTGACCCCTGACGCCCAGACCGGACCCCTCCTGATGAAAACCGCCAAGCCGCTATCGCTCTATAATTCGCTGACACGCAGCAAGGAGATTTTTACGCCTGCCGATCATCAGCGCGTAACCATGTATGTCTGCGGCCCCACGGTTTACAATTTCGCCCATATTGGCAATGCCCGACCGGCCGTCGTTTTTGACGTGCTCGCCCGGTTGCTGCGGCGGCTTTATCCGCATGTCGTTTATGCCCGCAACATCACCGACATCGAGGACAAGATCATTGCCGCCGCGCGCGAGCAGGGCGTCGAGATCGGTGTCATCACGCAAAAATATGCCGACATCTATCGTCAGGATATGGGGGCGTTGGGTGTGATCGTGCCGGATATCGAGCCGAAGGCGACGGAGAGCGTGCCGGAGATGATCGCGATCATGCAGCGGCTCATCGCGGCGGGACATGCCTATGCGGCGGAAGGGCATGTGCTGTTCAATGTGCCGAGCGACAAGGCCTATGGTCGGCTTTCGGGCCGTGATCGCGACGACATGATTGCCGGGGCGCGGGTGGAAGTGGCGCCCTATAAAAAAGACGCCGCAGACTTTGTGTTGTGGAAACCCTCGACACCTGATCAGCCGGGGTGGGACAGCCCTTGGGGACGCGGGCGTCCGGGCTGGCATATCGAATGCTCGGCCATGATCGAGAAGCATCTGGGCGAGACCATCGACATTCATGGCGGCGGCATCGACCTGCAATTTCCCCATCATGAGAATGAGCTGGCGCAATCAAGCTGCGCCCATGGCGGCGCGCCGCTGGCCCGCTTCTGGCTCCACAATGGCTTTGTGAATATCGAAAAAGAGAAGATGTCCAAATCCGTCGGCAATGTGCTGCTGGTGCATGACCTCATCAAAACAGCGCCGGGCGAGGCGATCCGGCTGGCGCTGCTCAATGGGCATTACCGCCAGCCGCTTGACTGGACAGCCGACGGACTCACCCAATCTGTGAGGATGCTGGACCGGCTTTATGGGGCGTTGCGCGGGCTTTCGGATGTAAAATCTGAGCCAACCCACGATGCCGTGCCCTCGGCTTTCTGGGAGGCGCTGCTCGATGACCTCAATACACCCAAGGCCTTGGCCGAGCTTTTTGCCCTGGCAAAGCAGGCCAATACCGAGACGGATCCCGGCACGCGCGCGCAGCTCAAGGCCGCGCTTCTGGGTTCGGCGCAGCTTTTGGGGCTGCTGCAAAGCGATCCGGAAACATGGTTTGCAGGCGCCGGGGTGGTATCCCATATAAATGCCGAGGAGATCGAAGCCTTGATTGCGGGGCGCAATGCCGCGCGCAAGGCCAGGGATTTCAAGGAAGCCGACCGGATCCGCGATGAACTTACGGAGAAGGGCGTGCAGATTGAAGATGGCCCGCAGGGAACGACGTGGCGGGTGGCGAGTTGAGGCGATGCTGAACGAGATTTACAATCAGCGCATTCTGAAGCTGGCGGCGGATATCCCGCTGACGGCGCGGTTGGCTGCGCCTGATGCCACGGCGGTGGCGGTCTCGAAACTTTGCGGTTCCAAGGTGACGGTCGATATTTGCATGTCGGGTGACCGCGTGGCCGCCTATGGCGCCGAGATCAAGGCTTGTGCTCTGGGGCAGGCGTCCTCCTCGATCATGGCGCGTCATGTCATCGGCGCAAGCGCGGCAGAGCTTCATGCCGTCGCGGCGCAGATGCGGAAAATGCTGAAAGAGGATGGTCCGGCCCCGACGGGCGACTGGGCCGATCTTGAAGTGCTCGAACCGGTTCGGGGCTATAAGGCGCGTCATGCCTCCACATTGTTGATATTCGACGCTGTGGAGGAGGCGATTGATGCCGCCATGGCGCGCAATGACGGCAAGAGTAGACGTGGATGACCCGCCTGAAGCGGGTCATGACGGGTATTTGTTGCGTCGTCATGGCCCGGCTTGTCCGGGCCATCCCACGTCTACAAGGCCCTGAATGCGGGGATCCCGGGATGACGGCTACCGGTCGGATTGCCTGGCTTTGCTCGTCATGACATCGCTGTTTCCAGTCAGGCTTGGGCGGCACACGAGCCCGCTGGTTGTGCCCATCCCGATTAAAAGCTAACAAATGCGCCGACAGGGGCTGGCTTCCAGCCTTCGAGTCGCGGAAACGGAATCTGGCTCATGCGGCCTGCCCGAAAGACATCTGGTCTGGTTGCGCTGATGATGCGCGGCGTCATCCAGTTTTATCGGATGATCATCTCACCGATGATCGGGCCGCGTTGCCGACATCTGCCGACCTGCTCGGAATATGGCCTGACAGCCATAGAGCGGTTCGGTGCCTGGCGAGGCGGCTGGCTGACGCTGGCGCGCCTCAGCCGCTGCCACCCTTGGGGCAGTCACGGGTTTGACCCCGTGCCCGAGGAATTGGCGGCGGCGCCGCTGTGGGCGCCGTGGCGCTATGGGCGGTGGAAGATGGTTGAGGTTTCGGCGGGGCGTGACGGCTTGAGCGATTGCGACGGACAACACTGAGCGGCAGCGACTGAGTGAATTGAGAGACAGATAATGATCAGACTGACACTTCCCGATGGCGCGGTCCGCGAATTTGATGCGCCCTTGAGCGGCCTTGCCTTTGCCGAGAGCATTGCCAGGTCGCTCGCCAAGAAGGCGATTGCCGTCAAGCTTGATGGTGAGGTGAAAGACCTTGCCACGCTCATCGACAAGGATGCGGCGATTGAAGTTGTGGTGCGCGAGACGACCGATGGCGTCGATCTGCTGCGCCATGACTGTGCCCACGTCATGGCTGAGGCCGTGCAGGAGCTTTTCCCCGGTACGCAGGTGACGATCGGCCCCGTGATCGAAAACGGCTTTTTCTATGACTTTGCCCGCTCGGAGCCTTTCAAGGCTGAAGACCTTGAAAAGATCGAAGCGCGGATGAAGGAAATCGTTGATCGTGACGAGACGATCACGCGTGAAGTCTGGGATCGCGACGAGGCGGTCGCCTATTTCAGGAAAATCGGTGAAGCCTATAAGGCCGAACTCATTGAAGCCATTCCGGCGGGTGAACCTGTGTCGATCTATCGACAGGGCCATTGGCTTGATCTTTGTCGCGGGCCGCACCTCCCGTCCACGGGCAAGCTCGGCAAGGCTTTCAAGCTGACGAAACTCGCTGGCGCTTATTGGCGCGGCGACAGCCGCAACGAGATGCTTCAGCGCATTTACGGCACCTGCTGGGCGAATGAAAAGGACCTCGAAGCCTATCTGACGATGGTGGAAGAGGCCGAGCGCCGCGACCACCGCAAGATCGGTCGCGAGATGGAGCTTTTCCATTTGCAGGAAGAGGCGCAGGGCTCGGTGTTCTGGCATCCCAAGGGCTATCGCATCTGGCAGGCGCTGGAACAATATGTGCGCCGTCGCATTGACCGGGCTGGTTATGTGGAAGTGAAAACGCCGCAGTTGCTCGATGCCAAGTTCTGGGAACAGTCAGGCCATTGGGGCAAGTATCGCGAAAACATGTTCGTGGTGCCGGACGAAGTTCCGTCCACGGATGATGAGGCCCCGATCCTGTCGGGCAAGGCCAAGCTCATGGCGATCAAGCCGATGAACTGCCCGGCGCATATCCAGATTTTCAAGCAGGGCGTCAAATCCTACCGTGATCTGCCGCTGCGCATGGCGGAGTTTGGCTGTTGCCATCGCAACGAGCCGCATGGTGCGTTGCATGGGCTGATGCGTGTGCGCCAGATGACGCAGGATGACGCGCATATTTTCTGTCGCGAAGACCAGATCCAGAGCGAAACAGAAGCCTTCTGTGCGTTGCTTGAAACGGTCTATGACGATATGGGCTTTACCGACGTTGCCATTCGTCTGGCGACACGGCCAGAGATGCGTGCCGGTTCGGACGAGACCTGGGATAAGGCCGAAAAGGCATTGGGCGACGCACTTCGCGCCACGGGCCGTGACTTTGTGGTGGCGCCGGGCGATGGCGCTTTCTATGGCCCAAAACTTGAGTTCCATTTGAAGGATGCCATTGGCCGTTCCTGGCAGCTTGGCACCTTGCAGCTCGATTTTGTGCTGCCGGAGCGGCTGGACGCCAGCTATATCGGCGAAGACAGCGCCAAGCATCGTCCGGTCATGCTGCATCGCGCGATCATGGGCTCGCTGGAACGCTTTATCGGCATTTTGATTGAGCATTATGAGGGTCGTTTCCCGCTATGGCTCGCGCCTGTGCAAGCCGTGGTGGCGACAATCACCTCGGAGGCTGATGACTACGCGTTGAGCGTGGCTGAAGAGCTGCGCGCGGCGGGCTTGCGCGTTGAAACCGATCTGCGCAATGAGAAGATCAACTACAAGGTGCGCGAACACTCGGTTGGCAAGGTGCCGGTCATTCTGGTGGCCGGACGGCGCGAGGCTGAGGAGCACAAGGTTTCGGTGCGTCGCCTTGGTTCGCAGGATCAGACAGTGATGACACTGGATGAGGCGATCATTTCTCTCAAGGCCGAGGCGACGCCGCCCGATTTGCGCTGATCGCCTCCTGTCCTCCGCCCTCAGCGTCATCCCGGCCTTGTCCGGGATCCATCTCTATTGAAGTATGGACCCCGGAATAAATCCGGGGTGACAGATTTGGGTGGGGGATGCATTGCATTCCCGCCCATCCGTGGCGGACAGGCCACGGTGGTTATGGTTAGGATCAGCCTGGGTATGACACGGGCTGGGGAAATGGCATGAGGCCGGGAAGACGGGCGGGGGCAGCCTTTGCGCTGACACTTACGATTTTGAGTTCCAACCTCAAGGCCGACGAGCAAGAGATACCGGCGCAAATGGCGCCAGTGGCAAGCGGCGGCGAGGTGATTGATCCCGCCCTTGTGACAACGCCGATGGTTTGGCGCTGGCGCATTACCAAGACCGAGTGGAGTGCGAGCGATGAACGCGCCTATGGCGAGTTTGTGGCTGCGATCGGCAAGAGCGATTGCCACAAGGTCGATCAATGCCTGCAAAGCCCCGCCAATATCTATCGATCAAGCGATCCCAAGGGGGCCTATTATTTTTCAGACTGCGCGGACCTGCCCTATATGCTGCGCGCCTATTTTGCATGGAAAAATGGCTTGCCCTTTTCTTATGCCAGCGGCGTGGCCGCCGTTGGCGCGTCGCGTGATCTGCGCTATTCGCGCTATGGCAATTATGTCTTTGCGCGACAGGATGTCGTGGCGCCCGTTGAAGGCGCCTATCCCAATGCGCGCTCGGTGCTGAATACGCTCAACAATACAATATCGAGCGCGATGTTCCGCTACGCCCCGGGTTTGACACGTGGCGAAGCGACCGACTTTTATCCCGTCAGGATTGCGCCGGGTTCCATTCGTCCGGGTACGGTTATTTATGACCCGAATGGCCATGTCGCGGTTGTCTATGATGTCGATGATGAAGGGCGCATTCGTTTCATTGACGCCCATCCTGATAATTCCCTGACACGCGGCAATTACGGTCGGCGCTTTGTGCGTGCTTCGCCGCCCATGGGCGCAGGGTTCAAGAACTGGCGACCGTTGAAACTGGTCGGCGCCCGTCAGGGAGCCGATGGCACCTGGTATGGGGGGCGCATTGAAGCAACGCCCGACAAGGAGTTGCCGGATTGGTCGGATGAGCAGTTCTACGGCACAGTGACGCCCAGGCCCACCGGCTGGCAAAGCTCGGTCTTTGTCTATAAGGGGCAGGTCATGGATTATTATGACTATGTGCGTCATGCGAGCGCCGGACATGACATTGTCTATGATCCCGTTGAAGAGACGCGCAGCATGGTCGCAGGTCTCTGCGAGGATTTGCACTATCGCGTGCAGGCGGTCGATATCGCGATCAAGGCCGGTCTCGACAAGCAGGCGCAACCCTCACGTCTGCCGCCAAACATTTACGGCACGGAGGGGGATTGGGAGACCTATTCGACTCCGTCACGTGATGCGCGTCTCAAGGTGTCGTTTCAGGAGCTGCATGATCAGGTCGCCAATTTTCTCGCGCTCTATGCCCAGAAAGCACCGGACATTGTTTATGCGGGAAATGACCTGAAGGGCGATTTGAAGCGCGCCTATATGGAAGAGACCAGGGCTTGCCGCATTGCCTATCAGGCAAGCAATGGCGAGACACGCGAAATGAGTTTTGAAGAGGTCAAGGCGCGGCTCTTTGCCATGTCCTTTGATCCTTATCATTGCATCGAGCGACGCTGGGGCGCGACATCGGGGGCGGAACTTGCGACCTGTCAGGAAGATGGCTTGAAGCGCGCCTGGTATGAGGCGGAATCAAGATTGCGCAATCAGACAGAACGCACTTATGACGCGCGAATGGATTTTGATCTTGGTGATTTGCGCGGTCGCGTGCCCGGCATCGGGCAGGATGCGCCGCCTGCCATTGATGTGTTGTCATTGCTGAACGACGGGCAGTCAAGCGAAGTTGCCGTGACGCCATAGGCATCAGAATTGCAACCACAAGCCGACGCGCCATGTCTTTTCATTAAGTGTTTCGCGGCCTGTAATGACGGTCTCATATCCTGCTTCGAGTGCAATGTTCCCGGCAATGTTTTGCACGAGCGACAGGCCGAGTTTTGTCGATTGGTAGAGACCGCCTGAGGCGTTGACGCTCAGGGCCGTGGTGTTCATGCTTTTGATGAGCAGCATGGTGTCTTGATAGGGTTTCAGGCCGAGCGTGACATCGGCGCGCACGAGATCAGGGGCGTTGCCAGTGCTTTTTGTATAACCGACTTCCTGGACTGAAAAAGCCTCAATGCCGAGGACGGGGGCCGAACGCGCCATGACGATGGCCATTTCGCCATCCACATCGCCGCTATGGGGAGAGGAGGGATTGTCGCCTGAGGTTGTGCCATGGATGGTCGCAAGCGGCTGAAGCGAGAAAGTGGTTTCCTGCCAGTCGCCAAGGCAAAGTCGTGCACCCAATTTCAATCGGCTCATGCCCTCACTCGTGAAATGGTCGCCACGATAATTGGTGTCGTCGCGTGTCCATGCCATCTCGTTGATGAGCGTCAGATTTTTACTCAAACCAAACTCGACATAGGGCGCAACTTCCCATTTTTTATAGGAACTGGCGGATTGTTTGTTGCCGGAGATGCCATAGCGCGCATTGGCCTGGGTCGATGTGATCGGGACAATCACCTGCCAATGACCCTGGGCTTGTGGCCAGCCGCCAGCGGTTGCATCACTGGCAACCATGCCCCATATCACGCTGACAAGCAGGGCCATCCATGACCTTTGGCGCCCCGTTTGTGTCACGAAAATCCCCATTTTGCCCTTGGGCATGGTGGCGATTTACGGTTTACATGTAAAGCCGTTCGGTCCCCTGGCCGACCCACCCGAGAAAGATGTTTGAATGTTAGTGCCTGAGATGATCGATCTGTTGCTGACGCGCCGTTCCGTGAAGGCGATGACCATGGTGGAGCCGGGGCCGGATGCGCAAGAGCGCGAGATCATCTTGCGTGCGGGTGCGCGTGTGCCCGATCACGGCAAGCTCGCGCCCTGGCGTTTCATCCTGTTCGAGGGAGAGACGCGGGCGGCCTTTGGCGATGTGTTGCGTCAGTCCTGGCTGGCAAGGGAATCTGGTGCAAGCGAAGATCAGTTACAATTTGAGGCGCGGCGTTTTTTGCGAGCGCCGCTTGTCATTGCCGTTATTTCGCGCGTGACGCCGGGCATCAAGATACCGGAATGGGAGCAGACGCTTTCGGTCGGTGCTGTGTGCCAGAACATGCTGGTGGCGGCGACCGCGCTGGGCTATGGCGCGCAATGGCTGACAGAGTGGTATGCCTATGATGCACAGGTCATGCGGGCACTCGATTTGGGGGAGAATGAGCGCGTGGCGGGCTATCTCTATTTCGGGCGGCCCAGCGTTCCCAACGACGAGCGACCGCGCCCGGTGCTTTCAGAAATCACGTCGTACTGGCAGGCTTGAATCAAAGGCCCTTGATGTCGCCATCCTGCACGCGCGCCATGAGCGCGGATTGATGCATGGCGACGCCGATCTTGCTTTTTTTCGATTTGCCGTTTTCATCCTGATGCGTGATTTCCATGTGAAAAATCTGCGCCCGGTTGTCCACGACGAATGAAACAAAGACAATGAAGCAGAGCGCACCCACACTGAGCGAAGCCGAGGGGCTTTGCAGATAGATCAGACCGGTAATGACAAGGCCGCTTATCATGATGAAGAGGGCCAGGGCCGATTTGAAAGTGCTCATGATCTTGCTCCGTCGGCAGGTTTTGCCGCTATATGAAACTATAGCTTGACTGGATCACAAACAGGAAATGTGAAGGTTTGATGGCCGGATCGGACAAAAAGCGGCAGAACAACCTGGCGGCAGGCATTCAGGCCATCCTGTTTGACAAGGATGGCACGCTGTTCGATTTCCATTCGACATGGCTGCCGCTGCTGCGGGAAGCCGCCTCTCTGGCAGCGCGTGGCGATGAGGCGCTGATCCCGAAACTCATGGCGCTTGGCGGGCATGATGACTTGTCAGGGCGGATCGTGTCGGGGAGTGTGCTTGCTGCCGGGGATACGGTTGAACTCGTCGCCAGTTGGGCGTCCCATATTGAGGGCTGGCAGAAGGCCACTTTGGTCGAGCGGCTGGACGCGTTGTTTGCCACCAAGGGGCCGATCCGTGCGGCACCTGTGACGGAACTTCCACCGCTGATGCGACAGTTGAGAGCTCAGGGCTATCGGCTTGGACTGGCGACCAATGACACCGAGGCGGCAGCGCGCGCGACGATCGCGCGATTTGAAATCGACCCTTATTTTGATTTTCATTGCGGCTATGACAGCGGACATGGGTCGAAGCCGTTGCCCGGCATGGCGCATGCCTTTTGCGACACGGTTGGTCTGTCGCCTGAAAATATCGCGGTGGTGGGCGACAATGGTCATGATCTGGAAATGGGCCATGCGGTCGGTGCAGGCCTGATCGTCGGTGTACTGACGGGCACGAGTGCGCATGCCGATCTCGCACCGCGCGCCGATGCTGTCATTCAAAGCATTGCCGAATTACCGGCGCTGCTGGCACAACGTCGGCTGTGATTATCAGCGCCAGCTTATCGGACGAATATCGAAAGCAAGGCTGATGCGCTTGGTCTGACCGGTAAAGGGCAGGGTGCGATGAAAGAGATAAGAGGGGAAGAAGAAGGCGTCTCCCTCACGTGGCTCATAAGAAATTGTCACAGGTTCGAAGCGTGGTTTGAAATCGGGCGGAGGGCGACCAAACTCGATCCAGCCATCTTGTGACGTCTCGCCATCGCCAAGTGTTGAGGGCAGGGCGACGTAATAAACGCCGCTCATCCAGCCGCCGACATGAATATGCGAATGCTGGTGGCCTTGTTCGGCGAGCAACGTGCCCCAGAGGTCGATGCGATAATCGCGCGGGATCTGGCCGAGAAAGGCATGGCCGCGCTCAACGGTCAGCGTGTCGAAATGGGAATCGATGGCGCGGCGCAGGATTTTTTCAAAGGTGATGAAGGGTTCACGCGGATTGTCGAGCAGGAGACCCGTCTGGCCGCCACCACGCGTGGCCTTGCCTGCCGGTTCCCAGACCTGTGTTTCATCGGCAATCAGCGCCTCAGCCAGGGCGGCGTTGAAAGCGGCGAGGGAAGCGAAGCCCTCCGGCGTTTCCAGCGAGACGCGTTTCACCATCTTGCCGATTTCGGCACGCGTGCCCATGGGCATTTCGCCAAGGTCCTGGGCGCGGGCAAAGGGCAACCAGGCCGCAGCGCGGCGCTCGGGACCGAAGGCTGCCAGCGTGCGTTCAAAAATGCGCGCCGCTTCACCCGGATCGTCCAAACGCAGTTTGGTCATGCCGAGGCTCACATGGACCATGCCGTTCTTGGGATCAAGGGCCAGCGCTTTTTTATAGGCCGCTTCTGCGCCTTTCATGTCGCCTTTCTTTTGCAGCGCATTGCCGAGATTGCCATAGGCGGCGGCAGAGTCGGGATTGAGCGCAATCGCCTTGCCAAGCGCTTCGATGGACTGATCGAGATTTTCCAGTCGCAGTTCAACAACGCCAAGCGCCATCCAGCTTGCGGCTTTTTCGGGGGCCAGTGCTGTCGCGGCGCCAAAGGCTTCGGCCGCCTCGGCGAAGCGTCCGGCGCGCTGATAGAGCTGGCCGAGGGTCGAGCGGATGGTTTCGTTCTGGGAGAAGACGCGGGCGGCATCTTCATAAAGTTTCAGCGCTTCGCCCCAGCGGTTGAGCTGTTGAAGGAGACGCCCCAGATTAAGCCAGGGCGTGGGGGTGGTCGGGTCGATGCCAAGCGAGCGGCGCAGCAGGGCTTCGGCCTGCGGCAACTCGCCTTTTTGGACGCAAAGCGAGGCGAGCAGGGCCATGACATCCTGATCGACAGGATTGGCGGTCAATGCGGCGCGGGCAGCCTCATAGGCCTTGCCTTTTTTACCCTGCTTCAGGAGATCGAGAATCTGCCGAGCCGGGGGTGTTGTTGGCGCGTCGCTCATCTGGTCTTGCTGTTCGTTCACTTGTCTTCCCGTCAGGTCGGTTGGGGCCCCAAACTGCACGGGCCGGGGCCTGGGGTCAATGGTTGGAATGTCAGCTTGGAATGTCACGCTGGACGGGCAGGGTTAACCTGCCAATATGGCGTCCCGTCCCTTCCTTGCAGCCGAGATCGTGACCGAAATGCCTCCCCTGCACCGACCGCAGTTTCGAGACGCCCTGATCGTCTGGGCCAAGATCGGACTCTTGAGCTTTGGCGGACCAGCGGGACAAATCGCCCTCATGCATCGCGTCCTGGTGGATGAGAAGAAATGGTTGCAGGAAGCCCAGTTTCTTCACGCGCTCAATTTCTGCATGTTGCTGCCGGGGCCGGAAGCGCAGCAGCTCGCGACCTATAGCGGCTGGTTGCTGCATGGCGTGAAGGGCGGACTGGCGGCGGGGCTGTTGTTCATTCTGCCCGGCGTCGTCGTCATGCTGGCGCTTTCGATGCTCTATGCGGCCTATGCCGATCTTGGGTTTGTCGCCGGGCTGTTCTTTGGCATCAAGGCGGCTGTCTTTGCTGTTGTCATTGAAGCGCTTATCCGCATTGCCAGGCGTGTCCTGAAAACACCGGCGCTATATTCGCTCTCCGTGGCATCCTTCGTGGCGATTTTCTTTTTTGCGATGCCCTTCCCGATTGTCATTCTGGCGGCGGCGCTGGCCGGATCGCTTGGTGTGCATTTTGCGCCGGAAATATTTGGTGTGCGTTCGATCGAGGACGAGCCAGAGATCGTGACGCAACGCGCGACAGTTGCGGGCACGCTTGGCACGATTGTCATCGGTGGCGGGCTATGGCTTGGACCCGTCGTGGCGCTGTTTCTTGTTTTCGGTTCGCAAAATGTATTTGTCCAGGAAGCCGTCTTTTTCAGCAAGATGGCGGTCGTCACATTTGGCGGTGCTTACGCGGTGCTGGCCTACGTGGCGCAGGAGGCGGTTCAGCATTTTGGCTGGCTGCAACCGGGTGAAATGCTGGATGGGCTGGGTCTGGCTGAAACAACGCCCGGCCCCCTTATCATGGTGTTGCAGTTTGTCGGCTTTCTCGCGGCCTATCGCGCGACCAGTGGCATCGACCCGATGGTGGCGGGTGTGCTGGGCGCCCTGCTCACGACATGGGTGACCTTTGCGCCGTGCTTCTTGTGGATTTTTCTCGGCGCGCCCTATGTCGAGCGGCTGCGCAAAGTCCTATGGCTCAATGCCGCCCTGAGCGCCATCACGGCGGCTGTTGTCGGCGTGATCCTCAATCTCGCGCTCTGGTTTGGCCTGCATGTGCTATTTGCCAAGGTCACTCAAACGCATGTCGGCATGTTGCGGCTTTGGTCACCTGAATGGGCGAGCCTTGACATGGGGGCCTTGGTGCTGAGCCTTGCGGCCATACTCGCCATGCTGCGCTTTCACATGGGCATGATGCCGGTCCTTGCAACCTGCGCTGTCGCGGGCGTCGTGATGCGCAGCCTTATGGGCGTGTGAAACTTGCGGCACGCGCGATCAGGCGTTCAGCCTGACGCAAATGTGGACGATCAAGCATGGTGCCGTTGAGGCCGACGACGCCGACATCACCCGCTTCGGCAAAAACCGCGACGACAGCACGGGCATGGGTGAGCTCTTCCTCGGAAGGCGTGAAGACGCGATTGATGATTGCGACTTGCGCCGGATGAATGGCCATCTTGCCGGTGAAGCCATCACGCGCGGCATCGCGCGCCTGTTTTTCGAGGCCCGCTTCATCGCGATAATCGCCATAGATCGTATCGAGCGGATCAACACCCGCAGCAACAGCGCCAAGCAGCGTCAATGTGCGGGCGAGTTTATAGGGCTCGGTGTAGTTTCCCGCTTCGTCCTTGTTGTGGCGTGCGCCAAGGGCGGCGGCGAGATCTTCAGCCCCCCAGGAAAGGGCGGCCAGACGCGGGCTGGAGCCTGCATAGCTGCCAAGATTGAAAAGTGAGGCGGCGGTTTCCGTGGCAACACAGCATAGCCGCGTTGAGCCGCGTTCAATGTCAAACTCGGCTTCAATCGCGTCAATGCGTGTGGCAATCCGGGCGACACAGGCGCCTGAGATGGTTTTGGGTATCATGATCATGTCGGGGCGTGCGGGAATGACCGCAAGCAGGTCCTCTTCCCACAAACCGCTATCCAGCGCATTGATGCGAATGATGAGTTTGGGGCCCTTGCGGTCGGCACGATGCAGGTAGCAACGGGCACCCTTGCGAGCCTCGTCCTTGCGAGAAAGCGCAACTGAATCTTCCATATCAAGGATCAGCGCATCAGCGCCACTTTCAGCGCCTTTGGCGAGTTTCTTGTCGCTGTCGGCCGGTACGAAGAGGAGGGATCGCATGCCTCAGGCCTTTGTGGTTTCTGGCGCACGGGCATGCATGAATGCCTGACGCGTGCAGGAGGCAACTTCCTCATTGTGCTGATTGAAGGCCTTGTGTTCGAAGGTGACGATGCCTGCCATGGGCCGAGAGCCGGAGCGGCGTTTGGCAAGGACGCGGGTTTCAACATGCAGCGTGTCACCCTGAAAGACAGGCTTTGGAAAAACCACATCGCTCATGCCGAGATTGGCAATCGTCGTGCCATGGGTTGTGTCATGCACGGAGATGCCGATCATCAGGCCGAGGGTGAAGAGACTGTTGACCAGCGGTTTGCCGAACTCGGTGTGCCGGGCGGCATAATCATGATCGAGGTGCAGGGCGGCCGGATTCATCGTCATGGTCGTGAAGAGAACATTGTCCGTCTCCGTCACCGTGCGTGTGATGGCATGGTGGAAGACCTGTCCGTCCTCAAAATCCTCAAAGTAAAGTCCCGGCATTCGTTCATTCCCCTTGTCAGCCCGCCTTGTCGCTCCGAAGATAGGGTGTCGCTTTGGGCCTGTTGGGGTCAGCTTATAGCGCAAAAATTAAAAACGCTAAAAATGAGCAGGGCAGGCGGGGAATGAATTTCAGCTTTACTGGCGAACAGGTGGCCATTCGCGATGCGGTTCAGCGCATCTGCGCCCGTTATGATGATGTCTACTGGCTGAAGCGTGATCGCGAGGGTGGATTTCCTGAAGATTTCGTCGCCGATATTGCAGGCGCGGGTTTTCTCGGCATTGCCATGCCGGAAGCCTATGGCGGCTCAGGGCTTGGTGTTACCGAGGCGGCGATTGTGGCGCAGACCATTGCCGGATCGGGCGCCTGTCTCTCCGGCGCTTCGGCCATTCACATCAATCTCTTCGGACCGATGCCGCTCGTTGTTTTTGGCAATGAGGAGCAGAAAACGCGACATTTGCCGCCATTGATTGCGGGGCGTGACCGCTGCTGCTTTGGCGTGACCGAACCTGATGCCGGGCTCAACACCACGGCGATTTCGACCAGGGCCGAATGGGATGGTCACGCCTATGTCGTGCATGGTCGCAAGATGTGGACCTCCACGGCGCAAAGCGCGACGAAGATCCTGCTGCTTGCCCGCACGACACCCAAGGAGAGATGTGCCAGGTCGACCGAGGGCCTGTCGCTGTTCTATACCGATCTTGACAGGGGCGGGGCGACAGAGGTGCGCGAGATCGAGAAGATGGGTCGCAAGGCGGTCGACTCCAATGCCGTTTTCTTTGATGGTTTGCGGGTGCCGCGCGATGATCTGATCGGGGAAGAGGGCAAGGGCTTTCATTATCTGCTGCATGGGCTCAATCCCGAACGCATCCTGATCGGGGCGGAGGCTGTGGGTGTTGGCCGCATTGCGCTACGCAAAGCGACGGATTATGCGCGAGATCGCGTGGTCTTCGGGCGACCCATCGGGCAGAACCAGGCGATCCAGCATCCGCTTGCAGCCTCATGGGCTGAGCTGGAAGCGGCTGATCTCATGGTTTTCAAGGCCGCATCGCTATACGACGCCGGACAGGCCTGTGGCGCGGAAGCCAATGCGGCAAAATATCTGGCCGCTGAAGCAGGCTTTCGGGCCTGCGAGCAGGCGGTGATGACGCTGGGCGGCATGGGCTATGCCAAAGAGTTTCATGTCGAGCGCTATTTGCGGGAAATCATGATCGCGCGTATTGCGCCGGTCAGCCGGGAGCTGATTTTGAGCTACATTGCCGAGCGTGTGCTTGATTTGCCCAAATCCTATTGAGGTTTTCCTTGCCCTTCGAACTGCATCCCCGTCTTGCCGCCGATACGTTTGTCATTGGCGAGCTGGCGCTTTGTCGCTTATTGCTGATGAATGATTGCCGCTATCCCTGGCTCATTCTGGTGCCACGTCGGGAGGCGTTGCGCGATTTTGATGATGTGCCGATGGCGGACAAGCCGGCCTTTCATCGCGAAATCGATTTTGCCAGCGCCGTGCTGCGCCATGAGACGCGAGCCAGCAAGCTCAACATCGGGGCTTTGGGCAATATGGTGCCGCAGCTTCACGTGCATGTTGTGGCCCGTTTTGAGGGGGATGAAGCCTGGCCAGGCCCGGTCTGGGGCTTTGGCGTGGCCAAGCCCTATGCGGCGGATGCCGCTACTCAACTGATTGCCCGTCTGGCACGTGGTTTTGGGGTTTAGCGGCGCGTTTCAGAGTTAACCATTGGTTTAAGACTCTGGCCCTAAGGTCGCCACGCGGGCAGGACTGATTCCTGTCCGGACCGGGAATTGGACCCTTGGCTACCGCACTTGTCGCAGATCCTTCAGGCGCCTCGCGTCTGGCCGCCCAGCATCTCCTTGAAGGCCTAGGCTTTGAGGTTGTGGGCGCGCGCGACCTGTCGGAAGCCACAAACCTTGTTCACAGCCTGTCACCGGATCTCGTTCTGCTGGATGCCCGGCTTGCGACAGCATCCTGCGCCGATCTGGTCGATCAGATTCGCCGCTCGCGGGCCGGACTTCGTGCCTGCCTGTTTTTCGTCGCCGCCAATGGCGCGGGCGTGAGCATTCGCGAGGCCATGGATGCCGGTGCTGACGACTATCTGGTGCGGCCCTATGACAGGCGGCTGCTGGGCTTCAAGCTCTCACAGGCACGTTCACGCGGCCGCCTGACAGAGGTGCAGAACCGGCCACGCCTCGTTCTCGACAATAGCCATAGCTGGCATTTTCGAGCCTTTGGCAAGGCTGTTTGAGCCACGCCTTGCGGCTTCGGGCATAAGCCATTGATATATCTATATGTTGATGATTGATGGGGTAACATCGCAAGATATTGATGTCATATCTTCGATTTAATCCATAACCTGTTGATAATACTCATTTTTCATATTGAATGCCCAATCAGCGGCATGACCGAGGCTGCGGTTATGGTCCCGCAAGGCCCGCAGACCGCTGATCGCGCCAGCTTCCACAGCGGTCCAGCCATGGGTGCGGATGAAGAAGGTCGGAATCCATGCCGGGACGCATAGGCCATCATGGCTGGAAGCGCGTCGCCCAGATTGAGCGGCAGGACGGTGGCCTTCGGTGCTCTTGACGGGAGATGAACGTGGTGTGGCGCGGGAAGAGAAAGGGAACGGCCGTTCAGCCTTGGTGCAGGGGTTTGGCACGGGGCTTGCGATCCTTCTGGCAAACGCCAGCAGGAATGATCCATGTCACTCGTCGCCACCCTGTCATCCCATCCGCAAATCGCCGCCGCCCTGCAACAGGCCAGTCTGCGAACAGGCACGGATTTTGACTATCTGCTGAAAACGGCCATGCGTGAATCGAGTCTCGATTGTTCTGCAAAATCAGGTACTTCGAGCGCCTGCGGGCTGTTTCAGTTCACCGAACAGAGCTGGCTTGGCACGCTCAGGCGCAATGGCGAAGCGCTTGGCTATGGGTCTTATGCCCATGCCATTACGCAGGATGACAAGGGCCGCTACAGGGTGGCCGATCCTGCCGCCAGGCAGGCAATTCTTGCCCTGCGCAATGATCCGGCGGCTTCGGCCATGATGGCCGGGGCTTATACCAGCGAGAGCGAGAGCGCGCTCAACACCAGACTTGGGCGCGATGTCAGCGAGGGCGAACTCTACATCGCGCATTTCCTCGGGGCAGGCGGCGCCGGCAAACTGATCACGGCTGCCGAAGACATGCCGCATGTGCGCGCCGATACACTGTTTCCGCAAGCGGCAGCCGCCAATCGGTCAATTTTCTATGAGGGCGGACGCGCGAAAACGGTGGGCGAGGTCTATCAGTCCCTCGTCGCCAGGCATGATGATACGCAAGTTGCGCGCTTGGACCTTTCGTTGCTGGCGCCAGCGCCACAGGCGAGCCGCGCCCCGACGGACAGCGTCGAGGCGGACAGCGTCGAGGCGGATGCCGCGCACAGCATGTCTGATGCCTGGACACCGTCCGATACGTCCCCGATCAGCTTTGCGCCCGTCTTCAGGCCCATTTCCGGCAACGGCTTGCCCGCCCATTCGGCTTCAGGCGCATCGTCGCATTTGTCGCGTTCCCCACTCATCATGACGCCCGCCGTCGTCGAAATCCTTTCGTCCCTGAACCCGATCCCGGAGTCACGGGACGCGACATCGGTTGCCGCGCGCAAGGAGGATGAGGCGGACGCTCGCAGGCGGCGCCTCGCCCTGGCACAGACGCAGATGCAATCCGCTGCGGCGTGAGTCACATCAGGCAATGATGCCGGACTGGCGCAGCGCCGCAATCCCTTCATCGTCATAACCGAATTGTTTGAGCACCTCGACCGTGTGCTCGCCGAGGTCAGGCACGGGGCCTTTGGGGCCATCATCCGCACCGGGGAAACGGACGGGCGAGGCTGGCGCGAGGAACGTGCCACCGCCATGGCGCTCAGGTACTTCCACAAAGGCACCGGCCGCCTTGGCCTGCGGGTCATTGGCGACATCGGAAGGGTGCATCAAGGCCGACCAGATGAGATCGGCGGCATCGAGCTTCTCGCGCCAATAGGCGAGGTTCTGCTGCGCGAAGGCGGCATCAAGAATATCGACAAGCGCGGCGGCATTGGCGCGACGCCCCTTGGGGGTGTCGAAGCGCGGATCCGTGGCAAGATCGGGCTGGCCGATGACGCAGCAGATCGGCGCCCAGTCGGCTGACCCCTGACGCGGCACGAGGACGAACCAGGTTTCGTCCTTTGTGCAGAAAAAATTGTTCAGGGGCGAAACGGATTCGTGGCGCGACTTGGTGGAACCGAGCTTGCCGAATTTGAGCTGGACGGCTGTGTCCGAACCGGCGGCGTAAATGCCGGCACGAAGGAGCGAGGCTTCAACGAGGCGACCTTTGCCGGTGCGCCCGCGCTCCACGACGGCGGCGAGAATGCCAGCCACTGTCGCCATGCTGGTCGTGTGATCGCCAATGCCGGTGCGCAGGATTGTCGGTTCGCGGCCCTTGACGGTTTGCAGATAGCCGATGCCGGAACGGGCATAAAAGGCGGCAATGTCGAAGCCCGGACGATCACGCTCCTCGCCTTGCAGGCCATAGCCCGTCACGCTCGCATAGATGAGGCGCGGATTGATGGCGCTGAGGGCTTCATAATCAAGCCCGGCGCGTTCCAGTCCGCCGGGGCGTACATTGGTGATGAAGACATCGGCGTCTGCGACGAGGCGCTTCACGGCTTCGACGCCTTCGGGTTTCGACGTGTCGATGGCCAGTCCCTTTTTACCGCGATTGTCGAGATCGAAGATGGGGCTGCCCTTGAGATGGTCGGAGCCCATATTGGCCATGGTGTAGCGCATCGGGCAGCCGCTCAGAGGCTCGATCTTGACGACATCGGCGCCCCAATCGGCCAGAATCCCGCCCGCACCGGGCGCGGCGATATAGGTTGCCATTTCAATCACTTTGAGGCCCTGGAGCATTTTTATCCTCTTGAATTTTTATTATCGGTTGTGGCGATCATCCACGAAACGGGAGGCCTGTCAAAACGCGTCGCATTTACGCCTTGTTGAGGCTTTCAGAAGGGTTCCTTAAAGAGTTTTGCCTAACCTGACATCACGTAACTGCATAGCCACTGACCAGACGAAAGCCGGCCAGCGTGACCCTGAATGAAGAACTGACAATTGCCGATGTGGAAAGGTTGCTCGCCAACCCGACTGAGGAGGCGCGTATCGAGATCGCAACCAAGGTTGCAGGGCAGATCGGTCATCGTGAACTGGCGCCGCGCGAACGTGATCTGGCACATGAGATTCTCGGCTTTCTGGTGCATGACGTCGCCATCAGTGTCCGTCAGGCTCTGTCGCAAACATTGAAGAACGCCCATCAGGCCCCGCGTGAGGTCATTCGGGCGCTGGCAGGCGACCTCGACGATGTGGCGCGTCCGGTGCTTGAATGTACATGCCTGCTGAGCGATCAGGATCTCGTTGACCTCGTGTTGTTTGGCTCACCTGCCAAGCAATGCGCCATTGCCTCACGCTCGGAAGTGGGCGAGCTGGTGGCTGAGGCCATCGCGCGCGCCGGTGATCGTAGCGCCGTGATTGTGCTCGTTGCCAATTCCGGTGCGCTGGTCAGCGAACGTGTGGCGATGACGGTGGCGGAACGCTACCCGGATGATGAAGAAGTTTCGGAGCCTTTGCTGCGTCGCCAGGATTTGCCCGCCATTGTTGTCTCGCGGATCATTGGAATCGTGTCGGCACGGATGCGCGATCACCTCGTTGCCAAGGGCATCGTGGACCGCGATACAGCTTCCCGACTTGGCGAGCAGGCACGCGAGCGCTCGACCGTGCATGCCATTCGCCGGATGCGCGAAGGCGATATGGAACGTCTCGTGGCCGAGCTTTCCACAAGCGGGGGGCTGACGCCCGGTCTTCTGTTGCGTGTCGCCTGCCAGGGCGAGCTGTCCTTCCTGGAATTTTCCTTTGCCCATCTGACTGATGTGCCGCGCCCGCGGATCTGGCGTCTCATCCATGATGTCGGCCCGCTCGGCTTCCGGGCCATTTATGCACGCGCCGGTCTGCCGGAAGCCTTTTACCCGGCATTCCGGGCGGCACTGGATTGCTATCATGATTTTCATGCCGCCGAGAAGGTGCTCGACAAATCGAAGTTCCGTGGCGCGATCCTGAAAAAGCTCTGCAATTGCTATCCCGCGCTGGCCTGTGGCGATCTTGATCTCTTTCTCGACAAGCTGATTTCATCTTCCACGCCCGGTCCCAAGCGCACATCCAGCGCGGCCTGAGCGCCTAAAATCCCGTTTCCCGCTGGTGAGATTTGACGCAAAAGCTGCTAGCTTGGCGCAAAACAGACCAATGGGAGATCGACATGTCCAGTCACACGCCGCGCGAGGCCTTTATTTGTGATGCGGTGCGCACACCAATTGGCCGCTATGCGGGCGCATTATCCGGCATTCGCGCCGATGATCTGGGCGCTGTGCCGTTGATGGCGTTGATCGAGCGCAATCCTTCCATCAATTGGGAACGTGTGGACGATGTGATCTTTGGCTGCGCCAATCAGGCGGGCGAGGATAATCGCAATGTCGCGCGCATGTCGTTGCTGCTCGCCGGATTGCCGGACACGGTGCCGGGCTCAACGGTCAATCGTTTGTGCGGATCGGGCATGGATGCGGTCGGATCCGCAGCCCGCGCCATCAAATCGGGTGAATGCGATCTGATGATTGCCGGTGGCGTTGAAAGCATGTCGCGCGCGCCCTTTGTGATGGGCAAGGCGACGAGTGCTTTTTCACGCGATGCCGAGATATACGACACCACGATTGGCTGGCGCTTCGTCAATCCGCTGATGAAGCGGCAATATGGCGTCGACTCCATGCCGGAGACGGCTGAAAATGTCGCTGAAGAGTTCCAGATTTCGCGTGCGGATCAGGACGCTTTTGCCTGGCGCAGTCAGCAGAAGGCGGGCAGGGCCATGGCATCAGGTCGGCTCGCCGCTGAAATCGTGCCGGTGACGATAGCCTCCCGCAAAGGTGAGGTGGTTGTTTCTGCCGACGAACACCCCCGGCCTGACACAACGCTTGAAGCGCTTGGCAGACTTGCCGCTCCCTTTCGCGCGGGCGGCAGTGTGACGGCGGGCAATGCCTCGGGTGTCAATGATGGTGCCTGCGCCATGATCATCGCGTCTGGCAAAGCCGTTGATGCCTATGGCCTGACGCCGCGCGCGCGGGTCGTTGCCATGGCGACTGCCGGTGTACCGCCGCGCATCATGGGCATGGGGCCAGCGCCTGCCACCCGCAAGGTGCTGGAAAAGGCCGGGCTCAATTTGGGCGATATTGATGTGATCGAACTCAATGAGGCCTTTGCCGCGCAAGGTCTGGCCGTGATGCGCGATCTTGGATTGCCCGATGATGCCGCGCATGTGAACCCGAATGGGGGTGCGATTGCGCTTGGCCACCCGCTGGGCATGAGCGGGGCGCGTCTGGTGACGACGGCGCTTTACGAGATGGAAGCGCGTGATGTGAAGCGGGCGCTGTGCACCATGTGCATTGGTGTCGGCCAGGGGATCGCCATCATTCTCGAACGTGTGTGACGTCAGAAGTCGAACAGACGCTCGATCAATGTCGGTTTCTTTTTAGGGCGCTGCTTGCCGCCCGCCTTGCGTGACTGTGGCTTGCCTGTGCGAATCTTGGTGCGGATGGGTTTGTTGACGCCTGCCAGACGGCGGGCGCGACGACGCCTGCGAATGATGGCGAGGATGCGCCGGTCCGGGAAGATGCAGGCGCGGTCGATCCACCTTGCGCTGATCGCGACTTCTTCACCGGGCCATTCAAAATCCACATCCTCCCAGGAGAGGATCATCTCACCGACACTGTCGCCATCTTCCTGCGCGTCGATCAATTCAAGGACAGGCTGCTCGGCAACGGGCTTGTGCAGCAGCAGCACATTGTTGCCGGTTACATCTTTTTCGATCGTCACCGGCATCAGCTCGGGCGGCACTTTCCAGCCGAGAAGTTCTTCAGCGCGTTTGGGGCGGCAGATATAGCTGCCTTGTGCGGCGGTGAAACCCAGCGCAGGCAAGGCGAGAAGTGTTGTTTCGTCCTCGACGCCGACGGCGGTGACTTCCATGCTGCGGGCGGCGGCGAGCGCCACGCGCTTGCCGAGAAAGCCGAGGCCGGATTGTTTCAGGCGGCGCGCGAACTGGATGATGGCGCTGCCACCGGTTTTGATTTCGGAAAAATAGATCGTCGAAAGAAATTCGTCGGGCACGACGATGGCGCCACCGCCATCAAGCGCTGTGCGAAAACCGAGACGGCGCATTTCACGAATCGAACGCGCCGCTACGTCACCATGACCGGCAAAGGCCCCTTCGGGTATTTCCAGCGTCAAAAAATGGCGGGCAAGACCCCTGTCGCTCATGATGGCATCGAGTGCGCCGGGCAAGCTCGCATCTGCAATATCGCTGGCGGCAAGATTGATCGAGACGGCGCAGGGCGCCCCTTGTGCGCTCCAATCGGCGATGGCGTCGGCGGCGCTTGCCGCGACGAAACGGGTCAGGTCGCCGCTACGTTCGCGGCGCTCGAAGAAGGACAAAAACAGACCCGGCGGCAAGAGACCATATTCAGGATGGTTCCAGCGTACATAGGCTTCAGCGCAGAGCATTTCGCCTGTGGCCAGTTCGATTTTTGGCTGAAAAACCAGATGCAGATGCCTGGCCTCAAAGGCGAGGTCTATATCTCGGTTGGTCAGGTGAAATGAACTGCTGTACATGTGGTGCCAGTGAACGGGTCGATATGCGGGCAGAGAACAATCCTGTCGCATCTTGCGATGGGGGAGGTTTAAGGCCGATTAACCCCGGTCGATCTTCCGGCACAAAAACGCAATGTTTCTTTAAGGGATGAGACGCGATGGCTGAGACAAAGGTAGAAAAATTGATACCGGCGGCGACAATTTTGCTGACACGTGATGGTCGCGATGGTGTCGAGGTTTTCATGGTGGTGCGTCATCACCAGATCGACTTTGTGGCGGGCGCGCTGGTTTTCCCCGGTGGCAAGGTTGATCCCAAGGACACGCATGAGCATGTGCGCGGTCTGGTTGACGGTGTTGAGGGGCTTGACGATGTGCAGATGGCGCTGCGCGTTGCGGCAATCCGCGAGGCCTTTGAAGAATGCGGCGTGTTGCTGGCGCGGTCGCAGCAGACAGGCGCTGTGATTGACGGGACGCGGCTCGCAAGCCTGCAAGGCTATCGTGACGCGCTGAACAAGAGCGAACTCGGTATCGGAGACTTTCTGGCGCGTGAAGGATTGCGGTTGGCGGCCGATATGCTGACGCCCTTTGCGCATTGGATCACGCCAGCCATGATGCCCAAGCGATTTGATACGCATTTCTACATTGCAGCCGCGCCGGATGACCATCTGGCGGTGCATGATGGCCATGAGTTGGTTGACTCCGTCTGGATCCGTCCGGCGGACGCGCTTAAAGAGGCGGAGGCGGGCACCAAGAATGTGATTTTCCCGACACGGATGAATGTGCTGAAGCTCGGCCGCTATGCAAGCGTCAGCGAGGCAATCGAGACGGCGCGGCGCACGTCCGTTGTCACGGTTATTCCGGAACTCGACAAACGCGAAGACGGCAAGCCAATCCTGCGCATTCCGGTGGAAGCGGATTATGGCGTGACCGAAGAGTTGCTGGAAAACATGCGGCCCTGATCAGAAGAGAAATTGTTCCGTCAGTATGCGTTCGTCAAGACTGTGACCATCGTCAAACATCATTTGCAGGACGATGTCGCGATCTTCCTCGACATGAACACTGATGACGTCGCGAAACTCCGTATGGTCGGCGACGGCGCTGACGGGTCGCTTGTCTGATTCAAGAATGTCAAACTTGACCTTGGCGCGATGCGGCAACAGGGCGCCCCGCCAGCGGCGCGGGCGGAACGGGCTGATCGGTGTCAAGGCGAGAAGGGCCGCATCAATCGGAATGATCGGACCTTGTGCCGAGAGGTTATATGCCGTGCTGCCAGCGGGTGTTGCCAGCAGCACACCATCGCAGATCAGCTCCGCCATGCGCCGTTTGCCATCAATGCTGATGCAGATTTTCGCCGCCTGATAGGTCTGGCGCAGCAGCGAGACTTCATTGATGGCAATGGCTTCATGCTGTTGCCCATCCGCTGTGCGTGCTGTCATGCGCAGCGGGTGGATGCGCGTGATCTCTGCGGCATTCAGACGTTCAACAAGATTGTCTGGCCGAAACTCATTCATGAGGAAGCCGACTGAGCCGCGGTTCATGCCATAGATCGGTATGTTGCGGCGCATGAAGCGATGCAGGGTTTGCAGCATCAGGCCATCGCCGCCGAGTGCGACGATGACATCTGCCTCATCAGGCGAGGCGTCACCATATAGCGCACGAAGTCGGCTCAGGGCCTGCTGCGCTTCGGGCACGTCGGTGGCGACAAATGCGATCTTGTGAAAAGTCATTGTTTCCAGCCTTGCGTCACTGCGGGCGGCATCATAGCCATGAGTGGCTTTCGAGGTAAGCCCGGAATTGGGCCTTAGCCACCCGTGTTGGACATGTGCCGGGTGAGGGCCGGGCCGGCATGTGCGCGGTCGATGATGAAATCATGCCCCCTGGGTTTGCGGCCAATGGCTTCGGCAATGGCCGCATCAAGCAGGGCATCATCAGGGCTTTGGCGCAGGGGCGCACGCAGATCGGCGGCGTCGTCCTGACCCAGACACATATAGAGCGTGCCGGTGCAGGTGAGGCGGACGCGATTGCAAGACTCGCAGAAATTATGCGTCAGGGGTGTGATGAAACCGAGTTTGCCGCCGGTTTCAGTGACGCGCACATAGCGGGCCGGGCCGCCGGTGCGTTCGGGCAAGTCGATCAGCGTCCACTGCCGCTCAAGGTCACGGCGCACCTGCGAGAGCGGCAGATATTGCTCGACGCGGTCAGCATCGATTTCGCCGAGCGGCATGGTTTCGATCAACGTGATGTCATGACCTTCGCCATGCGCCCATTGAATGAGCGTGGGCAATTCCGCTTCATTTTCGCCACGCAGGGCGACGGTATTGATCTTGACCTTGAGCCCCGCTTTGGTGGCGGCGGCAATGCCTTCGAGAACCTGTGGCAGGCGGCCCCAGCGGGTGATCTGCGCAAAACGGGCTTCATCCAATGTGTCCAGTGACACATTGATGCGCCGGATGCCAGCAGCGGCAAGATCGCCTGCATAGCGGGTCAACTGACTGCCATTGGTGGTCAGCGTCAATTCTTCAAGCGCGCCGGTTTCAAGGTGGCGACCGAGATTGCGGATCAGCGTCATGACATCGCGTCGGACAAGCGGCTCGCCACCGGTCAGGCGCAGTTTGCGCACACCCTGGCGGATAAAGGCCGAGCAAAGCCTGTCAAGTTCTTCCAGTGTCAGGATTTCCGCCTTGGGCAGGAATGTCATGTGTTCGGACATGCAATAGATGCAGCGAAAGTCGCAGCGATCCGTGACCGAGACGCGCAGATAGGACACCTGCCGCCCGAAGGGATCGACAAGCGCCGGGCTGCCGGTGACTGCCTGCTCAAGAATGGTCATCGTACATAGATAACACCTCGCTTGCGGGATTTCGCCCCCCTAATGGCCCCTTTCGGGTTCACGATTTGCTGATTCCCCTGTCAGGGTCCTGTTTCCCTGAGGGCCGGGGCGGGCTAGGTTTGGTCAAAAGAGCTTCGGGGTGGCGATATGGCTGGCCGGTATATTCTGGCGATTGATCAGGGCACAACCAGCACAAGGGCCTTGCTGTTTGACGAGGCGGGTTCGCCCATGCGGGTGCGGCAGGTCGCCCTGACGCAGCATTTTCCCCGTGATGGCTGGGTTGAGCATGATGCGGCGGAAATCTGGTCGGCGACACGTTCCGTCTGCCGCGCCATTCTCGACAAGGGGATGAGTGCCAGTGAAATCGCCGCCATCGGCATCACCAATCAACGCGAGACGACTGTGATTTGGGATCGCGTCACGGGCGAGCCGCTGCACAAGGCGATTGTCTGGCAGGACCGGCGCACGGCTGATTTTTGTGCGCGTCTCAAGGCTGAGGGTCATGAGGACATGGTGCGGGCCAGAACGGGCTTGCTGCTTGATCCCTATTTCTCCGGCACCAAGCTTGCCTGGCTGCTCGACCATGTGCCGGGCGCCCGCGCGCGGGCCGAGAAGGGCGAAATATGCTTCGGTACGGTTGATAGCTGGCTGATTTACAAGCTCACCGGCGGCAAGGTGCATGCAACCGATGCGACCAATGCGTCACGCACCTTGATGTTCAACATCGTGACGCAAAGCTGGGACGACGAGCTTTTGCGCCTGATGAACATTCCGGCCTCTGTCTTGCCGCAGGTGAAGGATTGTTGCGCTGATTTTGGCGTGACTGTGGCCGATCATTTTGGTGCGCCGATTGCGATATCCGGCGTGGCGGGTGATCAGCAGGCGGCGACTGTCGGGCAGGCCTGCTTTGAGCCGGGGCTGATGAAATCCACCTATGGCACGGGCTGCTTTGCGGTGGTCAACACAGGCGCTCAGTTTGTGCGCAGTCAGAACAGGCTTCTTTCGACGATTGCCTATCGGTTGAATGGCGAGGTGACCTATGGCCTTGAAGGCTCGATCTTCATGGCGGGCGCCATTGTGCAATGGCTGCGCGATGAGATGAAACTTGTGGGCTCGTCAGCCGATAGCGAAGCGATGGCGCGGGCGGCTGATCCGCAATCGGGCGTCGTGCTGGTGCCGGCCTTTACCGGACTTGGGGCGCCTTACTGGGATCCGCATGCGCGGGCGGCGATTTTCGGCATGACGCGAGACACGGGACCTGAAGAAATCGTCAGTGCCGCCCTGCAATCGGTCTCATTCCAGACGCGTGATCTGATGGAGGCAATGGGTGAGGACATGAAGGCGGCAGGCCTTGCCTCGCCCACGGCCTTGCGTGTCGATGGTGGCATGGTCGCGAATGACTGGTTTGTGCAAAATCTGGCCGACATGATCGGCGCGCGTGTCGAACGGCCAGAAGTGACAGAGACGACAGCGCTGGGGGCGGCTTATCTTGCCGGTATTCAGGCGGGTTTTTACAGCGGTCCGGAAGCCGTGGCGGCGAATTGGCGCTGCGAGCGCGCCTTTACACCGCGAATGAAAGAAAGCGAGCGTGCGGCAGGGTATGATCGCTGGCGCAAAGCCGTGGGGCGCGTGCTGACAAACTGATCCCGTAAAACAAAAAGGGAGGTGACACCATGGAAGAACTGATCGCGAGGCTCAAGGCGACTTTGGGTCCGGGCGGCGTTCTGGAAGGTGAAGATGCGCAAGCCAAGGCGCAAGGCGGCTGGAGCCGATTGGGTGTGCCACGCGCCGTGCTGCGGCCAGCATCAACAAATGATGTTTCGGCTATTTTGAAACGCTGCCATGCCGCCGGTGTTCCCGTTGTGCCATGGGGTGGCAAGACAGGGCTGGTTCAAGGCGGCGAAGCTGATGGCAGTCTGGCGCTGTCGATGGAGCGGATGAACGCCATCGAAGAGATTGATGTGATGGGCAGCACGATGACGGTTCAGGCGGGCTGCGTGCTCCAGACCGTTTGCGAGAAGGCGGAAGCTGTTGGCTTGATGTTTCCACTTGATCTCGGGGCGCGTGGCTCGGCGACGATCGGCGGCAATGTCTCGACCAATGCAGGCGGCAATCGCGTTTTGCGCTATGGCATGATGCGCGACATGGTGCTTGGCCTTGAGGTGGTGCTCGCTGACGGAACGATTATGTCCTCGCTCAATCGGCTCATCAAAAACAATGCAGGCTATGACCTGAAGCAGCTTTTTATCGGCTCGGAAGGCACGCTGGGCGTGGTCACGCGCGTCGTCTTGCGGCTGCGGCCAAAGCCTGTGTCGCAGAATACGAGCTTTGTCGCGATTGATGATTTTGCGCAGCTCCCCGTATTTCTGCGCCACATGGAACGCCAGCTTGGCGGCGCATTGTCAGCCTTTGAAGTCATGTGGGCTGATTTTTATAAACTCGTGACGAGCGAACCAGCGCTGGGTCGGGCGCCTCTCAAGGCGGGCCATGGCTATTATGTGCTGGTTGAATCGCAAGGCGGCGATCAGGAAAGCGACAGCGCCCGCTTCGAATCGGCCTTGATGGCGGCGCTTGATGAGGGACTTGTGGGCGATGCCGTGATCGCCAAGAGCGGGGCGGAGCGCGCTGCCATGTGGGCCCTGCGCGATGACGTGGCGCAGGTTGCACGCAACGGGCCGATCTTCACCTTTGATGTCAGCCTGACGATTGCCGAGATGGAGAGCTATCTCGCCGAACTGCGCGAGCGGCTGGCGGCGCGGTGGCCCGATTATACGTTGAGCATTTTTGGGCATCTGGGTGACGGTAATCTGCATGTGATACCGGGCGTGGGGGATGGTTCGCCGGAAACGCGCCACGCGGTGGAAGGCATTGTCTATGATGCGCTTCGCAAACGTGGCGGATCGGTTTCAGCCGAGCATGGCATCGGTCTTGAAAAGCGCGAATATCTCGGTTGGTCGCGCAGTGCCGAGGAACTGGCGCTGATGCGGCTTCTGAAATCGACGCTTGATCCGAAGAATATCCTCAATCCGGGTAAGGTTGTGGAGGTGGCATTGCCGCCAAAAGCGGCTGAGTGAGGGAAGCCGTTTGCGGCGGGCCTTCGCGCGTGTCAGAATGACCGGAAATGCAGAACCGGTTCAGTCCGGCACGTCTCAGGAGGTGTTCATGTCGCTCGCAGAAGATTTTAGCGACCGGTCGGTGCGTGATCGGGTTTCGCAAGCCGAATGGCAGCAGCGTGTCGATCTCGCTGCGACTTATCGGCTGGTCGCCTATTATGGATGGGACGATCTCATCTATACGCATATTTCAGCGCGTGTGCCGGGCGAGGATCATCACTTCCTGATCAATCCTTATGGCATGACGTTTGATGAAATCACGGCATCGAGCCTCGTCAAGATTGATCTCGACGGCAATATCGTGATGGAGAGCGAATATATGGTGAACCCGGCGGGTTTCACCATTCACAGCGCCGTGCATATGCACAGCCATAATGCACATTGCGTCATTCACACACATTCGGATGATGGCGTGGCTGTGGCAGCGCAGGCTGATGGCTTGCTGCCGCTGAGCCAGACCGCCATGGTCGTGCTGGGCGGCGGCCTTGCCTATCACGATTATGAGGGCATCGCGCTGGAGCATGAAGAACGCGAACGACTGGTTGCTGATCTTGGCGACAGCCATTCGATGATCTTGCGCAATCATGGCCTGCTGACCACGGGCATCAATTGCGCTGACGCCTTCTTGCGGCTCTATTACCTTGAACGTGCCTGCACCATGCAGATCAAGGCGCTGTCTGGCGGGCGTCAGCTCAACATGCCGCATCGTGGCGTGCCGGAAAAGACAGCCGGACAGGGCAAGTTCGATACGGATTTGGGCATTGGCAAACTTGCCTGGCCCGCTCTTATGCGGACGCTGGATCGATATGATCCTTCATTCCGTGACTGATATATAACTGACTTGATCCGAGTGAGGGTGACGATGACGAAATTTGGTGTGGGCCAGTCGGTCCGGCGCGTGGAAGACCAACGATTGATCACTGGCAAGGGGCGCTATGCCGATGATGTGTCGTTGCCGGGTCAGGCCTATGCCTTCATGGTGCGCTCGCCGCGTGCTCATGCCGTCATCACAAATGTCGATACATCCGAGGCCCGTGCCGCGCCGGGTGTGATCGCCATCTTCACGGGCGAGGATATTGCGGCGGCAGGGCTTGGCAATCTCGACAGCCCGGCGGCGGCGATGTTCAAGCAGAAAGATGGCTCGCCCATCAATGTCACGCCGCGCCCTCTCATCGCGCGCGAGCGTGTGCGATTTGCCGGCGACACGGTGGCGATGATCGTCGCCGAAACACTCAATCAGGCGCGGGACGCGGCTGATCTGCTGCTGATTGATTATGATGATTTGCCGGTGATTGCCGACACGGCTGATGCGCTTTCGCCTGAGGCAACGATCATCTGGCCGGAGAATGGCTCGAACCTTTGCTATGAATGGTCGCTTGGGGATGAGGCGAAGGTGTCTGCCGCCTTCGCCAATGCCCATCAGATAACGAAGCTCAAACTCATCAATAATCGCATCGTCGTCAATGCGATTGAGCCGCGCGCCGCAGTGGGCGTTTATGATGCCGATAGCGATCATTACACGCTCTATGCCCCCAGTCAGGGTGTGCATGGCATGCGGGCCATCATTGCCGGTGGCCTGTTGAAAATACCGGTCGAGAAGCTGCGCATCATCACCGAAGATGTCGGTGGCGGCTTCGGCATGAAGACCTTCACTTATTCCGAATATCCGCTGGTGCTGCATGCCGCCAGGCTGCTGGGTCGCCCGGTCAAATGGACGGCGGATCGTTCCGACAGCTTTATCACCGATACGCAGGGGCGCGACCATGTGACCGAGGCCGCACTGGCGCTCGACAAGGAGGGTCGCATTCTCGGCATTGATGTCCGAACGATTGCCAATCTCGGCGCCTATCAGAGCCAGTTCGGGCCGTTCATTCCTTCGCTCGCGCCGCGTGGCATGCATGTCGGGGTCTATATGGTCCCGACGCTCTATAATCACGTGCGCACGGTTTATACCAATACAGTGCCGGTTGACGCCTATCGCGGGGCCGGGCGCCCCGAAGCCTCTTACGTGATTGAGCGCCTGATGGAAAAGGCAGCGCGTGAGTTCGGCGTCGGGCCTGATGAATTGCGCCGCCGCAATTTCATCCCGGCTGACGCCATGCCCTATAAGCAGACGCCATCACTGCCTTTCGATTCAGGTGATTTTGCCCGCAATCTTGAAGATGCGATCAAGGGCGCGGATGTCGCGGGATTTGAAACGCGGCGGCATGACGCGGCCCGCAGCGGCAAGCTGCGCGGCCTTGGCTACAGCTATTATGTCGAACGCACGGCGGCAGGCATGGCGGATTATGCGCGTGTCGTTGTGGACGGCCAGGATGGCATGATCCATGTCTGGACCGGCCAGCAGACCAATGGGCAGGGCCACGAAACCGTCTGGACGCAGATCGTGTCCGACCGTTTTGGTGTCGATGCCGAGAAGATCAAGATACATCTGGGTGATAGTGATGTGCTGCCGGGGAGCGCGGGCACGGGCGGCTCGAAAGCCGTTTACATGGCGCCTGGCGCGATTGCCGACGCCTCTGAAAAACTGATCGAGCAGGGGCGCGAAATTGCGGCCAATGAACTTGATGCGACGAAAGATGACGTTGAGTTTCGCGGTGAGAGAGGCGAGCCGGTGTTTGCGGTGAAAGGTACGGATCGCAAGGTTGATCTTTTCGTTGTGGCGCGTCTGGCGCAGGCCCAGGCCAATCTCGGCGAATTGTCGGGCGATGGCGAATACAAGCAACCCGCCAACACGTTTCCCAATGGCGCCCATATCTGCGAAGTGGAAATCGATTCCGAAACGGGTGTCGCACGCATTGTGAAATACACGGTGGTTGACGACTTTGGACGCATCCTCAATCCGATGATCGTGGCGGGTCAGGTGCATGGCGGCATTGTGCAGGGACTTGGTCAGGCCATGGGTGAGCATGCTGTCTATGACAAAGAAACAGGCCAGCTCGTGACCGGCTCCTTCATGGATTACTGGATGCCGCGTGCGGATGATTTTCCCTCTTTCGACATCAGCTATAACGAGATCCCCTCGACATCCAATGCGCTGGGGGCAAAAGGGGCAGGCGAGGCAGGCACCGTTGGTGCGCCTGCGGCCTATGTGAATGCGATCATCGATGCACTGGCGCCTTTTGGAATCACGGCCATCGACATGCCTGTGACACCGCTGAAGCTCTGGTCGATCATTACGGGATCGAAAAGAGCCGCCGAATAGGCCTCTTTATGTGCAACTGCCCAAGAATTAAGCGGATAATGGCCTGGATAAATTGACAATTTGTCAAATTATTCTTACTCTACCGTCACAAAAAAAACGTGTCCGGGGAGAAACAAATGGCTGATACCGCGACAAGCGTAAGCAAGACAGCTGCGGTGAATGAAGCTGATGCTCCAACAGAAGTGGCTGACGTTGCTTCTGGCGGCTCCAGACGCAAGCTCGAAAGCCGCCGCAAGCTCCTCAATGCAGCCCAGAAGCTCTTTATCGAACGCGGCTATCATGAAACGCGGACGCAGGACATTTCGCGCGAGGCGGGCGTTGGCCACGGCACGTTTTATCTGCATTTCGATGACAAGCTCGATTGTTTTCTCGCTTTCACCGAAGCAGCCTCCAATTATCTCGAAGGCGTTCTGAAAGAGCCATCCGGACAGGATTTGCCGCTCGCCGAGAGCATTCTCGAGATCATCCGCCGGATTTTCACTTATGTGGGTGAGAATCCTGGCCTTGTCGCTGCGGCGCTTTTGGATATCGATGTGATCACAACGACCGACAGCAAGGGCCGCAAGATGCTGGTCGATCAGTGGGCTGATAGCTGGGCGGAGCAGATCAGCAATTGGGAAGAACGCGGCCTGGTGGCCAAAAACCTCGATAAGCGCCTCGTCGGCTACATGATCGTCGGCGCCATGAAACATGGCGGTGGCTATGCGTTCCGCGACGATCTGGACAAGGAACGTGTCGTCCATGAAATGACGCGGATGATTGTCCGGGCGCTGCAGGCCAATTAGTCGCAGACCAAGGCTTGTGCTGTCGTGCCATACTTCCCATCATGAACGAGCAATAACAACGCAAATGGGAGAGAGAGAAATGAAGCTCACGCTTAATTTTGCGGCGGCCCTGCTTCTGGTGGCAGGCACATTCCCGGTTTCATCCGCCCTTGCCGGCGCCAGCGATGTCGGTACGGGTGCTGACCTGACGGCGGCATGCAGCGCCTATGCGGCGGGCGAAGGGAGCAGCAGCGGCAATGTATCGGCGGCTTCGTGCAAAGGGTTTCTCGTCGGCATGGTCACAAGCATCCAGCAATCGGTTGAAGCCGGTGCGCCGCTTGTCGTCAAGCGCGTGGGGCCCAAGCAGGATGAAGATTATTGCTTCCGTTTGCCCTCCTTGCTGAAATATTCCGAATTTGCCAAGCTGGTCGTCAGTTATTCGGCAGCGCATCCCGCGCTCGCATCGCGTCCGGCCATTGAGCTTGCCGCGCAGACGTTGGCGACAAATTATCCCTGCCCGGAATAAAGGGCGCCTGATGTTTTGATCTGGCTGTCCGGGATGTGTCATCATGGCGCGCAGGGAACCATGTGAGGTGGGGGGCTGCAACCATGGCGACACTCGATTTCTGTGCATCCATTGAAGACTATCGTCAGCTTGCCCGCGAGAAGCTGCCAAAGATTCTTTTTGAATATATCGATGGCGGCGCTTATGCGGAGGAAACGCTCCGGCGCAATGTCGAAGCCTTTGGCCATGTCACGCTGACACAACGCATCATGGTGGATGTGTCGAAGGTCGATAGCCGCGTGACGCTCTTTGGCGAGAGCCTCGCCTATCCCGTCATCTGTGCGCCGGTCGGCTTTGCCGGCATGTATGCGCGTCGCGGCGAGGCGCAGGCGGCGCGCGCGGCGAAGGCCGCAGGCATTCCGTTTTGTCTTTCGACGGTCGGCATCTGCTCGGTCGAGGAAGTGGCGGCGACGGGGCAGGCCCCGTGGTTTCAGCTTTACATGATCAAGGATCGCGACTGGATCGCGAAGCTCCTGCAACGCGCGACCGACTCCGGCTGCAAGGTGCTGGTGCTGACGGGCGATTTGCAGACGCCGGGCACGCGCTATCGCGACATTCGCTCCGGCATGATGCGCGAGCTTGATGCGCTCGGCAAAGTCCGGCGTGCCATTGAAGGCCTTCGCAAGGCGCAATGGACCTATGATGTTTATCTCAAGGGTCGTCCGCATAGCTTTGGCAATATTGCAGGTGTGCTGCCGCCGAATGCTTCCTTCGCCGCGTCATGGATCTGGATTGGCACCAATTTCGATCCTTCCGTCTCGTGGGACGATCTCGCCTTCATTCGCCAGCACTGGAAGGGGCCGATCATCCTCAAGGGTGTGATGTGTGTCGAGGATGCCAAACGTGCCCGCGATCACGGCATTGACGGCATCGTTGTTTCCAATCATGGCGGGCGACAGCTCGATGGCGGCGCGGCAAGCCTGACGGTGTTGCCGGAAATCGCGCATGCGGTGGGCGATGAGCTGAGCGTGCTGATGGATGGCGGCGTGCGTTCGGGCATTGATGTGGTGAAAGCGATCAACGCGGGCGCCCGCGCCTGCATGATCGGGCGGCCCTGGGCCTATGCGCTGGCCGCTGGCGGGCAGGCAGGCGTTGCCAGGATGCTGACGGGCCTGCAATCGGAAATCCGCGCGGCGCAGGTGCTCTCGGCGCGACTCACGCTGGGGTGAGGTGGGAGATCATTTCCGGGTATTTATGGGTCGTTTCCACATCTGTCACCCCGGATTTATTCCGGGTTCAATTTCTTCCGTCATTGCGAGGCGCGCAAACGCCGCAGCAATGACGAGATCTGAGGCGTGACGAGCGCGGCTCACATTAGGGGGGTGATGAAAAGGGTGGTGGTGGTGCCCCCGGCAGGATTCGAACCCGCGACCCCCTGATTACAAATCAGGTGCTCTACCAACTGAGCTACAAGGGCGTACCACGGCGCGGAACATACGGAGCATGGCCTCGGCCTGCAAGCGTTCCGTCGCGGTTTTTTGACGGGATTACAAACTTCTGCGAAAGAGTTCGTAAAGCGCGACGGCGGCGGCGTTCGACACATTGAGGCTCTTCATGTCGCCAGCCGCGGGCAGGCGGGCCAGAAGATCGCAATGTTCGCGTGTGAGGCGTCGAAGGCCGGCGCCTTCCGCGCCCAGCACCAAAGCGACTTTGGCCCCCAGCTTCAGTTCGTGCATCGCCTGATCGCCCTCGCCATCAAGGCCGATCACTTCAAAGCCGAGTTCCTTCAGCTCCTCCATGCCGCGCACGAGATTGGTGATGCGGGCGATCTTGACCTTTTCGAGCGCCCCCGAGGCGGCCTTGGCCAGCACGCCCCCCGGCACCGGGCTGTTGCGTTCGGTCGTCACGAGGCCGGTTGCGCCGAAGACGGCGGCGGAACGGAGAATCGCGCCGAAGTTATGCGGATCGGTGACCTGATCGAGGACCAGAACCCGGTTTGCCCCATAACAGGCTTCGTCAATCGTCAGCTCGGGCAGGGGGGAGGCCTTGAGCGCGATTCCCTGATGCACGGCCCCATGGGGCAGGAGATCGGCAATTTCCTCATTGGTCATGATTTCGGGCAGAATACCCCTATCATTTGTGAGGCTGATGCCGTCCCGGGCACATTCGGCCTCGGCATTGCGGGTCAAAACCAGCCGTTTGAGGTCGCGGTCGGGATTGGCCAACGCGGCGGAAACGGCATGAAAACCATAGAGATAGCTGTCATCGCCGCCCTTGTTGGGGCGTTTGGGGCCGGGGCCCTGACGGCGCGGGCCGGGGCGGGCGCCCTGGGGTGCGGCACCGGGTCGATTCTTGTGGGGGGGCCGGGGGCTTTGCTTGCGTGTTGTCATGCCGCGCCTTATATTCCGCTCATCGGGCTCATGCAAACGCCCTCCGAACAGTGTCCTTGAACCGCATGCGGGCGGAGACGAGGACGCTGCGGAGGCGTTTCAGCTTTTGGGACCGGGGATTTTTGTTGACAGGAAGGCGCCAAACCGGAATAAAGCCGCCCGTGCTCGAAGCAGGCCGGCTGCACCGAACCAACCCGCGAACTCATTGGGATTTCTCAGCATTTGACATCGGACACGGAGGGGTGCCCGAGTGGCTAAAGGGGACGGACTGTAAATCCGTTGGCTAAGCCTACGTTGGTTCGAATCCAACCCCCTCCACCACCATTGATTGATCCCCGGGATCAGTCTTGGCCGATGAATGTGGATGAATGTGAGAGTGGATCCGGGTTTGGGTCATGTGGGTTTGGGTCATGTGGATTTGGGGCATGTGGATTTGGGGCATGTCGTTTTGACGACAGCGCCGAGCGACCGGACGGAAGGGTACGAGCAGGCGGGTGTAGCTCAATGGTAGAGCAACAGCCTTCCAAGCTGATGACGAGGGTTCGATTCCCTTCACCCGCTCCAACGCTCCGCCGGGCGGATGCCGGGTCGGGGTTCGAGGCGCGAAAGAACAAGGGCCGTCGCCATGTGGCGGCGCTGTATTGACCAGATCGATCATGCTGCCGCAGGCAGGGTGACGAGAGATCAAACGAAGGTGACGAAGCCGATGGCTAAAGAGAAATTTGAGCGCAATAAGCCGCATTGCAACATTGGCACGATTGGTCACGTTGACCATGGCAAGACGTCGCTGACGGCTGCGATCACGAAGGTTCTGGCGGAGACGGGCGGGGCGGTTTATTCGGCTTACGACCAGATCGACAAGGCGCCGGAAGAGAAGGCGCGCGGCATCACGATCTCGACGGCGCATGTCGAGTATGAAACGGCCAACCGCCATTACGCGCATGTCGACTGCCCCGGTCACGCTGACTATGTGAAGAACATGATCACGGGCGCGGCGCAGATGGACGGTGCGATCCTTGTCGTGTCGGCGGCTGACGGCCCGATGCCGCAGACCCGCGAGCACATTCTGCTGGCCCGTCAGGTCGGTGTACCGGCGCTTGTCGTGTTCATGAACAAGGTTGACCAGGTTGACGATCCGGAACTTCTGGAACTTGTTGAAATGGAAATCCGCGAGCTTCTGTCGAGCTACGACTATCCGGGCGACGATATTCCGATTGTCAAGGGTTCGGCGCTTGCGGCTCTTGAAGACAAGAATCCCGAAATCGGCCATGACGCCATTCTGGAGCTGATGAAGGCGGTTGACGCCTACATCCCGCAGCCGGAACGTCCGATCAACATGCCGTTCCTGATGCCGATCGAAGACGTGTTCTCGATCTCGGGCCGCGGTACGGTTGTGACGGGTCGCGTTGAGCGCGGCGTTGTGAAGGTCGGCGAGGAAATCGAGATCGTCGGCATCCGTCCGACGCTGAAGACGACATGCACGGGCGTTGAAATGTTCCGCAAGCTGTTGGATCAGGGTCAGGCGGGCGACAATGTCGGCGTGCTGCTGCGCGGCACGAAGCGCGAAGAAGTCGAGCGTGGCCAGGTTCTGTGCGCGCCGGGTTCGATCACGCCGCATACCGAGTTTGAAGCTGAAGCCTACATCCTGACGAAGGAAGAAGGCGGCCGTCATACGCCGTTCTTCACGAACTACCGTCCGCAGTTCTACTTCCGCACGACGGACGTGACGGGTGTCGTGACGCTTCCCGAAGGCACCGAAATGGTGATGCCGGGCGACAATGTGAAGATGAATGTGACGCTGATCGCGCCGATCGCCATGGAAGAGAAGCTGCGCTTCGCGATCCGTGAAGGTGGCCGCACCGTCGGTGCCGGCGTCGTCTCGAAAGTGTTGAAGTAATTCAGGGGTTATGTCGGGGCGCGGTTCACCGCGCTCCGGTATTTGAAGCGCGAAAGCGCGAAGCCGACAGGCACAGGAATTGACTATGCAAAGGCAGAAAATCCGCATCCGGTTGAAAGGTTTCGATCACCGCGTGCTCGACATTTCGACCCGGGAAATCGTCAATACGGCGAAACGTACCGGCGCGCAGGTGCTGGGTCCTATCCCGCTGCCGACGCGACTTGAGAAGTTCACGGTTCTTCGTGGTCCGCATATCGACAAGAAGAGCCGCGAGCAATTTGAAATTCGGACGCACAAGCGTGTGCTCGACATCGTGGACCCGACACCGCAAACCGTCGATGCTTTGATGAAGCTCGATCTTGCGGCTGGTGTGGACGTCGAGATCAAGCTTTAAGCTGGATCTTGGATCAGAACGAGGAATGGGACCCATGCGTTCCGGTGTAATTGTCAAAAAGGTCGGAATGACGCGCCTCTTCATGGAAGATGGTCGTCATGTACCGGTCACGGTGCTGAAGCTCGACAACTGTCAGGTTGTCTCTCAGCGTACGGAAGATAAGAACGGCTATACAGCTGTGCAGCTCGGCACGGGGCTGGCCAAAGTGAAAAATGTGTCCAACGCTCAGCGTGGACAGTTTGCACGGGCCAATGTCGAACCGAAGCTGGAGATGGTCGAGTTCCGGGTCAGCCCGGAAAACATGCTCGATGTCGGTGTTGAAATCACCGCTGACCATTTCGTCGCCGGCCAGCTCGTTGATGCGAGCGGCACGTCGATCGGTAAAGGCTTTGCCGGTGTCATGAAGCGCCACAACTTCGGTGGTCTGCGCGCTTCCCATGGTGTGTCTGTCAGCCATCGTTCGCATGGTTCGACGGGTCAGCGCCAGGATCCGGGCAAGGTCTTCAAAGGCAAGAAGATGGCCGGTCACATGGGTGCCGAGCGTGTCACGACCCAGAATCTGGAAGTTGTGCGCACCGATGTCGATCGCGGCCTCATCATGGTCAAGGGCGCAGTGCCCGGCTCCAAGGGTGGTTGGGTTCTGCTGCGCGACGCTGTGAAAGTGAAGCTGCCTGAAAGCGTTCCGACGCCGGGTGCTTTCCGTCGCAGCGGTGAAGAAGCGGTTGCACAGGTTGCTGAAGCAGCGCCTGCGGAAGAGGCTGTCGTTGCCGAAGGCGACGGCGCCGAGAAGGAAGGTGCATGATGAAGGCCGACGTTATTACACTTCAGGCCAAGAATGCCGGTTCGGTTGAGCTTGCCGACGACGTATTCGCTCTTGAGCCCCGTCTCGACATTCTGCATCGCATGGTGAACTACCAGCTGGCCAAGCGTCAGGCTGGTACGCACAAGACAAAAGGCCGGTCCGAGATCAGCCTGACGGGCAAGAAGTTCGTCAAGCAGAAGGGTTCTGGCGGCGCCCGTCATGGCGATCGCAAGGCGCCGCAGTTCCGTGGCGGCGGCAAGGCCTTCGGTCCGGTTGTTCGCAGCCATGCGATTGACCTGCCCAAGAAGGTTCGTGCGCTGGCTCTCAAGCTCGCGCTCTCGTCCAAGGCCCGCTCGTCGGATCTGATCATCCTCGAAGATGCGAAGATGCCGGAAGCCAAGACCAGGGCCGTGAAGGAAGCATTTGCCAAACTCGGCCTGTCGTCGGTGTTGATCATCGATGGCGCCGTGGTGGACCAGAACTTCGCTCTGGCCGCGCGCAATATCCGCGACGTCGATGTGCTGCCAGTGCAGGGCATCAATGTTTACGACATTCTGCGGCGCCAGAAGCTCGTGCTCACCAAGGCCGCTCTCGAAAGCCTGGAGGCACGGTTCAAATGAAAGAAGAATATTACGATGTGATCGTGAAGCCGGTGATCACCGAAAAAGCGACGATGGCCTCTGAATTCAATCAGGTCATCTTCAAGGTTTCGCCGAAGTCCACGAAGCCCCAGATCAAGGAAGCGATCGAAAAGCTCTTTGGTGTGAAGGTGAAGGCCGTCAATACGCTGGTGCGCAAGGGCAAGACCAAGCGCTTCCGCGGCGTTGTCGGCAAGCAGAGTGATTTCAAGAAAGCGATCGTGACCCTCGAAGACGGGTTTTCGATTGATGTGACGACCGGACTTTAAGGCCGGACAGAGAGAAGCCTGAACCATGGCACTGAAAACATATAAACCGACGAGCCCCGCACAGCGCGGCCTTGTACTGGTCGATCGCTCGGCGCTCTACAAGGGCAAGCCGGTCAAGGGTTTGACTGAAGGTCTGTCGAAGTCGGGCGGGCGCAACAATCACGGCCGCGTCACGGCGTTCAATCGCGGTGGCGGTCACAAGCGCAGCTATCGTCTTGTCGACTTCAAGCGTCGCAAGTTTGACGTCCCCGGCGTTGTTGAGCGTCTGGAATATGACCCGAACCGCACATCCTTCATCGCGCTGGTGAAGTATGAAGATGGCGAGCAGGCTTACATTCTGGCGCCGCAGCGCCTGGCTGCGGGTGACAGTGTTGTCGCCGGCGCCAAGGTTGACGTGAAGCCTGGTAATGCGATGCCGCTTTCGGCCATTCCTGTCGGCACGATCATCCACAATGTGGAGTTGAAGCCAGGCAAGGGTGGTCAGATTGCCCGTTCGGCCGGCACTTATGTGCAGCTCGTTGGCCGCGACCATGGTTACGCACTTGTGCGCCTGTCGTCTGGCGAACAGCGCATGATCCGCGGCGAGTGCATGGCGTCGATTGGCGCGGTGTCGAACCCGGACCACTCGAATATCACAATCGCCAAAGCTGGCCGTAATCGCTGGCTTGGCAAGCGTCCTTCGGTTCGCGGTGTTGCCATGAACCCGGTTGACCATCCTCACGGCGGCGGCGAAGGCCGCACCTCAGGTGGCCGTCATCCGGTGACCCCATGGGGCAAGCCGACGAAGGGCAAGAAGACGCGCCGGAACAAGGCGACCGACAAGTTCATCGTCCGTAGCCGCCACAAGCGCAAGTAAGGGATCTCGATATGGCACGTTCCGTCAAAAAGGGCCCCTTCGTGGATGGGTATCTGCTCAAGAAGGCAGAAACCGCGCGTACGTCGGGCCGCAAAGAAGTCATCAAGATGTGGAGCCGTCGCTCCACCATCCTGCCGCAGTTTGTCGGGCTGACCTTCGCCGTGCATAACGGCAAGAAGCACATCCCGGTGCTCGTGAATGAAGACATGGTGGGCCACAAGTTCGGCGAATTCGCCCCGACGCGCACCTTCTATGGCCACACGGCCGACAAGAAAGCGAAGAAGTAAGCCATGGGCAAAGCAGCAACAAAACGGCGTCTTGCCGATAATGAAGCGCAGGCCGTGGGTCGGATGATCCGCATCAGCCCGCAGAAGCTCAATCTTGTCGCCCAGTTGATCCGCGGCAAGAAGGTGGACACGGCTCTCGCCGATCTGACCTTCTCGCGCAAGCGCATCTCGGACGATGTGAAGAAGGTTTTGCAGAGCGCGATTGCGAATGCAGAAAACAACCACGACCTCGACGTCGATGATCTCATCGTCGCCGAAGCCTATGTGGGCAAGAACCTGGTGATGAAGCGCTGGCAGGCCCATGCACGTGGCCGCGTCGGCAAGCTGCAGAAGCCCTTCAGCCAGATTACGATTGTCGTGCGCCAAGTCGAGGAGACGGCCTGATGGGTCACAAGGTAAATCCGATTGGTCTGCGCCTCGGTATCAACCGTACGTGGGACTCGCGCTGGTTCGCTGGCCGTCATGAATACGGCAAGCTGCTGCATGAAGACATCAAGATCCGCGAACTCCTGAGCGAGCAGCTCAAGGCTTCGGGCATCTCCAAGATCGTCGTTGAGCGTCCGCACAAGAAGTGCCGTGTGACCATTCACACAGCGCGTCCCGGCGTCGTCATCGGCAAGAAGGGCGCTGACATTGAAAAGCTGCGCCAGCAGATCGGCAAGATCACGGCTTCGGAAGTTCATCTGAACATCGTCGAAGTCCGCAAGCCGGAAATCGATGCTACGCTCGTTGCCGAAAACATCGCGCAGCAGCTGGAACGTCGCGTGGCCTTCCGCCGCGCCATGAAGCGCGCCGTGCAGTCGGCGATGCGTCTGGGCGCTGGCGGCATCCGCATCAACTGTGCGGGTCGTCTGGGCGGCGCGGAAATCGCGCGCACGGAATGGTACCGCGAAGGTCGCGTGCCGCTGCATACGCTGCGCGCCGACATTGACTACGGGGTTGCGACCGCCAAGACCGCCTATGGCACCTGCGGTGTCAAGGTCTGGATCTTCAAGGGCGAAATCCTCGAACATGATCCGATGGCCTCCGAGCGCCGTGCGCTTGAAGGTGGTGGCGAAGGCGGTGGCGAGAATCGCGGCGGTGGCCGTCCGCGCCGTGAGGCAGCCGGTCGGGACTGAGGCTCAGACCTTGGTAAGCCGACAGTGAATTGAGCGAAGAGAGCTACGACAATGTTGCAACCGAAGCGCACTAAGTTCCGTAAGGCCCATAAGGGCCGCATCCATGGCAAGGCCAAGGGTGGGATGAATCTCGACTTTGGGGCTTACGGTCTCAAGGCGCAGGAACCGGCACGTGTCACAGCACGTCAGATCGAAGCGGCGCGCCGCGCGATCACCCGTCACATGAAGCGTGCGGGTCGTGTATGGATCCGTATTTTCCCGGATGTGCCGGTGTCGTCGAAGCCGACCGAAGTTCGAATGGGTAAAGGTAAGGGTACGCCTGAGTTCTGGGCCGCCCGTGTGAAGCCAGGTCGCATCATGTTCGAGATTGATGGCGTGCCGCTGGCGATTGCCGAAGAAGCGATGCGACTTGGCGCTGCCAAGTTGCCGATCAAGACAAGGTTTGTGGCCCGTCCGGGTGAGCAGGCGTAAGGCAGACGCGTTCCGCCGAAACGCGGGTTAACGAAAGGGTGAGGCCATGAAGGCCAGTGATGTGAGAGATATGACGCCAGACCAGATGCAGGATGAATTGCTGCGCCTCAAGAAGGCCCAGTTCAATCTGCGCTTCCAGGGCGCCAGCGGTCAGCTGGAAAAGACGTCAGAGATGCGCAAGGTCCGTCGTGACATTGCGCGTATCAAGACCATCCAGGGTCAGCGCGTGGCGCAGGCTGCTGGTACGAGCAAGGACTGAGGACAAGCGAAATGCCGAAAAGAATCCTGCAGGGTACTGTGGTCAGCGACAAGAACGACAAGACCGTCGTGGTGAATGTCGAACGCCGTTTCAAGGATCCCGTCCTCAAGAAGATCGTGCGGCGGTCCAAGCGCTACCATGCGCATGACGAAAGCAACGCGGTGAAGGTGGGCGAAACGGTGAAGATCCGTGAGTGCAAGCCGATCTCGAAGCTGAAGAAGTGGGAAGTTTATACGGAAGAAGCCTGAGCCAGTGTGTTCAGGACCTTTCCGAGCGAAGGCGGATTAAGTCATGATTCAGCAAGAGACAAATCTGGATGTCGCCGATAACTCAGGTGCGCGCCGCGTGATGTGCATCAAGGTTCTCGGTGGTTCCAAGAGGAAATACGCGACAGTTGGCGACATCATTGTTGTCAGCATCAAGGAAGCGATTCCGCGCGGCAAGGTGAAGAAGGGCGACGTCATGAAGGCGGTCGTCGTTCGCACGGCGAAGGACATCCATCGTGCCGATGGCAGCGTCATCCGCTTTGATCGCAATGCCGCCGTACTGATCAACAACCAGGGCGAACCCATCGGAACGCGCATTTTCGGACCGGTTACACGCGAACTTCGCGCGAAGAACCACATGAAGATCGTTTCGCTCGCGCCGGAGGTGCTTTGATGGCTGCGAAGATTAAAAAGGGCGACAAGGTCGTCGTTCTGTCCGGCAAGGACAAAGGCAAGAGCGGCACTGTGATCGGCGTGTTCCCGAAAGAGGATCGCGCGCTGGTTCAGGGCGTGAACATGGTCAAGCGCCACCAGAAGCCGTCACAGGTTTCGGCTGGTGGCATCGTGAACCGTGAAGCGTCGCTGCATATTTCGAATATCGCGATCGCCGATCCCAAGACGGGCAAGGCCACGCGCGTTGGTTTCAAGACGCTTGAAAACGGCACCAAGGTGCGCTTTGCCAAGTCGTCGGGAGAAGTGATCGATGGCTGATACTCAGTACACGCCCCGCCTGAAGGCAATCTATCTGGACCAGATCCGCAGCGCGCTGACGGAAAAGTTCCAGTACAAGAACGTCATGCAGGTGCCGCAGCTTGACAAGGTCGTGATCAACATGGGTGTTGGCGAAGCGGTCGCCGACTCCAAGAAGATCAAGAATGCCTACGAGGAGTTGCAGGCGATTTCCGGCCAGAAGCCGGTCATCACCAAAGCCAAGACCTCGATTGCGACCTTCAAGGTTCGCGAAGATATGCCGATTGGCGTGAAGGTGACCCTTCGCAAGGATCGCATGTATGAATTCATCGACCGTCTGGTGACGATCGCCCTGCCGCGCGTCCGCGACTTCCGCGGCCTGAATGGCAAGAGCTTCGACGGTCGCGGCAACTACGCTATGGGTCTCAAGGAACATATCGTGTTCCCTGAAATCGACTACGACAAGGTCGACCAGATTTGGGGTATGGACATCATCGTCTGCACCACGGCAAAGACGGACGACGAAGCACGGGAATTGCTGCGCGGGTTCAATTTCCCGTTCACGAAATAAGTTTTGGATCGGTTCGCTGAGGCGAACCCGACGGAGGTTTGGATGGCAAAGAAGAGCGCCATTAATCGGGATCAGAAGCGTCGCAAGCTGGTGGCCAAGTTTGCCAACAAGCGCGCAAAGCTGAAAGCGATGACGACGGATGCGAAGCTCTCGATGGAAGAGCGTTTCGATGCGCAGTTGAAGCTCGCCGAGCTTCCGCGCAATTCGTCGAAGACCCGCGTTCACAATCGCTGTGAAATCTCGGGACGTAGCAAGGCCTATTACCGGAAGCTGCGCATGTCGCGTATTGCGCTTCGCGATCTCGCCTCACGTGGCCAGATCCCCGGTATGGTCAAGTCGAGCTGGTGAGGAGTAACGCGCAATGACGATGACCGATCCTCTTGGCGATATGATCACTCGCATCCGCAACGCACAACTGCGCGGAAAGAGCAAAGTGGTGTCGCCCGCCTCGAAGCTTCGTGGCTGGGTGCTCGATGTGCTTGCTGATGAAGGTTTCATCCGCGGCTACGCAAAGGTTGACTACCCGAACGGGAAGTCCGAGTTCGAAATCGAACTCAAGTATAATGAAGGCACGCCGGTCATCCAGATGATCGAACGTGTGTCCACACCGGGTCGCCGCGTTTATTCGTCTGTGAAGACGATGCCGGTGGTGAGCAATGGTTTGGGTATTTCGATCCTTTCGACACCGAAGGGCATCATGTCTGATGTCGCGGCGCGGGAGCAGAATGTTGGTGGCGAGGTGCTCTGCCGCGTCTTCTGAGACGCCTGGCAGCACACGTCAGTAAGAGACGACGGGAAACAGAGACCATGTCGCGAATTGGCAAATATCCGATCGCTGTCCCAGCCGGGGTAACGGTCAAACTTGACGAGCAGGAAATTGCCGTCAAAGGACCAAAGGGTGAGCTGAAGCTGACCCTCGTTGAAGATGTGAGCGTGGAGCATGCCGATGGCAAGCTCACGGTGCGTCCACGCGAGGACACGCAGCGCGCTCGCGCGATGTGGGGCCTGAGCCGCACGCTGGTCGAGAACCTTGTGATCGGTGTCACCACCGGTTTCACGAAGAACCTGGAAATCAGCGGCGTGGGCTATCGCGCCGCCCTTCAGGGCAAGAACCTGCAGCTCAATCTGGGCTTCAGCCATGATGTTATTTATGCGATCCCTGAGGGAATCGAAGTAAAGGTTGGCAAGCCAACCGAAATTTCGATCAGCGGCATCGACAAGCAGAAAGTCGGGCAGGTTGCTGCCGAGATCCGCGCCTATCGCGGTCCTGAGCCTTACAAGGGCAAGGGCGTGCGCTATGCCGGCGAATTCATCTTCCGCAAGGAAGGCAAGAAGAAGTGAGCGGGATGCGGTCATGAACAAACTCAAGGTACTTCATCAGCGCCGGACGATGCGCAATCGCAGCAAGCTCGCCAAGATGGCCAATGGCCGTCCGCGTCTGTCTGTGTTCCGTTCGTCCAAGCATATCTATGCGCAGATCATCGACGACAGGAACGGCGTGACGCTTGCGGCTGCCTCGACGAAAGAGGAAGCATTCAACGGCAAGGGTACGAATGTCGATGCGGCGGTCGAGATCGGTCGCCTGGTTGCCCAGCGCGCCAGCGCTGCCGGCGTCAAGGATGTCGTGTTCGATCGCGGCGGTTACATTTTCCACGGGCGCGTGAAAGCGCTCGCCGAGGGCGCCCGCGAAGGCGGCCTCAACTTCTAAGGGATTGGCATAGTGGCACGGAAAGATTTTCGGGAACGGGAAGAGCGCGACAGCGAGTTCGTCGACAAGCTCGTCCATATCAACCGCGTCGCCAAGGTGGTGAAGGGCGGCAAGCGCTTTGGCTTTGCTGCTCTCGTCGTGGTTGGCGATCAGAAGGGCCGCGTCGGCTTCGGTCATGGCAAGGCACGTGAAGTGCCCGAAGCCATCCGCAAGGCGACGGAAGCTGCCAAGCGCGCGATGATCCGCGTGCCGCTGCGCGAAGGCCGGACGCTGCATCATGATGTCAATGGCCGCCATGGCGCGGGCCGGGTTCTGCTGCGTGCAGCCCCTGCCGGTACGGGTATCATTGCCGGTGGTCCGATGCGCGCCGTTTTCGAAACGCTCGGCATGCAGGACGTTGTGGCCAAGTCGCTTGGGTCAAGCAACCCCTACAACATGGTGCGCGCCACATTCGATGCGCTCAGGCATGAGCAGAGCCCCCGCATGGTGGCCGCGCGTCGTGGCAAGAAAGTCAGCGAAATTGTCGGTCGCCGCAGCGATGCCGCCGCCGAGGTCAGCGAAGCAGCTGTCGACTGAGGTCAAACTGTCGGCGTGACGACAGTCAGCGATACGGATTAGAGGAACAAGGACATGTCAGCGAAGAAATCAGACGGCGCCAGGACTGTGACCGTCCAGCAGATCGGGAGCCCGTTGCGGCGCCAGCCCGACCAGCGCCAAACGCTGATCGGCCTTGGCCTGAACAAGATGCGTCGTACCAAGACGCTGAACGACACGCCCGCGATCCGCGGGATGATCAACAAGGTCGCCCATCTCGTCCGCGTTGTGGACGAGGCTTAAGGGGTACGAGGCAGAGCCATGAAACTCAACGAAATCACAGATAATCCCGGCGCCCGTAAATCGCGTATCCGCGTCGGTCGCGGTATCGGCTCGACCAAGGGCAAGACCGGTGGTCGCGGCGTGAAGGGTCAGACCTCGCGTTCGGGCGTGGCGATCAAAGGCTATGAAGGCGGCCAGATGCCGATTCATATGCGTTTGCCAAAGCGCGGCTTCAATAACATTTTCCGGCTCGACTACAGCCCGGTCAATCTCGGCCGCATCCAGGTGGCGATTGATGCGGGCAAGCTCGACCCGAAAGCGAAGGTTGACGCGGAAGCCCTTGTCAAAGCTGGCGTCATCCGTCGCCCGCTGGACGGCATCCGTCTGCTGGCCAAGGGTGAGTTGAAGACCAGGCTTGATTTCGAAGTTGCCGGTGTTTCGGAAGCCGCCAAGGCGGCTGTCGAGAAGCTCGGTGGTTCGGTGAGCGTGATCGAGTCCCGCAAGGAAAAAGTGGCTGCGGCGGCAGCTGTGAAGGCAGCCAAGAAGGCGGCTAGATAAGTCGCCGTCTGAATGCGCGAAAGCGTTTTCCGGTTCCTGCTCAAAGGGTGAGATTGAATGGCTTCGGCGGCAGAACAGCTTGCGGCAAATCTGAACTTCTCCGCCTTTGCCAAGGCTGAAGAGCTCAAAAAGCGCATCTGGTTTACGCTGGGCGCACTCATCATCTATCGTCTTGGCACTTACATCCCGCTGCCTGGTATTGATCCGGCAGCGCTTGCCGATGTCTTCAAGCAGAACTCTTCGGGTCTGCTTGGCGTGTTCGACATGTTTGCCGGCGGCGCTGTTGGTCGTATGGCGATCTTCGCGCTGGCAATCATGCCCTATATTTCGTCTTCCATCATCATGCAGTTGATGACGACTGTTTCGCCCCAGCTTGAAGCTCTCAAGAAAGAGGGCGAGCAGGGCCGCAAGACCATCAATCAGTACACGCGCTATGGCACCGTCATTCTGGCGGCGCTGCAAGGCTATGGCATCGCTGTCGGTCTTGAAGGGGCGCAGCATGTGGTCATGGACCCGGGCATGTTCTTTCGTGTCTCGACGGTCATCACCCTTGTCGGCGGCACCATGTTCCTGATGTGGCTGGGTGAGCAGATCACCTCGCGTGGTGTCGGCAATGGTATTTCGCTCATCATCTTCGCCGGCATTGTCGCCAATCTTCCTCATGCCGTCGTCGGCACACTGGAACTTGGCCGCACCGGCGCGCTTTCAACCGGCATCATCCTGGTGCTCGGCGTCATGGTGGTTGCCGTCATCATGGGCATCGTGTTTGTGGAGCGCGCCCAGCGGCGTCTGATCGTGCAATATCCCAAGCGCCAGGTCGGCAACAAGATGTATGGCGGGGACAGCTCGCACCTGCCCCTGAAGCTCAATACTTCGGGCGTCATTCCGCCGATCTTTGCCTCGTCGCTGCTGTTGCTGCCAGTGACGATTGCCAATTTCACAGCCGGGCAAGGCCCTGAATGGCTGAACTCGGTAACGGCGCTGCTCGGCCAGGGCCAGCCGCTGCATATGGCGCTTTATGCCGCCGGCATCGTGTTCTTTGCGTTTTTCTATACGGCCATTGTCTTTAATCCGCAGGAGACGGCGGAAAACCTCAAGAAGTATGGCGGGTTTATTCCCGGCATCCGGCCCGGTGCGCGGACAGCCGAATATATCGACTATGTGCTGACGCGACTGACGGTGCTTGGTGCGGGTTATCTGGTCATCATCTGTCTGCTGCCCGAGATCCTGATTGCTCAGTACAAAGTGCCGTTTGCATTCGGTGGCACCTCGCTGCTGATCGTGGTCAGCGTGACCATGGATACGGTTGCCCAGATTCAAAGTCATCTCCTGGCGCATCAATATGAAGGTCTCATCAAGAAGTCGAAGCTGCGGGGAGCGCGTCGATGAAACTGATACTGCTTGGCCCTCCGGGCGCAGGAAAAGGCACTCAGGCCAAACGGCTTGAGGAACATTACGGTTATGTGCAGCTGTCGACGGGCGATATGCTTCGCGCCGCCGTTGCCGCCAAGACCGAAATCGGCAAACAGGCCGAGGCCATCATGGCGCGCGGCGATCTGGTGCCCGATGACGTTGTTGTCGGCATCATTGCAGAGCGCATTGAGCAGCCCGATGCCAGGAAGGGTTACATCCTGGACGGATTCCCGCGCAATGTGGCTCAGGCTGAAGCGCTGGACGCCATGCTGAAGAGCAAGGGCACCGAACTGGACGCGGTTGTGGAGTTGCGCGTTGATAGCGCCATTCTGCTCAGCCGTATCGAAACGAGGGCTGCGCAGACCGAGGGGGGTCCGCGCGCTGACGATAATGCCGAAGCGCTCAAAAAGCGCCTCGATGTCTATGACGAGCAGACAGCACCGCTGATTGCCTATTACGGCAAGACCGGCAAGCTCAAGACCGTCGATGGCATGAAGACGATGGATGAAGTGACCGCCGCGATCGTGGCGGCGCTTGGAATTGAAAAATCGAAGGGAAGTTTGCTTAACTGGTTGACTGGGAAGGCTTAAAACCTATAATCCCGGCCTTCGCGGCGACACTTTCAGCTTCTTTCCCGGTTTTTGGTATAAATCTGGCGGATTTCAGCCATTTTTAACCCAATTTTGACCGGGAATTTTGATGTAAGTGCCGGTTAAGCGATTCCCCCTGTGACGTTTCCAGTCGTTCACCCAGCGTGAAACGGCGGTTTATGCACAGGTCATGTGAGAGCAGGAGAAGAACGTGGCTCGTATCGCTGGCGTCAACATCCCGACCAATAAGCGGGTGATTATCGCATTGACCTACATCACCGGTATTGGCAACGCCAAGGCCAAGGAGATCTGCGACAAGGTGGGTATCCCCGCCGAGCGTCGCGTGAACCAGCTGGCCGACGCCGAGATCATTCAGATCCGCGAAACGATCGACCGTGACTATCTCGTCGAAGGCGATCTTCGCCGCGACACATCAATGAACATCAAGCGCCTTATGGATCTTGGCTGCTATCGCGGCCTGCGTCACCGCAAGGGCCTGCCGGTTCATGGCCAGCGCACGCATACCAATGCGCGTACCCGCAAGGGTCCGGCCAAGGCGATCGCCGGCAAGAAGAAGTAAGATACCCGTTTAGATACCAGCCGGGGCGCTCTGAAGCGGCCCCCGCGTACCACGAAAGTTAGAGATCGATGGCGAAGGAAAAGACACGCATCCGCCGCAAGGAACGAAAGAATATCTCATCGGGTGTGGCCCATGTGAATTCGACGTTCAACAACACCATGATCACGATCACGGATGCCCAGGGCAACGCGATCTCATGGTCGTCGGCGGGCATGATGGGCTTCAAGGGCAGCCGCAAGTCGACACCCTTCGCCGCGCAGATGGCTGCCGAGGATGCCGGCAAGAAGGCCATGGAACATGGTATGCGCACGCTGGAAGTTGAAGTTTGCGGCCCGGGTTCGGGTCGTGAGTCCGCACTGCGCGCGTTGCAGTCGGTTGGCTTCACCGTCACGACGATCCGTGACGTGACACCCATTCCGCATAATGGTTGCCGGCCGCCAAAGCGCCGTCGCGTCTGACCTTCATTCTCACGAACATATGCAAGGTCACGTCCGGCTCGCACGATTGGATAGTGGAGCGGACGTTAAAGAGAGCAGGTGGCGGATTTCTCCCGCCCGGGCGCGTCGAGAGACGCCCCAAAACGGCATGAGGTTACTGACGTGATCCAGAAGAACTGGGAAGAGCTGATCAAACCGAACAAGCTCGAAATCAATCCGGGCCATGATCCGCTGCGTTTCGCAACAATGGTTGCCGAACCGCTGGAACGTGGCTTTGGCTTGACGCTCGGCAATGCGCTGCGTCGCGTGCTGATGTCGTCGCTTCAGGGCGCCGCTGTCACGGCCGTCCATATTGACGGCGTGCTGCATGAATTCTCGTCGATCGCCGGTGTGCGTGAAGACGTGACCGATATCATTCTGAACATCAAGCAGCTTGCGCTGCGCCTTCACGCTGAAGGCCCCAAGCGCATGACGCTGACGAAGACGGGCCCGGGCGTTGTCACCGCTGGCGACATCACCGTTGGTTCCGACATCGAAGTGCTCAACCCCGGCCTCGTGCTTTGCACACTGGACGAAGGCGCTGACATTCGCATGGAATTCACTGTCGCGCTTGGCAAGGGCTATGTCTCTTCCGACCGCAACCGTCCGGAAGATGCGCCCATCGGCCTCATTCCGGTGGACAGCCTTTACAGCCCCGTGCTGCGTGTTTCCTACAAGGTGGAAAACACCCGCGAAGGCCAGATCCTTGATTATGACAAGCTGACCATGCAGGTCGAAACCAATGGCGCGATCACGCCGGATGATGCTGTGGCCTATGCCGCCCGCATCCTCCAGGATCAGCTCCAGGTCTTCGTGAACTTCGAAGAGCCTGAGCAGAAGCAGATTGAAGAAAGCCGTCCGGAACTTGAGTTCAATGCCGCGCTTCTCAAGAAGGTGGACGAACTCGAACTTTCGGTGCGTTCGGCAAACTGCCTGAAGAACGACAATATCGTTTACATCGGCGATCTGATCCAGAAGACCGAAGGCGAGATGCTCCGCACGCCGAATTTCGGCCGCAAGTCGCTGAACGAAATCAAGGAAGTTCTGGCGCAGATGGGTCTCCATCTGGGTATGGAAGTTCCGAATTGGCCGCCAGAGAATATCGAAGAGCTGGCCAAGCGCTACGAAGACCAGTATTGATCGCCGAAAGGCATTTTGCGTTTGATGCAGCGTCTTGAGGACGCCGCTTAATGAAGGAGACGGGTCATGCGCCACGGTAATTCCGGCCGCAAGCTCAACAGGACGGCAAGCCACCGCAAGGCGATGCTCGCCAATATGGCTGTTGCGCTGATCAAGCATGAGCAGATCGTGACAACGCTGCCCAAGGCAAAGGAGCTTCGCCCCTATGTGGAGAAGCTGGTGACGCTCGGCAAGCGTGGCGATCTGCATGCGCGCCGCCAGGCCTATAGCGCACTGCCCGACAAGCTCTGGGCTGCCAAGCTGTTCGACATTCTCGGACCGCGCTATGCCGAACGTCAGGGTGGTTATATCCGCGTTCTCAAGGCTGGCTTCCGTCATGGCGACAATGCGCCGATGGCTGTGATCGAGTTTGTCGATCGCGACGAAAGCGCCAAGGGTCAGGACTCCGGTCCCGCCCAGTTCGATGATGCCGAAGAAGCCGCATAAGCCGCTTTTCGCATTGTGACATTTCAGGGCAGTCCGCAAGGGCTGCCCTTTTTGTTTGGCCTTAAGAACTTGTCATATGGCGTGGCGGCATTACGTCTTGCATGGTCGCCAGTGAGACAACAATATTCGAGGCCGTGGGCCGGGGGCGGGCTGTGTCCCCCGACATGTGCGCTTCTGGCTGGGGAGCACGGGAATGGTGGAAGAAATGCTGTCTCAATCTTCGTTGCCGGGTGTCCTCGCCATGGTGGTGGGTACGATTACCCTGTTTCTGGTGCTGGCCTTTTATCCGGGTGGATCGGCGGCGCTGGCCGACAAGCGCTTGCCGAGCGACGCGAGCGATGTGCAGCTCTCCTATGCCGGTGTCGTCAAGCGCGTCGCGCCTGCCGTGGTGAATGTCTATTCCAAGCGGGTTGTCAAAGAGCGCCTGTCGCCGATGTTCAGCGACCCGTTTTTCCAGCGTTTTTTTGGCGGACCGATGGGCGGCGGGGTGCCGCGCGAGCGGGTGCAGCAATCACTTGGTTCGGGCGTTATTGTCGATGCGAGCGGCCTGATCGTGACCAATAATCACGTGATCGCGGGTGGTACGCAATTCACCGTGGCGCTCTCGGACCGACGCGAGTATGAAGCCAAGCTCGTGGTGGCGGATGAGCGCACGGATCTGGCGGTGCTGCGCATCGATACCAAGGGATTGAAACTGCCCTTCCTGCGCTTCAAGGATTCAGACACGGTCGAAGTCGGCGATCTGGTGCTCGCCATCGGCAATCCTTTCGGTGTCGGTCAGACCGTGACGAGCGGTATCGTGTCGGCGCTGGCGCGAACGCATGTTGGCGTGTCGGATTATCAGTTTTTCATTCAGACCGATGCCGCGATCAATCCGGGTAATTCGGGCGGCGCATTGGTGACGACGGATGGTCAGCTCATCGGCATCAACAGCGCGATCTATTCTCAGAGTGGCGGCAGCATCGGTATCGGCTTTGCGATCCCTTCCAACATGGTCTCGTCGGTCGTCGCCTCGGCCCAGAATGGCGGGGGCTATGTGAAGCGGCCCTGGTTTGGTGCCTCCTTGCAGGTGGTGGATGCCGATCTGGCGCAATCGCTGGGGCTGGACCGGCCTGGCGGAAGCCTGATCCGCGATGTCTATAAGGGCGGGCCGGCTGATCGCGCCGGGCTCAAGGTCGGCGATGTCGTGCGGCAGGTGGACGGGTTTGAGGTCGATGATCCGCAGGCGCTTCGTTACCGCATTGCGACCAAGAGCTTTGGGGCGCAGGCAAGTGTTTCCTATGCACGTGATGGCAAGACGGGCACGGCCATGGTGGCGATGGAACCGCCGCCGGAGAACCCGCCTGCCGACCGCCGTGTGCTCAAGGGGCGGTCGCCCTTTGCCGGCGCCAAGGTTGCCAATCTGTCGCCCGCCCTTTCCGACGAGCTGGGATTTGACAATTGGGGCGGCAAGGGCGTTGTGGTTGTGGAGGTGGAGGATGACACGCCCGCCGCCCGGTTGCAGTTTCAGGCCGGCGACATCATTTTGGATGTGGGGGGCAAGAAAATTACCTCCGTCAGCGAACTGGTGGCAGCAACAGCCAGCCCACGTCAGGAATGGGATTTCACCATTCGGCGCGGCGACCGCACCTTCAGTGCGACGGTCGGGGGCTAAAAGCCCCTCGTCAGGCTGTGCTATGCGCCGGATCATGCTAGAAACGGGCGCATGAGCAATCTCTTCGCCGCAGCCGGAATGGATGATGGGGCCCCGCGGCCTCTGGCGGATCGTCTGCGTCCCAGGCGCATCGAAGATGTGGTGGGGCAGGATCACCTGCTCGGCCCCAAGGGACCGCTGGGCCGCATGATTGCGAGCGGGCATCTCTCCTCGATCATTCTCTGGGGACCACCCGGCACCGGCAAGACAACGACGGCGCGGCTGCTCGCCGATCGTGTCGGGCTTTATTTCGAGGCGATCTCGGCGATCTTTTCCGGCGTGGCGGACCTCAAGAAGATTTTCGAGATGGCGCGGGCGCGGCGCGAAACCGGCAAGGGCACGCTGCTTTTTGTCGATGAGATCCATCGCTTCAACCGCACCCAGCAGGACAGCTTCCTGCCGGTGATGGAAGACGGGACGATCACGCTGGTCGGTGCGACGACAGAGAATCCGAGTTTTGAATTGAACGCGGCGCTTCTGTCCCGGGCGCAGGTGCTGGTGCTGAACCGGCTTGATGATACCGCGCTTGAAGAACTGCTCGTGCGTGCCGAAGAGTTCACCGGGCGCAAGCTGCCACTCACCGATGAGGCGCGGGCGAGCCTGCGGGCGATGGCGGATGGCGACGGGCGCTATGCGCTGACACTGGCTGAGGAAGTGCTCGACCTGAAGCCGGAGGGTCTGCTCGATACGGGTGATCTGGTTACCGCCGTGCAGCGCCGCGCCCCGCTTTACGACAAGGGGCGGGAAGGGCATTACAATCTCATCAGCGCCCTGCATAAATCCGTGCGCGGATCAGATTGCGATGCCGCGCTTTACTGGCTGGCGCGAATGCTGGCAGGTGGCGAGGACCCGCTTTATATCGTGCGGCGCATGGTGCGCATGGCGGTGGAGGATGTCGGCCTTGCCGACCCCGAGGCGCTTCATCAGGCGCTCGCAGCCAAGGAGGCCTATGACTTTCTCGGTTCGCCCGAGGGGGAACTGGCGATTGCCCAGGCGCTGATCTATCTCGCCACGGCACCCAAATCCAATGCCGGTTATGCGGCCTTTGGCGCGGCGAAGCGGGCAGCCAGGGAGACCGGCTCGCTCAATCCGCCCGCCCATATCCTGAATGCGCCAACCAGGCTGATGAAAGAGCTTGGCTATGGCGCGGGCTATGAATATGACCACGACACGGCAGAGGGTTTTTCCGGTCAGGATTATTTTCCCGACGAGATGGCGCGGACACAATTCTATCAGCCGGTGGAACGCGGCTTTGAGCGCGAGATCACCAAACGGCTCGCCTATTGGCAGAAGTTGCGAGAGGAGAAGAACAGGTGAACAGCATTTTTGCCGTGGCGGTTGGCGGTGCCATCGGATCGACGGCGCGCTATCTCTTCGGGATGCAGATGCTGCGCCTGATGGGGCCGAATTTTCCCTGGGGGACATTTGGCGTCAATCTGATCGGTTCGCTCATCATGGGCCTGCTTGCGGGAGCCTTCGCGCTGAAGTTCAATGTGAGCCATGAAATGCGCAGCTTTCTGATGACGGGCATTCTCGGCGGCTTCACGACGTTTTCGGCCTTCTCGCTGGACGCAGCCGTGATGATGGAGCGGCATGACTATGCGATGGCGGGTCTCTACATGTTCGGGTCTGTGGCAGGCGCCCTGCTTTGTCTTTTTATCGGTCTTTGGGTCGCAAGGTTGGCGCTGGCATGAATGCTGTTTTGCAAGTGGGCGTGAGCGCGGATGAAGACGGGATCAGGGTCGATCGCTGGTTCAAGCGACGCTTTCCGCAACTGACCCATGGCCGGTTGGAAAAGATGCTGCGCACGGGACAGGTGCGTGTGGATGGTGCCCGCGTCAAGGCCAATGATCGTCTGGCATCGGGCCAGGTCATCCGTGTACCGCCGATGCCCGATGCCGGGGTGAGCGAGGCGCGGCCCAGGACAAAGCGCGCAACAAGCGAGGCAGATGCCGCCATGCTGCGCGGCGCGGTGATGCATAAGGACAATTCGATCATTGTGCTGAACAAGCCTTCGGGGCTGGCGGTGCAGGGTGGCACCAAAACCGAAAAACATATTGACGGGATGCTGGATGTCCTGACCTTCGATGCGAGCGAGCGGCCAAGGCTTGTGCATCGGCTGGACCGCGACACGAGCGGGGTTCTGGTGCTGGCGCGCACGGCCAAGGCGGCTGCATCGCTGGCCAAGAGTTTCAAGACCAAGGATGCCCGCAAGATTTACTGGGCGCTTGTGGTCGGCGTGCCGGAAATGCGGCAGGGGACAATCAGGCTGGCGCTGTCGAAGCAGGGGGGGGCAGGCCATGAACGCGTGATGCCCGCAGAAGAGGGCGACGAAGACGCCAAACATGCGGTCACGCATTACACGGTGATGGAAACCGCCTCGCATAAATTGTCATGGGTCGCGTTCATGCCGATGACCGGGCGCACACATCAGATCCGCGCGCATGCGGCCTATCTGGGCACGCCGATTGTGGGTGACGGGAAATATGGCGGGGCGGACGCCCATCCCGGTGGCGAGATCGAGAAGGCGCTGCATCTGCATGCCCGCTCGCTTGATATTTCGCATCCCGAGGGCCAGCGCTTTTTCATCAAAGCGCCATTACCGCCGCATATGCTCAAGGCCTGGAAACTCTTTGGCTTCAATCCCGATGACAAGAGCCATCCGTTTGCGGAGCTTGAGGCTTGAGCACTCCCTTGCAACTGGTCGTTTTTGACTGCGACGGCACGCTGATTGACAGCCAGCACATGATTGTGGCGGCGATGAACCATGCCTTTGCCAAACAGGGGCTGGATGCCCTGCCGCGCATGGATGTGCTCTCGATTGTCGGCCTGTCGCTGGACGAGGCCATGGCGGCGCTGATGCCCGAGGCAGAGCCGACGCTGCGGGCCCGTCTGCGGGAAGGCTATAAGGACGCGTTTTTTGAGCTCAGGCATCGAAAAGAACTGGCCGAACCCCTCTTTGAAGGGGTGGCCGAGACCCTTGCGACCCTGTATTCGCGCCCGGACACGGTGCTCGGCATTGCCACGGGCAAGTCACAGCGGGGCCTGCGACATGTGCTGGAAACGCACGGATTGGGTCATTTTTTTGTGACGTTGCAGACGGCTGACGATGCTCCGTCGAAGCCGCATCCCGAAATGCTGCGCCGTGCCATGGCCGCAACAGGCGTTCGACCGGAACATACGGTTCTGGTGGGCGATACGAGCTATGACATGGAAATGGCGCGGGCCGCTGGCGCCCATGCGCTGGGCGTCGATTGGGGATATCATCCCCGGGAGGCTCTGGCGCGCGCCGGGGCACATTGCGTTGTCCATCATGCAGGCCAGCTCGTGCCGGCCATTGAGCAGCTTTTGGGGGCACCCGTTGTGGGCGCCGTTTTGGGGGAATGACAGTCATGGGCGGATTTCTGAAATTTCTTGTCGGTCTTGTCATCGTGCTGGGCGGGCTGTTCTATGCCCTGACGCTGGTTGATCTGGGCCGTTTTGCACCACGCATCGAGCAGGCGGCAAAGGATGCGACGGGCCGTGACCTGAAGATTGCGGGCGGGGTGCATATCGGATTGTCGCTGATGCCCTCGCTGATTGCCGAGAAGGTAAGCTTCGGCAATGCGCCCTGGGGCACCAGGCCGATCATGGTGAGTGCCGACAAACTCGCCCTGACGCTCTCACTCGTACCGCTCTTTTCCGGCAAGGTGGCCTTGCAGAATGTCGAGCTGGACGGCGCCGATATCTTCCTCGAAACGGATCAGAACGGCAAAGGCAACTGGGAGCTCTTTGACAAGGGCACGCAGACGCCCGATCAGGCCGGTGGTGGCAGCAGCGGGTTTTCACTCGGCGCCATTCCGCAGGTGGCGATTTCCGATATGAAGATTGCCTATCGCGATGGCGCCACGGGCAAGCTCTCCAAAGCCGCCTTCAAGGATGTATCGGTCAAGGCCAAGGGTTCAGGCATTCATGCGACGGTTGAGGGCGATGTGAATGGCACGCCGGTGATCTTCGCGTCGGATGTGTCGGGGAATGGCTCGGATATTCACCTCGACAACACATCGTTCACTGTGGCGGGCACGAGTGCGAAGGGTGACTTGTCGCTCTCGCTTGATGGCAAGCCGACGATCGAGGGTGTTCTCGAAAGCGACAAGCTCGATCTGACCACCCTCGCAGGTGGTGGAAAGGCGAGTGGCAGCGGCAAGGGCGGGCCGATCTTCAGCCGTGATCCCCTGCCGCTGGAGGCGCTGAATTCAGCCGATGCCAATCTGACGCTGAAAATAGACGAACTGCTGGTGAGTGGTCTCAAGTTCAGCAATGTCATCATTCCGGTCCAATTGGCAGGCGGCAATCTGAGCATGCCGGTGAGCATGAGCTATCTCGGTACCAAGATCAGCGCCAAGCTCGGCGCCAAGGCGGCGAACCGCAGCGTGAACCTGAAAGCCACGTCGAGCGGCTTCAATTTCGGCCAGATGCTGAAAGACATGAAGGTCACGGACATGATCTCGGCCAAGGCTGATTTCGGGGCACAGCTTGCAGGCAGCGGCGGATCGCTGCATGCGATTGCCTCTTCGCTCAGTGGGCAGACGAACTTTGCCATGGGCAAGGGGTCGATCAATTCCAAGGCTTTTGCCATCGTGTCAAACGATCTTGCCAAGGCGGTCGTTCCGTCGGGCAGCAGCAGCAACACGGCAACGCTGGTTTGTGCCTTGAGCCGTTTCGATTTCAATGGCGGTGTTGGCGTCTCCAAGGCGCTGGCCATGGAGACGGATAGTCTGGTGACGACGGGCGGCGGCTCGATAAATCTGGGCAATGAGACGATTGATCTGTTGCTGAAGCCGAAGCCCAAAGAGGCAAGCCTTGTCAGTCTTGCCTTCCCGATCCGCGTGTCGGGTTCGCTTGCTGCGCCAAGTGCGGGTATCGACAAGACGGGCGCCGCGAAGAGCATTGCGACGGGCGTGGCAGGCGTTGCGCTGACCGGTGGCGTCGGCGCGCTGTTGCCGCTGATGAGCACGGGCTCCGGCTCGGCTTCGGCAAGTGGTGGCTGCGGCGCCCTGGCAGCGAATGCGGCCAGGGGTGATGGCGGTATTGCTGGCAGTGTTGGCGGCGCAGCCGAGAGCGTGAGCAAAGGCGTTGGCGGGGCTGTCGAGAGCGTGACCAAGGGCTTTGGTGATTTGTTCAAATGAGACTTCATTGCCGATGAGCGACGAAAAGACGGGCGAGACCGTTTCGATCTTCGATCTTGCCCGTGGTCGCGGGCTTGATGAACAGGTGGCGCATCCCGGACGGGATGCGCCACGTCTGCCCAAGCGTTTCTACAAGGTGGCGGCGGCGCTGCCACAGGATGGCGGCTATGCCATTCAACTGGATGGCAAGACGGTGAAAACACCCTCGCGGCAAGCTCTTGTCGTGCCGGCTGAAAAGCTCGCGGCCGCCATTGTTGCCGAATGGGCGGCACAGGGCGACACCATCAATCCACGCCGCATGTGGCACACGAAACTGGCCAATACGGCGCTTGATCTTGTGCTGCCGCGACGGGACGCCGTTATCAATGACATCGTGACTTTCGCGCAGAGCGATCTGGTGTGCTATCGCGCCGAGGGACCGCAGGTGTTGATCGCCCGGCAGGTCAAAAGCTGGGACAGGCTGCTTGACTGGCTGCTCCAAACGACCGGGGCGCGCCTCAATGTGACCACGGGCATTGTCCATGTGGCGCAAGACGCCGAGGCGCTTGATGCCCTTCGCAAGGCGGTCGAGACGTTTGACGCTTTCGGGCTGACGGGCCTGCATAATGCCGTGACCCTGACCGGCTCGGCGGTCATCGGCCTGGCTCTGCTCAAAGGGCATATCGACGCTGCGGCAGCCTTTGAGGCGGCGCATCTCGATGAGTTCTGGCAGATGGAACTTTGCGGCGAAGACGAGGAAGAAGCGGCCCGGCTGGCGCTTCGCAAATCGGAACTGGAAGCGACAGATCTGTTTGTACGGCTGGCGCGGAACGAGGCCTGAAACCGGCTGATACAAACAAGTTTGTTGATTGATTTGAAGCAATTGGCAAACTGATGAACGGGGTGCTATGCAGGGCGCCTTGCGAAGCCGGTGGCGATTTTTGTCCGCCGGGACCAGATTATCGACGAATTTGCCATGCGGCATCCGCATGGCGTAGCGTGTGAAAGGGGCGGCATGAAGGACATTCTTCGCCAGCTTGAGGAGCGTCGCGCAACAGCGAGGCTCGGCGGCGGTCAGAAGCGCATTGATGCACAACATGGGCGCGGCAAGCTGACCGCGCGTGAACGCATCGAATTGCTGCTCGACGCAGGCTCTTTTGAAGAGTTCGACATGTTTGTCGAGCATGATTGCCACGACTTCGGCATGGAAAAACAGAAGATCCTGGGCGATGGCGTTGTGACAGGCTGGGGCACGGTGAATGGCCGTCCGGTCTATCTCTTTGTCAAGGACTTCACCGTGTTTGGCGGCTCGCTCTCCAAAGCCCATGCCCGCAAGATGACGAAAATCCAGGACATGGCGCTGCGCACGGGCGCACCGATCATCGGCCTGTTTGATGCCGGTGGCGCGCGCATTCAGGAAGGCGTGGATGCGCTGGGCGGCTATGGCGAAGTGTTCTCACGCAATGTACTGGCCTCGGGTGTCATTCCGCAGATCTCCGTCATTATGGGACCCTGCGCCGGCGGCGACGTTTATTCGCCAGCGATGACCGATTTCATCTTCATGGTGCGTGACACATCCTACATGTTTGTGACGGGGCCTGACGTTGTGAAGACGGTGACGAATGAAACCGTCACCTCCGAACAGCTTGGCGGCGCCAGCATTCACACCACGAAGTCGTCGGTGGCGGATGGCGGCTTTGACAATGACGTGATCGCGATGACGCAGATCCGTCGCTTTGTTGATTTCCTGCCTTTGTCCAATCGCGACGAGGTGCCGGAGCGCCCCTTCTTCGACGATCCTCAGCGGAGTGAGATTTCGCTCGACACGCTGATCCCGGCCAATCCCAACATGCCCTATGACATGAAGGAACTGATCCTCAAGGTTGTGGACGAGTCGGATTTTTTCGAACTTCAGGAAAGTTTTGCCAAGAACATCATCACGGGCTTTGCCCGGATTGAAGGGCGTACGGTTGGTATCGTTGCCAATCAGCCAATGGTTCTGGCGGGCGTGCTCGACTCGGACGCCAGCCGCAAGGCGGCGCGGTTTGTGCGCTTCTGCGATTGCTTCAGCATTCCGATCATCACCTTTGTCGACGTGCCGGGCTTCCTGCCGGGCACGGCGCAGGAATATGGCGGGTTGATCAAGCATGGCGCCAAGCTGCTCTTTGCCTATACCCAAGCGACGGTGCCCAAGATCACGGTCATCACGCGCAAGGCCTATGGCGGCGCCTATGACGTGATGGCGTCCAAGCATATTGGCGGCGATGTCAACTATGCCTGGCCGACCGCACAGATTGCCGTGATGGGCGCCAAGGGGGCGGTGGAGATCATCCATCGCGCCGATATTGGCGATGCCGACAGGATCGCGAGCCATACGAAGGTCTATGAAGACCGTTTCCTCAATCCCTTCGTCGCAGCCGAACGTGGCTATATCGACGAAGTCATCATGCCGCATTCGACCAGACCGCGCGTTGCCCGCGCCCTCGCCCTGCTGCGCGACAAGCAGATCGAGACCCCCTGGAAGAAGCACGACAACATTCCGCTTTGAGGCATTTGATGAGCGGGTTGGTGATGAGCGGATTGGGACCATGCGCTTTCCTGGCCACCCCCTTGAGGGGGGAGGTCGGCGCGCCCGCACAGGGTGCGCCGGGTGGGGGTGAAGCGTCATTTTATCTCTTTGTCAGGAGACCCCCCCTCCCAACCCTCCCCCGCAAGGGGGGAGGGCTTTCTTGTATTGAGCCACGGGGCACCATCTGATGTTCAAGAAAATCCTGATCGCCAACCGAGGCGAAATCGCCTGCCGCGTTATCAAGACGGCGCGCAAAATGGGTATCAAGACGGTCGCCGTTTATTCGGATGCCGACAAGGATGCGCTGCATGTGGAAATGGCTGATGAAGCCGTTCACATTGGCGCGGCGCCTGCGGCGCAGTCCTATCTGCTGATCGACAGGATCATTGATGCCTGCAAGCAAACGGGTGCCGAGGCCGTGCATCCGGGCTATGGCTTTCTGTCGGAGAACCCGAAGTTTGCCATCGCGCTTGAAAAAGCCGGTATCAGGTTCATCGGGCCGAACATCAAGGCCATCGAAGTGATGGGCGACAAGATCGAGTCGAAGAAGTTTGCCAATGCGGCGCAGGTTTCGACGGTGCCGGGTTATCTCGGTGTGATCGAGACGCCGGAAGAAGCGGTGCGGATCGCTGGCGAGATCGGCTATCCGGTCATGATCAAGGCCTCGGCCGGCGGCGGCGGCAAGGGCATGCGCATTGCCTGGTCGGAATCGGAAGTGGCGGAAGGCTTTGCCTCGTCGATGTCCGAGGCCAAGTCGAGCTTCGGCGATGATCGTGTGTTCATTGAAAAGTTCGTGACCAATCCGCGGCATATCGAAATCCAGCTTCTCGGCGACAAGCATGGCAATGCGATTTATGTGGTCGAGCGCGAATGCTCGATCCAGCGTCGCAACCAGAAGGTGATTGAAGAAGCGCCATCCCCTTTTCTCGATGAAGCCACCCGCAAGGCGATGGGCGAGCAGTCCGTCGCGCTCGCCAAGGCGGTGCAGTATGAAAGTGCCGGTACGGTCGAGTTCATCGTCGATCAGGACCGCAATTTCTATTTCCTCGAAATGAACACGCGCCTGCAGGTGGAGCATCCGGTTTCGGAACTCATCACCGGCATCGATCTTGTCGAGCAGATGATCCGTGTGGCCTATGGCGAGAAACTGTCGATCAAGCAGGCAGATGTGAAGATCAATGGCTGGGCTGTCGAAAGCCGCATCTATGCCGAAGATCCCTATCGCAACAACCTGCCCTCAACGGGCCGTCTCGTGCGCTATCAGCCGCCCGCTGAAGGCACGGAAAATGGCCTGACGATCCGCAACGATACGGGCGTTTATGAAGGCGGCGAAATCTCGATCTATTACGATCCGATGATCGCCAAGCTCTGCACGCATGGGCCTGATCGCAAGAGCGCGATCGAGCATATGTCGGTGGCGCTGGACTCGTTCCGCATCGAAGGCATTCAGCACAATATTCCGTTCCTCGGCGCGATCATGGAACATCCGCGCTTCAAGGAAGGCCGTTTGACGACGGGCTTCATCGCCGAAGAGTTCCCGGACGGGTTCCATGGCGTCGAGCTGTCGCATGAGCGCATGGAGAAGCTCGCGGTTGTGGCTGTGTTCATGAACAAGGTGCATGCCGAACGCGCTGTCGAGATCACGGGTCAATTGCCCAATCGTCCGCGCAAGCTGCCGCGCGAATGGGTTGTCTCGATCAATGACTGGGCAGGCCGCGTGTCGGCTGATTTCGGCGGCAAGGGTCTTGAAGCCAATATTCTTGATGCGAATGGCGAGGTCGTTTCGAGCCATCTCGTCGAAAGCGACTGGCTGCCGGGCGACTTCGTGTTCAGTGGGCTGATTGATGGCAAGCCCATCGTGGTGCAGCTTGAACGCGCCAAGGAAGGCTATCGCCTGAAATATCGTGGCTCCAGCGCGCTGGCCAGTGTGCGCACACCGCGCGCGCATGAGCTGAACCTGCTGATGCCGGAAAAGATTGCGCCGGACACCTCGAAGTTCCTGCTTTGCCCGATGCCGGGTCTGGTCAAGTCCATCGCGGTGGAAGTGGGTCAGGACGTGAAGGCGGGCGAGACGCTGGCCGTCGTCGAAGCGATGAAGATGGAAAACATTCTTCGCGCCGAACACGATGGCAAGGTCGCCAGGATCGAGTGCAAGGCGGGCGACAGCCTCGCGGTTGATGCCGTGATCATGGAGTTTGATTTCAGCAAGTAAGGCTGCACCGCAACTTATTACGAAAAGAAAAGATATCCCCAATTGAAATGGGGGCGTTCAATGGCCATTTCGGTTTGAGGATGTTCTCCATCCCGAAACCGGAGTGGCCATGCGCATTTTAACCTTAAGCTGTGTTTTTGTCCTGATGAACCTGCTGGGCGGCCTGTCCGCTCAGGCGGGCGACGGGCTGGTGCAGAAAACCTCGCAATGGTCGTTTGGCGACAGCCAGTTTTCGGCGGGACAAGACGTGACGGTGGACAGCAAGGTTCCCGGCTCGCTGACCGTTGCAGGCGAGACCGTGACCGTGACGGATCAGGCAAGCATTGCCAAGGATGCGTGGATTGCCGGACGCCGGGTGGCGGTTGAGGGCATGATTGGCCGTGACCTCACCATTCGCGCACAGGATGCGCTGATCAACGGGCCGGTGAAAGGGGACGTTGCCTTTTACGGCATGAACCTTTCCTTCGGTCCCGATGCGCGCATTGATGGCGAGGTGAATTATTATTCGGCGAGCAAGGCGCAGATCGATGAAAGTGCGAAAATCACCGGACCGATCCACGCCCATTCCTGGCGCGATGAGCCGGTGCATATGGGCGGGATGATGGACGGCCAACGGATGCCGCATGATGATCGTGTTTACAATGGCGAACGCGGCTGGATGCATGAGGGCGGGCGTTATTACACGGTGCCGGGATATGAAATGTCACTGGCGGGCGCGGTGTTCTTCGGGCTGCTTGCCGGGCTGGTTGTGATTTTTGGAGCAGGCCATGCCGACAATATGAGCGAGGCGGCCTTTGCCAATCCGCTGCTCGCGATGATGATCGGTTTTGTCTGGCTGGCGGGCACGCCCGTTCTGGCGGTGATGAGTGCGATCACGATTATCGGTTTGCCGCTGGCAGGCATCTTGTTGCTGCTCTGGCCACTCGGTGTTGTGATGGGGCTTGTCGTCTCGATTGCGGTTCTGTCGCGCTTCATATCGGCGCGGCTTGGGGCGGTGGGCGAGGGCGCCCTCGGCGGCCTTGCCGGGATCGTGATTGCGACCGGGATTGTGTGGGTCTTTATTCATGCGCCGATTGCGGGCGGTCTGTTCTGGCTCATTGCCGTGTGTCTCGGCATTGGTGCGATGGCGCTGGGCGGGCGCGTGCAATATATGCGGCTCTGAACATGCGGCTCTGAATATGCGGCTCTGGGGGCGTTATTCGCCGCCGAAGATTTCTTCAAAGCTGGCGCGCAGGGCCATGTCGACTTCCGCCATGCTGACAAGCTGGCCGAGATCGTGAAGGCTCGTGACGCCATGCCGGCTGATGCCGCAGGGCACGATGCCGGTGAAATGGTCGAGGTCGGGGTCCACATTCAGGCTGACGCCATGATAGGTGACCCATTTACGGATGCGCACGCCGATGGCGGCAATCTTGTCCTCGGCATTCGGGCCGCGATCGGGCCGCGCCACCCAGACACCGACGCGACCGTCGCGGATTTCGCCCTTCACGTTGAAGCGGGCGAGCGTGGCGATGAGCCATGATTCAAGCCGGGCGACATAGGCGCGGACATCGGGCCCGCGGCGCTTGAGGTCGAGCATGACATAGGCGACGCGCTGGCCGGGGCCGTGATAGGTGTACTGGCCGCCGCGCCCGGTCTTGTGGACCGGGAAACGATCCGGTGCGATCAGGTCTTTTTCCTCGGCGCTGGTGCCCGCCGTATAGAGCGCGGGATGCTCCAGCAGCCAGACAAGCTCGCAGGCTTCGCCCGCCGCGATGGCAGCGGCACGCGCTTCCATTTCGGCGACCGCGACCTCATAGGGCACGGGCGCATCGGAAAGGCGCCATTCCACGCCTTGGGGGACGACGCCTTGGGGGGCGATGCCCTCAGGGGCGGTGAGCGGGGCAGCCGGGGCGGTGACGGAATTAACCATGGGGTAACTCTAGCATGGCAATCTCGGCGGCAGGAATGTTCGTGCGTCAGCCTGCCGGAGAGCCAAGTGAATTCGCTCAACAATGTCTATGTCGAGATTTCTGTCGTGCTTGGCAAGTCCGTCCTGCCGATCCATCAGCTTTTGAGGATGGGTCGTGGCGCGGTGATCGAACTCGACAGCTATCTGGATGACGATGTGCTGGTGCTGGCGAACAATGTGCCGATCGCGCACGGGACGCTTGTGGTCCAGGGCGACAAGATCGCCGTGTCGATCACCTCGACGATGAAGAGCTTTCAGGCAGACGCGGCTTGAGCTAAATCTTGTTGCGGCGGCAAAGGGGTCCGGTTGGGCCCTTTTTTGTTGCCTTATTCCACCAAATAACTGTGAATTAATATATATTACGTCCCGATATTGAATTATTCGGGGCGTTCGCTTATTTCTGGGGGGAGTGGAAGAACCCTCGTGAGGGAGGCGGCATGTTTCCTGTTCTGCTCGATGTGTCGCAACTGCATGTGGTGCTGATTGGCGAGGGTGAAGAGGCCGAAAAGCGGCTGGCCCTGCTTGACGCTGCCGGGGCGGCGCATCTGCGCCTCTATAGCGGCTCACCCCACGCGGCGCTGGCGGCGGCGGCAGGTGCGCGCCTCGCTGGCGAGCGCCCCTCGGACGAGGCTCTGAAGGCCGCTGGCGTGGTGTTTATCGCCGGGCTCGACGAGGCGGAGGCCGAGGCGCTGGCGGAACGGGCGCGCGGCTTCGGACGGCTGGTGAATACGGAAGACCGGAAGGCGCTTTGCGACTTTCATGTGCCTTCGATGATGCGACGGGGTGACCTGTTGCTGACGGTTTCGACAGGGGGTAAATCCCCCGGACTGGCGCGGGCCTTGCGCCTGCGACTGGAAGCGCTGTTTGGACCCGAATGGGCCGGGCGGCTGGAAGAATTATCGCGCCAGCGTGATGTGTGGCGCGCGGAAGGGATCGGCCTTGGCGAACTTGCGCGACGGGCCGATGCCTATATCGATGAGAAAGGATGGCTGTCTTGACCGTCATACAGCTCAGACCCGGCGAGGGCCGCGCCTCGGCCATGGATTCCTGGACAGTCGCCTCGCCGCAGCTTGCCGAATTGCGCGCCTCCTATGAGGGGCTGACGGGTTCAGCGCTGCTTGAAGCGATGATCAAGCGCAAGTTTGCCGGACGTATCGCCGTTGTGTCGTCGTTTGGCGCGGAATCGGCTGTGCTGCTGCATATGGTGGCGGAAATCGACCCCTCGACGCCGGTGATCTTTCTCAATACGGGCAAGCTCTTTGGCGAGACGCTGCGCTATCGCGACCGGTTGCAGGAAAAGCTCGGCCTGACCGATCTGCGCTCGATTGCGCCTCATCCGGATGATCTCAAGGCCAAGGACCCGAAGGGGGGGTTGTGGAATGTGGACCCTGACCAGTGCTGCTTCGTGCGCAAGGTGCTGCCGCTGGAGCGGGCGCTTGCCGGCTTTGAGGCCTCGATCACGGGCCGCAAGCGGTTTCAGACATCGGCGCGCTCGGTGATGGATCCGATCGAGGAAGAACGCATCCGCCCGCTGCTCGGCGAGGGGCAGCGCCAGGGCACCCGCTTCAAGATCAATCCGCTGGCTTTCTGGGGCGAGGAAGAACTCGACCGCTATGTGGAGGGCCACAAGCTGCCCAGGCATCCGCTGGTGAAAGACGGCTATCTGTCGATTGGCTGCATGCCCTGCACGGAAAAGGTGCCGGAAGGCGGTTCCTATCGCGATGGCCGCTGGGTGGGCCGCGACAAGGACGAATGCGGCATCCATTTGCCCGTCAATACGGATGGCGACGGCATCTGATTGCAGGTGATTTTCGGGCCGGATGGCAAAAGTGGGCCCGGCGCGCATTTGCAGCTTGAGCAGGCGGGCGGGATTTGTTACATGCAGCGCCTTACGGACATGCGCGGTCGTGGCGGAATTGGTAGACGCGCAGCGTTGAGGTCGCTGTGGGGTAACTCCCGTGGAAGTTCGAGTCTTCTCGACCGCACCATGTCCATCAAGCCGGAACCTCAAGCCGGCTGAAATGAAGAACCGGCCGGACTGCCTCAGGCAATGACGGCCGGTTTTTTCATGTCCTGTTCCGGTTTTTTCATGACCAAAAGATCAGGCATCGCGCAGCGGCAAGTGTGGCGCCGCGCCGGCAAAAAGCGCAGACTTGCGCCGACGTTTCAAAAACAGAATCACCCGGTCCCGGCGGTGCGCGCCAGCGTCTGATGAGGGGACATTTTCACGATGCATCTGCCCCAGGCGAGAAGGTGACGGTTTGACTGATCTGGCCACCAGACATGACGGACAGGACGGTATGGAAGCGGCGCTGACGCCGGGCTTTGTGCGCTCTGTGCTGGATGCGGTGGATCGGGCGGATGCTGTTGAAGTCAAACGGTTGGTGGTCGAGTTGCGCCCGGCGGACATGGCCGAGCTGCTGGAGCTTTTGCGGCAGGATGAGCGCCACGACCTCATCGACATGCTGGGGGCTGACTTTGACACCGAGGTTTTGTCGGAGCTGGACGAGTCGGTGCGCGACGACGTGCTGGAGCGGCTTGACCCGAAAGACATTGCCGCCGCGCTGACCGAAATGGATTCCGACGACGCGGTCTATCTGCTCGAAGATCTCGACGAAAAGGATCAGCGCGAAATTCTCGACCAATTGCCGGCGAGTGACCGCGCGGCGATCGAGCAGTCGCTCGACTATCCGGAATATTCAGCCGGTCGTTTGATGCAGCGCGAGCTGGTGGCTGTGCCGCCGTTCTGGGATGTCGGCCAGACGATTGATTATCTGCGCGAAGCCGAAACGCTGCCGGATGCGTTTTACGAAATATTCGTCGTTGATCCGGGCTACAAGCCGATTGGCACCGTGCCTTTGTCGCGCATCATGCGCATGAAGCGGCCGACAAAAATCTCCGAGATCATGGAGACAGAGCAGACGCTCATTCCGGTCACGATGGATCAGGAAGATGTTGCCTATCAGTTCAACAAGTATGACCTCATCTCGGCGGCTGTTGTTGACGAGAATGATCGCCTTGTCGGTGTGGTCACGGTGGACGATATCGTCGATGTCATCGCCGAAGAGGCGAGCGAAGACATCCGACTGCTGGGTGGTGTGGGCGAGGAAAGCATTTCCGACAGCATCATCCAGACAACGCGCAGCCGCTTCTCCTGGCTGTTCATCAATTTGCTGACGGCCATTCTGGCCTCGACCGTGATCGGGTTCTTTGACGCGACGATTTCGCAGATGGTGGCGCTGGCGGTCTTGATGCCGATTGTCGCCTCGATGGGCGGCAATGCCGGAACCCAGACCATGACGATTGCCGTGCGGGCGCTGGCGACGCGCGATCTCGTGCCCTTCAACGCGTCGCGCATCATCACACGCGAGGTGATGGTCGGTTTCATCAATGGCATCATGTTTGCCGTGCTGATGGGGCTCGCAGGCGGATTGTGGTTTGAGAATGCGTCACTCGGTCTGGTTTTGGCAGCCGCCATGATCATTAACATGCTGGCGGCGGGATTTGCCGGCATTCTGATCCCCATCGGCCTCGACAAGATGGGCGTTGATCCGGCAGTCTCATCGGCGGTGTTCCTGACGACGGTGACGGATGTTGTCGGGTTCTTTGCGTTTCTGGGACTTGCGGCCCTTGTGCTGGCGCATTGATTGTCAATGACGCCTGCGTTGCAGGCCATATGGGAGATGTCGATGGTTCAGCTATGGCGCAAGCGCGCGATGACGCGCCGCGTGTTGGCGGGTCTTGTTGCAGGCATCATGAGTTTGACATTTACCGGCAAACTCGAAGCAGGCGATGGCTGGCGCGAGGGCGAACCGATGATTACCGCGCGCAGCCATGCAGGCGCGGCGCTGCTCGGCGAAGATTTTTATGTGGTGGGTGGCGACAGCACATCAGGACCGCGCTCGCTCACCGAAATCTACGACATGAAGGGCAATATCTGGCGCGCCTCTGCCGCCTTGCCTGTCGGGTTGCAGCAATTCGGCATGACGGCGAGCGGTGGCAGACTTTATATTGCCGGTGGTTTTCAGGCGGGCGAGGTCGAAGGCGAAGCGGCGCGCGCGACCTACCGGTTTTGGGAATTTGATCCGCAGATTGGCGTCTGGACCAATGGTCCGCGATTGCCGGAGGCGCGGCAGGATCTTGGCCTGGTAACGGTTGATGGCAAGCTCTATGCGCTGGGCGGGCAGGGCGAGAAAAACGAACAGGTTTGGCGGTTCGATCCGGCCGTTGATAAATGGCAGGTTGTGGGAAATGCCATGCCCGTGTCACGCAGCAGTGCAGCCTATGTTGCTTCTGGCAAGCTGATTTATGCGATTGGCGGACGCATTGGTGGCGTACCCTCGGCGCGGGTTGATGTGTTTGACACGGTGAGCGGGACGTGGCGCGCGGGGGTTCCGCTGCCGGAAGCCCGCATGGGCCATGTCGCGGCGCTGGTGAATGGTGCGATCCATGTGACGGGTGGGGAAAGCTGGTCGCCGCCCAAAACCTATACCGATCATTTTGTGCTCAATGCCGATGACACATCCTGGTCGCGGCTTGCCGGGCTGCATGTGCCGCGGCATGGCGCCGTGGCGGGCGCTTATGGCAATCAGTTTGTTGTGATTGGCGGCAGTCCTGGCGCGGGTGTCTATACCGTGTTCACGCAATCCGACACGGTGGACATCTATGAGGCGGGCGGCAAGTGATCGGCGCATGAGACGCAAGCGCCGGACGACTCAAGGCGCCATGAAGGTCATGTAGAAGCCGAATCGCCGCGCAACGGCAGCACCCAACCCATTTTTCGACTGGCCTTTCAGGGGCCAGCGTTGTTTTATGGCTCGCACTCTTAATGTGAGGATGTTCCATGTCAAAAATTGCTGCTGAAACCACTGCTGCCGATCCTGTTGTCATTGTTGCTGCGGCGCGCACACCGATGGGCGGTTTTCAGGGGGATCTGTCAGGCGTTTCAGCACCTGAGCTGGGGGCGATTGCCGTGAAAGCCGCAGCGGACCGCGCAGGGTTATCGACCGGCGCGGTGGATGAGATTTTCATGGGCTGTGTGCTTTCGGCGGGACTGAAACAGGCGCCGGCACGCCAGGCGGCGCTGCTCGCCGGACTTGCGGACAACACGGCGGCAACGACTGTCAACAAGATGTGCGGTTCCGGGATGCGGGCCGCGATGATGGCCTATGACTCGCTGATGCTGGGCCATAACGATGTCATCATTGCCGGTGGCATGGAGAGCATGACCAATGCGCCCTATCTGCTGACCAAGGCGCGTAGCGGCTATCGCATCGGTCATGGCGAGGTGAAGGACCATATGTATCTTGATGGCCTGGAAGATGCCTATGAAGGCCGATTGATGGGCTCCTATGCCGAGGACACGGCGAAAGCCTATCAGTTCACGCGCGAGATGCAGGATGCCTATGCGATTGAATCATTGCGCCGCGCGCAACATGCCGTGCGCGAAGGTCTGTTTGCGGATGAAATCGTGCCGGTGACCGTGAAGACGCGCAAGGGCGATGTGGAGGTGGTTCGCGATGAGCAACCGCTGAAGGGCGATGAAACAAAAATCCCGACACTGAAGCCCGCCTTTGCCAGGGACGGCACGGTGACGGCGGCGAATGCATCATCGATTTCGGATGGTGCGGCGGCGTTGGTGATGATGCGCCTGTCGGAAGCCGAGTCTCGTGGCCTTGCACCGCTTGCCGTCATCCGTGGCCATACGAGCCATGCCAATGCACCGGCCTGGTTCTCGACAGCGCCGATCCACGCCATGTCCAGGCTTTTCGACAGGACGGGCTGGAATGTTGACAATGTTGATCTTTTCGAGATCAATGAAGCCTTTGCTGTTGTCACCATGGCAGCGATGAAAGAATGCAACATTCCGCATGAGAAGCTCAATATTCATGGCGGCGCGACGGCGCTGGGCCATCCGATCGGGGCTTCTGGCGCGCGCATCATTGTGACGCTGCTGAATGCCATGAAGCAGCGGGATGCCAAGCGTGGTGTCGCTGCGATTTGCATCGGCGGGGGTGAAGCAACGGCCATGGCGCTGGAGCGGATCTGATAAACCCTTACCTCAGCAGGTCAACGAGCAGGTCAACAAGAAGGTCAAAAGGCCCATGTCATCCACGAGTAACCTCAATTTTGATTTCGGCCTTGGCGAAACGGCCGACATGATACGCGACATGGTGGCGGGCTTTGCCCAGAGCAAGGTCGCGCCGCGTGCCGATGAAATCGACAAGAGCAATCAGTTTCCGCGCGATCTCTGGCCGGTGATGGGCGAGCTTGGTCTTCTCGGCATTACCGTTGAAGAAGAGTTTGGCGGGGCGGGGCTCGGCTATCTTGAGCATGTGCTGGCGATGGAGGAAATAACGCGGGCGTCAGCGAGCGTCGGTCTTTCTTACGGTGCGCATTCCAATCTCTGCGTCAACCAACTGCGGCGCTGGGGCACGCAGGAACAAAAGAACAAATATCTGCCCAAGCTCATTTCCGGTGTGCATGTGGGGGCGCTCGCCATGTCGGAACCGGGCGCCGGATCGGATGTGGTGTCGCTGCGGCTCAAGGCCGAGAAGAAGGGCGATCATTACGTTCTCAACGGCAGCAAGATGTGGATCACGAATGGTCCCGATGCCGATGTACTGATTGTCTATGCGCGAACGGATGCAAGCGCGGGCCCCAAGGGCATAACGCCTTTTCTGATTGAAAAGGGCATGAAGGGTTTCACGCCTGGCCAAAAGCTCGACAAGCTCGGCATGCGCGGTTCGAACACGGCGGAGCTCGTTTTTCAGGATTGCGAGGTGCCGGAAGAAAATATTCTCGGCAAGCTCAATGAGGGTGTGCGCGTTCTGATGTCGGGCCTTGATTATGAGCGTACTGTTCTCTCCGGCGGGCCGCTCGGCGTCATGCAGGCCTGCATGGATGTGGTGATCCCCTATGTGCATGAGCGCAAACAGTTTGGTGTGCCGATTGGCACATTCCAGTTGATGCAGGGCAAGCTCGCCGACATGTATTCGACGATGAATGCCTGCCGCGCTTATGTTTATGCGGTGGCCAAGGCCTGTGATCGCGGCCAGACGACGCGCAAGGATGCGGCGGGCGCCATTCTCTATTCGGCGGAGAAGGCGACGTGGATGACGCTGGAAGCGATGCAAACGCTGGGCGGCAATGGCTATATCAATGATTATCCGACGGGACGATTGCTGCGCGACGCCAAACTCTATGAGATCGGCGCCGGCACGAGCGAAATCCGGCGGATGCTGATCGGGCGCGAACTCTTTAACGAGACAGCGTGACGATATGGCCATTCTCAAGAGCACGATCAATCCGCGCGACGAGAAGTTCAAGGCCAATGTAGCGGCGATGACGGAACTCGCCGAGGCGTTGCAAGCGGAACGGGCGAAAGCGGCGCTGGGCGGCGATCAACGCTCGCGCGAGCGCCACGCATCGCGCGGCAAGATGCTGCCGCGTGAGCGCGTGCACGGGTTGATCGATCCGGGATCACCGTTTCTCGAGCTCTCGCCCATGGCGGCGCATGGGCTTTATGGCGAAGACATCAATGCGGCGGGGATCATCACCGGTGTCGGGCGCGTCAACGGATTGGAGAGCGTCATTGTCTGCAATGATGCGACGATCAAGGGTGGCACTTATTATCCGGTGACCGTGAAAAAGCATCTGCGCGCGCAGGAAGTGGCGCTGGAAAACAATCTGCCATGTTTTTATCTGGTTGATAGCGGCGGGGCGAACCTGCCCAATCAGGCGGAAATCTTTCCCGACCGCGACCATTTTGGCCGCATCTTTTTCAATCAGGCGCGGATGTCCGCCAAGGGCATACCGCAGATTGCGGCTGTCATGGGTTCGTGCACGGCGGGCGGGGCCTATGTGCCTGCCATGTCGGATGAGACGATCATCGTGCGCCAGCAGGGCACGATTTTTCTCGGCGGGCCGCCGCTTGTGAAAGCGGCAACGGGTGAGATCGTGACAGCAGAAGATCTCGGCGGGGCTGATGTGCATTCGCGCAAGTCGGGTGTGACGGATCATTATGCAGTCGATGACGCGCATGCGCTGGCGATTGCACGCCAGATTGCGGGCGCGCTCAATCGTCAGAAGCGCTGCGACACGGTTTTTGCCGAGCCGCGCGACCCGCTTTATGACGTGAGCGAGATTGACGGCATCGTGCCATCGTCACTCACCATCCAGTATGATGTGCATGAGGTGATTGCGCGGCTTGTCGATGGCTCGGACTTTGACGAGTTCAAGGCGCTTTATGGCACCACCATTGTTTGCGGTTTTGCGCATATTCACGGGATACCTGTGGGCATTGTTGCCAATAACGGCATTCTGTTTTCGGAGTTGGCGCTGAAGGCGGCGCATTTCATCGAGCTTTGCTGTCAGCGCAAAATACCCTTGCTGTTCCTGCAAAATATTGCGGGTTTCATGGTGGGCCGCGAATATGAAACGCGCGGCATTGCCAAGGACGGCGCGAAGATGGTGACGGCGGTTGCTTGCGCCAATGTGCCAAAGATCACGCTGATCATTGGCGGCTCTTATGGCGCGGGCAATTATGGCATGTGCGGGCGGGCTTATTCGCCCCGGTTCCTGTTCACATGGCCCAATGCGCGCATCTCCGTGATGGGCGGTGAGCAGGCGGCAAGCGTTCTGGCGACGGTGAAGCGCGAGGGCATGGAGGCGCGTGGCGAAAACTGGAGCGCGCAGGAAGAAGCCGAGTTCAAGTCGCCCATCCGGTCACGATATGAAGAAGAGGGGCATCCCTATCACGCGACGGCGCGGCTCTGGGATGATGGCATCATTCTGCCGAGCGAGACGCGGCGCGTGCTGGCGCTGGCATTTTCGGCAACATTGAACGCGCCAATTGAGGAGACACGCTTTGGCGTGTTCCGGATGTGATGGATTTTCCTCTGCTGTTTCAACTTCATCGTCATGCCCCGCTTCAGGCGGGGCATCCACGCCTTCATTCGTATGGCGGCGTCAGAAAGTCGTGGATGGCCGGGACAGGCCGGGCCATGACGGAAAATAATGCAAGGGGATGTTGAAGATGATCTCGTCCCTTCTCATAGCCAATCGCGGCGAGATCGCCAGACGTATCATTCGCACGGCGCGCGCCATGGGTATTCGCACGATTGCGGTTTATTCCGATGCTGACGCGAATGCAGCGCATGTCTGCGAAGCCGATGAGGCGATGCATATTGGCGCCTCGCCCGCGAAAGAAAGCTATCTCGTAATTGACAAAATTATCGCGGCAGCAAAGGCGAGCGGGGCAGAAGCCATTCATCCCGGTTATGGGTTTCTCTCGGAGAATGTCGCTTTTGCCGGGGCTTGCGAAAAGGCGGGACTGATATTTGTCGGTCCGCCGGCCAGCGCCATTGCGGCAATGGGCCTGAAAGACGCCGCCAAGGCGCTGATGGAAAAGGCGGGCGTGCCGGTGGTGCCCGGCTATCACGGGCGCGAACAGGACGCGCATTTTCTCGAAGGCGAAGCACAGAAAATCGGCTATCCGGTTCTGATCAAGGCAGTGGCAGGGGGCGGTGGCAAGGGGATGCGCCGCGTTGACGGGCCACGTGATTTTGCCGAGGCCCTGGCGGGCGCGCAGCGCGAGGCGCAGAACGCCTTTGGCGATGCGCATGTGCTGATTGAAAAATATGTCGCTCGACCGCGTCATGTCGAGATTCAGGTCTTTGCCGATCGTCACGGAAACGCCGTGTCGCTGTTCGAGCGCGACTGCTCGCTGCAACGTCGCCACCAGAAAGTTGTGGAGGAAGCGCCTGCCCCCGACATGCCGCTCGACATGCGCAAGGCGATGGGCGAAGCGGCGGTGGCGGCTGCCAAGGCGATTGGTTATCGCGGTGCGGGCACGGTCGAATTCATTGCGGATGCCAGCAACGGCCTCACGGCGGATGGTTTCTGGTTCATGGAAATGAACACGCGCTTGCAGGTTGAGCATCCGGTGACGGAAGCGATCACGGGGCTTGATCTCGTGGAATGGCAATTGCGTGTGGCGGCGGGCGAAGCCTTGCCACTGACGCAGGAGCAGCTTGCGATTACGGGACATGCGATCGAGATGCGGCTTTATGCCGAAGATCCGGCGCAACAGTTTTTGCCCTCAACGGGTAAGCTCACGCGGCTGCGCGCGCCTGACACAGCCGGTATCCGCATGGATATGGGCGTGCGCGAAGGCGATGGCGTGAGCGTTTTTTATGATCCGATGATTGGCAAGATCATCAGTCATGCACAAACAAGGACACAGGCGCTGGCGGTGTTGGCGCGTCATCTGCGCGGCATGGAGGTGGCAGGGCCGCGCACCAATCTCGCCTTTCTCGCGGCGATTGCCGAACATCCGCAATTCATTTCCGGCGATATTGATACAGGCTTCATTGATCGGCATCTCGATGCGCTTGTGCCTGAAACAGGTGTGCCTGAAACAGGTGTGCCCGGAACAGGTTTGTCTGTGACAGTGACGGGACTGGCGGTTGTCGCGTTGATGGGTGAGCGCGCAAGGGCCGCGAGGTCCAAGCCCTTTTCGCCCTGGAACGCCACGGATGGTTTTGTGCTGGGCGGGCATCGCGCGGAGACATTGTGGCTGCTGCATGGGGACGAGACCATCGAGGCCGTGGTGACGCCGGTTGGCGCACAATGGCACATGGAATATGCCGGGGCCTCGCATGTGATTGGCGGCACACTGACTGAGGATGGCACGCTTGCCGTGCATATTGACGGACGGCAGGTGCGTGGCGGGTTTGTGCGTGATGGTGCCGGTTTCAGTGTGACGCATGACGGCGCGAGTTATGACTTCACGCAGCCTGATCCCCTCGATGTGACGCTGGGAGCGGAGGGGGCGCTTGGCGCGCTGACGGCACCAATGCCCGGCAAGATGATTCAGGTGCTGGCGATGGCAGGCGCAGAGGTGAAGCGCGGTGAGGCGCTGGCTGTGATGGAAGCCATGAAAATGGAACAGACGCTGAAGGCGGCGGCGGATGGGCGCATTGCGAGCGTGCATGTTGCCACGGGCGATCAGGTGGAAGCAGGCGCTGTTCTTGTCCGCTTTGAGGAGAAGGCGTGAGCCTGCATCTCATCAAACTCTGTGTGGGCGGGCGCGATGTCGAAGATTTGCGCGCCTGGCAGCAGTCGCGCGCCGCACCCAGGAAACGCACCAGAAATGGCGTCTTTCCGGTGCATGTGACGCGCATGAGCCCGACGCGCGTGGCCGAGCTGCTTGATGGCGGGTCGCTTTACTGGGTGATGAAGGGTTTTGTACGCTGCCGACAGCGGCTTGTCGATATTGAAACCTTCACGGATGCCGAAGGCGTCAAACGCTGCAAGCTGGTGCTTGATCCCGACATCATTGTTGTGCAGCGGCGCGCCAAGCGGCCGTTTCAGGGCTGGCGCTATTATGACGCCAGGGATGTGCCGCCGGATGCGTCAGGGGGCGCTGATGAGGCCGAAGACATGCCTGAGGACATGCGGACCGCGCTTGAAGCCTTGGGCTTGCTTTAGGGGCTTGCTTTAGGGGTCTGCTCTAAGGGTGGAGCGGGCCGTCTGGCTGTGCCATGATGCGCGCCACAAGCGGTCAGGGTGAAGTCAGAAGAATGCAGAGCTACAACAAGATTGGTTACTGGTTTGTCGGTCTGGCACTCCTGTTTTTGATCTTTCCTGACATTGATATCTGGTTCACGGGCCTCTTTTACGAGAAGCCCGAGGGCTTCTTCTGGCGCGACGCGGCATTGCCGATGTTTTCCTATAATGCGATCCATACGATCACGAATTACCTCTCGATCTGGCTTGTGGGCAGTCTGGCGATACAGGCGGTGGTTCATTTCCAGCCGAGGCTCGAAGCCACCAAACTCAGGGAGCGCGCGCGCGCCCATGCCCAAAGGTTCAATCTGTGGCTCAACGCGCTCTGGCATTCAGGATCGGATTTTCTGCGCGAACTGGCGCTGACCAAAGCCATGGTGCAAATGCTGGCAGGCATGGCTCGGCACATTCGCGAGGCGCTGCATCTGGGCTGGCAGATGGTGTGGGCGGGGCTCAAGACGATTGCCTTCCGGGTGCCGGCGCCAAAGCTGTTATATCTGCTGCTGGCGCTCATTCTTGCGCCGGGTTTCATCGTCAATTCGGTTTTCAAGGATGAATGGGGTCGCGCGCGTCCGCATCAGACGAATGTGTTTGGCGGCGACAAGGCATTCACACCGGCCTGGATCCGCGTTCAGCAATGCCAGAGCAATTGCTCCTTCGTGTCGGGCCATGCGGCGATGGGCTTTTATGTTTTCGCCTTCGGTTTTCTGGCGCAGGGCGCGTGGCGGCGCAGGCTCTTTGTGCTGGGCTGTGTGACGGGTGGACTGGTGGGACTTGGCCGCGTCATTCAGGGCGATCACTTTTTGAGTGATGTGATCTTTTCCGGCTTCATTGTTTATTTCGTGTGCTGGCTGCTCTATCGCGGATTTGTCGCGATGGGCTGGCTTGGCGCTGAAACGCAAGGGGATGCGAGCGAGCCGGTTTAGCCTAAACGGGCATATTGTCGATCAGGCGCGTGCGGCCGAGTTTTGCCGCCACAAGAATGCGGGCGGGCGCATCAGGACGTCCACTGACAAAGGCTTCCAGCGTGGTGGCGTTGCGCACTTCCAGATAATCAATCGTGTTGAAGCCAGCGGCGAGGATGCGCTTGCGGGCATCATTCAGCGCTTCCTCAATCGGCGTGCCGGAGACGACACGCGTGGCGGCATCGCGCAGGATGATGTTGAGTTGTCCGGCGATCTGGCGCTCAGCAGGCGAGAGGTAGACATTGCGCGAGGACATGGCGAGGCCATCGGCTTCGCGCATGATCGCGCCGCCCATGATTTCCACCGGGATGTTCAAATCCGCCACCATGCGGGTGATGACCTGCAATTGCTGCCAGTCCTTTTCGCCAAAGAGGGCCACATCCGGCATGGCTTGCAGGATGAGCTTGGCGACGATGGTGGCGACACCGGCAAAATGGGTCGGACGGAACTCGCCCTCAAGCGGCGCGGTGACGCCTGAAACGGTGACGGTGGTGGCGAAGCCCGACGGATAGATTTCCTGCGCACTGGGCGCAAAAATCAGATGCGCCTTGCCGGTGAGTTTTTCCGCGTCGGCGGCTTCGGTGCGCGGATAGGCGCTGAAATCTTCATGCGGGGCGAATTGCGACGGGTTGACGAAAATCGAGACGATAACGCGATCGGCTCTGGTCAGGCCGAGATCGACAAGCGAGAGATGTCCGGCATGGAGCGCGCCCATGGTCGGGACAAGCGCGACACGCAGACCCTGCTTGCGCCAGTCAGCGACAGCGGCACGGAGATCGGCGACGGTGCGGGCGACGGGCAGGGCATAGGATGTTGTGTCGAGCGGCATCGCGTTTACTCCTCAAAGGCGGCGGGAGGGTAACCGATGGGAGGGGGCGGGGACAAGGTTCGATGCTCATCCCTCACCCGCGCTGTGACGACGCGCGGTTCCCGACATGTCATGCCCGGACTTGATCCGGGTATCCAGTGCGGCTGGGTCGGAATTGGTGGCCCTGGATTGCCGGCCCGCTTCCAGTCAAGTGGGCCCGGCAATGACATGGATTTAGAGAAGTTTGCCGTTGATGGCATGGTCGAAGAGTGTTTCGTAGGTCGGCACATCCATGGGCAAAGGATTGCCGCCGGTCGAGGGGTCTTCGAGCGCCATGGCGGCAAGCTGGGGGATGATGTCGGCCTCGACGCCGATGTCGCTCAGTCTGTCGGGGATGCCGACTTCCTGACGCAAGGCGAGCACCCAATCGACAAAACCATTGAAGCTCTGATCCTTGAGGTCGAGATAGCGTGCTGCGGCGGCGAGCTTGTCCTCAATGGCGGGGCGGTTGTGCAAAAGCACATAGGGCATGATGACGGCATTGGTGAGGCCATGATGCGTGCCACGCAGCGACGAGCAAGGATGGCTCATGGCGTGCATGGCGCCGAGGCCTTTCTGGAAAGCCGTGGCGCCCATCGACGACGCGGCGAGCATGAAGGCGCGGGCCTCCACGTTTTGACCCTCATGTGTGGCGACAGGCAGCCACTCCTTGACGAGGCGCATGCCTTCAAGCGCGATGCCCTGACCCATGGGATGCCAGAAGGGGCTGCAATAGGCTTCGAGATTATGCGAGAGCGCATCCATGCCCGTGGCGGCGGTGATTTTTGAGGGCAGGCCGATGGTCAGTTCCGGATCGGCGATGACTTCGACGGGCAGCATCTTCGGGTGGAAGATGATTTTCTTGGTGTGATCGCGTTCGTCGGTGATGACGGCGGCGCGGCCAACTTCGGAGCCTGTACCTGCCGTTGTCGGGATGGCGATGCAGGGCGCGATGCCGGCGGGATCGGCACGGCTCCACCAGTCTTCGCGGTCTTCATAGTCCCAGATGGGACGTGTCTGGCCCGACATGAAGGCAATCGCCTTGCCCGCATCCATGGCGCTGCCGCCCCCGATCAGGATGACGCCATCATGCTTGCCACGCTTATAGACCTTGAGGCCCGCTTCGACATCGGCCGCGACGGGATTTGGATGGACATCGCCAAAGACGGCATAAGCCATGCCCGCCTGTTCGAGCATATGCATGGCATCGCCGATCATCGGCAGGGGCATCAGCCCCGGATCGGTGACGATAAGCGGACGTTCGATGCCTGCCGCGCCACAGGCCTGGGGCAGTTCCCTGAAACGCCCGGCACCAAAACGGATCCTGGTCGGATAATTCCAGTTGCCGGTGAGGCTGGCATATTTATCAATGTTATTCTCTTTGGTTTTCTGGGGCATTTGTCAGGTCTTGATCCGCAGGTGAAAGCTCTTGGGACGGGTGAGATGTTCGTAGCCGACTTTGGAAAGCGTCGCGCCGCGACCGGTGTCCTTGACGCCGGTCCAAGGGAGAGCGGGGTCGAGATAATCGCAGCGATTGAGGAAGCAGGTGCCGGTTTCGATTTCGGCAGCGATGGCTTCGCCCGCTTCCATATCCTCGGTCCAGACGGATGCCGTCAGGCCATAGGGACTGTCATTCATCAGCTCGATGGCTTCGGCGTCGGAGGAGACCTTCATGATGCCGATGCAGGGACCGAAGGTTTCCTCGCGCATGACATCCATCTGGTGATTGACGTTGACGAGGATCTGCGGCGCGAGATAGGGCGTGCCCGGCCTGGACGCCGGGAAGAGCTTTTCGTCGATCAGCGCCTTGGCGCCGCCACGCACCGCCGATTCAATCTGTCCACGGACGAAAGAGGCAGCGGAAGCACGCACCATGGGCCCGAGTGTGGTTGATGGATCAAGCGGATTGCCGAGCACATATTTTTTGGTGAGATCGACAAAACCTTCGAGGAAATCATCATAGACATCGGCATGAACATAAAGGCGTTCCTTGCCGCAACAGGATTGCCCGGAATTGAAATAGGCGCCGTCCACGAGATTTTCGATGGCGAAGGGGATGTTGGCATCAGGCCGGACATAGGCCGGGTCCTTGCCGCCGAGTTCGAGTCCGATGCCGATGAAACGATCCGCGGCGGCGCGGACCACGGCATGACCACCCGACACGGAGCCTGTGAAGTTCACGAAATCGACGCGTGGATCGCCAATCGTCTTTTCGGTCAGTTCATGGCTCATATGGATGACCTGAAACAGGCCATCGGGCGCACCTGCCTTTTCAAAGGCGATGGCGAAACGTTCGGCGCAAAGCGGGGTCTGGCCGGAATGTTTGAGGATGACGGCATTGCCCGCCATGATCGCCGGGACCACCGAATTGACGGCGATGAGATAGGGATAGTTCCAGGCGGCAATGGCAAGGACGACGCCGAGCGGTTCGCGGCGGATGAAGCGTTTGAAGCCATCCTTGGGCGTTGGCACGATGTCGGCCAGCGCTTCCCCGGCGATCGACACCATATAACGGGCGCGTTCTTCGAACCCACGCATTTCGCCTGCGCCATAGGCAATGGGGCGACCCATTTGCCAGGCGAGTTCGGGAACGATCTCGTCCTTCATGGCGATGAGGGCATCGGTGAAGCGCAGGCAAAGGGCGGCGCGTTCGGCCAATGGCACGCGCTTCCAGGCGGCCTGGGCGTGGCGGGCATCGCTCAATGCGCCATCAATTTCGCGCCATGTGGCGAGCGGGCGCTCAGCGTAAATCGACCCGTCAACGGGGGAGAGGACTTTCAATGTTTGCGACATGCTGTTTCTACTTTTCGACTAATTTACGTGCTCAGCCGCGCTCGAAGCCGCGCATGACTTCCCAGTCAGTCACGCGACGCTCATATTCGAACTGTTCCCACCGGCCTGTGTGGAGATAATGTTCGACAACGTCGTCGCCAAGGGCTGCGCGCAGCGTAGCTGACTTTTCGAGTTCTGCCAGTGCGGCATGAAGGCTCTTGGGCAGGGAGGGAATGCCGCCCGACGTATAGGCGTCACCGGAAAACTCGGGTTGCAGGGTGAGTTTGTTGTCGATGCCGTCCATGCCTGCCGCAATCAGCGCGGCAAAGGCGAGATAGGGATTCAAATCCGCCCCGCCGACGCGGCATTCAATACGCAGGCTCTTGCCATGGCCACACATACGGAAACCGGCTGTGCGGTTGTCGTTTGACCAGACGATATTGGTCGGGGCGAAGGAGCCATTCACGAAGCGCTTGTAGGAATTGATGTTGGGCGCGAGGAAATAGGTGAGCGCTGGGGCATGTCTGATCTGGCCCGCGAGGAACTGCTTGCACATTTCCGACATGCCATAGGTTGCGCTTTTGGGATCGTAGAAGAGGGCGTTCTTGTCCTGATCGTCCCAGAGCGACATGTGGATGTGACAGGAGGAACCGGCGAGGTCGTAATTCCACTTGGCCATGAAGGTGATGGCCTTGCCATGCAGATGGGCGATTTCCTTGATGCCGTTTTTCAGCAGCACATGGCGGTCCGCCATTTCGAGGGCTTCGGCATAGCGGATGTTGATTTCCTCCTGACCCGGCCCCCATTCGCCTTTCGAGTTTTCCACCGGAATGCCGGCACCCTCCAGACCATTGCGGATCGCGCGCATGATCGGCTCTTCCTTGGTGGTGGCGAGAATATGGTAGTCCTCGATATAAAAATTTTCAGATTTGAGATTGTGATAGCGCTTTTCATGCGCTGACTCGTAGGTCTCATTGAACAGATAGAACTCAAGTTCGGAAGCGGTGTTGGCCTTCATCTTGAGCGCGGCGAGGCGCTTCAACTGCTTCTTCAGGATGGCGCGCGGCGCATGGGGCACATCCTCGCCGTGATGATCGAGCGTGTCGCACAGAACGATGGCGGTGCCTGGCAGCCATGGCACGCGGCGCAGGGTTGAGAGATCGGGCTTCATGGTGAAGTCGCCATAGCCCTTGGACCAGCTTGCCGCCTTGTAGCCGGGGACCGGCTCCATATCGGTGTCAACGGTCAGGAGATAATTGCAGGCATGGGTTTCCTGAACGGCGGTGTCGAGAAAATAGCCCACTGACATGCGCTTGCCGACCAATCGTCCCTGCATGTCCGGCATTGCCATGACAACAGTGTCGATGTCGCCGGAGCTGGCGAGATCCGAAAGCTGATCGAGGGTTAGTTTTCCAGGCAACGCATTGGGCATTTATCTCTCCTTGCGACCGGCACGGGCTGACTTGCCCTGTGGGTCATGACAACAGAAAAGGGCCTGCGGACCAGCCGCAGCCCAGATAGTGAAGGCAGGAGGGCATCACGTGAGCGATGCCCTCCCTTGTTCAAGGCATTATTCGGCTGCGACCGCAGCTTCAGCGGCCGCGATTTCGGCCTGACGCTTGGCAATCAGGTCGCCAATGGGCGGACCCTGGAAGCGACGGTTCTCAAACACGACCCAGACAATGGCCGTGAGGATGAGGAAGCCGATCGTGATATCCAGCGCCCAGTCATTGGGAGGCTGCACGCCAATGACGAAGATCAGCGCCATGGCAGCGATGGAGAGCAGGGCGAAGAGCGTGTAGAGCCCACGACCCATGTTCCACGGCCCCATTTTTGGCCATTTCTTGCCACCAAAGGTGAAAAGACCAAGCGTGATCGGGATGACGAAAGAGAAGAACAGGAAGATGACGGTGCAGGACACCACGATGGCATAGGCCGAAGCCCCGGCAATCGTGATGAGCGAGGTGCCCCAAACGAAGAGCACGGCAAGTGTCGCGCCGGTCCAGATGGCATTGACCGGTGTGCGGAAGGTTGGGCTCACCTTGGCCAACGCCGTTGAGAAGGGCAGACCACCGTCACGCGAGAAGGCGTAAATCATGCGCGACACGGATGTCACCGTCGCCAGACCGCAGAGGAACTGTGAAATGAAGATGGCGATATAGAGGTATTGCTTGACCTGCGGATTGACCTGGGCGTCCATGGCCCAGAAGAACACGTTCCAGCCCTGCTTGGCCGCATCGTCCATGTTCGGGATCATGAGGACGAAAGAGCAGAGCATGATGTAGCCGAAGACGGCAGCCCAGATGACGGACATGATGATGCCACGGGGCACGCGATGGGCAGCACCGATGGTTTCTTCCGAGGTATGTGCCGAGGCGTCATAACCCGTGATCGTGTAGATCGGCATCAGCAAGCCGAGCAGGAAAACCCAACCACCTGAAACGGCTGGCCAGACATTGCCACCAGCTTCACCTGAATAGTTCGAGAAGGTGAAGAGACGCGCCACGTCATAGCCTGGTGCGGAATAGAGGCAGACACCCGCCAGGACCAGTGCGGTGATGAAGATCAGATAGCCGGAAAAGTCAGTCAGCAGGGCGGTCAGCTTGATGCCCAGATGATTGATGATTGCCTGGATGCCTGTGAGGACGACAAGGAAGAGCACGCGTACCGTGATTGTGTCTTCCATGCCGAAATAAGCGCCGAAAGCCCCGAAGAAGAAGTAATAGGTGCCGACATTGATGGCGCCGAGAACCGTGACAAGACCCAGCAGATTGAACCAGGCCGTAACCCAGCCGGTGAAGCGGTTGCCGAGGATCGACCCCCAGTGATAAAGGCCGCCTGCTGTGGGATAGGCTGACGAGATCTGCGCCATGGCAAGGGCGAAGACGCCGGAAATGGCGCAGCCAAGCGGCCAGCCAATACCGATTGCGGCACCACCAGCGCCTGACGTTGCCTGAGCCAGCGAGTTGATGCCGCCGGACAGGATGCAGATGATCGAGAAAGAAATGGCAAAGTTCGAAAACCCGCCCATACCGCGCTTCAACTCCTGTGCGTAACCCATGGAGTGAAGCAGCTTAACGTCTTCTGTGATGTCGTCGTGATTTGTGCTCATCGTCCCCTCGTTTGACAAAAGTCATAGCTGGCCATTCCGGATGGGAATGCCGTGCCAGTCACGGACAGGAAGGGACGTACAGCCAAGGTGCCCCGGATTTACCGTTGCCCCATACACAACTCCATTCTCGATTTTTGGCCGAACAGGTTCATGAAATCAGCCCCCCAGGGCCCCTTACGCACTTCTCTGCCAAGGAAGCTTGCACGGTTTCAAGACGCTTTTCATCTGGATTGTTAAGGAAACACGTCGGCTCTGTGTTATTTTTTAAACAGGCCGGACCTTGGCTGTTGGTTTTCGTGGTTTTCGTGGCTTTCGTTGACGGGCGCGAGGGCGATGTCCAAACTCCGCCTGCGATTCTTTAGGCGCTGACGGGGGCGTTCACGGCGGGTATGGACTGAGCGTGACGATTGAGGGGATGGGGCGATGAATGAACCGGCGCCAGGGCGCAGGAACGCCCATGTCATTGTGCTGGGCAATGAAAAGGGTGGTTCAGGCAAGACCACCACGGCCATGCACATTATCACCATGCTGCTGCATGAGGGCATGGCTGTTGGCTCCATTGATCTGGACAGCCGTCAACGCTCGCTGAGCCGCTATATTGAAAACCGCAAGGGCTGGGCGGATGCCAATGGCGTCAAGCTGGTCATGCCTGACCATCACGTGATTGAACGCTCCACGGCCGACACGGTGAGCGAGGCCAATGCGCAAGAGCGGGCGGCGTTTGAAGCCGTGCTGGCAAAACTCTCGGCGGAAAACGATTTCGTTGTCATCGATTCACCGGGCAGCGACACTTGTCTCTCGCGTGTTGGCCATGCCGTTGCCGATACGCTGGTCACGCCGATGAATGACAGCTTTGTGGATTTTGACCTGATCGGTCGGGTTGATCCGCAGACCTATCGCATATTGGGACCGAGCCTTTATAGCGAAATGGTGTGGGAAAGCCGCAAGCGCCGCGTGATGCTGGATGGCGGCAAGGTGGACTGGATCGTGATGCGCAACCGCCTGTCGCATCTCGATGCCAAGAACAAGCGGCGCGTGGAATCCGTGCTGGAAGACCTGTCCACACGGATCGGGTTTCGGCTGGCCCCCGGATTTGGCGAGCGCGTGATATTCCGCGAAATGTTCCCCTCAGGTCTGACCCTGCTTGATCTGCGCGCGGATGGGGTTGAGGCCAGCCTCTCCATGTCGCATGTCGCGGCCCGGGCGGAAGTTCGCGCGCTGATCGACGTGCTCAACCTGCCCATGCCGGGGCAGAAGCAGGTGGCAAACGGCTGAAACAAAACGACCGAAACAATAAAGTGATGTGAGCGAGTGGGTCCGGATCAGCCGCGTTCGCGATTGATCCGGGTCGCTGCCTGCTTGGGCAGGGCCCAGTTTTCCGGCGGGATGGCGATGCAGGAAATCGACTGACGGGCAAGACGACCGCAAGCGCTGCGGGCCGCCTCTTCGCCGGAGAAACCGCCGAAGCGTGAGCGATAAAGCGTCTTGTTGTCGGCGGTCTTGACCGGAATGGTGACGGGCACAGCCTTGCCGAGTTCGGTCGGCGCGGCGCGCATGGCATCGCGGATCCGTTCAACGGCATCGGACTGATCGGCATAAGCGCCGATCTGAATGATCCATGTGCCCTCAGGGATGAGCGGGTCGCCCGTGCGCCATGAGCCATCAAGCGGGGCGGGTGCGCGCAGATTGCTGACCTGAAGCTCGTTCCTGTCATGCGAGGCCGAGGTTTCGCTGGCCTGAGCCGGGGTCACGATCAGATTGCCGAGATCACGCCCGACCTGGCGGACGGGGCCTTCGGCTGTGTGATAGGCGGCAAGGGCATAGGCGGTGACTTTGTCCATCGGCGCGGCGGCAGGCTTGGCCGGGGCCGCTGAAGCAAGTTTTGCGGTTGCCGACGCTTCATAGGATTCTTCGTCGGGATCCTGCTCATCCGTTGTACTCAGCAGTGCCGTCATGGCGCGACGATCATCAACCGTCAGATCGGCTGGTTTGGTGACCGGCATGGGCGCGGTATTGACCGAGGCAAGCTGGATATTGGACGCACCGATACCATTTCTGGCGATGGCGGTGGGGAAGGCGCGATCAAGAATCTGCACCATATGCTTGTCGCGCGCGCGCGCGGTCTTGCCACCCATGACAACGCCAATCAGCCATTTGTTGTCGCGTTCGACAACGGCTGTCAAATTGAAACCCGAAGCATCCGTAAAGCCGGTCTTGAGACCCGTGACACCGGCATAGCGGCCCAGCAGACGGTTATGATTGCGGATCGAGCGGCCTTCCCAGACGAAATTCTGGGTGCTGAAATAGCGATAATAGGTCGGGAAATCTTCGCGGATGCGCTTGGCGAGCGTGGCCATGTCGCGCGCCGTTGTGACCTGGGCGCGATTGGGCAGGCCCGAGGCATTCATGAACTTGGTGCGGCTCATGCCGATGGCGCGCGCCTTGGACGTCATGCGCGAGGCGAAAGTCGTTTCGGAGCCGCCGACATATTCAGCGACAGCCACGGCAATGTCGTTGGCGGATTTGGTGACAAGCGCGAGGATGGCGTCTTCCACGCGGATGGTTTCGCCGGGTTTGAGGCCGAGGCGCGAGGGCGCCTGATTGGCGGCGTGCGGGGAAATCGGAATGCGGGTCGAGAGTTTGATCTTGCCGGATTCAAGGCGCTCAAACAGGAGGTAAAGGGTCATGACCTTGGTGAGCGAGGCGGGATAGCACTGCGCGTCAGCATTGTCGGAATAGAGAATCTTGCCGCTATAGGCGTCCATCACGAGGGCCGCTTCGCGGGGTTTGGCAGCGGCGGGCAGGGACTGAAACAGGGTGAGCGCGAGGAGGAGCAGACCAAGGCCAACGGCATTGCCAGCGGCACGAATCGCTGATGTCAGACGGCCCAAAACGGGTGCGCGCGCCATTTCTGCCATTTTGTCGAGACCCCCGAATACGCGTGACCCATACCCCCACGGACCACCGCCTCACGCATTTCCCCTGGAAGTGTAACTAAGGGAACACAGTTTGCGAAGCCCCCGCAGGTGCGAAACAGACCAAAAACCGGAGTTATTCCGGATATTTGGCTGATTTTATGACTGTAAGGGCAAGTGATTACCAATTAATTAACGAAATTAGGATTTTGTTAACCTGCTTGAGTCCGTTCGGGAAAGGGGCAAGCCGCTTTCTGGCGCTGCTTCTGCGTCAATCGGGCGGGGCTGGCGTCCCGCCGGGTGCCGCTGAGCGAATGATGCAAATGCCTGGCTTGAGACCCTCCCGTCGAGCTTGCGGCCAGCCGGACTCGCCTGAAGTGGAAACTTCATCTGATTGACTGCATTGGACCTTTGAAATTGGCGACGTTCCACTATGTAATAGTGAGCGCGGCGGTGCCGCCTGGAAGATTTCTTGCGACAAGACCTCGTTCTCTTGAGAAAGGAATTCCGGCACAAACAATTGAGACGGCGTCTGGCTGCGCCCCCGTTTGTCACGTGGGAGGCGGAGCAGGCCAGCGTGAACCGACAGGACCTCGAATGGCGGACGATACCAGGCGCGGGGATGACGATGATGGCGGTGTGAACACCGGTCTCATCACCAAGACCCGACCCAAAACCAAGAAGCCTTCGCTCTACAAGGTTCTCCTTCTGAATGATGACTACACGCCGATGGAGTTCGTCATTCATGTGTTGGAGCGGTTTTTCAACAAGGGGCGCGAAGACGCGACCCAGATCATGCTCCATGTGCATCAGCATGGAGTCGGTATCTGCGGCCTCTATACATATGAGGTGGCAGAGACCAAGGTGACGCTGGTGATGGACTTTGCAAGGCAGCACCAGCATCCGCTGCAATGCACGATGGAAAGAGAGTAGCGCGTCTAGGCTGTAGTTCAGCAGAAGGGAAGGTCTCTAGTGCCGACGTTTTCTACGAGTCTCGAGGATGGCCTTCACCGCGCTTTGGCGCTTGCGAATGACCGCAACCACGAATTTGCGACGCTTGAGCATCTGCTCCTGTCACTGATCGACGATCCGGATGCCTCTGCCGTGATGCGGGCCTGCAATGTCGATCTGGAGCTGTTGCGTTCGCAACTCAACAATTACATCGACAATGAGCTGTCCAGTCTGGTCGTCAATGATGGCGAAGACTCAAAACCGACGGCTGGTTTTCAGCGCGTGATCCAGCGCGCTGTCATTCATGTGCAGTCATCGGGCCGGGAAGAAGTGACGGGCGCCAATGTGCTGGTGGCGATGTTTGCCGAGCGTGAAAGCCATGCCGCCTATTTCCTGCAGGAGCAGGAGATGACGCGCTATGACGCCGTCAATTACATCAGCCATGGCATTGCCAAGCGGCCCGATATGGGCGAGGCGCGGCCTGTGCGCGGCACGAATGAAGAAGACAGCGAAACCCGCGAGAAGCCGCGCAGCAAGGAGCGCGCGACGAGCGAGGCGCTGGACGCCTATTGCGTCAACCTCAATGACAAGGCCAAGGCGGGCAAGATCGATCCGCTGATCGGGCGTGAAAAGGAAGTGGATCGCACGATCCAGATCCTGTGCCGCCGCTCCAAGAACAATCCGCTTTATGTGGGTGATCCGGGCGTTGGCAAAACGGCGATTGCCGAAGGTCTGGCGCGGCGCATCGTCAAGGGCGAAGTGCCCGAGGTGTTGCTCAATGCCACGATCTTCTCGCTCGATATGGGAACACTGCTTGCCGGTACGCGCTATCGCGGCGACTTTGAAGAGCGCATCAAGGCGGTGATCAAGGAACTGGAAGCCTATCCGGGCGCGGTCATGTTCATTGACGAAATCCACACGGTGATCGGCGCGGGCGCAACCAGCGGCGGGGCGATGGATGCCTCGAACCTGCTCAAGCCGGCGCTGGCCAGCGGCACGCTGCGCTGCATCGGCTCGACCACCTACAAGGAATATCGCCAGCACTTTGAAAAGGATCGTGCGCTTGTGCGCCGGTTCCAGAAGATCGACGTGGCCGAGCCCTCCGTGCCCGATGCCATCAAGATTTTGAAAGGGCTCAAGCCTTATTTCGAGGACTTCCACAAGGTCCGCTACACCAATGATGCGATCAAGGCGGCGGTTGATCTGTCGGCCAAGTACATGCATGACCGCAAGTTGCCCGACAAGGCGATTGATGTGATCGACGAAGCGGGCGCGTCGCAAATGCTGGTGACGGAATCGCGCCGCAAGAAGGTGATTGGCGTCACCGAGATTGAAGGTGTGATTGCGACGATGGCGCGCATTCCGCCAAAGTCGGTTTCCAAGAGCGACACGGAAAAGCTCAAGGATCTGGGTTCCGATCTCAAGCGCGTGGTGTTTGGTCAGGACGGCGCGATTGATGCGCTGGCCGCATCGATCAAGCTCGCCCGCGCCGGTTTGCGCGAAGCTGAAAAGCCGATTGGCAGCTATCTCTTCTCGGGCCCCACGGGCGTTGGCAAAACCGAAGTTGCCAAGCAGCTCGCCAATATCATGGGTGTCGAGATGCTGCGTTTCGACATGTCGGAATATATGGAACGGCACACGGTGTCGCGCCTCATCGGTGCGCCGCCCGGCTATGTCGGTTTCGATCAGGGCGGCTTGCTCACCGATGGCGTGGACCAGCATCCGCATTGCGTGTTGCTGCTCGATGAAATCGAGAAAGCGCATCCCGATCTCTTCAACATCCTGTTGCAGGTCATGGATCACGGCAAGCTGACCGACCATAACGGCAAGAAGATCGACTTCCGCAATGTCGTGCTCATCATGACGACGAATGCGGGCGCCCAGGATATGTCCAGGCTGCCGATCGGCTTCGGGCGCACCAAGCGCGAGGGCGAGGATGAAGATGCGATCAAGAAGCTCTTCACGCCAGAGTTCCGCAACCGGCTTGATGCGGTCATTCCCTTCGGTCATTTGCCGGCGGCGGTGATTGCGCAGGTTGTCGAGAAGTTCGTGCTTCAGCTTGAAGCGCAGCTCGCCGACCGTCATGTGACGATCGAGCTGACGCCGGAAGCCAATGCCTGGATTGCCAGGCGTGGCTATGATGAACTCATGGGCGCGCGGCCACTGGCACGCGTCATTCAGGAGAACATCAAGAAGCCGCTGGCCGATGAAGTGCTGTTCGGGCGTCTGGTGAAGGGTGGTCATGTGGTTGTGGCAGTCAGCGATGACAAGCTGACCTTCGATGTCGAGGCGGCAGCGCCACGCACACCCGCCCCGCCCCGCAAGCCCGGCTCGCGCAAGGGCGGCAGCAATCCCGATAGTGGTGGCGGCTCGGTGCCGAAGGTACCCTTGCTCGTCGATTAGTTGCTTATCAACGAAACTGGAATGGCCATGAGGTTCAGACCCCATGGCCTTTTCCGTGTAGACTGTAATCCTTAAAAAATAACGGGGAGAGAAAAGATGATTGGCTATGTGACTCTGGGCAGCAATGACCGTGTGAAGGCGGCGAAATATTACGATGACTTGTTGAGCGTTGTGGGCGCCAAACGCGCTATGGAAGATGGTGACCGTTTCATCGGCTGGTCAAACGGGCAGGGTGCGATGCTCGCTGTTGCCAGACCCTTTGATGGCAATCCGGCGACTGTCGGCAATGGCAATATGGTGGCGCTGGCCATGAAGTCGCGTGCGGCAGTGGACGAGATTCACGCCAAGGCGATGTCGCTCGGCAGCAAGGATGAAGGCGCGCCGGGCCTGCGTGGCGGCAATTTTTACGGTGCCTATTTCCGCGATCTGGATGGCAACAAGCTCTGCTGCTTCTATATGGGTGCGTGAAGACGTGGATGGCCCGCATGAAGCGGGCCATGACGTTTTATCGATCCTGTTTATATTTTCGGTGTCAGGCGCGGACTTGATCCGGGCATCGAGGGCGTCGCATTCAACGGGTGTGGCTCTGGATTGCGGACAGGGACCGGAATGACAGGAAAGAAGACGTGGATGGCCCGCATGAAGCGGGCCATGACGGTTTATCGATCCTGTTTATATTTTCGGTGTCAGGCCCGGACTTGATCCGGGCATCCAGGGCGTCGCATTCAACGGGTACGGCTCTGGATTGCGGACAGGGACCGGGATGACAGGAAAGAAGACGTGGATGGCCCGCATGAAGCGGGCCATGACGGTTTATCGATCCTGTTTATATTTTCAGTGTCATGCCCGGACTTGATCCGGGCATCCAGGGCGTCGCATTCAACGGGTGCGGCTCTGGATTGCGGACAGGGACCGGGATGACAGGAAAGAAGACGTGGATGGCCCGCATGAAGCGGGCCATGACGTTTTGTATTTAGGGCGTATTTTTAATCGGTGTCATGCCCGGACTTGATCCGGGCATCCAGGGCGTCGCATTCAACGGGTGCGGCTCTGGATTGCGGACAGGGGCCGGGATGACAGGAAAGAAGACGTGGATGGCCCGCATGAAGCGGGCCATGACGTTTTGTATTTAGGGCGTATTTTTAATCGGTGTCAGGCCCGGACTTGATCCGGGCATCCAGGGCGTCGCATTCAACGGGTGCGGTTCTGGATTGCGGACAGGGACCGGAATGACAGGAAAGAAGACGTGGATGGCCCGCATGAAGCGGGCCATGACGGCTTATCGATCCTAGGGTTTATTTTTAATCGGTGTCAGGCGCGGACTTGATCCGGGCATCCAGGGCGTCGCATTCAACGGGTGCGGCTCTGGATTGCGGACAGGGGCCGGGATGACAGGAAAGAAGACGTGGATGGCCCGCATGAAGCGGGCCATGACGTTTTATCGATCCTGTTTATATTTTCGGTGTCAGGCGCGGACTTGATCCGGGCATCGAGGGCGTCGCATTCAACGGGTGCGGCTCTGGATTGCGGACAGGGACCGGGATGACAGCGGCGACCTAAACCAGCGCTGCCTTGATGCGCTCGGCATGCTGTTTCAGGATTTCAAAATCAGCCATGGCACGGGCATGAAGTTTCATGTCGATGCCTTGCGCGCGCGGGATGATGTGCGTGTGGATGTGAAACACCGTCTGGCCTGCGGCTGAGCCATTGAGCTGGGCGATCATGATGCCCGGCGCGTTGAATGCCTGCTTGACGGCGCGGGCGACTTTCTGCGTCGTCACGGCCATGGCCGCGAGATAGGCCTGATCGATCTCGAAGAGATTTTCGGCGGCATATTTCGGGATGACCAGTGTGTGACCTTCAGTTTGCGGCATCACATCCATGAAGGCGAGCGTCATGTCGTCTTCATGGACTTTGAAGGCGGGCATTTCACCGCGCAGAATCTTCGCAAAGACATTGTTGTTGTCATAGGCCATGGCTCAGAACTCATCTTCCTGGGGCTGTTCGGCTGATTGGTGCTTGAAGGGAGAATATTCGCTCAGAAGCGCGATGTCATGATCGACGTTGGCGCGTTCACGCGCCAGATATTGTGCGACAGCTTCATGAAAGCTCTCATTGGCGATCCAATGGGCACTAAAGGTCATGGCGGGCAGGTAGCCGCGGGCAAGCTTGTGTTCGCCCTGGGCGCCGGCTTCGACACGGGCCAGCCCGCGCTCGATGGCAAAATCGATGGCCTGATAGTAGCAGCATTCAAAATGCAGATAGGGATGGTGCTCGATCGCGCCCCAGTTGCGGCCGTAAAGCGCGTCGCCGCCGATGAAGTTGATGGCACCTGCGATATAGCGCCCATCGCGCCTGGCCATGACGAGCAGAATATCCTTCGGCATGCGCTCGCCGATCAGACTGAAGAATGTTCGTGTCAGATAGGGGCTGCCCCATTTGCGGTTGCCCGTATCCATGTAAAAAGTGAAGAACGCGTCCCAATGCGCTTCGGTGATATCGCTGCCGCTGAGACGCTCGATGGTCACGCCATGTTCGACGGCGCGTTCGCGCTCCTTGCGGATCATCTTGCGTTTGCGCGAGGCGAGGCTGTCGAGAAAATCGTCGAAATGACGATAGCCCTGATTGTGCCAGTGAAACTGCTGATCGGTGCGTTGAAGAAAGCCGATCCGGGTCAGCAAGGCGCTTTGGGACTGGGGCAGAAACGTGATGTGAAGCGAGGAGACGCCAAGGCGTTTGGCGACTTCCACGGCACCGGCGGCAAGGCTCGCCTGATGGTCAAGCCGCTCGGCGCCGGGACGCGTCAGGAGGCGAGGACCGGTTGCCGGCGTGAAGGGCACGCTGACTTGCAGCTTGGGATAATAATGGCCGCCCGCGCGCTCGAAGGCATCCGCCCAGCCATGATCGAAGACATATTCGCCGCGGCTATGGCTTTTCAAATACATCGGCATGGCGCCGAGCAGTTGCCCGCCATCGGATGTTTCGAGCAGCAGATGATAGGGCATCCAGCCGGTCTTGCGCGTGGCCGATCCGCTTTCTTCCAGCGCATTGAGGAAGGCGTGCGAGAGAAACGGATTTGAGATATCGCCTGCCGGATTGGCGACACTGTTCCATGTCTCTGCCCTGACCTCGGCAAGGTCATGGATCACGCGGAGGATGGGCGAGGCGCTGTCATCCATGGGCAGTGTGCATCACGCGATTTCAAAAATGGCTTCGATTTCGACACTCATGCCGAAAGGGAGGCTGGTGGCGCTGACAGCGGAGCGGGCATGGCGTCCGGCCTCGCCAAAGATTTCGACCAGCATATCGGACGCCCCATTGATGACGGCGGGTTGCTGATCGAAATCGGGTGTTGCGTTGACGAAGCCGAGAAGCTTGACGCAGCGTTTGACACGGTCGAGATCGCCGCCACAGGCGGCCTTGACTTGGGCAATGAGATTGAGACAGGTGAGACGCGCGGCGGCGCGGCCAGCCTCAATGTCCTGTTCCTTGCCGAGCTTGCCGATATATTCCAGACCCTTGGGGCCTGAAGGGCCCTGACCGGAAATGAACACAAGATTGCCCGTGATGACATAGGGCACGTAATTGGCGACGGGTATGGCAGGGGTTGGCAATGTCAGTCCCAGTTCCTTGAGGCGATTTTCAATGCGTGACATGCCATTATTCCTCGTCTCTTGATTTTGCGGGCGCTGTGCGAAGTCTCTATACCTAGCCTGAATGAAGATAGCGGTGAAGAGCCCGGAGACCAGCATGCAAAACACGTCAAAAGCACCGGTTGATGACGGGCTGTTCATGCCTGCCGAATGGGAGCCACATGCAGGCTGCTGGATGCAGTGGCCCTGCCGCAGTGAGGCCTGGGGCGAGCGCCTGATGCAGGTTTATGGTGCCTATGCGAGCGTGGCGCGTGCCATTGCACAATTCGAGCCGGTGACGATTGTCTGCCGACCGGAAGATGAAGCGCAGGCAAGGCTCGCCTGCGGCCGCGATATCGGGATTTTGCCGATCAGGATTGACGATTCATGGGCGCGCGACAGCGGGCCGATCTTCGTCACTGATGGCAAGGGCGGGGTGGCTGGCGTGCATTGGCGGTTCAACGCCTGGGGCAACCAGTATCACGGCTATGCCAATGATCAGAAAGTTGGCGGCGAGATATTGAAGCATCTCAAGATGCGCACCTATCAAGGTCCGATGATCCTTGAAGGCGGGTCGATCAGCGTTGATGGCTATGGCACGCTGATGACGACGGAAGAATGCCTGCTGAATGAAAATCGCAATCCGGAGTTGTCGCGCCAGCAGATCGAGGAACGGCTGGCGCTTTATCTCGGTGTGCGGCGGATCATATGGCTCGATCGCGGCCTCGAGGATGACGAGACAGACGGGCATGTCGACATGATTGCCTGTTTTGCCGGGGCGGGGCGCGTCTTGCTCAATATGCCGCAGGACAAGCGCGACGCCAATTTTGCCCGGATGCAGGATAATCGCATGCGGCTGGAAATGGCGCGGGATGCGCAGGGACAGAGGCTCGAAATCATTGAAGTGCCCCAACCCGCGCATCAGTTTCGCCGACCGGACGGACGCCGACTTTGCACGTCCTATATCAATTTCTATATCGCCAATGGCGGCCTTGTGATGCCGACCTATGATGACCCGAATGATGGCAAGGCTGCCGAGATATTGGCGGCGGTTTTTCCCGACCGCGTCGTGGTGCCGGTGCCGGCCATGGAGATCGCGCAAGGCGGCGGATCGATCCATTGCATCACGCAGCAGCAACCGGCTGGCGTGGCGCTGGTGTAAGCATTTATGGATGCTTCGCTCGCCATGACAACCCGCAAGACGTGGATGGCCCGCATGAAGCGGGCCATGACGGTTTATCGATCCTGTTTATATTTTCAGTGTCAGGCCCGGACTTGATCCGGGCATCGAGGGCGTCGCATTCAACGGGGGCGGCTCTGGATTGCGGACAGGGGCCGGGATGACAGGAAAGAAGACGTGGATGGCCCGCATGAAGCGGGCCATGACGGTTTATCGATCCTGTTTATATTTTCAGTGTCAGGCCCGGACTTGATCCGGGCATCGAGGGCGTCGCATTCAACGGGGGCGGCTCTGGATTGCGGACAGGGGCCGGGATGACAGGAAAGAAGACGTGGATGGCCCGCATGAAGCGGGCCATGACGGTTTATCGATCCTGTTTATATTTTCAGTGTCAGGCCCGGACTTGATCCGGGCATCGAGGGGCCGTTGCGCTTCGCAATGACGGTTTTATCCGTTCAGCGGCAGGTGCCAGTTGCGGCGCGTGGCGCTCTTCTTGTTGAGATACATGGCGCGATCAGCTCGCTCCAACAGGGCGGCGCATTCCGTTTCGCCATCATATGTTGCGACGCCGAGGCTGGCACGCACCGAGATTTTCCCTTCAGGGCGTTTCATCGTGATCTTGTTCACGGCCTTCGCGATCTCGCGGGCACGCTCACGCGCGGGCAGAAGATCGGCGCGGACAAAGAGAATGGCAAACTCATCGCCACCCAGCCTTGCGGCATAGTCAGTCGAGCGGACATTCTTTTGCAGCAGTTTTGATACGGCGCACAGAATCTCGTCGCCAGCGGCGTGACCATATTCGTCATTGATCGATTTGAAGCCATCAAGATCGATATAGGCCAGCAGCCCGGTTTCGCCGTAGCGCGCCGAGGCGCGCAGATTGCGTTCGAGCACCTGCCGGAAGCCGCGACGATTGAGCAGGCCGGTCAGTTCATCGGTTTGCGACAACGCTTCCAGCGCGCTGACACGCTGGTTGAGTTCAAGGATGCGTTCCTCGGTTTCGCGGGCAAAGTCGAGAGCGAGCTTGGCCAGGCGGATTTTTTCGCTGGCAGGCGAGGCGAGACATTTGTTCAGTTCGCGGCGAAACTTGTGCGTCAGCGGGTCCATCTCGGGGATGGCACCCTCTTTGGATGGCGTAAAATCCTCGTCGATAACGCGTGTCCGGCGCATATGGCCTCACATGGATTCCGTTGTTTCAGGGAAGATACTGCAATGCGCGTGCCGCAAATTACGTCAGAAAATATCCTTTGGAAACAATGAGATATGAGGAAAGACGGATACCCGCGCCCGGCAGAAATGTGCGACATCTGTTGGCAATCGGGTAATTTTTGCCGGGCCGATCAGACCGGGTCTGGCAGGGGGCGTCCGGCGAAAAGGGCTTCCAGATTGTCCAGCGCCTTAAAGCCCATGGCCTCACGTGTCGCCCGCGTGGCGCTGCCGAGATGGGGCAGCAGAAACGCATTCGGAAGCGTTCTGTAGCCGGGATGGATGTTGGGTTCGCCATTGAAGACATCGAGTCCGGCGGCGGCAGGACGCCCGGCCTTGAGCGCGGCAATCAGCGCGTCATCATCGACGATATCGCCGCGTGCCGTGTTGACCAGCACGGCTTCATCCGGCATCAGGGCGAGGCGGGCGGCACTGACGAGACCGCGTGTCTCAGTTGTGGAGGCGCAATGGATCGTGAGTACATCACTCACGGCAAACAGGCTTTCGGCAGTGTCATGCCAGATGGCACCAGCCTCGGTTTGCGGGCTGAGCCGCTTGCGATTGTGGTAATGGATTTCCATGTCGAAGGCACGGGCGCGACGCGCCACAGCCTGACCGATACGGCCCAGTCCCAGAATGCCGAGACGCTTGCCCGTGACCTGAATGCCGAGCATCCCTGTGGGAGCCCAGCTCGACCAGGTGGCGTCGCGAATGGCGGCGGCACCTGTGGTCGCGCCACGGGCGGCCCCCAGCATTAGCAGAATGGCGATTTCCGCCGTCGCGTCGGTCAATACATCGGGTGTGTTGCTGACGGGCAGGCCGCGCTTTCGCGCCGCCGTCATGTCGATATGGTCATAACCCACGGAAAATGTCGCCATCATGCGGATGCTTTGTGGCAGGGCGGCGATGGTGGCGGCATCCAGCCTGTCTGTCACCGTAACGAGCAGGGCATCCTTGTTTTGAGCCTTTTCAAGCAGGGTCGCCCGATCCCAGACCGCGCCTGAGTGGTTGAACTCGACGTCAAACGAGCGGGCGGCACGCGCTTCCACGGCTTCTGGCAACTGACGGGTGATGAGCAGACGGGGGCGGGACATAGTCGGGCCTCGATTGGCTGGTTTGCTTAGAGGATTGGTTTACCTGATGATGTAATGTCACAAAAGGTGACTTGTTTTCGGGATTTTACTTTGATGCATCTGGTTCAGCGAAAAGGAAAGGGCCTGAGCGGCTGGCGCAGGCCCCTTGGCATGGGTTTTGTCATGCTGGCCCAACTTGGCATGGCAGGCGATGGCGCGGCCAGCGCCCTGACGCAAAGCCGGATGCATCGCGCTGTTTATGATTTCAGTCTCGCCCGTCAGGATGTGGCAAGCGACATCGTCAGCCTGTCGGGGCGCATGGTGGCGGATTGGCGCGGCGGACCGGCCTGTGGCGGCTATACGATGGAACAGCGCATTGTCACCGTGATGATGGGTGAAAGCGGGCAGGGCATTTCCAGCGATGTGCGACTGAGCACATGGGAGGCGGCTGACGCGCATGAGTTTCACTATGAGCGACTTGAATATGCCAATGGCGCGGTGAGCGATCAGGGCGGCGGCGTGGCGACGCGCGACCCGAAGACCGGCATTATCACCGTGACCGAAGAGGGTGGCGAGCCGAAAACCCTGCCTGCCAATGTGCTGTTTCCAACCGCTTATAACTTTGCATTGCTGGACGCGGCTCTGGCGGGCAAAAGAAGTTTCACGGCCGCTCTTTTTGATGGCACCGACCTCACGGCGAGCGATGTGACGGCGTTTATCGGCGCAGCTTCCACGAAAGCTGATATTGGCAAAACCAGACTCAGCGGTTCCAAGGTGCAGGCATTGAAGGAACTGACCTCATGGCCTGTGCATCTGAGCTATTTCGACCCGGACAATCCGGAAGGCACGCCGAGTTTCGAGATGGGGTTCCGGCTGTTTCCCAATGGCGTTTCCAGCGATGTCGTCTTTCATTATGACGATGTCGATATGGGGGGCCATTTGAGCGAAGTTGAATATTTCAAGCCTGGTGACTGCTAGCACCCGTGCGCGGCTTTATTTCTTTTCGCGCGGGCGCAGGGTGCGCCCCTTGACGATGGAGGCGTCGCCAAAGCGGGCGCGCAATTTGTCCATGGCGCGTTCGGCGGTAGCGCGACGATTGGCGCTCGCGTCGAGCATGTCGAGCGGATCGGCCATATCCGCCTCAACAATCTGCGAGAGACCGACGCCAATGAGGCGGAAGGGCGTGCCATCGGCTTCGCGGGCGAGGAGCGGCGCGGCAATGCGATAGATCACTTCGGCAAGCTGTGTGGCATCGTGCAGCGTCTGGCTGCGGGTGCGGGATTTGAAATCGGCCGTTTTGAGTTTCAGCACGATGGTTTGGCCGGCCAGTCCTTGCGCTTTGGCACGGGCGGCGACTTTTTCGCAGAGCGGCCAGAGCCGCGTGTCGAGTTCGTCGGCGTCTGAAATATCCGTGTTGAATGTTGTTTCCGACGAGACGCTCCTGGTTTCGTGCCCGGAAACGACATCTCGCGCATCCAGGCCGCGTGACAGACGATAGAGACGATTGCCCATGCTGCCATAGCGCGCCATGAGATCGGCTTCTTCCATGACTTGAAGCTGCGCGATGCGGGTGATGCCTGCCTTGGCGAGCCTGGCTTCGAGCGCCGCGCCCACACCCCAGATTTTCGAGACGGGTTGTTTGGCAAGAAATCCCGGCGCTTCAGCTTTGCCGATGATGGAAAAGCCGCGCGGCTTGTCGAGATCGGAAGCAATCTTGGCGAGAAACTTGTTGTAGCTCAGGCCGACCGACACAGTGATGCCGATTTCACTTTCGATGCGGGCGGCGAGTTTTGCCATGCTCAGCGCCGGACTGGCGCGATGCAATTTTTGCGTGCCGGATAAATCGAGAAAGGCTTCATCAATCGAGACAGGCTCGACGAGCGGCGTCAATTCGCGCATGAGGGCACGGACTTCTGAACCGACTTTCACGTATTTTTCCATGTCCGGCCGTATGACAACGGCTTGCGGGCAGGCTTTCAGCGCCTTGAACATGGGCATGGCGGAGCGCACGCCATGCGTGCGCGCGATGTAGCAGCAGGTGGAGACAACGCCACGCGTGCCGCCGCCAATGATGAGGGGCTTGTCGCGCAATTCGGGATTGTCGCGCTTTTCAACGGCAGCGTAAAAAGCGTCGCAATCCATATGCGCGACAGCAAGCTCATGCAGTTCGGGATGGAAGACAAGGCGCGGTTTGTGACAGGCCGGGCAGCGCGTCGCACCCGGCTCAACGGGGGTGAAGCAGTCCCGGCAAAATCCCGGCGTCGCTTCGCTGTTCATGGGATGGTTCCTTGCGGGGCCTTAAAAGCCTTCCTCGGCCAAGCGTTCTTCGATATAGCGGCGCGCTTCGGTCCATTTGGTGGTGTAGAAATGGCTGTCTTGCGCGGGCGTGATGAGCTTGGCGAGGCGCTCATCGGCGATGAAATGCAAACGGTGGGTCGGTTCATGCGCCTTGGCGACGGAAGTGATGTTGTGCGGGATGTCATCAAGAAAGAAGACGGGCGCATTGACGAGCGCAGCGAGATGCCGAACCGGGCCGCCCTTCAAGCCCTTATTGGCAATCACCGGATAATCCATGCCCTGTGCGGCCAGGCTTTTGGCGCGGGCGCCACGCTGGCTGATGGGGATGTTTGACAGCACGACAATCTGCGCCTGTTCCGAGAGGGCGTTCAACGCATCCGCGGCGCCATCAACGGCGTGAAGATGATGTGTATGGTCCGCAAAAAAATCTTCCATGAGCTGGGGCATGGCGGCAGCGGGCAAGGGGTCATCGGTTTCCTTGTCGCGGATATTGCCGGTCAGCATGAAGCTCTGAAGATTGAGCCAAAGGCCGCGCGTATCGAGCCAGGTTTCCAGACCGGAAATGAATTTGACGAGCACTTCATCCGCATCGGAAATGATGAGCGGGCGACCGGGTACGAGATTGAGCTCGGCAAGCTGGGGCAGCACCTGATCGTCAATAAAGTGAGGATCCTGATCGGCCCAAAAGGCTGCGGGGCTTTTATCCTTGTTATCGCTCATGGCGTGCTTCTCATTTCGGATTCGGTTGGGACAGGGGCAGTGCCGCCTCACGTCCATTCGATATCTTCGCCGCCGGGAATCGCGCGTCGCGCTTCGCCCGGCATGTTCGGTTTGAGTTCTGCCGCCTCGCAGAAGGTCAGAACGCGTGCGTCTTCCGCCAGAATGAAATCAAGCACGGCAACGAGAAAGGCGGGCTCGGACAAGCGGGCGCGCAATCCGGCAGGATCCAGCCCCGACAGATCAAGGAAGGCCCCCATCAAATCGTCATCGGCAGCCAGAAAGGCAAGGCCCTGAATGGCGATGATTTCGGCGCTTTCCCTGTTCATTTTCCGATTCCGAGATGTCATTTGCTTCAAATGAGGAAGGAGACATTAAGCATAGTCCGCGATTGAAGTGAAATGCTGGTGCCACAGGGCGGCGTTAAAGACTTAGTTAAGGATATTCAGGTCATATGGTGCCCATGCAGCCGAGAATCGGCCAACCGGTGCGGACGGGCATGGATCCGACGGGGTAAGAGCCCGACCAAAGTGGAGTTCTGGAGCAATGGACGCAATGTCTAAAAAAGTCCTGATCGTTGAGGACAATGAGCTCAACATGAAGCTCTTTCATGATCTTCTTGATGCTCATGGATATGAGACGCTTCAGACACGTGATGGCATCGAGGCGCTTGAAATTGCGCGCACGAACCGTCCTGACCTCATTCTCATGGATATCCAGCTTCCTGAAGTATCCGGTCTGGAAGTGACCAAGTGGATCAAGGAAGACGATAGTCTGCGTTCCATTCCTGTTGTCGCTGTCACGGCTTTTGCCATGAAGGGCGACGAGGAAAAAATCCGTGAAGGTGGTTGCGAGGCTTACATCTCGAAGCCCATCTCGGTGACGCAGTTTCTGGAGACGGTCCAGCGTTTCCTGGGTTAAGGAGTGTGCCTTGACCGCCAGGGTTCTCATTGTTGACGATGTTCCCGCCAATCTGAAGCTGTTGGACGCCAAGCTGACCGCCGAATATTTCGGCGTGCTGATGGCAAGCAATGGCCCGGAAGCGATCAACATCGCCACGGCACAACAGCCAGACATCATTCTGCTCGACGTCATGATGCCGGGGATGGACGGTTTTGAAGTCTGCCGCCGGCTCAAGGCGCAGCCTTCGACCGAGCATATTCCTGTCGTGATGGTGACGGCGCTTGACCAGCCTGCGGACCGTGTGAACGGGCTTGAGGCCGGTGCCGATGATTTCCTGACCAAGCCGCTGAATGATCTGGCGCTTTTTGCCCGGGTGCGCAGTCTGGTGCGCCTGAAAATGATGACCGATGAGCTGCGCATGCGCGAAGCCACAGGGCATCGCATCGGGGCGCTTGGCGTGCAGGAAGAAAAGCTCCTGCTCAATGCGCCGGGCCGCATTCTGGTGATCGATGATCGTCCGGCCTCGCTCAAGCGCGTCAGCGAAACACTGGCGATCGAGCATAATATTACCATTGCCGAAACGCCCGAGGAGCTGATGCAGCTTGCCAGCATGGGCGATTATGACCTCCACATTGTCAGCCTGTCGCTGCAAAATGCAGATGGTTTGCGGCTGTGCTCGCAGCTCCGCTCGCTGGAAGCGACGCGGCAGACACCCATTCTGGCGCTGGTGGAAGAGGGCGACATGGCTCGCCTCGTCCGGGCGCTGGATATGGGCGTGAATGATTATCTGCTGCGCCCGGTGGAGCGCAACGAACTGGTGGCGCGTTGCCGCACGCAACTGCGCCGCAAACGCTATCAGGACTATCTGCGCGACAAGTTCCAGCAGGGGCTGGAGCTGGCCGTGACCGATGGTCTGACGGGGCTGTATAACCGTCGTTACATGGAAAGCCATCTTGGTTCGATGATGGAAGAAGCGGCGGCCTCGGCCAAGCAGGTCTCGCTGCTGCTGTTCGATATTGACCACTTCAAGTCGGTGAACGACACCTATGGCCATGCCGCGGGTGACACGGTGCTCAAGGCGTTTTCACTGCGCATCGGTCAGAATGTGCGCGGCGTGGATATCGCCTGCCGTTTGGGGGGCGAGGAGTTTGTCGTCATCATGCCGGACACGGATGCGTCCTATGCCATGATGGTGGCGGAGCGGTTGCGTCAGCGCATCGCCGAAAAGACATTTGCCCTGGGCAATGGCAAGGAACTGGCCGTGACGGTCAGTATCGGTATCGGGGTGAGTGAGGGGCCGGGTGATACAGGCTCCAAGCTGCTCGAACGCGCCGACCATGCGCTTTATCGCGCCAAGCGCGACGGTCGCAACCGCGTGGTTTCGGAAGCTGCCTGACTTTTCGCTTGTGATCCTGATGACGATGCTTGCTGCGGCGCGTGCTTTGCGGGTCGGATATTAACCTTGATTTTCCATTATATTTCATGAGTTTGCCATATAAAGCTTGGACGATACTTTATGCTGCTCATGCGTTGTGTTAGGATGACCGCCTGAGATTGGCACTGCCGCACGCGGCCTGAGGGCCGACCGGCCAGTCCGCAAGGGGGGGCTGGGGCAGAGACTGGTTCTCGTGTGTGCCCGGGTTTGCCGCATCTCCCGGGTCTGCGAGACAGGCCGGTCGGGCGTGGGCAAGGAGTGGCCTCCTCTGGTTCCCGCATTCACCCGGCCGGCCAATTTTTCTCTTACGTCACTGACTTGTTTCGGTTGTCGCGTGTACGTACATCTGTGCGACGTACGGGGCATTGACGCTGCCTTCTCTTTCCTGTACGAGATAACGTACGCTTCATGGGCGTACATGTTAGAGGCGTGTGAAAACGAGATGAGGATTTGTCATGATGTCATTTCTGGATGCGACTCAGCCAATTGATGAGCGCAATGAGGCCCGAATGAACTTTCGGACGAAACCACGCATCAAGAGCGCCATTCAGAAGGCGGCGGCCCTATCAGGCGTGGATGACTCCGTCTTCACGATGAGCGCGGCCTATCAGGCTGCCATGGCCACGATTGAGGCCCATGAACGGACCCTGTTGCAGCCGGTCGATCATGCGACGTTTTTCGCGGCGCTGGAAAATCCTGCGGCGCCGACCGAGGCGCTTCGTGCAGCTTTTGCGCGGCACGACGAAACGGTTGTTTCGTAATAGTGGCTGTGCCTGAACCAGCCTCATTTGTGATTGAGCCGTTCGATCCTGAAAAACATGATCGGACGGCATTTTCTTGCGGCATTCCGCAGGTCGATAACTATTTCCAGAAGACGGCTAACAAGCTCGCCAAAGCCGACAATATTCGGCTCTTTGTGATGGTTGCGGCGGATGGTCAGGTGATGGGTTTTTATTCGATCAATGCCCATGCCGTTGATTTTTCAGACCTGCCGCAAAAATATGCGCGCAATCGGCCAGCGCATGGTCACATCCCGGCTGCCTATATTTCGATGATTGGCCGCGATCGGAAATTCAGCGGTCAGGTCTATGGCAGCGTCCTGCTTGCTGATGCGCTCAAGCGCATTGCGCGCGCTGCTGAAGTGTTGGGTATCGCTGTGGTGATGCTGGATGTGCTCAATTGCGGCGATCCCGAACGCCTCAAGTGCCGCATGGCTATTTATAGCGGGTTTGGATTTATATCCCTGCCATCAAACCAATTGCGCATGTTCTTGCCGATGGCAACGGTTCGCGCCCTGACAGGGATATGAGAGCCAGCAACGAAAAAGCAGGTCCGGGGACCTGCTTTTGCTTATTTGATCTTGGTTTCCTTGAACTCGACATGCTTGCGCACGACGGGGTCATATTTCTTGGTCACATATTTCTCCGTCATGGTGCGGGAGTTTTTCTTTGTGACGTAGAAATAGCCCGTGCCAGCTGTGCTTTCGAGCTTGATCTTGATCGAAGTCGGCTTCGCCATGGTGCGAAATCCCTGTCGTTTCGGGGACTTGTACCAAGCCCACGGATGATGTTCGCGCAATCGTCGGATGTGCGGATTGGCCGGGAGAGTACTCAGGCCAGCCGCGAAGTCAACCCCGCCAGGGCTAAAGGCTTGGGCTTGCCGGCAGTTTCGGCGGGTGACGCCAGCGCCAGAGGGCGAAAACCGCATAGAGCAGGGTGACGGCACCCAAAAAGGCGGGCAGGCCATGGGGACCGGCCCATTGCATGGCATTGCCGCCGCTGGCCGGACCGATCAGGGCACCGAAGCTGTACATCATGACGAAGGCGGAATTGGCGGCGCCAAGGTCATGACCGGAGAATCGCTGGCCCAGAAGGGTCAGGCCGATGGTGTAGAGGCCGGTCACCGTGCCGCCGATCAGGAAGATCGAGGGCAGGAACAGCGGCCCCCCGGCAAAGACAGGCAGGAGCGCGATCAGGCTGCCGCCAAAGCCTGCGCAAAGTCCCAGTAGCAGGCGGCGATCGATCTTGTCGGCGATATAGCCGATAGGGAGCTGGCAGAGCACATTGCCCAGCGCGAAAATGGAAAGGGCTGCGGCGGCTGCCTGCTCGCTCAGACCGACACGCAGGCCATAAAGCGGCAGCAGATTCATGGAGCCGGCCTCCAGCATGCCGAACGTAAAGGCGGCAAAGGTGGCTGTGGGGGCGATGAAGAGGAAGCTCGCAAAGCCGTGTCCGCTGTCCTGCTCGCTTTCTTCGACAAAATGCCCCGCCGCCAGGACAGGCAGGCAGGCGAGCAGCAACAGGCCCGCGATGATGGCATAGGGCAAGATTCCCTCTGAGCCTGCAAACATCAGTACGAAAGGCCCGGTGGCAAAGCCGATGGAGAGCACGGTGGCATAGATCGCCATGAGGCGACCGCGCAGATGATCCTCGGCGAGCTGATTGATCCAGGTTTCGCTGACGACAAAAATCAGGGTCAGCGTCGCGCCATTGAGAAAGCGGATCGGGAACCAGAGCCAGATATTGGGGAACAGGTAATAAGCCATCATGCAGGCAGCAGAGGCGATGATGCTGCCGAGCAGGAGGATGCGCGTCCCGAAGCGCTTGAGGAGCGAGGGTATCAGGGGCGTCGTCGCGATGCCTGCAAGCGCGGGCATGGCTGAATTGAAACCGATCATGCCACTGGGCACGCCCATGCGATCCATGGTCAGGGCAAGTAGCGGCATGACGGCGGCAAGGCCGATGCCGACAACCGTCAGGCAGGCAATGGCGGCAATGATGCCACGGCGTTTGTCAGCGGCGGTGAGCATCAGGCTTGCGCCCTGTGACGCGCATGAATGATGGGGCGGTCGCCGCGATAGCCGAAAAGTGGAATGCCGCGCGCTTCGGGCACGAAGCGGGCCTCGGCGACACCGCGCAGCACAAACGCCGTCACATCAATCACGGGCAGTTTCAGCGCCTCTTCAATCGTGTACCAGCCAAGCTCTTCGAGCTCGCCACTGCCGCGCAATTCGCCTGTGGCTGAGTGGGCGTCGGCAACAAAAAAGCGGGCGTGAAAACGGATCGGGCTGATTGTCGGCGTGATGGCGCGGGCGGCGAGATGCAGTCCATCGAGACGCGGCGCCACATTCATGTGCCGGAAATGCGCCCAGGCCGCGCCGGGTGTTGTGCCGATGTCACCCGGCGCGGCGATGAGCAGACCGGTTTCCTCAAATGTTTCGCGGATGGCGGCAACGGCAAGCGCCTGCGCCATGGGCCTGGCAGCTTTATCGTTTTCGATCAGACGATGGGCTTGCGCGCTGAAGCCTGTCGCGGGCTGCACCTTGAAGTCATCCGGATCAAGTTTGCCGCCGGGAAATACAAAAGCGTCCGGCGCGAAGGCCATGCGCGAATGGCGCTTGCCCATGAGCACGCGCGGTTTGCCGTCGCGACGATCCACAAGCACAAGACTGGCGGCATCGCGCGGCTTAACCGGTGCGGCTTTGCGAACGGGCGGGGTCATGCATCTAGTCCTTGATTGTGTCGCGGACCGAATGACCCCGGCGGAAATAGATGAAAGGCACGGGACGCTGCTTTTGCTCAGCTTCACGCAATCGCATCCGCTCATCAATTTCATCGAGCACGACACGGGTAATGTTGGGCAGATCAAGATCGCGGGCATCCGCCATGGTCACCCAATGCAGACCCTGCAATTCCCCGGAGCCGGAGGTCGCGACCGGATCGCCATGAATGGTGCTTGCATCAGCGATAAAGAAACGCGTGTCGAAACGGCGTGTGCGATAGGGCGGCGTGATGGCGCGCGCGACAAAATCAAGCGCGGTGAGCGAGGGCGAAACGCCTTGCGCAAAATATTCGGCCCATTCGGTGTGACGCGAATGGCCGGGTGTTTCCACCGGCTGGCCAATGATGAGACCGGTTTCCTCAAATGTTTCACGAATGGCGGCCATGGCGAGCGCGCGGGCACGCGTGGGCGTCGGCATGCCGCGCATACGATGCATCAGGCGCGTTTCGACATGGGGAAGAAGATCCTGGGCCGGACGGACGCGACTGTCCGCAGCATCCACACGACCGCCCGGAAACACGAACTTGTTGGGCATGAATTTGTGGTCGGCATGGCGCTGGCCCATCAGGACGCGCGGCGTTGGCCCGTCATTGCGCACAAGAATGAGCGTGGCGGCATCGCGCGGGCGCACAGCGCGGCCCGGACCTTCCTGATATTCGGCTTCGCGGGATTTTTTCGGGTCAAAAAGTGGGGGGGTGGCTTGCACCATAAGATTTCCTTCCCGCAGGCGATCATTTTGACCGGGAGGATGCAACGGTTGGCGCGGCAGGTCCAGCCCGGCGATCAGATATCTGAAGTCTGGCTGAATCCGGCCATGCGCAGCGCCCATTGCCAGCCGATCACGGCCCCCTTGATGCGGGGCAAGAGAAAGAGCGTCAGCAGCAGCGTCAGGCTCGGCCAAATGGTCATGTGGATCCAGATGGGCGGGAGATATTCAAGCTCCACATAGAGCATCAGCGGCACGACAATATGACCGACAATCAGGATGGTGAAATAGGGCGGCGCATCATCGGCTTCATGCCGTGTCAGGTCGGCATGGCAATGGGTGCAGTCCGGCGTTGCCTTGAGAAACGTGCGGAAAAGTTTGCCCTTGCCGCATTGCGGACAAGTGAGCCGGAAGCCGCGCCACATTGCCTTGGCCACGGAGCGATCAAGGAGGTCCGTAGAAAATGTCCGGGGCTCTGACATGGCGACAGGAAGGCTCATTTGTGGTGACCACTGAAATAACGGAGCAGGGAGGTAGGTATTACACTCGGGCAGAGAGTTGATACTTTTGCTTCGCATGAGAATGTGGCGAGTTGACGCGCGTCAGAGGCGTCACGGAAGGTGTCACGGGCGGCGTTATGGGGGCAACCGGGCGATCAAATCTGGTTTTGACGCTTGGCGTTGGATTTGCGGGCCGGTTTTTTGGCCTTGGCGGTCTTTGGCTTTTCGGCGGCAGACGTGTCGGTCCGGGCATCCGTTTTTTGGGTCTTGTCGGCTTTGGGGCTGCGCGATGTCTTGGGTTTCAGCGGTGCGCGTTTGCCGCCCGTACCCGGTCTGCCACCCGTTGATCGCGGACGCGGCCCTTTATGCGGTGTGCCTTTGCTGCCGCCTTCAAGCATTTCAAAGCGCAGGCCGCCCGTCACTGGCACGGCTTCTTCGAGCCGAACGGTCACCGGATCGCCCAGTCGATAGGTGAGGCCGGAGCGTTCGCCGACGAGGGCGTGGCCCGCTTCGTCGTGATGGAAATATTCCGATCCCAGATTGGCAATCGGCACAAGACCATCGGCGCCGGTTTCAAGCAACTTCACAAACAGACCAAATCGCGTGACGCCCGCAATGCGGCCCTGAAAACTGGCGCCGATGCTGGCTTCAAGATGGCGGGCGATGAAACGATCGGTTGATTCACGCTCGGCAATCATCGAGCGGCGTTCGGTCAGCGAAATATGTTCGGCAATGTCACCAAGCTCGGCAACTTCGGCGTCGCTCTGGCCATCGGCGCCAAATCCAAGGCCTGCGATCAGGGCGCGATGGACGACGAGATCGGCATAGCGGCGGATAGGTGAAGTGAAATGCGCGTAGCGGCGCAGGTTCAGACCGAAGTGACCGATATTATCGGCGGCATAAATCGCCTGCGACTGGGAGCGCAAGACAACATCGCTGACCATCTGGCTGTATTCGGTGTCCTGAACTTCATGCAGCACACGATTGAAGCTTGATGGTTTGACGATCTTGTCCTTGCCGAAGCTCATATTGAGTGTGGCGAGGAAATCAGACAGCGCGACGAGTTTTTCGGGCGAGGGCGCATCATGGACGCGATAGATTACCGGTCGGCGTTTTTCTTCTGAAGTTTCGGCCGCGCAGACATTGGCCTGAATCATGAACTCTTCAATGAGGCGCATGGATTCAAACTTCTCGGCGATGTGCACGCCCTTGAGATTGCCATCCTTGTCGAGGTCGATCTTGTATTCCGGCAAATCGAGCGCCAAGGGTCCGCGCGCATCGCGCGCCCTGGCGACGATCTGATAGGCCTCCCAGAGCGGCTGAAGCACTGTTGCGACGAGCGGGCCGGTTTTTTCATCCGGTCGTCCGTCGATGGCCTGCTGCATCTGCTTGTAGCTGAGCTTGGCGGCAGAGCGCATCAGCGCCCGCATGAACTTGTGGCTGCGCTTGTTGCCATGGGCGTCAAACACCATGCGCACGGCGAGGCAGGGGCGATCTTCCAGTTCGCGCAGCGAGCAGAGATCGTTGGATATGCGCTCGGGGAGCATCGGTACAACGCGATCGGGGAAGTAGGTCGAGTTGCCGCGCTTGCGGGCTTCACGGTCCATGGGCGAGCCACGACGCACATAGGTCGCCACGTCGGCAATCGCGACGATGACGACAACGCCGCCTTCGTTCCTCGGATCATCATCGGGGGCGGCCCAGACAGCATCGTCATGGTCGCGGGCATCCACCGGGTCAATCGTGACGAGAGGGATGTCGCGAAGATCGACGCGGCCTTCCGGACCGACAGCCACGATGCTTTCGGCCTCGCGCAAGGTTTCATCCGGGAAGGCATCGGGAATGCCATGGGCATGAATGGCGATGAGGCTGATCGAGCGGGGATCATCGCTCCGGCCAAATATTTCACGGATGCGGGCACGGGGACGGCCATGGCCCTTGCCGGGAATGGTTTCGGCAAGGACAAGATCGCCGTCGCTCGCGTCGTTCACATCATGCGCACCGATTTCAAACTCGTTGCGCACGCGCTTGTCCACGGGCACGAGACGGCCCCCAAGGGCGCTCGCCCGGAAGAGGCCGAGAATGCGTTCAGCGCCCTTGCCGACAAGGCGAATGACGCGCGCTTCATAGGCATAGATGTGGCTGTCATCGGTGTTGGGCGTCATCTTGGCGAGCACGCGGTCGCCGACACCTGCGGGAGGTTCGGCGTCACGTTCGCGGCGTCCGGGTTTTTGCGGATCGGGCGCGATGACGATTTGGGGTGGTGCCGAGTCTTCGGGCCAATCGACGGGACGGGCAATCAAATCGCCATCCATGTCGCGATGGGTGATCTCGATGATGCTGATCGGCTTCAATTTGCCAACGGGTGCGAGCCCGGCATCCTCGCGCTTGGCGATCAGGCCTTCATCAGCCAGTTGCTTGAGCATTTGCTTGAGGGGAATGCGATCGTCGCCACGCACGCCGAAGGCACGGCCAATTTCACGCTTGCCGACCTTGCCTTCGCTTTCGGCGATGAAGGCGAGAAGTTCCTCGCGTGAGGGCAGGTTGCCGCCTTGGCGTTGCGGATTTTTGCGTGGCTTGCCCGAGGCGATGGGCTTTCTTGATCTGGCCACGCTCAGTCAGCCGCTCTGGCGGATTTTGTTTTGGCTTTGGCCGCCGACTTTTTGGCGGCAGGTTTTTTCGCAGCCGGTTTTTTGGCCGCAGGCGCCTTTTCAGCCGCAGCTTTCCTGGTAGCGGGCTTTTTGGCCGACGCTTTTTTCTTGGGGCAACCCCTTCGGCGGCTGGCAATTTGGCGGTTGCTTTTTTAGCGGCAGGTTTTTTGGCCGCTGGTTTTTTCGCGGGGGTTTTCTTTTCGGCCGCTTTCCTGGCAGGGGCTTTTTTCTTGCCGCTCTTGGCTTCTTTTTCAGCAACAAGCCCAAGCGCTTCTTCCAGCGTCACCGCCATCGGGTCGCCTGATTTCGGCAGCGTGGCATTGGTATTGCCATGCTTGATATAGGGGCCGTACTTGCCATCGCGCAGCTGTACGGGCTTGCCGCTTTCGGGATGCGCGCCAAGTTCTTTCAGAATCTTGCCCGCGCGTTCCTCGGATCGCGTGAGCTTCTCCGCGAGCACGGTGACAGCGCGATTGATGCCGATATCGAAAAGCTCTTCGGGGTCTTTCAGATTGGCATAGGTGCCATCATGCAGAATGAAGGGACCAAAGCGGCCAAGGCCCGCCGTGATTTTCTTTCCGGTGTCGGGATGCAGGCCGACTTCGCGCGGCAGCGTGAGCAGGCGCAAGGCCTTTTCAAGATCGACATCGGCAACAGCCGTATTGGCGGGCAGGCCGGCGCGTTTGGGCTTGTCATCATCGCCAAGGGGCGCGCGTTCGACATAGGGACCAAAGCGGCCAGACTTCAGTGTGATCTCGGCATTGGTTTCGGGATCAAGCCCGAGCACGCGATCACCGTTCAATGCGTCGGAACCATCGGCGGGTGTGGTCAATTGGCGCGTGAAACGGCATTCGGGATAATTCGAGCAACCCACGAAAGCACCAAACTTGCCGACCTTGAGCGAAAGCTGGCCATCGGCGCAGTTGGGGCAGGCGCGCGGCGCGGTGCCATCTTCCTTTTGCGGGAAGACATGGGGCCCCAGCACTTCATTCAGGCGGTCGAGCACTTCGGTGATGCGCAGTTCTTTTGCCTGATCGGTCGCGACGGTGAATTGCGTCCAGAATTCGCGCAAAACATCCTTCCAGTTCAGTTCCCCTGCCGACACCTTGTCGAGTTTTTCTTCCAGCTGCGCCGTGAAATCATATTCGACATAGCGCGTGAAAAAACTTTCCAGGAAGGCGGTGACGAGGCGGCCCTTGTCGTCGGGGACAAAACGGTTCTTGTCCATCTGGACATAGCCGCGATCGCGCAAGGTTTGCAGCGTCGAGGCATAGGTCGAGGGACGGCCAATGCCGAGTTCTTCCATGCGCTTGACGAGCGTTGCTTCCGAAAAGCGTGGCGGCGGCTCGGTGAAATGCTGGTCAGGCCGCACATCAGCGAGGCCGAGCCTGTCACCCTTCGCCATTTTGGGCAGGCGGCCATCATCTTCACCGTCCTCGGGTTCGTCGCGGCCTTCCTGATAGAGGCGCAGGAAACCATCAAAGAGGATGACGGAACCCGTGGCGCGCAGACCGATGCGTTCCTCATCGGCTTCGATTTCGATGGTGGTGCGTTCGAGCGCGACACTTTCCATCTGGCTTGCAATGGTGCGGTTCCAGACGAGTTCATAAAGGCGGCGCTGATCATCGTCGAGAAGTTTGCCGACATGCTTTGGCAGGCGCGCCAGATCGGTCGGACGAATGGCTTCATGCGCTTCCTGCGCATTCTTGGCCTTGGTCTTGTAGATGCGCGGCGCGTCAGGCAAATAGGTTTCGCCGAACTCGTTGTTGATGACGGTGCGCGCCTGCGCGATTGCTTCATTGGCAATCTGCACGCCGTCGGTACGCATATAGGTGATGAGACCTGTCGTCTCGCCGTCAATGTCGATGCCTTCATAGAGACGCTGGGCGACCTGCATGGTACGGCTCGCCGAAAAGCCGAGCTTGCGCGAGGCTTCCTGTTGCAGCGTCGAGGTGGTGAAGGGCGGATAGGGATTGCGCTTGGCCGGCTTGCTCTCAACGCTGGTCACGCGGTAATGCGAGCGCTTCATCCGTGCAACGATGTCGTCTGCCGTTTGCTGATCGGGAATGTCGAACTTGTCGAGCTTCTTGCCATCCAGCGTGACGATGCGGGCAATGAAGGGCGATCCGCTGCCGGTCTTGAGATCGGCTTCGATGGTCCAGTATTCCTGCGAGCGGAAAGCTTCGATTTCGAGTTCGCGGTCGCAGATGAGACGCAGCGCGACGGATTGCACACGGCCTGCCGAACGCGCGCCGGGCAGCTTGCGCCAGAGAACCGGCGATAGCGTGAAGCCGACGAGATAGTCGAGGGCGCGGCGGGCGAGATAGGCGTCAATCAGTTCCTTGTCGAGCGCGCGCGGTTTTTCCATCGCTTCCAGCACCGACTTCTTGGTGATGGCGTTGAAAACAACGCGCTGCACATTGACGCCATTCAGCGCCTTCTTGCCCTTCAGAACCTCGAGCACATGCCAGGAAATGGCCTCCCCTTCGCGATCAGGGTCGGTTGCGAGGATCAGACGGTCGGCGCCTTTGACGGCAGCGGCGATTTCGTTGAGGCGCTTTTGCGACTTGGCATCGACATCCCAGGCCATGGAGAAATCATGGTCGGGCTGCACCGAGCCATCCTTGGAGGGCAGGTCGCGGACATGACCATAGGAGGCCAGAACCTTGAAGCCCTTGCCGAGATATTTGTTGATCGTCTTGGCTTTGGCGGGGGACTCGACAATGACGACGTCCATGAGGGGGCTCGCGCTCTCTATATATGTCTCTTGGCGGTCGCGGCCCGCCGGGATTGGTCTTCCGAGCACTTCGTGAACAAGATCACGAGGCGCATCCTCCCTCCCGGTCCGGACGGGAGACAAGGGTTCGTCGTCAAAAACGCAGATGGAGGCTGGCATTTTTCCAGCATCAGATCGGCGCGAACCGATGGCAGAACATGGTGAAAACGCTATCGCCTGTCAAATCGGCCAGTATTTTCCAATAAAAACAGAGGGTTGATGGGCTGTGGCCCGCATCCGTCGGGTGCGGCGATAGCAAATTAACTGTTTTGAGTTGGGAGGAAATGGATATAGTACTTAGTGACTACATTCATGGTTTTATCCCATCCGGAGGCCCCCGATGCGACATGAAGGATCAGCCGAATCAAGTTTCCCTATCCTTGAGCAGGCCGGGCTGGTGCACCGTCACCCTGTCCAGGGCGCAGAAACGCTCGAGCATGAGGATCTCGCGATTTATCTCTTCGATCTGATGGTGGCTGCGCGAAAACTGGCTTCAGCGCGGGGTTATAACTTCCTCGCTTTTCTGCTTGGTATGGCCGCCGAGGAGGCGGCGTCCCTGCAACCCGGAAAACCACTGGCGGCGGAAAGCCGGGAAGACCGCCGGATCGCCTGAGGCATCTTTTGGCGGCAATCAGGCGTCCAGCAGGCTGATACGGTCACCCGTATCCCGTTGCAGACGCCCGGCAAGATCAAGTTCGAGCAGAATCACCTGCACAGAGGCAGGGCTCAGGCCTGTCTGGCGAACGATTTCGTCGCGTGGTGTGGGCGTGGGGCTCAGCGCATTCAGAACGATGCGTCGTGACGTGTCGTCGGGCTCTTCGGCAAAACCATCCTCTTGCCAGTTGAAGGGCGTGCTCTCCGACGCCATGAAACGGCGCTGACCGGGTGTGGCGAGGACATTCAACACGTCTTGCGCGTTTTCGACCAGTGGTGCGCCATCCTTGATGAGTTTGTTGGAACCTGCCGAGCGCGGGTCAAGCGGCGAGCCGGGCACAGCCATGACGTCGCGGTCCTGTTCGAGGGCAAAACGCGCCGTGATGAGCGAGCCGGAGCGCAGGGCCGCTTCAACAATGACAACCCCGCGCGAGAGGCCGGAGATGATGCGATTGCGTCTGGGAAAGTGCTGCGCCTTGGGGCTGGTGCCGGGCGGCATTTCGCTGACGACGAGGCCGGTTTCGCTCATCTGCCTTTGCAGGGTTTCGTTTTCGGAAGGATAGAAAACATCAAGCCCACCGGCGACAACGCCGATGGTGCCGCGCGCGAGCGACGCGCGATGGGCCGCCGTATCAATGCCGCGCGCCAGGCCCGAAACGATGACATGATTGTTGCTCGACAGGTTGGCGGCAATGTCGGCGGCGATGCGACAGCCGGCAGCCGAGGCGTTGCGCGCGCCAACCATGGCGATGCAGCTTTCGCGCATGAGTTCAGCATGGCCTTTGAGGGTGAGGACGGGCGGGGCGGGATCGAGTTTGGCGAGCATCGACGGATAGGCTTCATCCCCCAGCAACACGATGGTTGCCCCCATTCGTGTGCCTGTTTCGAGTTCGGCTTCAACACGGGCGAGCGAAACCGGACGCGGTGGATTTTTTTTGCCGCCGCGTGCACTCAGAGCGGGCAGGGCGTCAATAGCGGCAAGGGCGCTGCCGCAATGGCGCATGAGATCGCGGAATGTGGCCGGGCCGATATTGTCGCTGCGCGCCAGCCGCAGACGCGCCATCCATTCATCGTGAGATGGTTGTGGCGGCGTCATGCCCTCACTCACTCTTTCTTGCTGGCGCCGATTTTGGGTTCGGTTCCGGCAAGCAGCCGCGAGATGTTTTCACGGTGGGCATAATAGATGAAGGCGACCAGCACGAGGCTCGGCAGCACCCAATCCCAGTGATTGAGCCAGGCGAGACAGATCGGCGTCAGACCCGCGGCGACCAGCGCGGCAAGCGAGGAATAGCGCGCGAGATAAGCGACGAACAGCCAGGTCACGATGAAGAGAATGGCGACGGGCCAGAAGACACCGACGAGAATGCCGATGAAGGTCGAAACCCCTTTGCCGCCCTTGAAGCCGAGCCAGACGGGATAAAGGTGACCGAGAAAGGCCCCGAGCGCCGCGAGCATGGGCAGCGCGATGTCACCGCCTGAAAGATGTTTGGCAATCAGCACGGCGGCTGTGCCCTTGGCGGCGTCAAACAGGAATGTGCCAAAGGCAACAAGCTTGTTGCCGGTGCGCAGCGCATTCGTCGCGCCGATATTGCCTGAGCCAATATCGCGAATGTCGCCAAGGCCCGCCATGCGCGTGAAGATGAGGCCGAAGGGAATGGATCCGAGGCCATAGCCAATGACGAGCGAGAGCAAAAGCATTGGCAGTGAGCTATCGCCTGAAGATGGCATGATGATTTTCTCTGTCGATAATGGCCCCGGGCCAGCTTGGTCGATTCAAGCGGCTTCGTCCATTCTAACCTGAAGGTTGAGAGGGATAAGCGGGCTTATCCGCGGGTGAAAACCGTGCGGCCGCCAACGATGGTGCGTATGGCGTGGCCCTGAAAACGGCGATCTTCAAAATTGGTGTTCTTGGACGCTGATTTGAGCTTGGCGGCATCCAGCATCCAGGGCGCATCGAGGTCGATCAGCACGAGGTCAGCAGGCTGGCCGGGCTGGAGACGGGCGGTTTTGAGGCCCAGCAAATCGGCGGGCACATGCGTCATGGCGGCGAGCAGACGGGAAAGCGGGACATCGCCGTTGTGATAGAGCGAGAGGGCGACAGGCAGCAAAGTTTCAAGCCCGATGGCACCGAATGTCGCCTCGGCAAAGGGGCGTCGTTTGACTTCGGAGTCCTGCGGATCGTGGCTTGAGACGATGACATCAATCGTCCCATTGGCAAGTCCCGCGACCAATGCGCGCCGATCCACTTCGCTGCGCAAGGGGGGCGACAGCTTGAAGAAGGTGCGGTAGGGGCCGACGTCGTTTTCATTGAGCTGCAAATGCGCCGCGGACACGCCGCAGGTGACCTGAAGACCGTTCTTCTTGGCGCGGGCGATAATGTCGACAGAGGCGGCGCAGGAGATTTGCGCGATGTGCAAGCGACCGCCCGTTGCTTCCAGCAGGCGCAGATCGCGCTCGATCATGATGGTTTCGGCCATCGATGGAATGCCCGCAAGACCAAGACGGCTGGCCAATTCGCTTTCATTCATGACGCCGCGCGAGAGATGCGGATCTTCGGCATGCTGAACAATGAGCGCACCGAAGGAGGCGGCATAGCTCAAGGCGCGACGCATGACGAGGCTGTTGGCGACGGATTTCACACCATCGGTAAAGGCGACGGCGCCGGCCTCACGCAAAAGACCGATTTCGGTCATTTCTTCGCCCTGCAAGCCCTTGGTCAGTGCGGCCATGGGATGCACATGCACGATCGCCGTATCGCGGGCGCGACGCTCGATATAGTCCACGATCGCCACGTCGTCGATCACCGGATGGGTGTTCGGCATGACGATCACGGTTGTCACGCCACCGGCTGCGGCCGCGTGGCTCGCCGTGGCCAGCGTTTCGCGATGTTCGGCGCCGGGTTCACCAGTGAAGACGCGCATATCGACAAGACCGGGGGCGAGCAGATGACCCTTGCAGTCGATGACATCGGCGCCGACGGGAATATTTTTCTGGGTGATGTCGGGTCCGAGCGCTTCAATCAACCCGTTGCGAATAACGAGGCTGCCCTTCTGGTCATAGCCAGTTGCGGGATCGAAGAGGCGGGCGTTCTTGAGAATGATCAGGCTCATGCGCGGGCCTCATTGGGCAGATTGCGCGCCAGGGCATCGAGCACGGCCATGCGCACCGCCACACCCATTTCAACCTGTTCGCGGATCAGCGACCGGTTGATGTCGTCGGCGACCGCGCTGTCAATTTCGACACCGCGATTCATCGGGCCGGGATGCATGACCAGCGCGTCGGGCCTGGCATGGGCGAGTTTGGCGTGGTCGAGGCCGTAATAATGGAAATATTCGCGCTGCGAGGGCACATAGGAGCCGGTCATGCGCTCCAGTTGCAGGCGCAGCATCATGACGATGTCGCAGCCTTCCAGACCCTTGATCATGTCGTGGCTGACTTCGACGCCGAAGCGTTCGATGCCGACGGGCAACAAGGTGGGGGGCGCGATGACACGGACGCGCGCGCCCATGGCATTGAGCAGCAGGATATTGGAGCGCGCGACGCGGCTATGCAGCACATCGCCGCAAATGGCGACCAGCAGACCCTCGATCTTGCCCTTGCGGCGGCGAATGGTCAGCGCGTCGAGCAGCGCCTGTGTCGGGTGTTCATGTGAGCCATCGCCCGCATTGATGACCGAGCAGCCGACTTTCTGGGCGAGAAGTTCGACGGCACCGGAGTCCTGATGGCGGATGATGATGAGATCGGGATGCATGGCGTTGAGCGTCACCGCCGTGTCGATCAGCGTTTCGCCCTTTTTGACCGAGGACGAGTTCACCGACATGTTCATGACGTCGGCACCAAGGCGCTTGCCGGCCAGCTCGAAGGAGCTTTGGGTGCGGGTGGAGGCCTCGAAGAACAGATTGATCTGGGTGCGACCGCGAAGGACGGAGCCCTTTTTATCGACTTGCCGGTTTTGCACGACATAGGTGTCGGCGAGATCGAGCAGCGCGATAATGTCGTTCTTCGACAGGCCCTCAATCCCCAGCAAATGGCGATGGGGGAAGATGATCTCTGGCTGTCGATCCGTGCTGGTCATTAAAGCTGGATTGTATAGGGCCGATTCCGGGGTGGGGCAAGGGCGAGCGGGTCGCAGTCCCCTGATTTTCCCTGTCGTGATAGCATGAGGGTAAACAAAGGGAGAAAAACCATGTCACTGACAGCACCTTTTGCCACGCATGAGGTCTTTAACCAGCCCCCGGCGCTTGAAAATTACAATCTCTTTGCCAGTGACAAGGTGCTCGGCGAGACTGTCCGGCGCGAAGGCGCGGTCATGTTTTGCGACTCACTTGATCGTTTTGGCGCGCAGATCGGTACGGCGGAGGTCATTGATCTGGGGCGTCAGGCCAACACCTATCTGCCGGTTCTGAAAAGCTTTGACCGTTTCGGTCATCGTCTCGACAAGGTCGAGTTTCATCCCGGCTATCATCAGCTCATGGCGCTGTCGGTGGCGCAGGGGCTGCATGGCTCGCCTTGGGATCATCTCAAAGACGGCTCCGCAGCCAGATCCGGCACCATCGTCGGGCGGCTTGCAGGCACCTATATGATGACGCAGATCGAGGCAGGGCATGGCTGTCCCATCACGATGACCAATGCAGCTGTGCCTGCGCTTCTGTTTCAGGACGATCTGGCCGCGACCTGGATCCCGCGTATCCTGTCGCGCGCCTATGATGCGCGCTTTCTCCCCGCCTCCGAAAAGACCGGCGTTACCTTCGGCATGGGCATGACGGAAAAACAGGGCGGCACGGATGTGCGCGCCAATACGACCAGCGCCCAGCCTGTGGGCGCGGGCGGACCGGGCGGCGAATATCTCATCACCGGTCACAAGTGGTTTTTCTCCGCCCCGATGTGCGATGCCTTTCTCGTGCTGGCGCAAGCGCCGGGCGGGCTTTCCTGCTTTCTGCTGCCGCGCTTCACGCCGGATGGCGAGGTCAATGCCATTCGCATCCAGCGCCTCAAAGACAAGGTCGGCAACAAATCGAATGCCTCTTCAGAGGTCGAGTTTCAGGCGGCCCATGCCTGGCTTATCGGCGAAGAGGGGCGCGGCGTGCGCAACATCATCGAGATGGCGACCTATACGCGGCTGGATTGTGCGGTCGCCACGGCTGGCATGATGCGCGCGGCGGTGGCGCAGGCGCTGCATCATTGCAGCTATCGCACGGTCTTCCAGAAAAAGCTCATCGACCAGCCGCTGATGTCGAATGTGCTGGCCGATCTGGCGCTTGAAACGGAGGCAGCGACGGCGCTTTCCTTCCGTGTGGCGCGCAGCTTTGACGAGGCGGCGGGCAATGAGGCGCAAGCCGCCTTCCGCCGCATCATGACGCCGGTTGCCAAATACTGGGTCTGCAAGCGCGCGCCCAATCTTGCCTATGAAGCGATGGAGTGTCTGGGCGGCAATGGCTATGTCGAGGAAGGCCTTGCGGGCCGCATCTATCGCGAGATGCCGGTGAACGCCATATGGGAAGGCTCCGGCAATGTCATGTGTCTTGATGTGCTGCGCGCCATGGCGCGCGAGCCTGAGGCGCTCGACATTGTGCTGGCCGAGTTTGCGCTCGCGCGTGGTCAGAGCCGCGCCTATGACCTTGCGCTTGATCGCCTGAAGGATGATTTTACCGACAGTGCCGGGCTTGAGGGGCGTTCGCGCCAGATCGTCGAGGCGATGGCCAAGGTTGCAGCGGGCTCGATTCTGCTCCGGCATGCGCCCGAGTCCGTGTCTGACGCCTATTGCGCGACACGGCTTGGCCGCGACTGGGGCGATCTTTATGGCACGCTGCCGGTGGGTGTCGATCAGCGCGCGATATTGGAGCGGGCGCGGGTTGCGGTGTGACGTCGTCAGGCGACCTGGCCGAAGATCCAAAGCATGAGGGGCATGGTGATGACCGCCAGAATCGTGCCGCCGGTGATCAGGCTCGCCATCAGTTCCATATGGCCGCCAAGCTGGCGGGCCAGAACATAAGAGGATGTCGCGCCGGGCACTGCGCCGCAGATCAGCACGACGAGGCGTGGCAGGCCGGTGACGCCGAAAAGCAGGCAAAAGCCCATCATCATGGCGGGCATGAGAATCAGCTTCAGCGCACTGGTATAGATGACGGTGCCCTTGGCTTCGAAGACATGGCCAATGCGCAGGCCGCCGCCGACCGCGACCAGGCCGAGGGTCAGCGAGGCGTCACCAATGATCTTGGCGGTGACGGCGAGGGGGCCGGGCAGGCCGATGCCCGAGACATTGAGAAAGATGCCCGCCGCACAGGCAAGGATCAGCGGATTTTTGCCAAGCAGCTTCAGAAGCGTCATCGGCGTTGGTGAAATGCCCTGTGCATAGCGTGTCAGCACGGTCACCGACATGACATTGGCAAGCGGCACCAGCACCGCAAAGGAAACAGCGGCGAGTGTCACACCTTCCCTGCCATAAAGCGCGGCGATGGCGGCGAGTGCGACATAGCTGTTCCAGCGCACGGCGCCCTGAAAGATCGAGGAGAACTCCGATCCTGACACGGGCGCAAATCGCTGCACCACCATCAGCAGCACGACCATGGACATGAGCCCGGCAGCCAGCGCCCCGGCCATGGGCCAGACATCAAAGCTCGCCAGATCAGCGACGGCCAGCGTATGGGTCAGGAGAGCCGGGAAGAGCACATAATAATTGAGTTGATCGAGTGGTTCCCAGATTGCCTCGCCCGGAAAACCATACCGCTTCATGGCAAAACCCATGGCGATGACGATAAAAACGGGGATGAGGGAATTGAGAATGGCGACCATGATGCGCGTGGCGGTTTGCCCGCCTGTCTTGTTGATTGTCCGACGGGTTTAGCAGAACGCTGTCAGACGCGCCAATCGGGGCATTCAGGGGTTCTGTCTCGGGCGGGTTGCCATATCCGGCAGGATTTCAGACGAAATATCTTCCAGCAAACGACGCGCCGTTTCAGGCAGCGGGAAGATCACGGGCAGGATCGCGAAGGACGGAGCCCTTTTTATCGACGTGCCGGTTTTGCACGACATAGGTGTCGGCGAGATCGAGCAGCGCGATAATGTCGTTCTTCGACAGGCCCTCAATCCCCAGCAAATGGCGGTGGGGGAAGATGATCTCTGGCTGTCGATCCGTGCTGGTCATTAAAGCTGGATTGCATAGGGCCGATTCCGGGGGTGGGGCAAGGGTCCTTGGGCATTGCGTCTTATCAAGGTTTATTCCGGGTTCCGACGGCGCGAGGGCCTGGATGGCAAACTGAAAGAAACCTGAACGTCATGCCCCGCTTCAGGCGGGGCATGACGGAAGAGGGGGATCATGGCATGTGTGCCGGATGACGATTTGTAGCTCTAGCCGAAGATCCAAAGCATGAGGGGCATGGTGATGACCGCCAGAATCGTGCCGCCGGTGATCAGGCTCGCCATCAGTTCCATATGGCCGCCAACAAGGAGAAGCAGATTGCGGCGGTGACGATATTCCTGTTGCTCGTTCTGCGTCACGCGGGTCTTCATGAGTGCCTAGAGGTGGCGCAGCCGGTCAAGGGCGCCTTGCAGGATGTAGGACGCCGCCATCTTGTCGACCAGTTCGGCGCGTCGGGCGCGGCTTGTATCGGCTTCCAGCAATGTTCGTGTGACGGCCTGGGTGGACATGCGTTCATCCTGATAGATGATGGGCAGGTCGGTCAGCGGTTCGAGATTGCGGACAAAGGCGCGGGTCGATTGGCAGCGCGGGCCTTCGGTGCCATCCATGTTGAGGGGCAGGCCGATAATGAGCGCGCCGACGCCATGCCTGGCAGCAATGGCAAGCAGCATTTCGGCGTCCGCCTTGAACCTGGTGCGCTTGATGGTTTCGAGCGGGGTGGCGACGGCGAGCGAGACATCGGTGAGGGCCAGGCCGATAGTCTTGGAGCCGAGATCAAGGCCAAGCAGCCTCTGACCACGTGCCAGAAGCGGCTTCAATTCTTCCAGGGTTTTCACGTTGCCGGTCAAAAACCAATCTCCCAAGGCCTGTTTCCGGGCTCTAAATGCCTTTTTGCGCATGGGAAAGCCAGCATTTCGCGTCAGGACAGCCTGATTTTATGGGCTTTGCAACGCAGCATTGCGGCTGTGGTACAGGCTTTGTTATGTTGCGGCCGATTCAAACATGACGGGACAGACGTCAGGGCGCGCCACCCAAGCGGCGCATTCATGACTGTTTCTCGACCTCCAACAAAGGCAGGCCCATGTCGGTCGATCAGAACACGGTCCGGCACATCGCCCGACTTGCACGTATCGCTGTGCGGGAAGATGAGCTGGAAGTACTCGCAAATGAACTCAATGGCATTCTCGCCTGGGTGGAACAGCTCGGCGAAGTGCCGACTGACGGCATTGAGCCGATGACAGGCGCTGTCGAGATGAGCATGAAGATGCGGGACGATGTGGTCACAACGGGCAATCTTCAGGAACAGGTGACGGCCAATGCGCCGGGCAGCGATGACGGCTTCTTTGTCGTCCCGAAAGTGGTGGAGTAAGCCCATGAGCGACTTGACCAGGCTGACACTCGCGGGTGCACGTGATGCATTGCGGAAGAAAGAAACATCTGCCGTCGAGCTGACGCAGGCCTATCTCCAGGAGATGGAAGCGGCCGCCAGCCTCAATGCCTATGTGCTGACCACGCCGGAAAAGGCGCTCAACATGGCCAAGGCCTCAGATGCCAAACGCGCACGCGGCGCGGAAGGCGCGCTGGAAGGGCTGCCGCTCGGCATCAAGGATCTGTTTTGCACCGAAGGTGTGCGCACAACGGCGTGCAGCCATATTCTCGATGGTTTCGTGCCGCCTTATGAATCCCATGTCACCGCCAATCTGTGGCGCGACGGCGCAGTGATGCTCGGCAAGCTCAATAATGATGAGTTCGCGATGGGTTCGTCCAATGAGACGAGCTATTACGGCCCGGTGATCAATCCCTGGCGCCGCGAGGGCGATGTCACGCCGCTGGTGCCGGGTGGCTCCTCGGGTGGTTCGTCTGCGGCTGTTGCGGCGCATCTATGTCTGGCGGCGACGGCAACCGATACGGGCGGTTCCATCCGTCAGCCTGCTGCCTTTACCGGAACGGTCGGCATCAAGCCAACCTATGGGCGCTGCTCGCGCTGGGGCATTGTCGCCTTTGCTTCCTCGCTCGATCAGGCGGGGCCGATCACGCGCGATGTGCGCGATGCGGCGATCATGCTGCGTTCCATGGCGGGCCATGACGAAAATGACGCAACGAGCGTTGATCGTCCCGTGCCGGATTATGAACTGGCGCTTGGGCAGAGCCTCAAGGGACTGAGCGTCGGTATTCCCAAGGAATATCGCGTCGAGGGCATGTCGGCCGAGATCGACGCGCTTTGGGATCGTGGCATCGAGTGGCTCAAGGCGGCTGGTGCCGTCATCAAGGAAGTCAGCCTGCCCAACACGAAATATGCGCTGCCGACCTATTACATTGTCGCGCCAGCGGAATGTTCGTCCAACCTTGCCCGCTATGATGGTGTTCGCTATGGCCTGCGGATCGAGGGCAAGGACATCACCGACATGTATGAGAAGACGCGCGCGGCCGGATTCGGCGCCGAGGTGCGTCGGCGCGTGCTGATGGGCACCTATGTGCTGTCGGCGGGATATTATGATGCCTATTACCTCAAGGCGCAGAAGGTGCGCTCGATGATCGCGCATGACTTTGCCCGCGCCTTTGCCGATGTGGACGTGCTGCTGACGCCGACGGCGCCATCGGCGGCCTTCGGCATTGGCGAAAACACCGACGATCCGCTCGCCATGTATCTCAATGACGTGTTCACCGTGACCGTCAATCTCGCCGGTCTGCCGGGCATTTCCGTGCCGGCAGGTCTCTCGTCGCAAGGTTTGCCGCTCGGCCTTCAGCTCATTGGCCGAACATTTGACGAAGAAACGCTGTTCAAGGCGGCTTATGCAATTGAAGAGGCGGCAGGCTTCACAGCCCGGCCGTCAGCCTGGTGGAAGGCATGACCATGACTGTCATTATGCGTGATCGCACACCGCGTCCCGAAGACCTGATCAAAGGCCTGACGGGTGACTGGGAAGTTATTCTGGGTCTCGAAGTCCATGCGCAGGTGACCTCGAATGCCAAACTTTTCTCAGGCGCTTCCACTGAATTTGGGGCTGAGCCCAATACACAGGTGAGCCTCGTTGATGCGGCATTGCCCGGTATGCTGCCGGTCATCAATCGCTATTGCGTGGAGCAGGCGGTGCGCACGGGGCTTGGGCTTCAGGCGCAGGTCAATCTGCGTTCGGTCTTTGATCGGAAGAATTATTTCTATCCCGATCTGCCACAGGGCTATCAGATTTCGCAGTTCAAGCACCCGATTGTCGGCGAAGGTGAGGTTGTCATCGATCTTCCCGGCGGTCGCAGCGAGATTGTCGGCATCGAGCGTCTGCATCTGGAACAGGACGCGGGCAAGAGCCTGCATGATCAGCACCCGTCGATGAGCTATGTCGATCTCAATCGATCCGGTGTTGCACTTATGGAAATCGTGTCACGCCCGGACATGCGTTCTTCTGATGAAGCAAAGGCTTACGTGACGAAGCTGCGAACAATTCTGCGCTATCTCGGCACCTGCGACGGCAATATGGACGAGGGGAGTCTGCGTGCGGACGTGAATGTGTCGGTGCGTCGCGTGGGTGAGCCTTTGGGCACACGCTGCGAAATCAAGAACGTCAATTCGATCCGCTTCATTGGCCAGGCGATCGAATATGAAGCGCGTCGGCAGATTGAAATCATCGAAGAGGGGGGCTCGATCCGCCAGGAGACGCGCCTTTTTGATCCCAAGACAGGCGAAACACGCTCCATGCGCTCGAAGGAAGAGGCGCATGACTACCGTTATTTCCCTGATCCCGACCTGCTGCCGCTGGCATTTTCCCGCGCATGGGTGGAAGAGATCGCGGCAAGCCTGCCGGAACTTCCTGACGCCAAGAAGGCCCGCCTGATGGCTGACTATGGCCTCTCAGCCTATGACGCGAGTGTGCTGATCGGGGAAAGTGCGCGGGCGGATTACTTTGAAGAGGTCGCCAAAGGGCGCGATGCGAAACTCGCCTCCAACTGGGTGACGGGTGAATTGTTCGGTGCTTTGAACCGCGAAGGACACTCGATCGAGCAGTCTCCGGTGAGCGCAAAACAGCTCGGAGAGCTTATTGATCTGCTCGCTGACGAGACGATTTCGGGACGAATCGCCAAGCAGGTTTTCGAATCAATGTACAAAACAGGTCGTGACGCGGCCAAAATCGTCGAAGAAGACGGTCTGCGCCAAGTCACTGATTTAGGGGCGATTGAGGCTGCAATTGACGTCGTGCTCGCCGCAAACCCCGACAAAGTCGAACAAACAAAAGTCAAGCCCGCTCTTGCAGCCTGGTTTGTCGGCCAAGTGATGAAATCCACGTCTGGCAAGGCAAATCCGCAAGTCGTCAATCAGATTCTTGCGCGCAAGCTGGGTCTTTCGTCCGAGGACTGACGAATTTTTCAGGCCCCCTGATGAACCTGTTGGTGACCATTTTCGGCTGAAACTGGCGCGCGCCCGCTTGCACAAATCTGTTGCATTGTATTGCCGAGCGCTTTTTGCGCGCTCATATTATTTGTGCGCGCCTGAGGGGTACGAGGGCGTCACGAGTGTGTGCGTTGCGAGTTAATGGATTGTCGCCAGCTAGATGGCACATCAGGAGCAATAGAACCATGGCTACCACTACGACAGCTAAACCGAAAGCCGCCGCTGCCAAAAAGCCTGCGGCCAAGAAGGCCCCTGCCAAAAAGGCAGTTGCGAAGAAGAAACCTGCTGCCAAGAAGCCTGTGGCCAAGAAGCCCGCAGTCAAGAAGGCCGCAGTGAAGAAGCCGGCCGTGAAGAAGGTCGCGGCCAAGAAGCCCGCAGCCAAGAAGCCTGCCGCCAAGAAGCCAGCGGTCAAGAAGCCTGCGGCCAAGAAGCCCGCAGTCAAGAAGGCCGTGAAGAAGCCCGCCGTGAAGAAGGCTGTGGTCAAGAAGCCCGCAGTCAAGAAGGTTGCGGTCAAGAAGCCCGCTGCCAAGAAGCCTGCCGCCGCCAAGAAGGCGACAGTCAAGAAGGCTGCTTAATCGATACTCGCCGGCCTGTCCGCCTAACGTCTGGCAGTTCGATGCCTCTCATGGACGGGCCGGTGATATTGGTTAGCGTGGCTTGATCACGCCACCTCATTTGAGTCGTGGCGTTGATCGGGTTGTTCAGGGGCTCTACTGGAGCGGCGTGATTTGGCCATTTTGACGGTCGGACATTCTTATCCTCAAGCCCGGACAAGTTTCCGTACGCGAATGAGCGGCATACGAATTAAGTGATCCGCCTGTACGGCGTGATGAATGCGCGCCTGAAGGATAGGGACTTTCTCGCTGGCCGCACGTCCATCGCGAACATGATTGCTGGCATGGGTTGTACCCATCAGGACCATGGCCAGTGATTGAAAGACCTCCCGCAACTCGGGGATGGTTCGAGCGGGTTGGTGCCCGTCCTGCCGTTCCAAGGGGCTTCGGGCCCGGCCGTCACTTGCGGCAGGGGAAGCAGGGAGACAGATGAAGAAATCCGGGCAGGCGCAGATGCGATGTCCGGGCAGCGCACGCATTATAATACCAGGACTTAACAGTCCTCTCGACTGTGCTAAGCTCTCAGCGTGTCCGGCAGCCCGGACACGCTGTTTGCATTTCAGGGCCGGGTGTCCGGCAGCCCGGACAGGCTGTTTGCGTTTCAGGGATGCGGTGGCCCCGATTTATCCCTTGGGAGTGATCATGACGATTTTTGATAAGACCTGCATGATAGCTATAGCTGGCGTGTTCCTGCTCTGCTTCGGGACGGCAGGTATTGCCTCGGCGGAAGTCATTACGGGCACCGGCACGCTGATCAAGAAAGATGCCTATGGTACGCAGACAGAGTGGGGCAGTGGCCTGAACCTGCCGCGCGCAGGCCGCATCGCGCGCGTTATGGATGGCACTTATGGCTTTACGCTGCGGGACAAGTCAGGCGCACGCGTTGCCGATTTTCTCGATCCGCAGATGGCGGTCGGGACGAGCCTTGCTGCAGGGCAATATGTGATTGAGCCTTATGTCTGCGCACGTCATCGCCATCATCACGTGGAAGTGACCGTCGAATATTGACGATCCCAAATGACTTTCTCTGGCATCGCACCGCGTCAATCCCCATTTGGCGTTGATCCATTCATTCGAGCCGGAGACATCCCATGATCGACTTCTACACCTGGACCACGCCGAACGGGCGCAAGATCGCCATCATGCTTGAGGAGACGGGTCTTGCCTATGACGTGCATCCCGTCAACATCGGCAAGCAGGAACAGTTCGCCCCGGCGTTCTTGAAGATCAGTCCCAACAACAAGATCCCGGCGATTGTTGATCGCGACGGCGATGGCGGCCCGATCTCCGTTTTTGAATCAGGCGCGATCCTGATTTATCTCGCCGAGAAGACGGGCAAGTTTCTTGCCCCCGGAGGCGCGCAGCGCATCGCCGCCATTGAGTGGCTGATGTTTCAGATGGCCTCGATCGGTCCGATGTTCGGTCAACTCTCCCACTTCACCATCCATGCGCCCGAGAAAGTTCCCTATGCGATCGAGCGCTATACGAATGAATCGCTCCGCCTGATCGGGGTGCTGGAGAAGCGTCTGGGCGAGGCTGCCTATATGGCAGGGGATTATTCGATTGCCGACATGGCGACATATCCTTGGGTGAAGCCCGTTTTTGAAGGGCTTGCCAGGCAGCGTCCCGATGACTTTGCCGACAGGAATAACGTCAGACGCTGGCTTGAGGCTGTTGGCGCAAGACCGGCTGTCCAGCGCGGGATGCTCGTTCCCCGGCTCTGATGACGCGCCAATTCATTCAAAACCCCGGTACGGCTTTGCGCCTGCCGGGGTTTTTTAGTCATGGTGACTCCCCGATTAACCAATTCTTCAGCGCGGAGTGGAATGCTTTTCCACAGGCAAGGGGGGCTCCTTGCAGCTTCGGTGTGCGGTGCCGCGATTGGGACGGTGCGGACCGGCCAATGAGGAGATGGGCGAATGGCGCGAATGCAACTTGATCTGGCGAGTACAGGGCAGCTTTCACCGGAAAGCGGCAGCAGCGACGCGCTCTATAATCTGGGGCTGATGTATTCGACCGGCACAGAGGTCGAGCCCAATCTCGTCATGGCGCATAAATGGTTCAACCTCGCCGCCATGAAGGGCAGCGAGGCCGCGCGCTCCTATCGGGCTGAACTCGCCCAGGAAATGTCAAAAGAAGAGATCGCCGAAGCCCAGCGCCAGGCGCGCGAGTGGCTGGCCAATCAGTAAGCGGTTCTCCGCCGTTCACCCTCTCCGCAAATCTGCCGCGCCTTTTTTGCACTGCAAACGGTGACAGAAGAGGGGCGACCTCCTATGTTCGCGACGTCAATGCGGGTTTTACGCGTGACAAGCCGCCGAGAAGGAGTGCCCATGGGCGAATTTGTCGATGATCTGGTCCGACTGCTCGATATCGAGCAGATCGAGGTCAATTTGTTCCGTGGTTACAATCCCGAAGTCTATTGGCAGCGTGTGTTTGGCGGGCAGGTCATCGGGCAGGCGCTCGTCGCCGCCTATCGCACGGTTGAAGAGCGCGTGTGTCATTCGCTGCATGCCTATTTCATCCGGCCCGGCGACCCCAAGATCCCGATCCTTTATGAAGTGGACCGCGCCCGCGACGGCAAGAGCTTCACGACGCGGCGTGTCGTTGCCATTCAGCATGGCAAGCAGATTTTCAATCTCGCCGCTTCGTTCCAGGTGGTCGAGGAGGGCTTTGAGCATCAGGCCATGATGCCCGATGTGCCTCCACCTGAGGATTTGCCGAGCGACGCGGAGCTGCGCGCGGCCATGGCCTCCAGGCTGCCGCCGGAAATGGCACAGCATTTCAATCGCGCCTGGCCTGTCGAGATACGCCCGGTCAATCCGCAGGATTTTCTCAATCCGCAAAAAATGCCCCCCCTCCAGCATATCTGGGTGCGCGCGCCGCGCTCGGTCGGCACCGCCGTCGCGATCAATCAATGCGTCATGGCCTATGCCTCGGACATGTCGCTGCTCGACACCTGTGTGCGTCCGCATGGGGTGAACTGGCTCTCCGGCAAGCTGCAAATGGCCAGTCTGGACCATGCCATGTGGTTTCACAGGCCGTTTCAGATGGATGAATGGCTGCTTTATTCGCAGGACAGTCCCAGCGCGTCTGGTGCGCGCGGATTCAATCGTGGCGCCTTTTATACGCGGGAAGGGCGGCTTGTGGCCTCGGTGGCGCAGGAGGGTCTGGCCCGGTACCACGGTTAACCCCTCAAATTATTGCTGCCCGGGTTGTTTTTGCGCCCACGCCCCTTGAAGCGGGCGCGGTTCTTGGGCATACACGGGGCTCGTGCGGAGACGTGGCCGAGAGGCTGAAGGCGACGGTTTGCTAAACCGTTATACGGTGTAAAGCCGTATCGAGGGTTCGAATCCCTCCGTCTCCGCCACCCTACGCCTTCGGCTTCGGGTGGCAGGCCATCTTTGCCCTGTCACCCTGCGCTTTGTGATGGCTCCGTGTGCCAGCCTGTTGCTCAAACCGCCCGAGAGGGCATAATCATGCCGCGACTCTAATCCCAAATGGGGGAAACTTTAGTGGCAGGTCACCATGATCCTTGTCCTGAAGGGCGGCGATACCCGACGGTCTTCAGGCCGAACTATTCAGACTCGTGGCAATTTTCAGGATATGGCCTATGCGGTTGCGCAGCCACTTATGGCCCTGATCTTCGTCGAAATTTTTGGCCCAGACGAGCGAGCTTTTGATGCGCGGCAGGGCGACGGGGGCCTTGAGAATGGTGAGTGCATGGTCGGGCAGATGGCGCTGAATGAAACCGAGCCCCGTGACGCCTACAAGATCGGTGACTTCGAGAATGCCCGGAATGATGCTCACATCCGGCATCACGCAACGGATGTCACGCGTGATGCCGGCCTTACGCAGGGCCTCTTCCACCAGCGTTCGCGCGGTATGGGTTTCCGATGTCACCACATAGCGTAGATTGTCGAGTGTTTCCCTCGTCATGGGGAGCGAGAGTGCGGGATGATTGTACCGGACAGTGAAGGCCAGTTGTTCCTCAAACAGGATTTCGTGGCTCATGTTTTCATCGACATGGGCGGCAGGCATGATTGCGGTTTCGACTGTGCCGTTGCGGATGTCGCTCAGCAGTTGCGGCGTGTCAGGATTTTGCAGCACGAATTCGAGTTTGGCGTTGGGTGCCTCCTGCTCAAACAGATTGGCGAGCGCGGGGGCCAATAGCGAACGGTAGAGATCATTGAAGCCGACGCGGAAATGGCGCGTTGAGGTTTCTGGATCAAACTGGCGCACGGATGTCAATATGCCTTCGACAGAGGCGAGTGCATGGCTGATCGGCAATGCGAGGGTGGTTGCAACCCGTGTCGGCTTCATAGTGTTGCCCGAGCGGAAGAACAGAGCATCGCCCGTGAAATCGCGCAGACGCCGCAGCGCGTTGCTTACGGCAGGTTGTGACATGTCAAGTTTTTGTGCTGCCGCACCGATGCTGCGTTCACGGTAAACGGCGTCAAAGACAAGTAGCAGATTGAGATCAAGCTCGCGGATATTCACAATGGTGCCTTTTTGTACCGATCTGGGGCTGTGACGAGCGTCGGCAGATCTCGTCATTCATATGTTGAATAACATTTATTTCCGTAACGAATAATAGGTCACTTGCTGAATATCCAGTGGCCATACGGCAAATAAACTGACGCATTGCATGAGGTCTCCGGCAAGTGCGGCTTGTGCCGACTCTATGCGTTGTTGCATTGGTTGTAAGGGGCAGACGGTAAACCTGCGGGGGCCGTCCTCACATTTGAATCAACCATGACTTGACCGGCGCAGCAAGCCGCGCGGTGCGAAACCTTGCGTGCCATGCCGGTTGCCAAAGGGCTCAATATGAATCCGACCATCCTTCGTGTCATTCGTCTTCAACATATTTCTGGTCTTGTCCCTCTCGCATTTGTTGCGGCTCTGGTTGCGTTATTTGCGCCGCAGGTGGCGGTGGCGGCGGATACCGAGATTTCCAGTTCTGTCGGCCCGCAGAGCTGGACGGGCGATGATTTTCTGATCACGGATACGGGCGAGGTTGACGGCGGCGGTGCCAATGCCATCGAAGTCATGGCACCCGGTGGCGGTACGCTGACCAATCGCGGCGCGATCACAGCGCCTGCCTATAACGGCATAAACACTGTCGGCGGTTTCGGTTCCATTGTGAACAGGGGCACCATCACAGACACCCTTTCGGGTATTTACATCATCAATCCTGACGGGGGCGCAATCACGAATGAGGCCGGTGGCATTATTTCGGGGTCGGGTGTCGGCCTCTCGTATGCGGGGTCGCAACTCTCTGTGGTCACCAATGCGGGACTTATATCGGGTTCATCTTTCGCTGTCGGTTCCACGTCATTGAGCATTGACGGGGTATATATTGATTATGGCACTATCGGCACACTGAATAATAGCGGCACGATCAGCAGTTCCAATTGGGGGATATTTTCGCCGGGCCGGATTGAGACGCTTAATAATAGCGGCACGATTTCCGGCGGCAGCACTGCCGGTGAAGCCGGGATATCTATCAGCAAGTTCGGAACGTTAATAAATGACGTTGGCGGAACGATTTCCGGTTACAACGCGTTGCACAATGTCAGTTTTGACACAATCATAAATCGTGGAAATATCACCGGTATTTTCGAGGGATTGAATGTCGCCAGCTTTGGAACGTCGGACCTTATCCAGAATGATGGATTGATATCGGGCGATGTTGCCGTTGATGTAAGTCCCACGCGGGTAGGTACACTCATCAATAATGGCACGATCCGCAGCGATAATATTGCCCTGGCTGCCGGTCCGCTTGGTGTCGGCACGTTCGTGAATGACGGATTGATCCGTGGCGAGATTAATTTATCGGGTTCAGGCGACTTTGGCGGCGATGTGAACAATCCGGTCGTCGCGCCCACAGTTGCTTTCGATAGTTTCGTCAATTCCGGCACAATCGAAGGCGATATTATCGCTGAGAACGGCGCGACGCTTACCATCAATGGCGGTGTGGGCAAGCGTGGTGTTCTGACAGGGCTTGGCGGAGCGCAGGGTGTTATCAATACGAATTTTGGTGCCCCCTCTTTTTACGTCGCCTTAAACGCCATCGACCAGGACGTCACCTTTGGCAGCGGGTTGCTTCTGCTCAATGACACGATCCTCGCCCGCAATGGCAATGTGCGCTTTGCCGGTGCCAATGTGCAGGTGAACAACGAAGTGGCGATCACCTCCCGCGTCGTGCTGTCGGCAGGCGATATGGTCTTCGGTGTCACCTCGCCCACCACTTATGGCCACTATGTCGTGACAGGGGACGCCGATCTCGATGCAGGCCGCGTCTCGCTTGTCGCGCTCGGCGCGCCGTCTTTTGCCATTGGCCAGTCCTATCACGTTCTCTCCGCCGATAATGTGAGCGCCGGTTCCGTCACCACGAGCATCACAGGCTTCAACACGTCCTATGACATTGTCGATATGGGTGGGTCGTATGATTTTGTCGTCTCGATTGACGGCATTGACCAGAGCTATAACCGGCTTGGTCTTTCGGCACAGCAAGTCGCGCTCAATTCCATCTCGCCGGTCATTGATGCGGTGGCCTTGCACAAGCCTGATGGCGTCGCCTCACTGGGGTCCGGCATGGCGGCCGGCTCACCCGCGTCGTCCTCCGCACTCTGGGGCAAGGTGCTTGTTGCGGATTCCTCGCTCGACACTTCGGCGGGCACTGCGGGTTACGATGGCAATAGTTCCGGCGTCATTGTCGGTTATGACATGCCGGTTTCAGGGGGTATTAATGCGGGCCTCGCGCTGAGCTGGCTCAACAGTTCCGGTGACGCGGACGATCAGATCAACGGCACCGATGTTGATCTCGACGCCTATGCACTCACCGCTTACGGCGCATGGGCCGCGACAGACCGCTGGCAGTTCAGCGGACAGATTTCATATGGTCTTACCCGCCTTGATCAGCGCCGTGGTGTGAGTGCGGTTTCCGCTGTCGCGACATCGGATTATGACGGCGACCAGATCACCGGCGAAATGCGCGGCGGCTACACGCTGCCTTTGTCAGCCACAACATCGCTCACGCCTTATGCGGCTTTGCGCGGCGCTTATGTTGCGCTCGACAGCTACAGCGAGCAGGGTGCGGGCGCGTTCAATCTCGAGGTTGACAGTTCATCTGCCGCAGAGATCCGCCACGATATCGGCGTGATGCTTGCGACAAGCTTTGATACGGGCGACGTCAAGCTGACGCCCGCGCTGCGCGTCGGCTGGCTCCATGATTACAAAGACACGCCGCTATCGGTTTCCGGCATTTCGGGAAGCGTCGGCTTTGTCAGCACATCGGATCGCATGGCGTCAGACGGCCTCGGCGTCGGCGTCACAGCAGACCTCGTGGCGAATGATAGCGTCACTGTCGGTGTCGAATATGGCGGCGAGTTCCGTTCCGACTACGTGAGCAACACAGGCGCATTGAAGCTCGCCATCCGGTTCTGATCAGTAGCGCACTGAATAGCCCCTAGATTTGTAGACACCTTGCCCCCTAAAAATGAGGACAAGGAGATCAAGATGGGCTATCCGCGATTTACAGAAGATTTCAAGATTGGTGCGGTCAAGCAGATTACGGAACGGGGCTATGCCGCTGGTGTTTTTCGATGCGATCCGGGTCAAGATCCGCGATGAGGGCATCGTCCGCAACAAGGCGATCCACATTGCGCTCGGCGTTCGCGCCGATGGTGCCAAGGAAGGGCTCGGCTTGTGGCTCGAGCAGAACGAGGGTGCCAAGTTCTGGTTGCGCGTCATGAACGAGCTGCGCAATCGCGGCACCGAGGATATCCTGCTGGCCGTCGTCGACGGCCTCAAGGGCTTCCCGGACGCGATCACCGCAGTGTTTCCCGCCACCATCGCCGACCTCTGCGATCCCGAAAAAATGCCCGCCAACCTCCGCGCCGCGCATGAGCGCAATGACGAGGTGCTGGAACGCATCTATATCGGCCGCCGCTTCCGCAACGACACCGAGCGGCTGGAAAAGCTGTTCGAGATGTATACGAAGATGACCACGAAGGTGAGCGCATGCGCTTTGCCCGCGCGGTCCATATGTGCTATTCATGCGCATGACCCGCCCACAAGAGGCCCCGATGACCAAACGCGCCACCAACCTGACCGTCGACCCGGCTCTGCTGTCAGAGGCGCGTGGCCTTGGCATCAACCTGTCCGCCACCTTCGAGGCCAGCCTGCGCGAGGCTGTGCGCGCGCGAAAGGCCGCGCAATGGCTGGAAGAAAACCGCGCGGCGATCCAAAGCTCGAATGAGTGGGTGGAAAAACACGGGCTGCCGCTTGAAAAATACCGGCAGTTCTGATGGCGCAATATGATCTGTTCGCGAACCCGGCGGGCGGCGGCTATCTGCTGGATGTGCAAAGCGATCTGCTGGAAGGCCTGAACGTGCGCGCGGTGGTGCCGCTCTTGCCACAAGGGGACGCCCCCATCGCCGCCAGCCGCCTGAACCCGGTGTTCGAGATCGAGGGCGCGGCGCATCTGATGATGACCCAATACATCGCCGCCGTGCCCGCAAGCCTATTGAAAGCCCAGGTGGGCGATCTGTCGGCGCGGTTCGACGCGATCACCTCCGCGCTCGACATGCTGTTTCACGGATTTTGAATATGGCTCAGGTTCCTTCCGTCTCCGCCATTTCTACCCGGTCGAACGTTCTCCGCGCGCGAATGCGGCGCTGAAACGCCAAGGAATCGCGCGGTTCGGGCGCGAACCTCTGGACTGAACCGGCACGAGTACGGACTTATAACATATTGGTTTTGAACAATATTACGTACTCGACTATCCCATGGCGTTGGCATCCCCTTCGGTAGGCAAACAATCCATGCAGTCGAAGTTGATCGTCAGGCCAACTCGACGAAGTCGCTTTGATCGCCCTGACGTTGAACGCGAAGGCATGGGTGCTTCCTGAGTGTTGCAGCGTTCAACTGCAGCTTGCACGGAAAGATGGCCGGGTGGCTGACCAGCTGTGAAAGTGACATGCCGCGTCCTTGGCTCAGCATGACACCGTGCACCAATAGCTCCGCGATCTCTTCGGAGACCCGGATCGGCTTGCGAGCGACGATCAGTGACCCCTTCTCCGAGCCGGGCTTCAGCACTCCCCACTGAGCCATGGATTTGAGCACATGCTGGATTGTGCGCTCCAACGTAGATCGGTCGCCCCATGATTCCGTCATACGGCGCTTGATCTGCGATCTGTTGGCTTGGCCACGGCATTTTCCCCTCCCTCCGACGAAGCCAAACGGCACGGGCTTCCCGAATGGGCGAACGCACGATTCATCCATCCAGAGCTTTGGTCCGAACTTCTGGTTGAGGCTCCGGGAAACGTTGTCCGCGACAAAATCCACTCGCTTAAGGGCTTCAGCATCAATGGCGTCAGCAGGCTCATGATCTTCATCCCTCTCGCATTTTGAAAATAATGCGTAGCATTAATATGGAATTTGCAACGCGAGGCGATCGCAACAGTCGAATACCAGGAGATTGATCCGCCCAAGGAACGCTGCACTGCCGCAGACTTTCTGTCGCAGGCCATGAGCCAGCAATGGACATTCTGCCGCATCATCACCTCGGTCCAAAATACCTATAATTTTTTTGTGGGCATTTAGAGCGATCCAAATGTTCAATAAAAAAGTCTGGTTGGAAACACGTCAAGGTGACGACGCGCGATATGACGAAAATCAAATACATCGAGTTCAACGGCACTGAACATCTTGTCGATGTTCCCGAAGGTCTCTCCGCAATGGAAGGCGCCATTCGCTACACGATCCCGGGTATTGCGGGAGATTGTGGCGGTGCCTGCGCCTGCGCCACCTGCCATGTTTATGTCGAGGATGGGTGGATGGAAAAAATCCCCCCGATGGATGAACTCGAACGCGACATGCTCGATTTCGCCTTCGACGTCAAAGAGAACAGCCGCCTTTCCTGCCAGATCAAGATCGACGACAGCATGGAAGGGCTGACGCTCAGAACGCCTGCTCGCCAATACTAGAAACCGACAACGTCACGGGTCGCCCGAACCCCCCGGCGGCCAAATTTGGAGGAATAGAGATGAGCACCAAGACCGGAATTAAAACCAACAAGGACAACTGGCGCGTAACGATGACTCCGGATGACGTCTATCGCCATCCGATGGATATTGCGTGGCATTTCGCCTATGAGTTCGGCGAAGAGAGGGTCGAAGACCTCTACCGGCGTGCAAAGCAGAACCAGTGGGATTCCGATGAGTTGCTGCCTTGGGATACGCCTGTCGATCCCTCCAAGCCGCTCATCAACAATGAGCAGGACGTCTATCACAAGATGTCTTTCTTCAAGAAACTGTCGAAGTCGCAACAGGAAACCTTCACGGCTCACTCGACAGCGCAGCTTCTCTCCCAGTTCCTGCATGGCGAGCAAGGCGCGCTCATGACGGCGGCCTGTGTCACTCATTCGGTGCCGGATTCCGGCGCAAAGCTCTACGCGGCGACACAGACCATGGACGAAGCACGTCATGTCGAGGTCTATGCGAAATATTGCAAGAAGATCGCCATGGTCTATCCGATGTCGCCATGGCTCAAGGCGCTTATCGACGCAACGCTGCAGTCCGACCGCTACGAGAAGGTCATGATCGGCATGAACATGATCGTCGAAGGCCTCGCGCTCGGCGCCTTCAACAACATGTACCGTTCGACCACATGCCCGCTTCTGAAGCAGCTGACCTTCAATGTCATGCGCGATGAATCGCGGCACGTCTCCTTCGGACACGTCTTCCTCGGCCCGGTGATCAAGGACCTTCATCCTGACGAAGTGGAAGATCTCGCCGAATTCGCTTTCAATGCGGTGAACATCCTTGTGGGCGCCCAGACCTCCGGCACCATCGCCAACAAGGTCGACCCAGGCTTCATGCAGGTTCTGGAAAACAGCGGCATCGACGCTGAGGACTTCTTCAAAGGCCTGAAGGAGGCCGAAGATGAAGGCATTGCCCAGACGCTGCCCCCGGGACAGGTTCATGCGCTCAAGGACCTGATGATGCCTGCGATCGCGCGCGTCGGCCTCATCACCCCGACCGTGCTGAAAAAGTACGAGGAAGCCGGCATTCCGGTCTTTGACGACCCGCGCGTCCTCAACGCCATGGAAGGCGGCCACCCGACAGGTGACGTAGCCGCCGCCGAATAGGGAACTGGGCCCGCTCCGGTCAGTGACCGGAGCGGGCCACCTTTTCCCTCGTTACAAAAACAGACAGCAGACAAACCAGGTAGGAACGATATGACCAGCGGCAACGGCAGCGCATCCGAGACATTCTATGCAATCATTGTCGCCAATACCCCCGAAGCCATCATTGTCACGACGCCTGAAGGCAAAATCACCTATGTCAATCGCGCCTCGGAGAGGCTGCTTGGCTATACTTCTTCCGAAGTCATCGGCAAGAACATCACCATGCTTGTGCCGCAAACACCGGGTCGCCGTGCCGACCCTGTCAAATGGCTGACGCGGTGGGCCGCAGAACCTGACTACACGCAATCACGCTTCCTCGACCTGATCGGTCAGACGAAGTCCGGCAAGGAAATGCCTGTCGACGTTCGCGTCGTCGAAATCAGCCTGAACAATGCCCCCCATTTTATCATCACGGTGCGCGATAACACCGCCCGCCGCGCCGAGCAGGCCGCCTTCAGGGATGCCTATCTCAAGGCGACCCGCATTCTGATGATTGCAGAAGACGCCATTGTCTCGATCGACAGAAATCTCGAGATCACCTTCTTCAACCTCAAGGCGGAGAAGATATTCGGTCACAAGGCCGACGAGGTACTGGGCAAGTCACTCAATATCCTGCTACCCGAACGCTTCCGCTTGAACCACGCCGCCATGATCCAGGAGTTCGGCAAGGGCAAGGTCGCCTCGCAATGGATGAGCCAGCGCGGCACGATTACCGGCCTGAGAAAGAATGGCGAGGAGTTTCCCGCCGAGGCCACGATCACCAAGGTGGGCGACGGCGATGACATTACCTACTCTGCTCACCTGCGTGACCTGACAGAACCAAAAAGATCTGCGCCGAACTAACGCGGCGCACCTTCAATGCACCGTGTTGACACGAGATCACATAAACCACGATTCGGCGTGCCAGACTGATTATGGCTTGGCGACGTCTCAGACGGGGAGTGAAGCTCACGCCGTCGGCCATTTGTTCAACAGCCTGCTAGCGGATTTGGCCGTTTGGTGATTCCTTCGACGGGCAATTGCGTCGGGGGGATAGGCCCATTCGCGCAGGGATGTCTGGATGAAGCGCTCGGCCTTGCCGTTGGTTTTGGACGTGTGGGGCTTTGTGAAGATATGCTTGAGTTCGAGCTGCTTGCAGGTTTTGGCGAAGGCTCTGGAGCGATAGCACGAGCCGTTGTCGCAGGATCATCTCGATCACGCCCGTCGCAAGTGTTCCGGTGCGCTGCATTGAAGTTGACTCGCCCAGCCACCTGTTTCTCTGCGGCAAGGGCTGGATCCCGACGCATAACACCGAAGCGGGCAACTGCTTCATCGGCTTCGTGATGCATCACGAAGCCGGGGCCGATGCGGGTGGTCCGGTCACGCTGGCCGAAACCAGGTCGCTGGCTTCGGTGTGCTTGCGACGCTGCGAAAGCTGCTGGCGTCGCGGAAGACCTGACGCTTTCGCCAGGCGCTCCCGCTCAGGAACGCATCCGGTCGTCGGCAAACAGGGACCAGACGGCAACAAACAGGGACGCGATAAGAGGGCCGATGACGAATCCGTTCATGCCGAACAGCGCGATGCCGCCAAGGGTGGAGACGAGCACCATATAATCCGGCAGGCGGGTTCCCCTGCCGACCAGCGGCGGGCGCAGCAGGTTGTCGACCGTGCTGATGATGAGCAGGCCGACGCCAAGCAGGATCATGCCCTTCAGATACTGGTCCGATATGAGCAGGTAGACCGCAACCGGGACCCAGACCAGGGAGGCCCCGATCACCGGCAGCAGCGACAGCGCCGCCATGAGCACCCCCCAAAGGAGGGCGGCTTCGATACCGAGAAGCCAGAATGCGACGCCACCGATCCCGCCCTGGATCACGGCGATGATGACGTTGCCTCTGACCGTGGCCTTCACGACATCGGCGAACTTGTCGAGGATGTGGTCCGTGTGACGCTGATCGAGCGGGCTGGCATTGCGGATCGCGATGGCCAGTCCGGCGCCGTCACGAAACAGGAAGAACAGCACGTAGAGCATCACACCGAGGCTGGCGACGAACTGGGCCGTGTCCTGCCCGATGATCACCGCCTGCGCGGCGATCGTCTGGGCGGCCTGCCCGAGAAACGAGGTGAGGCGCGCCTGTATCTCCCCCAGCTCTCCCATGCCGAAGGCCGAAAGCGCATCCATCACGAAGGATGGCATGGCGCTGCGGATCTGCTCCAGGATCGTGGCGAGGTCGAACTCGTGTGAGCTGATCCGGTTGTAAAGGCCGGTGGCCTCCCGTGCGAGCGAGGCAAGGATCAGTGAACCGGGAATGACGACGATGCAGATGCAGGCCAGCATGCTAAGCGCCGCAGCCAGACCGCGACGACCGTCGAGCCGGTTCTCAAGCCGGCGCTGCAGCGGGTTGAACAGGATTGCCAGAATGATCGCCCACAGGATCGCACCATAGAAAGGCAGCACGAGCCACGCGAACGCCACTGTCACGATCACGACAACGGCGACAAAGCTGACCGTCTCTATCACTTCCCTCGGTATCAAACAGCGTTCGCCTCCACAGGCTCCGGCGCCCCGCTGCCGACCCGGATGACATGGAGCACCGACAGGACCAGCAGCACCCGCGCCGTGCCGACGATGATATCGTGCATCATCGCACATGCCATCGGTCCCCGGAAGACCCTGTGCAAAACCGGGATCAGAACGCGGCTGGCGACGGCCCCCGCCTGCACGAACCATCCCATGCGGTGCTCGGGAGTGGAAGCGTCTGGATCATGGCCATGGCGATTACCGGCCCGAGGGGCCTCGAAGCCGCGCTCGTGGCGCTCTGGGGCGGGGATCTGCCGATCCAGCGCTGCCACGGTCCACAAGAACCGGAACCTGCTGGCCCAGAGGATCAAAAAACGGTCGATTTCGCCGTGATCGATGACTCCCGTACGGCCGTCGGCCAACAAAGCAATAGGATTCATGACGCGCTACGGCCAAACCGTAGCTGGCTGAAACCCACTGGTACCGCTGATCTTTTTCATGCGGCTGAAATCCCCAGGAAGCGCGCGGTTTTTCTCTCGATCTCTGGACTGAACTAACGCGATTACGCCTTGCTACGCCCCGCAATCACGCGATTTTCTGGCTTGATCGAATCTGTGCCTTTCGTATCCCCGCCCCCTGTCGCTATTCCTCGGAAAAGAAGTCCTCATCAAGACGCTTGAACTCAAGCACCCTGCTGGATCGCACGCCCACGCCGTGTTCGACCATGAGTTCAGTCAGGCGCTTCCCGTCGATGAGGATTACCCGCTGCGGGATCCGGGACGCAAATTCGACCGCCTGCGAAGAGAAGGTCGACGTCGTTACAAACACACCCTTCGAAGCCCCGAGGCCGACGAGGCTGCCTGTGAACGCTTGTATTTCAGGGCGACCGACTGAGCTGCCTGGCGCGTAGCGCTTTGGCGCATATTTGATCAGACAACATCGAGTGCCATGGCCTCACGTGCCTGTAGCGCCGGACGCGCGGCCCCCTGGCGCATCATCAGCGCCGGAAGAAGGGCGGCCAGGAAGATTGCGCCGACGATAAAGAAGCTGTCGCGATATCCCAGCATGTTGCCCTGGCTGTAGATCATGCGGCCGAGATAGTTCATCGCCCCGGCCTGACGAATTGCTTCCGGCACACCGGCCTGCGCGAGCAAGCCGGTCACATCGCGCAGCAAGCCGGTCGTCGTGCTGTTGCCTGCGTGCTGCGCCGCCGTGAAGCTGTCCACGTAAAGCTGCGAGCGCCGTTCAAGGGCAATTGAAAGCAGGTTGACGCCGAAGGCGCCGCCGAGTTGGCGCATGAAGTTGATCGCGCCGGAGCCCTGACCGAGCAGCGTCATCGGCAGCGCCTTGAGGGCGCCAGCGTTCAGACTCGGCATGATGAAGCCGAGCCCGATCCGGCCCAGCATGATCCACCAGGCAAACAGCCAGAAGGAGGTATTGGTATCGACGCCGGTCATCAGGAACGACGACAATGCGAAGACCGCCAGACCGAACATGACCATGACATAGGCTGGCGTCTTGTCGGTGAGACGTCCGGCTATCGGGAAGACGAGCGCCAGGATCAGCCCCGCCGGCATCAGCAGCAGGCCGGAGCGGGTCGGCGTGTAGCCCTGGATCGTCTGCGCGAACAGCGGAATCAGGAAGGTCGAACCGTAGATTCCCGCCCCGAAGATGAAGGCCACCAAGGACGCGCCCACATAGACCCGATTCGTGAAGAGCTTGAGATTGAGCATGGGCGCGGGCGTGTGCAGTTCCCAGACGATGAAGCCGATGCCCGAGATAAAGGCGACAGCGAAGTCGCGCAGGATGGAATCGGAGAACCACCCATCGCGTTGTCCATTCGACAGGCCGTTGAGCAAGGCGACGAGGAACACGGCCATCAGCCCGAAACCGATCCAGTCGAATTTGCGCGGCGATGCCGAAGTTGTCCGCCCCGGCAAGAAGAGGGTGGCGAGGAACAGCCCGACAAGGCAGAACGGCACGGCCATGAAGAACACATAGCGCCAGCTGAAGTTATCCACCATGATTCCGCCCAGCGTGGGACCGAGCGCCGGGGCCAGCACGACGCCGATGCCATAGATGCCCATGGCCGAGCCGCGCTTTTCCGGCGGAAAGACCTGAAAGATCACCTGCATGGCCAAGGGTTGCACGATGCCGGCCGCGCCACCTTGGAGCACGCGGGCCATTATCAGCACTCCTTCCGCCGGGGCCAGCCCGCCCATGATGGAGGCGACGATGAAAACCGTCACCGCCAGCATGAAGGTCGCGCGCTGGCCGAGCCTCTCGACCATCCAGGCGTTGAGCAGCATGGTCCCGGTCATCGCGGCAAGGAAGCCTGTGGACAGGAGCTGCGCCTTGTCCTGGCCCATGCCGAAGGCGCCCATGATGTCGGGCAGGGCCACATTGACGATCGTTGCGGTCAGGATGGTGGCTATCGTGCCCATCATGACCGTCGCCGTGACCAGCCAGCGATACGCCGGGCCGAAGCGGGCGAACAGCCCCTCGATACTGTCTGGGTGCGGCGCGCTAGTCACTGGTGCCGGCCTCCAGCTCTACCATCATGCCGGGCTTGATTTCGCCACCATCCTGCTGGACGGCGATGCGAACCGGCAGGCGTTGGGTGATCTTGGTGAAGTTGCCGCTCGGATTCGGGTTGGGCAGCAGCGCGAACTCGCTGGTCGCAGCCTGCCCGACGCGCGTGACCTTACCCTCGAAGCGCCGCCCCGGCAGGGCATCGATAGTGATCGTCACGGTCTTTCCGGGCCGGAAGTAGCGGATGTCGGTCTCCTTGACGTTCGCCTCGACGCGCACGCGCTCGGGATCATGGACCATCAGCAGGCGCTGGCCGGGCGTGACATATTCGCCCTTGTCCACGAAGGTCTGGTCCACGACGCCGTCGAACGGCATGACGATGGTGCGGTCTTTGAGATCGAGCGCGGCGCGCTCCCGTTGCGCGCGCAGCCGCTGTTCTTCCGGACCGAGTTCAGCCAACTGGCGTTGGAGCACCGTGATCTCTTCGCGTGCGGCTTCGGCCTCGGCAACAGCGGCACGGGCGTTCTCCTGGTCCGCCTGGGCGCTCAGCACCTGTTGTTTTGCCGTCTCCAGCACCGCCCGCGTCTGGTCCAGGCGTGCGCGGGTGATGGCGCCGCCCGGCGCCAGCTTTTCGGCCCGGTTATTGTCCTGTCTGGCAAGATCGCGTTGTGCCGCCATGGCGCCCAGCGCGGCTTCGGCCGCCCTTACCGCTGCCTGTCTGGCGGTAATACGACTTTGCGTCTGGCGGTCGGTCAGCTTGATGCGCGCTTCGATTTCTTCCCGGCGGCGGACGATTCCCGCGAGTTGCGCATCAAGTTCCTGGACGAGCAGGCGGCTTTCCCGATCGTCGATCCGGACCAGTATGTCGCCGTTGCGAACGGGATCGCCCGCAATGACATCAACGGCGGTGACCCAGCCGGGAACCCGGCTGCTCACGGCAACGATGTCGGCTGCAACGCGGGCATCCGTCACGAAAACATGGGTGAACTGTTGCCACACCCACCAGCCGCCGCCCCCGACAACGATCAGCGCCGCCAGGATCGCACCATATAGTTGCCACGACTGGGCGCGACCAGGCCGGGAAAACGCCCCTGACGCAGCCGCCGTCTCCCTGTCGGGGGGGGTGTGCAGATCGGGTTCGGGATCGTCGCTCTGGCGCTCCATGCGGCTCACAAGTTGGTCCATGGCTCACCTGTCCTGTCCATCTGGGGTTCGTGCGCAAGCTGCGTCGCTCTTGGCGGGCCGCCCAACTTGCCGGCGATCTTCTCGAATACCTCCAGACATGTCGTCACCTCTGCATGGGATATGTCGGAGAAGATTCCCGCGCGCACTGCCGCCGTAGTCGTTTCGATGCGTTCCAGAACGGGGGCGGCCTCCGCGCGCAGGTGAATCGTTTTGGCGCGGCGGTCGCTGGCTTCTGTCCGGCGTTCGATCAGTCCCTCGGCTTCAAGCCGGTCCAGTGTGCGCACCAGGGTTGGCCCCCGCACCCCGACCGCCTCAGCCAATTCACGCTGGGTTGCCGCTTCGGTCTGCCGGGAAAGATGCAACAGTGTCAACCAGCGGGATTCGGTGAGGCCGAAGGTGGCCAGCCGCCGGTCGATCTCGGCGCGCCACAGCCGGGCGACCAGCCCGAGGCGGAGGCCGAATTGTTCCTGATCGTTGGGAGGCAGCTTCATTTCATTGCCTGAATGGTTTTCTCCGCTATAATAATAGGTAGCTATCTATCTAATGTCCAGAGGCAGAGGTGAAAGCCCCGCCGCCTGTTCTGTCCGCAGCTTGGCCCGGGAAAGGCATTCCACGGCGCTCATCGAAGGCGCTCATTGAAAAGGAGAACCACAATGTACCGGACGATCCTCCTGGCCTATGACGGCAGCCAGCAAGGCCGTGAGGCGCTGGATCAGGGCGCCGAGCTGGCCTCACTTTGCCAGGCTCGTGTCTATCTCTTCGCCGTCGTCGCTCATGAGCTGGGTGTCGCGCTCGCTGAAGCGGCGGCGCCCTCAGACTTGCCGGAGCGTGAATATCAGGAAGTGCGCCGCGTACTGACGGAGGGCGCCGAAGGGTTGCGGCGCATGGGCCTCTCCGTCGAAACGCGCCTCTGCATGGGCAACCCGGCCGAGGAGATCGGCCGAATGGCGCGCGAGGTCGGCGCGGATCTGATCGTGGTCGGTCACCGCGAGCAGACAGTGCTGGCCCGCTGGTGGTATGGCTCCGTCGGCGCCTCGCTGCTCGCCCACGCACCATGCAGCCTGCTGGTGGCCATCTCGGGCACGAGGCCCGCGCGATGATCAAGGCGATGACGCGATCACGCTGACGGAGAACCTATCCGCCAACTCCATCGCGATCTGCCGACCCATCATTGCGTTCAACGTGCCGAGCATTCAGCCTCGTCCGGGAGACGTACCTAGAACTTGAAGATCGTGCCGCCGACGCTGGCGCGCGAGCCGCGATTGCCGCCTTGTGCCTGCGCCCCTGCCGACACGCAGGCTGTGAGCAGGGTTGCGGCGAGGATCAGGGCGAGTAGAGATTTCAGCATCGTTCAATCTCGTGAGTTCAATCTCGTGACCAGAGGGGGTCGGAGCCCGATTTTGCCACGAAGCCGGATCGGATGTGAGGGGTTATATCAATTGAATGAACCGGCAAATAAAACCGCTTCATGGTTTACATAAAATTAAAATACCCTGGAGAAACCGCCATTATACTGAATTGTGGCGGAACTATAAAAATAAAGCAAAAAATATAGTTCGCATATATCGCCAACTGTGTTATGTTGTTTCGACGGCAAACTTCCGATGCCAGCCATAAGGCAACCATTCCCAATCAAAACATGACCGGACACTTCGCGATCAGGCGCCTGCCTGCGATCTGTTGCGTTTGTTTGCGTTCCCATGACGAAACCCCTTGCCAAGGCCAGGGCGTTTCCAGCTTCACCTCATGCCCGAATCCTATCGCCATGCCACGGCTGTCACCGACAGCAATGAAACCATGCGCCGGAAGGCGCACACCAAGGAGACTTCTTGAATAAAATTCTCACAATGGCACTGACCATGAGCCTTCTCGCGAGCACCGCATCATTTGCTGCTGACGCTCGTCGTGATAATCAGGGACAGCGCGACGATCAGCGGCAGGACGATACCGGCCGCTCCGATCGGACGGATCGGCACGACAACAGGAATCAGGATAATCCGCGCAGGGAAGATCAGAATGCGCGCAATGATAATCGGAATGACAATCGGCATGATAATTCCGGTTGGGGTCGCGGCCAGCGCGTGCCGGATCAATATCGCAACAACAAAAACTATATCGTCAATGACTGGCAGCGGCGCAATCTGCGCCAGCCGCCGCGTGGCTATCAGTGGGTTCGCAATGACGACAACCAGTTTTTCCTGACGCTGATCGCCACCGGCATTATCGCTGAAATCTTTTTGCAGAACTCTTCCCGTCCTCAATATCAGTGGACACGCGGCCAGCGACTCGACGGTTACGACATGGACAATCGCCATGTGGTGACGAATTGGCGGCGTGCGCATTTGCATCGCCCCTGGCGTGGTCACCACTGGGTGCACATCGACAATCGTTTCATGATGATCCGTGATCGGAATGGCGAAATTGTCGAGATCATTGTGGCGCGGAATTACTGAAAATAGCCGCACCAAAAACGTATTCTCATCACATTCATCCATGAGCCTTGCTCCTCTGGAGGGCGCTCACAATAAAGGACACCACCCATGAAATATGCTAGCAAGATTGTTATAGCGCTGATGCTTGCAACGGCTGCACTGACCCTTCCGGCGATGATGTCGCCTGCCAGTGCCGCAACATCCGCAGACCTCGACAGGGATTCCCGTCAGGCCTTGCAGACGCTTTACAAGACGAATCCGGTGGCTGAAAAGCTGTCGCATTCAGCCAGCGCCATTCTGGTTTTCCCCAATGTTGTCAAAGCCGGTCTCGTCTTTGGCGGCAGCTATGGCGAAGGCGAATTGCTGAAGAAGGGTGTTGTTGTTGACTATTACAACTCCTTCAGCGGCTCCTGGGGGTTGCAGGCCGGCGCACAGTCATATGGCTATGTCGTTTTCCTGATGACCAAAAAGGCCGTTGACTACATCGCTGACACCAAGGGTTGGGAAGTCGGCGTTGGCCCGACCGTTGTGATCGTTGACGAAGGCGTGGCGAAAAATCTCTCAACCTCAACATTGAAGGATGATGCCTATGCCTTCGTTTTCAATCAGCAGGGCCTGATGGCCGGCGTCAGCATTGAAGGCACCAAGATTTCCAGGATCAATCGCTAATCCGGAAAGTGCCGGGTGAGTCATTCACCCGGCACTTTCTCTCGCTATTCAACAGGTTCGCCTTCGCGATCCACAGGAGATCCCAATGCCTCTTATCAATCTCGTCGTCGTTCTTGTTGTCGTTGGCGTGCTGCTCTGGCTCGTCAACACCTACATCCCGATGGATTCCAAGATCAAAAACATCCTCAATGCGGTTGTGGTGATCGCCATTGTCTTGTGGCTGTTACAGGCCTTCGGTCTCATCGGTTCGATGAACAGCATCTATATCGGACGTTGATCCGGTCCGAATTGACACGCGCTGCCCGTCATGGGTGGCGCGTGTTTTTTTGTTAAGGTCTTCCTCGAAATGACGTGACAGAAAAGCTAGACTTTCCGGAGAACCGGCGTGTCTTCTGACCGAACGAGGATATCATGAGCCCCAGCCGTCGACATGCCGAAAGCCATTTGGTCGCGCGTATTGGCTGGCTGCGGGCTGCCGTGCTGGGCGCCAACGACGGTATCGTTTCAACAGCCAGCTTGATTGTTGGCGTTGCGGCGGCGGCGTCCTCGCCGGGCGAAGTTCTGGTCGCCGGGATTGCCGGGCTTGTTGCTGGCGCCATGTCGATGGCAGCGGGCGAATATGTTTCCGTCAGTTCGCAATCCGACACGGAACAAGCCGATCTCGCGCGGGAGCGTGCCGAACTTGCCAGTGATGATGCGTCGGAGCATCGCGAACTGGCGGGCATTTACATGCAGCGAGGACTTGATGCTGATCTTGCCAGACAAGTCGCGGAGCAGCTCATGGCGAAAGATGCGCTCGGCGCTCATGCGCGTGACGAGCTTGGCATTTCAGAAATCACGACCGCGCGTCCCGTTCAAGCGGCGCTCACATCAGCCGCGACATTTTCCCTTGGTGCTGCCCTGCCGTTGCTGATGGTTGTCATCTCGCCGACAAGCTGGCTTGTCTGGACTGTCTCGATCGCGTCACTGGGTTTTCTCGCGCTTCTCGGTGCGATTGGTGCGCGGGCGGGTGGGGCGCCTGTATGGCGTGCGACCATGCGTGTGACCTTCTGGGGCGCACTCGCCATGGGTCTCACAGCAGGCATTGGCGCGCTTGTTGGCACAGCGGTTTGAGTCATTTCCTCGCTGACCCGGAAATGACATCTTTCAATTCTATGTTGAAGACTTCGGCAGCATCTGCCCCCCCCACGGACTGCAAGCGAGGTTATTCCATGTCCTTCACACTTCCCGATCTTCCCTTCGCGACGAATGCGCTTGAGCCTTATATATCGGCAAGGACATTCGAGCTGCATCACGGCAAGCACCATGCCGGTTATGTGTCCAAGCTCAATGAACTCACGGCCAATACGCCTTATGCGCAACTCACGCTTGAAGAGCTGATTGAGACGACACATGGTCATGCCGATGCGCAGGCCGTTTTCAACAATGCGGCGCAACACTGGAACCACGCGTTCTTTTGGCAAAGTCTCAGCCCGACTGTGCAAGAAGTGCCGGAACCCCTTGCCATCAAGATCGAAGCCGCATTCGGCGATATTGGTGCTTTCCGGGCAAGGTTTGTCGAAGCGGGCATGTCGCAGTTTGGCAGCGGCTGGGTGTGGCTTGTTGATGGTCAGGAAGGTTTCAGCATTGTGACAACGTCGAATGCCGACACGCCACTGACCTCGGATCAGCGACCCCTGCTGGTCTGCGATGTCTGGGAACATGCCTATTACGTCGATTATCAAAATCGTCGCGCGGAATATCTCAAAATATTTGTTGATCGTTTGATTGACTGGGAAAATGTGTCCAGGAGGCTGATTGAATAAGGATGGTTTTCTCTTGTCATCGTTCACTCCAGCCCCGACAACAGCCCGATTTCTGGTTCATTCCGATTGCCGCAAGATGGCTGGCGTCTGGCTTCCCTGGTCCTGTCAAGCGGTCACGATCTCGTGAAAGAAAGAGCCTGAGATGAGCATCGTCATTCATCACAATCCCGCCTGTGGCACCTCACGCAATGTGCTGGCGATCATCGAGGCGTCAGGGGCGACACCCGTCGTCATCGAATATCTCGAAACCGGTTGGACCAGACCGCAATTGCTCGGCCTCTTTGCCGCAGCCGGTCTCACGCCACGACAGGCCTTGCGCGAAACAAAGTCGCCAGCCGCCGAACTCGGATTGCTGGAAGAGGGTGTGAGCGACGAGACCCTGCTTGAGGCGATGGTCGCGCATCCCGTGCTCGTCAATCGGCCCATCGTCTGTTCGCCCAAGGGTGTGCGCCTTTGCCGTCCAAGTGAACTTGTGCTGGACCTGCTTGATCGCCTGCCGCCCGGACCCCTTGCCAAGGAAGATGGCGCGCTCATCATCGATGCGCAAGGGCGTCGCGTCGGCTGAGCCTTCAACGCTTGTTGGCGATCACGCCTTTGGTGGTGAATTTCTGCATCTTGTGCTTCTTGCCCAGACGCTTGCCTTCGCCGCCGGTGCCGCCGGTGCCGGCCGGTTGCCATGACGGCACGAGGTGATGCTTGCCATTGCCGATCAGATCCGCCCGACCCATATTCTTCAGAGCCTCGCGTAGCAGCGGCCAGTTCTCGGCGTCGTGATAGCGCAGGAAGGCCTTGTGCAGGCGGCGCTGCTTGATGCCTTTGATGGTTTCGACATTTTCCGACGCGCCGCGGCGCACGGGGCGCAGCGGGTTTTTGCCGGAGTGATACATGGCGGTGGCGAGCGCCATGGGCGAGGGCAGGAAGGTCTGCACCTGATCGGCGCGATAGCGGTTCTTCTTCAGCCACAGCGCCAGGTTCATCATGTCCTCATCCGTCGTGCCGGGATGGGCGGCGATGAAATAGGGGATGAGGAAATATTCCTTGCCCGCCTTCCTGGCGGCGTCGTCGAACATTTTCTTGAAGCGGTCATAGGTGCCGATGCCCGGCTTCATCATTTTCGAGAGCGGGCCGTCTTCGGTATGTTCGGGCGCGATTTTCAGATAGCCGCCGACGTGATGCGTGACGAGTTCCTTCACATAGGTCGGGCTTTCAACCGCGAGATCGTAGCGCACGCCGGAAGCGACCATGACCTTCTTGATGCCGGGCAGCTCGCGTGCCTTGCGATATAGGCCGATCAGCGCTTCATGGCTCGTATTGAGGTTGGGGCAGATGCCGGGATAGACGCATGAGGGGCGACGACACAGGGCCTCGGTGCGCTTGTCCTTGCAGGCCATGCGATACATGTTGGCGGTGGGGCCGCCAATGTCGGAAATGACGCCCGTGAAGCCCGGCACCTTGTCGCGCACGGTCTCGATTTCCTTGAGGATCGAGCTTTCCGAGCGACTCTGGATGATGCGGCCTTCATGTTCGGTGATCGAGCAGAAGGAGCAGCCGCCAAAGCAGCCGCGCATGATCGTCACCGAGAAGCGGATCATTTCCCAGGCGGGGATTTTCTGATCGCCATAGGCGGGGTGCGGGGCGCGGGCATAGGGCAGATCATAGACCGCGTCCATTTCCTCCGTGGTCAGGGGAATGGGTGGTGGCGTGACCCAGAGTTCCTGTGCCCCGTGGCGTTGCACGAGGGTGCGGGCATTGCCGGGATTGCTTTCACGATGCAGCACGCGTGAGGCGCGCGCATAGGCTTCCGGGTCGGCTTCCACCTGCTCATAGGAGGGCAGGCGGATGACGGTTTGTTCATTGGCCTGAATGCGCGCCCCCTCGTCGCCCGCGTCAAGATCATCGGCATGGGCTTCGGTCCAGCCTTCCGGTACGGCAGGTTTCAACAGCGTGACGCCGCGCACATCGTCGAGATCGGCAGGCTTGTCGCCCTTGGCCATGCGATGCGTGACTTCAACAAGTGCGCGTTCGGCATTGCCATAGAGCAGAATATCGCCCTTGGCGTCTGCCAGAACGGAGCGGCGCACCTTGTCCGACCAGTAGTCGTAATGCGCGATACGGCGCAGCGAACCTTCAATGCCGCCCAGGACAATCGGCACGTCCTTATAGGCTTCGCGGCAACGCTGGGCGTAGACGATGACGGCGCGGTCGGGGCGTTTGCCGCCTTCGCCGCCGGGTGTGTAGCTGTCATTGTGGCGCAGGCGACGGTCGGACGTGTAGCGGTTGACCATCGAATCCATATTGCCGCCGGTCACGCCGAAATAGAGATTGGGTTTGCCGAGCACCTTGAAGGGCGCCGCGCTCTGCCAGTCGGGCTGCGCGATGATGCCGACGCGAAAGCCCTGCGCTTCGAGCAGGCGGCCGATGATGGCCATGCCGAAACTCGGGTGATCGACATAGGCGTCCCCCGTCACGAGAATGATGTCGCAACTGTCCCAGCCAAGCTCGTCCATCTCCGCCCGAGACATGGGCAGGAAGGGAGCGACGCCGAAACGTTGGGCCCAGTATTTCTTGTATGAGAAGAGTGGTTTCGCGGTCATGTCCATGGCCGGAACATGCTGGCGAATATCCGACTAGTCAACTGTGCTTTTGAAGGGCAACAGCAAAAACCGCGATGACAAAAAGGGCCTTTTATCCGATCGGCAGGCACAATCGATCATCGCGGCCATGGTCGCGTCAGAGATGGTTGGGGTTACCGTCATAGATCTTGAAGGTCAGATCGGTCACACCTTTTTCGTCAAAGCGGCGCAGCGTACCGTCCTTGTCGACCTTATAGTCGAAGCAACCGCTCGGCCTGCCGGATCCAAGCTGGATGCAGAACTTGCTGTCCTTGATTTCCCAGCTACCGCCATAGGTCGTCCAGCTTCCGGCCATACGGCATTCACGCTCATGGCCCCGGATTTTGCCGTCTGTCGCATAGAATTCGGCGAAATCTTTCCGACCGACTCCGCATTCACGATATTGGCCTTCAATGGTGTTGCCAACAATCAGTGCCGCGACGTCCTTTCCTGTCATGAATACATCCGCAAAGGCAGTCGAGGCGCAGAGGCTGGCAATAGTAATGGCTGCTGTGGCGATTGACTTTAACTTCATGAATGATCTCCCTTTATTGTCAGAACGATGTGAAAATACGGCTCTCTATTTTTTCTGGACACGGCTCTCTATTTTCGTTCTGAACGGGGAAATGCTGCCATAAGTCGGAATAGGGGAAAACTGCCGCGGCTGATATGCCGCAGTATTTTTGTGGGTATTTTCCGGGAGGGCGCTTATGTCGCACCGGCCCGGCTGCATGAGGAAATCATGGATCCCTGTGTGTTTCTGATGTGTCAGGATGGTTGCGGGCGGGGCATCCACGACAACCCTCCGTGTCATTGCCGGGCTTGACCCGGCAATCCAGAGCAACAAACTCTGAGGCACCTGTCCCTGGATGCCCGGATCAAGTCCGGGCATGACAAGAGTATGGGGCTGTCATCCCGGGATTTATTCCGGGTCGAGGGCCGTGGCTGCCGTGCGCAACGCTACTGCATGAACCAGCCATGGCTGACGACGAGCGACTGGCCCGTCAGCGCATTGCTCGGGAAGCTCGCAAACAGAAGGGCGACCTCGGCGACATCCTGTGTGGTGGTGAACTCGCCATCGACCGTGTCCTTCAGCATCACCTTCTTGACGACATCTTCTTCCGAAATGCCGAGCTCTCTGGCTTGTTCCGGGATCTGTTTGTCCACCAGGGGTGTTCGCACGAAGCCCGGACAGATCACATTGGCCCGCACGCCATGCCCGGCCCCTTCCTTGGCGACAACCTTGGCAAGGCCGATCAGGCCATGCTTGGCGGTGACATAGGGTGCTTTCAGCACCGAGGCTTCCTTGGAGTGGACCGAACCCATGTAAATGATGCTGCCTGATCCCGCCTTATACATATGCGGCAGGCAGGCGCGGGTCGTCAGGAAGGCGCCATCGAGATGGATAGCGAGCATTTTCTTCCAGTCGCTGAAGCTGAAACTCTCGACCGGATTGACGATCTGGATGCCGGCATTGCTGACCAGCACATCAATCTGCCCCCATGCCTTGACCACGGTTTCAACGCCTGTATTGACCTGATCTTCCGAGGTCACATCCATCGCCACAGCCAGGGTGGCCGTGCCTGTTGCCTTGGCGATCTCGTCCGCGGCGGCCTGCGCCTTGTCGAGCATCAGATCGGCGATCACGACTTTGGCGCCCTCGCTTGCATATCTGAGGGCGATTTCCTTGCCGATGCCGCTGGCCGAACCAGTTACAATGGCAATCTTGTCTTTCAGGCGCATGGCATTCTCCTCTGGGGGGGGTGATTTCAGGTGGATTTCTTTTGTGTCAGAATGTCGGCAACCCAGACAGGTTCCAGACGGGCAGCGGCCAGCGCGTCATGGACGCCAGCCTGATAGGCGCCCGGCGCGCCGCCGCCCTGGAGCACCAGCACAGGCTCTTCATTCGGCATGAGATGGGGGGTGTCGCTGTCCGGGTTTGCTGTGGGGGTCATGGGCACTCTCTCATGGGGCTGCCCCATAGATAAGCATCATGTTGCGTCGCACCAGATTAAGTTACTGTCATCAGCGCGCCATGTCACTTCTCGCGCCGCAGGTTTGCGGCTCGGCAAAGCCCAATGGGAGGTTTATGCGTCATCACACCGGATGATGCCGGTCGAGGACATGACGAAGCTGAAGGCGATTGCTGCTTGCTGGTGGACCGCCTTTGAGGCGGTTTCCAGTCGTCTCTTGTCCGGCTTTCCGGAAAGAGGCGCCTTGTTGAGGCGGCCTTTGTTCAATCTGGATGGGGGGCCGTCGAGTCATTTGCCTGTCGTGATGCAACATTTTGCGCAGCGCCCCCTCCGGGTTGAACGCGTGCCGGTCCCCTTCGAGTTTCAACGCGGCGCCACGCGGATGTTGCGCCTGTGGCGCGTGTGAGGTTTTTCCAGTGCCATCATGTCAGGTCATTGCCGGGCTTGACCCGGCAATCCAGAGTGCCGGGGATGACATATGTGGCCCTGGATGCCCGGATCAAGGTCCGGGCATGACAGGGAGAAGAAGGGGTCACGGGCCAAGCCCGGGATGACAGGCGGTGTGGCTGCGCGTCCGCCTGTGGCGCGCCTAAAGATTGTGGCGGGCGAGAAATTCATCAAGGGCGTTCAAAAATTCGGGCTCATCCAGAAAGGGCGTGTGTCCCCGGTCTTTCACGGTCAGACGGGTGAAGTTTGGATGTTCGCTCGCCATGCGTTCAAATGTTTCTGGCGAGAGAAGGTCGGAGTTTTCGCCGCGCACGCCCAGCACAGGCACATTGCTGAGGGTCTTGAATTGCGGCCACATGTCCGGCATCGGGGCATTGCCCAGCGCTTCCAGACCCTTGCGCAGACCGATCCCGATCTTGACGTCATAGTCCAGCTTCGGTGCCCCATGTTCCTCGGTGAAGGTGCGGGCTGAAAAGGCGCGCCATTCGTCCCCTGTCACGGTCGGAAACGCCCGCTCATTCATCATGCGCAATTGCACGGCCGCTTCGTCCCATGTTGATGGCACGCTCATGGAACCGGCATAACCGGCTATGCGTTTGAGGCCCGTCATATCGACTTCCGGGCCGACATCATTGAGCACGACCGCCCTGATCGTGGCCGGCCGAAACGCACCGAGCAACATGGTGATGAGGCCGCCGCGCGACGTGCCGACAAAGACGGCATGGAAAATGCCGGAGGCGGTCATCACATCAAGCACGTCCATCAATTCGGTGGCGGGCGTATAGTCGGTCCAGTTGTTGCAATATTGCGAGCGGCCACGCCCGCGCAAATCCGGGCAGAGCACACGGCGCTTGGGTGCGAGATGCTCGGCGAGCGCCGCAAAATCCTTGGAGTTGCGCGTCAGGCCTGGCAGGCAGACAACGGGTGTCAGCTTGCTGGCGCGCTGCCCATAGTCACGCGCGAAAATGCGCAGGCCGTCCTGCGTGGTGATGAAGGACTCACGATAGGAAAGGGGGGCCATGACGGGTCTCCGTTGGGGGGCGGGATCATGCGTGGCAGAAGAAATCTATTCGTCGCCGCTTTCAACAACGGGCGCCATATTCAAAACAGGTGCCATATTCAAAACAGGTGCCATATTCAAAACAGGTGATGTCGGCATTGTCGTGTCTGGCAGAACGGGTTTGCCAGGTGTTGCGGCTGTGACACTGGATGTCCGCGCCCCGGTGTCAGGCGCCATGAGCGGCGTCATCACGGAATTGCGTTGTGGCGGGCCTGATGTGATCGGCGCGCCGCTATGGCGCTCAATGTCCTTGTTGATGCGCACGGTTTCGTTCTGGCCGCTCAGACGCGTGCGATAGACTTCGAGATTCTCCATCACGCGTTGCACATAGTTTCGGGTTTCAGAAAAGGGAATATTTTCGATCCAGTCGATGGCATCAACATTGGAGGAGCGCGGATCGCCAAATTGACCAACCCATTGGTTGACGCGCGATGCACCGGCATTATAGGCCGCGATGCTCATGATATAGGAGCCATCAAAACTGTCGACGAGGTCGCCGAGATGGGCCGTTCCAAGCGTTGCATTGTAAACGGGATCGGTCAGGCGGGCCTTGGAATAGGGCAGGCCGACCTGTTTGGCGACATGCTTGGCCGTTGCGGGCATCAGCTGCATCAGGCCGCGTGCGCCAACCGGGCTCATGGCAGCGGCGTCAAACTCGCTTTCCTGTCGTGACAGGCCATAGACCAGCGCCTTTTCCACGCTTTGGCCGCGCGAGGTGAATTGCGGCATACGTGATGTCGGATAGGCGCGCTGCGCAAGTACGATATTGCGTTGCGCGGCCGTCTTGGCAATGCGCAGCGACAATTTCGGTTCATCAAAGTCGAGCGCCAGATCTGACAGCGCGGCAAGTTCGGCCGGATTGTTCAGCGTGTCCGCCATGTGCAGCATGAAGCTCCACATCTGATTGTTGCGATCCATCGCGTAAAGGATGCGGGCGGCGCGGGGCAGCTCGGTGTCGAGAAACTGCTTCTTGTCTGCCTTGCCCAGCGTCGGGTCCGCAGTCAGGGTCATTTTGCCGGCACCGCCCATGCCGCTCAGCGCGGCAAGCGAGAGCTGGCCATAAAACGTCGTGGGATAACTTGCCGCTTTTGTGTAGTGGCCCTTGGCCTTGGCCTTGTCGCCGGATGCCGAGGCGGCGCGTGCGCTCCAATATTCGGCGCGTGCCTTGCTGATGGGCGTTGAGACGCCGCTTTCGAGCGTGCGAAAATGCTCGTAGGCTTCTTTCGGCTTGTTGAGATATTGCAGCGCGATCCAGCCGGAGAGGAACTCCGCTTCGGCAAAATCAGCACCCGATGTCAGTCCATGACTGGAGGCAATCTTGTAGGCTTCGGCATAGAGACCGCCAGCCAGCGCCTTGCGCGTCGCAATATTGCGCTCCACCCACCAATCTTCCGGGGCATCCGCGCCATGGGGTTTGCTGGGGGCGGTAACGAGCAGGGGAATGGCGCGTTCCGGATTGCCGCGACGGCGTTCATAGCGAGCCTGATCGAACAGCAGGCCGGGGTCACGACGCAAATAGTCCGGCACCTTGGAGAGCGCCCTGGAGGCGTTGTCTGGGCTTGTCGTGAACTGGATACGGGCGTCGGCCAGGGCCTGCGCGTCCTGACCGATCAGCGCGGCGGTGGTTTTGGCGTCGCTGGAGCGCTTGTCGCTGAGCAGCCGGGCCAGGCGCGCCTGATGCACATCTGTCGTCAGGAAGGGCCTGAACTCGCGCAGGATGGCGCTTTGCGTTGTCGAGGAAAAATCGTTTTCGACCCATGCCTGCTGAATGATGGGTTTGGCTTCGTTCTTGCGGCCCGCCGCCATCAGGGCACGCGCATAGCGCAGACGGCCATCGCCCGTTTGCGGCTTGTTGGCATCAAACCAGTTCAGCGTGTCGGCATCACTCAACGGATAGATCAGGAGCGCCTGCTCGGCCCGCAGGTTCAACACGGCCTGTCGGGGCCAGCTTGGGTTCTGGTCCTTGAAGGCGACAATGTCGGCGAGCGTCGCGCTGTTGTCGTCCGATATGAAGCGGGTCCAGAGGACAAGTTTACGGGCGACCGGATCGGAAATACGCCCGACATGGCGCATCGCTTCAGGCCAGTTGCCGCGGTCAGCCTCGGCAAAGGCATCGCGTGTCGCCGCCATATCGGCAGGCGAGAGCACCATGCCGGCGGGCACATGCGTCGAGGCCGGCGGGATCGTGCGCGCGGATGGTATGGCAAGCGGGGGGCTAGCCGTCGGTGTCAGCGCGGCCGCAGGCGGGGCGACCGGCAAGGCCAGTGTCTCTGGTGCCGAAGGGGATGATTTGGTGGCCCGGCCGGGCGGCTCCAGCGGCAAGCCAGCCGTCTGGCCCTTGGCCAGGGTTGTGGTGGCCTGTCCCATGCTCATGAGCAGGGCAAGGCTGATTCCCGCAACCAGGTGACCGAAAGGGAGGATAAGGCGTGCCAGCAATCAGGGCCTCAATTCACGAAAACAACAAGACGGCGCGATGTTCGGGCCCTGGAGAGTCCCCGGGGGAGCGCCTGTCAGCCAGTCATAATGCCATTTCGACCGCCGGGGATAACTTTATAGAGGTGCTATGCTGCGTCGCAAGGGTGCCTGTGCCCATTTCCTTGATGCCACAGGCGCTTATGGTTATCTTGCGCGCCTTCGGTCAGGCCGGAGTCGTTCCCGGAGCCGTTCCCGGAGTCTGGGCTAAGGAGCAAAAAGAATGTTCAAGGGTTCGTATGTCGCCCTCATAACCCCGTTTCGCAACGGTCAGGTGGACGAGGACGCCTTCGCCAAGCTGGTCGAGTGGCAGATCCAGGAAGGCACGCATGGGCTCGTGCCCTGCGGCACGACGGGGGAGTCACCCACGCTCAGCCATGCCGAGCATCGCCGCGTTGTCGAGATCTGTGTCGAGGTCACGAAAAGACGCGTACCGGTGATCGCCGGGGCCGGCTCGAATAATACACTCGAAGCCATTGAACTGACGAAATTTGCCAAATCGGTCGGTGCCGATGGCGTGTTGAGTGTCACGGGCTATTACAACAAGCCGTCGCAGGAAGGTCTCTATCAGCATTTCAAGGCGATCAATGAGGCTGTCGATCTGCCGATCATGCTCTACAATATTCCGGGCCGCACGATTGTCGATATCAGCGTTGAGACCATGGCGCGCATTGCCACGCTCAAGAATGTCGTTGGCGTCAAGGATGCGACGGCCAATCTCGCTCGCGTCAGCCTGCAACGTGAAATGATCGGCAAGGACTTCATCCAGCTCTCGGGTGAGGATGGTACGGCACTCGCCTTCAATGCACATGGCGGCGTCGGCTGCATCTCGGTGACGGCGAATATCGCGCCGCGGCTTTGCGCCGAGTTCCAGACGGCCTGTCTTGCAGGGGACTATGCCAGGGCGCTCACCTATCAGGACAAGCTGATGCCGCTGCATCACAATCTCTTTGGCGAACCCAGCCCGGCGCCGATCAAATATGCGGCCAGCCTTCTCGGCCTCTGCCAGAATGAATTGCGTTTGCCGCTGGTGCCAGCGAGCGACGCGATGCAGGCCAAGCTGCGTGATGCGATGCGTCATGCAGGCCTGTTGAATTAATCGGGAAGGCTGGTTGCAAGTTCATGTCCTCCAAGAGTGGCGGTGCCAAGAGAAAACCCGGTGACGGGAGCAGGATTATTGCGGACAACCGCAAGGCACGCTTCAACTACGCCATCACGGATACGCTGGAAGCCGGTCTGATGCTGACGGGCAGCGAAGTCAAATCGCTGCGCGGCGGGCAGGGCAGTTTGAATGACGCTTACGCACAGGCGAAGGGCGGCGAGCTTTTTCTGCTCAACGCCTATATCCCGGTCTATATGCAAGCCAATCAGTTCAATCACGAAACACGGCGTCCGCGAAAACTGTTGCTGCATAAGCGCGAAATTGAAAAACTCTCCACGGCAATCCAGCGTCAGGGCATGACGGTGGTGCCCCTGAAAATGTATTTCACCGAAAAGGGCCGCGTGAAAGTCGAGATTGGTCTTGGTCAGGGCAAAAAACTTGCCGACAAGCGCGAGACGATCAAGGCGCGGAGCTGGGAACGCGACAAGGCGCGGCTGATGCGCGAAAAGGGCTGATACCTGAGAGGTCATCATGGGCGACGACGAACGGCCGGAAGTTGAAGGCAAGATCAAAGAGAAGCTCATTGCCGCCAAGCAGAAGACGGCGGCATCGGGTCGTCACCTCACCGGCCATCCGGATCTCGGCCATGTCAATCGTTTGCCGCCGGGTCAGCATCTTGTTGAAAAATGGCCGGTGCTTGATCTCGGCGTGCAGCCCGATCTTGCCACTGACACATGGAAAATGCACATTGAAGGTCTTGTCGAAAAGCCCGTCACCCTTTCCTTCGATGATTTCATGGCCTTGCCGCAGTCGCGCTTTCTGAGCGACATCCATTGCGTCACGACATGGAGCCGATATGACAATCATTGGGACGGTGTGTCGTCGCGCGTGATCATGGATTTCGTCAAGCCATTGCCGGAAGCCCGGCATGTGATTTTCCATGCCTATGATGGCTATACGACCAATATCTCGCTTGATGTTTTTGCCGAGCCGGATGTGATCCTCGCCCATAGCTGGGAAGGAAAACCGCTGACGCGCGAGCATGGCGGGCCTGTGAGGGCCATCGTGCCGCAATGGTATTTCTGGAAAAGTGCAAAGTGGATCCAGCGCATCGAGTTCAGCGCCACCGACAAACCGGGTTTTTGGGAAGAGCGCGGCTATCATAACGAAGCCGATCCCTGGAAAGAGGATCGCTATGGCTGAGCCTCTGTTTCTCGCCTGCAATAAATGTCATTGCCGGGCATGACAGAAGACGTGGATGGCCCGGATGAGCCGGGCCATGACGATACCTGATTCACCGCCTTAACCAGCCGCGTCGATCAATTCCCGGATGTCCCTGAAGACGTTGTGGAACATCTCCTCGGTCAGGCGCCGCGTATTCGTGTTGTAGCGCGAGCAGTGATAGCTATCGAATAGCGTGACGCCTCCCAGATCGTGCCGGGCCCCATGGCCGAAAGGCGCCGCGGTTTTTTTGACGCCTCTCGCCTTCAGCACGGCGTCATGCGCGATATGACCAAGCGCCAGCATGACCTTGAGCCGGGGCAGGCTGGCCATGCGAGCGGCAAAAAAGGGTCGACAGGTTTTCTGCTCTTCCGGCGTGGGTTTGTTTTGCGGGGGCACGCAGCGCACGGCATTTGAAATCATCGCGCCGCGCAAGGTCAGCCCGTCGTCGATGCGTGCACCATAGCTGCCTTGCGCAAAACCAAATTTCAGCAATGTTGAATAGAGAAGATCGCCCGCAAAGTCGCCCGTGAAGGGGCGACCCGTGCGATTGGCGCCTTGCAGACCCGGCGCAAGACCGACAATCAGCAGGCGTGCGTCATCCGGCCCGAAGGAGGGGACGGGTCCGTTGAACCAATCGGGGTGGGCTGTGGCGCTTTCCTGCCGATAGGCAACCAGCCGTGGGCAGAGTGCACAATGACGCGCGGGTTCGGGCGGTGTCGGACCGGTCATGGGCGTCCAATCCGCCCATCGTTCGTGTCAGCCGCGCCGAAGCGTGGCGCGCACGGCCTCAACATTGCTCTCGTCATCAAACGCGTCATCATCGTGATCGACCCGGGCGGAGGAAGGGGCGCGGGCGATTTTCGCGCGCAGATGATCAAGTTCGATAAACTGATCCGCCGTGCGACGCAAATCATCCGAGATCATTTGCGGTGTGGTGCGGATGGTGGAGACGATGCTGACGCGCTTGCCCTTGCGCTGGGCGGCTGCGACGAGCGGGCAGAGATCGCCATCGCCCGAGAAAATGACGATGTGGTCAAGATTGTCGGCAAGTTCGAGGGCATCGACGGTCAGGTCGATTTCGATGTCGCCCTTGACGCGGCGACGACCGGAGGCATCCGTGAACTCCTTGGCGGGCTTCGTCACGACAGTGAAGCCATTATAGTCAAGCCAGTCGATCAGCGGGCGGAGCGGAGAATATTCCTGGTCTTCGAGCAGCGCCGTATAGTAATAGGCGCGCACGAGCACACCCTGACTTCGAAACAAATCCAGCAACCGCTTGTAATCAATGTCAAAACCCAGGCCTCGGGCGGCGTAATACAATTTGACGCCATCGATGAAGAGCGCCACGCGCTCGGTCGGATAAAAATGCATGGGTGGCTATCTACCTGATCAGGCCATTTCTATTGGCAGGTTTGTCATAATAAGAATGAGACTAGTTCGTAGCAATTTGTCACCATGGTCATCACCATAGTCAATTGTGAGCATAGTTGGCGGGACAAAATGACGCAAGGCGTGCCAAATGATTGATTTTCGCCCTTCAATTTTCGTGGCGATGGGGGCAAATCTTGGCGCGAACGCTGGGAAAACGCTTGAGGCCGTTGTTGGTTTTATGCCCGAAATGGGTATTTCCCCATTGATTGTTTCTCCCTTTTACCGGACACCAGCCATTGGCCCCTCACCGCAACCCGATTTTGTGAACGCTGTCATTCGCTGCGAAACGGCGCATTCTGTTCTCTCATTGATGGAAACTCTGCACCGGATTGAAACAATTTTTGGGAGGGTCCGACGCGAGCGCTGGGGGCCGCGTGTTCTCGATCTGGATTTGATCGACTATCAAGGCATCGTCATCCCGCCACAGGGTCCGCAGGGCTTGCAGGCGGGTTTAGGCCCCATTCCCCTGACGCTGCCGCATCCAGGTGTCAGCGAGCGTGCCTTTGTGCTTTTGCCATTGGCGGACATCGCGCCGAAATGGCGGCATCCGGTTTCGGGCGAGAGTGTCAGCAACCTTATTGCCCGGCTGCCGGCCTCGGCTTTGGCCGGGATCAGCCGTTTGGATGGGGTTCCCATCGCCTCTCGGCGTTGATTTCACTCTAACAGCCTGTTTTGGCTTGCTTTTGCCAGCACCAGCCCCTAAATACGGGACCAAATCAGCTTTCCGCCCCTATCTGGAGTTTTTGCATGGCCCGCGTGACCGTTGAAGATTGCGTCGACAAGGTGCCGAACCGCTTTGAGCTCGTTTTGCTCGCGGGGCATCGCGCCCGTGCCATGTCGGCTGGCGCTGAACTCACGATCGACCGCGACAACGACAAGAACCCCGTCGTGGCGCTGCGTGAAATTGCTGAAAAGACCATCATTCCAGCAAATCTGCGCGAAGACCTGATTGGCAGCATGCAGAAGCGCATCGAGACGGAAGAGCCGGAAGTCGAGAATATGCAGCTTCTGATGTCCGGCGAAGGTCAGGGCGAAATTGCCGATACCTTCGGCGCCACGGAAGGCGCTGGCCGCATGAGCGAGGAAGAATTGCTTCGCGCCATCCAGACCCAGATCGACTCGCCGCAGCAGAAGTCGGCCGACGCCGACGACATGGATGTGGACGACTGATCTGTCGGCAGGGCTTGGAGGCCTCATGAAGGGGCCTGAATGATCGAATTGGCGCCGCCCGATCCTGATGATCGCGGCGGCGTTTTCGTGTCTGATACGTGCTTGTTCGGCTACCACCACGTATTATGTGATTTGTAAGACTATCAGTCGGAGACTGTCGGCATGTTACGCCAGTATGAGCTCGTTGATCGCGTGCTCGGCTACGATCCGAAGGCGGACGAAGCCCTGATCAACCGCGCCTATGTCTATGCCATGAAACAGCATGGCAATCAGAAGCGCGCCTCCGGCGACCCCTATTTTTCCCATCCGATTGAAGTCGCTGGCATTCTCACCGATCTCAAGCTCGACACCTCGACCATCGTCACGGCTTTGCTGCATGACACGATTGAGGATACGGGCGCGACCATGGAGGAACTGACGCGTCTCTTCGGGGCCGAGATTGCCTCGCTTGTTGATGGTGTCACCAAGCTTACGCGCATCGAGCTGACTTCCGAGCGCTCCAAGCAGGCGGAGAACTTCCGCAAGTTTCTGCTCGCCATGTCGAATGACATACGCGTGCTGCTCGTCAAGCTTGCTGACCGTTTGCACAATATGCGGACCCTGCATTTCATCTCCTCGCCGGAAAAGCGCCAGCGCATTGCCCAGGAGACGATGGATATTTATGCGCCGCTGGCGGGCCGCATGGGCATTCAGGAAATCCGCGACGAACTGGAAGACCTGGCCTTCGCGCAGCTTAATCCGGAAGCGCGCGATACGCTGTTGAAGCGCCTGAACGAGTTTCGCGCTTCAAGCGGCGATATCGTCAAGCGCATCGCAGAGGCGTTCCACGCCAAACTTGTCGATCACGGCATTGTCGCTGAAGTGGTGGGGCGCGAAAAGCGTCCCTATAGCATGTGGCGCAAGATGGAACGCCGCTCGATTTCGCTTGAGCAGCTTTCCGATATTTTCGGTTTCCGCGTCATTGTCGATGACATGGATGACTGCTATCGCGCACTCGGCGTCTTGCACACGCATTGGGCCACTGTGCCGGGGCGCTTCAAGGATTATATCTCGACACCGAAGAATAACGGCTATCGCTCAATCCATACGACGTTGATAGGCCCGGAAAAGAAACGCGCCGAAGTACAAATCCGTACACGGAAGATGCATGAAGTGGCGGACTATGGCATTGCGGCGCACTGGATTTACAAGGAAAAACCGGGCGGGGCGCAAAATTCCGGCGAGTTCGCCAATACATTCATCTGGCTGCGCCAGCTGATTGAAATGCTGGAGCATGGCAGTACGCCGGAAGAATTTCTGGAACATACCAAGCTCCAGATGTTTTCCGATCAGGTGTTCTGTTTCTCACCCAAGGGCCTCCTCATCACGCTGCCGCGCGGCGCGACGCCGGTCGATTTTGCCTATGCGGTCCATACCGATATTGGTGACACGACAGTCGGCTGCAAGATCAATGGCAGGCATATGCCGCTACGCACGCAATTGACCAATGGTGATGAAGTCGAGATTGTCCGCTCACAGGCGCAGCGCCCGTCACCGGCATGGGAAGGGTTCGTCATCACGGGCAAGGCGCGCTCAGCCATCCGGCGCTCGATCCGCATGAGCAAGCAGATCGAGTTTGCCCGTCTCGGCAAACAGATTTTGCGCGCGGCCTTTGAGGCTGTCGGCAAGGAGCCAACGGACACAATTCTGGAGCGAACATTGGGTCCGCTTCACAAGGATGATCTCAGCGATCTTCTGGCCAGTGTCGGCGATGCAACGCTCAATGCCGAGCAGGTATTGGCGGCGGCTTATCCCGAACTGACGCTGAAAAAGACACCTGGCAAAAAGAGCAAGAAGCTCAATGGGGCCGGCACGGGCAGCACGGTCATACACGTTTCGGGCCGTGGGCAGGATCTCGCCATGCATTTTGCCGATGAGACCTTTCCGCTGCCGGGCGAGCGCATTGTCGGCATTCTGACACCCGGTGAAGGTGTCACGATTTATCCGATCGATGCGCCAAGTCTTGCCGAATTTGATGGTGATGGCTTGCGCTGGATCGATGTGGCCTGGGATGTCGGCACGGATGTGCCGCAAATGTTTCCTTCGCGATTGCGGGTAACAGCCAAAAATGAAGTTGGGGCGCTTGGCCATATCACCTCGCTGATTGCCGATTATGGCAGCAACATCAGCAATTTGAGCATGGCGCAGCGCGATACTGATTTCTACGACATGCAGATCGATCTCGACGTGCGCGACCTGAAACACCTGACGCGCATCATGTCGGCGCTGAACGGACTTTCGGTCGTCAGCAGTGTCGCACGGTCACGCCGCTAGACGGATTTTTAACATTGAGGCATGGCCATATCTGATATGCCTTTGGCTGGCCGACAGACTCGCGGAAATGGACAGAACATGAAAGAAGCGAAAGTCCTCAAGGAATTTGAAAAAGCCGGTGCGCTGCTCAAGGGGCACTTCGTGCTCTCTTCAGGTTTGCACAGCCCGGTTTTTTTGCAGAAGGCACTGGTCTTCATGAATCCGAAGCGAACGGCGCGGCTTTGCAAGGCGCTCGCAGCCAGGGTGCGTGACGAAGTGCCGGGCGAAATTGATGCGATTGTCTCGCCAGCCGTTGGTGGCATTATTCCGGGCTATGAAATGGCGCGTCAGATGAAACTGCCCGCCATGTATGTGGAGCGCGAGAATGGCGAATTTGTTTTGCGCCGTGGCTTTCCGCTGAAAAAGGGCATGCGCGTGTTGATGGTTGAGGACATCATCACCACGGGGCTTTCCTCACGTGAATGTATCGAAGCCATTCGCAAGATGGGGGCCAGGGTCGTCGCTTCGGCCTGTCTCATTGACCGTTCGGGCGGCAAGGCCAAAGTCGGCACAAAACTCATCTCGCTGGCGCAAGTGGATTTTCCTGCCTATGCGGCTGACCAACTGCCGCCAGAACTTGCCGCCATCCCGGCGATCAAACCGGGCAGCCGCAATCTGGCCTGAGAGGACAAGATTTGTTTCGCCGTCGTGTTGAGCTGCGCCCGCTTGAAAAGTTGCGCGCCGTCTTTTGGCCCCGTGGCGGCTGGGGACGAACGCTGCGCTATGGCTGGCGACGTGTCTGGCGGCTCACAGGCTCACCACATGCGGTGGCGGTTGGCGTGGCGGCGGGTGCTTTTTCGTCCTGCTCGCCTTATCTCGGATTTCACTTTGCAATTGCCATGCTGGGTGCCTGGGTGTTTCGCGGCAATCTGATTGCCGCCGCCTTTGGCACCTTTCTCGGCAATCCGCTGACTTATCCCGCCATCTGGTTTGTCGTTTATGAAACGGGCATCTTCATGCTTGGCAAACCGGCAGGAGCTGTGGCGCAGCCTTCCTTGTCGGAAGATTTTCTGGTTCATGGTGCCTTTGACAAGATATTACCTGTCTTGATGCCGATGATTGTCGGGTCGATCCCAGTTGGCATCGCGCTGGCGCTCGTCTTTTATGTTGTCACGCGCATGTCGGTGGGTGCCTATCAGATCAAGCGGCGCGAGGGATTGGCGGAGCGCGCTTTGGCGCGTCGGGTCATGCTTGATCCGGCGATTGACGCAACAGTGTCCGATGCCGCGAATGATTTGGGTGATGCTCGGGAGCAAGGATGATGAACGCAGAGAGAGCCAGACTTTTGCGGCTTGGCGTGAATATTGATCACGTCGCGACCATTCGCAATGCCCGTGGCGGCGAGCATCCTGATCCGGTGCGCGCGGCGCAAGCCGCTGCGGCTGCTGGCGCAGACGGGATCACGGCGCATCTGCGCGAGGACCGGCGTCATATCCGCGATCACGATATCGAACAACTGATGAGTGCGATCGGCCTACCCCTCAATCTTGAGATGGCGGCAACCGAGGAGATGCTCGCCATTGCCCTGCGCCACAAACCGCATGCGAGCTGCATCGTGCCGGAGCGGCGCGAGGAAGTGACGACCGAGGGAGGGCTTGATGCCGCCGGTCAGCATGATCAACTCGTTTCCTATGTCGGACGTTTGTCGGATGCGGGCATTCGCGTCTCGCTCTTTATCAATGCTGAACCCCGCCAGCTTGAAGCGGCGGTGTCGCTTGGGGCGCCGGTCGTTGAATTGCATACGGGCGCCTATTGCGATGCCGCGATCAAGGGCGACAAGGCCGCCACGCAGCGTGAACTGGAGCGCCTGAAAAAGGCATCGGCCTATGGCGCCTCACGGGGGCTTGAGGTTCATGCGGGCCACGGGCTGACCTTTGACACGGTGGGGCCGATTGCTTCGATCCTCGAACTCGCCGAGCTCAATATCGGTCACTTCCTGATCGGGGAGGCGATTTTCGGGGGTCTCGATTCCACGATCAAGCGGATGCGCGCCCTGATGGACAAGGCGCGCGCAGAAGCCAGCGGATCGCGTAGCGCCTGAGCGAAAGGAAGCCGCATGATCATCGGGATCGGCAATGACATTATTGACATTCGCCGCGTTGAGAAGACGCTGGAGCGATATGGCGAGCGGTTCATCGAGCGGATTTTTACGGATATCGAGAGGCAGAAGTCCGAAGGGCGGCGACTGCGCGCCGCCTCCTATGCGAAGCGTTTTGCGGCCAAGGAGGCCTGTTCCAAAGCGCTGGGAACGGGCATGAGGGCAGGGGTTTTCTGGCGCGATATGGGCGTCGTCAATCTGCGCGGCGGGCAACCGACCATGGCGCTGACAGGCGGTGCGCTGGTGCGGCTGCAAAATATGACACCGGCGGGCATGACCCCGGTCATTCATCTCACCATCACGGATGATCATCCTCTGGCGCAGGCCATTGTCATCATTTCGGCCGTTCCGACGGTATCGGGGTGACCTTACGTCAAGACTGTCTATCGGGCGGTTTGTGCTATGGTCCGGCCCATAACCCGTTTATGTAGCTGTGTGGGCCAAGACCCGGCAGGAGTTTGGAATATGTCGATGACGGACAAAGTAAAAAACATCCATTCGGACAGTTTCATTGAAAATGCCAAGACCGTTGGCTATGCGCTGCTGATCGCCCTGGTCATCCGGGCCATCCTGTTCCAGCCATTTTTCATACCCTCCGGCTCGATGATCCCGTCACTTCTGATCGGGGACTATCTCTTTGTCGCCAAATATCCCTATGGCTATTCCAGGCACTCGTTGCCTTTCAGTCCGCCCCTTTTCAGTGGCCGATTGTTTGGCGCTGATCCGGAACGCGGCGACATCGTGGTGTTCAAAACGCCGGCCGACAATCGCACGGATTTCATCAAGCGCCTGATCGGGTTGCCGGGCGATACGATCCAGATGCAGAAGGGCGTTCTCTTTATCAACGGCAAGCCGGTGCCGCGTGAGCGGGTGGAAGACCGGATTGATACCGATGAGTATGGCAATGTGCGCCGTATCCCGCAGTATCGCGAAACGCTGCCCAGTGGCGTGAGTTACAATACGCAGGATATCGAAGCTGAGGGCCCCTACGACAATACCGATATTTATATCGTGCCTCTCGGCCATTATTTCATGATGGGCGATAATCGCGACAATTCGAGCGACAGCCGCGTGGCCAATGCCGTCGGATATGTTCCGGCTGAAAACCTCGTCGGCAAAGCGGAAATCATTTTCTTCTCGGCGGATGGTTCGGCCAGTTTCTGGCAGTTCTGGCGCTGGCCTTCTGCCATACGTTGGGGCCGCATCGGCAAGTGGGCGGATTGACTCGCGGACGCACATCACGCGCGCGCGAGGCCGATCTCGTCGCGTTCCAGAAGCTGCTGGGTCACGACTTTACGGACGGCTTGCTGTTGCAACGGGCGTTGACGCATTCAAGCGCGGCTGACGGACAACGCGGCCTTGCCACCAATGAACGGCTTGAGTTTCTCGGTGACCGTGTGCTGGGTCTCGTCATTGCCGAATGGTTGAGCGAGGATTATCCTGCCGCGGCGGAAGGTGAACTGGCGATCCGGCTGAATGCGCTCGTCCGCAAGGAAGCCTGTGCCGAGGTCGCGGCCCGCATCGGCCTGGGGCCATTGGTGCATCTGGGGCCGGGCGAGGAAAAGGCTGGGGGACGGGAGAAACCCGCCATTCTGGCTGATGCCTGCGAAGCCCTGATCGCGGCTCTTTATCTCGATGGTGGACTTGAGGCGGCGGCCCGGTTTATACGCGCGCAGTGGAGCTTTGCCGTCTCCCGGCCGGCACCGCGTCTGATCGACGCCAAAACCGCCCTTCAGGAATGGAGTCAATCCCATGGCAAGGGCGTTCCAAGCTATATGATGCGCGAGCGGACGGGGCCCGATCATGCACCTGTGTTTCAGGTGGAAGTGCGCGTGAGCGGCATGAAGGGCGCCCTGGGTGAGGGGATCTCAAAAAGGCTTGCAGAACAGGCCGCAGCCAAGGCCATGCTGATTGCCTTGCAGGAATGGAGCGAGAATGACTGACGAAGGCGCACGCGCGGCGGAACAACCGAGCGGAGATATCGGCGAGCCGCATTGCGGGTTTGTCGCCATTATCGGCGCGCCCAATGCCGGCAAATCGACGCTGCTCAACCAGATGGTCGGCTCGAAAGTCGCAATCGTCACCCATAAGGTGCAGACGACACGGGCCCGCATTCGCGGTATCGCGATTGAAGGTTCCACACAGATTGTCTTTGTCGACACGCCGGGCATCTTCAAGCCCAAGCGACGGCTTGATCGCGCCATGGTGGATGCCGCCTGGGGCGGCGCGGGCGATGCTGATATCGTGATGCTGTTGGTTGATGCCGTTCATGGCCGCGACAGCGATGTGGATCGCATCATCGAAGGCTTGCAGGGGCAGGGGCGCAAGGCCGTGCTGGTGCTCAACAAGGTCGATACGGTGGATCGCGAAAAGCTCCTGAAGCTTGCCATGCGCCTGAATGAAACAGGTATCTTTGCCGATACCTTCATGATCTCGGCGCTGACTGGCGACGGCGTTGACGATCTGCGTCGCTATATTGCCGCGCGAATGCCCAAAGGCCCGTGGCATTATCCTGAAGACCAGATTGCCGATGTGCCCTTGCGTTCGCTGGCGGCGGAGGTCACACGCGAAAAACTGTTCCTGCGCCTGCATGACGAACTGCCATATTCGCTGACGGTGGAGACGGAGAGCTGGGAACAGAAGAAGGATGGCTCTATCCGCATTCAGCAGGTCATCTATGTGCAACGTGACAGCCAGAAGAAAATCACGCTTGGAAAAGATGGCCAGACCATCAAAACCGTTGGTCAATTGGCGCGTGAAGAACTTGAAGTGATGCTTGAAGCGCGGGTGCATCTCTTCCTGTTTGTGAAGGTGCGCGAGAACTGGACCGATGATCGCGAGCGCTATCGCGAGATGGGACTGGATTTTCCGACCGGCGATGCGTGAGCGAATCGGATGAACGGCCACGTTCAACACACTGTAATAACTAAATGATTTCTGCGAATCTCAGGAATCACTTCATCTTGCGCGAGGGGCGTCATGGATTGGCGCGATGAAGGCATAGTGCTCTCGACCCGCAGCTATGGCGAGACCGGCGCCATTCTGGAGCTGTTCACGCGGGGGCATGGCCGCCATCTGGGTCTCGTGCGGGGCGGCGCAGGACGCCGCTTCAAGGGCGCGCTGCAATCGGGCAACAGCCTGAGCGCGCATTGGCGGGCGCGGCTTGAAGACCATCTCGGCACCTATACGGTTGAAGTCATCAAGCCACGCGCGGGCCTCATCATGGAAGATGGCTTTGCGCTGCTGGGTCTGAGCGCGGCTTGCGCCGTGGCCGGGGCGATACCGGAACGCGAAGCGCATGAAGCGCTATATGAGGGCTTCGAGCTGTTGCTCGATCTCATGGATGACAGCGACATCTGGCCCGCCATTTATGTGCGATGGGAATTGGGACTGCTGCAGGAGCTTGGTTTCGGGCTTGATCTTTCCGAATGTGCGGCGACGGGCTCGCGAGAGGAACTGGTCTATGTCTCGCCGCGCTCTGGCCGCGCCGTCAGCCGTGTGGCGGGTGAACCCTATAAGGATCGCCTGTTCGTTTTGCCGGACTTCATGCGAGGGGCAAGCGCTGCGACCGCTGAAGCGCGAGAAGTTGCCGAAGGCCTCAAGATTACCGGCCATTTCCTGACGCGGCATATATTCGGCCCGCATCGCGGCGCCTTGCCGGATGCGCGGATCAGGCTGCAAGAACGCTTTCTGGCGCGGGCATGAGCGCCGAATCGCTGGTATAACTTGGCCTCTTCCTGATTGCATTGTGACCCGACCCGCAGTGAGCGGCTCATGACAGATTTGTTTTGATTCTGGATCCTTGATGACCAAAGCCGTTACGCCACCCACAGGCCATGAGTTTGAAGTCAATCTGCGCGAGGCGCTGGAAGAGCGTTATCTCGCCTATGCGCTGTCAACGATCATGCATCGCGCCCTGCCGGATGTGCGCGACGGTCTGAAGCCTGTGCATCGGCGCGTGCTCTTTGCCATGCGCCAGCTCAAACTCGAGCCGGGCTCAGGATTCAAAAAATCGGCGCGTGTCGTGGGTGACGTTATCGGCCGCTACCATCCGCATGGCGACCAGTCGGTTTATGATGCCCTTGTGCGACTGGCGCAGGACTTTGCCGTGCGCTATCCACTGGTCGATGGTCAGGGAAATTTCGGCAATGTCGATGGCGATAATGCCGCCGCGATGCGCTACACCGAAACGCGCCTCACGGAAGTGGCGGCGCTGCTGCTCGAAGGCATTGATGAAGACGCGGTTGATTTCCGTGAAACCTATGACGGCGAGGATCGCGAACCGCTCGTGCTGCCCGGGGCTTTTCCCAGCCTGCTCGCCAATGGCGCGGCGGGCATTGCCGTTGGCATGGCGACCAGCATTCCGCCGCATAATGCCGCCGAGCTTTGCGATGCGGCCCTCTATCTCATCAAGCATCCCAATGCGAGTGCGGCCAAGCTCGTCGAGTTTGTAAAGGGACCGGATTTTCCGACGGGCGGCATCATCGTTGAGCCGCCAGAGGCGATTGTTGAAGCCTATGCGACGGGTCGTGGCGGTTTCCGCCTGCGGGCGCGCTGGCAACTGGAAGAACTGGCGCGTGGCGTCTGGCAGATTGTCGTCACCGAGATTCCCTATCAGGTGCAGAAATCAAAACTTGTCGAGAAAATCGCCGAGTTGCTGATGGCCAGGAAATTGCCGCTGCTTGACGATGTGCGTGATGAATCGGCTGAGGAAATCCGGCTGGTGCTGGTGCCCAGGAGTAAAACGGTTGATCCCGTGCATCTGATGGAGTCGCTGTTCCGGTCGAGTGAATTGGAGACGCGTTTTCCGCTCAACATGAATGTGCTGTCGGCGGGTCAGGTGCCGGGCGTCATGTCGCTGCGTCAGGCATTGCAGGCATGGCTTGATCATCGCAAGGATGTGCTTGTTCGGATGAGCCAGCACCGTCTGGACAAGATCGCCAAACGGCTGGAAGTGCTGGAAGGCTATCTGATTGCCTATCTCAATCTGGACGAGGTGATCCGCATCATCCGCGAGGAAGATGAGCCCAAGCCCTTTTTGATGAAGCGGTTCCGGCTCTCGGATAATCAGGCGGAAGCCATTCTCAACATGCGGCTGCGCAGCCTGCGCAAACTTGAAGAAATGGAAATCAAGGGTGAGCATAAAAATCTCTCCGATGAAAAAAAGGCGCTGATCACATTGCTCGCCTCGCCTGCGGCCCAATGGGATGTGATTGGCGACGCCATCAAGGACGTCAAAGGCAAGTTCGGGCCGCGTTCGGCGCTCGGCAAGCGGCGCTCCAGCTTTGCCAGCGCACCGGGCATTGAGCTGATGCCGGTTGAGGCCATGATCGAGCGTGAACCGATCACGATTATCTGTTCCAGGAAAGGCTGGATTCGTTCTGCCAAGGGGCATCTGGCGGCGGATGCCGACCTCAAGTTCAAAGAGGGCGATGCGCCGCGCTTCATGATCCACGGCGAAACGACCGACAAGATTTTGCTGTTCGCGACAGATGGACGCTTCTACACGCTGGCGGCGGACAAGCTGCCGGGCGGTCGCGGCCATGGCGAACCTTTGCGTCTTGTCATTGATCTGGATGAGAGCCACGAGATCGTCGAGCTGTTCCTGCATCAGCCGGGGCGCAAGCTCATTGTCGCGTCACATGAGGGCAATGGCTTTATTGTACCGGAGGACGAAGTGGTGGCGATGCGCCGCGCCGGCAAGCAGGTGCTCAATGTGACGGGTACGGATGAGGCTGTCGCCTGCGTTGCCGTCAAGGGCGACCATGTGGCTGTCATCGGCGAGAACAAGAAGATGCTGCTGTTCCCGATCTCTGAACTCAACGAGATGACGCGCGGCAAGGGCGTGCGGTTGCAGCGCTATGCCGAAGGTGGCATGGCAGACATCAAGACCTTCAATTACAAGCAGGGGCTGACCGTCTATGACAGTTCCGGCCGGACACGCCTGTTCACCGACCTCAAGGAATGGCTCGGTGCCCGCGCTCAGGCCGGGCGCCTGCCGCCAAAGGGCTTCCCGACCAGCCGCAAATTCGGCGGTGGATTCAACGACGACTGAGTTGGCGTTGGGTCAAGTGTGGTTTTCATGTCATTGCGAGCGAAGCGAAGCAATCCATTTGACGGTTGTCTATTTGATGGTGATGGACTGGTTTGTTTCCATGCCCCAGAAGCGCGTGAACAGCCGATATTCGCCCGGCTTCACGCGTGTCGGGTCGAGCTCGACCTGATAACTGTCCGTCAGCGCCTGATTTTTGGTGAGCACTTGCTGAGCCAGAACCTGGGCGCACATTTCAGGCGTCTTTTGCGATTGTACCAGTTCGCCGGCCGTGTCCGTCACGAACCATTCAAAAATATCGCAGACCGTTGGCGATGTGAGCTGTAGCGGCTGCGCGTCATGATTTTCAATTCGCGCATCGATGGTCAGCTTGACCGGCTTGTCGGCGACATAAGGTTCTGTCTGCGTCGGCGTGGCGATGTAGACCACCGGATCATCGGGCAGGACCTGACCGGTATAGATGAAATAGGCAATGACGCCGGCCATGGCCATGATGGCGATGGTGGAGCCGACAATGCGTTGTCCAAGCTCCGTGGCGGCCTTGGATGTTACCTTTGGGGGTGTTGGGGCCATTTGTCTGCCTATCCGAAAAGCACTTTGGGGAGCCAGGTGGCGAGGGCCGGAAAACCGGCCAGTATGATCAGCATGAAAATCTGGATCAGCACGAAAGGTATCACACCGCGATAGATATGCATGGTGGTGACAGATTCTGGTGCGACGCCGCGCAGATAGAAGAGTGCGAAGCCGAAGGGCGGCGTCAGGAAGGAGGTCTGGAGGTTGACCGCCATCATGATGCCAAGCCAGATCGGGTCTATACCCATTTGCAACAGAACGGGCGCGACGATGGGGACGACAACGAAAATGATCTCGATGAAGTCGATGAAGAAGCCAAGGGCAAACATGATTGCCATGACGGTTATCACGGCGCCGACAGTGCCGCCCGGCATGCTGGTCAGGAACGCATGCACGGTATCGTCGCCGCCAAGACCGCGAAAGACGAGACTGAAAAGCGCCGCGCCGATCAGGATGACAAAGACCATCGAGGTGACGCGGGCGGTTGACTGCATGACTTCATTCAGGACGCCATTGAGCCAGAGCCGATAGAGGCTGACAAAAAGGCCCCAGGCAATGGCGAGGCTCAGGACACCGGCAAGCAGGATGCCGAGCATGGCACCGGCGCCGAGATCGGCACGTGCGATACGCAGATCGAAATAGCTCGTTTCAACGAGCAAGGCGATCAGGGCGAAGGCAGCGAGGCGCACGGGCCGTTTGGCACCCGAGATACGCTCGCCTGCCAGCAGGATCGAACCAACGGCACCAACGGCTGCGGCCTCTGTTGGTGTCGCAATACCGGCAAGGATCGACCCCATGACAGCGATGATCAGCGTGAGGGGTGCGATCAGCGCCTGCAAGGTCCGCTTGTAGAGGTCGCCTGTGCTCATCGAGTGATCGACCGGCAAGGCAGGCGATGACGCAGGATCGGTGATCGCGCGCCAGACTTGATACAGGATATAGAAGCCGACGAGCATGAGGCCCGGAATGAGGGCACCGGCAAACAGATCGCCGACCGAGATGGTTTCAGGCGTGAAGATGCCCTGTTCGAGTTGTGCCTTCTGGTAGGAATTGGCGAGTGTGTCGCCAAGCAGCACCAGCACGATCGAGGGCGGGATGATCTGGCCAAGCGTGCCCGCCGCCGCAATCGAGCCACAGGCAAGGGCCGGGTCATAGCCACGCCGCAGCATGGTGGGCAGCGACAAGAGGCCCATGGTGACGACTGTTGCACCGACAATGCCGGTAGAGGCGGCAAGCAGCGCCCCAACGATGGAGACCGAGATGCCAAGTCCGCCGCGCAGGGTGCCAAACAGGCGACCCATGTTTTCAAGCAGATCTTCGGCCACCTTGGAGCGTTCGAGCATGATGCCCATGAACACGAAAAGTGGCACGGCGATCAGCACATCATTGGTCATGTTGCCATAGATGCGCTGCGGCAGAACGGCCATATAGCCGAAGTCGAACACCTCAAGGCCGATGCCGAGAAGGCCGAAAAGCAGGGCAACGCCGCCGAGCGTGAAGGCGACAGGATAGCCTGACATCAGCGCCACGACGAGGCCGATGAACATGAGGATGTCGAGTGACTCGCGAATGTCCATGGTTGGTCCTAGACGGCTGGCAAGGGCTTGTCCGGCGGTGTTTCGGCCCCGGACAGAATGCGGATTGAGTGAAGGACGGTTGAGAGGCCCTGCAAGGCAAGCAGAACACAGAAAACCAGAATGACGCTTTTGAGCAGATAGACGCCCTGAATGCCGCTCGTTTCCTTGGAGCCCTCCAGGACAGACCAGGCGCTTTCGACATAGGACAGGCTGACGCTGAAAATCAGATAGCAGACCGGCCACAGAAACATCACCGTGCCGAGCAGGTCGATGATCGCCTTGTAAGCCGGAGATGCGGTGCTGTAGATGATGTCGACACGCACATGCTCATTATGGCGCAGCGTATAGCCGGCCAGTACCATGAACATGGTGCCATGCATGTAGACAATCGACTCCTGCGTCCAGACGGAGCCGATGCCGAACACATAACGTTCGACGACGACGAGAAACTGGACCAGCACCATGGCGAGCGACAGCCAGGCAAAGATTTGCCCGGCCGTGTCATTCAGTTTGTCGATCAGGGCGGCGATTGTTTTCAGCGTGTTCATGTCGATCAGCCCTGACGTGCTTCGACAAAGCCCTGTTCGCCGATGCGTGACCATTCACTCGATGCATCAAGCGCTTCCTTGAAGCTCGCATAGACCTTGCCGGTGAAGGCATCCGATTTGGCGGTGTCGGCCAGCACTTCGTCAGACGTCTTGCGGAAAGCGGCGAGGACTTCGGGCGAAAACTTTTTCAGTTGCACGCCATGTTTCTCGATCAGTGTTTTCAGGCTGCGGCCGTTCCAGTGATTATATTCGGCGAGCGTATAATCATTTTCGGCGGCGCAAGCGGCGCGGATGATTTCCTGCTGCGTGGCTGTGAAGCTCTCCCAGACCGCCAGATTGAAGCCTGCCGAAAGGCTTGAGCCCGGCTCATGGAAGCCTGGCCAGTAATAGAATTTGGCGACCTGATAAAAACCGAAGGCCATGTCGTTCCAGGGGCCAACCCATTCGGTGGCGTCGATCGTGCCGTTTTGCAGGCTCGGATAGATTTCGCCCCCGGGCAGGGTCACGGCGGCCGCGCCGAGGCGACGCATCACTTCGCCACCGAGGCCAGGCATACGGACTTTCAGACCCTTGATGTCCTCAACGGTCTTGATTTCCTTGCGGAACCAGCCTGCCATCTGCACGCCGGTATTTGCCGCCATGAAGGGTTTGATGTTGAAGCCTTTGGAGAGTTCATCCCACAGCGGCTGACCGCCGCCATGATAGATCCAGGCATTGATCTCGTTCGCGGTCATGCCGAAGGGCACGGCGGTGAAGAAGTTGTAGGCCTTGGATTTGCCTTGCCAATAATATTCGGCACCATGATAGATGTCGGCGGCGCCGCTTGATACGGCATCAAAGGATTCCAGCGCGGGGACAAGTTCCCCGGCGGCGAAAACCTTCACCGTGAGCGCGCCATCCGTCATGGCCGTGATGCGCTTTCCCAGCCGTTCGGCTGAGATGCCCATGCCCGGATAGTTCTTGGGCCAGGTCGTGACCATTTTCAGATTGCGTTTGCCGGAAGCGATGGCCGGCGCGGAAAGGGTTGCGCTGGCTGCGGCAACAAGGCCCGCACCCGCCAGAAATGAACGGCGTTTCATGGATGAACTCCCGATATGATCCCCCCGGCACCCCGCCAGGGGCCGGGTGGCGACGCTCTCCCCGAGCGTCAATATTTCCGCGAGTATAGAAGCTGGGACGGCGGGTGCAATCACCGGGCTTGTCAGGCGTAACCGCGTCATCCTAACCTTGGGGCGGCAGGCGCTCCCAACCGGATTTTCCCAACGCCTCGATGGGGGCGAAGCGCGTTTTATAGGCCATCTTGCGGCAATCAGCGACCCAATAGCCGAGATAGACATAGGGCAGCCCCATGCGCCTTGCGCGCTCAATGTGGCTCAGCACCATATAAGTGCCCAGGCTGCGGCTGTCCTCCTGAATGTCGTAGAAGCTGTAAACCATGGACAGGCCGTCTTCGAGAACATCGGTCAGCGCCGCAGCCATCAGGGGGGCTGGTGCCTGGCTGCCCGGATCTGGCAGGGCGCGTCGATATTCCACAATTTCAGTGTTGATGGTTGTGTCCTCCACCATGGTCACATAATCGAGCGGTCCCATATCGGCCATGCCCCCTTCGGCATGACGACTGTCGAGGTAGCGCCGCAACAGGCTGAATTGTTCCTGTGAGGCGCGCGGCGGGGTCGGCTTGGCAATCAGATCCGCGTTACGGCTGATGATCTTGCGAAAATTGCGTGAGGGTTCGAATGCCTTGACGAGCACACGCACCGAGACACAGGCCGAGCAGGCTTCGCAGGCCGGACGGTAGGCGATGTTCTGGCTGCGGCGAAAACCGGCTTGAGTCAGCACGTCATTGAGATGCACGGGATCGTCGCCAAGAAGATGGGTGAACACCTTCTTCTCGTAGCGGCCCGGCAGATAGGGGCAGGGCTGCGCCGTCGTGATGTAGAATTGTGGAAATCGCGTTCCGAAATGCTCTGTCACTGATCCCTGGCCCTCAAGACATGGGCTCTGGCAGGAACCGGGCGAAGACTCGCCTAGAATCCGTAATACCAGGGCGCGAAGAGAGAATAAGCCAGCCAGATCAGAATGACGAGAGGTGTTCCTGCCTTAATGAAGTCATTGAAGGTGTAATGCCCCGGCCCCATGACCAGAAGGTTGGTCTGATAGCCGATGGGCGTCGCATAGGAGCAATTGGCCGCAAAGATGACGCCATAGACAAAGGGCATGGGATCGACATTCAGCTCTCGTGCTGTCGAGATCGCGATGGGGGTCAGCAGGACGGCGGTGGCATTGTTGCTGAGCACATTGGTGGTGATGGCACCCACGAAGAACAAGGCGGACAGGATGAACCCCGGACCAAAGCCGGAAAACAGCCCGACGGCCGATTCGGCGATGGATTGCGCGCCGCCCGTGGCTTCCAGGGCGGCTGCCAGCGCGATTGTTGCGCCGACCATCAGGAATATCCGCCGGTCGATGGCTTGCGATGCCTGACGCACATTGAGCACGCCGAAGCCGATCGCGGCGGCCGCCGCCATGACAGCCATGACTTCGATCGGAACGCCCGCAACGAGGACGCCAATGATCATGGCGCCGAAAATGACGAGGGCGCGCCGCGCCAGCTTCGGATCCGGCAGATCAGTTGCCGACCATTCCAGAAGAATGATGTCGCGGTTATGGCGAAGGGCCTGAAGCTGGCTGCGTTTGCCAAGGATGAGCAACACGTCGCCTGCTTCCAGTCGGATATCATCCAGCCGTGTTCGGATCATGCGGCTGCGGCGCTGGATGGCCAGGACAATGCAGCCTGTTGCATTGCGGAAGGCTATCTGCTCAATCGTCTGGCCGACCATGCGCGAGGCTGGTGCGACAACGGCCTCGACAATTGTCAATTCGCCCGTCGGCTTTGTGGGTGCGTCTGTTTCGGCACCTTCGGCAAAACGCTCCTCAAGCATGCCTTCAAATATCTTGCTGCCGGACTTCAACGCATCGGTCAATGTCTGGCGTGTGGCCGCGACAATGATTTCATCGCCCGGTTGCAGCACGACATCTTCAAAGGGCGGCAATATCGGGTGTTCACCGCGTTGGATCATGCGGATGGTCATGTCCTTGATCTCTGGAAAGAGACCCGAGGCAGAGCGCGCCCCGACCAGCGGATGACCGTGGCTGACGCCGATCTGGGCGATATATTGTTTGCCCGTCGTGCCGCCCGCCGCAATATTGCCTGCAATCTCATTGGAGGGATTGCCAGCGATCTCATTGGAGGCCCCTTCGCGCTCAGGCAGCAAATGCGGCACGATAAATAACGTATAAAGCAGACCGATGCTGGCAAGCAGGATGCCGGGCACCGCGAAATCGAATATGTGAATGCCGGGAAGGCCCGCATGCGTCACGACACCGCCCACCAGCAAATTGGTGGAGGAACCAATCAGGGTCGTCATGCCGCCCAGAATGGACGAATAACTCACGCCCATCATCACCTTGGATGGATGAATGTGCATGCGCTGGGCCAGTGTGGCGAGCACGGGGATGAACATCACTGTAACGGGTGTGTTGTTCAGAAAGGCACTCACTGCCGCGATGATGACAAAGGTGACGGCGATGGTCAGTTGTGGCCGATTGGCGCCGAGGTCGGAAATCAAACGTGCCGGCGCATCCAGGGCTCCGGTCTGGAACATGCCTTCGCCGACAACGAGCAGCGCGAGAACGGCAATCAAGGCCGGATTGGCAAAGCCGGATAGCAGGGTGGTGGGCGAGAGCATGTTCTTGCCCGTCGCATCCGGCACCGGAAACATGAAAAAGAAAATCAGCAACCCCGACAGAATGGCGAGCGAGGCCATCTCCATCGTGATGTCTTCACGGCTATAGAGGATAACGGTCACGATAACGAAACCGAATACAACCCACATTTGCCATACTTCGGCTGTCAGCATGATCTTGGGGCCGCTTCCATTTGGTCAGGACGTCGCGAAGAGTCAAAATCCGTCTTGTCAGCCGATCGGCTGGCTGCCGGTTCTCACAACGACAGTTCCACACAGATAATCGTGGAGAAAGCGGCGACGCCGATTGAAGAAGGGCACGAGCAATATCAGAACAGTGCCAATGGCGACAGAAAAATAGAAGAGCACAGCCTGCAACGCGGCTTGTAGATAGCCGGGACGATAGCCGTCCCATGTGCGCAGTTCAATGCCCTGCCAGCGCATGCCAGGCGTGGCCGACATGGGGCCACCGACAAAGAAGGTGAAATAGCCAAGCGCCACCAGCCAGCCAAGGGCCGCACCCGGCCAGAGCAGGCCAAAGGTCAAAATGCCGAGAATTGTAAAGGCAATGAAAAAGGCAAAGGTGATGACCACGAGCACGACGAGATCTGCCAGAAAGGCCATGGCGCGAGCGGATATGACGCCAATGAAGGCGCTGGCGGGCCAGACAAACCCTTCCTCGCGCACGAGGCGGCTGGAAAGATTTTGATGATTGCCCTGCATCTGGCTCCATCCCCTGTTGATGCCAACCGGCTACAGATAGGGTGTTGAGCCACGCTTCGCAAGGGTCAGGACGTCAGGGGGTCAGGCCGGGTGGCGTGACGGGCGCCTCACGCAACAAGACAATGGCGAGACGACGATTGGCGGCCATGTAAGGGTCTTCGGGATAGAGGGGCTCGGTATCCGCCTTGCCGACCACCTGATAGATGCGATCGCTCTGCACACCGGCATTTTGAATGATCCGGCGGGCGGCATTGGCGCGGTCGGCGGTCAGTTCCCAGTTCGAATAGCCGGGCGAGCCGCGATAGGGCACAGAATCGGTGTGTCCGGAGATGCTGATGCGATTTGGCAAGGTCAGCAGAATTTTCGAGACGGCGAGCAGAAGCTGACGCGTGCGCTCATAGGGTTCGGCGTGACCTGAGGGGAACATGGAGCGGCCATCTTCATCGACGAGCTGGATGCGCAGTCCTTCGGGTGTCTGGTCGATGATGACATTCTTCGACATTTCGGCAAGGTCGGGATTTTCCTGAATGGCCTGACGAATGCTTTCGGCAGCGCTGCGGAAGTTCTGATCGTCGCGCGATGTGCTGGCGCCGCGCAGGGTCGCGGAAATCTCTTCCTCACTCTGCGTGCCGCTCGAATTGCCATTGCTGCTGCTGGCAATGCGACGGTCTTCCGTATCAGGACTTTTCGATTTTTCCGGGACAGAAACGGTTTTGGCGATCTGCGGTGTGGAACCCGGCATGCGCGCGCCGTCTTCATCAAATGCCGTACCACCCATGACACCATTGGAACCGCTGGTGGAGCGGCTGACATTGACTGGCGCAAAATAGTCGGCCAAGCCCTGCTTTTGTTCCGGCGTCGTCATGCTGATGAGCCACATCAGCAGAAAGAAGGCCATCATCGCCGTCACGAAGTCGGCATAAGCGATCTTCCAGGCCCCGCCATGATGCACATGGGCGGCCTTCTTGATCTTCTTGTAAATGATCGGCTGTTCGTTTGAGGCGGCCATTTGATTTGCGCTCCGGCGCGTCAGGATGCAGCAGGGGACAGCGTGCTGGTCGAGGCTTCGACTTCGGCAAATGTCGGACGCACATCCGTCATCAGTGCCTTGCGCGCAAACTCGATCGACACGGCTGGCGCATAGCCCGCCATATGGGCCAGAAGGCCCGCCTTCATCGAGAGATAGAATTTTGATTCCGCCTCATAAATCGAGCGAAGCGACTGGGCCATGGGCGCAAAGAAGCCATAGGCCATGAACACGCCCAGAAATGTGCCGACAAGCGCGCCACCGATAAGGTGACCGAGCACTTCGGGCGGCTGGTCGATCGAACCCATGGTTTTGATAACGCCGAGCACGGCGGCAACAATGCCAAGCGCCGGTGTGCCATCGGCGAGGGCCTGAATGGCGCCCACCATCTGCTCGCGTTCCTGATGATGGGTTTCGAGTTCTTCGTCCATGAGTGTGTCGAGCTCATGGGCATTTTCAGTGCCAAGCGTGATCATGCGCAGGTAATCGCACATGAACTCGACGGCATGATGATCTTTGGCGAAACGGGGGAACTGGGCAAAGACCGAAGATTCCTTCGGATTTTCCACATGGGCTTCAAGCGCCAGATTGCCCTTGCTCTTGGCGAGCTTGTAGAGCGTGTATTGCAGGCCGAGCAATTCGAGATAGGCGGATTTGTCGTAGCGTGATCCGCGCAGCAGCGTCCCGAAGACGCCGCCAATACCCTTTAGCACGGCGGGGGGATTGCCGATGACAAAGGCGCCAATCGCAGCCCCCAGAATGATGACGGCTTCGAAGGGCTGAAACAGGACTTCCAGATGCGCACCCATGGCGGCATAGCCACCGAACACGCTGGCGATAACAACAAGAATGCCCACTATTAGCCGCATCGCCCAAATTCTCTCATATTAAGTATCCGAGCCCGCAGGAATGCAGGGCGCTCCACCTGAAGGGCCATATTCAGGGTGGCGCGTTAACACGGGGTTTAACGAAACGGATTTGCGAAAAAATTGGTCAGTTTGCGTGGTTTGACGGTTGCTTCCGGGCCATGTCCGGCCCTAGATCAGCTTCGGGAGCCGTTAAGATCGACCGTCCGTGCCCGTCGGTCGTTCTGACGGGTGTGGAAATTCGCGCAATGGGGACGCTTTTATGACTGCGATTGATGATTCGAGACGTTTGCGAAATGCGCTGGGCTGGTATGCAACCGGCGTCGCCCTCATCACGACCAGACTGGAAGGCCAGGCTCCTGTCGGACTGACCATTAATTCTTTTTCATCGGTATCGCTGGAGCCGCCGCTCGTCCTCTGGTGTCTCGACAAGAAATCCGAGACCCTGCCGACTTTCAATCTTGCGAAACATTTTGTCGTGAATGTCCTGCGCGAGGCGCATCAGGATTTGTCCAACCGCTTTTCGCGCAAGGGCCATCATGCCTTGGACGGGGTTGATGTGGAACTGAGCCCACATGGCATTCCGACACTTCGAGAAGCTCTGGCCCATTTTGAGTGTGAGATTGAGGCGCGTCATGATGCGGGCGATCACATCATCCTGATCGGTCGCGTCTCCCATTTCGATCACGTCGAGGACGGCAACCCGCTGCTCTATCATCGCGGCCGTTATCAGGCGATCAACTGAGGTTTACGTGAACCCCCGGGCGCGTTGACGCATTGTGAAGCCGGTGATTTAGTATGTCGCACGGACCATAAAATGGTGCGCTCAGGCGATTGAGCGAAGACGTCCGGGGAGGGATGCGATGCGTGTGGCGGTATCGGTGCCAGACCCAGACATTGTCTATGCGCGCGAGCAGCGCCGGTCTGTGCGCAATGCTGTCGGCTTGCTGCTGTCCATCCTGATCCATCTGATGCTGCTCTGGCTTTATTTTTCCGGTTGGCTGCAACCGGGGGTGAGCGGCGGGGCAACCGGCGATGGCGGCATGATCGTGATGCAGATTGCGGTCGGCAAAGCGCAGGACAGATATGCCGAACCGGAAGCCGTCAAGCACATGGACAAGCTGGTTGACATCAAGTCGGACGCCATTCCCGTGCCTGATTTTACGGTTGCGCCCTCCGAGACGGCCATTCATGTGGAACTGAAGCCCGCCGCGCAGAGTGCGGAGGGGGTGGCTGGCGGACAAGGTGGCGGCGCGGGGGGCGATGCGCTTGACACCAGTACGTCACGCAAGGGCAAGGCCCTGAGTGGCGGCGATATTCGCGGCAAGTTTACCGGCCATGTATTCCGGCTGGAGATGGGCCGTGTCGACCTGGAGGGCGGAAATCGTCTGATCAATACGGAAATTGACATGCAGGCGGATGGGTCCACAAAGGTCGCGCTGACGCAGTATTTTGCCCAGACCTATCATGATCTTTATTCGTCGACACGCAACCAGAGCGGATCCGGGCAATGGAGTGTCGAAGGCAATCATTGGTGTCATCGTTCCAAGGTCATTCAATACAATACCCGCGACTGTTATGACGTGACCATGGATGGACCGACGGTGCGGCTTTATTATGCCTTCTGCTCGAATGAATCATCCATGCTGTGCAAGCCGGGACGCCTGGCAGCCATTGGCGAGATCAGATAATCATTCGTACACGTCGTAATTGTGAATGCCCGTTTTGCTATTTTTGACTTCTCGCACTAGATTGCGTGCAGGATCAAGGCGAGGGTGATATGGCAAATCTGGCATTTATCGGTTTGGGTGTCATGGGCTATCCCATGGCGGGGCATCTGGCGCGCGCGGGACACAGCGTTTGTGTTTATAATCGCACCATTTCAAAATCGAACGCCTGGGTTGCCGAACATGGTGGCTGGTCGGCAGCAACCCCCGCAGAAGCGGCACGCAGCGCCGAAGTCGTTTTTGCCTGTGTCGGCAATGACGATGATGTTCGCGCCGTGACGATTGGTGAGCATGGCGCCTTTGCCGAAATGACATCGGGTTCTGTTTTTGTCGATCACACCACGGCTTCGGCCGATGTGGCGCGTGAGCTTGCGGGGCATGCTGCCGTCTCCGGCATCGGCTTCGTCGATGCGCCGGTTTCTGGCGGACAGGCGGGCGCGGAGAATGGCAAGCTCACCATCATGGCGGGTGGCGCGGAAACAGACTATGCCCGCATTGAACCCCTGATCGCGGCTTATGCGCGGGCAAGCCGTCTGATGGGGCCATCTGGTGCGGGCCAGCTCACAAAGATGGTCAATCAGATTTGCATTGCCGGTTTGGTGGAAGCATTGGCGGAAGGCCTTCATTTCGCCACACGTGCAGGTTTGGATCCTGCTGCTGTGATTGAGGTGATTTCCAAAGGGGCGGCGCAAAGCTGGCAAATGGAAAACCGTTACAAGACGATGATAGAAGGCAAATATGATTTCGGCTTTGCGGTGGACTGGATGCGCAAGGATCTGGCGATCTGTCTGGCAGAGGCAAAGCGAAACGGCGCACAATTGCCCGTGACGGCGCTGGTCGATCAATTCTATGCCGAGGTGCAAAAGGCCGGTGGCGGGCGTCTCGATACGTCGAGCCTTCTCACACGCTATGAAAAACACTGAATCCGATTGAATTGAAAGAGGCGCCATGACTGTGACGGCACGCAAGGCTTTGAGTTTTCCGTCCGTGGCGGAGGTGATCCGTCGGCTTGATCCGTCCTATCCCGTGTTTTGCATTTTCCCGGATATTTTAAGAAAACGTGCGCAGGATTTTGTCGCCGGTTTTCCGGGAACGACGCTTTATGCCGTCAAGTGCAATCCGCATCCCATTGTCATCAAGGCATTGAACGAAGGCGGCATTGATCATTTCGACACGGCCTCTGTTTTTGAAATCGCCAAGGTCTTCGAGCAGTTGCCCGATGCCCATTGCTACTTCAATCATCCGGTGAAAGGGCGCGGCGCGCTTGATACGGCGGCTGATGTTTATGGGATCACGCATTTTGTTGTCGATCACATGGATGAGCTGAACAAGGTGATCGGGATCGCGGGGAGCGATATTACGATTGAGGTGCGGCTTTCGACACCCAAGGGCAGCGCGATTTATGATCTCTCGGCCAAGTTTGGCACGACGCCGGAAAACGGTATCGAACTTCTGAAAGAGGCGCATTCGCGGGGCTGCCGCACGGCGATAGCCTTTCATGTGGGTAGCCAGTGTCTGAAGCCGGATGCGTTTCGCATTGCCATGGAAATTGCTGCGGGTGTGGCGCGTCATGCCGATGTGCCGATTGAGTATCTTGATATCGGTGGCGGGTTTCCGGCGACCTATAATATGCAGGTGCCGCCGCTCTCGGCCTATTTCGATGTGATTGCCGATACCAAGGCGCGGCTGGGACTGGAAATGCCGCTCTTTGCCGAACCGGGCCGGGCGCTGGTGGCGGATGGCTGCTCGATTCTGACACAGGTTCATTTGCGCAAGGGCGATGATCTTTATATCAATGACGGGATCTATGGCTGCCTGTCTGAAATCCGGGATGGCGATCTCGATCCCCCGGTTCGCGCCATTGCGGATGACCGGACACTCTCGTCAAACCTGAAGCCTTATCGCCTGTTTGGACCGACCTGTGACAGTCTCGATGTGTTGCGCCCCTTGTTTCTTCTGCCTGAGGATATTGCCGAGGGTGACTGGATCGAGTTCGGTATGATGGGGGCTTATTCCATCGGGATGCAGACCGGCTTCAATGGTTTCGTCACGGACACAATCGTTCGCATAGACGGGATGCACGAAGAATTCATTTATTGATTTGTCGATAATCAGTTCACGGATCGTTCTGGTATTTGCATTGACTTACATGTTAACGGTGATAACATGAAAGTGTCTGTACAAATCGGGAACAGGGTGCGTGAATGCGGGCCAAACTTCGCGGACAGAAAACGCAATACCACCACGGCGATCTCAAGCGCGCCTTGATGGACGCGGCGCTGACGCTGATTGATATTCGTGGACGCGCGGCGCTGACACTTCGTGAGACGGCGCGACGGGTGGGTGTTTCGGAAGCGGCGCCTTATCGGCATTTTTCCAATCTCGACAACCTGTTGGGTGCTGTCGCGCTGGAAGGCTACGACATGCTGATTGCCGATCTGGAATCGGTTGGCAGTATCCGGGCGACGAAAGCGGCCTATCACGACTTCGCGCGTGATTTTCCGGGACGTTATGAATTGATGTTCGGGCCCCTGGCGGATCGCAAGGCGGTCAATCAGCGCAAGAAGGCGGTGGCAAGGCTTGACGAACTGACCAAGCCCGCTGGCGGACTGGCGACATTGCATGGCGAGGCGTCGCTGGCGCTCGCCGGGCTTATCTGAGTTTGATTATGATTTGCCGGTAAGGATCAGGGCGACATCGCGGGCAAAATAGGTGAGCACACCATCAGCACCGGCACGCTTGAAGGCGATCAGGCTTTCCAGAATGACCTTTTCACGCGCAAACCAGCCATTTTCAATCGCACCCGCAATCATCGAATATTCACCGGACACCTGATAGGCGAAGGTCGGCATGCCAAAGGTCTGCTTCACACGTGCGAGCACATCGAGATAAGGCAGGCCGGGCTTGACCATCACCATGTCAGCGCCTTCCGCGATGTCGAGCGCGACTTCGCGCAGGGCTTCATCGCTATTGGCAGGGTCCATCTGATAGGTGCGCTTGTCGCCCTTGAGCGCGCCGGATGCACCCACGGCGTCACGGAAGGGACCATAAAAGGCAGAGGCGTATTTCGCGGCATAGGACATGATCTGTGTGTCCTGCAGGCCTGCGGTTTCAAAGGCATGGCGAATGGCGCCAATGCGGCCATCCATCATGTCGGAGGGCGCGATGATGTCGCAGCCCGCTTCAACCTGGGTCAAGGCCTGGGCGACCAGGCGCTCGATAGTCGCGTCATTCAGGATCTTGTCGCCTTCCATCACGCCGTCATGGCCATGGCTCGTATAGGGATCGAGCGCAACATCGCAAAGCACGCCAATATTCGGACAGGCGGCCTTGATGGCGCGGGTTGCCGTGCAGACGAGATTGTTCGGGTCGGTGGCAAGCAGGCCCAGCGGATCGCGCTTTTCCAGCGGCGTATAAGGAAAAAGCGCGATGACGGGTATGCCAAGCGCTTCAGCTTCCTTCGCAGCGGCAACAGCGGCATCGACGCTCAGGCGCGAGACGCCCGGCATGGTCGGCACGGCTTCGCGCTTGCCGTTGCCCTCGACCAGAAAGAGCGGCCAGATCAGATCATTGACGCTCAGCGTATTTTCTGCGACCAGCCGCCGCGACCAATCGGTCGCGCGATTGCGGCGCATGCGCGTGGCGGGAAAGGCGGGCGAGGGCGGGGCGCTTTTTGTCATGCCTCTCTCATATAATGGGTCGCAGACCCGCGCAATGCGGCGAATGGGGTGAATTGCTGCTACCCTTACGTCAGGGTCAACGGGTTTGACACTCCTGATGCCCGCCAGTATCACGAGCGTCAATGGCCCGAACACGAGGGCAATCCCCCCGAAGGGGAGAGAAGACAGGGAGTTCTGATGCGTTTCGAACTGAGTGAGGAGCAGAGCGCCTTTCAGGATATGGCGAGGGGTTTTGCGCGAGATGAACTGGCCCCTCATGCGGCGCATTGGGACGAAACCAGCCATTTTCCTGTCGATGTCCTGCGCAAGGCCGCTGCGCTTGGTCTGGCGGGCATTTATGTGCGCGAAGATGTGGGGGGCTCGGCCCTGACGCGGCTTGATGCAGCGCTCGTCTTTGAGGCGCTCTCGGAAGGTTGCACCTCTACGGCGGCTTTTCTGTCGATCCACAATATGGCGTCCTGGATGATCGACACCTATGGCAGCGAGGATCAACGGCGCAAATGGTTGCCGCGCCTGACGACGATGGAACTCATTGCCTCTTATTGTCTGACCGAACCGTCAAGCGGATCGGATGCCGCTTCGCTGCGCACCAGGGCCGTTCGCGACGGCGATCATTATGTCGTCAATGGCGGCAAAGCCTTTATTTCCGGTGCGGGGACATCGGATATTTATGTCTGCATGGTGCGTACAGGCGATGAGACATCGAATGGCATTTCCTGCCTCATCATCGAGAAGAACATGCCGGGCGTTTCCTTTGGCGCACCGGAACGCAAGATGGGCTGGAACAGTCAGCCCACGGCGCAGGTCATGTTTGATAATGTGAGGGTTCCGGTCGCCAATCTGGTCGGCGCGGAGGGGCAGGGGTTCCGCATTGCCATGTCGGGTCTTGATGGGGGACGCCTGAATATTGGCGCCTGCTCGATCGGTACGGCGACAGCCGCGCTCAAGGCCGCCACGGCCTATATGATGGAGCGCAAGCAATTCGGCAAAACGCTGTCGCAATTTCAGGCATTGCAATTCAAGCTCGCCGACATGGCCACCGAACTCGAAGCGGCGCGCTTGTTGCTTTATCAGGCGGCATGGAAAGTGACGATGAAGTCGCCGGATTCGACCATGCAGGCGGCCATGGCGAAGCGTTTTGCCACAGATGTCGGTTTTAACGTGGTCAATGACGCCCTCCAGATTCATGGCGGCTATGGCTATCTGCGCGACTTTCCGCTGGAGCGGCATTTGCGCGATGTGCGCGTGCATCAGATTCTGGAAGGCACGAATGAGATCATGCGTGTCATCATTGCCCGCGAATTGCTGAAGAGCTGAGAGACGAGATGACGCAAGAAGCTGAAGTCCTGTTTTCGCGTGTTGGCTCGGCTGGCCTGATCACGCTCAATCGGCCCAAGGCGCTGAATGCGCTGACGCTGAATATGGTCCGGCTCATTCATCCGCAATTGAATGAATGGGCGCGCGATCCCGCCATCAGGCTTGTGATGATTGAAGGCGCCGGCGAGAAGGGATTTTGCGCGGGCGGTGACATTCGCGCCCTGCATGACTGGGGCAAGGCTGGGGCGCGCGATGCTTACGATTTTTACCGTGAGGAATATCGCCTCAACACGGCGATCAAGCGCTATCCCAAACCCTATGTCGCCTTGATGGATGGGATCACCATGGGCGGTGGGGTCGGCATGTCGGTGCATGGGTCGCATCGCGTGGCCACCGAGCGACTGGTCTTCGCCATGCCGGAAACGGGCATCGGGTTGATTCCGGATGTCGGCGGTACCTATTTTTTGCCACGTCTGCCGGGGCAGATCGGCATGTATCTGGCACTGACGGGCGAAAGACTGAAAGCAGCCGATGCCTGCCATGCCGGGATTGCCGATCTGTTTGTCGAGGGCCACAGGCTCGAGGCGTTGAAAATTGCATTGGGCGAAGGTCAAAATGTCGATAGCGTTCTTGTCGGATTCAAATCCGATCCGGGTGAGGCCCCGTTAAAGACGCAACGAGCCGTGATTGACCGCCATTTCGGGGGCGAGAGTGTTGCCGCCATACTCGCATCACTGAAATCTGACGGGAGCGAATGGGCGCTCGCCATGGCGCGTCTGATCGAGGCCAAATCACCGACTTGCGAAATCGTCGCGCATCGACAGCTCAGGCTTGGCGCGCGCCTCTCCTTTGAAGAATGCATGGCGGTTGATTTTCGTCTGACGAGCCGCTGCATGCAGGGGCATGATTTTTACGAAGGTGTCCGCGCCGTCATCATCGACAAAGACCAGGCACCGAAATGGCAACCCCCGACATTGGCCGAGGTGAGCGGGGCTTCGGTCGATGCCTATTTCGAGACTTTGGGCACTGAAGAGCTGAAGCTGAGCTGATCAACTATCGACACCCGAAAACGGGCGCAGGGAGGAACCAAATGGCGACAATCGGTTTTATCGGTCTTGGCAATATGGGCGGACCGATGGCGCGCAACCTTGTCAAGGCGGGTCATGCGCTCAAGGTATTTGATCTTTCGACGGCGGCGGTCAGCGGACTTGTCTCGGTTGGCGCCACGGGCGTTGCCAGCGCCAGCGAGGCGGCGCGCGATGTCGATGCCGTTGTCACGATGCTTCCGGCAGGCGAGCATGTGCGCGGCATTTATCTGGGCGAAGCGGGACTGCTCAAGGCGGCGCGCAAGGGCACACTCTTTATAGATAGCTCCACGATTGATGTCGCCTCAGCGCGCGATGTCATTTCCGCGGCTGAAGCGGTCGGTCACATGATGGTCGATGCGCCGGTTTCAGGCGGCGTTGGCGGCGCGGAAGCGGCCACGCTTACCTTTATGGTGGGCGGGAGCGTGGCGGGCTTTGCCGCAGCCAAACCGCTTCTGGAAAAGATGGGCAAGAATATTTTTCATGCCGGACAGGCGGGCAATGGCCAGGTCGCCAAGGTTTGCAACAACATGATCCTTGGCATTTCGATGATCGGCGTCAGCGAGGCGTTTTTGCTGGCTGAGAAACTGGGTCTCGATGCACAGACGCTGTTTGATATTTCATCGACCGCTTCAGGCCAGTGCTGGTCGATGACGAGCTATTGCCCGGTGCCGGGTCCGGTGCCGGGGTCGCCTGCCAATCGTGACTATAAAGCCGGATTCAGCGCAGCCATGATGCTGAAGGACCTCCGTTTGTCACAGGATGCCGCCAAGGCGGCCCGGTCGCCCACACCCTTGGGCGCGCAGGCCGCCCAGCTTTACGGGCTGATGGAGGCGGCGGGAGCCGAGGCGATGGATTTCTCCGGCATTATCCGGCTGTTGCGGGGTGAGATCTGACATTCCATAAATCACGCGGCGTGGCGCGAGTTTAAGGGGTCATTAGGATGAATTGGTTATCGTCCTGAAACGCATGGCAGGAAGCCATGGAAAACGGCCCGTTTTAGCGCAGTAGAGGCTCCGACTATGGGAATGTTCAACACCAAGGCTGCTCCCGCATTCGAGGATCAGAATGATCCCGAAGCAAAGGCCGCGTATCTCGTCGCCCTGACCTATGTCGAAAGGCTGCATCGTCGGTTGCTCGATGTCATCAAGGACGAGCTTGATCGTATCCAGTGTTCGGAAATCAACAGCGTTCAGGCGCTGCTGTTGTTCAATATCGGCGATGCCGAGATGACGGCGGGCGAGCTGCGCACACGCGGGCATTATCTCGGATCAAACGTTTCCTATAATCTGAAAAAGCTGGTCGAGGCCGGTTACATTGATCACAAGCGTTCGCGTCTGGATCGTCGCTCCGTCCGCGTCAGCCTGACGGATAAAGGCCGCGCGATCTGCGCCGCCATTGATGGCGTGTACAACAAGCATGCCGGCATGATTAGCGAAGTGGGCGATATCAGCGAGGCGGAGTTGCGTCAGGTGAATGCGACGCTGCACAAGCTGGAACGCTTCTGGACCGATCAAATCCGCTTCCGCCTCTAAACTTTCCAGCGCCAGCCGGTCTGTGCTCCGCAGCACGGAAGTTGCATTTTCATCACTGAGACGGCCAAGACCGGGTATTTTCGGCTGGCTTGTCATAAAGGTGATCGGGTTTGCGACATATTCCATGTCAAACTCGTGCCTAGGGGCGTGCCTCTGTCCCATTTCGGGATGGGGTGTTGGCCCGTCTGCCGGGGAAATGAGCCTTGATCTTATCGCGACTGATGTCCAACCATTTGAACAGCTTCCGCAGGGTCAGCGCGGTGCTGGTTCTCATGGCTTGCCCGGTATTGGTGGGCTCGGTCATGGCCGATCCGGGGCAGGGTGGCGACACGGAATGGGTCGATCCCTGGGCCACAACCCCCTACCACAAGGATGCAGGCGTTGGCGATCGCGAGGACGATGCGACGGATCTGTCGCAGGCGCCCGTCAGCGTTTCCATGGTGCCGACGCTTGGCGAAAGCGGGCTCTATCTCATGGAGCGGGCGCTGGGGCGCTACAAGGAAATTGAGGCACAGGGTGGCTGGCAGCGCATTCCGCAAGGCGAGCGGCTGGAACGTGATGTGCGTGATCCACGCGTTGCCATGGTGCGGCGCCGTCTGGAGGTCACGGGTGATCTTTCCACGGATAATGCGGTCGATCCCTTTGTCTATGATCAGGTGCTTTACGATGCGGTGGAGCGATTCCAGCTTCGGCATGGCTTGAAGCCGGACGGCATTGTCGGCCGGGCGAGCATTGGCGCGATGAATGTGCCGGTCGGTTCACGCATCCGACAGATCGAATTGAACATTCGGCGATTGCGCGAGGCCATGCCGAAGGCTGAAGCCTATCGTTATGTCTTCGTCAATATTGCCGGTCAGGAAGTTGAAGCGATTGAGGCCGGTCGCGTTGTCATGCGCAAACGCGTCATTGTCGGCAAGCTTGACCGTCAGACCCCTGAATATGACAGCGAGATCAATTTCATCGCGTTCAATCCTTACTGGAATGTGCCGCAGTCGATTTTGCTCAAGGATTATCTGCCAAAGATTCAGGCGGATCCGGGTTATCTCGTGCGCAAGAATATCCGTGTACTGACGGGATGGGGGGAATATCAGCGCGAGGTCGATCCCTATACGGTCAATTGGTTTCGGCCCGATGTGACAAGTCTCTATCGCCTGCGTCAGGATCCAAGCGAGCGCAATTCGCTGGGGACGATCAAGATCAATTTTCCCAACCCGTTTTCTGTCTATCTGCATGACACACCCGTCAAGAGCCTGTTTGACCGCTCGGGGCGCAATTTCAGCTCAGGCTGCGTGCGTGTTCAGGATGTGCGCGATCTGGCTGCCTGGCTGCTGCAAGACAATGATGGCTGGGACAGGGCGCGTATTGATGCAACCATCGCCTCGGCAGCACGGCTGGATGTGGGGCTCAAGGTCGCCGTTCCCATTCATCTGATGTATCTGACGGCCTGGTCGACTGACGATGGTGTGGTCAATTTCCGCGATGACATCTATAATCTCGACACAAACCTCAGCATGTCGGTGCAGACTCACTGAGCATGCCGGTATCGCGACAACGGGCGATCAACGCTCGAACGGGAGGGCAGCGCATGCGGCCCGCGAAGTTTCCCTATCTCGACCATGACGGCTTCCTGGCCTTCGCCCATCGTGGCGGGGCAGGCGCATGGCCCGAAAACACCATGCCGGCGTTTCAGGGCGCGGTTGATCTGGGCTATCGCTACGTTGAAACGGATGTACATGCCACCAGGGACGGCGTGTTGCTGGCGTTTCACGATGACAAGCTGGAACGCGTGACAGACCGGTTCGGCACGATTGCCGAGATGGACTATGCCGATGTGCGCAAGGCGCGTGTGGCGGGGCTTGAACCCATTCCCATGCTGATGGAATTGCTGACGACATGGCCGCAACTCCGCATCAATATCGACCCCAAGCGTGATAATGCCGTCGAGCCGCTGATCCGTACCCTGCGCGAAGGCAATGCAATTGACCGGGTATGTGTCGGGTCCTTTTCAGATCGGCGAATTGCTGCGGTGCGGGATGCGTTGGGGCCGCGGCTTTGTACAAGCCTTGGTCCCAGGGCGACGGCCAGATTGCGGCTGGCGAGCTGGACAGGGCCTTTTGATGCTATCTGGGGGCGTTTTCCCGAAGGCTGCGCCCAGATACCCCTGTCGCAATATGGGGTACGGCTGGTCGATAAGGAAATGATTGACGAGGCGCATGAAAAAGGGCTTCAGGTGCATGTCTGGACGATTGATGATGCGCTCGAAATGCGACGGCTGATTGATCTGGGCGTTGATGGCATCATGACGGATGACCCGGCCCTGTTGAAAACAGTTCTCGAACAAAAGGGCCTCTGGGCCGCCTGAAGCCCTGTTACAGGCATGAAATTTCTGCGACAATTCGCGTCTGGCCTGTTAGGGCTAGGCAGGTAGATTGACCAGAAGATGGTGAACAGGTTCGGGATTTGCTGGCATGGACTACACAAAACAGCTCGGTGAGGCGCTGAGCGCCGTCAAGGAAGAGGGCCGCTATCGCGTCTTCACTGACATTGTGCGCCATCGCGGTTCCTTTCCGCGCGCCACCTATCATACGCCGCAGGGCAATCGCGACATCATTGTCTGGTGCTCGAACGACTATCTCGGCATGGGCCAGCATCCGGTCGTGCTGGAGGCCATGCATGAGGCCATTGATGTGGTTGGGGCCGGGTCTGGCGGTACACGGAACATTTCGGGCACAACGCATTACCATGTCGAGCTTGAGCGCGAGCTGGCCGATCTGCATGGCAAAGAGTCGGCATTGCTTTTCACCTCCGGCTATGCGGCCAATGACGCGACGCTGTCAACGCTGACGCGTATTCTTGGCGACTGCGTGACGATTTCGGACGAGATGAATCATGCCTCGATGATCGAAGGCATCAAGCGTGGTCGCGCCCCCAAGCGCGTCTGGAAGCATAATGATCTGACGCATCTTGAACAGCTCCTGTCGGAGCTTGATCCGGCGCAGCCCAAGATCGTTGCCTTTGAATCGGTCTATTCGATGGATGGCGATATCGCGCCGATTGGCGAGATTTGCGATCTGGCGCGCCGTTATGGCGCCCTGACTTATCTTGATGAGGTCCATGCTGTCGGCCTTTACGGTCCGCGGGGCGGCGGTATTGCCGAACGTGATGGCGTTCTCGACAAGGTTGACATCATCGAAGGCACGCTTGCCAAGGGATTTGGCGTGATGGGCGGTTATATTGCCGGATCGTCGCTGCTTGTTGACGTTGTGCGCTCCTATGCACCGGGCTTCATTTTCTCGACATCGCTCTCGCCAGTGCTTGTCGCCGGTGTTCTGGCGGCTGTTCGCCATCTGAAGACAAGCAATACCGAGCGGGAGCGCCATCAGGAGCGCGCCCGGACATTGCGCCAGATGCTCACCGATGCCGGGCTGCCCGTGATGATGTGCGAGAGCCATATTGTGCCGGTAATGGTCGGCGATCCCGTTGTCTGCAAGCAGGTCAGCGATGACCTTCTGCAAAACCACAATATCTACGTTCAGCCGATCAACTATCCAACCGTGCCGCGCGGCACGGAGCGGCTGCGCTTCACGCCATGCCCGCTGCATACAGACGACATGATGCGCGATCTCGTCGCGGCGCTGGATCAGGTCTGGACGCGCCGGAATATCAGGCGTGCCGCCTGACGGGCGGGATGATCAACCGGGTAAGCCGCCTCCCCCGGAGAGCGGCAAGGGGCGGGAAGTCCTCTTCGAGTTCACGACCCTTGGGGGGAGCGTCAAAGTCAGCGCTGTGGATGTCGAGACAGGCACAGAAGTCTCGATTATTGGTCCAGCCCATACCTCGCCCAAAGAACTGCAACGCATTGCCTTGCAGAAACTGCATTTCCGCCTGAATCAGCCAAAAGCAAATCCCTATCCAACAGACAAAGGGCCAACTTCCGGCGGAAGTGGCCCTAAGGGCGGCATCATCGTTTAAGGCAAGCCCTCAAAGATGACATGCCAGCCTTCGTCCCGGCGCGGGGCCCCATGTCACTTGTCATTGTGTGCGGAACAACATTCGGGGCAGGGCGTTTCCCCGTGTCAGGCAGTGATTACTTCTTGCGGCGTCCGCGTGTCGCTGGCGCGGCGGCGCTGACGCGTCCCAGACCGATCTGCTTGGCCAGGCGAGAGCGCTGGGCGGCATAGTTCGGGGCAACCATTGGATAGTCGAGGGGTAAACCCCAGCGGGCCCTATATTCTTCAGGTGAAAGCCCATATTGCGAGCGCAGGTAACGCTTGAGCATTTTGAGCTTCTTACCGTCTTCAAGACAGATGATATACTCTGGCGTGATCGACTTTTTCACGGGGACGGCGGGCGTCAGTTCGGTGTGAGTGGTGTCCTCGCCTTTTTCCAGTCCGGCAAGCGTTGCATAGACTGACTTGATCATGGCGGGGACATCAGCCGCTGCCATCGCATTATTGCTGACATAGGCGGATACTATCTCGGTCGCCAAACCGAGAACCTCAACATTAGTGTCGTCAATTTTATTCTTGGAGTCAGGCATTCCGGAAGTCACCTACAAGCGGGAAAATACCCTTGGGGAATTGTTCTATAGCAACTGTTGCATCCTTTATAGCGAATCTCTGGTGCCTAGCAAGGAATGGATGACAATATTTCCGTAAATCGATAAGTCTGACGATAAAAATTATCGTTTTGTGTGTTTCTTGCATAGGTAGAAATGCTGCGAAAACTTGACCCGGCAGCTTGTTACCCATGATTATAAAATACAGATTTTTGGTTGTTTTCACCTTGCCTGAAGCCAACTGCATCTGTGGTTTTATTTTGGATTGATTTGATGTTGTCTGAACGGACTTCTTCATGGTGTGGAACTGGCCCGGTGGTCCAAGATGTGGTATGACGCCCACCTGTCCAACCATTTTGAGACGGCATTTTATGGATGTTCTGCTGCCTGAAGATGAATGTTGCACGTCCCGCTGCTCGTCATTGATTCCGGTCGCAGAAATCTGCTCCATCAGACCTGACTCAGTCATGCGGTGGGGATTTGTAGGCACTTTTTGACAAATGAGGTGAGCCCCATGTCTTCGAGCCAATCTGCGAGCACAAATTTGTCCGCTGAGGTGTCTTCGGGCTTTTTCACCCAGTCTCTGGCTGAGCGTGATCCTGAGATCAAGGCCGCCATCGACAAGGAAATGGGTCGCCAGCAGACACAGATCGAGTTGATCGCATCCGAGAATATTGTCTCGCGCGCTGTGCTTGAAGCGCAGGGTTCGATCATGACGAATAAATATGCCGAGGGTTATCCGGGCAAGCGCTATTACGGCGGCTGCGAGTTTGTTGATATTGCCGAGGAACTGGCGATTGAGCGCGCCAGGCGTCTGTTCGATTGCGCCTATGTCAACGTGCAGCCCAATTCCGGATCGCAGGCCAATCAGGGCGTGATGATGGCCATGCTGAAGCCGGGCGACAAGATTCTCGGCATGAGCCTGGCCGCCGGGGGCCATCTGACGCATGGCGCCGCGCCCAACCAGTCGGGCAAGTGGTTTGATGCCGTACAATATGGCGTTCGCCAGCAGGATCATCTGATTGATCTTGACGAGGTTGAAAGCCTTGCCAGGCAGCACAAACCCAGGCTCATCATTGCCGGTGGCTCAGCCTATCCCCGCGTCATCGACTTCAAGGCCTTCCGCCAGATTGCCGACTCCGTCGGTGCTTTCCTGATGGTGGACATGGCGCATTTTGCCGGTCTGGTCGCCGGTGGCGCGCATCCCAGCCCCTTGCCTTATGCCGACGTTGTCACGACGACGACCCATAAGACGCTTCGCGGTCCGCGCGGCGGCATGATCCTTTCCAACAATGCCGAGCTCGGCAAGAAAATCAATTCGGCAATCTTCCCCGGCATTCAGGGCGGCCCGTTGATGCATGTCATCGCCGGCAAAGCCGTTGCCTTTGGTGAGGCGCTACGTCCCGAGTTCAAAACCTACGCGCATTCCGTCATTGCCAATGCGCGCGCGCTGGCGGCAACACTTGCCGAAGCGGGATTGGCGATTGTTTCAGGCGGCACGGACACCCACCTCATGCTGGTCGACCTGCGACCCAAATCGCTCACCGGCAATGTCGCTGAGGCAGCGCTGGAACGGGCTTTCATCACCTGCAACAAGAACGGTATTCCGTTTGATCCGGAAAAGCCGACGGTTACGTCTGGCGTTCGTCTTGGCACACCGGCTGGCACAACGCGTGGCTTTGGCGTCAGTGAGTTCCAGCTTGTCGGTCGTCTGATCACCGAGGTGCTCAACGGACTTGCAGCGCATGGCGAATCCGGTAATCAGGCTGTCGAGGCCGATGTTCGAAATCGCGTGCTGGAGCTTTGCGCCCGGTTTCCGATTTATGGCGGTCAGAAGTAATCCAGCGGCAACGATCCAGGTCAAGGCGGGGGAATAGCAGGCATGCGGTGTCCATATTGCAGCAATGAAGACACCCAGGTGAAGGACTCGCGTCCGACCGAGGATAATACGGCCATTCGCCGCCGTCGCTTTTGCACCGCCTGTGGCGGTCGATTCACGACTTTTGAGCGGGTTCAGCTGCGCGAGCTGACCATCGTCAAGGCCAACAACCGCCGGGTGCCGTTTGACCGGGACAAACTTATGCGTTCCGTGCAAGTCGCCATGCGCAAACGCCCGGTTGAGCAGGAACGCATAGAGCGTATGGTGAGCGGCATCGTGCGCCGGTTGGAAAGCATGGGAGAGACGGAAATCCCGTCCTCCGTTGTCGGACGACTGGTCATGGAAGGCCTCAGCTCGCTTGATGCTGTTGCCTATGTGCGGTTTGCCTCGGTGTACAAGAATTTCCGCGAGGCCAAGGATTTCGAGGAATTTCTGGGCGAACTCAGCGGCCCGGCCCATGTGCGTGACGAGGGCGACGACGACCGCTGAACACTCTGCCCGCCGGATGATGAGATGCGGGATGAGTGATGCCTGAACCCTATGATCAACCCTTTATGAAGGCCGCGCTGGCGCTTGCCGCGCGTGGGCTTGGACGCGTTGCGCCCAATCCGGCCGTGGGCTGCGTGATCGTGCGGGTTGATGGCGGCAAGCCACGCATTGTCGGGCGGGGCTGGACGCAAGCAGGCGGTCGCCCCCATGCCGAAACGGAGGCCCTGACGCGGGCCGGTGAAGCGGCGCGCGGCGCGACAGCCTATGTCTCGCTTGAACCTTGCGCCCATCAGGGCAAAACCGGACCCTGCGCACAGGCGCTTATCGATGTGGGCATTGCGCGCGTTGTCGGCGCGGTCAGCGATCCCGATCCGCGGGTTGCGGGTCGCGGCTTTGCCATGCTCGAAAAGGCAGGCATAGCCGTTGAGGAAGGGCTGTGCAGCGATGAGGCGCGGCATCTGAATGCCGGGTTCTTCTTGCGCGTTTCAGAAAACCGTCCACTCGTGACCGTGAAGATTGCCAGCTCGCTTGATGGCCGGATTGCAACCCGGACCGGGCATAGCCAGTGGATCACGGGCGAGACTGCGCGACAGCGCGGTCATTTGATGCGCGCCACGCATGACGCCATCATCGTTGGCAGCAACACGGCGATTGTCGATGACCCGCTACTGGATTGCCGGATACCGGGCCTCTCCGATCGCACGCCCATCCGCATTATAGCCGATGGCCATTTGCGTCTGCCGCTTACCTCGAAACTCGTTCGCGCCGCGTCGCAGGCACCTGTCTGGATCATGACGCTGCCAGGAGGGGACAGCTCGCGCCGCGCCGCTTTCAAGGATTGTGGTGTCGAGCTGATTGACGTGCCTCTCGGTCGTGAAGGCAGCATGGATCCCGGCCTGATGCTGGTGGCCCTGGCTGATCGGGGCATAACGCGGCTGCTTGTTGAAGGGGGGGCGCAGCTTGCCGCGTCCTTCATGCGGGCGCGACTCGTGGATCGCCTGGCCTGGTTTTCAGCGCCCAAACTCATTGGCGGCGATGGCCAGTCGGCATTGGCGCTGCTGGGCGTTGATCGGCTCGACAAGGCGCCCCAGCTTGTGCCGCAGGATGTGATGCGGCTTGGCGAGGATATGCTCGCGACCTATATCGTGCGCAACTGAGGCGAGAAACATGTTTACAGGAATCGTGACAGACAAGGGTCGGGTGGCGCAGATCGAAAAACGTGGCGACACGCGTTTCGTGATCGAGACCTTGTACGATGCCGAAAGCATTGATATTGGCGCCTCGATCTGTTGTGCCGGTTGCTGTCTGACGGTCATTGAAAAGGGCAAGCGTGACGGGCAGAACTGGTTTGCGGTGGAGGCGTCGGCCGAGACGCTTTCCTGCACGGTACTGAGCGATTGGACCCAGGGCGCGACGATCAATCTCGAACGCGCCTTGCGCGCGGGTGATGAACTGGGTGGCCATATTGTGAGCGGGCATGTCGATGGCGTGGGGCGCATCGTGTCGATCCGGCCTGATGGCGACAGCAAGCGTTTCACGTTTGAAATCGGGCGCGAGCTCGGTCGTTTCATCGCCGCCAAAGGGTCCGTGACGCTGAATGGCACATCACTCACCGTCAACGAGGTGCAGGACACAAAAGATGCCTCTGGTCAGCCTGTGACCCGATTTGGCGTCAACATCATTCCCCATACGCAGATGGTGACCACCTGGGGCGAGGCCCGGGCGGGTGACGCCATCAATCTCGAAATCGACATGCTGGCCCGCTATGTGGCCCGGCTCGCTGAAAAGGACTGAAACAAGTGTTCAAGGAATTTCTTTCACCCATTGAAGATGTCATTGCCGACGCCAGAAATGGCAAGATGTTTGTGCTTGTGGATGCAGAGGACCGCGAGAATGAAGGTGATCTCGTCATTCCGGCACAAATGTGCACACCGGAAGCGATCAACTTCATGGCGAAATATGGCCGTGGCCTGATCTGCCTCACATTGACATCGGACCGGGCCAAGCAGCTCAATCTGCAATTGATGTCCTCGACCAATCAGTCGCGTCATCAGACGGCCTTCACCGTTTCGATCGAGGCGCGCGAGGGCATTTCGACGGGCATTTCGGCGCATGATCGCGCGCATACGGTTTCAGTGGCGATTGACCCGACCAAGGGGTCGACCGACATCGTGTCGCCCGGCCATGTGTTTCCACTGGTGGCGCGCGATGGTGGTGTGCTCGTGCGGGCAGGCCATACGGAATCGGCCGTTGATATTGCGCGTCTGGCCGGGCTTTATCCTGCAGGCGTGATCTGCGAGATCATGAACGATGATGGCACCATGGCGCGTCTGCCGGACCTCGTACCCTTTGCACAGCTCCATGGGTTGAAGATCGCCACCATTGCCGATCTCATCGCCTATCGGCGTCGCTATGACAATTTCATCCATCGCTCGATTGAAACCGAGTTCGACTGCAATTATGGCGGCAGCTGGCATCTCAAGGTCTATGTCAATCAGGTCGAATATGCCGAACATATCGCGCTGGTGAAGGGTGACATCAACACGGGGGAGCCGGTGCTGGTGCGTATGCATGCGATCAACGTGTTTGACGATATTCTTCACGCAACCGGTCCGCGCAGCGAAATCCTCAAGGAATCGATGCGCCTGATTGACGAGCATGGCAGCGGGATCATTGTGTTGATCCGGGACACGACGGCGACGGTTGTTTCCGATATGCTGTTGCGCAAGGGCGAAAATCAGGAACAGACCATGCCGCGCCGATTGCGCGAATATGGCGTTGGGGCACAGATCCTGCTTGATCTGGGTGTCAAGGATATGATCCTTCTCTCGGACACGGATCGGAGCATTGTGGGTATTGACGGTTATGGCCTGCACGTCGTCGGGCAGCGCCCGATCACCGGCGCGAGCGCCGTCAAGGCCAATACCACGGCCAAGGCCAAGGCCAGGGCCAAGGAGAAAACATCGTGACGCCTTCGCATGCCCATATCATGATTATCGAGGCGCGGTTCTATGACGATCTCGCCGATGAGCTGGCGCGTGGTGCAATTGCCGCGATTGAAGCGCGTGGCGCTACCTATAGCCGTATGGCCGTGCCCGGCGTTCTGGAAACGCCACTGGCCGTCAAATATGCGCTCGACTCCATGGCGCATGGTGGCTCGACCAAGCGAATTGACGGATTTGTCGTTCTGGGATGCGTCATTCGCGGCGAGACGACGCATTATGACATCGTATCCAATGAATCGGCACGCGCCTTGATGAATTTGGCTGTTGAACGCTCACTGGCTCTTGGCAATGGCATTCAAACAGTCGAAAACGAGGCTCAGGCCTGGGCGCGCGCCAAGGTTGACGAGAAGAACAAGGGCGGCGGCGCGGCCAATGCCTGCCTCGACATGATTGAACTCAAAAGGAGCATGGGCGCTTAGTTGGCGTTCCGGCGTTCAGTATGACCCCAGTACCTGCACAACCTGCTCCCAAAGGCCTCAACGCGCAGGCGCGCAGTGCGTCGCGGCTGGGTGCCGTGCAGGCCCTTTATCAGATGGATGTGGCGGGCACGCCGCTTGATGATGTGGTGGCGGAGTTTATTGAACAGCGGCTCGTGAATGACGAGGGCGATGAGGCGCTGGTGGAAGCCGATCATGCGCATTTTGAAGACATTGTGCGCGGCGTTGTACGCGAGCAGCGCGACATTGATCCGCTGATCAACAATGCGCTGGCCAAGGGCTGGTCGCTGGCGCGTATCGATTCAACATTGCGCGCCATATTGCGCTCGGGGGCCTATGAGCTGCGCCGCTGCGATGATATTCCGCTCAAGGTCGTCATCAACGAATATGTCGATGTGGCACACGCCTTTTTTGAGGGCGATGAACCGGGCGTTGTCAATGCTGTTCTCGATCGCATTGGACGCAGCGTGCGACCGGGCACGCCATTGAGGTAATCGCATGATGGCAAAGGCGCCCTCTGACCACAGGAGCGCTGCGCCTCCTGGCGCTGCGCAACACCGCCTTGGCGAGTTCGAGATGATTGCCCGCCATTTCGCGCCACTCGCTGCCGATGCGCCAGGCGCCTATCACCTCAAGGATGATGTGGCGGTGTGGCAGGCTTCGGCGGGGGCCGAGCTCGTGCTCACGGTTGATATGCTGGTGGAGGGCGTGCATTTTTTTGCCACGGACCCCGCAGATCTGATCGCCCGGAAACTGCTGCGTGTGAATCTCTCCGATCTCGCCGCCAAGGGCGCGACGCCACGCGGTTATCTCCTGTCCATGGCCTTGCCTGCAAAAATTGATGAGGCGTGGCTGGCACTATTCACGCAAGGGCTGGCGCATGATCAGGCCCAGTATGGTATCTCGCTATGGGGTGGCGATAGCGTCTCGACCTCAGGGCCGCTGACGCTGTCCCTCACCGCGATCGGGGAAACACCGGTCGGCAAAACCTTGCGGCGTGGCGGAGGTGTTGTCGGTGATGGCATCTATGTGACCGGGGCGATCGGCGATGCGGCGCTTGGCCTGAAAGTGGCGCAAGGCGATTTGGCGACGCTTCCACGACAGGCGCGCGATTATTTGCATAACCGCTATCTGTTGCCGGAACCGCGTGTGAAAGCGGGGCAGAGGTTGAGGGGGCTGGCCCATGCCGCCCTTGATGTGTCGGACGGGTTGATGGCTGATCTCGGTCATCTCTGCGCACAATCGGGGACAGGGGCGAGAATCGATTCTGGCGCGATCCCGCTTTCGGCTGCGGCACGACAGGTCGTCACGGCTGATTCGGCACGCCTGGAGACCATTCTTTCGGGAGGTGACGATTATGAGATCCTTTTTTGTGCCGCGCGGTCGTCCGAATCTGAAGTGATGGCGCTGGCCTCCGCCTGTGGCCATGCGATAACACTCATAGGCCTGCTGGTTTCGCCTGACCTGGGTGTGCGGGTCGTGGATGCGCAGGGGCAGCCGATAACGCTGCGTCGAGCCGGATACACCCATTTCTGAACAGCTAAAGCGTTGAATGACAAGGGATGATGCCTTGGGGCTGGTTGCATTCGGGTGGCCGAATTGGCATCCTTTCGCCCGAATTCTGCTTGTTGCAGAGGGGGGAGGCTTCGGACAGCACGTCCGGGGCATATGTTCGAGTACCCGCCTGGTTTTACCGGTACGTATCAAGGACAAAAAATATGAGCACTGCTTTGTGGGGAATTATCGGGTGCGGCGTTCTCGCGCTCATCTATGGCATGTGGGCGGTCCGTTCCGTTCTTGCCGCTGATGCGGGCAATGCCCGTATGCAGGAAATTGCAGCGGCCATTCAGGAAGGCGCGGCTGCCTATCTTAATCGTCAGTACACGACCATTGCCCTTGTCGGCGCGGTCATCTTCGTGCTGGTCGCCTGGCTGCTGGGTCTGAAGGTCGGCATCGGCTTTCTGGTCGGGGCGTCGCTGTCGGGTGTGGCGGGCTATATCGGCATGCTTGTGTCGGTTCGCGCCAATGTGCGCACGACACAGGCCTCGTCCGTCAGTCTGGCTGCGGGTCTGTCCATCGCCTTCCGTTCGGGTGCGGTGACCGGCATGCTGGTGGCGGGCCTCGCGCTGTTGTCGGTGGCTGGCTATTTCTCGGTGCTCATCGGCTATATGGGATTTGAACCCGGTTCGCGCGAAGTGATCGACTCGCTTGTCGCGCTTGGCTTTGGCGCGTCGCTGATCTCGATTTTCGCACGTCTGGGTGGGGGCATTTTCACCAAGGGCGCCGACGTTGGCGGCGATCTCGTCGGCAAGGTTGAGGCCGGCATTCCGGAAGATGATCCGCGCAACCCGGCCACGATTGCCGACAATGTGGGCGACAATGTTGGTGATTGTGCCGGCATGGCCGCCGACCTTTTCGAAACCTATGCCGTGACGGTTGTGGCGACCATGGTTCTCGCCTCGATCTTCTTCGCCGGTGACAATGCCCTGAAAATGATGACCTATCCGCTTGCCATTGGCGGCGTCTGCATCATCACCTCGATCATTGGCACCTTCTTCGTGCGGCTCGGCAAGAGCAACAACATCATGGGCGCACTCTACAAAGGCTTCATCGCCTCGGCGCTGCTCTCGCTTGTGGCGATCTATTTCGTCACGTCGCATTATATCGGTCTTGATACGAGCTTCACGGTGGGCGCCAAGAGCTTTACCGGCATGAGCCTCTATCTTTGCGGTGTGGCTGGTCTTGCGGTGACGGGCCTCATCATCTGGGTCACGGAATATTATACGGGCGTCAATTTCCGCCCTGTGCAGAGCATCGCGGCGGCTTCCGTCACGGGCCATGGCACGAATGTCATTCAGGGTCTGGCCATCTCGATGGAAGCAACGGCTCTGCCAGCGCTCACCATCGTGGTTGGCATTTTCGTCACCTATGGCCTTGCCGGTCTCTTCGGTATTGCGATTGCCGTGACAACGATGCTGGCGCTCGCAGGCATGGTTGTGGCGCTTGATGCCTTTGGTCCGGTCACGGATAATGCCGGTGGTATTGCCGAAATGGCTGATCTTCCGGCGGATGTGCGCAAGACGACCGACGCGCTTGATGCCGTTGGCAACACGACAAAGGCCGTTACCAAGGGTTATGCCATTGGTTCGGCGGGTCTTGGCGCTCTCGTGCTCTTTGCCGCCTATACGCAGGATCTGACCTTCTTCTCGGCCTCGCCGGATCTCTATCCGTATTTTGCCGATGTTGTGCCGGACTTCTCGCTCTCCAATCCCTATGTCGTGATCGGTCTCTTCATTGGCGGCTTGCTGCCATATCTGTTCGGGTCGATGGGCATGACGGCGGTGGGGCGCGCGGCTGGTGCTGTCGTTGTCGAAGTGCGTCGTCAGTTCAAGGCTGATCCGGGCATCATGGCGGGCACATCCAAGCCCGACTATGCGCGTGCTGTGGACATGCTGACCAAGGCGGCGATCCGGGAAATGATCATCCCGTCATTGCTGCCGGTTCTCTCGCCCATCGTGCTTTATTATGTGGTGATGGCGATTGCAGGCAAGTCGGAAGCCTTCTCGGCGGTGGGTGCGATGTTGCTCGGCGTGATCATCACCGGCCTCTTTGTGGCGCTCTCGATGACGTCGGGTGGCGGCGCCTGGGACAACGCCAAGAAATACATCGAAGACGGTCATCATGGTGGCAAGGGGTCGGATGCCCACAAGGCTGCCGTGACGGGCGATACGGTCGGCGATCCTTACAAGGATACAGCCGGTCCTGCCGTCAACCCGATGATCAAGATCACGAACATCGTGGCGCTGTTGCTCCTGGCCGTACTGGCGCATAGCTGAGGCTTGTCTTCGGCCCCAAGAAGGCCCCAAGAAAAAGGCCCTGCGGGAAACCGCAGGGCCTTTTGATTCAGAACCGGTGGAACTTAATGACCGGCGCCAGGTTTTGGTTTGCTGGTTGTGTCACTGCTACTGTTGAACTTGCCGAGATTGCTGAAGAGCTGGCCCAGAACGGTCAACTCCTTGCCACGGGTGGGCGTGGCCCGGTCGACGTAATTCACGATCTCGCCGTCTTCCAGGCCGTAATAGGCCACTTGCTGAACCGTGGATGTCTTGTCGAAATAGACAGCCGCAACGGTGCGATCCACTTCCTTGGGCGCATAAAAGGCGCGGGTCTCGAACTTGCTGGATATATAGTACCAGGCCTCGCCATCAACGGTGGACATGGTCGAGGGTGAGCCGAGAAGCTTGGCGGTTTCTTCCTTGCTGGTGAAACCGGGTTCGATCTTTTTCAGGTCTTTCTGGTCGAAGACATAGCCACGCTCCTGCACCACGGGCTCGACCAGCGGTGCGCAAGCCATGAGGGGGGCGCCTGCCAGACCTGCGGCCATCATCGTCAGAAGCAGACGTTTGGGGCGACTGTGAAGGGATTTCATGGCGTTCGGCCTCCTCGGGGCGAATTGTTCTGTCGTTGACCTACCTCTGTCGCTGGCTAAATTCAATCGACATCTGTGCTATGCAGGCACGACACAAAATGACTCGATTGCTTTTGGGGGGTTCCCAGCGGCAGCAAGCAGCGGTTTTGCCATGATATGGAAAAAGTTACTAGGCGGCAGGGCTAAGGATGACAGTCCCTATTTGCTCTACCGGCAACTCGTCAATCAGGCGCGGCTGCCTGTATTTTACACGGATTTCGGCGTGCCGGATACGGTGGAGGGCCGATTTGAGATGGTTGCCCTGCATGCGGTCCTGACCATGCGCCGTCTGAAACGCGCCAGTCCGGAGGCCAGAGCCTTCGGTCAAAGGATTTTTGATGTCATGTTTGATGACATGGATCAGGCCATGCGCGAAATGGGTGTGAGCGACCTCCGGGTGGGTGACAAAATCCGGGCCCTGGCGGAAGCCTATTTTGGACGCATCGCCGCTTATGAGGATGGCCTGGGGGCGGCGGATGACGCGTTGCTGCTTGAGGTGGTTGCCCGCAATGTTTACGGAGAGGCCTCGTCGCGTCGCGAACAGATTACCGCAATGGCTCGCTATATGCGGGCCTGTGATGCCTTGTTGTCGTCGCAGGATTTGGCACGGCTGATGAAGGGCGAGGTTCGCTATCCCGTACCTGTTCCTCCGGTACTGGAAGGAGATGCGGCATGAGCCCGTCGGATGACGCACCTGAACTGGTCAAGCCTGAGTTCAGTCTTGTCATCGCTCTGGCTGACGTTGGTGACCGGGCCAGGAATTTTCGATTCAAGCCAAGCGAAGAAGAACGCGCCGCGATTGCGGCCCGTCTGGATCTTTTGACGTTGACCCGGTTTGAAGGCGAGGGGCGCGTGCGGCCCTGGCGCAAGGCCGGCCTCGTGTTTGAGGGGCACTTCATTGCTGATCTTACCCAGGCCTGTGTGGTGAGCCTGGAGCCGGTTGCGGACCATCTGGAAGCCGATTTCATCGTGCATTATCTGCCGCAGGATATGATCGATGAATGGGAGAAAAAACAGGCTGAGGATGGTGACATCATCATCGATTCTGAAAATGACGAGCCTGTTGACCCGATTGTCAACGGCATGATTGATGTGGGCGAGTCGGCGGTCCAGCAGCTTGCCTTGAGTGTTAACCCATACCCGCGCAAACCCGATGTGTCCTTCGAGCCACCCGCTTCGGCCGCCGCACCAAAGGAAAACCCCTTTGCCGTGCTCGAAAAATTGAAAAAAACAGACTGAATCTGTATTGGGCGTCATATATCTAGCTGTTGTCAGGTGCCGCCAAGCGAGTATCTTCTGGGCGCTGTCCCGGCGATTTCGAGTCCGGTATGGTTGGGGACGGGAACGACTGATAAGTGGTTTCCCGGCATAATGAATAGGGGTGGATGTGACGCGCGGATTGACCATTGCGCTCGACGGTATGGGCGGCGACAACGGACCGGCGACGGTGATCGGTGGCGTTGAGGTTGCCTCGGTGCGGCACCCTGATGTGCGCTTCCTGATTTATGGCGATGAGGCCCAGATTGCGCCGCTGCTGGCCAGGCATCCGCGCGTGAGCGGCGTCAGCACCATCATTCATACCGATGTGGCGATTGCCATGGACGAGAAGCCCAGCCAGGCTTTGCGCAAGGGACGTCGTGTCAGCAGCATGTGGCGGGCGATCGATGCTGTCCATGAAGGTGATGCGCAGGCGGCTGTCTCGGCGGGCAACACTGGCGCATTGATGGCCATGGCCAAGGTTATTCTCAAGACCATGCCGAATGTCGAGCGTCCGGCTCTGGCGGCATTGTGGCCGACAACGCGCGGCGAAAGCGTTGTGCTGGATCTGGGCGCGACGATGGGCCCCGATGCCTTTCAGCTCGTTCAGTTTGCCGTCATGGGACAGGCTTATGCGCGTGTTCTCTTTGGCATTCCCAGGCCGACTGTCGGCCTGCTGAATATTGGCGAGGAAGAGGTCAAGG
>CAVOKW010000036.1:0-12528 GCA_963696585.1 uncultured Alphaproteobacteria bacterium
GGACGGAGCAGGTGAAAGACGCGGCTGCGATATTGCGCACGGCGAAGTTGCCCATCGACTTTTATGGTTTTGTCGAAGGCGATGATCTTGGCAAAGGCACTGTCGATGTTGTGGTGACCGACGGTTATACCGGCAACATTGCGCTCAAGACGGCGGAGGGCACGGTGCGTCAGGTCATCGGCTTTTTGCGCACCTCGATCAAAAGCTCATGGCTTGCCCAGATAGGGTATTTCTTCGCTCAGGGTGCCTTTGCGGCGCTCTCCCGGAAACTTGATCCGCGTGCCTCCAATGGCGCGCTGTTTCTGGGCCTGAATGGCCTGGTCATCAAGAGCCATGGCGGCACAGACGCTATCGGTTTTGCCTCGGCCATTGATGTGGCCATTGACGTGGCATCGGCTGATCTCCTGCACAAGATTCAGTCTGATTTGAGCCTGCTTGACGGGTTTGAAAAATCAGCAACCCCGAGTGATGCCGTATCCCCTGTTTCCGAGTCTGAGGTTCTCCCGTCGTGAATGTCATCCGTAGTGTCGTTGCAGGCTGTGGCAGCTATTTGCCCCAGCGCGCCTTGTCCAATGCCGAATTGTCTCAAATGGTCGCTACGACCGATGAATGGATTCAGGAGCGCACGGGCATCAGGAACCGCCATATAGCCGCCAAGGGTGAATTGACCTCTGACTTGGCCTTGGCGGCGGCGAAAGCCGCGCTGGATGATGCCGGCATGGATGCACAGGAACTTGATACGATCATTCTGGCGACCACCACGCCTGACAATACATTTCCAGCCACGGCGACGACCGTGCAGGCCAAACTCGGCATGCATCATGGGGCAGCCTTCGACATTCAGGCCGTGTGCTCCGGCTTTGTCTATGCGCTGACAATCGCTGATACCTTCATCAAGGCGGGTCAGGGCAAGAACATTCTGGTGATTGGCGCTGAAACGTTTTCGCGTCTGCTTGACTGGGAAGATCGCACGACCTGCGTGCTGTTTGGCGATGGTGCGGGCGCTGTTGTGGTCAAGGCCGGGGCTGGTGAGGGCAATAATGCCGATCGCGGCATCCTCACGGCGCATCTTCACTCTGATGGCCGCTTCAAAGACAAACTCTATGTCGATGGCGGTCCGTCCTCGACCGGCACGGTTGGCCATGTGCGCATGGAAGGCAGGGAAGTCTTCCGCCACGCCGTTGTGAATATCGCTGACACGATCACGGAGTCGCTGGCGGCAACGGGCCTCACGGTAGCGGATATCGACTGGTTTGTTCCGCATCAGGCCAACCGGCGGATCCTTGAGGGCACAGCGAAGCGAATCGGTTTGCCGATTGAAAAGGTCGTCATGACGGTTGGCGAGCATGGCAATACGTCAGCGGCTTCCGTGCCGTTGGCCTTGGATCGCGGCCTGAAAGACGGGCGGATCAAACCCGGCCAACTCGTGCTGCTGGAAGCAATGGGTGGCGGTTTTACATGGGGTTCAGTGCTGGTGCGCTGGTGAAACAGGGCATTCGCCACGCTGAAAACCGGCATTGCGGTCACAAGAACAAAACCTGCCATCTTATTGATATTGACGGGTTTCTAAGGCAGCAATACGCTTCTGCGACATATTGGAGGTAGAGGCGATGGGGGACACAATCACCCGCTCGCATTTGAGCGAAGCGGTGTATCAGGAAGTCGGGCTTTCCCGGAACGAGTTGGCAGAGCTTGTCGAACTGGTGCTTGGCGAAATTGCGGACTGCCTGTCCAAGGGTGACACGGTCAAACTTTCTTCCTTTGGGTCTTTTTCCGTGCGGAAAAAGGGCGGTCGGATGGGGCGCAATCCCAAGACGGGCGAAGAAGTGCCGATCAAACCGCGCCGGGTTCTGGTGTTCCGTCCGAGCCATGTGCTCAAGGAGCGGATCAACAAATCCCTGAGCAGCAGCGCCGCCGCTGCTGATTGAATTCATCCGAGGCACAACCCTTGAACAGATCACACATCATCGATCACTTTGAGGGACGCCAGCAGGCACAGCCATTGACCGCGACCAAATCGCCAGACGCTTTTCGCACGATCAGTGAGGTCGCCGCAGACCTTGATGTGCCGCAGCATGTGTTGCGTTTCTGGGAGAGCAAGTTCAATCAGATCCGTCCGCTCAAGCGCGGTGGCGGGCGGCGCTATTATCGTCCGGAAGATGTGGATCTGCTGCGCGGCATCCGCACGCTGCTTTACAACGACGGTTATACGATCAAAGGCGTGCAGAAGGTATTCCGGGAGCAGGGCGCGAAGTTCGTCTCTGAAACCGGCAAGGGCACCGTCGATGCCTCGCTTGCCGAACTGGCGCGTGAGGCCGTGCATCGGGGCGAGGCTGAAGATAGCGCCAGCGATCTGACGCTTGACGCTCCAGCCCGCAAGCGTCTTTCGGATATCATGGATGAGCTGATCCTCCTGAAGGAGGAAATCGACGAGACGCTTTGGGCCGATGAAGACGAGCCTCTTGAAGATTAAGTCCTTTTTCGGCATTTGACCCTGTTTTGACCGTTTGAGGCGTTGCCGAGCGGGAATGTCGCGTCTATATTCCGCGCCTTCCCGGGGCCTTTCCCGGAATCGTGACGGAGCGTAGCGCAGCCCGGTAGCGCACTTGTCTGGGGGACAAGGGGTCGTGGGTTCGAATCCCGCCGCTCCGACCATCGCTTTCAACGGCTTGGCTGTGGTTTTCATGGCGACCTTGAAAGGCATTGAAAGCGCCCGGATATATTCCGGGCGCTTTCGAGCTATTTGGCGCGAATTGTCGCGCCGCCGCCGCGCTTGTCAGGCAAGGATGTGCTGCGCCGAGCCGGGCGGTCAGGCGCTATGACTGCCGCTGTGTCGGGGTTTGCCCCGCCGCGCGGCACCGGCCAGCCCACCGCCTCGACATAGGTTGCCAACGCGGCGACAGGGCCGGGGATGGCCCGGCGGTCCTGCTCATAGCCGCGATACGTGCCGACCGGCAGGGAGAGCCGCGCTGCCGCCTCGGGCTGGGACAGACCCAGCCGCTTGCGCCACGCGACCAGGGCGTCGGGGGTGTGGATCACATAGCCGTCACCGCCTTCGCCGCGCGCATGGCCAAGCGCCTCGCGCGCACCCGCGATAACTGATTTTCCAAACTTGCTCATTTCGTACCTTTCTTTCGGTATTCCGCCGCGACATTCTTGAGGATTCCGTGCAGTTCGTTCCGCTCAGCCTTTGACAGGTTGGCCCGTTCGCCCTTGGAAATCAGCGCCAGCAGGAACACTGGCAGGGCGTGGCCCGTGTAGAACGTGACGACGCGGTAGCCGCCCGACTTTCCCTTGCCGCGCCCGGCGATGCGAACCTTGCGGGCTCCGCCAGTGCCAGAGATTTCGTCACCGGTCATCGGGTCGGCGGCGATGATTGCGACGATGGCGGCCACCTCGTTCAAGGTCAGGCCCGCGTCATGCGCTTCTCGAATGAAGTTGGGCGTTTCGATGACGGTGTGCAGCGCGTTTTCCATGGCCGAATGTATGTCAATGACGTATGTGTGTCAATAGCGTATAAAGCCATCGAAAAGCCAGTGGCAGGCTTGAATTATCTCATCCTTACCTTGACCAATGCCGTTCTGTCTCAGGCGGGTAGTGTCTCAGTTTGAATTATCTTTCTTGCGGTAAGGGCCACGACGCTTGGGCGACATTTGCTGAAGCCGGTGTAGACTGGGGGGCATCAAAAAAGGAGCCCCCCATGACCCTCAACAAGGATTTATTGGCCCGTCGTGAGAAGGCTGTGCCGCGCGGCGTTGCGACGGCCTATCCGGTGTTTGCCGCCCGCGCCGAGAATGCCGAATTGTGGGATGTCGAGGGCAAGCGATATGTCGATTTTGGTGGCGGCATTGCCGTGCTCAATACCGGCCATCGGCATCCGCGCGTCATTGCCGCCGTGCAAAGGCAACTGGAGCTTTACACGCATACAGCCTTCCAGATCACGGCTTATGAGCCTTACATCGAATTGGCCGAACGGCTGAATGCACTCGCGCCTTTCAAAGGACCGGCCAAGACGATCTTTTTCACGACGGGTGCAGAAGCGACGGAAAATGCGATCAAGATTGCTCGCGCAGCAACGGATCGCTCCGCCGTCATCGCCTTCACCGGCGCCTTTCACGGTCGCACCATGCTGACCATGGCGATGACGGGCAAGGTGCTGCCCTACAAGAAAAAGTTCGGCCCGATGCCGGGCGAGGTCTATCACGTGCCGTTTCCTGTTGCCTCGCAGGAGGTGAGCGTTCAGGACTCGCTGCGGGCGCTCGATTTCCTGTTCAAGGCGGATGTTGAGCCGACGCGCGTGGCGGCGATCATTCTTGAACCTGTGCAGGGCGAAGGCGGGTTTCATCCGGCACCGCGCGAATTGCTGCTGGCGTTGCGCCAGATTTGCGACACGCATGGCATTGTGCTGATTTCGGATGAAGTGCAGGCGGGTTTTGCCCGTACCGGCAAGATGTTCGGCATTGAGCATACCGGCGTTGAGCCGGACATTATTACGGTCGCCAAATCGCTCGCAGGCGGGTTTCCGCTTTCAGGTGTCATAGGCAAGGCGGCGATCATGGATGGTGCGGAGCCGGGCGGACTGGGCGGCACTTATGCAGGCAGCCCGGTTGCCGTGGCAGCCGCTCTTGCCGTGCTCGATGTGATCGAGGATGAGAAGCTCTGCGAACGCGCCAACAAGATGGGGGAGCACATCAAGGCGCGGCTGCATGATATGGCCAAGCGCAATGACATCGTGCCGATTGCCGATATTCGCGGACCTGGCGCCATGATCGGGTTTGACATTGTCAAGGCACGTGGCGGCCATGAACCGGATGCTGACGCGACCAAGCGCGTGACCGGCGCGGCTTTGGAAAAAGGGCTGATCCTTTTGTCCTGCGGTGTTTATGGAAATACCATCCGCATTCTGGTGCCTTTGACGGCGAGCGATGCGATTGTGGACGAGGGGTTGGATATTATCGACCAGGCCATGGTGGCCGCGCGACTTTGACGCTGCTTTGGCCCTTGCCTGAATGATATGAAGGTTCTAGATCGCTCCTGTGAAACGAACGGTCTATGCGGCCCAAGCCCCCCATGAAGGAAAAGATCATGACTGAAATCCTGCCGATCCTCATTCTCTTTGCCGTCTTTACGCTGCTCAACAAAATGCAATATGGCCATTTTGACTGAGAGATAAAAACGGATCAGACGGCATCTTCCGGGTCAGGCTTGACCATCCAGACAATCAGATATTTTGCCGGAAAGGCCCAGATGACGCCTGCGGTGAGGTAGTAGAGAAACTGGACAAAGCCGTTTTCGGGGATATGCCCGCTGACGGCGATGGTCATGATCAGGAAAGCGTAAAGCGTCAAGCCGATCAGCAGCACGAAGGTGCCGATGAGCTTTCTGAGCCGGATGGGTAGATGCATGACTTATCCCCGCCAATTGCGTTTCGGGTTAGACATAGTGCATTCGAGCCCTTCCGCAAAGGGCGCGCCTTCGGGACTCGGAGTTAACGCATGAGCAGGACCCAGACCATGACCCCGAGACGCCAGATCGCGCTGTGGCTCTTTGCCGTGGCGGGGCTGATCTTTCTCATGGTGCTGGTGGGCGGGCTGACAAGGCTCACGGAATCCGGCCTCTCCATTACCGAATGGAAGCCTGTGTCGGGCACGCTGCCGCCACTGAGCGAGGAAGCCTGGGCGGAGGCGTTTCAGCGCTATCAGCAGATCCCGCAATATGAGCTTGTGAACAAGGGCATGAGCCTTGGCGAGTTCAAGCAGATTTTCTGGTGGGAATGGGCGCATCGTCTGCTCGGCCGACTGATCGGCTTTGCCTTTTTCATTCCCTTCGTGTTTTTCATCGTGACGAAGCGCGTTGATCGGCAACTCGCACCGCATCTGGCGGTGATGTTTCTGCTGGGCGGGGCGCAGGGCGCGCTGGGCTGGTGGATGGTGAAAAGCGGGCTGAGTGAACGCATTGATGTGAGCCAGTATCGGCTTGTCGCGCATCTCGGTCTTGCAACGATCATCTATGTTTACATGGTCTGGGTGGCGCTTGGCCTTTGGCGACCGGCCAAGATGGAAGGTCTGGTGTCGCGACGCCTCTGGCTCAGTGCCATCGGATTGTCGGTGCTGGTCTATACGCAAATGCTGATGGGCGGTTTTGTGGCCGGGCTGAAAGCAGGCCACATCTATAATAGCTGGCCGCTGATGGAAGGTGCGCTGGTACCGGATGGATTGTTCGCGATGCATCCGGCGTGGCGCAGCCTGTTTGAGGACATGCTGACGGCGCAATTCATGCATCGCTGCATCGCCTATATGCTTGCTGTACTGGTCGCCTGGCATCTTGTGGCTTGCGGGCGCAGTGGTTCGTCGCTGGCCCGGCAGGGCGCATCATGGCTGGCGGGCGGCGTTGCTGCACAGATCGCCTTGGGCATCTGGACGCTGCTCTGGGTTGTGCCCATTCCGCTTGGTGCCGCGCATCAGGCGGGGGCGCTGATTGTGTTGACGCTGTCGCTTTGGCATGCGCAGCGTCTCAGCGCCCCCGCCCGTTGATCCTCAAGCGCTCTCTATCCTTATGCGCTTAGGGCCTTGTCGAGATCGGCGATGATGTCGGCGGTATCTTCAAGACCGATCGACACGCGCACCACATCGGGTCCGGCACCGGCTGCAATCTGCTGCTCGGTTGTCAATTGACGATGGGTCGTTGAGGCCGGATGAATGATGAGGCTGCGCGTATCGCCGACATTGGCGAGATGGCTCATCAGTTCGACATGGCCGACCAGTTTGACGCCTGCCTCATACCCACCCTTGAGACCGAAGGTGAATACCGCACCCGCCCCTTTGGGCGCATATTTCTGCTGCATGGCATGGAAGGGATCACTGTCGAGACCTGCATAAGAGACCCAGCTTACCTTCGGATGCGCCTTCAAATGCTGCGCCACCTTGAGCGCCGTATCGGAATGACGCTGCATACGCAGGGGCAGGGTTTCGATGCCGGTCAGGATCATGAAGGCATTGAAGGGCGAGATGGCGGGACCGAGATCGCGCAGGCCCAGCACACGGCAGGCGATGGCGAAAGCGATGGCGCCAAATGTCTCGTGGATTTTCATGCCGTGATAGGAGGGGCAGGGTTCGGAGAGCGTTGGATATTTGCCGCTCTTGGACCAATCGAACTTGCCCGAATCCACAATGATACCGCCCATGGAATTGCCATGACCGCCAAGAAACTTGGTGGCGGAATGCAGCACAATGTCTGCGCCATGCTCGATGGGCCGGACGAGATAGGGCGAGGCGAGTGTGTTGTCGACAATCAGCGGTATGCCTGCTTCATGCGCAACGGCGGCGATGGCTGCAATGTCGATGACGATGCCGCCGGGATTGGCGAAGCTCTCGATGAAGACAGCCTTGGTCTTTGGACCAATGGCTTTCTTGATGCTGGCCGGGTCGGTGGCGTCAGCCCAATCGACATGCCAGTCGAACTTCACGAAGGACTGGCCGAACTGATTGATCGAACCGCCGTAAAGCTGCCTGGCGGCGACGAAATGATCGCCGGGCGACATGAGCGTGTGGAAGGCGAGCAACTGGGCGGAATGGCCGGAGGCCACGGCGAGCGCGGCAACGCCGCCTTCCAGCGAGGCCACGCGCTCCTCCAGCACAGCGGTCGTCGGATTGGTGATGCGCGTATAGATGTTACCGAAAGCCTGAAGCCCGAAGAGCGCGGCGGCATGATCGGCGTCGTCGAAGACGAAACTCGTGGTCTGATAGATCGGTGTGGTGCGCGCGCCTGTTGTCGGATCGGGCTTGGCGCCAGCATGGATGGCGCGTGTACTGAAGCCTTGTTCGGGCATGGCATTTCCTTCCTGCGTTTATAAGTGCCGTTATTTTTAGCGGTGGAGTTTTGGTATTTCGATCTTGGGGCAGCGATTCATGATGACGGTGATGCCGGCGGCCTCGGCGCGGGCGGCGGCGGCATCATTGACGACGCCAAGCTGCATCCAGATGGTTTTCGCCTTGATGGCAATTGCCTCGTCAACGGTTTCGCCCGCTGCTTCCGAGTTGCGGAAAATATCGACCATGTCGATTTTCTCCGGAATATCGGCAAGTGCTGCATAGACCGTTTCGCCAAGCAGCTTCTGGCCGGCAAGGCCGGGATTGACCGGAATGACGCGATAGCCCTTGGCCTGCAAATAGGCCATGACGTCATGGCTGTCGCGTTCGGGTTTGTTGCTGGCGCCGACAAGCGCAATGATTTTTGTCGTATCAAAAATATCGCGCATCAATTCGGGACTATAGGGGCCGTGAGACATTCGTGACGTTCCATGTGTTAGCGATCCTGCCATTCGGGGGCGCGTTTTTCGAGAAAGGCATTGATGCCTTCTTCGGCATCATGGGCAAGCATGTTTTCAACCATGACACGGCTGGCAAAATCATAGGCTTCGGACAAGGGCATTTCGAGCTGCTGGTAAAAGGCGCGTTTACCGATTTTCAGCGTATGGCCGGATTTCGAGGCGATAAGCGCGGCGAGGGACGCAATTTCGCTGTCGAGCAAGTCGGGTGCGACGGCGCGATTGATGAGGCCAAGTTCCACAGCGCGAGACGCGGAGACCATGTCGCCCGTCAGCAGCATTTCCATCGCGTGTTTGCGGGCGACATTGCGCGACAGCGCGACCATGGGCGTGGAGCAGAAGAGACCGATATTGACGCCCGGCGTGGCGAAACGCGCCGCCTCGGTGGCGATGGCGAGATCGCAACTGGCGACAAGCTGACAGCCTGCGGCGGTGGCAATGCCATGGACGCGGGCGATGACGGGCTGGGGCAGGGTGACGATGGTTTGCATGAGGGCCGAGCATTCGCGCATGGTGGCGGCAAAGAAGTCACGGCCTCTGTCGTCATGTGAGCGGGCGGCGGTCATTTCGCGCAGGTCATGGCCGGCGCAAAAGCCCGGTCCATTGGCGGCGAGGATGACGACCTTGATGCTCTTGTCGGTGGCAATGGCGTCGAGTTCGCGTTGCAGGGCGGCCATCAGATCGCGCGACAGTGCATTGCGCTGGGCGGGACGATTGAGTGTCAGGGTGGTGATGGCGTCTTGCCGCGTGGTCAAAAGAAGATCGCTCATGTCATTTGTCCTGCTCTGTTGTTGAGCCAGTTTTCGCGCTTCATCCGATAAAGCATATGCCGCCTGCGCCTGCCACCTTCCGGCAGGCGCGGATGATCAAAATCTTCTTCCGGGTCACGGCGTCATGCCGAGCGCGCTGAACCGGGCCATGAGGTTTGCCGCCATCAATATGAGGTATCTTGTTACCGCAACTCTAAAAGGCTGTAATCGCAGCGTTTTTTGTTGATCCTGCGTTGACAGATTGCAATGGGTCGCCTAAACACTCATCCGACCGCCGGGCCTCAGAAACCCGGCCCCTTTTATTTCTATCAGTTCTCCGGGATGCGCATGAAGACCTATTCCGCAAAAGCCTCCGAGATCGAGAAGAAGTGGATCGTGATCGACGCCGAAGGCGTCGTGGTGGGGCGTCTCGCCTCGTTCGTTGCGAACCGGCTGCGTGGCAAGCACAAGCCGACCTACACACCTCATCTCGATGATGGCGACAATGTTATCATCGTGAACGCGGCCAAGGTCGTTTTCACCGGTGCCAAATACGAAGACAAGCGCTACTACCGCCATACGGGTCACCCCGGCGGTATCAAGGAAACCAGCCCCAAGAAGCTGCTTGAAGGCCGTTTCCCCGAGCGTGTGCTTGAGCTTGCCGTGACGCGCATGGTGCCGCGCGGTCCGCTCGGTCGTCGTGTGATGAGCAATCTGCATATTTACGGTGGCGCCGAGCATCCGCATGAAGCTCAGCAGCCTGTGGCAATCGATTTTGCCGGCATGAACCGCAAGAACCACAGGACTCAGTGAGCAACATGGCACAAGACACACATTCGCTCGAAGACCTGAAGGGTGCCATGGGCGGCGTTGACGCCGAACCCGCAATGGCAGAACCCAAGATCGACAAGTTGGGCCGGGCTTATGCCACGGGCAAGCGCAAGAACGCGGTTGCCCGCGTCTGGATCAAGCCGGGCTCCGGCAAGATCTCGATCAATGGCCGCGAACTGGATCGTTATTTTGCGCGTCCGGTGCTGCGCATGATCCTCAACCAGCCGCTCGTGACCGCTGAACGCGTCAACCAGTACGACATCGTTGCGACGGTTGTTGGCGGTGGTCTTTCGGGTCAGGCCGGCGCCATTCGTCATGGCCTGTCGCGCGCGCTCACCTATTACGAGCCCACGCTGCGTGCCGTGCTCAAGAAGGACGGCTTCCTGACGCGCGACAGCCGCGTTGTGGAACGCAAGAAATACGGCAAGGCCAAGGCCCGCCGCAGCTTCCAGTTCTCGAAGCGCTGATCGCTATTCACGCGAGCATTTCAGGGCGCTTCGATTTTTCGAGGCGCCCTTTTTGTTTTCAAGGCCGTCAGGGTCCAGGCTCTGACGCATACGCAGGAAGTTGAGGACCAGATATGACGATCCGGGTTTTTATCGATGGCGAAGTTGGCACCACGGGATTGCAGATTCGTGCGCGGCTGGAACCGCGTCGCGATATCACGCTGATCTCGCTGCCCGAAGCCGTTCGCAAAGACCTCTCAGCGCGCAAGGATGCGTTGAACAATGCGGACGCCGTCATTCTGTGCCTGCCTGATGACGCCGCGAAGGAAGCGGTGCAACTCATTGAAAACGGCACGACGCGGGTGATTGATGCCTCGACCGCGTTCCGGACAGCACCCGGCTGGATTTACGGTTTCCCGGAAATGACGCGCACGCAACGCGATGTCATTGCCCATGCCTCGAGGGTCAGCAATCCCGGTTGCTATCCGACGGGCGCGATTGCGCTGGTGCGGCCGCTGGTGGATGCGGGCCTGTTGCCATCGGGCTGGCCGGTGACGATCAATGCGGTGTCTGGTTATTCAGGCGGCGGCAAGAGCATGATTGCCGAGTTTGAGGACAAGGCGGCGCCGAATTACTCACTTGAATCATTCCGGGCCTATGCCTTGAGTCTTGAGCACAAGCATGTGCCGGAGATGACGCAATATATGCGGCTCAACAACATGCCCTTGTTCACGCCGAATGTCGGGCGCTATGCGCAGGGCATGCTGGTGGAGGTGCCGTTGCAGCTCTGGGCGCTGTCGGCGCGGCCCAAACTTTCGCATGTGCATCAGGTGTTGAGCGAAGCCTATGCCGACGAACGTTTCGTCACGGTGGCGTCGCTGGAAGAATGCCAGAAGACAACGAAGATTGATCCCGAACAGCTCAACGGCACGAATAATCTGAAGCTCTATGTCTTTGGCAATGAGGGGCGCGAGCAGGCGCGTCTGGTGGCGCAGCTCGACAATCTCGGCAAGGGCGCTTCGGGGCAGGCGGTGCAATGCCTCAACATCATGATTGGGGCTGATGAGGGTTCTGGCGTCGAACTTTGATCCGACCGGGTCAGACCTTCAATAAAACAATGCCTGATGCCACGATGCAGGTGGCGATGAGCGCGCGCGCGCCCAGGCCCTCTTTCATGAAGTAGCCTGAAATAAGCGCGGCGATGACGACGCTGGTTTCGCGCAAGGCGGCGACGGGGCCAACGGGCGAAACGCTCATTGCCCAGATGATGATCCAATAGGCCGTGAGCGAGAGCAAGCCGCCTGCACCGCCGATCAGCCATTCCTTGCGCGGGCGGAAAAGTTCCGCCCCGCGTCGCCACCAGGCGACGGCGCTGATGAGCACGCCATCGAGCAGGAAGCTCCAGATGATGTAAATATGCGGGCTGGCGGCGGTGCGTCCGCCCAGCGCATCGTTCAGCGTATAGGCGGCGATGAACAAGGCCGTGCCGATGGCATAGTAGACGCCATGATGCTGGTGCATGGCGCCGGGCGCGGCCTTGCGCCAGGCGAGGCTGATGATGCCCAGCACGATAAGGGCAATGGCGAGCGTGGTATTGAGGGAGAGCTGTTCGCCCAGAAACAGGAAGCCGATGGCAGTGATAAAGGCTGGTGCCAGGCCGCGGGCCAGAGGATAGACCTGCCCATAGTCGCCATGCGTATAGGCCTGAACAAGGAAGAGTTTGTAGCCGATGTGAAAGAGCAGGGAGAGGAAGATGATATGCCAGACCTCTGGCGTCGGCCATGGCGTAAAGGGAATGAGCGGCAGCATGGCAAGGGAATTGGTGATGCCGATCCAGGCCATCATGGAGAGCCGGTCGGCATTGGTTTTGACAAGCGCATTCCACACCGCGTGAAACAGGGCGGCGAGCAAAACCAGCAGGGCAATGGATAAGGACAGGATCAGCTCCCGCGCTGCAAAGAGCGGGGACTATGCCGTTTCAGGGGGCGCTTTCGCAATGTGGATTTAAGCCAGAGGCTTTGCGCCAATCATGTGACAGGTTCAATCTCGTCATCCGCCCGACGGACCACATAGGCGCCGGGAGCATCTTCAATCACCTTGAGCATGCGGTCGCCCGGCACGCGGGCGGGCACCATGTCCCCCGAAAGGGGCCTGAGCCATGCTTCCCAATCCGGCC
>CAVOKW010000037.1:0-8658 GCA_963696585.1 uncultured Alphaproteobacteria bacterium
GTGTTTATGTGATGGGTGAGCGCGGCGCCAATCGCGAACCCGCCACCAAGGCCGAGATTGCGCAAATGGGGCGTCTGGCCAAAGAGGCGGTGGAAGCCGGTGCCATCGGTTTTTCTTCATCGCGTACCATGCTGCATCGGACAAGCGACGGTCAGCCAACGCCGACATTGGGCGCGGCGCGCGAAGAATTGCTCGGCATTGCCAAGGGGCTGGGTGAGGCGGGCAAAGGCGTGTTGCAATTTGTGTCGGACTTTACCGACACACAGGAAGAGTTCGACATGTTGCGCGAACTTGCGGCCACATCGGGACGACCGCTGAGCTTCTCGCTCCTTCAGAACGATGTGCGGCCGGATCAGTGGCAGGAATTGCTGGCCCAGCTTGATGGGGCGGTCAAATCCGGCATTACCATGCGCGGTCAGGTTTCAGCCCGGCCTGTCGGACTGCTGCTGGGCCTGCAAGGCTCGCTCAATCCCTTCATCACGCGACCCTCCTATGTCGCGATTGCGGGCAAGCCGCTGGCTGAGCGCGTCGCGATCATGCGCGATCCGGCCTTCCGCGCAAGATTGCTCGCTGAGGAAAACGACAAGGGCCACCCCTTCTCCATGATGGTCGGCTCGGCCTATGGCAAGATGTTCGAGTTGGGTGATCCGCCCAATTATGAACCTGCGCCCGAGGAGAGTCTGGCTGCACGTGCCGCGCGCCAGGGCCGCGCGCCTGATGAGCTCGTCTATGATGTCCTGCTCGCTGAGGAGGGGCGTGGTTTCATCTACTTCCCGCTTCTGAATTATGCCCATTTTGATCTCGAAGCCGCCCGCAAGATGCTGTGTGACGCCAACACCGTGCCGGGCCTTTCGGATGGTGGCGCCCATTGCGGCGTGATCTGCGATGGCAGTTTCCCGACCTATATGCTGACCCACTGGGCGCGCGACCGGACAAGGGGCGAAAAATTGCCCTTGCCCTGGATCGTCAAGGCACAGGCGCAAGACACGGCACGCGCCGTGGGCCTGCTTGATCGCGGCGTGATTGCGCCCGGCTACAAGGCGGATGTCAATGTGATCGACTTTGACCGTTTGCAGTTGAAGCCGCCGCATATGGTCTATGACCTGCCTTCAGGCGCCCGCCGTCTGATGCAGGAAGCCATCGGCTATGTCGCAACGATTGCGAGTGGCGAGATCATCTATCGTGAAGGTCTGCCGACCGGGGCCTTGCCGGGCAAGCTGGTGCGCGGCCATCAACCTGCGCCGGTTCAAAGGGCAGCCGAGTAGCAGCGTTCAGGCCGCCGAGAGCGCTTTGGCAGCCTCCGGGACCGGAACGGTGCGTAGCGTCTGATGAATGGCATCGGTTTCGAAGAAATCGATGCAACGCTGGGCGAGGCGTTCCCAGCCCTTTTCAGCCGGCAACCAATGGGCGCGGTCTGGCAGGATTTCCAGACGGACATTATCGCCATAGTTGGCGGCGACACGCTTGGCGAGCCAGGCCGGTGTGATCCGGTCGCGCTCACCCGTCATGAACAGCATCGGGGTCGTGACCGACTGCGGATTGATCCAGGTTGTGCGATGACGATCGGCAAACCAATAACCGATTTCAAGCAGCGCGCGACCTGATTCCGGAATCAGCGTGTCATAGAGCGCCTTCTGTTCTTCAGCAGGCAGACCATTGAGAACGCCATAGCGCATGGCATCAAACCTTGGCAACTGCGGCTTGCGCCAGAATTTTGTCCTGAAAAACTCGCGCTTGAAAATCCACATGCTTCGCGGATCAAGATTGACCGGTCCGGCGCATTGGGCGGGTGCAAGCCCGACACCGGCTCTGATCAGGCCCCTTGCGGCAAGCATTTGCATGAGGGTGCCCCCCATGGAATGGCCAATGACCAATGGGCGTTCATTCAGGCTTCGAATCAGTACTTCGAGATCGGCGACATAATCCTTGAGGCTTGTATGGCCCAGATCAGGATGCGGCATGGCGCCGGGTTCGACTTCGTGATGGCGCAGGGCTGGCGCCACGACGCGATAGCCCCTGGCATCAAAGACCGAACGCATCCTGTCCCAGACATGCGGGCGGCACCACATGCCATGCACCATCAGGACAACGGGCTTGGTCGTTGTGGCCGCGTCGGCAAGACGCGAATCAAAATTGCTGTCCCCGGATGCTGCCACTTGTCCCGCTCAAACCTTCACTTCGCAAATGCCTTGCCACCCGCGTTTGTCCAACGCTGGCTGCTGAAGCCATTGAAACCCGGAAACTCTTACGAAATCACAAATGAATCCGAAGCGAATATGAGTCCCACTCTTGAATGGGTGCTGTATTCACGGCACTCTTGCGTTACCGACGCATAGGCGTCGAGCGGCATAAGCGACGTCGTCACCAGAGGCTCGACATCATGACGGAAATTCGCAGAAGGCGCGGCCCAGCGGCGGGCCGTTCTTCCGCTGCACGCCGGACGGCTGTTATCCGTCGGCCGGGTGCCCATCCCGTCGCCGAGATTAAGGCAAAGGCCGACACTGCCAAGCCGACCCCCATGAAAACGCCTAGGAGAAGTATTGTGGCAATGAGCACTGACGATATGCCTATGGCCGCTGCGCCTGAAGCGACCCCCGCACCGGCTGCCCCCAAAAAGGCGGCCCCCAAAAAAGTGGCCGCCAAGCCAGCGGCAAGAAAGCCTGCCGCCAAGAAGGCGACCAAGGCTGAGCCCAAAAAGCCTGGCAAGAAGGTGGCGGCCAAGAAGCCCGCCAAGAAAGCCGCTGCAAAGAAAGCGGCTCCCAAGAAAGCAGCTCCCAAGAAAGCAGCCGCCAAAAAGGCCGCTGTGAAACTTTCGCCTGAAAAGGCCAAAGTGAGAAAGGAACTGGAAAAGCAGGTGAAGAGCGTTTCCAAAGCCGTCGATCAGGCGGAAAAGGAAGCCAAGAAAGCCCTGAAGGCCACTGAAAAGCGCTTTGCAACCATGCTCAAGCAGCTCAAGACGGATCGCAACGCGCTGAAAAAGCGCGCGGCTGTTCTGGCGGGCCAGGGCGAAGGCGCTTTTGACGACATCCGCACAGGCGTCGAAGCGGCTTACAAAGACCTTTATGAAGCCGTGACCAAGGCCTACGGCCACTTCAAATAATTCCGTCTGACCGACGGGATGCAGGGCATGGGAAGCGCATCGTTTCCCATGCCTTTTCATTGTCCCATGCCTTTTCATTGTCCCATGCCTTTTCATTGTCCCAGGCCTTGCTTGGGCCGGCAGTGGCGGGCCTGCCGGGATCGATCAGACAATAACGACAAGATCAAAATCGCCGGAGGACGTCATGAACCATGTGCGCGCCCATACAGGCTCCTGGATTCGTGAAATTTTCAATGTGTCACGCAGCTTAACCGAGGTTTTTATTGACACGCTGCGTCGCTGGCCCTAAACGTCGCGTTGAACGCAATCGCACGTGCAGCCACGGACGGCATTGTAACGGCGTACGCGTCTCTTTGGAAAATTTCGGCGGCAACACGCTTCCAGGCACCGCTGCTGGGTTTTTTGGGAGAATGCATATGTCCGATTATAGTCTGAGGGGCTGACGCCCCGGAAACAGCCGAGCAGCCATCGCGTTTATCACCGATGAGCGAGCCGGGCGAGATCGCCCCGCACTTGGTACAAAAATCCAGACAATCGTTTCGACTTTCTACTTCATCAATCTCCATGACCTCGGCACTGTTTCAGGTGAAACGGTCTGTCGGCAGGTCAGGTCATCTACTGGTTGGGGAGAGGCAAATGCCCGAATCCAATGCCCTCTTTCAATTGGGGATCGACTTGAACAAAGATTCAAGCAAGACCCAGGCGGAAGTACTCGAGTTTCCCGTTGCGGCCCCGTCACAAGGCAATGTTCATGCGCTTCGGGGCGACCATGAAACGCTGTCGGAAGGCCCTCGCGCCCATGCGGATGAGCGCAAGGACTTCTTCATCGAGCGGGATGGCGAGCGCTTTGCCGGCACACATCTGATCATCGACCTGATCGGTGCAAGCCGCCTTGATGATCTTGAGCATATTGAAAAAACACTGGTGCGTTGCGTCGAAGTGTCCAAGGCGACGCTTCTCCATCTGCATCTCCATCACTTCACACCCAATGGTGGCGTGTCGGGCGTGGCCGTTCTCTCTGAAAGCCACATCTCGATCCATAGCTGGCCGGAAGCTGACTATGCGGCGCTCGATGTTTTCATGTGCGGTGAAGCTGAACCACACAATGCCATCGCCGTGCTGCGTGAGGCTTTCACGCCATCGGATATTCGCGTCGAGGAACATCGTCGCGGACGGGGCATGGTCTAGTGTCGAACGAACGTTGGATTGACGAAACCCTTCACGCCACTGAGGGTTTTGTCACCTCCTATCGCGCCGACAAGGTGCTTTATGAGGAAACGACGAGCGAGCAGAATCTCGTAATATTCGAGAATGCCTATTTCGGACGCATGATGGCGCTGGACGGTGCGACGCAAGTCACTGAGCGCGATGAATTCATCTATCACGAGATGATGACCCATGTGCCGGTATTGGCCCATGGCGCGGTCAGGCGTGTGTTGATCATTGGTGGTGGCGATGGCGGCATTGCGCGTGAGGCGCTGCGCCACGCCTCAATCGAGCATGTCACCATGGTCGAAATCGATCCGGCCGTGACAGAGTTCTGCGCCGCGCAACTCCCATCAATCTCAAACGGTGCCTTTGACGACCCCCGCCTTGAGCTGGTCTTTGCCGATGGCGCGAAGTTTGTCCATGCGTGCGCGGATCAGTTTGACGTGATCATCGTTGATTCAACGGATCCCGTCGGACCGGGCGAAGTCCTGTTCCACGAAGAATTTTACCGCGGCGCCAAATCGCGTCTTGCGCCTGGCGGCGTGCTCGTGACGCAGAATGGCGTGCCATTCATGCAGGCCTCAGAGCTCATTGGCACGATGGAGAAGTTTGGCCGCCTCTTTGCGGTGGCAACCTGCTACATGGCAACCATCCCGACCTATGTCGGCGGTCCCATGGCGATGGGATGGGGCAGCGACAACCACAAATTGACAGCGGTCACGATTGATCAGCTCAAGGAGCGGTTCAGGGCGGCGAACTTCAAGACGCGCTATTACACGCCTGATGTGCATCTGGCTTCTTTTGCACTGCCGCAATATGTCCTCGACAGATTTCCACCCAAAAAAGGTGAGGCTGAATAAGTCGATTTCGTGACAATATTGATGCGGTGTGGATCAAATTCAGATAGCTTTTAGTGATTCGGAGGGGCTTCTGCGAACATTCTGATTCGTATCGGAGTTCAGGCCTGACGAACGGGAAGGCTACCCGTTATTAGCCGCAAAAGATGTCCCACGAGATGGGGCACCGGAGGAATGAATGGCAGTCGTTGATGGCGATTTCATTGTGACTCGGACTGTCGCCGGGCCGGGCCGGGCAAATGCTGGTCTGCAGGAAAAAAGTCTGTGGACGGAAGAGCCGGCGAAGCGCGGCGATTATGCGATTTTTATCGGCGCGTTGATTTTGTCCTTTGGCCTCTTCGGTTTTGGCTTCTGGGCCCTGTTTTCTTACCTCTTTCCGGCCATGTGAGGCTGGCTTTCTCGCCGCCGCGCCATGTCCGGCGAGAACCCTTAAGCCTCAGCGCAGTTCCTTGCGCGAAATGATGACGCCATCCCCATCGGCATAAAGCCAGTCGCCAGGATGGATCGTCACCATGGCAAAGGTGACGGGCACATCAACATAGCCCACACCATGCTTGTCGCTCTTCCTGGGATGGGCGGCAATCGCCTTGACGCCGATCTTGCATTCTTCAAGTTCGGCCGTGTCGCGCACACAGCCATTGATGAGCAGGCCGGCCCAGCCGTTTTTCTCGGCGAGCTTGGCCATGTTGCCGCCAAAGAGGGCGCAACGCAGCGAACCACCGCCATCCACAACGAGCACGCGGCCCTTGCCGGGCTTGTCCAGCGTCTCACGTACCTTGGCATTGTCCTCAAAGACCTTGAGCGTTGTCACCGGCCCGTGAAAGGCAAGGTTCGCGCCATAGTCGCCAAAAACGGGTTCGCAATGCTGCACATCGGCATGGGCATCAGAAAGGTCGGTGGTGGCAAAGCCTGGCATGGGTCTGTTCCTGTCGGCGGGTGCAAAAGAAAAGCCGCGGGATCGTAACCCCGCGGCTCATGTCTGTCTGCCTTAAAGGCTTAGTGATGCGTGCCGGTCTTGAACTGATCGGCTTCGGTTGAGTCACCAAGCGCAGTTGTGGAGCTTTCGCCACCCGCAGCCGCCAGAGAGACGAGGTCGAAATAGCCCGTGCCGACTTCGCGCTGATGGCGTGTCGCCGTGTAGCCCTTGGCTTCCGAGGCGAACTCGGCCTGCTGAAGTTCGGAATAGGCAGCCATGCCACGGTCACGATAGCCCGAGGCGAGCTCGAACATGCCGTGATTGAGCTGGTGGAAGCCCGCCAGCGTCACGAACTGATACTTGTAGCCCATGGCAGCGATTTCGCGCTGGAACTTGGCAATCGTTGCCTTGTCCAGATTGGCTTCCCAGTTGAAGCTCGGCGAGCAGTTGTAAGCCAGCAGCTGGTCGGGATATTCCTTCTTCACGGCTTCGGCGAAGCGGCGGGCATCGTCGAGGTTCGGCTTTGATGTTTCCCACCACAGCAGGTCAGCATAAGGCGCGAAAGAGAGGCCGCGCTTGATGCAATGATCGACGCCCGTGCCGGGCTTCAGACGATAGAAGCCTTCAACGGTGCGGCCCTTGTCGAAATCGATATATTCATGATCGCGTTCGTCAATGTCGGACGTGATGAGATTGGCGGACTCGGCATCCGTGCGCGCCATGATGAGTGTCGGCACGCCCGAAACGTCAGCAGCCAGACGCGCCGCATTGAGATTGCGCTCATGCGCACGGCTCGGGATCAGAACCTTGCCGCCGAGATGGCCGCACTTCTTTTCCGAGGCGAGCTGGTCTTCATAATGGACGCCAGCCGCACCAGCTTCGATATAAGCCTTCATGATTTCGAAGCAGTTGAGCGGGCCACCAAAACCGGCTTCAGCGTCAGCCACGATCGGCAGGAACCAGTCGCGCTTGGCGCCGCCTTCCGAATGTTCGATCTCGTCGGCGCGCTTGAGCGCACGATTGATCTTCTTGGCGAGTTCGGGACCGGCATTGGCCGGATAAAGCGACTGGTCGGGATACATCGCGCCCGCTGTGTTGGCGTCCGCGGCAACCTGCCAGCCGGAAAGATAGATCGCCTTGAGCCCGGCGCGTGCCATCTGCATCGCCTGATTGCCCGAGAGCGCGCCCAGCGAATGCACATAGTCGGTGGTGTGCAGCAATTCCCAGAGCTTGTTGGCGCCGCGTGTCGCGAGCGTGTGCTCGATCGGGAAGGAGCCGCGCAGCTTCATCACGTCTTCGACGCTGTAATTGCGCTTCACATTGTCGAAGCGGCCCTTGGGCGCGCTCGGGATGATGTCGTAAAACGTCTTGCTCATGATCTGGTCCTTGTACTGCAAGAGGTGACGCTAATGATTCAGTGTTCCTGCTTCAGGAGCAGGCCATAGGCCGGAAGGGTGAGAAATTCCGGGCAGTCTTTGGCAGTTGCCATATCGGAGAAAAGTTTGATCGCTTCGGCAAAGTGGCCCTTGGTCCAGACCGTTTCGCCAAGTGTTTTGCGCAGGCTCTCCATTTCGTCGGCCAGCACGTCATAAAAGAGGGCAGGCGTCACGGCGCGACCATCGCTCAAGCGAGCGTTGTGGTAGATCCATTGCCAGATTTGCGTGCGGCTGATTTCAGCCGTCGCCGCATCTTCCATGAGATTGTAAAGCGGCACAGCACCGCGCCCGCCAAGCCAGGCTTCAATATATTGAACGCCGACGCGGCAGCATTCGCGCAGGCCCTCTTCCGTGCGTTCGCCCTGATGCGGTTCGAGCAATTCAGCCTGACCCACATTCACATCCTGACGTTGACGGGCGAGCTGGTTGGGACCGGAGAGCTTGCCAAAAATCTCCATCGCGACAGCGACGAGATCGGGATGGGCAACCCAGGTGCCATCATGGCCATTGGTCGCTTCGCGTTCCTTGTCAGCACGCACCTTGTTGAAGGCGGCATTGTTGGCTTCTTCATTGCCTTTGACGGGGATCTGCGCCGCCATGCCACCCATGGCGAAAGCGCCGCGCTCGTGACAGGTTTTGACGAGCAGGAGCGAATAGGCATTGAGGAACGCCTTGCCCATCACGACCTGGGCGCGGTCCGGCAGGATGAAGTTCGGATTTTTGCCAAGCCGCTTGATGTAGCTGAAAATGTAATCCCAGCGCCCGCAATTCAGCCCGACAATGTGCTGACGCAGCTCATAAAGGATTTCATGCATCTCAAAGGCGGCAGGCAGGGTTTCGATCAGCACCGTCACCTTGATCGTACCGTTCTTGATGCCAAGCTGCTTCTGGGCATGTTCAAAGACATCGTTCCAGAGGCGGGCTTCAAGATGGCTTTCCATCTTGGGCAGATAGAAATAGGGGCCTGTGCCGCGCGCGATCTGCTTCCTGGCATTGTGGAAGAAAGCGAGACCGAAATCGAACAGCGAGCCGGACATCGGCTGGCCGTCAATGCGCATATGCGCCTCTTCCAGATGCCAGCCGCGCGGCCGCACAATGAGCGTCGCCGGCTTCTCGATCACTTCATAAGCAATACGTTGT
>CAVOKW010000038.1:0-187498 GCA_963696585.1 uncultured Alphaproteobacteria bacterium
TTGTGGCACGGCAGCGGCGCATACAGCTCGACAGCGATGACTTTTACATCGACCTGTTGTTCTACAACCGCAAGCTGCGCCGACTGGTGGCCATCGAGCTGAAGCTGGGCGAGTTCCGCGCCGAGTACAAGGGCCAGATGGAGCTGTATCTGCGCTGGCTGGCCAAGCACGACCAGGAGCCCGGTGACCTGCCGCCGCTGGGCATCATCTTGTGTACCGGAAAGAAGCACGAGCAGATTGAGCTGCTGGAGCTGGACAAGTCGGGCATCCACGTGGCCGAGTACCTGACCGTACTGCCCCCGCGCGAGGTGTTCCAGCAAAAAATCCATGAAGCCATGGTGCAAGCGCGCTTGCACATGGCGCAGAAAGAAACCGACCAACCATGAACGCTTCCTCCCTCGTCCAGAAAGTCTGGAACTTCTGCCACACCCTGCGCGACGACGGCGTGGGCTATGGCGATTACCTCGAACAACTCACCTACCTGCTGTTTTTGAAGCTGGCGCATGAATACGCGCAGGAGCCCTACAACCGCGACACGCACATCCCCAAGGGCTACGACTGGGCCAGCCTGACCTCCAAGGTGGGCGAGCCGCTGGAGGCGCATTACCTGGCCACGCTGCACAAGCTGGGGCATCGGCCACAAGAACCGGGGAGGAAAACAAATGCCCGACGCGCTGAAGACCTGGCACAAGATGATCGAGACAGGCGACATGACAGGTCTCGACGCCTTGCTGGCGGAAGACGCGGTCTTCCTCTCGCCCATCGTTCACACCCCCCAGATGGGCCGTGCCATGGTCAAGCTCTACCTGATGGCCGCGGGTGAAGTGCTTGCCAATGACAGTTTCCGATATACCAGGGAGATCGTCGACAATCCCCATGCCGTGCTGGAGTTCGAGACGGTGATGGACGGCATAAAGGTCAATGGCATTGACATGATCACCTGGAACGACAAGGGCGAGATCACCGAATTCAAGGTCATGATCAGGCCCCTGAAGGCCATCAACCTCGTCCATGCCAGAATGGGCGAGATGCTGAACGCCATGCAATCGGGCGCAACCGCCTAGAGCGGATCGGCGCTGAAAGTATCGCAGGTGGCGATCATTCCATCAGCCAGACCTTGCTTGAACCAGCGCTGGCGCTGTGCCGATGTGCCGTGGTTGAAGCTGTCCGGCACCACATAACCCTGTGTGCTTTGCTGAATGGCATCGTCCCCGATTTGCGACGCCGCGTTCAGCGCCTCATCAATGTCGCCCGCTTCCAGCAGACCTTTTTGCTGCGTGTAATGCGCCCAGACACCGGCCAGACAGTCAGCCTGCAATTCCACCTGCACCGACATGCGGTTGGCCGCCTTCTCGCTCAGGCTGGCGCGCATCTTGTTGAAACGCGGCAAAACGCCAATCAGGTTCTGCACATGATGGCCGACTTCATGGGCCAACACATAGGCTTGGGCAAAATCACCCGGCGCATGAAAGCGCTGGCGCAACTCATTATAGAAATCGAGATCGATATAGACTTTGCGATCACCGGGACAATAAAACGGCCCCATGGCCGATTGCGCCGTGCCGCAAGCCGAACGCACGGCGCCACTGAACAGCACAAGCGTCGGATCGGGATAGTTTTCACCCCGCGCCTTGAAGATGGCCGTCCAGACATCTTCCGTATCGGCAAGCACGGTCGCCACAAACTGTTTCATCTCATCGTCAGCGGCGCTGTCATGGCTCGATGTCGTCTGCTGGCCCGTGAGCCCCGCATCCCCCCCGTTGAGGATCGCCAGCGGATCAATGCCGAAGGCGCGCAGAACCAGAATGACAACGATCAAAATGACCATGGTGCGAAGGCTCAAGCCACCGCCGCGGCCGCCACGTCCCATACCGATCGGGATGCGAAAGCCGCGTCCCATGGAAGGTCCGCCCACGCCACCCCCGGCGCGCCTGTCCTCGATATTGTCACTCTGCCGCCGACCGCGCCACTGCATCGCCATTCTCCGCTTGCGCAAACGAGCGACAGTTATAGCGACACAGCGAACGGCTGTCGCCAGGCCTATGCAGCAAGGCATAAAAAGGCGGGCCCCCGCAGGGACCCGCCATCATGTCAGTTTGTGAAAAGGCTTAATGCTTGCGCGACCGGATGATGACCGGAAGTGCTTCATAGCCCTTCACAAAGCTCGAATGCACCCGCTTGGGCTCACCCACCACTTCGATGTTGTCGAAGCGCTTGAGAATTTCTTCCCAGATGATACGCAACTGCATTTCGGCAAGCCGATTGCCGACGCAGCGATGGATACCAAAACCAAAGGAGAGATGCTGGCGCGGACGGGCCCGATCAATGATGAAGGCGTTCGGGTTTTCAATCGCTTCTTCATCGCGGTTGCCCGACACATACCACATGGCGACCTTGTCGCCTTTCCTGATCAGCTTGCCGCCGAGTTCGGTGTCCATCAGGGCCGTGCGGCGCATATAGGCCAGCGGCGTCTGATAACGGATGATTTCAGGCACCATGGTTTCAATCAGCGCCGGATTCGCACGCAGCTTGGCATACTGGTCGGGGTTCTCGTTCAGGAAGAGAAGACCGCCCGTGATCGAATTGCGCGTCGTGTCGTTGCCGCCGACGATCAGCAGGATGACATTACCGAGATATTCCATCGGCTCCATGTTGCGGGTCGATTCGCCATGCGCCAGCATGGAGATGAGGTCGCCGCCAGGTTCGCGTGCATTGACGCGCTCGTTCCACAGATTGGTGAAATAGGCGCCGCATTCCAGCAATTCGGCGCGGCGGGCTTCCTCGGAAGCCACAACGCCGGACTCTTCGGTCGCCGTCGCCACGTCGGACCAGCGCGTCAGCTTGCGGCGGTCTTCCCAGGGGAAATCGAAAAGCGTGGCCAGCATCTGTGTTGTCAGTTCAATCGAGACCTTGTCGACCCAGTTGAACTCTTCACCGATGGGCAGGCTGTCAAGAATCTTGCCGGCGCGTTCGCGTATCGTACCTTCAAGTTTGGCAAGATTGCCCGGTGCCACAATCGGGCTCACCACCTTGCGCTGCGCGTCATGCTTGGGCGGGTCCATGGCAATGAACATGGGCAACTGAAAATCTGCATCCGGATTGCGCAGCGTGATGCCGCCAAGGCTCCAGTCGGACGAAAAAATCTGATGATTGGTATCGACATGCATGATGTCTTTGAACTTGGTCACCGACCAATAGGGACCAAATTCATTATCAGCGCAGTAATGCACCGGATCTTCGGCGCGCAGCCGCTCGAAATATCCCAGCATCCGGTTGCTGCGGAAGATATCCGGGTTCGCGACATCGATTTTGTCGAGGGGGATGGAATAGGCCTCGTGAAGGGCCTCTTGCTTCAGGTCGCGAGCTGCTCCGCTCATCTTCATTTCCTCCGCTTCTTGCTATTATGCGTCGCTCGGGACATACCGACCCGACGACAATGACTTTTTATCACTTGGCTGGATCATATGACAATTTTGGTCAGTTGTCACAAGAACCTTACGTTAAGTCCGAGTCTCTCCTGGTCACTATTGTCGCAGAAGACCCTGACACCCCCTCAAAACAACGCATGACCAATGATAAGGATAAGCCGATGGCCGATCTCGCCGCCCGTCTCGATAATCTTGAAATCCATATCGCTCATCAGGATGAGACGATCGAAACGATGAGCCGGACCATTGAAAAACAATGGCGCGAAATCGACCGCCTGTCGCGCAGCCTCGAACGCATGACAGGCCGCCTTCAGGCTGTTGAGGAGAGCGTCCCTGCCCCGTCCGGCCCTGAAGCGCCACCCCCGCATTATTGAGGCCTTACCGTTTGATGTCGCGCGCCAGTTACGAATACAATCCACCGACAGAACCCTGGCTCACCCTTGTCCACGAGGATGAGGATCTGCTCGTCTTCGACAAGCCAGGCGGTCTCCTCTGTGTGGCTGGCAAACCGGCCGAACATGCGGACTGTCTGGAGGCGCGCGCTCAGGCGCGCTATCCCGAGTCCCGCATCGTCCATCGTCTTGATCGCGCCACATCAGGTCTTCTTGTCATGGCCCGCAATGCCAGGGCGCACCGTCATCTCGGTCTTCAATTCGAGCGGCGTCATCTGAGCAAAAGCTACATTGCCGTCGTGTCGGGCGATGTGCATGGCGAGAGCGGCGACATTGATCTCCCGCTTGCCACGGATCGGGAAAGGCGCCCCCGGCAATGCGTGGACTTCGAAAGGGGTCGCCCCTCCCAAACCCATTGGCAGGTGCTTTCGCGCCAGCCGGGGACAACACGGCTGCGCCTGACGCCGCGCACCGGTCGCTCCCATCAATTGCGTGTCCATATGCTCGCCATGGGCCACCCCATCCTCGGGGATCACTTCTACGCCCCGGAAAGCATCCGTCTCGCCGCCATGAGACTTCTGCTGCATGCCGAAACGCTGACGCTTTTTCATCCCTCAGACGGTCGATCCTGTCACTTCATCGCGCCATGCCCCTTTTAATACGCCATAAGGCTCGCCAGACGCGCACTTCCAAAGCTAGGATTCACCAGAACTTGCAATCCATCTTTTCAGCTGAATGTCCTGTCAAATATGAACATCGCCGATTTTTTGAGTGAGTCCGCCGCGAAAAGACCGCATGGCATTGCGGCCATCACAAAATCACGCGCCCTGTCCTTTGAGGCGCTGGAACATGCCGTCTGGCAGATCGCGATGGAAATGCATCAAGCGGGAATAGGTCCCGGCGATGCCGTCGGTATGCTCTTCCAGCATCAGCTTGATTATCTCGCAGCATCGCTCGCCATGATCCGCATCGGTGCCATTCAGATCGGCTTCTCGACAAATTCGACAGCGCACACGCTGCAAGACCTGTCTGCCCGGGTCGGCATCAAAGCCTTCCTGACCGACATCCCTGGCTTCAAAAGCCCGAAATTGCCGACCCACAGGCCGATCCTCAACTCTTTCCTGCTCAAGACCGAGCCCCTTGATCCCGGCATCCGGCATGTGGATGTGAACGCACCCTATCTGCTGATTTCCGGCTCCGGCACAACCGGCACTCCCAAACTCATTGCCGTTTCAACAGCAACCTATCTCGACATCAAGCCACGCGATGACGCCACGCGACCCATGTTGCCCGGCGAGCGCCAATTCTCACCCTCGGCCATCAACTTCTACACAGCCCATCGTCGCTGCCTCAACGGGATTGCGGCTGGGGCCACGAGCGTTTTCCGCGATGACGTCGAACCCATTTTTTCAATCTGCGATTTCTTCGCCGTCGATCATCTTTCGCTGGTGCCGCTCTTTGCCGACAACATGTTAGCGAATCTCGCGCCCGACGCGCGCGCCTATCGGCTCCCGGATTTGAAATCCACCTTGATTGGCGGCTCACCCGTGAGCGAAGAGCTGCGCCACAAGTTTCGCGAACGGATCAGTCCCCATCTCACCGTTGTCTATGGAGCCAATGAATATGGCGAGACAACAGCAGCGCCACCTGCCATGCAGGACATGCATCCCGGCTGTGTCGGCGCGCCTTGCCCTGGCGTCACGCTGGAGATCGTCAATGCGGCAGATGAAGCCCTGCCGCCCGGTGAAGTCGGACTGGTGCGCATCAAGACCGGGAATGTATTTTCCGGCTATGTCGGCGACGCCGAGGCAACGGCCGACGCCTTGCGCAATGGCTGGTATTATCCGGGAGATCTGGGCCTCTTGACAAAGGATAACGTGCTCGTCTTCAAGGGGCGAGCCGACGACATGATGATCTATAACGGTATCAATATTTATCCGCGCGAAATTGAAGTGATCCTGGAAAGCCATCCGGCCGTCATCGAAGCCGCGGCTTTTCCGTTGCCATCACGGATAAATCATCATGTCCCTGTCGCCGCCGTTTCGCTGCGAAGCGCGACTGGCGAAGCAGAGCTCATCGCATATTGTCAGGCCCGCATCGGGGCCCTGGCGCCGCGTCACATCCTGATCATTGACGCGCTGCCGCGCAATGCGGCCGGCAAGATACTCAAGCGGGAATTGGCCGGATATTTTACCCCCGCCCCAACGACAACCTGAACCGGGCGAGCCCTATTGCGTCACGCTCTCACGCAGGGCGGTGGTGACGCTGTAGCTGTTATTGTTGACGTTGCTATTGGTGTTGGTGTTCGAGTTGCTGTTGGTATTCGAGTTGCTGTTGGTGTTCGAATTGCTGTTGTAATTGTAATTCGAGTTTGAATTCGAATTGAAATCATACTCACCGGCATCGCAGGCCAGCGCGGGCGTTGCCGTCAAAATCGCATAGGCCATGGCGCAGACGAGCAGGCCTGTCACACCACCCAGCGTCAACCACTTGTGCTTATAAACTCGATCCATCTGTGTCATCCTGCGACATAACTGTCCCGAAATGGCGCAGATATGCATCTGAAACCATCTCAGGGACCTCATGTCAGACAAAATGCAGGAATGATGCCGGGCGATCAAATGCCGACGGCAGCCCTCAGGGACCGCCGGGCAGAAATCGCGCGCAAACATGGCAAGGGCTGATCGTCTCCCAAAAGACCTCAAACTTCGGGAAACAATTTCGGAAATAACGTGTCGAGCGCTCGGAAAAGCGCGCGCCGCCGCCAGACGATCAACCTCAGCCTGAACGCGCACATGGGCGGCGGCTTCAACCTGCTCAAGCGCGAACGTATCAGGCGAAGGACCTATCAAACCAGAGAGGGCGCGCTCAATGTCGCGTGGTCGTGTGACGTGCCCCTCACCGAGAAACATATAAATTGTTGATTTTATTGGTAGCGGAGGACGGATTCGAACCGCCGACACGCGGATTATGATTCCGCTGCTCTAACCAACTGAGCTACTCCGCCCCAAGCGCCAGGGCCGGATGCGTCAAACATCGGCTGGCGGGGAAGCCTGAAGCGTGGCGGATCAGGAAGCCCTGAGAGACCGTCGCGAAAGGCGTGCCGGATATAAGGGCGGGAGCTTTGCCCTGTCAAGCAAAGCCCGGGCAAAAGCCCGCCCTAAATCATTGAAAGGTCCCGGAACGGCAAGGAACTCCGCCCCATGCCGTGTCTCAGACGCTTTCGCTGGCCTTGCGGAAGCGCAGCAGCGTGAAAAGGCCCATGGGCTTCAGGGAAATGGTCTCGACGAGATCAAGCGTTGTGATGTCGGTAATCGTCTCGATCTTGAAATCGGGATGCCAGCCCAGCGCGCGCGAGGCCGGTGTCATCCAGCGCTCGACCCGACCGCGCACGCCATGGTCCTGCGCAAAGTGATTGACAATGACAACCTCGCCGCCCGGCTTGCACACGCGTTCAAGCTCGCGCATCACGGCCACAGGCTCCGGCACCACCGTCATCACGAACATGGCGACAACCGTGTCGAAGCTCGCATCGTCAAACGTCAGATGGCTCGCATCCATCTCAAACAGCCCATCGACATTGCGCAGGCGCTTTTCGCGCACGCGCTGGCGCGCCTTGCGCAGCATGTCGGGCGACAGGTCAATGCCCGTGATCGAGAGTTGCGGACCATAATCCGGCAGCGCCACGCCCGTGCCAACGCCCACTTCCAGGAGCTTGCCTGAATTGCGGTTGATGACCTCTATGGCACGCTTACGCCCTGCTTCGGCGACAGCGCCGAAGGAGAAGTCATAAACGGGCGCCCAGCGGGCATAGGCTTTGAGAACCGACTGCGCGTCGATGCGGGCGATACCCGTCAATTCGTTAACTCCTGCGAAATTCATAGAACTGTAATGATGCGGGCCACCATGCCTTTGCTGCAAGCGAATAGTGACGGTCTGCATCGTCAATAGCTGTCATAGCGGTCAATAAAGGCCAAGCTGTGGCGATGTGTCTTACTCGGCTGCGGCACTTCCGGCGAGCAGGCCGCTCTCTGACCACCCGTCACCCTGCGCCCGGGCAATCCAGCCACCGCCCAAAACCCGGCTTGCCTCACCCTCCCCGGCATAGAAGACGCAAGCCTGACCCGGCGACACGCCATCCTCGCCCGTGCCAAGAACGACCGAGGCAGAGCCATCTGCCTGGGCAAAGAGACGCGCGGCCACGGGCGGACGCGTCGAGCGGACACGCGCCAGCACCGCCAGCCCCTCTGCGGGCAGCGCGGCAAAATCCCCATCACCAAGCCAGTTCACATCACGCAAGGCGAGACGATGCGTCAGCAGCGCCGCCCTGGGGCCGACAATGACCCGACGCGTGGCGGGATCGAGCTTCACGACAAACAGCGGCTCGCTGTCGGGTTCGCTCGCGCCAAGACCAAGACCCTTGCGCTGGCCGATCGTGAAATGAATGATGCCCTGATGCTGGCCGAGCACGCGGCCATCAAGATGCACAATATCGCCGGGCTCGCTGGCGCCAGGCTTCAGACGCTCGACAATGCTCGTATAGCGTCCCGTCGGCACGAAGCAGATATCCTGACTGTCGGGCTTGTCGGCCACAATCAGCCCCATGCGTTCGGCAATGGCGCGGGTTTCGGGCTTTGTCAGATCACCAAGCGGAAAGCGCAAAAAATCAAGCTGGTCGCGCGTGGTGGTAAACAGGAAATAGCTCTGATCGCGATCATGATCGCGCGGCCGGTGCAAAGCGCGACGCCCATCAGGCGCGATGCGGCTCGCTATATAATGGCCCGTCGCCATGACCGCGGCGCCGAGATCGCGCGCCGTGTCGAGCAGATCGCGGAACTTCACGCGCTCATTGCAGCGGATGCAGGGAATGGGCGTCTCGCCCTCGACATAGCTCTGCGCAAAGTCATCCATCACCGCGCGGGCAAAGCGTTCCTCATAGTCGAGTACGTAATGAGGAATGCCGATCTGATCGGCGACACGGCGCGCATCATGAATGTCCTGCCCGGCGCAGCACGCCCCCTTGCGCTGCACAGCCACGCCATGATCGTAAAGCTGCATGGTGATGCCGACGACATCATAGCCCTGCTCGGCCAGCACCGCCGCCGTGACCGAACTGTCCACGCCGCCCGACATGGCAACGACAACACGCGTCTCATGCGGCCTTCCGGGAAGGTCGAGCGAGTTCAGCCCTGTGGTTTCGTCATAGGCGGGACGCATGTTTTGCCTTGAGTGCCGGATCGTGGGGCGAGGCCCCGGTGTAAACGCGCAATATAGGCAGACCGCGCCACCCCGCAAGCGGCCGTCCGGCAAACGGCCCGGCAATTTCTGCCGCCCCGGCAGCTTGGACCCCCCACAGCCTGCCCGGTACAAACGTCAAATCATTGTAAATATTGACACTTTTTGTTCAGATCGACTGGCCCGGCGCTTGCTTCCCATGGCTCGTAACACGTATCAGCCGGGTGACCGAAATGACATCGACGAACCAGACGCTACAGCGCTCAAGCACAAGTGACAGCCTTTCGCTGCTCGCGGCCGCCATGCGCAAACCCATGACGACGCTTGAGGACACCGGCTTTGCCTCCTTTCTCGCCGATACGGCCACCAGCGACCAGACGATGGAAGCGCGCCGCAGCGATGCCCGCGCCGCTGACAGCCGCAATGAGCGCAATGACGCCAACAGCCGCGCCCAGAGCGAGCGCGCCAATGACCGCAAGGCCAATGACACCGCAAAGGCTGACGCCCAGCCTACCACGACCACCGCACAGACCTGTCAGCACGACGATAGCTCAGCCTCCTCAGCTGAGGCCGCAAGCGAGGCCGCGCCAACATCAACCCCCGCCAAACAACCCGCTGAGAAGTCTGCAACGGCCAGCGACAAAAAGGCTGTAACAACAGATGCCGTGGCGACTGATGCCACAGAGGTTCTCCCCACAGAGCCCGTCATTGCTGCCGAAACGACACCCGTGGCCAAAAGGGCAGAGACGGACAACAAGGATGCGCTGCCAAAAGCTGCTGATGCGTCTCAGGCAGACGACAACACCAATGCAGTTGCCGTTGTCGAAGGGACGGTGCCGCTTGCCATGCAGAAACCTGTCACGCAAAAATCCGCCGCGCTGTCGCTCGACACAAAGTCGGCGCAAGCGCCAACAACAGCCCCTGAATTGCCAGCGCTGCAAGCCGCGGCCGATGCAGCGGGCAACGACATGCCGAGCGATGCCGCGCTCACGGATGGCGCCGATCTGACGGATGCTGGCGGCAATCCGATCAAGAGCCTCGGCCATGAAACAGCCAAAGCCATGGCCAATTCAAAGACAGAAACACGCGATGCCGCCAAGGCCGATCTCGCTCAAGCCGCGGTCGCTCCGGTGCAGGCCAGCACCCAAACGGCGCGCAATGTCACACCGGTCAGCATGACCACCGCAGAAGTCGAAGGCGTCACCGCCACATCCACCCCGGCTGGCGGCAACAATGCGCTCATGGCCGCCGCTTCGGCCACCAACGCCACGGGATCGGCCACAACCATTCGCATCGGCACCCTGCCCGGCCAGACGACACCGACACAGGTGCCCGCCATGGCCATCGCGCTCCAGATGTCGAAAAATCTTCAGAAGGGGTCGAGCAGTTTCGAGATCCGTCTCGATCCCGCCGAGATGGGTCGCATTGATGTGCGTATGGAGGTGCGCCAGGACGGCCATATCACCGCGCATATGACAGTCGATCGGCCTGAAACGCTCGACCTGCTGCAGCGTGACTCGCGCGCCCTGCAACAGGCATTGAACGATGCCGGCCTTCAGGCCGATGCCGACAGCCTCAACTTCTCGCTGCGCGACCAGAACGCCGGCAGCAATGGTGGCAATGGCATGGCCGATAACAGCCCCAATCATGGCGGCGGCATGAGCGACAAGGCCGACACGCCCGTCATCGCCACCCCGCTCTACAACATCAATCTCTCCGCCAATGGCGGCGTTGACATTCGCATTTAGCACCGGACGCAGAGACGCATCATGGATATTGCAGCCGCCACCGCCGCCGCCCAGGCCCAGACAGGATCATCCGCCTCGTCATCCGCCTCAGCCCTCTCGGCCAATTACGACATGTTCCTGAAGCTGCTCACCACGCAGCTCCAGCATCAGGACCCGACCGACCCGATGAAGTCGGATGAGTTCACCTCCCAGCTCGTTCAATACTCGTCCGTCGAACAGCAGATCCAGTCCAATACCAATCTGGAAACCCTGATTGCGACCAGCCTGATGCAGAACTCAAACAGCGCCATTGGCCTGATCGGCAAGGAAGTTGAAGGTGCCGGTACAGGCGCCACCCTGAAAGAGGGTCAGGCCAATTGGAGCTACAATCTCGCTACCGAAGCGCCCACCACGACGCTTGAAGTCGTCAATTCGGATGGCGCGACTGTTTATTCGCAAGAGGTGGAGGGTGATGAAGGCGCCAATACCTTCGCGTGGGACGGCAAGAACCTGAGCGGCACCGATCAGCCCGAAGGCACCTACTTCCTGCGCATCACGGCGCTTGCCGCAGATGGCAAATCCGTCGCTGCCGACACCAAGACAACAGGCATCGTCACCAATGTGGACCTTTCGAGCACCGATCCGCTGCTTACCGTCAATGGGGCCCAGATCCGCTATTCGGGGATTACGGCCGTTCGTGAGCCAGGTGCAACCGGAAGTTGAGCAAACGTCCCGCGATGACACATCTAACCAATTGATTTCACACAATTTTTACCATGGCGCTTAGGCGTTTCTTAAAACCGGTCCGCTAGGATGACCGTTAGTAAGGAACACGGAGAGTAAGTCGCGATGAGCGAGCAGCCAACATCCAAGGTCAACTACGTCATCGGTCCCGATGGGAGTCCGTTGACGGTGGCCGACCTGCCGCCGCCTGACACCAAGCGTTGGGTCATTCGACGCAAGGCCGAGGTCGTCGCCGCCGTGCGCGGTGGCCTGATCAGTCTCGACGACGCCTGCCGCCGTTACACACTGACCGTCGAAGAGTTTTTGAGCTGGCAGCGCTCCATCGAGCGCCATGGTCTGGCTGGGTTGCGCGCCACCCGCGTCCAGCAATATCGCCAGTAAGGCCGATTTCCCGATCCGGGATCCCGCAAGATAGACCTGTATCTGCGTACTTGCTGATCTCTGACGCCGGCTGGAAACCCCAGTCGGCGTTTCTTTTTGCCCCTGCCGTGAAAAAAACGACCCGCGTTAAGCATCTGTTTAGGCTATGGGCGGTAATTTTTGCCTAGCGGCGTGGAGAGGTATCCGGGTTGGGCAAATTGCCCGGACGCCAGAGGGCAAAGAAATTGTCACTCACCGGCTGTGTTGCACTGAGGTTTGTCCTGGAGGGACAGGCTGAGGCGCGCAGACACAATTGGGGTGGGCCGTGGGCGGTTTCTCGAATTTGATCAAGTCACTAGGCGTTGTTCGGCTGGCATCGCTCGGCGTTGTCGCGGCCCTTCTGCTCGGTTTCTTTGGCTATATGGGGCTGCAGCTCAACAACGAGCCAAAGGCGCTGCTTTTCACTGACGTGAATGCCGACGATGCCTCGAAAATGGCTGGCGCGCTCGATGCCCTGAAGGTGCCATACGAGCTCAAGGGCGATGGCACGATGATCTATGTGCCCGAAAGCCAGGTACTGAAGCTGCGCATGACACTTGCCGAGAAGGGCCTGCCCGCAGGCGGCACGGTCGGCTACGAGATTTTTGACAATTCCGACGCGCTCGGCACCACGAGCTTCCTCCAGAACATCAATCACCTGCGAGCGCTTGAAGGCGAATTGGCCCGTACCATCCGTTCGATTGACGGAATTTCTGGCGCCCGCGTCCATCTGGTCCTGCCCGAGCGCGAACTCTTTTCCCGCGACAAGCGCGACCCGACAGCCTCTATCGTGCTCAAGGTCAGCCGCTCGTCCCTTGCCACCCAGCAGGTCAAGGCAATCCAGTATCTTGTCTCGTCAGCCGTTGAGGGCCTGACGCCTGCCCATGTCTCGATTGTTGACGAGCGCGGCACACTGCTCGCCACGGGCATGGGCGACGATGCCGATACCATGCTCACCGCAACCATTGACGAACGCCGTCTCGCCTATGAAGGCCGCCTGCGCACACAGGTCGAAGATATCGTCAGCCGTGTTGTCGGTCTCGACAAGGCGCGCGTCGAAGTCAACGCGCAGATGGACACAACACGCGTCACACAAACATCCGATCTTTACGATCCCAATGGTCAGGTCGTGCGCTCGACCCAGACCATGGATGATTCATCCACCAATTCAGACGGCAAGCAGAACCAGGCCGCCTCCATCAGCACCGCCCTGCCCAATGCCAATCAGACGGGCGACACGGGCAGCGTCTCGCAGCAGGCATCCAATCGGACTGAGGAGACCGTCAATTACGAGATTTCCCGCACCACCAAGACCGAAGTGCAGGAGCCAGGTCGTGTGAAGCGTCTCTCCGTCGCCGTGCTCGTTGATGGCAATTACACGACCGATGCCAAGGGCGTCTCGACCTATACGCCGCGCCCAGCCGAGGAAATCAAGAAGATCGAGTCCCTTGTGCGCTCAGCCATGGGCTATGACGAATCCCGCGGCGATCAGGTCGAAGTCGTGAACCTGCAATTCGCCGCCCCGGCCGGTGTCGAGCCCGTGGCGGTTGAGGCCCCCGGCTTTCTCGATCTGACCAAGGCTGACTATATGCGCATCGGCCAGATGGCCGTACTTTCCATCCTCGCGCTCATTGCCATGCTCTTTGTCTTGCGCCCCATGTTCACACGCATCGCCCTGCCCGGTCGCAGCCCTGCTGGCAATCTGGCCCTGGCGCGTCTTGAACCCGGCAGTCATGCCGCCGCACAGGCCGCTCTCAGCGAAGGCGAACAGCAATCCGCCCTGCCCTCACCGGATATGTCTGAGGAAAGCCTCATCGACATCGCCCAGGTCTCGGGCAAGGTCAAACAATCATCCATGCGTAAAATCGGCGAACTCGTCTCCAGCCATCCTGACGAGTCGATTTCGATCCTGCGTAGCTGGCTTCATGAAACTGCGTAACGAAACCGCTAAGGAACTGACCCGTGGCACCCGTTAAACCGCGCGACGACAAAAGCCTGACCGGACCGCAAAAGGCGGCAATCTTCATGCTCGCCATGGGGGGCGACGATGCCGCTGCCCTTTGGGACATGCTGGACGAAGACGAACTGCGCGAACTGACCCAGATCATGTCGTCGCTCGGCACCGTTCAGGCGCCGACCGTTGAAAAGCTGCTGGTTGAGTTTGCCTCGAAAATATCCGGCACCGGTGCGCTGGTCGGCTCTTATGAATCAACCGAACGTCTGCTGCTGAAATTCCTGCCGGAAGAGCGTGTACTGTCGGTCATGGACGAAATTCGCGGACCGGCTGGCCGCACCATGTGGGAAAAGCTCGGCAATGTGAACGAGACCGTGCTCGCCAGCTACCTGCGCAACGAATATCCCCAGACTGTGGCCGTCGTTCTTTCCAAGATCCGCTCGGAACATGCCGCCCGTGTGCTCGCCTGCCTGCCCGAGGATTTCGCGCTTGAAGTCGTCAGCCGCATGTTGCGCATGGAAGCCGTGCAAAAGGACATCCTCGACAAGGTCGAACAGACCCTGCGTTCGGAATTCATCTCCAACCTGTCACGCACCAATCGCCGCGACAGCCACGAACTCATGGCCGAAATCTTCAACAATTTCGATCGCCAGACCGAAGGCCGCTTCCTGGCCGCCCTCGAAGAGCGTTCGCGTGACAGCGCCGACCGCATCAAGGCCCTGATGTTCACCTTTGAAGATCTGGGCAAGCTCGATCCGGGCTCAATCCAGACATTGTTGCGCGCCGTGGACAAGAACAAGCTCGGCATCGCCCTCAAAGGCGCATCCGATACGCTGCGCGATCTCTTCTTCGCCAACATGTCTGAACGCGCGGCAAAAATCCTGCGCGAAGACATGGAACTCATGGGACCCATCCGTCTGAAGGATGTCGATGACGCCCAGACCACCATGGTCAATATCGCCAAGGATCTTGCCAACAAGGGCGAGATCATGATTGCGGCCAATAGCGAGGAGGACGAGCTCATTTACTGAGCCCGATGGATCCATGAGCACAAAACAGGCCGTCAAATTCACCTTCAATACGCATTTTGGCAGCGAGGACATTCGTCCGGGCCGACATGCATCTGCCACGCATGATGACAGCGCGCTTGAAGACGCCCGCGCCCAGGCCTGGCGCGACGGGTTTGCCGCTGGTGAAAAGGAAGCCAAACTGCAAGGCGATCACGCCCTGAGCCATGCACTCGACACGCTCGCTGCCAATGCCGGCGGTCTGCTCGCCGCGCTTGACGCCACCAGCGCCGCCATGCGCGCCGAGGCCATTGATCTTGCCGCCCTCATTGCCCGCAAGCTCGCGCCCGCATTGATTGCCACGCGTCCGCAAACCGAAATCGAAGCCGTGCTGCGCGACTGCCTGACACATCTCAATCGCGAACCGCATATCCTGCTGCGCGTCGCCCCTGAACTCGTCGACAGCATGAAAGATGCCGTTGACCAGATGGCGATGGAGCGCGGTCTGACAGGTCGCGTCATCCTGCTTGGCGAAGGAAGCATGATGCCGGGTGATTGCCTGGTTGAATGGGCCGATGGCGGCGTGCGCCGCGATAGCAGGGAAATCGAAGCCGACATTTCCGCGATCATTTCGCGCTATATCGCCACACGCGCCGCACCGCGCGGGCAAGCAGACCGTTTGGCCATGGCCGAACCCACACATCTTTCAGCCGTAGCTGACAAGCGATTGACCTGAGGAGAACCAGATGGCGACCCCAAGCGACGACATGAACCTTCCCGATCTCTCCGATGCGAGCGCCCTGCCCGTGTCGCCTGCCATGCCTGAAGCACCAGCGCAAGCAGATCATCCCCGCGCCGCCCATGAACTGGAAGCGGTTTTCGATGTGCCCGTCAACGTGTCGGCCGTTCTCGGCAAGACACATATGGAAGTCGCGAACCTCCTCAAGCTCGGTCGTGGCGCCGTCGTCGAACTTGATCGCAAGGTGGGCGAAGCCATTGACATCTATGTGAATGACCGTCTCGTCGCGCGCGGCGAAGTGGTCGTGGTGGATGACCGCCTCGGCGTCACCATGACTGAAATCGTCAAGGGCGGCATCGGCTAACCGGAACTGCCACGTAATTCGCTTCATCCAGCAAGAAAGTAGAGGAGCCGCACATGCGCCTTCTGATCGTCGGAACCCTTCACGGCCAGCTCTCCACCGCCACCAAAATGGCGATGAACAAAGGGGCCAAGGTCACGCATACCGAAACCATCGACCAGGCGCTGGAAACACTGCGCATGGGACGCGGCGCCGATCTGCTGCTCGTCGATGTAAGCTGCGACATTGGCGACCTTATCTCGCGTCTCCAGCTTGAGCATATCTGCCTGCCGGTTGTTGCCTGTGGTGTTGAAACCGATGCCCGCGCTGCTGTCGCCGCGATCCGCGCCGGCGCCAAGGAATATATACCGCTGCCGCCTGATGCCGAGCTCATCGCTGCCGTGCTCGCTGCCGTGACGGATGAAAGCCATGCGCTGATCTTCCAGGATCCGAAGATGGCCGACGTCATCCGTCTGGCCGATCAGGTCGCCGCCTCTGAAGCCTCGATCCTCATCACCGGCGAGAGCGGCACCGGCAAGGAAATCATGGCGCGCCATGTTCACCGTAAATCCCTGCGCCGCGACAAGCCTTTCATTTCGGTCAATTGCGCCGCCATTCCCGAAAACCTGCTCGAATCCGAACTTTTCGGTCATGAAAAAGGCGCTTTTACCGGCGCGCTCGCCCGCCGCATCGGCAAGTTTGAAGAGGCCGACGGCGGCACGCTGCTGCTCGACGAAATCAGCGAGATGGATGTGCGCCTTCAGTCAAAGCTGCTGCGCGCCATTCAGGAACGCGAAATCGACCGCGTCGGTGGCAAGGCCCCGGTCAAGGTCAACATCCGCATCATCGCCACCTCAAACCGCGATCTGCAAGCCGAAGCCCGGGCCGGTCGCTTCCGCGAAGATCTGTTCTATCGTCTGAACGTCGTCAATCTGAAGCTGCCGCCCCTGCGCGAACGCCCGGCCGACATTCTGGCGCTTGCCGATCATTTTGCCGCCCGCTATGCCCGCGCCAATGGCGTGGACAGCCGTCCGATCTCGGCTGATGCCCGCACCTATCTGACGCGCCACAACTGGACCGGCAATGTGCGCGAACTTGAAAACACCATGCACCGCGCCGTCTTGCTGACGACGGGCAGTGAAATCGGTATCGATGCCATTCGCCTGCCGGATGGATCAAGCTATCAGTCCCCTGCCATGCAGGATGGCGTCGTGCGTCAGGCGGCGGCCGCCGCCGATATGGTCACACGCACATTTGTCGGCAAGACAGTTGCCGAAGTGGAGCAGGACCTGATCATCTCGACGCTTGATCATTGTCTCGGCAATCGCACCCATGCCGCCAATATTCTCGGCATCTCGATCCGCACGCTTCGCAACAAGCTCAAGGAATATACCGACAACGGCGTGGCTGTGCCGATGCCGGGCGAAGGCCGCGTTCAGTTTGGCTGATCAGAGCCTTCATATTGCAATGCCTGGATAGAAGTCTGCGGGAAAGAAATCAGAATGAGTGATGTAACGGTGGCAAAACCCGGCTTCAATATCGGCGGCCTGACAGCTGGCGGCATGGTGGGTCAGATTGCCAAACGCGGCGATCTGGCGCTTGCCTTTGGCATTCTCGCGATCATCGTTGTTCTGATCCTGCCCCTGCCCGCCCTGCTCCTTGATTTCGCGCTGGCACTTTCGATCACCTTTTCCATTCTCATTCTGATGACCTCACTGTTCATCCAGAAACCACTTGAGTTCAGCGCCTTTCCAACCGTTCTGCTCATCGCCACCATGCTGCGTCTGGCCTTGAACCTCGCCTCCACCCGCCTCATCCTGGCGCATGGTCACGACGGCACCGCCGCCGCAGGCCATGTCATCGAAGCCTTTGGCAGCCTTGTGATGCAGGGAAATTTCGTCATCGGCGTCATTGTCTTTGCCATTCTCGTCATCGTGAACTTCGTCGTCATCACCAAGGGTTCGGGCCGCATCGCCGAAGTCGCCGCCCGCTTCACGCTGGACGCCATGCCCGGCAAGCAGATGGCGATTGATGCAGATCTTTCGGCAGGGCTGATTGATGAAACCACGGCCCGTGCCCGCCGCACCGAACTTGAAAATGAAAGCTCCTTTTTCGGCTCGATGGACGGTGCCTCGAAATTCGTGCGCGGTGATGCCGTTGCCGGCCTGCTTATCACCTTTATCAATGTCATCGGCGGCATCATTATCGGCGTTGCCCAGAACGATCTCTCCTTCGCCGACGCGGCGCAAACCTACACGCTACTCACTGTCGGCGACGGCCTGGTGAGCCAGATCCCTGCGCTTATCGTCTCCATCGCTGCGGGCCTTCTCGTCACCAAGGCCGGTGTCGAAGGCGCCGCCGACGAAGCCCTTTTCGATCAGCTCTCGGGCTATCCCCAGGCACTCGGCATGTCATCCTTCGTCATGGGCATCATGGCCTTGCTGCCCGGCCTGCCCGCTATTCCCTTTCTCCTGCTGTCGGGCGGCGCGGGTGGCATTGCCTATTATCTCTGGGATACGCGTCGCAAGGCCGCAGATGCTGTCGTCGCCAGCGAAGCCAGGACAGTCGCCGATACGCCCATCGCCGATGAACCGATCAGCACCGCCCTCAAGATGGACGAGCTGCGTCTCGAAATCGGTTACGCCCTTCTGCCCCTGATCAATGGCAGGGACTCGCAGAAGCTCACCGATCAGATCAAGGCCTTGCGCCGCCAGATCGCGGGCGACATGGGCTTTGTCATGCCGTCGGTTCGCATTCTCGACAATGTGCAGCTGGAGGCCAATGCCTATGTCATCCGCGTCAAGGAAGTTGAATCGGGTCGCGGCGAGGTCTATGTGAACCAGCTTCTCGTGATGGATCCGCAAGGCGGCCAGATCGAACTGCCAGGTCTCCATACGACCGAACCCGCCTTCGGTCTGCCCGCAACATGGATCGATGAAAAGCTGCGCGAGGAAGCCTCCTTCCGTGGCTACACAGTGGTCGATCCGCCGACGGTGCTCACCACACACCTCACCGAAATCATCAAGGACAATATGGCTGATCTTCTGTCTTATGCAGAAGTCCAGAAACTGCTCGATGAATTGGGCAAGGAACACAAGAAGCTTGTCGAAGACCTCGTGCCGTCGCAAATCACCATTACCGGCATTCAGCGCGTGCTCCAGACACTCCTGACCGAACGCATCTCGATCCGCGATCTGCCGACGATCATGGAGGGCATTGCCGAAGCCGTGGGTCACACACAAAGCCTCACACTCATCACCGAGCATGTGCGTGCCCGTCTTGCCCGCCAGATTTGCGCAAGCCACGCCGACCACAATCAGACTCTGCCGCTCATCACGCTCTCCCCCAAATGGGAACAGAATTTTGCCGAATCCCTCGTCGGCAATGGCGAAGACAAACAGATTGCAATGCAGCCTTCCCGGCTGCACGAGTTCATTGCCATCATTCGCCAGCGCTTCGAGGAATTGGCCCAGATGGGTGAAATGCCGGTGCTGCTCACCAGCCCTGGCATCCGCCCGCATGTGCGCTCAATCATCGAACGCTTCCGTCCGCAAACCTTTGTCATGTCGCAGAATGAAATTCACCCCCGGGCGCGACTGCGCACGTTGGGCACCATTTGACCGGGACTGACATCGCATGCGCATGAGAACCTTCCTCGCCCCGACCATGGCCGATGCCATGGCGCAATTGCGCCAGGCGCTGGGCGATGAAGCCGTCATCGTATCGAGTTATGAAACACCCGACGGCATGACCGAAATTGTCGGTGCCGCCGAAACACCGCCGACCGCCGGTTTTGAAGCCCTTGTCCCTTCAGCCTGGCAGGGTCTTTCCGATCTTGAATATCAGCTCGAAACCATGCTGCGCGAACGACTCCGCGCCGGCGACGCCCCCTCACGCAACGTGAACAAGCCCGCGCCGGGCTCTGGCATTGCCTTTGATCTCGACGCCATGGCCCGCGCCCTCGACAGTCATGCCCTGCCCGCCCGGCTTCGCGATGATCTGTTGTCGGCTGCGGGTGCCCTCCACCATGAAGATGCCGTGTTGGCACTTGCCGCCGCACTGGAAATGCGTATCGGTTTTGAACCCATTCCTGCCATTCCCGCCACACCCCTGATGCTCATCGGCACAGCCGGTAGCGGCAAGACCGTGACTCTCGCCAAACTCGCCGCCCGCGCCATCATCGACAATGGCACTTGCGACATTCTGTGTGCCGACACGCGCCGCACCGGCGCGCTTGCACAATCGGAAGCCTATGGGGCCTTGCTGGGAACGCGCGTGGAGGGCATCAAGACCCCTGAACGCCTCACCACCATTCTCGCGGCCCGAAAATCATCTCCGCAAGGGGAAGCCCCCGTCTGTCTGATCGACACAGCCAGCATCAATCCCTTTGACGAAACGGATATGTCCGATCTCGCTGCACTCTTGGCCGCAGGACGACAGGTTGAGCCCCTGGAACCGGTTCTGGTCGCCGCAGCCACTGGCGATGCCTTGTTACTCTCTGAAATTGCGCAGCGCTTTGCTGACAGGGGCGTGCGCCGGATGATCGCCACCCAGCTCGATATTGCCCGCCGCCTGGGGCCTGTTCTCGCGGCGGCAGATGCCGGCGAACTCTCTCTGGCACAAATCAGCGTCACACCCTTTCTCGCACGCGGTCTTGCCCAGCTCACGCCACCCATCTGTGCTGAGCTTCTGCTTGCCCCCCTCACCGACAACATGACCCTGCGCCCATCCACCAGGCGCAAAACCGGAATGGCCTCATGATGACCCAGCCGCCTCCCGCACCGGCCAAAACCAAACGCAACCGGCTGATCCAGATTGCCTCGGGCAAGGGCGGCGTTGGCAAGACATGGCTCTCAATCACGCTGGCCGACGCACTCGCCTCACGGCAGCGCAAGGTCCTGCTGTTTGATGGCGATCTTGGACTTGCCAATGTGGACGTTCAGCTCGGCCTTTCACCGCGTCATGACCTGGGCAGCGTCATCGCCGGTCGCGTCAAACTTTCACAAGCCATTGCATCTTATGCGCCTGAAACCGTCAGCGGATCACTCGCGGGCCGCTTTGATGTTCTGGCTGGAAAGTCGGGCTCCGGCGTATTGAGTGCCTTGACGCGCCCCGAAATCCTCGGTCTGCAACGCGGACTGCTGGCGCTGAGCGATAGCTATGATCATGTCATTGTCGATCTTGCCGCCGGGCTCGATCAGGGCGTGATGACACTCTGCGCCCCGGGCAGCACCACGATTGTGGTTGTCAATGACGAGCCGACTTCGCTCACCGATGCCTATGCCTTTATCAAACTCCTGACGCAACAGGAGCCCGGCGCCGATATATGCGTTGTCATTAATATGGCGAGCGACAAGGATCAGGCCCGTCGCACCTTCTCGGCGCTTGCCAATGCCTGCCGGAATTTCCTCAGCATGGAGCCGGTGCTGCTGGGTTTCGTGCCGCGTGACGATCTGGTGCGCGACAGTATCCGCCACCAGACCCCCATTCTTTTTCGGCACCCACAATCAAAATCAGGGGAATCGGTCAAGCAAATCGCCGGGGTGCTGCTCAAGAAATCCCAGGAAATTGAAGGCCTTGCAGCTATCTCGTGACGACTAAATGACTTTTTTGAGACGCACACGAATTAATTGTGTCGCGCTAAAGAGATAGACCTTGTGCCATTTTGGTCTACCCTCTGTTCGGTTTGTTGCTGATCGGCCAGCCTTGGCCTGTCATTGCATCAGATGACCGGAACTTTCCAGTCAAACCATAACGGGGGACTACATGCTTACCGACTATGCCAATCAGGCGCTGGACATGGCGCGTCAAGGATTTGACACGGTCAACTCCATCCAGGGTCTTGTCATCGCACTCGTCGCCGCTGTCATCATGACCCGCTACAATCGCATACTTGCCTTCGCACTCGGCGCGACGGTCGTTCATGAACTGATCAATATTGCGCGTCGCGTGATCGAGCACATGGACCCCTTGCCCAATTATGCCGACATCGCCGTGCTCAAGCTCGTGGCCATCCGCTTCGTCGGCTATTTCATTGCCATTTCGCTGATCTATCTCGTGCGTCGGCTGTTCTTCCGCCACTAAGTCCCGGCCTGGGTCTCAATCGCGGAAATTGACATATTGCAGGGGCTGCTCAATGGGCAGCCCCTTCACAAAGGCAATGACCTCCTGAAGATCATCGCGCTTCTTGCCGGTGACGCGTAACTCGTCGCCCTGAATGGCAACCTGTACTTTCATGCCGGACGCCTTGATGTCCTTGACGATACGCTTGGCGAGCTCCTTGTCGATGCCTTCGCGGATCAGCACTTTCTGACGCACGCTCTGACCTGCCGCCTTTTCCGGATCCTTGTAATCGAGAATACCGGTTTCAATCTTGCGTCGCGCCAGATGCCCTTGCAGCAATTCATGCATCTGCTTGAGCTTCAGATCGTCATCCGCCTTGATCGTCATTTCCAGTTCATTGCGCTCGATCGAGCAATGCGATCCCTTGAAGTCATAGCGCGTCTCGACCTCGCGCTTGACACCGGCCAGCGCGTTGTCAATTTCAGGAAAATCGGTTTTGGAAACAATGTCAAAGGAAGGCATGAGAATGACCGCAAATATCAGGGGGCCGCGCGGAAAGGCGCGATTCTGGGGGCATTCTAGCCCAGATGAGCGGCAGGGGAAGAAGATTGCATAAAATCAGCGGCGGCGATGGATATTGAGCGCCACTTCATCAGTCTGGATCTGCTCGACGCGCATGACTTCCTTGCGCACCTTGCGCTTGCGATTGTCCTCCATCAGCTCATATTTCTTGAGCTCACGAAAGGCACCCGCCAGTTCCTCCTTGGCGTCTTCCAGCTGGCGCTCCAGACCCTGAATGGATTGCAGGATATTTTCGCGGCGCCGCATCACGGATTTGGCAAACATCGGATAGGCGAAATGCGCCACATCGGAAATGCCGGCCCGTTCCTGCTCGGCCTTCACATGCCGATCCAGTTCGCGCTCGCGTGATTGAAACTCGGTCAGCATGATTTCAAGTTCAGCCACCTTGCGGCGCTTTTCATCCACCTGAAACTTGTGCAACCGGATCAGAGAGTCCCGATTTCGCATCATTCAGCCCCTTCTGCGGCTTTGCTCTGTATCACCGGTGCCGGCACGGAAAGAATCCGGGCCAGTTCGACATAACCGGTACTGAGATCGCAGGCTTCTTCCTTGCGTTGCCCCAAAAAGGCGTCCAGTGCCGGGTGGTAGTAAATCGCTTCGTCGACTTGCGGATCGGCTCCCGGGCGATAGGCGCCCAACCGGATCAGCTCTTCCATATCGTCATATGTCGCCATCAGATTACGCGCACGTCGGATGAGGACCGTCTCTTCTTCGTTGTTACATCCGGGCATTGTGCGCGAAATAGATTTAAGAATGTTGATCGCCGGATAGCGCCCGCGCTCGGCAATTGACCTTTCCATCACGATATGTCCATCCAGAATGGACCGAACCGCATCGGCCACCGGTTCATTGTGATCATCGCCATCGACGAGAACCGTGAACAAACCGGTAATCGTGCCCTTGCCCGTGCCGGGACCGGCGCGTTCGAGCAATTTGGGCAATTCGGCAAAAACGGTGGGTGTATAGCCCTTGCTCGTCGGGGGCTCCCCTGTTGAGAGGCCAATCTCGCGCTGGGCAATGGCAAAGCGTGTCACGCTGTCCATCATGCAAAGCACATCCTGCTCGCGATCGCGGAAATATTCCGCCAGCGCAAAAGTGAGATAGGCCGCCTGACGGCGCATCAGCGCTGGCTCGTCGGATGTCGCGACAACGACAATTGAACGCGCCAGACCCTCAGGCCCCAGATCATCCTCAATGAACTCTTGAACCTCACGGCCACGCTCGCCGATCAGGCCAATGACCGCGACATCGCATGCCGTGTTGCGTGCCAGCATCGACATCAGCACCGATTTGCCAACGCCCGAGCCTGCGAAAATACCCATGCGTTGTCCGCGACAGCAGGTCGCAAATGTGTTGAGCGCGCGCACACCAAGATCAAGTTTGCCACGCACGCGCTGGCGCAAATGCGCCGGTGGCGGCGCCGCGCGCAATTTGTAAGGCACCGAACCTTGCGGCAATGGCCCTTTGCCATCGACCGGTTCGCCCATGGCGTTCACAACACGGCCAAGCCATCCGGCGCAGGGATAAATATGCGGTTCTTCATCATGCAGTTCGGCCTTGCAGCCAACGCCAATGCCCGAGAGCTGACCAAAGGGCAGACACAACGCCCGGCCCTCCCGAAAGCCGACAACTTCGCACAGAATATGGCCACCCGTGCGGCTCGCCACGCGAACACGACTGCCAACACCCATGGCATGCAGCGGTCCGGCAATCTCGATCATGAGACCCTGAACACTGACCACCCGGCCATAATGTTTGACATCTGCCAGCGCGCCGATTTCAGCCAAAAGTGCCTGCACCGTGATGACGGCTCCTGTCCGCTGCGACGGGAGCTTTCGCTCCCTCCTCACCCGGATTTTTAGCCCCTGAGCGCAATGGCGACAGGGCTGACAAAATCCGCTGTTGCCCATGATGCACGCCAAGACTTTAAGACGACGTAAACCGTGAAAACCGAAATTGTGGATAGGTCGGGGTCCACCTGTTGCCGGAAAGACTCAGTCGCCGCCTCGGCACAAGCCCGTCAAAACCCGATTTCATGAGTCTCGACAAGGCTTTGCAAATGACCGTAAAATTTTCTCAAATTTTTCCATTCCGGTTAATCTTTATTAACCAAATCGCTTTAACTTCGCTCATTATGGATTAACTGGGCGCCAGGCCCTGAGGATTGATCCTCATCGCCGAAGTGGGGGACCATGCGAGTTCTGCTCATCGAAGACGACAGTGCAACAGCTCAGAGCATTGAGTTGATGCTCAAATCAGACGGCTTCAACGTCTACACGACCGACCTTGGTGAAGAGGGCGTCGATCTAGGCAAGCTCTATGATTACGACATTATCCTGCTCGACCTGAACCTGCCGGATATGAGCGGATACGAGGTCTTGAAATCCTTGCGTCTTGGCAAGGTTTCAACCCCGATCCTCATCCTTTCCGGTCTGGCGGGCATTGAAAACAAGGTTCGCGGTCTCGGCTTTGGGGCCGATGACTACATGACCAAGCCGTTCCACAAGGACGAACTTGTGGCACGCATCCACGCCGTGGTGCGTCGTTCCAAGGGTCATTCGCAGTCGGTCATCAACACCGGCAAGCTCACCGTCAATCTCGACACCAAGACGGTGGAAGTCGATGGGCAGCGCGTCCATCTGACGGGCAAGGAATATCAGATGCTGGAGCTGCTCTCGCTCCGCAAGGGCACCACGCTGACGAAGGAGATGTTCCTCAATCATCTCTATGGCGGCATGGACGAGCCGGAACTGAAAATCATCGACGTCTTCATCTGCAAGCTGCGCAAGAAACTTGCCGTGGCAACGGATGGCGACCATTACATCGAAACGGTTTGGGGACGGGGCTATGTGCTGCGTGATCCTTCCGAAGCGGTTATGCCTGCCAAGGCGTCGGCCTGATCGGTCACACCGACACGAAAAGAAAAAGGGCGTTCCGGGGGAGCGCCCTTTTTGCTTTTGATCACGCAAAGATCATTCGGAAACAGTCGGCACTGCTTCCGCCGCGCTCACGGCAGGTGACGACGCTTCCAGAATGAAGCGTTCGCCCTCCATCCGCGCCGAAATATTCAAGCCGAGCGAGCGCGCCACCAATCCGGTAAAATAGGGCTGTGCCGCACGCGCATCGAGAAAACGGTCCGGATCGCGCCCATCGAGAAACTTGGCCGTCTCCTCGGGCACACGCGCGGCCATGCCCGTCGATGTCACGCGCATCAGCGGTCGCGACAGCTCGCCTTCCACCAGAACAGCAACCTCGCCACCGCGCGGAATGGCCGCCATGCCGATCAGCACCATATTGAGCAGGAGCTTCACATAGTCCTTGCCGATGGTGGCGACGGGTGCGGTCCAGGAGAGCGTCGCCTTCTCGCTCATCATCAAGCCTTCGGCCACCTTGCGCGCATCCTGAAGGTCAAGCGCGGCCCCCGCAGAACCAGCCGCGCCAAAAGCCAGTCGCGCAAATTGCAATTTGGCGGAAGCCTGTGTCGCACTCTTGGCGATGAGATCCATGGCATGGGCGCGCATTTCCGGATCATCATCATCGTCAGCCAGCACTTCCAGGCCATTGGTAATCGCCCCGACCGGGCTGATCACGTCATGACATACGCGGCTGCACATCAGCGCCGCCAGTTCCAACGCGCTTACATCGTCCGCCTTGCTCATATCAAACTGCCCATTCGCTCGACAAAACCGTCTGACCTTGGTTAATCATGCCTGATAGCACCGTCCGCGCAACGACGCCAGCCCGGAGCGCAGACCTTGATCAGGGGCCGACCGATCCGGACTTGACCCCTGACCCCGGCGATGCTGTTCTCCCGACCAAACCACCTCGACCCCAAGCCGACAGGTAAAGCCTTGACCCATCCCCTTCACGATCGCCAGGACCTGATCCTTGCCCTGCGCGGCATTGCCCTCAAGGCTGGGGCCGCCATCATGGACCATTACGCGACCGAGGTTGCCGTCACACGCAAGGAAGATAACAGCCCGGTTACGGCCGCCGATCAGGATGCCGAAGCCATCATTCTGGCGGGTCTGGCGCAATGCGCGCCCGGCATTCCCGTTGTCTCGGAGGAAGCCGCTGCCGCAGGTCATGTGCCGGAATTCGCCGAACGCTTCTTTCTGGTCGATCCCCTTGATGGCACGAAAGAGTTCCTCAATCGCAATGGCGAGTTCACGGTCAATATCGCCTTGATCGAAAACCGCCTGCCCGTGGCCGGCGTCGTCTATGCGCCAGCCAAGAACCGTATGTTCTATGCCTGGGCGCCGGGCGAAGCCTATGAACAGACAATCGCACCAAATCCGGATGGCGCGCATGACAAGGCAGGCGAACCCATTCGCATCGCCGCGCGCAAACCGGCCGACGATGGTCTCGTCGTCATCGCCAGCCGCACCCATCGCGACACAAAGACCGATGAATATCTCCGCCTCTATAATGTGAAAGAATTTCTGGCCGCCGGTTCGTCCCTGAAGTTCTGTCTCGTCGCGGCCGGTGAAGCCGATCTCTATCCCCGCCATGGTCGCACCATGGAATGGGACACAGCCGCCGGTCATGCGGTTCTCTCGGCAGCCGGTGGCAGCGTCACCATGCTGGACGGGGCGCCCCTTCTTTATGGCAAGACCGAACGTGGCCTCGACAACCCCTTTTTCATCGCCCGCGGCGCGCATTGAACCTGGCCCGGCTTTCCACCTGGGCCCTTCCCGCAAGATCAGGGACCCCATGTCATTGCGAGGCGTGAAACGACGAAGCACGCCAGTCGGGGCCCGCAATGCCTGAAAGCAAAATCCCCGAAGCGGTTGTCCGCTCCGGGGATTCGTTGCTGTCGAGGCACGGTCTTTCTTGTGGAAGCGCTCAAATGAGCGGCCGGTGCAAACCCGCAAACTGGCCCCCCGACCGTTGGGGGTTCGCACCGGCCCCGCCTCGCGCTTGAGCAGCAGGGCGGAAGAGCAATTCCATGGTCAGATAGCAGCAAAGCCCATGCCGTCTGAACAACCGCGCCATTGTGCCGACATGAAACGCGCCCTGCATCACCTTTCATCGTCCCGATATACGATTAACCCTGATGTGAGTTAGGATTGCCGCAGGCAGGGGGCCGAATCGACGATGGGGCAGCCCGTCATGCACCAGGAGCCACCCATGAACATGCCTTTTCATCCCTCAGACAGGTCAGTCCGCATGATTCGATATCCTCGCCTCAGTGATCTGGCGATATTGGCACTCGCCATGCTGGTTTTCGCACCCGCAGCATTTGCCGCCCCTTCCGATGCCAATCAGGCGCCCCGGACCACCACCCGGGCCAACCAGACCTATAGCGAGGACGAAATCGTCAAAGCCTCGGGTGATTTCTTCGGTGGCGTCTCCAAAGGGCTGGCCGATGCCGTCCATTCGGTCTTCAGGAAATATGGCGAACCCAATGCCTATATCAAAGGCGAGGAGGTCGGCGGCGCATTTGTAGTGGGTCTGCGCTATGGGCAGGGCCATATGATGATGAAATCTGGCAGCAAGACCCGCGTCTATTGGCAGGGACCGAGTGCCGGCTGGGATTTTGGCGGCGATGCCGTCAAGGTCTTCACGCTGGTCTATAACCTGCCCAATAAGCAGGTCATCTTCCAGCGCTTCCCGGGTGTTGAAGGCAGCGCCTATCTGATCGGCGGCATTGGCATCAATTACCAGCAAAGGGGCAATGTCATCCTGGCCCCGATGCGATCGGGTGTCGGCGTTCGACTGGGCGCCAGTGTCGGTTACCTCAAATACACCCCTTCGCGCGAATGGTTGCCCTTCTGACCCACTCAACGCAAATTTCGCCAGAAGCCGCTCCCGCAAGGTAGCGGCTTTTGTATTTTTCTGGCACGGTCCGGACAAGCCACAACACAACAAACAACATGCATGATGGGCTGGAGACAAGCATATGGTTGAGAGCCTGATTCTTGTGGCGCTGGGCTTTCTGGTCGCTTCATTGTTCGCGCTGGTCGCCTTGCAATTCGTCTGGCGGCGCGCCGTCACCCAGACCACGCGCCGTCTCGGCCTTGATGTCAAAACCTATTCCGATGCGGAGGCCTTTACGAAGGCCGGGCGCGCCATTCCCGATCTTGAATTGGCCCTGACCCAGCGTGAGCAGGAGCTTGCCGTGCTGGCGGAACGCAATGCCAATCTGAGCGAGGCTTATGAAACAGCCCAACGCGAGGCCGCACCGCTGCGCGACGATCTCAGCGCGCTTCAGGAAGCCCACAACACCGCCCGCATGGAAGCGCAGAGCCTGCGCGACGATCTGGCCGCCACCCGGGAGGCGCATAGCGCGGGACTTATCGAGGCGCAGAATCTGCGCAATGAAATTGACAGTCTCTATATGCGCCTGTCCCAGGCCGAAAGTCTGGCCGCTGAACGAACTGGCAAGCTCCAGTCCCTGCAACAACAGCTTGGCGAATTCGCCTCCATCCTCACCGCGCAACAAAGCCGCCAGCAGGAAGCCGGGCAGCAATTGAAGTTGCTTGGTGACAGGGCCGCAAATCTCAATACCGAATTGACCGAAGCCATCGCGGCTGGCGCATCAGCGACATGGAACCATCCGGCGCCGCCCTTGCCCGCCGCCGCAGCCCGGACGCCAGCGCCCATTCAACTGGACGAAAAGCAGCGCGAGGATTTTGAGGCCGTGCTTGCACCGGTCGCCCCGGCCGAGGCCGAACTTGTCGGGATGGAACTTGCCGAGCGCATCGAAGCCCTGAAAAACACCCCGCCGCATTAAGACCGGCCTTCCCCGCGACAGTTGCCGATTGCGCGATCCCCCAAGACCTGATTGTCTCTTCGCCAAACAATCACGGTCAAACAATATCAGGAGAGGATCCCCATGAGTTTCGCCTATCCCTTGTCCGGCCTCGTCACGCTCGTCTCCATCCTGATTTATATGTGGATGGGTTTCAGCGTTGGGGGCGCCCGCGCCAGGCACAAAGTGCCAGCGCCAGCCATGACCGGCCCGGAAGATTTCATGCGCGTCTATCGCGTGCATTACAACACGCTTGAGCAGATGGCGGCCTTTCTGCCCTCGCTCTGGCTCTTCGCCCTGACCACGCAAGACGCCTGGGCAGCCGCTGTCGGCCTCTTCTTCCCCATTGGCCGCATCCTCTATGCGCTCGGCTATTACAAGGCCGCCGACAAGCGCAGCACCGGCTTCACCATCAGCCTGCTGAGCATCGTCGTGCTGATCTTTGGCTCCCTCATCGCCATCATCATGCAACTTGCCGGACTTCTGATACCGCGCAATAATTCGCAGGCGGACGAAACAAGGCTTTCCGGAAAAACCGGAAGGCCTTTTCCCTTCCGCACATATTGCCTCAGGTCGAAGAGATTTTCCTGCCGATCAGATAAAAATTGCCGCCACCGCCATGATGCCATTCGATAGGCTTCAAGCGATAGAACACATTCGCCAGATAGGGGAAGGTGTTGATGAAATAATCCTGATTGTCGATTTCAAAAATGTGGTTCTGAAAAACCACCAGGAAATCGCTGCCTGAAAAATGCGTCACAACCTGGTCACGGAAGTCGACAGGCACTTCCGAGAGTGACCATGTCGCAATGAAGAGTGTCTTGCCATTGGTCTGGAAGGCGAGGCGGGCCGACTGTTCGAGCAGGCTACGCTTGGCATTGTTAAGGAAAGCAACGTCGTTAGGTTGGAGGTCAGCATTGAGCACGCTTCGGTTGCAATGCCGAACGCCGACCGGCGAAAAGACAAACAGGACAGGTCGCCGCTTTGACCGATTGGTTGCGTAAGTGCGAAAGTGAGGAACTTACCTGCCCAATGCGCCACGCCAACCTTCGGGCCGAACCGCAAGGCGCTGTGGTCAATGTCGGGTCGAGGTGCCATCCGATCCCGCCGTCTGCGAGATCACGACCATGCCAGGATGCCACCGGCGCGCGAGGGTATCGGGATGCTGATCGGGCGTCCGTCGATCAAGGCGCTAGCACATTTTCCGGCTGCGCTATCAACGCCCTTCCGACTGAAGATCACTTTCAGGACAGGCCTCCCAAGGCTATTATCGGCAGTGATGTTCTCACAAGTGCAAAGCGCTCGTTCCTGCCGGATCGCGCGGATAGACCGAGACTGACACCTGGACCTTGCGGTTGAGCCGGTCGAGGATCGTCATCAGGCGGTCGATGGTAAAGCCTTTCAACCGGGCTTGCCGGATGCGGGAAAAGTCGGCGGCGGCGAAGCCGGTGAGCTTTTCGGCGGCGCGCACGGTCAGCTTGTCGGCGGCCAGCGTCTTGCCGATCTCGGCGGCAAGGATGGCGCGGAATCGTTCCAGCTCGGCATCAGGCAGCCCCAGATCGGCGAACACATTGCCGGAGCCGCGAACCGGTTCGAAATCGTCCTCTTGATCGGTCATGCCAACGCCTCCTTCAAGCGTTTGATTCGTTCCCGCACCACGTCTGTTTCATGCTTCGGCGTGGCGATGCCGCTTGTTGATTTCTTCTGGAAAGCGTGAACCACCCAGATGTCATCATCAAGCTGGAGCGCATAGATCCACGCGGAATGCGTCGCCGCGCTCCTTGATGGCCAGTTCCCACACGCCCGCGCCAAGGCCCATCATCGGCTTGGCAATCTCCGGCGTGTCGCCTTCGGCAATCTGCGTCAGGCCCCGCGCGGCTTTCTGTTGTGCGGGCAAGGGGAAAGCCCGGAAGTCTTTCAGCGCCCCTTTGATCCATGAAATGTCGCGCAGCGCTTTTCAAGCCATGACTGTTTGTAGTGAAATTCAACTACAAACGCAAGCGCCGCAGGAGGGGGCAAAAAGCCCATGAAATCAATGGTGTTTTTTGCCGATGGTATCCCCTAGGGGAATCGAACCCCTGTTTTCGCCGTGAGAGGGCGATGTCCTGACCGCTAGACGAAGGGGACAAGCGGGTATGGGCGCTGGGTATAGAATGCTTTGGCGCGTCGGATCAAGTGCATTCGGTTTGGCGCGGCCTGATGTGATGGTGGCGGATCGATTGCCGCGCGATCACCCCGCCAAACCACCGCAATTTGAGACAATTTCAAAAATGACGCCTGCGTCAATCTGGCGCATTACATGGTAAAACATGTCGTTCATGAAAAGTTGATCAAAATAAGTCTATCAAAAACAGAGGGTTATAAGGTTAATTAAACGCATGTTCAAAGCCATCATGTGTTGCATCGCAAAAAATTTCCATTGACATTTTGTCACGCAAGTCCGATAAATTGCTCACGAAGGCGCGGTCGACCTCCTCCCCGACCACCCGCTTTCAGCAAGCCGCCAGCGCCCTCCTCCCTCCTCCCCGGCGCTGGCGGCTCCCTCTCTCCCCAAAAACATCATCCCCAAAAATACCAAAAGAACTTCCGCCCGTGGAGCTTGGCGCCGGGCTGACAAGCACGCATCCAGAGCCGCTTCGATCAGAGCGCCACAAAGCGGCGGCTGGCGCCGGTGCCGCGCACCGCATAAGCGCCAAATGTAACGCCATGGCCCGGCCCTGCCAGGGCGGCAATCAGCCAGACATGATGATCTTGATGAGCGCCAGCCAGATCATGCCTTGAGGGCCGCGTTGTGCCGCGCGGATGCGAGTGAAAATAGCCCGCGACAAAATAAGGCCCATGGCGCAAGCGCCTTTGCAGCGCCAGCAAGAGCGCCGGATCAATCTCGAAACGCCGCCGCCTGTTGCCGCCTGCCACATTGCGTGATGCAATGGCTGCGATGAGTGACACACGGCCCGCCACGCGCCGCCCGATCAGGACGCCACAGCATTCTTCCGGAAAGGCGGCCTGCGCCGCACGCGAAACATCCCTCAACACAGCGGCGGTGATGTCTGGCGCGATCAAGGCTGGGCGGCGGCAAAATCAGACAGGGGCTGCAACCGGATGCGGCCATATTCCTGTCCGGTCTTCGGATCGACGAGAATGATCGCCTCCCCCTTGGGGCCGACAACATGCGCGGCGAGCCGCCCCTCCGTCATCACCATGTCTTTGACGCTCGAACCCGCATCGATATGAATATCGCTGACGCCAAAGGCGCGCTGCCCGGCGACTTTCTCGCCCGCATGCATCGCGCGGTAGACAATCGTTCCCGCAACAAGCACAAAGCCTGCGACGAAGACCACGCCCATCACCACAACGCCGATCTTGAGAAGGCCGAGGGCGCGTGCATTCGCTCCGTCCACCTGTGCGGCACCTGTTTCCATTGCGCTGCCCGTCGCGTTATCGTCAGACATGAACCATCCCGAAGACGAAGAATCAGATGCCGAGATCGAACTCGCCGCCACAAGCTACACGATAGAAGTGGCCGAAGGCGAAGCGGGAACGCGACTCGACAAGTATCTCACCGATGCGCTGGCAGACAAAGTCGAAGCCATGTCGCGCGCCCGGCTCAAGGCGCTGCTGGAGGGGGGCCAGATCGAAATCGACGGCGAAATCGTCGAAAACGCCTCGCAAAAGGTCAAGGTCGGTCAGGTTTACACCATTCTGGTGCCAGTTCCCGTGGCGGCAACACCACTCGGTCAGGCCATGCCGCTCGAAATTGTCCATGAGGATGACGATCTCATCGTCGTCATGAAGCCAGCGGGCCTTGTCGTGCATCCGGCGCCGGGCAATCCCGACTGGACGCTTGTCAACGCGCTCATCGCCCATTGCGGCGACAGTCTTTCCGGCATTGGCGGCGAGCGCCGCCCCGGCATTGTCCACCGCCTCGACAAGGATACGAGCGGCCTCATGGTTGTCGCCAAGAATGATTTTACCCATCAGGGCCTGGCCGAACAATTCGCCGCCCATGGCCGGGATGGGCGCCTGAGCCGTGCTTACACCGCCATCGTCTGGGGCGCGCCAGAGCCGCGCCTGGGCACGATTGAGGGCAATCTGGCGCGCAGCAATCGCAACCGCCTGAAAATGGCCATCACCCGCTCCGGCGGTCGTGAAGCCATCACCCATTACGAAGTCAGGGAGCGCTTCGGCGAGCCGCCGCTTGTCTCGATTGTCGAATGCGAGCTCGAAACCGGCCGCACCCATCAGATCCGCGTCCATCTGACCTCCATCGGCCATCCGCTGCTCGGTGATGAAATCTATGGCTCAGGCCAGCGCAACCGCGCCGTGAAGCTGCCCGAGGCTGCCCGTGAAGCCCTGATCGCGCTCAATCGCCAGGCGCTCCATGCCCATCATCTCGGCTTTGAGCATCCCCGCTCATTGGAGCCGATGAGCTTCGACAGCGAATTACCCGAAGACATGCAGAGACTTATCGAGACCCTGGACGAGATTTGACGGGTTTTTTACAGTCTGGAATTGTTATAACTTTCTCGTGAGCCGCCCCTTTTTTGGCCCCATTTATCCCCTATATGCGTGACGCGGCTTAAGCTGGGGCGTAATCCCGGTCTTGAGCCTGATCAGAACCTGGATCAGTCTGCGTGTCACCGCCGCTATTTGAGGGGAACTTTCCATGGCAACCAAGCTCGCACCGGCGCCCAATCCGGAAGGCAGTCTTTCGCGCTATCTCCAGGAAATCCGCAAGTTCCCGATGCTGGAGCCGCAGGAAGAATACATGCTCGCCAAACGCTGGAAGGAGCATGAGGATTCCGAAGCCGCCCATAAGCTCGTCACCAGCCATTTGCGCCTCGTCGCCAAAATCGCCATGGGCTATCGCGGCTATGGCCTGCCCATTGGCGAAGTCATTTCCGAGGGCAATGTCGGCCTGATGCAGGCGGTCAAACGCTTCGAACCCGAAAAGGGGTTCCGTCTGGCGACTTATGCCATGTGGTGGATCCGCGCCTCGATCCAGGAATATATCCTGCGCTCCTGGTCGCTGGTAAAGCTCGGCACCACCGCCGCCCAGAAGAAGCTGTTCTTCAACCTGCGCAAGGTGAAGGGCCAGATTCAGGCGATCGAGGAAGGCGACCTCAACCACGAACACGTCACCGAAATCGCAACCCGTCTCGGCGTCACCGAGGACGAGGTGATTTCCATGAACCGGCGTCTCTCCGGCCCCGACAATTCGCTGAACGCCCCCATGCGCGCCGACGCCGAAGGCGGCGAATGGCAGGATTGGCTGGTGGACGATACCGTCGATCAGGAAACCGCGCTTGGCGAAGACGAGGAAATGGGACTGCGCCGCGAAATGCTCGCCAAGGCCATGCAGTCGCTCAATGAGCGCGAAATGCATATCCTGACCGAGCGCCGCCTGAAGGACGAACCCGCGACACTTGAAGACCTGAGCCAGGAATATGGCATCAGCCGCGAGCGTGTGCGCCAGATCGAAGTGCGCGCTTTTGAAAAGCTGCAAAAGGCGATGAAAAACGCCGCCCGCGACCAGTCGGACGCGCGGCGCGAAGCCCTCGAAGACCTCACCGATTGATCCGTCAGCGGATGAATTGAAAGATCCGCAAAATGTCAAACCCGGGCATGACATGAACGATTGTCATCCCGGGATTTATTCCCGGGATCCGGAAAACGTCAGAACCTTTCTTTGCAGTTCACAGATCCCGGCAACAAGCGCCGGAACAACGTCATTCGTTTTCAGGCGCTCTCGGCACCCTCACCGAAACTGCAGCGCACGCCCGTGCCGCCGAGACCGCAATAGCCGGCCGGATTCTTCGCCAGATATTGCTGGTGATAATCCTCGGCAAAGTAGAAGGGACCGGCATCGAGAACCTCGGTTGTCACCGCCGGAAACCCGTTATGTGCGAGTTCCGCCGCAAACATCGCCTGCGAGCGCGCTGCCGCCACATGCTGGGCATTGGAAAACACGTAAATGCCGGAGCGATATTGCGTGCCGATATCATTGCCCTGCCGCATCCCTTGCGTCGGATTGTGGTTCTCCCAGAAAACCTTCAGCAGCGTTTCATAGGAAACCTTTTTCGGATCGTAAACGACGAGCACAACCTCGTTATGCCCGGTGCGGCCCGAACACACTTCCTCATAAGTCGGGTTGGGCGTAAAGCCCGCCGAATAGCCAACCGCCGTCACGATGACGCCGGGCACAGTCCAGAACTTCCGCTCCGCGCCCCAGAAACAGCCAAGACCGAACAGCGCCATCTCCGACCCTTCCGGATAAGGCCCCTTGAGCGGGAAACCATTCACAAAATGGCGGTCCGCTGTCGGAATCGGGTCCTTGCGGCCCTTCAACGCCTCGGTGGGGGCAGGCATTTCGGCTTTCTTGCGCAGGCTGAACATGAGCTTGTCTCCCTTGAATGACCTTAGATGTAAGCGATGCAACCGCCCGCTTCCAGTACCCCGCCATCACATCTGCGCGAATACCCGTCACGCGTCCGCGCCATTGCGATGCTAGGCTTGAGCGGAATCGATCCACAATCCAAGGAATCCGCCATGCTTTCGGGTTATCGCACCTATATCGTCGGGCTCTCCATGATGGTCCCTCTGGCGCTCACACTTTATGGCATGGATGTGTCGCAATGGTTCCGTGAGCCCGCCGAACTCGCCTTGCAGGGTGCCGCCTTTATTTTCCTGCGCGCGGGTATTTCCAAGGCCGCCAAAGGCGAGGACATCTGAAACCAGTTTGTCTTTACCGCCCACATCCCCGAAACTGTCCCGGCAAGAAACGCCCCGAGCGATGCGAGGCCGCCGTGCCGACGAAGGCGAGGTTGAGGTTTTCGGCGAGGAGGTCGGGGAGGGCTTCAGTCATTCCATGTCCAAGCCACAAACGTCATGGCCCGCTTCAGGCGGGCCCTCCCCGTCTTCTCTCTTGTCATTGCCGGGCTTGACCCGGCAATCCAAAGTCTCACGCGCTGTGATTGTTGCCCTGGATGCCCGGATCAAGTCCGGGCATGACATGAACAATTGTCATCCCGGCAACAAGTGCCGGGACGACGCTGAATTTTTGGCGGGTGCCCGGGCTTCGATAAAACGCTTCGCCTTGAACCGTCCTCCCCCCTCAAGGGGGAGGGCTTCAGGTCACGGAATCGGATTTTCCCGCTTGCCACCAAGCGACGCATTCGCCGCCTTGTTTGCCGCATCAGCCTCTTCAAGATAAATCTCGCCGCCCGAATTGCGGAACTTGTCGGACATGTCGGCCATGCCGCTCTCCGCATAGTCGCGCACTTCCTGCGTGATTTTCATCGAGCAGAATTTCGGTCCGCACATCGAACAGAAATGCGCGACCTTATGGGCTTCCTTCGGCAGGGTCTGGTCGTGGAAGTCGCGCGCGCGTTCGGGATCCAGCGCCAGATTGAACTGATCTTCCCAGCGGAACTCGAACCGCGCCCGGGAGAGCGCATCGTCGCGCAACTGCGCCGCCGGATGGCCTTTGGCGAGGTCCGCCGCGTGCGCCGCAATCTTGTAGGTGATGACGCCTTCTTTCACGTCGGCGCGATCGGGCAGGCCGAGATGTTCTTTCGGCGTCACATAGCAAAGCATGGCGCAACCAAACCAGCCGATCATCGCCGCGCCAATGCCTGACGTGATGTGATCGTAACCCGGCGCAATATCGGTGGTGAGCGGCCCGAGCGTGTAGAAAGGCGCACCGCCGCAATGCTTCAATTGCTTGTCCATATTGACCTTGATCTTGTGCATCGGCACATGACCCGGCCCCTCGATCATCACCTGACAGCCCCGGCCCCACGCAATCTGCGTCAGCTCGCCCAGCGTTTCCAGTTCGGCAAACTGCGCCTCGTCATTGGCATCGGCAATCGAGCCGGGACGCAACCCGTCACCCAGCGAGAAGGAGACATCATACGCGCGCATGATGTCGCAAATCTCGTCGAAATGCGTATAGAGGAAGCTCTCCTTGTGATGCGAGAGACACCACTTGGCCATGATCGAGCCGCCGCGCGAAACAATGCCCGTCACGCGCTTGGCCGTCAGCGGCACGTAAGCCAGACGCACACCGGCATGGATCGTGAAATAATCGACACCTTGCTCGGCCTGTTCGATCAGCGTGTCGCGATAGACTTCCCATGTCAGGTTCTCGGCAATGCCATCAACCTTTTCAAGCGCCTGATAGATCGGCACCGTGCCAATCGGCACCGGCGAATTGCGGATGATCCATTCGCGTGTGTTGTGAATGTTGCGACCTGTCGAAAGGTCCATCACATTGTCAGCGCCCCAGCGGATCGCCCAGACCATCTTGTCGACTTCTTCAGCGACTGATGAGGTGACGGCGGAGTTGCCGATATTGGCATTGATCTTCACCAGGAAATTGCGGCCGATAATCATCGGCTCGACTTCCGGGTGATTGATATTGGCCGGAACGATCGCGCGACCGGCGGCAATTTCAGCCCGCACAATTTCCGGCGTGATGAACTCTGGAATATGCGCGCCAAAGCTCTCGCCCTCGGCAATCTTGTGGCCGGACGTGGCGAGCGCCGCCTTGCGACCGATATTTTCACGCTCGGCGATATAAGCCATTTCCGCCGTGATGATGCCCGCACGCGCATATTCAAACTGTGTGACGTGATGACCGGGCCTGCCCTTGCGCGGCGCATGCGTTGCCGGAAAGGCGCGCGCCAAACGCGCATCCGAGACATTGCCGTTATCTTCCGGCCTGATGTCGCGCCCCTTGTAGATTTCCGTGTCGCCGCGCGCCTCCAGCCAGGCTTCGCGGTGACGCGGCAGACCACGTTCGAGATCAATCACGGCGTCAGGATCGGTGTAAGGACCGCTCGTGTCATAAACCCGCACGGGCGGCTCTTTCGCGCTCGGATGCAGGCTGATTTCACGGAAGGGCACGCGCAAACCATCAAAGCCCTCCGGCGCGGTATAAACCTTGCGCGAGGCAGGCAGCGGACCTGTCGTGATAGCAGGCTTGGCGTGAATATTCATCTGGATCTCCCATACCGTTCGGCGGAAATCCGGGCGTGGCAAAGGCGGCAGGCCAAAGTCGCAGACCAAAGTCGCAGAAATGTCCCGTCCCTTCGCCGGCATGACCCGGATCAGGTTCTAAGGGTTCGGCACGCAACCATCTCAGCCCGGCACGACGCCGAACACCCCTCGGAAAGCCCGACAATGGCATGGGGCTGACGGCCAGGTAAAGTCTTTCCGGCCTCATGGGTCCCCCCGGGCTGGAAATTTTCGCCCCCGGGTATAGTCTTCTCCCGTAACACCCGAGAATCGGGGGGACAAAGGGAGAGAGACATATGACACCGGAATTGGCCGTTCTGGCCTGGAGCACATTGCTCCTGCTCGTGCTGATCCTCATATCCGCAATGGGCAATCTGCAAGCCATGGGCCCCGCCTGGGGCATTGGCAACCGCGACGAAGCCTCAACCGCGACGGGCTGGGTGCCGCGCACCCGCCGCGCCTATATGAACCTTCTCGAAAATCTCGTGATTTTCGGCCTCTTCGTCATCATCGGCCATCTGGCCAACATCCACACCGACATGACAGTGCTGGGCGCGACGATTTTCCTCTATGCCCGCCTCGTCCATGCCATCGTCTATGTGCCGGGCATCACGATCGGCGGCATCCGCACGCTGGCCTATTTCGCAGGCGTGGTAGGCACCGTCATGGTGCTGTGGCCGGTAATTTCATCGCTGCTCGCCGCTGCGCCCGCACCGATGTAATGCGACCGACGAAAACTGAAAAAACCGGGCGGTAATCCGCCCGGTTTTGATTTTCGTCACGAAACGATTTCTCAGTCTTCGAACGGATCCTTCATCAGGATCGTGTCCTCGCGTTCAGGCGAGGTCGAGAGCAACGTCACCGGCGCTTCAATCAGCTCTTCGATATAACGCACATATTTGACCGCCTGGGCGGGAAGCTGCGACCATGAGCGCGCGCCATATGTCGTGTCCTTCCAGCCTTCCAGCGTTTCATAAACCGGCTCGACCCGCGCCTGCGCCGCCGCACCGCCCGGCAGATAATCAATCCGCTTGCCGTCGAGCATATAGGCAACGCAAACCTTCACCTCATCAAAGCCATCCAGCACATCGAGCTTGGTCAGGGCGATATCGGTGATGCCCGAGGTCTTGATCGCCTGACGCACAAGCACTGCATCAAACCAGCCGCAGCGACGCTTTCGTCCCGTCACCGTGCCAAACTCACGACCGCGTTCGCCCAGACGAGCGCCCGCCTCATCAAATAGCTCGGAGGGAAACGGACCTTCGCCCACGCGTGTCGTATAGGCCTTGGTAATGCCGAGAACCGTATGGATTGCCGAGGGTCCCATGCCCGAGCCTGTCGCGGCCTGCGCCGACACCGTGTTCGACGATGTCACATAGGGATAGGTGCCATGGTCAATGTCGAGCAGCGTGCCTTGTGCCCCTTCAAACAGGATGCGCTCTCCCTTGCGACGCATCCCGTCAAGCAGTCGCCACACACTATCCATATAAGGCAGAACTTTCGGCGCAATCTCCTTGAGCTGCGCGGTCAGCATCGCGCCATCGACAAGCGGCTGATCAAGACCGCGACGCAGCGCATTGTGATGCACCAGCATCTTCTCAACCTTGTCGGCAAGTGCGTCGAGATCGACAAGGTCCATGACGCGCAAGGCGCGCCGACCAACCTTGTCCTCATAGGCCGGACCGATGCCACGCTTGGTCGTGCCAATCCTGGTGCCAACCGTCGAATTCTCGCGAATTTCATCAAGCTCGCGATGCAGAGGCAGAATGAGTACGGCATTTTCGGCAATGCGGAGTGTCTGGGGCGAAACATCGACACCCTGCGCCTGCAAGCGGCCAATTTCGTCAATCAGTGCCCAGGGATCGACAACCACGCCATTGCCGATCACCGAGAGCTTGCCCGGTCGCACAACGCCTGAAGGGAGCAAAGAGAGCTTATAGGTCACGCCGTCTATAACGAGCGTGTGGCCCGCATTGTGTCCGCCCTGGAATCGCACCACCACATCGGCGCGTTCCGAGAGCCAGTCCACGATCTTGCCTTTGCCCTCGTCGCCCCATTGCGAGCCGACCACTGCCACATTCGCCATGATTTCAATGCCTTAGGAAGATGGGGCTGATGCGCCCAAACAAGCCAAAAGCCCCCATGCCTTTCGGCAGGGGGCTTTGGCAGTTTCTAACGGATCAATGACGGGAAGGAAAGCAGATATACGGGCGGACAGCGGCTTATCTACGCCCTGTGTTCCCTTCTGGGAATAATCCATAAAACGATCAAGAGTGGCTCCAGTCACCATGCCCTGCGTTTCTGCCGGTTTCGCGCCCAAGCAGCTTGTCGGGTTGCCCGTGGCGGCGCGCTATTCGACAGTTTTCTGGACCACGATAGGGGCCTCCAATGCGCAATTGTCCCGCGCCCGCGGCGACGAAAAAAACAAGGCTGCCATTTGGGCTGGTTGTGCCACCCTGTTCCTGACAGGAGAGGCACAAAATGAGCCAACAGATCAACGACCTCATCAGCCGCATTGACGCCATGCAGGCCGAACTCGAAGCGGAGTTCGCCAAACAGAGCGCGGAGCTGCGTTACGGTTTTGAGCATGGCCGCGCCGTGTTCGAAGAAGAAGTTTTGCGCCGCCATCGCGAGATGCAAACAAGGCTATGGGCCTATATCCGCAAGGCCAGGCCGATGGTCGTGCTGACCGCACCCTTCATCTACAGCCTGATCATCCCGCTTGTGCTGCTCGACCTCTTTGTCAGCCTCTATCAGGCCGTCTGTTTTCCGGCCTATGGTCTCGAGAAAGTGAAGCGCAGCGACTACCTGATCTTTGATCGCGGGCACCTTGCCTATCTCAATGCGCTCGAAAAACTCAACTGCGCCTATTGCTCTTATGCCAATGGTCTCATCGCCTATGTGCGTGAGATTGCGGGCCGCACGGAAGCCTATTGGTGCCCGGTCAAACATGCCCGCAAGGCGATCAGTGCGCATGAGAAGTATCGCGACTTCGTGGCCTTTGGCGATGCCGAAGCCTATCGCAAGCGCGTGGAAGACCTCTCATCCAGCTAGCGATTTCAGCCGTCATCCCGGCAACAAGTGCCGGGATGACCATGGCCCTGTTCGACCATCTCAGAACGAGAGCGCCTTGGCCTGCACCACATGCGGCAGCGCCTGGATTTCGGCAAGCACACCAGCCGGTACATCGCCATCGACTTCGATCAGACAGATCGCATCGCCGCCCGCCGATTCACGGCCGAGATTGAAATTGGCGATATTGAGCTGCGCCTTTCCGAGGATCGAACCCAGCGCACCGATAAAGCCCGGCTTATCCTGATTGGTGACGTAAATCATGTGAGCGCCGAGCGAGGCTTCCATATTGACGCCCTTGATCTGGATAAGGCGTGGCTTGCCACCGGAGAACACCGTGCCCGCGACGGAACGCGATTGCTTTTCCGTCTTCACGGTGAGGCGGATATAGGTTTCATAAGCGCCGCGCTGCTCGCGCTTCACTTCCGAAACCTGAATATTGCGTTCCCTGGCAATGACGGGCGCCGAGACCATGTTCACATCGGTGAGCTGCGGCTTGAGCAGACCCGTCAGCGCGGCATTGGTCAGAACGCGCGTATTCATCTCGGCGACATCGCCTTCATATTCGAGCGTCACTTCCGAAATGCCGCTCTCGGTGAGCTGGCCCGCAAAGGAACCAAGCTGCATGGCAAGCGTCACGAAAGGCGTGAGCTTCGGGGCTTCTTCCGCCGAGACGGACGGCACATTGACCGAATTGGTGATCGCACCATCAAGCAGATAATCCGACATCTGCTCGGCCACCTGAAGCGCCACATTTTCCTGCGCTTCCATGGTGGAGGCGCCCAGATGCGGCGTGCAGATGATCTGCTCCATGCCGAAAAGAATATTGGTCTTGGCAGGTTCTTCTTCGAACACGTCAAGCGCGGCGCCAGCCACATGACCCGATTCAATCGCGGCCTTGAGATCGGCCTCCACAATCAGGCCGCCACGGGCGCAATTGATGATACGAACGCCCTTCTTGGTCTTGGCAAGATTGGCGGCATTGAGAATGTTCTTCGTCTGCGGCGTCATCGGCGTGTGCAGCGTGATGAAATCGGCGCGCGCCAGAAGATCATCCAGTTCCACCTTTTCAACGCCCATATCCGCGGCGCGCTCCGGCGTCAGGAACGGATCAAAGGCGATGACTTTCATGCGCAGGCCGATGGCGCGATCGGCAACAATCGAGCCGATATTGCCGCAACCGATGATGCCGAGAACCTTGGCGGTGACTTCAACGCCCATGAACTTCGACTTTTCCCACTTGCCGGCATGGGTCGAGGCGTTGGCCTGGGGAATGTCGCGCGCCAGCGCAAACATCATCGCGATGGCGTGTTCCGCCGTCGTGATGGAGTTGCCAAACGGCGTATTCATGACGATGACGCCACGCGCTGTCGCGGCGGGCAGATCAACATTGTCAACGCCAATGCCAGCGCGACCCACAACCTTGAGATTTGTCGCCGCCGCGAGCACAGCGGGCGTCACCTTGGTGTTGGAACGAATGGCCAGACCATCATAATTGCCGATGATCTTGACCAGCTCATCCTTGTCGAGACCCGTATTCACATCCACTTCAATGCCGCGATCCTTGAAGATCTGGACGGCAGCAGGCGACAGCTTGTCGGAAATCAGAACCTTGGGCATGGAAGCCTCCATAAATTGTCTACCCTCACCCTCCCGCTCCCACTGTGGGAGAGGGGAAGGGTGACCCTCCAAGCCCTCTCCCCTTTGGGGAGAGGGCTGGGTGAGGGGATAGTGACGAAAAACAAGACGGAAAAGATCAGGCCGCAGCCGCGAGCTTCGAACAGGCCTGTGCATAGGCCCATTCGATCCACGGCATCAGCGCGCGCATGTCGGCGGTTTCAACCGTGGCGCCAGCCCAGATGCGAAGACCGGCAGGCGCGTCGCGATAGCCATTGATGTCATTGGCGACGCCTTCCTTGTCGAGCAAGTCGGCAACGCTCTTGGCAAAGGCCGCCTGATCATCATCCGACATGGCTGTGATCCTGGGATCGGTGAAACGCAGGCAAACGGATGTGTTGGAACGTGTTTCGGGCTTCACGGCAAGATAATCGATCCAGCTCGTCGCCTTCACGAAATCGCCGATCACCGCAGCATTGGCATCGGCGCGCGCCATCAGGCCCTTGAGATTGCCAATCGACTGCGCCCAGTTGAGCGCATCGAGATAATCCTCAACGCAGATCATGGACGGTGTGTTGATCGTCTCACCCTTGAAGATGCCATCAATCAGCTTGCCGCCCTTGGTCATGCGGAAAATCTTGGGCAGCGGCCAGGCCGGAACATAGGACTCAAGACGCTCCACCGCGCGCGGGCTGAGGATCAACATGCCATGCGCCGCTTCGCCGCCCAGAACCTTCTGCCAGGAGAATGTGACGACATCGAGCTTGTCCCAGGCGAGATCCTGCGCGAAGGCGGCAGAGGTCGCGTCGCACAATGTCAGGCCCTTGCGGTCAGCCGCGATCCAGTCGCCATTGGGCACGCGCACGCCCGATGTCGTGCCATTCCAGGTGAAGATCACGTCATTATCAAAATTGACGCTCGAAAGGTCGGGCAACTGGCCGTAATCGGCTTTCAGCAGACGCGTATCCTTGAGCTTGAGCTGCTTGACGGCATCTGTGACCCAACCTTCGCCGAAACTTTCCCAGGCCAGCATGTCGAGGCCGCGCGCGCCAAGCATCGTCCACATCGCCATTTCAAAAGCGCCAGTGTCGGAAGCAGGCACGATGCCGATCTTGTAATCGGCCGGCACATTCAACACATTGCGGGTTTTCTCGATGGCATCGACAAGACGCGCTTTGCCAGGCTTGGAGCGATGGCTGCGACCGATCAGGGCTGTTTCGAGATTTTTGACGCTCCATCCCGGGCGCTTGGCGCAAGGACCGGAGGAAAAGTGCGGATTTACCGGACGCACGGACGGACGCTCAGTGGCGGTCATATGACTACCCTCTCAGATAGATGCCTTCCGGTGGGGGAAGGTGGCCCGCACCCGATATATGACGCCGCAAGGCGGCTGTCAAATGATCCCCTCGTGACAGGAAAACATGTGCAGACCGCCTGAAAAGAGGATCAGAAACTGATCTCGCCCTTCAAATAATCGGCACAACGTCCGCGCATGATGACGCGCTCCCCTGCCAGCGAACACCAGAGCGTACCGCCGCGCCTGGAGACCTGACGGGCCACAAGCTCGCTCTTGCCAAGCTTGCGCGACCAATAAGGTACAAGCGTGCAATGCGCCGATCCCGTCACCGGATCTTCGTCAATGCCATGGGCAGGCGCAAATACGCGCGACACAAAATCAAAGCCCGAACCCTCATCACCAGGCGCCGTCACAATCAGCAACAGATCAAGTGGTGTCAGCAACTTCTTGAGCAGGGCAAGGTCAGGCGTCAGCGCCTTGACCTCGTCCGCGCGATCAAAAATCGCCATCAGATGTCTGGATTTCGTCCAGACGCGGGCGCGCCCTCCCAAGGCTGCCGCGATCTCTTCAGGTGCCGGGTAGGGTTTGACGGCATTGGCCGGAAAATCCATGGCTATGAGATCGCCTTCGCGTGTGATCGTCAGGCGACCGCTTTTCGTCTCGAAATGAATCTCGGGCGCGCTGTGTCCCAGATACGTGTAAAGCACATGTGCGCTGGCAAGCGTTGCATGTCCACACATCGGCACCTCGACCTCCGGCGTAAACCAGCGCAGGCGATAGGCCTCACCCTCGGGCACGAAAAACGCCGTCTCGGCAAGATTGTTTTCCGCCGCCAGCGCCTGCATCACATGGTCTTCAATCCAGCCTTCAAGCGGCACAATCGCCGCCGGATTGCCTTCAAACACATGATCGGCAAAAGCATCAACCTGATAGATCGCGGCTTTCATGAAAGCACACTCCGTCTTCCTGTTGTTATCGAAGTCAGTTGGGTAAAAGGTCTTCTTCCTCGTCGATACCGGCGAGAAAATTCAGCGGTCCGTGTCCCGCCCCAAATCCCGGCGCTGTCTTGATCGCTTCATGCACATAGTCCCGCGCCATTTCCACGGCATCGCGCAACGGCACGCCCTGCGCATAAAGCGCGGCAATGGCCGAGGCCAGCGTGCAGCCCGTGCCATGCGTATGGCGCGTTTCGATGCGCGGGCTCATCATCACCTCGATGCTGTCATCGGTTGCCAGCACATCGAAAATCATCTCGCTCGCCATGTGACCCCCCTTGAGCAGCACAGCTTCGCAACCAAGACCAAGCAGCGCATCGGCCGCCGCCTTCTGGTCCTCCAGATCGCGGATCACGCGCCCCGTCAGGCGCTCGGCTTCAGGGATGTTGGGCGTGACCAGCAGCGACATCGGGATGAGCAGTTGCTTCATGGCATCCACCGCATCATCCATCAGCAGCGAGGCGCCGCCCTTGGCAATCATCACCGGATCGACAATCAGCGGGATCGGATCGCGGCTGCCAAGTTCCTCCGCCACGGCTTCGATAATCTCGGATGTTGCAAGCATCCCGGTTTTGATCACATCCGCGCCGAGATCATCCAGCACGGCTTTCATCTGGGCGCGAATGATGCCAACGGGAATATCATGAATGGCGCTGACGCCCAGCGTGTTCTGCACGGTCACGGCCGTCACGGCCGTCATGGCAAAGCCACCGAGCATGGTCACAGCCTTGATGTCGGCCTGAATGCCCGCACCGCCGCCCGAATCCGATCCCGCAATACTCAACACACGGCCCAGCATGATACGTGCCCTTTCCCGATCTCGCTGAATAGCGATTGGCACGTTACGTCAGGCGCGATTGGCCCTCAAGCAATGATAAGCAGAACGTCGATCAGGCCGCCGCTTTCTCGATCACGGCGCAGATATCATTGACCACCGCATGAACAAGGGTTTCGTCGTCGCCCTCGCCCATCACCCGGATCAGGGGTTCGGTGCCGGACTTGCGAATGACGAGCCGACCGGAGGTGCCAAGCCGCACCTTGCCTTCTTCAATGGCGTCTTTGACGTCCTTGGTCGACAGCGGTTCGCCGGATTTGAAACGCACATTCTTGAGAAGCTGCGGCAGCGGATCGAATATGTGGCAAAGCTCGCTCATCGGCTTGTTCGCTGTTTGCAGCACCGCCAAAACCTGCAAGGCCGCAATCAGGCCATCGCCCGTCGTCGAGAAATCCTTGAGCACGATATGACCGGATTGTTCGCCACCGACATTATAGCCATGCTGACGCATATGCTCGACAACATAGCGGTCGCCGACCTGTGTGCGGACGAGATCAAGTCCCATGCCGTTGAGATAGCGCTCCAGGCCGAGATTGGACATGACCGTGGCGACAACGCCGCCTGCCGTCAGCATACCCCTTTCTTTCCAGTACCGGGCAATCAGCCCCATGATCTGGTCGCCATCGACAATCCTGCCGTTTTCATCGGCGATGATGACGCGATCGGCGTCGCCATCCAGCGCAATGCCAATGTCAGCCCGGCGCTCACGCACGGTCGCGCACATGCGTGCAGGCGAGGTCGAGCCAACCTCATCATTGATGTTGAAACCATTGGGTTCTGTGCCCACCGTCACGACATCGGCGCCAAGCTCCCACAAGACTTCAGGCGCCACTTTGTAGGCCGCGCCATTGGCGCAATCGATGACAATGCGCAAACCCTCAAGGGTTCTGGCGCGCGGGTAAGTGTGTTTCACATGCTCGATGTATCGCGCCTGCGCGTCATCGACACGCTTGGCACGACCGAGATCGCGCGGCCCCGCCAATTGCGATGACAGGCCATTATCCATGTGATGTTCAATTTCGCGTTCGCGATCATCGGAGAGCTTGAAGCCATCGGGACCAAAAAGCTTGATCCCATTGTCTTCGAATGAATTGTGGGAGGCCGAGATCATGACGCCAAGATCGGCACGCAGCGAGCGCGTCAGCATGGCGACAGCCGGCGTTGGCAGCGGCCCGAACAAAAACACATCCATGCCCATGGAGGTGAAGCCCGCGGTCAGGGCCGGTTCGATCATATAGCCCGACAGCCGCGTATCCTTGCCGATCACGACGCGGTGACGATGGTCGCCACGCCGGAACACCAGCCCCGCAGCCATGCCCACCCGCAACGCCGTTTCCGGCGTCATATGGCCCTCATTGGCCTTGCCTCGTATGCCATCGGTTCCGAAATATTTACGCGACATGGAAGAATCGATCCTTGACTGACATGAAGGCTTGAAGCCCCCGATAGTTGTCCCGCTTTGGGTCGATTGCGGGTCTGTTCCTGCATCGGTTGCGGTCTTACTCGGGCCGCCATGCCGGGCGTTGCAAATATAGGACCGCTACGAACCGGCGCAGCTAACGTTTTCTTGCGAAAGATTTCAGCCTATTGGCCCCGCCGATAGGCCTGCAAAACCGCCAACGCATCCCGCAGGGGGGCCGGCTCATGGGTGCGGATATAATCTGCCCCGCCAGATGCCGCCAGCACTTCCGCCGCCAGCGTTGCCGGGCCGGACTCATCCGGCGCGCGCCCCGTCACCTTGCGCAGGAAACTCTTGCGCGACACGGAGACCAGAACCGGACGTCCAAACCGCGCCCTGATTTCGCCAAGCCGTCGCAAAACCTCAAAAGAGGTTTCAGGCTTCTCCCCCAGAAAAAACCCCATGCCCGGATCAAGGATCACACGCTCGGGGGCGATGCCCGACGCAGCAAAGGCCTCAAGGCGCGCCTCAAAGAAGCGGCAAATATGCGAAACAATGTCCCCCTCAGGCGCGGGCCGCCTGTCAGCCGGGCCACGCCCCTGCACCGAATGCATGACGATGAGTTTGACGTCAGACGCCGCGAGGGCAGGATAGATCAGAGCCTCCGGAAAGCCCTGAATGTCATTGAGATAGGCAACGCCGCGTGACAACGCGTGGCGCTGCGTTTCGACCTGGAAGCTGTCGATGGAAAGCGGCGCACAGCCATCCAGTGCGTCCAGCACAGGTGCAAGGCGCGCCATCTCGGTCGCGGCGCTCACAGGGGCTGCATCGGGATTGGAAGAAGCAGGACCAATATCGAGAATATCGGCGCCCTCGGATATCAAGGCGCGCCCCTTTTCGATCGCCGCCTCAGGTGCCAGATAACGTCCGCCATCGGAAAAACTGTCCGACGTGATGTTCAGGATGCCGAGGATCTTGGGGGTCGAGGTCATCCGATTCAACCCGCTTCAGGCAGCAGGAAACGGGCCACCAGTTCGTGAATGACAATATCAAGCTCGCGCTGACTGACACCGGCAAAAACCATCAGCGTCACAGTATGTCCATCGCCGAGATAAAGCCGCGCGGCCGCCTTCACATTGAGCGAATGAGGCATCAGCCCTTCCCGTTTGCCGCGGGCAAAAACCTGTTCGGCAATCTTGTGCAATCGCGCCTGCACATCGACATAGCGCGGCCAGATGTCAGCCCGCACACCTGTGCTCCAGTCGAGCCATACTTTCAGAAGATCAGGGCGTGTCCTGGCTTCGTGGGCAAATGCCGTCGCAAGGACCGTCAATGCCTCCCGCACGCCATGACGGGACGCGAGCGAACTTGAAACAATCGGCTGCAAAAAAGCCTCAACCTCATCCAGCACGGCCGCAACGAGGTCATTCCGGGTACGAAAGTAGGAGTGAACCGCCGCCACGGAAACATTCGCACGCCTGGCCACATGCGAATGCGTGCCGCGCGCCAGGCCATGTTCGGCAAAGGCAGCCATGGCGCATTGCAACAATTGTTCGCGCCGCGCCTCCGGGCTCAGTCTTGTCCGCGTGATTTTATCTTTTCCCGTCAATGGCTTCGGTCCTTCGCAGCAGGTCTTTTCGGCGCGCATCATACCGATCAGCCGCCCCCCGGGCGAGCGCAACATGAGTCTTTTAATGTCAATTGACACGAGGCACGTTTCTTATTGATACTTCACTCAATAGTGCGGCTCGGGATGAGCCATTGGAGGAGCAAGCCCATGTCCATGACACTTGAGCGCAGCGACGCGCAATCAATGCCACTCGACAAAATCGACGTCAGCAATCCTGACTTTTATCTGAACGATACGGCTGGCGAATATTTTGCCCGCCTTCGACGTGACGATCCGGTGCATTACTGCGCCAACAGCGCCTATGGCCCTTATTGGTCGGTCACGAAATATCACGACATCATGCATGTCGACACCAACCACCAGATTTATTCCTCCGAAGCCAGGCTCGGCGGCATCACAATCGACAATGCGCTTTCCGTCGCCGAAGAAGGCGGTCTCGATCTGCCGAACTTCATCTCCATGGATCCGCCACGCCATGACGAGCAGCGCAAGGCTGTCAGCCCCATTGTCGCACCGTCAAACCTTGCCAAACTCGAAGTCACCATTCGTGAGCGGGTCCGCAAGGTTCTCGACAGTCTGCCCGTCGGTGAAACGTTCGACTGGGTCGATCGCGTTTCGATCGAACTCACCACGCAGATGCTCGCCACATTGATGGATTTCCCCTTCGACGAGCGCCGCAAACTGACCCGCTGGTCCGATGTGACCACCGCCGCACCCGGTAGCGGCATCGTCAACAGTTGGGAACAACGCACGCAGGAACTCATGGAATGCGCGGCCTATTTCCAGAGGCTCTGGAACGAACGCGTTAATACCTCAGAGCCTGGCTCCGATCTCATTTCCATGCTCGCGCACTCTCCCGCCACGCGGAACATGTCTCAGACCGAATATCTTGCCAATGTGCTGCTCCTGATCGTTGGTGGCAACGACACGACACGGAACTCGATGACGGGTGGCGTATTGGCCATGCATCAAAATCCCGGCGAACTGGAGAAGCTCAAGGCCAATCCGGCGCTCCTTGAAAGCACGATACCGGAAATCATCCGCTGGCAGACACCCCTGCTCCATATGCGCCGCACAGCCCTTGAAGACACCGAACTCGGTGGCAAGACAATCCGCAAGGGCGACAAGGTTGTGATGTGGTATTATTCCGGCAATCGCGATGACGAAGCCATCGAGAATCCGGAAGCCTTCATCATCGACCGTGCCCGGCCACGCCAGCACCTGTCATTCGGCTTCGGGATCCACCGTTGCGTCGGCAATCGTCTGGCCGAAATGCAGCTCAAGGTCCTCTGGGAAGAAATCCTCGCCCGCTTCGACCATATCGAAGTCATGCAGGCCCCGGAGCGCGTGCGTTCCAATTTCGTGCGCGGCTATACCTATGTGCCCGTCAAGCTCCACGCTTGAAACATCGCAACGGCAAAAGCAAAAGGGAGGCTCAAGAGCCTCCCTTTTTATTGGGTGATATCTCAATGTAGGCTCAGGTGCCCTGCGGCGCCGGTGGTGCACCAAGCGGACCGTCATTATTTGGCCGCGTTGTCGGCACCGTCGAGATCGGTCCGGCTTCCGGCTTGAGCGGTTCGCCTGCATCGCGCACTGGCGGAATACCCGCCATCAGGCCTTTGATCTCGTCGCCTGATAGCGTTTCATATTCCAGAAGGCCCTTGGCGATCTTGTGCAGATCTTCAAGCTGATCCGTCAGCACCTTGCGGGCCGTCGCATAGCCTTCTTCCACAATGCGACGCACTTCCGAGTCGATGAGACGCGAGGTCTCTTCCGAAATATTCTGCGTCCGCGCCACGGAATGGCCAAGGAACACTTCTTCCTCATTGGCCGAATAGAGCAACGGTCCGAGCTTGTCGCTCATGCCCCATTTCGTCACCATGCTGCGCGCCAGATTTGTCGCCATCTGAATATCGCCTGAGGCACCAGAGGTCACCTTGTCATAGCCAAAGACGATTTCTTCGGCGAGACGTCCACCCATGGCAACAGCCAGATTGGCGTACATCTTGTCACGCGCATAGGAATAGCTGTCCTGTTCCGGCAGACGCATGACCATGCCCAAAGCGCGACCGCGCGGAATGATCGTGGCTTTATGGATCGGATCGGAAGCCGGCATGGCCAGCGCGACAAGCGCGTGCCCGGCTTCGTGATAAGCGGTAATCCGCTTTTCCTCTTCCGACATGACCATGGAGCGGCGTTCCGCACCCATCATCACCTTGTCCTTGGCCGCTTCAAACTCCGCCATCGTGACAAGGCGTTTGCCGCGACGCGCCGCGAGAAGGGCGGCCTCGTTAACGAGGTTGGCAAGATCAGCGCCGGAAAAGCCCGGTGTGCCACGCGCCAAAGTGCGCGGGTCAACGTCCGGCGACAGCGGCACCTTCTTCATGTGAACCTTGAGGATCTTCTCGCGGCCAACAATGTCAGGGTTCGGCACAACGACCTGACGATCGAAACGGCCGGGTCGCAGAAGGGCGGGATCAAGCACGTCAGGACGGTTCGTCGCCGCAATCAGGATAATGCCTTCATTGGGTTCAAAGCCGTCCATCTCGACCAGCAACTGGTTGAGTGTCTGCTCGCGTTCATCATTGCCGCCGCCAAGCCCGGCGCCACGATGACGACCGACCGCATCAATTTCGTCGATGAAAATGATGCAGGGCGCATTCTTCTTGGCCTGTTCGAACATGTCGCGCACGCGGCTTGCACCGACGCCGACAAACATTTCGACAAAGTCGGAACCCGAAATCGTGAAGAAGGGCACATTGGCTTCACCCGCAATGGCACGCGCCAGAAGCGTCTTGCCGGTGCCGGGCGGGCCGACGAGCAGCACGCCCTTGGGAATGCGGCCACCAAGGCGCTGGAACTTCGCCGGATCGCGCAGAAACTCGACAATCTCGGTCAAATCATCCTTGGCTTCATCAATGCCGGCAACATCATCGAACATGACGCGGCCATGGCGTTCTGTCAGAAGCTTCGCCTTCGACTTGCCAAAGCCCATGGCTTTGCCGCCGCCGCCCTGCATCTGGCGCATGAAGAACACCCAGACGCCGATCAGCAGCAGCATCGGGAACCAGCCAATGAGTACGCCAAGGAGCGACGGCACATTGTCGTCATTCGGCTTCGCACTCACCTGAACACCCTTGCCGACCAGCCGCTCGGCAACATTCGAGCCGGCAGGCGTATAGGCATAGAAAGCGCGGCCATCGACATAATGGCCGGACACTTTTTCCCCGGTGATGGTGGCGTCACGAATATTCCCGGCATCGGCCTCCGAAAGCAGATGCGTGAAATTGATTTCGTTGGTCGCCCCCTGCGGCGCCGGGCTCTGAAACAGGTTGAACAGGGCCACAAGCAGCAGGGCGATGATCACCCAGAGCGCAAAATTCTTGAAATTGGACAACGGCGTTACCTTCTCCCGCTTTGGTGAAAGCTGTCGTGCATGGGATGTGCCAGAAATCACTGGTTCCAGACATCCGATCTCGACTGGTTCTAATCTGTAAACAAGATAGTGATCTTATAATGGTTTACCAAGTGCCCACAGAAGATTGTGCGGCGACGATTTCTGGGGATAGCGCGTCCATTATCCCCTTTTGGGCTCAAAAACCGCTTGAAACGCAACGCCCTCGGCACGCATGGCAAAGGCGGGCGCCGCCAAAATCTGGTCGCCATGCCAAAGCGCCGGACAACTGGCCCAGGCGAGCTTGGGTCCGAGCGGTGCCGGATAGCCCTGTTTCACCAGGGCGCGGGCAGCCCCGGCACCCAGCATGCGCACGGCATAGGCGGCCCGCTTGCCCGGTGTTTCATCGAGCGAGACCCGAAAGCGGCCATCCCACACGCCTTGCTCGCCACCATGCAGAAAAAGCTGAGGCGCCTTTGCTGCGGCTGAAATCTCCCGCATGGCGATAAGCTGCCCGCCGGAAAGCGTCAGCTTCACCCCCGCCAGCGTGCGGCCGCGACCGATGCTGCCCTCGTAAAGCGCCTGAAAGGCCGCCTCAAGCTGTTCAAAGCGTGGCGCATAATCCGCCCCCGAAACATCCCGCACCATTCGCGCAAGCAGACGCAGACCAATATCCTGTGGCGCGGAAACGAGCGCGCCTGCATCCGCAATCACCACACCGCTCGGCAGGATTGAAGCGTGATCGGCCATCCAGTGATCACATGTCACTTCCAGCGCCTCTCTGGCGCGGCCCATCCGCCTGGCCGTTTCGGCAAGGCGTGTGGCATCAAGACCAAGCCCGGCAAGCAGGGGCAAGGCCTTGCGCATCCGCACGCGCGCAAAGCGCTCATTCTCATTGCTTGGATCAAGCAGGGCTGTGCGGCCGGATTTGGCCACGACCGCGAGCAGCCGGTCACGCGGCTCATTGAGCAAAGGCCGCAACAGACGCAGACCCGGCGCCAGCTCACGCGCCGGTGCCATGCCCGCCAGACCGTCAACGCCACTGCCCCGCGCCAGACGCAACAAGAACGTTTCAGCCTGATCTTCCAGATGATGCGCGACCAGCAGGGCTCCGATGGACATTTGCCGGCAGGCTTGGGTCAGCAGCCCATATCGCGCAGCCCTGGCAGAGGCCTGAATATCGCCTTGCGGCTTGGCCCCTTGCCAGGCGATCACGCGATGCGCGACACCAAGGCTGCGCGCCATGTCGCCTGCCTGGGCGGCTTCTCTGGCAGATTCAGCGCGCAAACCATGATCAATCGTCAGGGCGACAACGCGGCGCCTCTTGCTGCGCCTGGCCCATTGCGCCGTCAGGATCAACAGGGCAAGCGAATCCGGCCCCCCGGAAAAAGCGACAGCCACATGATCGGGGACATCAAGCGCCGAAAGCAGCGCTGCAAAGTCAGCAGCAGAAATGGGCTTATGATGCACGGCCTCTGTCATGGCCCGCGTCAGCAACCCGCCTTTTGCCGCTCCAGCTTGTTGCGCGCCACGACGGCGGGAGAGGCCTGGGGAAAACGCCGTCCCAATTCGCCAAAGGTCGCACAGGCCGCGTCCTTCTGGTTCAGCGCTTTCAGCGTCATGCCAAGCTTGAGCAGGCTGTCGGGTGCCTTGCTGCTTGTTGAATAGGTTGTATAGCCCTTGAGGAAGCTGTCTGCGGCGTTCTTGTAGTCGCCCTGCGCGTAATAGGTTTCGCCGAGCCAATATTGCGCATTCCCCGCCAGCGGATCCTTGGGATGCAGCGTCAGGAATTCCTTGAAGCCATCACGCGCCTGATCGAACTGACCGCGCTTCAGGAGATCAATGGCATAGTCATATTGGACCTGCGCCGTGCCATTGGGCAGCACCGGGCCCGTGCGCGCCGCCGCTGCCGCGTTCGCGCTGGCTGAGGCGGGATCGGAATGAACGCTACCCAGCGTGCCCGATGCCGAAGGTGGCTGATCGGGCGACCCGGCGCCCGCCGGCGCGGCACCCGCAGCCGACGCCATACCCGCACCACCACCGCTCTGCAAATCCTGGAAACGCAATTCTGTGTCGGCTTTGAAGTTGACCAGATCCTGATGGTTCTGATCGACCTGATGCGAGACCTCTTCAATGCGCCCGGTCAGAACGCGAATCTGGTCTTCAAGTTCACTCAGGCGATTCTGGGTCGCCGCGGCGCTCGCCGGATCGCCGGCATAACCGACATAGCCGCCACCACTGCTGTCGCCTGAACCACCATAAGTCGAACGCTGCATATCACTGATGGCATTCTCGACGCGCCCAAGCCGGTTCGAAATGTCGCGCAATTCATCATCAGCCGCAAAGGCTGGCGTCGCGCTGATCAGATGCGTGGCAAGCGGGGCGCCAAACATCAGCGCCATGACCGCCATCGCATAAACCGGTGTCTTGATCTTGTTCATATCATCAGGTCCCAAGGACCCCCCCAAGCAGTGCCATTCAGGCTGTCCGTTATACTAGATGTAACTACGACCAAATTTGGGCGGCACTGGCAAGTTCATTGGCCCGCCGGGCGCCGTCAACGCCCCAAAAGAAGAAGCGCCCTTCCGTAAACGGAAGAGCGCTCCAGCATTCTGTTTTTCGACGCAACAGCTATTAGCTGCCAGCGCCTTCCATGAGAACCGACACGGCGCGACGGTTCTGGGCCCAGCAGGTCTCGTTCGACTCGAGGCACACAGGGCGCTCTTTGCCGTAAGAGATCGTGGTCAGGCGGGCAGCATCAACACCGAGGCTGACGAGGTAATCCTTGGCTGCAGCGGCACGACGACCACCCAGGGCAAGATTGTACTCGCGTGTGCCACGTTCGTCGGCATGACCTTCAATCGTGAAAGTCTTGCTCGGATACTGCTTCATGAAAGTGGCCTGACGCGCGAGCGTGGCTTCACCTTCAGGGAGCAGCGTCGACTTGTCGGTGTCGAAGAAGACGCGATCACCAACATTGGCGACGAAATCTTCGGACGAGCCGGGTGCGATTGTCGAGGTTGTAGTTGCAGAGGAATTCGCAGCGGCATCTTCCGAAGTGGACGAGCAAGCAGCGAGCAGGAACATGGCGGCGGCAGCGGCGGCAAACCGCAGACCTGCGTTCGGGGACTTCATTCGGGTGATCTCCTTATTGATCTCTACGGCCATAGGCGCCTCAGCGCGCAAGTATTACAGTTACACCCCGCGCCCCATGACAGAAGGCTCGCGCCTTTATTTCAGGAGAACAGGGCTTGATTAGGTCGGTCCGGTACAAGTCCGGTCCGAAACACGTCGCCCGCAATTGGCCGACGCTGGGGGTTGCTGTACCGCAACAGAAGACTACCTGCGGCCCTAAAACTAAGCAAGAAGGTTCAATAACCACTTGTTTTTAGTTATGATCAGCGTGTCTTTTGTGCATCACAGTGTGATCTCAGGACCAAAATGAATGGTCCTGAGGTCACCCGTGTTTACTGTATGCGCGGGGACCAGGCCGGGTCGGAGGCAAATCCGACCGTGGGAACCTGACGTTCGTTATAGCCTGTCAGATCGACCGAGAAGAGCGTCGGACCACCCTGTGCACCGCGTGATTCGCGGAAAAACATGATGACACGGCCATTTGGCGACCATGTCGGGCCTTCATTATGATAGCCCTCGGTCAAGACGCGATCACCCGTGCCATCGGGACGCATGACGCCGATCACGAATTGGCCGCTGATCAGCTTGGTAAAGGCGATGAGATCACCACGCGGCGACCACACAGGGGTTGCATAGCGACCCTGCCCGAAGCTGATGCGATGCTGATTGGATCCATCGGCATTCATGACATAAATCTGCTGCGTGCCGCCACGATCTGATTCGAAGGTGATCTGTTTGCCGTCCGGCGAGAAGCTCGGCGCCGTATCAATGGCCGCTGTATCCGTCAGACGCGTCACCTTCCGGCTGCGCAGATCCATCGCATAGATGTCCGAATTGCCGCCACGCTGAAGGCTCATGGCAATCTTCTGGCCATCGGGCGAGAAACGCGGCGCGAAGGTCATGCCCGGAAATTCGCCAACGACTTCCTGCTGGCCGGTTTCGATGTCGAGGACATAAACCCGCGGACGATTGTTGCGATAGGAGAGATAGGTGATCTCCTGCGAGTTCGGGCTGAAGCGCGGCGTCAGCACCAGATCGCGACCATTGGTCAGCATGCGCGGATTGAAACCGTCCTGGTCCATGATTGCCAGACGCTTCACACGCATATTCTTGGGACCTGATTCCGCCACATAGACAATACGCGTATCGAAATAGCCTTCTTCGCCTGTCAAACGCTGGTAAATCGCATCCGAGATGAGATGCGCCACACGACGCCAATTGTCCGGCGTCGTGAAAAACTGCAAGCCCGTCAGCTGCGTTTCCCCAAGCACGTCCCACAAACGGAACTCGACGCGCAAACGGCCATCCGCCTCAAGCTTGGCCTGCCCCGTCACCAGCGCCTGGCTGTTGATGATGCGCCAGTCGCCAAAACGCGGCTGGGTATTGATGTCCGTGATCTGCTGGATGAAGCCGGCCTTGGCGAGCGGCTTGAACAGGCCCGAACGCTCAAGATCATTGGTCACGACGCCTGAAATATCAGCGCCAACGGTGCCCTCTTGTCCGCTCGTGAGAAAATCCGTGATCGCAATCGGCAGGGGGTCAACATTACCCTGTGTGATGTCGATTTGCAGAACGGCATGCGCCGGCTGCGCCAGCAGACCCGAAAAAACAAAAACAGTCAGGGCAAGGCTCACCATCCGCCCGACAGGATGATATTCACTCAAGCGTCGCGTCATCCGCGCAAGCCCTTGGCCAAAATCCAGCATCGCGATCACTCCTGCATCTATATCGGCTGAAGATCAGCCGCCCAGCATTTCTCTGGGATCGAAGTTCAATTCAATCTCCTGCCAGCTGGAATATTTGTCAGCGGGCATCTTATAGGGTGCGCAACGACGAATGGCGCGGATCGCACTTTCCGCTGCAGCGCGGTAAAAGGGTCCGCCTGTCAGCATTCTTGTCTGGTCCATCAATTCCGGCGGCTGCGCCAGCGACCCATCCAGGTTGAGATACACCCGAACTTTGACAATCAGTTCTTCCGGATTGGCCGCCCCTGCCGGCAGGCTCCAGCATTTTTGCATCTGTACCTTGAATGCATCAATTTCGCTCAGGCTCAACTGCGCATTCGGGTCATCCGTTTGCGGTGCATCTGCCTTCTCGTCAGTCGTTTCGCTCACATCCGCCTGCGTGCGCTCGGTCGGAATCTTGTCGAGCAGCGCCGCAATTTTGGTTGGATCAAAACTCTTTGTCGGTTTTTTGGCAGGATCAGGCTTTTTCGTCGGTTTCTTCTCAACCGGCTTTGGCGGCTGCTTTTTCTCAGGCAGCTTCTCGGCCTGCTTGTCCGGAAGGGGCTCAGCCTCGTCTTCGGGTTCAGGAGCCGCCGCTTTTTCAGGCTCGATCCTGGGCTCGGGCTTGGGCGCGGGCAGTTCGGGCTTGGGTTCTTCCATCACCGGTTTTTCGGCCGGCTTGATGATCGGCTTTTCCGTCTTGGCGTTGATCTTGGCCTGACGCTTGAGATTGGTCATCTCGGATACCGTCAAAAGCTCAACCGGCAAGGCGCGGGTCTGCATGCTCGGCAGTTCCCGCGTTTTGGGAAACGTGACGATGGCCAGCAGCAGGATCGCAATATGCATCCCGAGCGAATAATAGATCGACTTACGCATTCTCGATGCTTACTTGCCGCCGGATGACTTGGCCGACGCGGTATCGGAATCGGTAACGAGAGCGACTTTCGTAAAGCCCGCCGAACTGACGCGGCCCATCAAATCCATGACCGTGCCATAGTCGATCGACCGATCGGCGCGCACGAATATGCGCTGGTCATACCCGTTCTGCGAAATCGCCAGCAGACGTGGCACGACATCATCCGCCGTCACCACAGTTTCCTGCAGATAAATCTCACCCTTGGTATTGATCGTAATGGTCAGCGGCTCCGTATCGCCTGAGAGCGAAGCGGCTTTGGTTTTGGGCAGATCAACAGGCACACCCACTGTCAGCAGGGGGGCTGCCACCATGAACACAATGAGCAGCACCAGCATGACGTCCACCATGGGCGTCACGTTGATTTCCGACATCGGGCGATTGCCGCGACGACCGCGTCTTCCGCCGGAACCTCCGCCTACGGAAAATGCCATGTGTCAGCTCCGCTCATCGAGCTGACGCGACAGGATCGCGGAAAACTCGTCGGCAAAACTGTCAAGGCGCTGACCGTAGCTGTTCAGCTGATTCGAGAAATAGTTGTAGAAAACAACCGCCGGAATGGCAGCGACAAGACCCAGCGCCGTCGCAAACAGCGCTTCGGCAATGCCCGGCGCCACCACGGCCAGATTGGTATCGCGGCTGATGGCGATTGACTGGAACGAATTCATGATGCCCCAGACCGTGCCGAAAAGACCGATGAAGGGACCGACAGCGCCGACGGTGGCCAGAAACAGCAACCGGCTTTCGAGCGACATCATTTCGCGCGAGATCGTCACCTGCATCACCTTGTCAACGCGTTCCTTGAGGCCGATGAAGCTGTCCGTCACTATTTCCTGCGACCGGCGCCATTCGCGCATCGCGGCAATGAACAGGGCCGACATCGGATGGGCGGGACGATGGCCCATTTCCTGATAAAGGTCTTCGAGCGAACGGCCCGACCAGAAAATGCGCTCAAACTGGTCAGCGCGCGAGCGAACGCGGCGCAGACGCCACCATTTGTCGAACACAATCGCCCATGACCATACCGAAGCGGTCAGCAGCAGAAGCATCACGACCTTGACGACGATATCGGCCCGCATGAACAGGCCCCACATGGTGAAATCCATGGGAACGGCATCAACGGTCGTATTCGTGATCACCTGAGCGGTGGTGGCGGGATCCATTTAGCGCTTCTCCGTGCTGACGGGCTTTATTGGGCTTTCCGGTCGATCAAGGGCCTTGATATCAATCGGGCCGAACTCAAGTGTCGAAGAAAGCCGCACGCACGCGCCTCGCCACACATCACGTGAATCTGCCCCCAAATCGAGGCGGAAGTTAGTCGCTGAATTATGGCATTACCGTGGCGCAACATAGGGAAATTGTCTGAGTCCCAAGAGGTTAGCGTCCTCCTGTTGCTTACCGACAACAACTCTCCCTGTTCCTTCAGCTTTTGTTAAATCCTGCGCCCGCCGCTGCCACTTGCGGCGCCAGCGCCTCGACAACTGCCTTGGGCAGACGCCGGGGCCGCCCCTGGTCGTCGATACAGGCCGCATGGACAATCGCCTTGAACAAGGCACCGGCTGTCGCGCCATCTGCTGGCCTGATGATCCGCTGTTCAACTTCGAGCCTTGCCCCTGCGGCACGCACATAACGCGTCTCGACTTCGAGCAGATCGTCGATGCGGGCGGGGCGCACAAAATCGATTTCCATGCGATGCACGGCAAAGGCGAGTGTCTGCTCGCCGTCGAACAATGCCCGGTGGCTCACCCCGGCCAATCGCAGAAAGTCCGACCGACCGCGCTCGGCAAAGCGCAGATAATTGGCGTGATAAACGATGCCGGAAAAATCGGTATCCTCGTAATAGACCCGGACCGGCAGGCGATGGACACCCTTCTCGATGCGTCCGGCAAGGTCAGGCCAGGTTGTCATGCCTCTTCCCCGTCGCCAAACAGAGGGGCCTGGGTTGGTATCACCACTGCGGGCAGGCCAAGATGGGCAAAGGCGGCAGCCATCAGCACGCGTCCCCGCGGCGTGCGACTGACAAAACCCTGCTGGATCAGAAACGGCTCGATGATCTCCTCAATGGCGTCGCGTGGTTCCGAGAGCGCCGCCGCAATGGTTTCGATCCCGACCGGCCCGCCAGAGAATGTGACTGCGATGCAGCGCAGATAGCGATGGTCGAGCGCGTCGAGCCCCAATGAATCAACTTCAAGCCGCTGCAAGGCCCGGTCGGCGACTTTGGCGTCAATGACGACCGCCCCCTCAACCGCCGCAAAGTCGCGCACCCGGCGCAACAGGCGTCCGGCAACGCGTGGCGTGCCGCGCGCCCGTCGGGCGACTTCCGCCGCGCCTTCAGGCGTCATCTCGATGCCCAGCACCCCGGCCCCGCGCCGCACGATGCGTTCAAGCTCGGCCACTTCATAAAAATTGAGCCGCACCGGAATGCCGAAACGGTCGCGCAGGGGTGTCGTCAAAAGCCCCGTGCGAGTCGTCGCGCCCACCAGCGTGAAAGGCGCCAGATCAATCCGCACCGAGCGTGCGCCTGGTCCTTCACCGATCATCAGATCCAGCTGAAAATCCTCCATGGCCGGATAAAGGATTTCCTCCACCGCAGGCGACAGACGATGGATCTCATCGATGAACAACACGTCGCGCGGCTCAAGATTGGTCAGCAGCGCGGCAAGATCACCCGCCCTGGTGATGACCGGACCCGATGTTGCGCGAAAATTGACGCCCAGTTCACGCGCCACGATTTGCGCCAGTGTCGTCTTGCCAAGACCGGGCGGTCCGGCAAAGAGCACGTGATCGAGCGCTTCGCCGCGCCCCCGCGCCGCCTCGATAAAGACGGAGAGATTTTCCCGCGCCCGCGCCTGACCGATAAAATCAGCCAGCACTTGTGGCCGAAGACTGCGCTCCAGCGCATCCTCTTCCATCTTTGCCGCGCTCACCAGACGTTCGCTCATCGCGCCAGTTCCTTCAGGCCCAGACGGATAAGCTGCTCGGCCCCGGCATCAGGCTCCAGTTTTTGGGCCGCTGCCGCAATGGCCATTGCCGCCTGTTGCGGTTGATAGCCGAGATTGACCAGCGCCGAAACCGCATCGCGCGTCGCGCCAGCCGCTTCAACAGGCAGATTCGCAGCGCCCGCCGGTTGCGTCACAAAGAAGCTCTGGCCAACAGGGGCTTTGTCTTTGAGTTCGCTCACGATGCGGGTGGCAACTTTTGGCCCCACGCCCGGCGCCGCCGAAACGGCTTTCTTGTCGTCCTGCGCGATGGCGCGGGCGAGATCATCCGGCGTCAAGGTGCTCAGAACGCCAAGCGCCACGCGCGTGCCCACGCCCTGCACCGACAGCAACAAGCGGAACCAGTCGCGTTCAAGATCATTCACAAAACCGACAAGACGGATTGCGTCGTCACTGACTTTTGTTTCAATCGACAGGGTCGCCGCGCCCCCTTCACCCGGCAAGGCATCAAGCGTGCGCCGCGAACAGGTGACGTGATAGCCGACGCCACCCACATCAATGATCGCCCAGTCTTCGCCCTTGCTGTCGATGAGGCCGCGCAACTTGCCGATCATCGCCCCGCCGCCTCGCGCATCAGGGCCTGCGCCACGCGGGCTTCGCCCGCGCCTGCATGGGCATGACAGATCGCAATCGCCAGCGCATCGGCGGCATGTTCATTCAGCGCATGACAGCCAGGCAGCAGCATTTCCACCATCATCTGGATTTGCCCCTTGCCGGCATGACCCGCGCCGACAACCGCCTTCTTGACATGATTGGGCGCATATTCGGCAACGGGAAGCCCTGCCCGTGACGGCACAAGCAGCGCCACAGCCCGCGCTTGACCGAGTTTCAAGGCCGCTGCCGCATCGCGCGCCACAAAGGCGTTTTCGACCGCCGCCGAATGCGGTGCATAGGCCTCAATCACCTCGACAAGCCCGGCTTCAAGCTGCACGAGGCGCTCGGCGAGGCTCAACCTGTCGCTGGACGTCACCACACCATTGGCCACATGCGTGAGTTTGGTGCCGACAAGCTCGATCACACCCCAGCCCATGAAGCGCAAACCGGGATCGATCCCGAGAAATCTCGTCTGGCTGGGCCGGGGCACCATGCGCTCCTTGCCGGTCTGATCGCGGCCGAAGCGCTGGCGCGAAATCCGCCAATCAGGCAGACATCTTTTCCATCAGCGAATCGGACAATTCGAAGTTCGCATAAACCTGCTGCACATCGTCGTTGTCGTCCAGCGCTTCGAGCATTTTGAGCAGGCTCTCGCCTTTCTCATCATCAATCCCGATCAGGTTCTGCGGCTTCCAGACCATTTTGGCCGAGCGCGGTTCGCCATATTTGGCCTCCAGCACTTTGACGACTTCGTGGAGCGAATCAGGCGCACAGAAAAGCTCATGCACCTCCTCGCCTGATTGCACATCATCAGCGCCCGCTTCAATCGCGGCTTCGATCATCTCGTCGGCGCTCGCCACCTTGGCATCAAACTCAATCGCACCAAGATGATCGAACATGAAGGAGACCGAGCCGGTTTCGCCCAGATTGCCGCCATTCTTGGAAAAAATGGAGCGCACTTCGCCAGCCGTGCGATTGCGATTATCGGTGAGCGTTTCAATGATGACGCCGACGCCGCCCGGCCCAAAGCCCTCATAGCGAACCTCGTCATAATTCTCGCCGCCCTGATCGGTGCTCTTTTTGATCGCGCGCTCGATATTGTCTTTCGGCATGTTTTCCGCACGCGCTGCCAGAATGGCGGCGCGCAGGCGCGGATTGAAGGCCGGGTCCGGCAGACCGAGTTTGGCCGCAACGGTGATTTCCTTGGCCAGCTTCGCGAAGATTTTGGCGCGCTTCTTATCCTGCGCACCCTTGCGATGCATGATGTTCTTGAATTGGGAATGGCCAGCCATGGGGTCTCCAAATGGGTCGAGAATTCAGCGGACAGGCGCGTCTGGCGCATGCCGAGGCAAGGTCCGCAGAAATTGCCGTTGATTTGGCGCCTTTATAAGCGGCGCTCCGGGCAAAATCCAGCTTTGGCAAATGATGGCGTCTCATCTGATTTTGGCCCGGAAAAATCGATATATAAATAAATGGATGTATTTATTTTACCATTTTTTGGGAAATTGGTAGTACTTTCGGATAGTTCGATGGATCGGAGGGTCTGCCCAGCCCCTATGCCAAATCGAGCATGTCGCAGTCCCGGTTTCGCGGTGTGCCCACGCCACGCAACGGGATGCGCCTTCGCAGAAGCGGGGGCCGGCGCTCCGTCCGGTGTCTTTTTGCCCACCATAAGATGCAAGCGACGGGGCGCCCTCCCGGCCCTCAAGACTGGAATCGGATCGGCATCCATCAACCGCCATAACAGTCACTCACCCAGCCATAGTCAGGCGAGAGCGGCCGCTCAAAGGTCATTTCCTCGACATAGCGGGCAATCGCGCGCTCATTGAAAATCAGGTGATAGCGCGCATGACCATTGCGGGCGATGCGTTGGCGCTCGCCATCATTCTCCAGGAAGAAACGCAGCCTGTCGGCAAGCTCGGCGCGGTCCCTGAAAAACACAAACTCATCATCTGAAAATATCGCGTCATAGCCCGTTGAGCGCGCCACAAAGACAAGCAGGCCATTGCCCGCATATTGCGCCAGCCGGTCCGATGAATAGAGGTGATGATCATCGGCCCGGTTGAGATTGAGGCCCATTTTGGCCTGCGCCATGGCGTCGAAATAGCCCTGACCGAAGACGGCGGGTTTGCCCTCAAGTCCGTAAAACGCCGTTTTGCATTCCGGCACTGTCGCTGCAATCGCCCGCAAGGTTTCACCACGCCAGGGCGTTCCCTTCTCGCTGCCAATGCTGCAAAAAAGATCGTAAGGCTGATCCCCTCGGGCAAAAATTTGCATCGATTCAATCGAGGCATCCGTCGGATTGGGCATGAAGGCGATGCGATGCGTGGAACTGGCAAAGGGAGCGAGATGTTCGCCCGCCGTGGTGATGAAGGTAATATCCGCGACCTCGGCAAAACGTCGAATGCGGGGCGGATTTTCGCTGAGAAAAATCGGATCAAGATTGACCACCGCAACGCGCATCGCGGGCAGCATCCGGCGAATGGTCAGGATCGTTTCATTGCTTATTTTATCGGCATGAAACAGCACCAGCAGATCGGGCCGGAAGTTGCCGGCCAACTCGATCAACCGGGCATTGGCGCCGGCATTGCCGCGCCGTCCGATGCCATAGCCGCTTTCCTCGCGCGCCACATCGCGATCTGAATAGGCAATGACGCCATGGCCATTGCGCGTAAAGCCGTTCGAGAGCTTGCGGATGGTGGCGTAGAAATTGGCACCGGCCTTCTTCTCGTTGTAATTGCCGGCAATCACGATCCGCATGAAGAACCCTCTCCGCCTTAAGCTATTGGCATCGTCTGTTTCAAACGACCCCCGATCCGCACGGGTTCGATGCGCTTGGCAAGGCCGCTCGCAGCATCCGTTTCAACAAACACGCCGCACAGTGTCGCAGGCCCCATGGCAGGCTGAAAGCGACCGCTCGGGATCTTGGTCAGGAAGCGCTGGATAGGCTCGTCCTTCTCCATACCGATGACAGAATTATAATCACCGCACATCCCCGCATCCGTCTGATAGGCGGTGCCACCCGGCAAAACCTGCGCGTCTGCCGTCGGTACATGGCTATGGGTGCCGACAACCAGACTCGCCCGGCCATCGCAAAAATGACCCATGGCCATTTTCTCCGATGTCGCTTCGCAATGCAGATCGACAATGATCGCATCCGCCGCCAAGCCGAGTGGACAGGCTTCAAGCTCGGCATCAATCGCCGCAAAAGGATCATCCAGCGCATCCATGAACACACGACCCATGGCATTGATGACGAGAACGCGCTCACCCGTTGGCGTTTCCAGAAGGCTCGCGCCGCGTCCCGGCGTGCCCTTGGGAAAGTTCACCGGGCGGATCAGGCGCGGTTCACGCTCGATATGGACAAGCGCCTCGCGCTGATCCCAGGCGTGATTGCCCAGCGTGATCGCATCCACACCCGCATCAAACAATTCGTCGCAAATCGCGCCGGTAATGCCAAAACCGCCCGCCGCATTCTCGCCATTCACAATGACAAAATCGAGGCCCAGTTCGCGGCGCAACCGCGGCATTTCGGCAATCACGACATCGCGTGCAGCACGACCCACCAGATCGCCCAGAAACAGAAACTTCATGCCTATACTCCGCGTGCCGCCGCAAAAAAGCGCACGCCCTTTTCGCATATGACTCCATCAAGCCGCTCATCATGGGGGCCCGTCTCGAGTTGATCGACTTCTTGCGCGCAAAAGGCAAGCCCCAGCGCTAAAAGCGGCCTGCCATCAGCCCGCAGGCTGGCAATCGTGCGGTCATAATAACCCCCGCCATAACCAAGCCGATGCCCTGTGGCATCAAAGGCCAGAAGCGGCACGATCAGGACATCCGGCCTGATCGGGGGTTTTGTGAGGGCAGGTTCGCGCGTGCCATGGGGGCCCGGCACCAGCACATCGCCGGGTTGCCAGCGATGAAAAGCAAGCGCCTCGCCCCTGGCAACAATGCGCGGCAGGCCGCAAACATGACCCAGTTCATGGGCCCGGCTCAGGATATCACCCGGATCAGCCTCTGTCCCCATCGGCGCATAGGCCGCAATGGATCTGCCATGCCTGGGGGCGACCGACTTGAAAAAATGCGCGGCAAAATGCGAGGTGGCAGCCGGTCCGGCCTGAACCTGCGCCTCGACACGGGCGAGCCGCGCCGTATCGCGCGCCGCCGACTTGGCGTCCATGGGATCGGTTTGAGTGGTCATGTGCCGAAACCCCTGAGAAGCATGGGGTGCCCGCCAAACGGGGGCGCTGAGAAAGTGGGTCCGCCTAGACCGTCGGAAGCTGTTCCTCGGAGACCTACCTAAGTAGGTGGGCGCCGTGTGAAGAAGACCAGGGTCAACCTCAGGGACAGCTCCCTTGAGAAACGTAAGGCCCCGAGAGATGTGTGTTCCTAACGAGACAGGCAGAGCCCGGCACCATTCTATCGGCCCCATCAGGCCCCAAGGTCAAGATAATCCGCATATCGGCTTCGGGACGGCCCCAGGCAAGTAACAATTTGTCAGCTTTTTGCCGTCACTGCTTCGCTGCGCTCGCAATGACAGAGACGAAGACCCTCGCACCGGTTCAGATTTTGGCTTCAAACAGCCTCAAGGCGGCGCGAAAGCTCCTCAATTCGCCGTGCCGCCCCTTCCAGCACGTCAGCCAGCGCATTCTCCGTGTCGCGATTGCGGTCAGAGGCGAGCGACCTGGCGCTGCTCAGCGTTGCAATCTCGCCTTCCAGCATCTTGATCTTCTGCAAGGCCTCCGAAAGCTCATCGGTAATGATGAGGCCAGCCATCAGCAATAGCCTGGCATCGCCCACCTGCCCCACTTCCTGGGCCAGATTTGTGACTTGCTTGGAGATATAGCCCGCCAGTTCACGGACATGGCCTTCCTCGCCATCGCCACAGGCCACAGAATAGGAACGCTCATTGATGGAAACGGTTACCTGACCCATGGAGACACCTCGCACTGGCGAACTGGCACATCATTCATTCTCGGACAAAACCTCGCGGATACCCTCAATCGCTTCAGCCAGCGTTGCCGAGGCACGCTCATTGAGCTCGTTCAGACGCCGCGCCTCGGCCTTCATCTGATCCAGTTCCTCCGCCAGCCCTGATCGATCCGTCTTCAGACGGTCGACCTCGTCCTGCGTGCGCATCGCCGATTGCAGGCGCAAGGATTGGCGATTGATGCCGGCTTCCAGCCGGTCAAGCGCCTGGGAAAAGTGGTCAGTCGCTGAATCAAGTTTGCTCATTTATCATGCCCAGGCTTCAAAACCGCATTTCACGCACATGCCCAACGGGCGGCACATCGGCCTCACAGACGCCAAGATAGGCGCGGGGCGGAAACAAGGTCAATGTCAGCCCGAAAATGGCACCACAACCGGACATATATCGCGTAAATGCGGCCCTGTTTTGCGCCAAAAGACCCCAAACCACCCCCAAACCACCCCCAAACCACCCCCAAACCACCATTGACTCAATTAGAGTCGCATGGTCAATGTGGCGCCGCTCTCGGGAGAGCCCGGAATGAGTGGCTGAACGAGTCGCCACTTATTGACAGAGCTGATTGATCGCTTGACCCCGCCACAGGCCCGAAACCAGATCCTGGCATCTGACGGGTCCAGGCCTCAGATACCCGTCCCCGGTCTCGGACGTCCGCCCTAATGAGTGACAGATGACGCCAACGAACACATCCGCCGCCAATGTCAGCGCAACCTCAGGCGCGAGCCACAACGCCATGGCCAATGCCATCCGCGCGCTCGCCATGGATGCCGTTCAGGCCGCCAATTCGGGTCACCCCGGCATGCCCATGGGCGCGGCCGACATCGCGACGGTGCTCTTCACGCGTTTTCTGAAAATCGACCCGCGCAATCCGCAATGGCCTGATCGCGATCGTTTTGTCCTGTCAGCCGGTCACGGCTCCATGCTGATTTATGCCCTGCATTACCTGCTCGGCTATGAAGACATGACGATTGAGGAACTGAAGAATTTCCGTCAGCTCGGCAGCCGCACTGCCGGCCACCCTGAATTTGGTCACGCCGCCGGTATCGAAACGACAACCGGACCGCTCGGTCAGGGTATTTCCACGGCTGTCGGCATGGCCATGGCCGAGCGTTTGCTCGCCGCGCGCTATGGCAGCGAAATCTCCGACCACTTCACCTATGTCATCGCCTCCGACGGCGACCTCATGGAAGGCATCAGCCATGAAGCGATCAGCCTTGCCGGCCATCTGAAACTTGCCAAGCTCATCGTTCTTTATGACGATAACGAAATCTCGATTGACGGCCCGCTGAGCCTGTCGGAATCGGGCGACGCCTTGAAGCGTTTTGAAGCGGCTGGCTGGGATGCCGTCCGCGTCAATGGACATGATGCTGACGCGATCACGCAGGCCATTGAAGCTGCACGTCGGTCCAACAAGCCCTCGCTCATCGCCTGCCGCACCGTGATCGGCTATGGCTCGCCCAACAAGCGTGGCAAATCCTCATCGCATGGCTCGCCGCTTGGCGCGGAAGAAATCGCCCTCACCCGCGCTGAACTCGGCTGGTCGGCCGAGCCCTTTGTCATTCCGAGCGACACGCTCGATGCCTGGCGTCTGGTTGGCCTGCGCAATGCCAAGGCCCGCACCGCCTGGGAAGCCCGCTTTGCCGCGCTTGATGCGGAAAAGCGCGCCACTTTCGAGCGTTGTCAGGCCGGTGACTTGCCCGCCGATCTCGACAAGGCAATCATCGCCTTCAAGAAGAAGCTCTCGGCTGAAAAGCCAAGCTGGGCCACGCGCAAATCCTCCGAGGAAGCCCTCAATGTCATCAATGCCGTGCTGCCCGAAACCATCGGCGGCTCGGCTGACTTGACTGGTTCCAACAACACCCGCTCCAAGGATCAGAAGGCTGTGACGCCGGATGACTTCTCGGGCAGTTTCATCCATTACGGCATCCGCGAGCACGGCATGGCCGCCGCCATGAACGGCATCGCGCTGCATAAGGGCCTCATTCCTTATTCTGGTACGTTCCTTGTCTTCACGGATTATTGTCGCCCGGCCATTCGCCTCTCGGCGCTCATGAAGCAGCGGGTCATCTATGTCATGACGCATGACTCGATCGGTCTGGGGGAAGATGGACCCACCCATCAGCCGGTCGAGCATCTGGCGGCGATGCGCGTCATGCCCAATCTTTATGTCTTCCGTCCCGCCGATGCCGTCGAAACGGCGGAATGCTGGCAGATGGCGCTGGAAGCAAAAGAAACACCTTCCATTCTCGCCCTCTCGCGCCAGAACCTGCCGACGGTGCGCATTGAGCACACCGACGAGAATCTCTGCGCCCGCGGCGGTTATGAACTCATCCCCGCCTCCCGCAAAGCCGAAGTCACACTGATCGCCACCGGCTCGGAAATCGAAATTGCGATTGCAGCGCAGAAGATTCTCGAAAAGGACGGCATTCCGACACGTGTTGTCTCCATGCCCTGCACCAATCTCTTTGACGAGCAGTCGCCCGAATATCGCGCCGATATTCTTGGCAAGGGCACCGTCAAGGTCGCCATTGAAGCCGCACTACGCTATGGCTGGGACAAATATATCGGACCTGAAGGCGGCTTTGTCGGCATGACCGGTTTTGGCGCCAGTGCGCCGGCCAAGGACCTCTATAAACACTTCAACATCACGCCCGAAGCCGCCGTGCAGGCCGCCAAGGATTGCCTCGAAGCAAGGTAAGCGTGGGATAAACCAATCTCAGGAGAATATAAGAATGGCTGTGCGGGTTGCGATAAATGGTTTTGGTCGGATCGGGCGTCTTGTGCTTCGTGCCATCGCGGAATCGGGACGCACGGACATCGAAGTTGTTGCCATCAACGATCTGGGCTCGGTCGACGCCAATGCCCTGCTGTTGAAATATGACTCCGTGCACGGACCATTCCCCGGCAAGATCAAGACCACCAAATCAACGATGGATCTGGGCCGTGGCCCGATCAAGGTCATCGCCGAGCGTGACCCTTCCAAGCTGCCCTGGGCAGAGCTGGGCGTTGATATTGCGCTCGAATGCACTGGCCTCTTCACTGCGCGTGAAAAAGCCGCCATGCATCTGACCGCAGGCGCCAAGAAGGTTCTGATTTCGGCGCCCGGCACGGATAGCGACCTGACGGTTGTTTACGGTGTCAACCACAAGGAGCTGAAGAAGTCGCACAAGATCGTTTCCAACGCCTCTTGCACGACCAATTGCCTTGCCCCGGTCGCACAGGTTCTCAATGCCTCATGCGGCATCGAGCAGGGTTACATGACAACCATCCATTCTTATACCGGCGACCAGAACACGGTCGACACGCTGCACAGCGATCCGCGTCGTGCGCGCGCTGCTGCCGTGTCGATGATCCCGACCTCGACAGGTGCGGCCAAGGCCGTCGGCCTCGTGCTGCCCGAACTCAAGGGCAAACTTGATGGCACCTCAATCCGCGTGCCCACGCCCAATGTCTCGGTCATTGACCTTGTCTTCACCGCAAAGAAGAACGTTACCGCCGAGGAAGTCAACGCCGCCATCATCGCCGCTGCCAAGGGTCCGCTCAAAGGCATTCTGGCAACGACCGATGAGCCGAATGTGTCGATCGACTTCAATCACAATCCGGCCTCTTCAACCTTCGACCTCACCCAGACCCAGGTGATCGAGGGCAAGCTCGTTCGCGTCCTCGCCTGGTACGACAATGAGTGGGGCTTCTCCAACCGGATGGGCGACACGGCTGTTGCCATGGGCAAGCTTCTCTGACCTTGAGGTGAGGGCAAGCATCATGGCGCGCTACAAAACACTCGACGATATGTTCAAGGCCGTCAGTCTGCGCGGCATGCGCATTCTGCTCCGCGCCGATCTCAATGTGCCCATTCAGGATGGCGTCGTGACAGACACCACCCGCATTGAGCGCGTTGCACCGACACTGGTTGAACTCGCCGCGCGCGGGGCCCGCGTGATTGTGCTCTCGCATTTTGGTCGCCCCAAAGGCGCGCCGGAAGCCGAATATTCGCTGGAACCCGTGGCCCGCGCGATGGAACCCTTTGTCGGCCAGAAAGTCGCCTTTGCCAGCGATTGCATTGGCGAAGCGGTCAACCAGACGATCAAGGCGCTGGCCCCGGGCCAGATCATCGTGCTGGAAAACACCCGCTTCCATGCCGGTGAGGAAAACAACGATCCGGTCTTTGCCGAAGCACTCGCCACACTCGGCAACGTCTATGTCAATGACGCTTTTTCCTGCGCTCATCGTGCCCATGCCTCGACCGAAGGCATCACGCATTTCCTGCCTTCTTATGCAGGCCGCGCCATGGAAGCCGAACTTGCCGCACTTGATAAGGCATTGGGCAATCCGGCCCGGCCCGTCATGGCGATTGTCGGCGGGGCGAAAGTCTCCACCAAGATTTCGCTGCTCGGCAATCTCGTCAAGCGCGTCGAAGTGCTCGTCATCGGCGGCGGCATGGCCAATACCTTCATGGCCGCTCAAGGCAAGAAGGTCGGCAAGTCGCTCTGCGAAACCAGCTTCTTTGATACAGCCCGCCACATCATGGCGAACGCGCGGGCCGCAAACTGCGAAATCGTTCTGCCGATTGATGTCGCGATTGCCAGCGAGTTCAAGGCCGGCGCCGCCTCGCGCTTCGTCTCCATCGACGATGTGCCCGATGACATGATGATCCTCGATGTCGGACCCAAAACACTCGACGATCTCTCGGCGCGCTTTGCCAGGGCCAAAACCGTTCTTTGGAACGGACCGCTCGGCGCTTTCGAGATTCCACCCTTTGACTTTGGCACGAGCGGGGCGGCCCGGCGTGTCGCAGAACTGACAAAGGCCGGCACCATTATTTCGGTCGCAGGCGGTGGCGACACGGTTTCCGCGCTCAACAAGGCGGGCGTGGCGGACGAGTTCACCTATGTTTCAGCGGCAGGCGGTGCCTTCCTCGAATGGATGGAAGGTGTTGAATTGCCGGGCGTTGCCGCGCTTGAAACGAACTGAGATAATGCGAGGGCGGCGATCAATGCCAATGCCCCGGCCGACAAACCGAAGACCGTTCATTCCAGTGGGGACCCCATGACTGAGACACTTGAATCCATTGCCCAAGCCATGATCGCACCCGGCAAGGGCATTCTTGCTGCTGATGAAAGCTCCGGCACCATCAAGAAGCGCTTTGACGCCATCAATCTTGCTTCGACCGAGGAGAACCGCCGCGACTATCGCGAAATGCTTTTCCGCACCGAAGAGGCGATGCGCCACTGCGTGTCTGGCGTCATCCTTTACGATGAAACCATTCGCCAGAAAGCCAAGGACGGCACACCGCTCGTCGATCTCATCAGGCAGGCAGGTTCCATCCCCGGCATCAAGGTCGATGCCGGTGCCAAGCCCATGGCGGGCTTCCCCGGTGAGCAGATCACCGAAGGTCTCGATGGTCTGCGCGAACGCCTTGCCGAGTATTACGCACTGGGCGCACGCTTCGCCAAATGGCGCGCTGTCATCGACATTGCCGAGGGCATTCCGTCCACGGGCTGCATTGAGGCCAATGTCGAAGCGCTCGCCCGCTACGCCGCACTGTGCCAGGAAGCCGGGATCGTCCCGATCGTCGAGCCTGAAGTCCTGATGGATGGCGGTCATACGATCGAGCGTTGCGCCGAAGTGACCGAAACCACATTGCGCGCCCTCTTCGCCCATCTCGCCGCCCATCGCGTGCGCCTCGAAGGCACGATCCTGAAACCGAACATGGTCATTGCCGGCAAGAAATGCCCTGTGCAGGCAAGCGTCGGCGAAGTGGCCGAAAGGACAATCGCGGTCTTCAAGCGCACCGTCCCCGCCGCCATTCCGGGCATCGTCTATCTCTCGGGCGGCCAGTCGGATGAAGATGCCACAGCCCATCTCAACGCCATGAACCAGATCGGCGGCTTCCCCTGGGCCATGTCCTTCTCTTATGGACGCGCCTTGCAAGCCGCCCCGCTCAAGGCATGGGGCGGCAAGCCGGAAAACGTCGCGGCAGGCCAGGCCGCCTTCCTGCATCGCGCCAAGATGAACAGCTTTGCGGCCCTTGGAAAATGGCAGAGCCAGATGGAAAAAGCGGCCTGATACCGGCCTTTTCGCTGCAATTGTCGAGTCGAGTGCCCAGCTTCAAATCGTGGGGACGCGCTATGAACCGGCCACCGGCTCTCAAGCTCGGGTGGAGCGCCATATTCGAGATGACAAGTCAAGGATTTTGTGGGACTTTACCACTCATGAAATCAGACATGTTACGATTCCAGTTCAACGAAAAGAAGGGTGTGGAGGCGCTGACCTATGTCGCGTCGAAATGGCCACGCTTGACCGCGTTCTTCGCCGCCAAGGTTCTTTTCTTCGCTGAAAAAAAGCACCTCAATCGCTACGCGCGCCCTATTGTTGGAGACACCTTCATTGCCATGCCGAACGGCCCAGTGCCTTCGACGCTCTATGATTTCATAAAGGGCAAGCTCGACCAAGCTGGCGACCCTGATGCGATTATGGCTGCGCTCTCAATCAAACGTGATCCCTATCCTCTTCTCGCCGCACAGCGCGAACCCGACTTGGATGCCTTGTCACCGAGCGATCTGGAATGCTTGGACGAAGCGATTGTGTTTTGCCAAAGCCATAACTTTGGTGCACTTTCGAGCCTGACACATCAAGAACGTGCGTGGCTTGATGCGCCTGCCAATGGCCCAATGGACTATGAGCACATGATTGATGAGGGCGAAGGTCGGGAAGACGTCGTCGCCGAGGCGCGGGAGTTCGCGAGCTATGGTGTTCTGTGATTTTAGGGCGCATTTACGTAATTTACACAACACTTGCTCGCCCGCCGAAAGACAAGCTAGCACTTTGTATCTGCTCGGCTGAAAACCTCTTCTTTTGGATTAACACAAATTCCCAGCGTCACGGTATCGGGCAATTCCAGCTCACCGCCACTGATCATGACGCACTTTCACACGATTGCTTTCTTGATTGTTCCCGCGTGACGACCTTCCTGCCACAAGAGCTAGCAGCGGCACAGCAACGGGAAGCGATCTCTGCCGACCTTGCGCGTCGTGTAGTAAACTTCCTCCAAAATGATCCGCCAAAGACCTTGCCACCTCGCTTCGTAAACCTAGCGATCGAGAACCTATCAGCCTTGTTCTAGCGGCCCTTCTGCTGTCTTCCGAGAAATACGTTTCGATCTACGACGCCAGAACCTCGATCCGCCCAGAAGACCAGATAGATATTCAGACTATTGAAGATCGACAGAACCATCTTGCCCGCGCAAGATTTGGGTTGGTAGTGAGCCGACACTGCCGACTCTAATTCCTGCCTTAACCAATGAATCTGGTAAGAGGGTGCGCAAATCACCACTTCGCGCTACAACATCGCCCATGTCTGATGATCTTCGCTGCCGCCTGTATTTGATAACGCCGCCACGGCTCAATCCCGTTGCCTTCCTTGACACGATGAAGGCGGCACTGGATGGGGGCGATGTTGCCTGCGTGCAATTGCGCCTCAAGTCGGAGGGCGATCGCACGGCCGATGCCGATACCATTCGCAAGGCGACCGAGATTTTGATGCCGCTGGTCCAATCATATGATGCCGCCTTCCTCATCAATGATGCCGTTGCCATAGCCGCCGACATGGATGCTGATGGTGTGCATATCGGCCAGAGCGACATGGCCTATGCCGAGGCGCGCAAGCTGATGGGGGCGGACAAAATTATTGGCGTGACCTGCCATAACGAGCGCCACACGGCGATGCTGGCGGGAGAACAAGGCGCGGATTATGTCGCCTTTGGTGCCTTTTACGATACTGACACAAAAACAGCAAAGACTAGGGCCGAACCCGAGATTCTGACCTGGTGGTCCGAGATATTTGAAATCCCTTGCGTTGCCATTGGTGGCATCACGACTGAAAACGCCGCCCCCCTCGTAAAAGCTGGCGCCGATTTTCTCGCTGTCTCGGCCGGTGTCTGGAGCCATGCAGATGGTCCAGCCGCAGCCGTTCGCCACTTCAACCGCATCATGATCGAAGAAAGCCCTCTACATGCGTGAGTTTCCAGTTTCAGCGCATCATGCTTCACGCCACCGGCCCATGCGCATTCTTGGAATGCTCGCAAGACTCGCAATGGCTTGTGTGCTGCTCGCGACGCCTGTCATGGCCCGCGCCGAAACAACCACGACCGCCCCCTCAAGCACCAAGCCGGACAATCCGTTCGCCCTTGCCAAAAGCGCCTATGCCGCAGGCAAGTTCGCCGATGCGCTCAAGCTGGCAAAACCGCTCGCTGAAAAAGGCGATCTCAACGCCCAAGTCCTTCTCGGTACAATCTATAACAACGGCGCTGGCGTGAAAGCCGATCCGAAAGAAGCGGCCAAGTGGTTTCGCAAAGCCGCCGATCAGGGTGATGCCGGTGCCCAATATGCGCTCGGCATGCTCACCATGCTCGGCATCGGCATGAAGCCCGATCCGGTTGGAGCCCATAAACTCTTTGAAGCAGCCGCAGCGCAAAACCATGCCGCCTCGCAGGCCGAATTGGGCCTGATGTATCTCTCCGGCAATGGCGGTCCCGTCGATTTGGACAAGGCCGGCAAATTTTTTGAAGCCTCAGCCAAATCCGGCAATGCCAGTGGCCAATATTATCTCGGCTCGCTCTATGCGTCTGGCAAGGGCAAGCCGCAGGATATGAAACGCGCCGCCTACCTCTTCGAGCTCGCAGCCGATCAGGGCCATACCGAAGCCGCTTACCAGTTGGGCCTCATGCTTCAGGATGGCACCGGTGTTGAGAAGAATCCGCAGCTGGCCGCCATTCGCCTGCGCGATGCGGCCAAGGCCGGCTTGCCCGGCGCCCAGACGGCACTCGGCTTTGCCTATCTGGATGGTACAGGCGTCGACAAGGATGAGACGACAGCCGCCAAATGGTTCACCGAAGCCGCCCTGCGCGGCGATGGTCTGGCGCAGGACAAGCTCGCGCGCCTCTATTATCTCGGCCAGGGCGTCACGCGTGATGTCTCTGCGGCCCTGCTTTGGCTCACCATTGCCGAGAAAAGCGGCTATGAGGACAAGACCCTGCGTACCGTGATCGAGCCTGAAATCACCACGGAAATTCAGGCCAAGGTCGATGGTCAGATCAAGCAGCTCACATCGGGCAGCGCCAAAACCCCGGCCAAAACCGATAAAAAAGCTGTCAAATAAGTATCCCCCACGCAGCCACGGCGCGAAATGCGTTGGCCTTGGCTGCCCTTGATGCTATCAGAGCGCCCATCGGTCTCTTCATCCTGTCTGCCATGCGCGCTGCGGCGCGTCTTTCGGCGTGCGGCAACGCGACAGGAGGGAGCGGCCCCAGCCAATAATCGACCAACATTCGAGAACGACCATGAAGATCAATGGCAATGAAATTCGCCCCGGCAATGTGATTGAGCATCAAGGTGGCATCTGGGCCGCCGTCAAGGTGCAACACGTCAAACCCGGCAAGGGCGGTGCCTTCGCGCAGGTTGAACTGAAAAATCTGGTCGATGGCCGCAAGCTCAATGAGCGCTTCCGGTCGGCTGAAACGGTTGAGCGCATTCGTCTTGAGCAGAAGGACTACCAGTTTCTCTACGAGACCGATGGCGTTTTGACGTTCATGGACAATGAAACCTATGAGCAGATCGAACTGGCGACCGACTGGGTTGGCGAACGTGCGGCCTTTCTTCAGGACGGCATGAAGGTCACGGTCGAAAGCCACGAAGGCAAGGCGCTTGGCATTTCGTTGCCCGATCAGGTGACGCTCGAAATCACCGAGACAGAACCCACCGTCAAGGGTCAGACGGCAACGTCGTCCTACAAACCCGCTATTCTCGAAAATGGCGTTCGCGTCATGGTTCCCCCCTTTGTTGGCGTTGGCGAACGTATCGTCGTTGACACCAATGAAATCACCTATCTGCGCCGCGCCGATTGATCAGCCGCGCGAGAAAGCCCCATGGCCCGCCACACACCCGTTATGAGCGTCATGATCGCCGCTGCCCGCAAGGCGGCGCGCGGGCTTCAGCGCGACTTTGGCGAGGTCGAAAATCTTCAGGTCTCCGTCAAGGGCCCGGGGGACTTTGTCACGGCGGCGGATCGCAAGGCCGAAAAGACAATCTTTGAGGAGCTGTCCAGGGCGCGCCCCGGCTACAGCTTTCTCATGGAAGAAGGCGGCATCGTTGAAGGCCCCGACAAATCGCATCGCTGGATCATTGACCCGCTGGATGGCACCACCAACTTCCTGCATTCAATTCCTCAATTTGCCATTTCGATTGGCCTTGAGCGCGATGGCGTCATTGTTGCGGGCGTTGTTTACAATCCGATCACGGATGAACTCTTCACCGCCGAGAAAGGCGCAGGCGCCTTTCTCAATGATCGCCGTATCCGCGTGGCCGCAAGACGCGAACTCAGCCAGTCCGTCATCGCCTGCGGCATCCCCAATCTTGGCCGCCCCGGCCACGAGCTCTTCCTGACAGAGCTTCGCAAGGTCATGGCTGAATCAGCCGGTGTGCGCCGCATGGGCGCCGCCTCGCTCGACCTTGCCTATGTTGCGGCGGGCCGTTTCGATGGCTATTGGGAAGCAAATCTTGCCCCCTGGGACATGGCCGCAGGCATCGTTCTGGTGCGCGAAGCCGGCGGCTATGTTGCCGATCTCGCCGGTGGCGAAGACATGCTCGCCTCAGGCAGCATCGTGGCGGGCAATGAGCTTCTGATGAAGCAGCTTGCCACGGCGCTGAAACACGCCCACAGCGCGGCGTGAAACCAGCCGGGTCAAATTTTTGCCCGATTTCCTTACCATGATGCCCGAACATTGCTGCGGCGATGCCGGGAGGTCTGTTCGCACGTCTCATTCGCGCCTAGACTGACCTTGCCTTCGACATTTCAGACTTCTGGCCTGCACATCCTGGTAGCGTTCATGATCGGTCTTCGCGCGCGCCTCATCCTCATTCTACCCCTGATCCTCCTGTCGCAGGCAGAGGCCAGCACGCCTGATTCCAGAAGCATCGAGACAGTGGACCGCGAACTTGGCGCCGCCGCACACGTCATGGGCGATGTCGATCCCGATTTGCCGACGCCCGTTCCGGCTCTTGCCCGCATCCTGTTCGCGCCCTCTGAGGCTGTCTTGTCGCCGCAAGCCCGCGCCGATCTCGACAGCTTCGCGAGCGATTTCAGCCACCGCATGGGACGATTGGAAATCCGCGCCTATGGCGGCGACACGGAAAATGGCCAGAGCACAAATCCTCGGCGCATCGCGCTCAAGCGCGCACTCGCCGTGCGTGCGCAACTGCTGGACAGAGGCATTGCCGGGGAGCGGCTGGTTGTGCGCGCTTTCCCCGCCGCGCAGGATAATGGTCCGCGCGACCGCGTTGATATCATGTTTGCCACGCGCTGAGCCGCGTCGCCCCTGAGGAGCAAGGACGATACAAATGGCCAAATCCTATGATGACGGCACGGCGCTCTCCCGCCCCGGCGCCTATATCACCCGCATGGTGCTGTTTCTTGGTCTGGTCGCCGTCATCGCAGCGATCCTCCTGCCCGATATTCAAAGCGCCTTCAAGAACAATCCCGGCCTGAATGGGCTGATCGTCGGCGTGCTCATCATCGGCATCCTCTATGCCTTCCGGCAGGTCTTGAGCCTCAACCCGGAAGTGAAATGGGTGAACGAGTTTCGCCGCGCCGATCCCGGTCTGACGCTGCCCAAGCCGCCCCGCCTGCTCGCACCCATGGCAACCATGCTCGGTGAGCGCAAAGGCCGCATGCAGCTCAATGCGCTTTCTTTGTCCTCGCTCCTCGACAGCATCGGCTCACGTCTGGAAGAGCAGCGCGAAATCTCGCGTTACGCTATCGGCCTGCTGATTTTCCTCGGCCTGCTCGGCACCTTCTGGGGCCTGCTCATCACCGTCACCTCCGTTGGCACCACCATCCATGCCCTCAATGTCGAGGACGCCGACCCGGCCACGGTTTTTGCCAATCTGAAGGCCGGACTTGAAGGGCCGCTTGGCGGCATGGGCACGGCCTTTTCCTCCTCGCTCTTTGGTCTCTCCGGTTCGCTTGTGCTCGGCTTTCTCGATCTGCAGGCAGGACAAGCGCAAAACCGCTTCTATAACGAGCTGGAAGAATGGCTCTCCACTGTCACCAATCTCTCGGCGGATGATCCTGTTTCGCCCGGCATGCTGGGCGACACCACCAAACGCCTGCAACGCATCGAACAGGCGCTCACCGGCGGCACCGATAGCGCAGCCCATTCCAATGCGCTGATGGCGCTTGCCGGTCAGGTGACAGCACTGACCGAGCAGCTTCGCAATGAGCAGCAGCTCGTGCGCCAGCTTGCCGAACAGCAGCTCGCCATGCAGCCCATCATGAAAGACCTCGCAGAAAAAATCGGCAGGCAGGGATAAATCATGGCCATTGGCAGAAGGCGCATTCGCGGCGGCGCTCCCACCGTTGACTATTGGCCGGGCTTTGTGGACGCCCTGTCGAGCCTTTTGCTCGTCCTGATTTTCCTGCTGACGATTTTTGTCATCACGCAGTTTTTCCTGACCCAGCTTGTCTCCAACAAGGACTCAGCCCTCGATAATCTGAAAAGCCAGATTGCCGAACTCGTCTCGCAGCTTGCGCTGGAGCGCAGCGAAAAGGCCGATCTGCAGACAACAATTGCCGCCTTGCAGGATTCGCTCGCCGCCGCGCAAAGCGACAAGGACGCCTTGCTCGCCAAAATCGGCGAGAGCGCTGGCGCGGGTGATGCCGTGACAACGCTGAAAGACGAACTCAGCAAACAAAAGCAGATTTCCGATCAGGCCCTGTCGCAGGTCGAATTGCTCAATCAGCAGATCGCCGCCCTGCGCCGTCAGCTTGCCACGCTCGAAGACGCCCTCGATGCCTCCGAACAACGTGACCGGGAGAGCCAGGCCCAGATCGCTGATCTGGGACGCAGGCTCAACGCCGCCCTTGCCCAGAAGGTGCAGGAGCTTGCCCGCTATCGCTCCGAGTTTTTCGGACGGCTGCGCAAAATCCTTGGCGATCGGCCCGACATCGAAATTGTCGGCGACCGTTTCGCGATGCAATCGGAAATCTTTTTTGACTCAGGCTCGGCCGAGATCAATCCCGCCGGTCGCGCCGACCTCCAGCAGATCGCCGAAGCCGTGAAACAGATCGCCAGTGAAATCCCCGGCGACATTCACTGGGTCTTGCGCGTCGATGGCCATACCGACGCCAATCCGATCAACACCGCGCAATATCCCTCCAACTGGCATCTCTCCAGTGCGCGCGCCATTGAGGTCGTGAAATTCATGATCGCGCAAGGCGTGCCGCCAGAGCATCTCGTCGCCGCAGGCTTTGGCGAGTTCCAGCCGCTCGACCCCAAGGACTTCAAGCGCAACCGGCGCATCGAGTTCAAGCTGACCGAACGGTGAAAAACAATGGCGCCAGTCACCCCGGGAATAAATCCGGGGTGAGCGCCAAATGATTATCACCGTCATGACCCGCTTCAGGCGGGTCATCCACGACTTCAATAGGCCTTCATCTCGCGCGACTGATGACAGACCAGAATCTTCGGATCAAAAATATCGCCAATCAGCATCTTGTCCTGATAGCCGGCGGCGACGCTTGCCGCTGAAATCTCTTCGCCATTATTGAGATAAATCGTTGCCGCTTCCCCGCCCCCCTGCGCGCCGGGCACCACACGCACGACCTGGCTGGGCGACAATTTCCCGGGGTCGGCGGCATGCGCCTGAAGGTCAAGCATATGCGGATGAGCCGCGATCAGCAGCGAGCCATCAGGCTGGACATCAATATTATCAACGCCCGTGCCGAGCCTTGCATAATCAACCGCCGTCAGCTTGCCGCTCACGAGATCGCGATCATAGACATGCAGGGCCATGCCGAGCGATGACGCTACATAGATATGCCGTCCATCCGCACTCGCATTGATGCCATTGGCATAGACGAGACCATCGGCCGCCTGGCTCATTGTCTTGCCGTCATAATGCACGACATTGGCATGGCCGAGCAGTAGCACATCATCAATCATCTTGCCGCTGTCACTGGGCGTGCCGTGATCATTCGTCACGTAAAAATTGTCCGGCCCCACGGCAACCACATCATTGGGTGAAACAAGCAGGGGGCTGGTGACGCTTTTGAAAAGCGAGAGGTCGCCGTTTTCCGCCACATCCAATATGTCGATGCTCTGGCCACCGTCTGCAGGATGATTGACGACAAAGAGCCGCCGCGCCCCATCCGGCATCACAAAGAGGCTGATCCCATGCGGACGGAAATCGGCAGGTGTCGCAGGTGTCACGGGAGCAAGCGTCCAGTCCGCCACATCGCGTGTCAGATCAATTGTATAAATCCCGCCGCGCACGCCCTTGGCGCCGGGCAGATTGGAGCGCGCCAATCGGCGATCCGTTGCCGAGACATAGGCAATGCCGCGTTCGCGATCAATGGCGATATCTTCCGGCCCCGGCACCGAGGCAATGGCCCGGCAATCGGCCGGCACATCCACTTTGACAGCCGTGAAATATCCCGCCGCCGACAGGAACCGCCAATAGAGAACGCCACAAATGAAACCCAAGGCGAGCAGCACATAGACCGCGCCCTTCACATATTTCGGCATCTCATCCCCTCCCTTACGCGCCAGCAACCTGACCGGCCAGAAAATCGCCGCGTTCGCGCAGCACGAGGTCGCCCGCAAATTGCAGCCGCGCCAGACGCGCATAAAGCCCGCCCTGCTTGACAAGTTCATCATGCGTGCCCATGGCAACGACACGGCCCTCATCCATGACGATGATGCGATCAGCCTTCAGAACCGTCGCCAGTCGATGCGCAATCACAATCGTTGTGCGGCCTTTCATCAGCCCTTCCAGGGCTGCCTGAACCAGTGTCTCGGATTCAGCATCGAGCGCGCTCGTCGCCTCATCCAGCAGCAGCACGGGGGCGTCGCGCAGAATGGCGCGCGCAATGGCAATGCGCTGGCGCTGCCCCCCCGAAAGGGTCACGCCGCGTTCGCCCACCTGCGTGTCATAGCCCTGTGGCAAGGTGACAATAAAATCATGTATGCGCGCCGCTTTGGCCGCCTCGCGCACAGCCTCAATCGAAGCGTCGGGCCGCCCATAGCGGATATTCTCGGCCACGCTCATGCCGAACACAACTGTCTCTTGCGGCACCAGCGCATAACGCTGCCGCACCTCTTGCGGATCGGCCTCACGCAGCCCAACGCCATCAAGGGTGATCGCGCCGGACTGGGGATCGAAGAAGCGCAACAAAAGCTGGAAGACCGTGCTCTTGCCGGCGCCGGAGGGCCCGACCAGGGCCACCGTCTCGCCCGCCTTCACGGTCAGCGAATAATCATGCAGCGCCGAACGATCCGGGCGCGTCGGATAAGCAAAGGTCACATTGCTGAATCGGATGTCGCCACGCGGCGGCAGGGGCAAAGCCCTGGGCTGTGCGGGCGCGGCGATTTCAGGCTTCACCTGCAACAATTCGATCAGACGCTCCGTTGCGCCCGCCGCCATCTGCACATCGCCCCAGACTTCCGACAGGGCCGCCAGGGCGCCCGCTGCGAAGACGGCATAGAGAATGAACTGCACCAGCGCCCCGCCCGTCATCTGATCGGCAAGCACGGCCTTGGCCCCGAACCACAGCACCCCGACAACCGATGTCATGCCGAGAAACATGATAAGCGCCGTGAGCACGGCGCGCGCCGTTATGCGCTGGGTCGCGCTGGTGAAGGCGCTTTCGACAGCCGCGGCAAAGCGGTTCGTATCCACCTTCTCATGCGTAAAGGCCTGCACGGTCTGAATGGCGTTAAGCGTTTCCATGCCCATGGCGCTCGTATCGGCCAGCCGGTCCTGACTGGTGCGCGACAGCGAACGCACCCAGCGCCCCATCAGGATCAGCGGCAGCATGATCATCGGAATGGCGAGCAGCACCAGCGCCGAGAGCCAGGGGCTCGTCACCGCCATCATCACGGCCGCACCGATGAACATGAAGAAGTTGCGCAACGCCACCGAGGCCGACGAACCCACAACCGTTTTGATGAGCGTGGTGTCGGCTGTCAGACGCGAAAGCACTTCGCCCGTGCGTGTCACTTCAAAGAAGGCCGGGGACAGACGCATCACATGGGCATAGACCGCCTCGCGCAGGTCCGAGACGACGCGTTCGCCAATCCAGCTCACAAAATAAAACCGCGTCGCGCTCGACACGCCCAGCACCAGCGCCACACCGATAAGCGCCAGAAAATACTGATCGATAAAGCCGGCGCTCGCCTTGGAAAAACCCTGATCCATCAAGCGCCGCGCCGCCATGGGCACGACCAGCGTCGAACCGGTGGCCACGCATAGCGCCACAAAGGCGCAGACCAGCGTCGTCTTGTAGCGCAGCACGAAGGGGAACAGACCGACAATCGGGCGCACAGCACGTGATCGCTGGCGCCGGACGGCCTCCGCCTCGATCGCCTCGACGATGGGATTATTAGCCTCGCTCATATGCTGCGCCATGACTGGGAAAGTGAAAATCCGCAAGACAGCGCCCTCAGGCGCCCCGCAGATCGGGACAGGTCCCCGTCATATAGCAACGAGTGGCTCCCGCAACAATGTTGCTGGATCAAAGCATTCTGCGGCATGTCGGCACAAAATCTGGCAAAAGCGCCAGATCCCACCCTTACTTGCACCCTTGCCAGCCTCTCTGGTCTTCGCTATAAGCCCCCATTCGGTGGCGCTGATCCTGAAAGGTCGTGCGCCCTGAGCCAGAAACGCCATTTCCGACGAGCCGCCTGCTGAAAGCGCTGAGCCATGAAAAAAGACATTCATCCCGACTATCACATCATCAACGTGGTCATGAATGACGGGACCCAGTTCCAGACAAAGTCGACCATGGGTGCCGCAGGCGACACACTGACGCTCGACATCGACCCGACCACACATCCGGCCTGGACCGGCGGTAACGCCCAGCTCCTCGACCGTGGTGGTCGCGTCAGCCGCTTCAAGCAGAAATTCGGCAATCTGGGCACGAAGTAAGCCCGCCGCCGCAAGATGCAAAAAGCCCCGCAATGCGGGGCTTTTTTTGTTGAACCGGCGCTTGATCAGTCTGGTCTGCGCATCCGGCGGCCAAAATGGGGTCGCGGGGCAAGTTCACCCTCGAGGGTCTCGCGATAAAACTCTTCCACACGGGCAAAATGCGCCGCCATCGGTTGCGCCACAGATGCCGGATTGGCGAGATTGAGGCGGAGCTGGCTATCAAGCCGCTCCACCCGGGCATAGAGCCGCTCCGAGCGTGAAATCAGGTCGAGCAGCCGTTCTGGCAGCGCTTCGGCACCGGAATGCCGTGGCGCCCGCGCAATATCCTTGGTCGCGAGCCGGTATTTCTCGGCACCCGCCTCATCCGGGGTGATTTCACCTTCATGCAGTGCCTTGCGCACCAGAAGCCAGGCGGCCACCTGCATCAGCCGGGTCGTGAGGCGCATGCTTTCGCTGGCATAGGCAAGCGAGGCCTCGCGCGACAGGCCGCGTGAGGCATCCCGGCCCGGACCGTCAAGATAGGCTGAGGTCTCTTCGACAAGGCGCATGCCCTCTTCATAGGTGCGCTGGAAAAGCCCCGACGCCATGAATTGGGAAAGCGAGATGCATTCGGCATCCGCAAAACCCACATCATTCAGATCATTGCTGTCTTGGTCGTTCATTCCCTGTCCCCATGCGGCACACTCTTGTCAGGGGAGGATCAACAATCGTGCCAGCGCCACATCGCGCGGCTCGAAGTCTTGCACCAAAAAAAGAGCCGCGGATAGGTCCGCGGCTCAGTTCTAACAGGGAGGCGTCATCTAAGCGGCAAATACCGCTCAATCCAGAGGACGGATAACGCGTAGAACACACTAGCAGCGACAAATCTAACGAGAAGTTAACCCTGGTTCAAATCCCTGAACCGTCCGATCCATACAAAATTGTCTCATAATCGGACCATTCCACAGCCGGAAACCGGAAAAATGGCGAAAATCCGGAGTTCTCAAACCGGACGGGCGGCGAAATTATTTTTTGAACAAGGCCTCCGCTGCGGAGCGTGTTCCGTGTTTTTTTCCGATTTCGACCCTGATGCGGGCAATTTCAGCCTCAAGCGCCGTGATTCGCTCTTCAAGTTCGGCCAGACCCAGAAGCCCCAAATCTTCCTTGGCGAGTGCCGCGAGTGCCTCGCCCCGCCGCTTTCGCGGCTCCAGATCATCCCGTTCCATGCTCTCGGCTCCCTTGCTCATGCCCTCCCCGCGCGCCCCGCCTTGCGCAACATTGCCAGTTTGCCGGGGAGGGTCTAGACCTTCAAGACAGCCTTTGACGCAAAAATGAGAGCAGCCCATGGCAAGCCTGCCCCCCGCGCTTCCCCGCATGATGCAAGCCGTCACCATCACCGAGCCCGGCGGACCCGAAAAACTCGCCTGGAGCGATGTCACCTGTCCCGAACCGGCGCATGGCGAAGTGCTGATCAAAATCGCCGCCGCAGGCGTCAATCGTGGCGACCTGATGCAGCGTATCGGGCTCTATCCCCCGCCGCCCGGCGCGTCACCCATCATGGGTCTGGAGGCCTCAGGGACGATTGCAGCCATTGGCCCCGGCGTCACGCTCTGGAAGGTCGGCGACCCCGTCTGCGCCCTCATGGCAGGTGGCGGCTATGCACAATATTGCACCGTGCACGAATCCCATGTCCTGCCTGTCCCCCAGGGCATCAGCCTGGTGGATGCTGCCGCCCTGCCCGAAGCGCTGATGACCGTCTGGACCAATGTTTTCGAGCGCGGACGTCTCGTCAGCGGCGAAACCTTTCTCATCCATGGCGGCACCAGCGGCATCGGCACAGCCGCCATCCAGATGGCCTCGGCCTTCGGTTCCCGCGTCATCGCCACGGCAGGCTCGGCGGAGAAATGCGCCGCCTGTCTCAAACTTGGGGCCAGCGCGGCGATCAACTACCGCGACAAGGATTTTGTTGCAGAGGTCCAGCGCCTCACCGATGGCCGCGGCGTCGACGTCATCCTCGATATGGTCGGCGGTGATTATGTCCAGCGCAACATGGCCTGCGCCGCGCAGGATGGCCGCATCGTCAATATCGCCTTCATGAGCGGCTTCAAGCTGGAACTGAACCTCCTGCCCCTCATGCTCAAGCGCCTGACCCTGACCGGTTCGACACTCAGGGGCCGGACGGTCGAAGAAAAAGCCGCTCTGACCCGCGCCGTGCGTGAAAAACTCTGGCCCCTCCTCGAAACGGGCCGCATCAGGCAACCCGTGGACAGCATTTTCCCCATGTCGCAGGCCGCCAAAGCCCACGATCTTATGGAAAAAAGCAGTCATATCGGCAAAATCCTGCTGACACCCGGCTGAGTCGGCAAAGACCCGACTGTTCCTGCTTTCAATTCGGATAATTTCGCCCTATATAGGCGGCATACCCATTCATCTCGCTGTCGAGAAAAGGGTTCACTTGGCGGAGGCGCCGGGTGGATCAGAGGAAATCATTATGACTCAGCCCCTCATGCCCAAAGCAACCGCCGTCTGGCTGGTTGACAACACGGCCCTCTCCTTCGACCAGATCGCTGACTTTTGCGGCCTGCATGTCCTTGAAGTGAAAGGCATTGCTGATGGCGATGTCGCCCAGGGCATCAAAGGCATGGACCCGGTCGCGTCCGGCCAGTTGAGCCGCGCGGAAATCGAGCGCTGCCAGGCTGATCCCGCAACGCGCCTCAAGGTCGCCGAGAGCAAATACAAGCTGCCGCCCGTCGCGCCGCGCAAGGGCCCGCGCTACACGCCCGTCTCACGCCGTCAGGACCGCCCGGACGCCGTTGCCTGGCTTTTGCGCAATCATCCCGAACTCACCGACGCGCAGGTTTCCAAACTTGTCGGCACAACCAAGCCGACAATCCAGAGCGTGCGTGACCGTTCGCATTGGAACTCGGCCAACATCAAACCGGTTGATCCGGTGACGCTCGGCCTTTGCACCCAGATCGAACTCGACGCGTCGGTTCAGAAAGCGGCCCGCCGCGTTGAGCGCGAACGTCGCAAGGGCATCAAGGACGGTACGATTGTCGAGACACTGCTGCCCGCCAGCGAAACCGCCGGTGCACCGGTCGAGCCCCTGCATGCAACGATTGCCGGTCCTGATGTCAAGCATGAGCAGAGCCGTCACGGCGCCGAAGAAGGCGAACGCCGCTATGACGCCGACAGCGTCTTTGCCAAGCTCAAGGATGTGAAAATCGAAGAAGATGAAGACGAGCTTTAAGCTCGTCTTTTTCTTTTCGCGCCCGCCACCCGATCAGCTTTCGCCCTGGCCACTTGCGCGGCGCAATCCGGCACCTGCCAGCACGCCCGATATTTCATCAAGCACGGACGGGTCTTCAATCGTCGCAGGCGGATTATAAGCCTCGCCATCCGCAATCTTGCGCATCGTCCCGCGCAGCACCTTGCCGGATCGCGTCTTGGGCAGACGCTGCACCACCATGGCGCTCTTGAAGGCCGCGACCGGACCGATCCGGTCACGGATCAATTGCACAGCCTCCTTCTCAATCTCTTCATTGCTGCGCGTGACACCGGCATTCAGCACCAGAAAGCCAACCGGCGCCTGCCCCTTGAGTGCGTCGGCAATACCGATGACCGCACATTCGGCAACATCGGGATGCGACGCGAGCACTTCTTCCATCGCGCCTGTTGAGAGCCTGTGCCCCGCGACATTGATGATGTCGTCGGTCCGGCTCATGATGTAGAGATAGCCATCCGCATCGGCATAGCCTGCATCGGCGGTTTTGTAATAGCCCGGAAAATCCTCCAGATAGGAATGGCGAAAGCCTTCATCATTCTGCCAGAGCGTCGGCAGGCATCCCGGCGGCAAAGGCAGCTTGATGACAATCGCACCCGTTGCACCCGCCGCCACCTGCTTGCCGGATTCATCCACCACATGCACCTCATAGCCAGGCATGGCGACGGTGGGCGAGCCATATTTCACCGGCAGTTTTTCAATGCCGAGCGGATTGGCGGCAATCGCCCAGCCGGTTTCCGTCTGCCACCAATGATCGATGACCGGTAGCGACAACATGCGCTCGGCCCATTTGATCGTATCCGGGTCAGCGCGCTCGCCTGCGAGATAAAGGGCTTTCAGCGAAGAGAGATCATAATCATGCAGGCGTGTGCCTTGCGGGTCTTCCTTGCGGATCGCGCGGAAAGCCGTTGGTGCCGTGAAGAGCACTTTGACCTTGTGATCGCGCACCACGCGCCAGAACGTGCCCGCATCGGGCGTACCCACGGGCTTGCCCTCAAACAAAATCGTCGTGCAGCCATGCAGCAGCGGGCCATAAACGATGTAGGAGTGACCAACCACCCAGCCGACATCCGACGCCGCCCAGTAAACATCGCCCGGATCGACATTGTAGATATGCTTCATCGACCATTTGAGCGCCACCATGTGGCCGCCATTGTCGCGCACAACGCCTTTGGGCTTGCCCGTCGTGCCTGATGTGTAAAGCACATAAAGCGGGTCCGTCGCGGCCACGCTGACGCAATCAGGCTTGCGCCCTTCGGCGCGCGCCTTGTCCATCGCCGCTTTCCAGTCGAAGTCTCGACCCCCCACCATGTCGGCGGCAAGCTGCGAGCGCTGGAAAATGATGCAGGCCTCGGGCTTGTGCACCGCGAACTCGATCGCCTTGTCGAGCAGCGGCTTATAGGCAATCACACGACCCGGCTCAAGACCGCATGAGGCCGAGATGATGAGCTTGGGCTTGGCATCATCAATACGCGTCGCCAGTTCCTTGGCCGCAAAGCCGCCAAACACAACGGAATGAATGGCGCCAAGGCGCGCACAGGCCAGCATCGCCACCACAGCCTGTGGCACCATCGGCATATAGACGACAACGCGGTCCCCCTTGCCAACACCATGCGCTTGCAGCACACCTGCAAAATGCGCCACCTTGTCGGTGAGTTCGGCATAGGTGAATTTTTTGACCTTGCCCGTCATTGCTGAATCGTAAATCAGCGCCAGGCGTGACCCATGTCCTGCCGCCACATGCCGGTCGAGGGCATTCCAGCAGGTGTTGCAGCTTGCGCCTTCAAACCAGCGCGTCAGTCCGCCTGATTCCGAGAGGATCGTCTGCGGTGGCGTGATCCAGTCGATCTCTTTGGCGGCCTGCGCCCAGAAACCGACAGGGTCATGCCGCCAGCCATTATAGATGTCCTGATAAAACGCCATTTTCTCCCCGCCTGCCGCCATGCTGTGACCGGACTCTTTCAAGGGCCCGCCCGCAATGCAAGTCCCGCCATGTCGCATCTGCAAGCCATCAAATGAGTGCCCGGCATAAAAAGAGCCGGGCACTTGGCCCGGCTCTGGAACATTGCTGGTGATGATTGCCTAGGCGGCGTATTGTGCCCGGCCCATAAATCGCTCGATTTCTTCCTTCAATCGGAGTTTCGACTTTTTCAGTTCGGCGATATGCAGATCATCACTGCTGGGATGGTGTATTTCCCGTTCAATCTCCTGTTCCAGTGCCCGGTGACGTTCGCGAAGCTCAGCAATATGAGACTCCAAAGCCATGTCCAACCTACCTTTCGTCAGGTATGCGCCCTATCCGGGGTCGGAGGGGTCAAAAGACCCGGCCTGAACCCGCCATAGGGCAGGGTTGAAAAGCATGACTCTTTTTTGACGCCTCGTCCACATGTTCACCAAGAAATCGAAGCCTTCTCGCAATGAAGCCAAAGGAGATGTTAACCTGAGCGCCATGAGCAAAATCCCGGCACCCTCCACAGCAAAGGCATCACGTCTGATCGTGGGCATATCTGGCGCGTCTGGCGTGATTTATGGCGTGCGCCTGCTTGAAATCGCCGCTTCACTGGGCGTCGAAACCCACCTCGTCATGACCAGGGCGGCAGAAATGACGCTTGGTTATGAAACCGGCCTCAGCCCCAAGGATGTCGAGAAGCTCGCGCATACGCGCTACCGCATCGAGGATATTGGCGCCGCCATTTCCAGCGGCTCGTTCAACACCCTCGGCATGGTTGTCGCCCCCTGCTCCATCCGCTCCATGTCGGAAATTGCCACCGGCGTCACATCAAGCCTGCTGACACGGGCCGCTGATGTGGTGCTCAAAGAGCGTCGCCGCCTCGTGCTGATGCTGCGCGAAACACCGCTCCACACCGGCCATTTGCGCAGCATGACGCAGCTCAGTGAAATCGGCGCCATCATCGCCCCGCCTGTGCCCGGCTTTTATGCCGAGCCCAAAACGATTGACGACATCGTCACCCATTCCGTCTGTCGCGTTCTCGATCTTTTTGGCCTGAAGGCCCCGGAAGCAAAGCGCTGGGGCGAGAACATCAAGGGCGGCAAGCGTACACCTGTGCGCAAGCCCTAAACCGGGAAGGCCGCTTCCAGCACATCGGCGAAATCATCCTCACCCGCCGATGAGAGGAGCTTGCCTTCGGCGGCCAGATAAACGGCGAAGGAGGCCTGCGCCACCCCCCGGCATTCTTCCGGCGCGTTCACATAACGCGCCCGCTCGCCCTTTTCCTGCTCCAGCGCCGCCTGCATCGCCCATTCGGCATCCAGTTCCAGCCGTTTCACATCATTCTGCAAGGCCTCTGTCCCATTTTGGCAAGGCAGGGTCTTGAGCGCGCGACGGGCATGGCGCAGCGGGGCCACAACCTCCCGCCCCCAGGCCCAGGCGATGCGCACGAGGCGCTCCATCTCGGCTTCGCTCAGCGGATCCTCGCCGCAAGCCGCGCCATAGACGCAAAGCAATACCATGTTGACCTCCAGCCCCTGCTGATCCTGCAAGCACAACAAGGCCTCGCGCACGCCTTCCTGCTCATAAAGGGCAAGGGAATAATCCCGAAAGGATCGGCTCTCGACTTGGTTCATCTGGTCGCTCCAAAAGCTAGGTCTTGCCCCCCGATCCACCTACGGGATAGAACCGCTCAGTCGCGGGGCAAGTTGTCTCCCGTCGCCACCGGGAAAAAGGCGGAGATGACGGAACAGGAAGAAGATCAGCTCAGGAAATCACTGGCGCAAGTCAAGGTGGAACATCGTGACCTTGACGCGGCCATTCGTGCGCTTGAAGACTCCGCCATGCCCGATCACCTGCAAATCAAACGCCTGAAAAAGCGCAAGCTCGCCCTGCGCGACCGTATTCAGGAGATCCAGGATATTCTCTTTCCCGATATCACCGCCTGATTATTTTCGGGCGCGTTTTGCCGCATACATCACCTGATCGGCCCGCGCCAGGGCCGCCTCGGCGTCCTCATCGCTGCTGAAGGCAATCGCCCCCGTCGAAATCGACAGCGCCATCGCCGCACCTGCAATCACCAGCGGCTCTTCCGCCACGATCCGCGCCAGGGCCGCTGCCTTGTCGCGGGTTGTGGCCTCATCGGCTCTTACCAGCAAAACCGCAAACTCATCGCCACCCAGACGGGCAACGATATCGGTCTCGCGCACATGCTCCATGATGAGATGGGCGAGATATTCCAGCACCATGTCGCCAGCCTTGTGGCCATGCGTGTCATTGATCTGCTTGAAATTATCAATGTCGAAACAGATCAGGCCGGCGCGCTCCTGATAGCGCCGCATCAGGGCAATCTCGCGCGTCATTTCCCGCAAAAAGGCGCGCCGGTTCAAAACCGGCAGCAGCGGATCGCGATCGGCCAGCTCTTCGGCGACGCGCAGCTTTTCTTCGAGTCGTGCGAGTTCGCCGCGCAACTGCTCGGTCTCGGCCTGAAGCTTTTTAATGGTCTCTTGCAGGTTTGCCGCCTTGTCCGGTTGACCGGCGGTCGCGCCGTTCTTGACCGTCATATCCCCATCCAGCCTTGGCGCGACCGCCCCTCAAGGACCCATCAGTGAGTCGCGCTGTTGAGAAAATGCCACCCTTCGCGATTTGATGCCACGCCCGATGCCACATACCCAGGGCTATCCGGGCAAAAAACGCATCAAAAGCGCCAAATACGCTGCCTTGCCATTCAGCGGCCCATGCCTATACTGCCACGCTTTCCGAATTCGCCACCGGGGGTCGAGACCTCCCGCGTGAGCCAGGCAGACCGGATCGCAAATGGCAAACAGCAAGGCCTTGGTCGGTATCATCATGGGCAGCCAGTCAGACTGGCCAACCATGAAACATGCCGCCGACATGCTGACAAGCCTTGGTATCGCCTACGAGGCGCGCATCGTCTCCGCCCATCGCACACCCGGGCGGCTTTATGACTATGCCACCACCGCGCGTGACCGCGGCCTCCAGATCATCATTGCGGGCGCTGGTGGCGCCGCCCATCTGCCGGGCATGACCGCCGCATTGACGCCGCTCCCCGTCTTTGGCGTGCCGGTGCAGTCCAAAGCCCTGAACGGTCAGGACAGCCTGCTCTCCATCGTGCAAATGCCGGGCGGCATTCCCGTCGGCACCCTGGCAATCGGCGACGCCGGTGCCAAGAATGCCGGTCTCCTCGCCGCCGCCGTCCTCGCCCTGCATGACGCCGATCTCGCCGCCCGGCTGGATGCATTCCGCGCCGCCCAGACCGACGCCGTCGCTGAAGTCCCCACAGAAGGCTGACCTGCAACGTGAGCAATCACTCGTCCGTTTCATCGCCGCTTATCGCGCCGGGTGGCCGCATCGGCATTCTCGGAGGCGGACAACTGGGCCGTATGCTGGCCGCCGCCGCCGCCGAGCTTGGCCTTGCCACGCATATCTATTGCCCGGACCCTGACGCACCCGCGATGGATGTGGCGACATTTGGCACCCGCACCGCCTATGATGATGCGCAAGCGCTCGCCCGCTTCGCCGACAGCGTTGATGTCGTCACCTATGAATTTGAAAATGTGCCCGCCGAGACAGCGCGCATTCTGGCCGAACACGCGCCGGTGCGTCCAGGTGTCCGCGCGCTTGCCACAGCGCAGGATCGCCTGATCGAGAAAAACTTTCTCTCAGCCTGCGGCATCCCCGTCGCGCCTTATGCCGACATCGCCAATGAGCAGGCGCTGACCACAGCGCTTGCCACCATCGGTGTGCCCGCCATCCTCAAGACGCGCCGCATGGGCTATGATGGCAAGGGCCAGATCAGGATTTCGGACACCGCCACCAGCGCCGAATGTTTTGCCGAACTTGGTCGCGTTGCCTGCGTCCTTGAAGGCTTCGTGCCCTTTGAGCGCGAAATCTCCGTCGTCGTCGCCCGTGGCCTTGATGGCACCATCGCGGCCTATGATCCGGTCGAAAACATCCACAAGAACCACATACTTGATCGCAGCTTTGCGCCCGCGCATATCAGCGAAGGCCTTGCCAAAGAGGCCCGCGCCATGGCCGCGCGCATTGTTGCCGAGCTTGATTATGTCGGCGTCATGGGCGTTGAACTTTTTGTGCTGCCGCCATCCGCGCCAGGCCCGCAACTGCTCGTCAATGAAATCGCGCCGCGCGTTCACAATTCCGGTCACTGGACAATGGATGCCTGCGCGGTAAGCCAGTTTGAACAGCATATCCGCGCCATTTGCGGCTGGCCGCTCGGCGATCCCGCGCGCCACAGCGATGCCATCATGACCAATCTGATCGGCGATGATGTGAACGACTGGCGCAGCATCGCCGCAAAGCCCGCCCACGCCTTGCATCTCTATGGCAAATCGCAAAGCCGTCCCGGCCGCAAGATGGGCCATGTCACCGCGCTTTATCCGCTCGGCAAACGCCCCTGAAGCCTAGCTCCGGCGATACCGCAAGCGGCTGAGGAGCGCGAGCGGATCAGGCAGCATCGCGCCGACTTTCATGACGCTCGCCTTGGCCTTTTCAAACTGCATGACATTCTCGATCCGCCGATCCAGAAACGCCCATGTATCGGCATGGTCGGCACTCTCGTCCGAAAACCAGTGCATCACGCTCGACGAATAAACGCCAGCCAGCACCGCGCGCTTGGAATAGAAATTGAAATCCGTGGACGTATCGCCCACCGCCCGCCAGATCGCATCAACCGTGCGATAAAGCGCACGGATGCCAAGCCCGCCCGATGTCGGCAACGCCGCCATGGTAATCGCCCGGCGCAGGGCTTCGCGATAGGGCAGATCCACCTCGATGCGGGCGCGCACGGCGAGTGTGATGCGTTGACGGATTTTGAATGCGGCGAGGTCCTGGCCCGCCAGCGCTTTCAGCATCAGCCGGTCGCCTTCCTGCAAAAAATAATCGATGAGATCGACCGCGCCTTTCGGAAAGGCGAGGCGCATGTCGCCCTCGCTGATTTTCGCGGCCTTGGCAGCATCCGCCAGCAAGCGCCCGCTCCAGCCGTCAAAAGCGGCATGAGGCAGCGCCGCCGCCAGCACCCTGGCGCGCACATCCGCCAGATGATCCGGCGCGCCCTGCCTTTTGCCCCCCGGACGCGATGTGCCTTTGCTTGTCTCAGCCATGACCGGCCTCCTGTTGCGCCTGCTCTTTTGCCGCTCGTGCCGCGGCAATGCGATGGCCCCATTCACTCTCGAAAATCAGTTGACTGAGATCATCCATGCGCTGGGGATAAAGGATACCGTCCAGATGGTCGCACTCATGCTGCACCACACGGGCATGAAAGCCCTTGGCGCGGCGCTCGATGCGCTCGCCCGTCAGGCTGATGCCGCGATAGAGAATATCGTCTGGCCGCGCCACAAGCCCGCGCAGGCCCGGCACCGAGAGGCAGCCTTCCCAGCCGGATTCCCGTCCCTCCCCCATGATCTCGATTTCGGGATTGATGAGCACGGTCAGGGGCGCGGTGTGGTCATAGACCTCCGCCGCCGCCAGCCCCTCAGGGGCGCGGGTGGCGGGCGCCTGAAAAATCACGATCCGCCACGGTTCATAGACCTGCGTCGCGGCAAGCCCTGCCCCATTGGCGTCAATCAGGGTCTCGATCATGTCCTCCACCAGAAGCCGCACCCAGTCCGCGCCGGGGTCTGGCACAGGGGCGGCGACGCGATCGAGGACGGGATGCCCCATACGGGCGATTTTGCGAATGGCCATGGGGCGAATATGGCGTTCCAGGCGCGCCCCGGCAATATCACGGGCAATATCGGCAGAACATAATGGGCCTTTTACAGCCCTTTTGCGGGCCGGGAGTGGACAAGCCCTGATTCCTTTGATAGATAGGCGGCTCACTTGCGGGGCCATTAAGGCTGACCGCCGCTAACTTATTGACGCCAAAGCAGGAATATCTCGTGCAGGTACTCGTCCGCGACAACAACGTCGATCAGGCCATGAAGGCTCTGAAAAAGAAACTTCAGCGCGAAGGTGTCTTCCGCGAAATGAAGTTGCGCAATTTCTACGAGAAACCCTCCGAGAAGCGCGCCCGTGAAAAGGCTGAAGCCATTCGCCGCGCCCGCAAGCTGGCCCGCAAGCGCGCCCAGCGCGAATCCGGCATCCCGGCCCCGAAGCCTGCCGCACGTCCCTGATTCTGGCCTGATTCTGGCCTGATTCCGGCCTGATTCCGGTTTGAGGCCGGTTGATTTCAGGCCACCCCAACCACCAGGACGCCCTCTTTTCAGGGGGCGTTTTTGTTTTGAGGGGCTTCCGGCTCAAAACCACCAGCCTCAAAACCTTTTGGCCATGAGCCGCTCATAATCGACATAGCCCGCTTCCTCATAAAGCGCCCGCGCCCGGCTGTTGGCCGCCAGCACATAGAGCCGCATTTCACGCACGCCCCGCGCCAGAAGATCGGCTTCCGCCGCGTGCAGCAGCCGTGAGCCGAGGCCGCGCCCGCGCATCGCCGCGCTGACGCAGATATCCCAGATCATGCCGTGACGGCGCATCTCAGGCTTGACGAAAGTGCCGGGATCCTCCTCGACGGCATAGCAGAGAAAACCCTCCACAACGCCGGCAACCTCCGCCACCAGCGTCGCACCGCCGAGCATGTCAATCTCATGCAACACCCAGTCGAGATGGCTCTCGCCCGAGAGAGCGCCTGACGAGCGATTGGCCTCATGCGCGGCCTCGCTATCATGCAAGACGGACATCAGCGCAATGAGGGCCATCCGGTCATCGGCACGCGCTTCCCGAATGAGGAGATCGCTCATCTCAGAATTGTTCCTCGCCCCGCTCACGCACGGCATCGGGAAAATCGCGATAGAGCGCGAAGGTGATGTTTTCGACGAGTGAATTGACGCTGAAATGATCGCTCTCGATCGGGTCGGCCCGCGTCGCCACCCAGTCAAAGGCGCTGTCGAGCTGGGTGAGATCGGCCACTTCAATCATGAAATGAAACTCACCCAGATGCCTGGGAGCAAGGCCAAGTTTCTTGCGCATCAACCGCCAGCCCGCAATCACACCCTCGCGTTCCAGCATTTCCATGTAATGCGTGAAGGCCTCGACAAATTCCATGTCCCGAATGCCGGGCTTGAGGTCACACCAGCCGTGATAGATATCCATTGCGCGTCCCTCTCACCATGAAGCCCTTTGGCCCCGGCCTTTTCCGGCCGGGCAGGAAGCGTCAAAGCCCTTGCGCGGCATAGTCCCGATAAACCGGATCCCACATATGCGATCTGACCCGTGCTTCCAGTGTCGCCCGATCACAGCGCGGCGCAAGCCCTTCTGACTGGGCATGTTCGCCGACGGCCATGGCCACACGAAAGGCCACCTCACGCAGCGCCGTCACCGCTGGCAATAGCCCGTCCTCCGGCTCCTTGAAGGCAGGCGACACCTCGCCCAGTGCCTTGGCTGCCGCCATGAACATGCCGTCACTGACGCGCCTCGCCCCCGTCGCGATGACGCCAAGGCCAACGCCGGGGAAAATATAGGAATTATTGGTCTGGCAAATGTTGAAGTCGCGGCCCTTCCAGCGAACCCTGGAGAAGGGACTACCCGAGCCGATAATGCCGCGCCCCTCCGTCCAGCGCACAAGGTCTTCTGGTTTGGCCTCGGCGCGATGGGTGGGATTTGACAGCGGGAAGATGACAGGCCGCGATGTCCTGGAGGCCATGACGCGGATCGATTTTTCGTCAAAGGCGCCGGGCTGACCCGAAACACCGATCAGGGTCGTGATTCGAGCCCGGCGCATGACATCAAGCAGGGTGATGTGTTTGCAATTCTTCAGCCACCACCAGCGCACAGTCGAGCGCGGCTGCACGAAAGGCCGCTGAAAGTCCTCAATACCCGCCATGCCATCAACCAGCAAGCCGTTGCGGTCAATCGCATAGAAACGTTTCTTGGCTTCCTTCGGACTGAGACCAGCCTCAATCATCGCCTGCTGCAACAAACCGCCAATACCGCAGCCTGCCGAGCCCGCGCCGACAATCGCAATGCGCTGTTCTGTCAGCGGAATGCCGGTGACCTTGATCGCGGCGAGCATGGTGCCTGTGGCCGCGGCCGCCGTCCCCTGAATATCGTCATTGAAGGTGCAGAGCCTGTCGCGATACCGGTTCAGCAGGCGGCCCGCATTGCCGCGCGCAAAATCTTCCCATTGCAACAAGGCATCGGGCCAGCGCCCCTGAATGGCCGAGACCACCTCTTCGACAAAGGCATCATATTCATCGCCGCGAATGCGCTCATGCCGCCAGCCGATATAGAGGGGATCAGCCAGCCGCTCCGCATTATCGGTGCCGACATCCAGCATGATCGGCAATGTCTGGGCCGGATGAATGCCCGCGCAAGCCGTGTAGAGGGCAAGCTTGCCAATCGGAATGCCCATGCCGCCCGCGCCCTGATCGCCAAGGCCCAGGATGCGCTCGCCATCGCTCATCACGATGACCTTGATCGGGTCATAACGCGGATGGGCGAGGATCTCGCGAATATGCTGGCGATTGGGATAGCTCAGGAAAACCCCGCGCGGCTTGCGCCAGACATGGCTGAACTGTTCGCAGCCCAGCCCCACGGTCGGCGTATAAACAATGGGCATCATTTCCGGCAGGTGGCGCACCAGCAGCGCATAAAACAGCGTTTCGTTATTGTCCTGGAGGTCACGCAAAAATGAATAACGCTCAATGTCGCTGCCGAGGCGGCGCAGCACTTCCAGACGCCGCTCGATCTGTTCGTCCAGCGTGGCGACATGGGGCGGCAGCAGGCCATGCAGGTGAAACCGGTCACGCTCGGCCTGCGTGAAAGCCATGCCTTTGTTGAGCAGGGGCGAGCTCAGCAATTCGGCACCGGAAAGCGCCGACAGCGAAACGGCTTCATCCATATCCGGCATGTTGAAAAACCTCTTGCCCAGGGGCGACCCCCTACCCAGGGGGCAAACTATCGAGTGAAGAAGCTGTCGGCAACGCCCCCCGAAAGGCTATTCTCCAGATTGAAAACCGCCGTGGCACAAACGAAACAGGCGGCCCCCGCTGGCTTGCCGGGACCGCCCATTACTGCAAATCCTGTAAGCCTCAAAGGGCCTTGATGATTTCTTCCACCATCTTCTTGGCGTCGCCAAAAAGCATCATCGTATTGTCACGGAAGAAAAGCTCATTCTCGACACCGGCATAACCAGACCCCATGCCGCGCTTGACGAAAAGCACGGTGCGGGCCTTTTCAACATCCAGAACCGGCATGCCGAAAATCGGGCTGGTCGTGTCGGTCTTTGCGGAAGGATTTGTCACGTCATTGGCGCCGATGACAAAGGCAACGTCTGCCTGACTGAACTGGTTGTTGATGTCTTCCAGCTCAAACACTTCGTCATAAGGTACATTGGCTTCCGCGAGCAGCACGTTCATGTGTCCGGGCATGCGTCCCGCCACCGGATGAATGGCGTAGGAAATCTTGACGCCTTCCTTCTTCAGATGGTCGGTCATTTCCTTCAGCGCATGCTGGGCCTGCGCCACCGCCATGCCATAGCCCGGCACGATGATGACCGAACCGGCATTCTTCATGATGAAGGCCGCATCATCCGCCGAACCGATCTTGACCGGGCGCGTTTCAACCTTGCCAGCCCCAGCCGCCGCCGTGTCGGCGCCAAAGCCGCCAAGGATGACGCTGATGAAGGAACGGTTCATGCCCTTGCACATGATGTAGCTGAGGATCGCGCCTGACGAGCCAACCAGTGCGCCCGTAATGATGAGCGCGAGATTGCCGAGCGTGAAGCCGATGCCCGCCGCCGCCCAACCCGAATAGGAATTGAGCATCGACACGACGACCGGCATGTCCGCACCACCGATCGGGATGATGATGAGAAAGCCGAGAATGAAGGAAAGCAGCGTGATGGCCACGAAAAGTTCCACCGACTGATCCATCACCATGTAGATGACGCCGCCGACAATCGCCAGACCCAGCGCCGCATTGATGACATGGCGACCGGGCAGCATGATCGAGGCGCCCGACATATTGCCATTGAGCTTGGCAAAGGCGATGAGCGAGCCTGAAAAGGTGATTGCACCGATTGCAACACCAAGCGCCATTTCGACAAGATTGCCGCCATGGATCGCGCCCGGCTCGCCAATGCCATAAGCGGCAGGCGAGAAGAACGCCGCCCAGGCCACAAGCACAGCCGCAAGACCGACCAGCGAATGGAAGGCCGCAACAAGCTGCGGCATCGAGGTCATGGCAATGCGCCGTGCAATGACAGCGCCAATGCCGCCGCCAATGACGAGACCGACAATGATCAGCGTCCAGGTAATGCTGTTTTGCGCTTGCAGCACGGCGAAGGTCGTGACGATCGCAATCGTCATGCCGATCATGCCGTAGCGATTGCCGATACGCGCCGTCTCAGGCGATGAAAGCCCGCGCAGCGCCAGAATGAAGAGCACGCCCGATGCCAGATAAAGGAGGGCCGCCAGATTGATAGACATTATTCCGCCCCCTCAGCGTTCTTTTTTCTTGTACATGGCGAGCATGCGTTGCGTCACCAGAAAGCCGCCAAAGATATTGACGGAGGCGAGGATCACGGCGAGAAAGCCGAAGCCCTTGGAGAGCCAGCCGGCTTCACCGGCCTGATCCATATCGACACCGACGGCAATCAGGGCGCCGACGATGATGACCGATGAAATGGCATTGGTGACCGACATCAGCGGTGTATGCAAAGCGGGCGTCACGCTCCACACCACGTAATAGCCGACGAAAATTGCCAGCACGAAAATCGCGAGCCGGAAGACGAAAGGATCGATGACTGCGGCTTCCATCAGTTGCCTCCCTGAAGCGACGGGTGGATGACCTGGCCATCCTTCGTCAATGCGGTGCCAGTTATGATTTCATCTTCCCAGTTGATCGCGAGCTCTTTGGTCTCTTTGTTGATCAGGGGTGTGATGAAGTTGAGCAGGTTCTTGGAATAAAGCGCCGAGGCGTCAACGGTGAGCTGACCGGCGACATTGAGATCGCCGATGATGGTGACGCCATGCTTCTTCACCGTCTTGCCAGGCTCGGTGAGCGGGCAATTGCCGCCGCGCTCGGCCGCAAGATCGACAATGATCGAGCCGGGTTTCATGCTCTTGACCATTTCCTCGGTCACCAGCACAGGCGCCGGACGGCCCGGAATGAGCGCCGTCGTGATGACGAGATCCTGTTTCTTGAGATGCTCCGCCACAAGTTCGGCCTGACGGCGCTTGTAATCGTCGCTCATCTCCTTGGCATAGCCGCCGCCACCGTCACCGGCCTCGTCGGACTCAACCATGATGAAGGTGCCGCCAAGGCTTTCGACCTGTTCCTTGGTCGCGGCGCGAACGTCCGTTGCCGACACGATGCAGCCAAGACGCTTCGCCGTCGCAATCGCCTGCAAACCGGCAACGCCCACACCCATGATGAAAGCGCGCGCTGGCGCAATCGTGCCCGCTGCGGTCATCATCATCGGCATGGCGCGCGTGAAGGCCGCCGCCGCATTGATGACGGCCTTGTAGCCGGCAAGATTCGACTGCGACGACAACACGTCCATCGACTGCGCACGCGTGATGCGCGGCATGAACTCCATCGCGAAGCAGTTAAGCCCCGCTGCCGCATAAGACGCGATACGCGCCTTGTCGTCATAGGGGTTCATGATGGCGACAACCATCGCGCCGCGCTTCATCAGCGCAGTCTCGCCTGCCTCGGGGGCGCGAACCTTGAAAACGATATCGGCGTCTTTGAGCGCCTCTGCTTCGCTGGCCGCAATGCTCGCCCCGGCTTCCTGGTAGAGCGCATCCGAAATGCTCGCCGCCACGCCAGCGCCGCTTTCCACGATGACAGAGAGACCGAGTGCCGTCAGTTTCTTCACGGTTTCAACGGAGGCCGCCACGCGGGACTCTCCATCGATCCGCTCTTTTGGTATCGCAAGTTTCATGAGCCTATTGCCTGTTCGGCTCTGAGAGCGAACAGGGCATCTGCCCCCTCGTCCCACGCCAGCGGTTCCTGGGGGGCACGCATGACAATGCGCGCCCGACTTACGGATTACTCGATGCGCCGCGAACCATCGAGGAACGCGGCTGCCTCGTTACGCTTAGAGGAGGAAAAACGCCATCAGCAACAGGATCGCCACAATGGCAACGGTGCCGATCTTGGACATCGAAATGAAGCTCTCATAAGTCGAGAGATGCTCCTGCGCGTTCATGGTTGAGCTCCAACCGGATTCTGTCTGTTCTACGCTCATGGTTCCTCACATGTGACCCCGTTACCCGCAAGGCAGGCAGAGGCCGGACTATAGCAAAAGGTTAAGCCGGGGCAAGTCGCCAGGCCCCGGAGCACCGCACATCGGCGAACAGCGCCTTGTTCGCGCATGTAAGGTCTCAAAGGCTCTTGGGCGTAAGGTCTCAAAGGCTCTTGGGCGGCTCCCCGGCGCCGACGATCCGGCGCAGTGGATCGGAGTGATTCCAGTCCGCCAGAAGCGCGCGCAAAGCCGCGACAAAGGCAAGCGGCTGGTCCAGCATGACGTGATGGCGCGCCTGCGGCACTTCGATGATGGGGGCGGCCCGCCCGAGCAGGCTGAACATATAGTCACCGACCTCAGGGGGCAGCAGCAGGGAATGTTCGCCGCGCATGATGGCAATGCGGCACTGCGTGGCCGCAAGCCTGGCACCAATATCGCCCAGATTGAACCGGCGCCAGATCGAAGGGTCAAACTTCCAGCTCCAGCCCTTGCCGCCCTCCGGCCTGTCAACCTCGCGCAGCGAATGCCGCGCGATATAATCGACAATATAGAGGTTTTCGCAGGGCTGCGGCGGCGCCAGGCGAAAGCGCGACAAGGCGCTCTCAAAGTCCGGATAGATTTTATGGGCAAGCCCGCGACTGTTGGGCCCCGGACGCGGCTTGTCCGGCGGATTAACGGGACTATCAACAATCACGGTGCCCGCCAGCCGCTCGCCATAGAGCGATCCCGTCAGGATGGTGATGAACCCGCCAAAGCTGTGCCCGACAATCACCGGCGGCTCGTGATGGGCAAAAAAACCGGCATCTTCACAAACGGCCATCTGCTCTTCGGCAAAGATCTCCAGCGCATATTCATCGCGCCAGCCGCTGTCGCCCATGCCGGAAATATCCATCGCCGCGACTGAATATTCACGCGCCAGAAAGGGGGCGACGAATGACCACCAGCGCGCATGGGCGCCATTGCCATGTACGAGCAGCAAGCCGGGCTTTTCCCGCAAACCCCATTGCAGATAATGGATCGACGTGCCACGCACGTCGATTCGGCGGCTTTCAGGCACAACATTTATGGCTTTGGTGAACCAATGCGGCGGCTCGGTGATGGCCTGGCCTTCTTCATCGCCCGGCATCAGTTCAAAGGGTGCAAGACTCATTTGTTCGGCCTCTCGCCAAGCGCCTTGAAAACGCCGGTGCCGCTCATGATCGTTCGATCCCCGCACCAGATGCGGCCCTGCACGGTGATGAAGTCATCCTCTGCACCCACAATGACACCTGTTCCCTCAACCCAGTCACCGAGCTTGGCCCCAGAGACAAAATCGGTGAGCAAGCGAACCGTCACCCAATAGCGATGCAGCTTGAGGCTGACCGCATGGCCAAAGGCCATATCGGCAAAGGACATCAGCATGCCGCCATGACAATTGCCCATGCCATTGGTGTGATGTTCCTCGACATAAAAGCCGCGCGTATAGCTTTGGTCTGCGTCGATCTTCTCGTAAAGCGGACCGATCTGACGGCCAAAGCCACGCAACCAGTTCAGCGGTTGATAGCCTTGCGGGATCGCCATCCCATGTTCTTCGAGCAGATCGTCCGTCATCGCGCCGCCTCTTCATGTGCGGTTAAAGTCCGTTCACTTGCGGCTTAGTCCATTGCCTCAAGTTCGTCAATCAGTCCGCGAATGACCGAGAGCCCCTTGTCCCAGAATGCCGGATCGCTGGCATCAAGGCCGAATGGCGCGAGAAGTTCCTTGTGTCGCTTGGTGCCGCCCGCCGCCAGCATGTCGAGATAGCGTTCGGCAAAGCCATCCGCGCTCTGTTCATAGACCGCGTAAAGCGAGTTCACCAGACAATCCCCAAAGGCATAGGCATAAACATAGAAGGGCGAATGAATGAAATGCGAGATGTAGCACCAGTATGTTTCATAGCCTTCAGCCAGATGAATGGCCGGCCCCAGGCTCTCGCCCTGCACGTCCATCCAGATGCGGCCAATATCCTGCGGTGTCAGTTCGCCCTCGCGGCGTGCCGCATGAATGCGCGTTTCAAACGTGTAGAACGCTGTCTGGCGCACCACCGTATTGATCATGTCCTCGACCTTGGAGGCGAGCATGGCCTTGCGCCGCGCAGGCGAGGTCGTGTCCGCCAGCAATTTGCGGAAGGTCAGCATTTCGCCAAAGACGCTCGCCGTTTCCGCCAGCGTCAGCGGCGTATCCGCCATCAGCGTACCCTGCCTGGCAGCCAGCACCTGATGCACGCCATGGCCGAGTTCATGCGCCAGCGTCATCACATCGCGCGTCTTGCCCTGATAATTGACCAGCACATAAGGATGCACGCTCGGCACGGTTGAATGGGCAAAGGCCCCCGTCGCCTTGCCGGGCCGCAATGGCGCATCAATCCAGCCATGATCGAAAAAGCGACCGGCAATCTCCGCCATGGCCGGCGTGAAATCGCCATAGGCGCCGAGCACGGTCGCACGCGCCTGCGCCCAGGGGATCAGGCCATCATCCGAGGTCGGCAAGGGGGCATTGCGATCCCAATGCGCCAGCTTCTCAAGCCCGAGCCATTTTGCTTTCATCGCATAATAGCGATGCGACAGGCTGCCATGTGAAGCGCGCACCGCCGACACCAGGGCCTCAACGACTTCCGGCTCGACGCAATTGGCAATATGGCGCGAGTCGGCGCTGCCTTTGAAACCACGCCAGCGATCTTCAATCTCCTTGTCTTTGACGAGCGTGTTCATGATCAGCGCAAACTGGCCGATATTCTCGTTGAAGGTTTTGGCCAGCGCATGTGCGGCTTTTTCGCGCTGGTCGCGATCCTTGCTCGCCATCTCGTTAAGTGCCGCTTCAACGCTGAGCGCACGCCCATCAAAATCAAACCGCATCCGGGCGACCGTATCGTCAAACAGCCGATTCCAGGCTGCATGTCCCGTCACGCTTTTCTCATGCAGCAGGGTTTCGATTTCATCGGAAAGCTGGTGCGGACGCAGGGCGCGCAGATCGCGCAGCCAGGGCCCGTAATGTGCCAGCCGCGGCGTCTCCATGGCGCGCGCCAGCACGGCGTCATCCAGTCGGTTGAGCTCGAGCGAGAAAAACAGAAGATCGGTCGATATCGCCGTGATCTCGCCCTGCATGTCGCCATAAAACTTGCCATGCGCCGGGTTCTGCATGTCGGAGGCAAACAGCAATCCGGCATAGGACATCAGGCGCCCGAGGACTTCCTGTATCGCCTCATAAGTGGCAATCGCTTCCGCCAGCGACAGGCCGCCATCCGGCGCTGCCGCCGTCTGCGCCATCTTGCCGCGCAACTTGTCGGCAAAGGCCCGCGCGGCCTTGCGCGCCCGTTCCAGATCCCGTTTCACTTCCGGGGCCTCTGGCGAGGCATAGAGATCAGCCAGGTTCCAGACCGGCAAGGCGCCGAGATCGTCATTGTCGGCTTGCAAATGCGCGGCGGGGGGGATCGAACTCATGAGAACTCCAACGGGTCGGAAATGCGGGTGACTGCAATATCGGCCCGCAGGGGCGCGACTTCAACGCATCATCGCGCCCGCTTCGGGCAAAACGACGAGGCGATCATGAATGTTATGCGAAAAATCAACAAATCCGCTTTTCTCCCCGCATAGCCAACAGCCGCCATGCCAAAGAAAAAGGCCCCGGCATTTCTGCCAGGGCCTCAATCATGTCAGCTCAGACGTGCCTTACGGGCAGGTCGCCACAACCGCACGACGGTTGAGCGGCTCACGCACGCCATCCTTCGTGGGCACGGCGAGATCGGTCTCGCCAGCCGAGGTTGCCGAGCAAAGTGTCTTGCCACCGGCGGTCAGAGCGCTTTCAACCGAGCCGGCGCGACGCTGGCCGAGAGCCTGGTTGTAGGCATTGGAACCCGAGGTGTCGGTGTGACCGACAACAGCGAGCGAGCCAGAGGTTTCTTTGACGATCTGATCAACCACAGCCTGAGCTTCAGGTGTGAGGTTGTACTTGTCGAAACCGAAGTAGATGGTCCAGGGACCGGCTGCCTTCAGCGAGCAAGCTGTCAGAGCTTCATAGAAGGCGGCCTTTTCGGCAGCAACGCGTTCCGGCTGAACCGGGCCGCCTTCGCCACCCATCCAGAAGCCGTTTTCGCCAAGCTTGTTGTCGCTGGCCTGTTCAACCCAACCGTCATAATAACGCTGGGCCTTGGCGCAAGCGCAACCACGCTCGGTACGGCCGCCATTATCAAGGGCAGCCATCAGCTTGGAACGGGCATCCTGAAGTTCAGGCAGATCGGCAGGGAGCACGCCCATGGTGGCGGGCTCGTAGGGAAGCACCGTTTCGCCAGCCGCCGCAGCGCGGCCCTTTTCAACGATGCGGGCCGTATCGACCCAGTTGCAATCGACATAGGCTTCTGAAGTCGCCCTGTCCTGATATTCACGCGCCAGGCAAGCGTTGAAGGTGTCACCCTGAATATCTTCATGAAGATATGATTCAGCAGTCCACGTACCGCAACCCGCGAGCACAAGGAAAGAACCCAACGCAAAAAGCCGGGATATCATTTTCATCCCAATCTCCGTCGTTATTTCGCATAGCCTCTGCCACAACCGACAGCTAGCCCGGACCCCCGTTATAGGGCCCCCATGGCGCCAGTTACGCACACAAAGACCGCCAGCTTCAACTTCTATCGGCAGGGTTGTCACAGTTACACGCCCGCCGTCACATGATCGCAACAGTCCCCCGGTCCAAAAATAAATGAGTTCAAGTGTCTTAACGCCGAAATTATGTGTTCACTGAATAAATTAACCGTCTTAACCATATTGGGATCAAATTGACGCACCAAACTTAAGCTGCCTTTTACCAATGCTTCCCAATATGGGGCAAAGGGCGGGAACAACTCCCCGCCTGACCCTTTTGGCCCAAACTTGAGGCATGGCATGACCCAGGCGATCCTGATCGTTGACGACGATCCAGCGCAGCGCAGAATTCTGGAAGAGGTGGTCAATCGCGACGGTTACCGCGCGATTCCCGTCGATGGTGGTCGCCAGGCGCTTGATTTCCTTGAAGGCCCGAGCGGCGCCGACATTTCGCTGATGATTCTTGATCTCATCATGCCAGGCATGGATGGCATGGAAGTGCTCAGGCAGCTCCAGCCGAGCCGTCCCAACCTGCCCGTCATCGTGCTGACGGCGCATGGCGGCATTGAAACAGTCGTCAATGTCATGCGTGCCGGCGCCACCGACTTTGTTGTAAAGCCTGTCAGCCCGGAACGCCTGCATGTCTCGATCCGCAATGCGCTCAAGGTCAACGCGCTGACGGGCGAAATCACGCGTCTGCAGAAAAAGCAGCGTGGCAAGCTGACCTTTGGCGACATCATCGCCCGCTCAACCCCCATGCAGCAGGTCATCAAGCTCGGCAAGCGCGCCGCGCAATCCAACATTCCGATTCTCATTGAAGGCGAATCCGGTGTCGGCAAGGAACTGATCGCCGCTGCCATTCAGGGCGAAAGCGAACGCGGCGGCAAACCCTTTATCACCGTCAATTGCGGCGCGATCCCCGAGAACCTCGTCGAGAGCATCCTGTTTGGTCATGAAAAAGGCGCCTTCACCGGTGCCAGCGACAAACATGCCGGCAAGTTTCAGGAAGCCTCTGGCGGCACCTTGTTCCTCGATGAGATCGGTGAATTGCCGCTCGACATTCAGGTCAAGCTGTTGCGTGCCTTGCAGGAAGGCGAAGTCGATCCGATCGGTTCCAAAAAGCCCGTCAAAGTCGATATCCGTCTGATTTCCGCGACCAATCGCGATCTTCTGCAAATGGTCAAGGACGGCCGCTTCCGCGAAGACCTTTACTATCGCCTCAACGTCTTCCCCATGCACATTCCGCCCCTGCGCGAACGCAAGGAAGACATTCCCGATCTCACCGCCCATTTTGTCCGCCGTCTGGCAGCCGAAGAAGGCAAGCCCGTTGTCGGCATCAGTCCCGAGGCGCTCAATATGCTTTGCGCCTATGATTGGCCGGGCAATGTGCGCCAGATCGAAAACACCGTCTTCCGCGCCATCGTGCTTTGCGATGGCGACCTGCTCGAGCCTTCCGACTTCCCCCAGATCGCCAGCATGGTGGACGGCTATGCCGAGGCCGCATTGCCGCGCCATCAGATGGTGGAAGAACGCCACCATGACACGACGCCGAGCCAAACAGGCCCCTATGAACCACTGATTGGCCTGCCCGCAACCGCGCCAGCCTATGTTTCCGACATGTCGCGAGAAACACGCCACACCCTGGCGGATTTTGCCCGGTCAAACTTCGCCGGCGACATTTCCGTTACCGATGCAGCCGGCAATGTCCGCAAGCTCGAAGATATTGAGGCCGAGATGATCCGCCTCGCCATCGACAAATACAAAGGCCACATGACCGAAGTGGCCCGCCGATTGGGCATTGGCCGCTCGACGCTTTATCGCAAGGTGCGCGAACTCGGACTCGAAGTGCGCGAACCCTGAGCCACGAAAGCTGACAATTCTGATAAAACAGCGCGGGGGCGACCTCGCGCTATTGTCATTTCAAGCTGCGCATTGATTGACCTTCACGGCAATGCTATTTCCAATGACGCCATACCGGCTTCCGGATTTCCCATCATGACATTGAAGCGCCTGCCCGCTCTTGCCGTCGGTCTCGCCACCGCGGCGCTGCTTTGCGTCGCGCTCTGGTCCTGGCTTGGTCGCCCCGTCGCCATGCCGGATGGCCCGCGCGGCATCGAGGGCAAGATCCATTGCCTGAGCTATACACCCTATCGTGGTGACGATTCACCCTTCGATCCTGACTACACAGCCGATCCCAAACGGATTGACCAGGACTTCGCCCAACTCTCCGCCATCACCGATTGCGTGCGCATCTACAGCACCGGCAATGGTCTGGACGCGACCCTGCCGCTCGCCCGCAAATACGGCATGAAAGTCCTGATGGGAATCTGGATTGGCCGCTCGCTGGAAGCCAATGAGGAAGAAATCGCCTCGGCCGAACGCCTTGCCAGGCAATATCCCGATGCCATCAAGGCACTCATCGTCGGCAATGAAGTCCTGCTGCGCGGCGAACAACAGCCCGAAGACCTCGCCGCCTATGTCAGGCGCGTCAAGGCTGACACCGGCTTGCCTGTCACCTATGCCGATGTCACCGACTTCTGGCTCAAAGCGCCGCAGGAACTTGTCGATGCCGTGGATTTTGTGACGATCCATATTCTGCCCTATTGGGAAAACAATCCGGTCTCGGCGGAGGCTGGTGTCGCCTATCTCAGATCGGTTGAGGAGGAAGCCGCCCGCATCCTTCATGGCAAACGCATCTTCATTGGCGAAACCGGTTTTCCAAGCGCCGGACGCCAGCGCGATGAAGCCGCGCCCTCACTCGTCGCCCAGGCCCGCTATCTGCGCGAATTCATGGCCTATGCCAGTTCCATCGATCTTGATTACAACCTCATCGAAGCCTTCGATCAGCCTTGGAAACGGGCGCTTGAAGGAACGGCAGGCGGCGCCTGGGGCGTCTTCACCACCGATCGCCACGCCAAGTTCAATTGGCAAGGGCCGGTCAGCAACTATCCCGATTGGCAAAACCGCGCCGCGCTCTGCACCGGCATCGCCCTGCTCCTGCTGCTCTGGATGGCGGCGCGTGGCTCGATGGATAATCTCAGGATCGGCGCAGCCGCAGGCGTGATCGCGGGCGCTTGCGCCACAGCGCTCCTGCTTCAGATCGAGCATTCCTGGATTGCCATGCGCAGCCCGTTTGAAGCCGGTATCGAAGCGCTGCTGTTCCTGCAAACACTCATGCTGCTGGCCTGTCTGCTGCCCGAACTCACCCGCGCAAAAGAAGCCGCCACACCACAAGCTTTCTCGCAAGTGCTCGCCAGTCTTTTCAAACCATCCTTCACCCGCGAACGCTTGCTTGGGTTTATCCAGCTTCTATCGATCTGCACCGCCTTGGCCGTGTCGCTCGCCCTTGTTTTTGACCAGCGCTATCGCGACTTCCCGGTTGCCGCCTATGCGCCCGCCGCGCTCGGCTTTGCCCTGCTCTATCTGACCTCAGGCAGAAAACCCGCTGCCGCGGATCGCCGCGAAGAAGCCCTGCTTGCCACGGCCTTGATCGCCTGTGCCGTGACCATCGCCATCAGCGAAGGCCCGCAAAACATCCACGCGCTTGCCTGGTGCGGTCTCAATCTCGCTTTTGCACTGCCCTTCATTCGCGGGTGGCGCAAGGCGGTCCAATCCCTGATACTGTCGAAATAACGCCGCCCCTGAAGTCGAGGAAACAGGAATGAATAATCCATCGACAGACACACCGGACAGCCAGCAAATCAACGCCCAACAGATCAACGATTGGAACGGTCGCACCGGCGAGAAATGGGTGCGCTTTCAGGATCGGCTGGACGCGATGCTCGCGCCCATGGGCGAAGCCGTGATCAAGGCGGCTGCCATCGCGCCGGGTGAAAGCGTTCTCGACATAGGTTGTGGTTGTGGCGATACCTCGCTCACGGCGGCCGCCATCGTCGGGGCATCTGGCCGTGTGCTCGGGCTTGATATTTCGCAGCCCATGGTCGCGCGCGCCCGTGAGCGTGCGCAACAGGCCGGTCTCCCGGCGGCGTTTACTGTGGCCGACGCTGCCACGCATGATTTTACCGGCGCCAATTATGATCTGCTGCTGTCCCGCTTTGGTGTGATGTTCTTTGACGAGCCGGGTTCCGCTTTTGCCAATATGCGCAAAGGGCTGAAATCGGGGGGCCGTCTCGCCTTTGTCTGTTGGCGAACAGCCACTGAAAACGCCTGGGCGAGCGCGCCGATGCTGGCCGCGATGCCCTTCCTGCCGCCGATGGAACCAGGCCTTCCCGGCGCCCCCGGCCCGTTTGCCTTTGCCGACAAATCCCGCATCGAACAAATCCTGAAGAATGCCGGTTTCAGCGCCATCAGCATTGCCGCCTACGACCACAAACTGCCCCTCGGTGCCTCGGCACATGGCGACCCGCTTGATGAGGCGCTGGTGCAAGCCATGGAAATCGGACCGCTGGGCCGCATGTTGTCGGGCTTGCCCGATGAAACACGCGCCAAAGCGCGCGCCGCTGTTCGCGATGAACTCGCCAGGCATGTCACGCCGCAAGGTGTGATGCTGGCAGGCGCTGTCTGGATTGTGACGGCAAAAGCGTAAAAATCAGGCGCGCGGCAATCGCAAAAGGCTGAGCACGAGGCCCGCCGCGCCATAATCGGCATTGTAAAGCATGAGCGCCATCAGGCTGAACCCGAGCCCGATGCGAATGGCCCATACAGAGCCCGTCGCAAGCGCGATCAGCCCGCTGCCAAGCGCGACATAGCCCCAGATGGTCCATGCATGCATGAGAATGATGCCAAGCCGAAGCTGGCACCACCAGGGCGCTGTCTCTGCCGCACAGGCCAAACCGATGTCATGGGGTTGAATGACGAGATAGCGAAAGACGAGACCAAGCGCGATCACGCCCAGTACATAGGCAAGCCAGCCGATCACCCGCGCGCGCGGCCAGGCATGAGCCATTTGTTATTCCGCCATACCGAGCGCGTGCAGATAGAGTTCAAGAATGGCTTCCTGCTCCTGCCGCTCGGCCTTGTCCTGTTTGCGCAGACGGATCACGGTGCGCAGAATCTTTGTATCAAAGCCATTGCCTTTGGCTTCGGCATAGACTTCCTTGATGTCATTGGCGAGCGCGGCTTTTTCTTCTTCAAGGCGTTCGATGCGCTCGACAATGGAGCGCAACTGGTCATGTGCCACCCCACCGCTATTCACAGGCATATTGCCGTCGGCCATGTTGCCTCGCTCCAATCGCAAAACTCGCCATATAAAATGGTCATATAAAACGGGATGTGGGAGGCGGGACGTTAACCCTTGCGACCCTGCCTTCGCAATATCGCGCTGCGAGAAAGCTGTGGATATCGCCACATTCCCCGCCCCGCCTTATTTTCAGCCATGCGCCTTCTGCGACGCCTCAAAGGCGGCAAGCTGTTCAGGCGTTGCGTCCTTCTGATGCCTGGCCTTCCACTCACCAAAGGGCGCGCCATAAACATGCTCCCGCGCCGCATCCTTGCTGATATCGAGCCCCTTGTCGCTCGCCGCCTCACGATACCAGTCAGCCAGACAATTGCGGCAAAATCCGCCATGGATCATGAGATCAATGTTCTGCACGTCGGTTCGTGCCTGCAAATGCGCCAGCAGGCGGCGAAAAACAGCAGCTTCGAGTTCGGTCTGTGTGGCGATGTCCATCACGCGCTCCCTTTATCCTGAGGGGCAGATATAGGCAGGCTTGCATCAACTTGCGAGCCGAAAAACCGTGTTTGCCGCATGCCGGGCCGCGTCGCGATCTCCGACAGGATCATGCCAAGCCGCGCCACCCATTCGGCAATGCCCGCCTCATCCGAAAGCAGATCTTGCCGGATCTCGATCAGCACATGCGGCAGTCCCCGCACCGTGCCGTGGCGAAACATGCTGTCACCCATCAGCGCGCCTTGATAGGGCTCATTATCGCCGACGCTCATGCCTTCACGCGCCAGTGCCGCCATCAAGGGCGTGGCAACACGATCATCGCGATCCCAGAGAATACCCACCTGCCAGGGTCGCGCCACGCCGCGCCAATGTGGCGTGAAGCTGTGCATCGAAATCAGCACAGGATTTTCACCGGCAGCCTGCGCCTTGTCGATCATGCCGGTAATCGCGCCATGATAGGGCTGATAGAAGTCCCTGAGCCGTCGTTCAAACTCACCCGCATCATGCTGCGGATCAACCAGGCGATTGGCCTCGATGATCGCGCCATCCGAAAGTTTCATGATCAGCGTTGGATCGTCTTCCCCGCGATTGAGGTCAATCAACAGACGCGAATAGCGCGCCAGCACGGCCTGACAGCCCAGATGATCGGCCAGCCCGCGCGCCACGCCCGCCGCGCCAATGTCATAGGCGATATGACGCTCAAACTCCGATGGCGCGAGTCCAAGCGACCCATAGCCCGCCGGCAGCGCATTGGCGGCATGATCACACAGGATCAAAAATGCCGCGCTGCCTTGAGGGTTACAGATTTCAAAGGGTGTTTTTTCGTCGGCCGATTTCACCTCGGCCCGTGACATATCATCCATGGGCGGCGATTATACAGAACCATGCTCAGAAAAATACGGGGTCGCAGATGACGGATGCGCAATCGACGCGCGCGCTTCTGCTCGCCCTGCATGACAGGGCCTTGAGCGCGGCGCGACCTGATATCTGTCTTGCGGGTCATTTGCCGCCCCCGCCCCTTGCGCCGAGGGGACACCCGACGGGCCGCCTCGTCATATTCGCCATCGGCAAAGCCGCTGCCAGCATGGCCTTGGCCGCCGAGAATTACTACGCCACGGTTTTTCCCGAAACCAGGCTCGAAGGTCTGGCGCTGACCCGCTACGGCCATGCGCTGCCATTGCGTCATATCGAAGTCATGCAAGCGGCCCATCCCGTACCGGATGCCGCAGGCATGGCGGCAAGCGCCAGGTTGCTGGCACTTGCCCAGACACTCACGGCACATGACCTCGCCCTCGTTCTGCTGTCAGGCGGGGGATCGGCTCTCGCAACCCTGCCCGTGCCCGGCCTCTCGCTCGCAACCAAACAATCGCTGACACGCGCGCTGCTCGCTTCCGGCGCACCGATTGCCGACATCAATTGCCTGCGCAAGCACCTTTCGATGATAAAGGGCGGCTGGCTCGCCAGGGCCATCACGCCCGCACACCTCGTCACCCTTGCCATTTCCGATGTCGCAGGCGACGCGCCATCCACCATCGCCTCGGGTCCAACCGTTCCAGACCCGACAACCAAAGCGGATGCACGCGCCATTTATACGCGCTGGCAAATTGATCTGCCTGAAGTTGCCGCCACACTTGAAGCCGCCCCCGAAACACCCAAGCCAGGTGACCCCTGCTTTGCACATGCGCAGTACCGCCTCGTCGGCAGCGGACAGATGGCGCTTGCAGCAGCAGCTTCCCTCGCGCGCGCGCATGGCTATGAAACATTGGTGCTTGGCGACGCACTGGAAGGCGAAGCCCGCGACCTTGCCACAAGCCATGCCGCCCTCGCCTTGTCGCTCAAAGCGCAAGGCAAACGCATCGCCATTCTTTCCGGCGGGGAAGCGGGCGTCACATTCGCGTCAAATCAGCGGCCGGGCGCAGGTGGTCCCAATCAGGAATATGCCCTGTCGCTTGCACGCGCCCTGCAAGGGGCAAGCGACATCTCGGCACTCGCCGCCGACACGGACGGCATTGATGGCGGGTCAGGTGCAGCCCACGATCCGGCGGGTGCGATGATTTTTCCAGATACGCTGGCGCGGGCGACAAAACACGGACTGGATGCAAGAATCAGCCTGTCGCGTCATGATTCAGGCACTTTCTTCAAATTAATGGGCGATCTGCTGCAAACCGGCCCCAGTTACACGAATGTGAACGATTTCAGGGTCATACTGATCGGGAATGATCGCCCCCCCAGGAGTTAAGTCTCGTGATTCGTCGCCGCAACGTCAAAGTCATCGCCACGCTCGGGCCAGCCTCAACCTCGCCCGACATGATTCATGCGCTGTTTGAAGCCGGTGCCGATGTCTTTCGCCTCAACATGAGCCATCTCGATCATGCGGGCCTGAAGCGCGTACATGCCATGGTGCGGCAGGTCGAACTTGAGGTGAACCGCCCTATCGGCATCCTCGCCGATCTGCAGGGGCCAAAACTGCGCATCGGTGAAATTCTCGGCGGCAGTGTCGAACTCCAGACAGGCGCCACCTTCCGTCTGGATCTCGACGTCAAGAAACAGGGCGATGCGACACGCGCGCCCATGCCCCATCCGGAAATCTTTGCCGCCCTCGATGTGGGGCAGTCATTGCTGCTTGACGATGGCAAAATCCGGCTCCGCGTCATCAAGGCCGCCAGGGACCATGCCGATACCGAAGTGATGGTTGGGGGTGTCCTGTCCAATCGCAAGGGTGTCAATGTACCAGAGGCCGTGCTGCCCCTGAAGGCTCTGACCGACAAGGATCGCCGCGACCTTGATGCCGCGCTCGAGCTCGGTGTCGACTGGATCGCCCTCTCTTTTGTGCAGCGCCCCGAAGACGTCGCCGAAGCTCGCAAGATTGCGCGCGGTCGCGCCGCCATTCTCGCCAAGATCGAAAAACCGCAGGCGCTGACCCATCTCAACGAAATCATCGAGATATCAGACGCCATCATGGTTGCGCGCGGCGATCTCGGCGTCGAACTCCCGCTCGAACAGGTGCCCGGCTGGCAGAAGCGCCTGATCCGCGCCGCCCGGCGCAGCGGCAAACCGGTGGTTGTCGCCACCCAGATGCTTGAATCGATGATTGCCTCGCCTGTGCCGACACGCGCCGAAGTCTCCGACGTGGCCACCGCCGTCTTTGAAGGTGCCGACGCGATCATGCTTTCGGCGGAGTCAGCCTCCGGACATTTTCCGGTTGAAGCCGTCAGCATGATGAGCCGTGTTGCCCGTTCGGTCGAAGGCGACCCGACCTATCCCGGCATCATCTATGCCCAACGCGCTGAACCCGAAGCCACCGGTGCCGATGCAATCAGCGCGGCCGCTCATTCGGTTGCCGACACATTGAAGGCGGCCGCCATTGTCTGCTGGACAAACTCAGGCTCCACCGGCCTTCGCGCCGCACGCGAGCGGCCGCTCTTTCCGATCATCGTGCTGACGCCGGTCATCGCCACGGCGCGGCGTCTGGCACTCGTCTGGGGTCTGCATTGCGTTTTGACGGAAGACGCCAAGGATCTCGATGATCTCGTCGATCGTGCCTGCCGCATCGCGCACCGCGAGGGTTTTGCCCAGCCCGGTCAGCGCATCGTGGTCACGGCAGGCGTGCCGCTTGGCACGCCTGGCGCCACCAACATGTTGCGGGTCGCCTTTATCGGTCGCCGCGAAAACGAAACGATCTGATCATCGGCTTGCTCGATGACCGTTTCGCCGGCACCCGGTCGGGAGGAGAGCGAGAATCGGGAGCGGCGACAGGATCATGATGTCGCGCATCTTCCCGTTCCGATGGATCCGCCATTTCGGATCACATCCCGTTTGCCTCAGATCCCGCGCCCCTCAACCTTGACTTGCAGCGATTTGATGCCCGCTTCCGCACCATCGATCCAGGGATCGATTTTGAGAGCACGACGATAGAGATCAAGCGCCCCCCTTTTGTCGCCAAGCTCCTGCAACATCACGGCAAGCCCCATAATGGCGTCGAAATGGCGCGGCTCAAGTCGCAGCACATGCTCCAGATCACGCAGCGCATGGGTATAGTCATTGCGCAGATAATAAACCGTTGCCCGCTTGTGCCAGCCTTCGGCAAAGCCGGGCGCAAGCGTCACCACTTCATCAAAATAGAAGAAGGCGCGATCAAATTCCCTTGCGTTAAACGCATCAACGCCGCGCCCCATCAGGAGATCGACACTCGGGCTGCCAGAGTGCAGAAACTCTTTCCTGATCGCCGCTTCCAGAGCCTTGCCATCTTGCGGATCGCGCGAGGCGGCAAGCGCTTCAAACAGCAGATCTGGCGGGCGGCTCCTGCCCGAAGGGAGTGCATCAGAGGGGCCCGACGCCTCCGCCAACACCGGCCCTGCCCCAAGGACAAGCAGCGCAACAACCAGCAAGAAACGGCGACGACGGTTTTCCATGCCCATGATGATAGGGCCATGTCCGCGGCTCTCCAAGGAGAAGCGGAGCCGATGACTAATGATTGATGTCTTCGCGATGGCAGCCGTCAAACTCAAGAATGAAATCGGGACCATAAACCGAGGAGGGCGTCTGGAATCCGGGAATCAACTCGCCCGCCAGCACGCGTGAGACAATTTCCAGGCTGGTCATCGCCGTCAGCGTATAGCCCTCCGGCGTGCGCAACCTTGTCGCCACCTTTTCGCCCGCGCCATTCACGGCCTCGCCCAGCAACAGGCAGCGCCCCGCGCGGCGCGCGGCCTCACTCGGACCTTCAACCGCCAGTTCAATCTGGCGCTTCAACCGTGATTGCATGAAGCCGCGGCTGGCGATCCAGCGGCCGAAGAAGCCAAGTTTCGCCATTTGCTCAAGCTGGGGCGAAGACTGGAAATAGACCGTGATGTCGGGAATGCCTGTCGAATGATAGGCGGTCGAAACATCGCCCCATGGCATGCCGATAAAAGGCTTGGGGCCCTCACCCATATCCAGCGTCCGTCGCGGCACGGGCCGCGCCCGCACGATCTTGCCCTCGCGGCGCACGCGAATGCCTTTGCCCACGCCCTCGACGCCCGACTTCGCCGTGCCGCGCGACAGGCCGCCAAGACCGGCAATGGAGATCGTCAACTCGGTGGCATCCGGCATCCGGCGTTTCATATGCGCGGCCAGACAATCGCTCGGCACGACATCAAAGCCACATCCCGGCAGCACCATGATATTGGCGGCCTTGGCCTCCCCATCGCGCGCCGCCGCCGCTTCAAACACATCAATCTCGCCTGTAATGTCGAGATAATGCGTGCCGGTGCGAAGGCAGGCATCAAGCATGGGTCTGGAGGTCGCCGAAAACGGTCCGGCAATATGCAGAACGACATCCACCTGCGAAAGGGCCGCATCAATCGCCTGCGGGTCATCAAGCCCAAAGGCCATATATTCAAGACCGTGCTGGGCGCCGAGTGATTTGAGTCGCGCCTCGGTGCGACCAGCGATCAGGGGCGACATGCCAAGCGCCTTGGCGGTTCGAATGATGAGCTTGCCGGTATAACCCGTCGCGCCATAGATCATGAACCGGTCGCTCATCGTTTAACGCTCCTTACCAAATGACGGTCTCAGTATAGCCTGAGCAAAAGAGAAAAGGCCGCACCTTGCGGTACGGCCTCCTATCTGACCTGCCATCAAGTGACAGCAGCCCCAGCCATCCAGAAGCCATCCAGAGCTCAGCCCTGACGCGCCTTGTAGCGGGGATTGGTCTTGTTGATGATGTAGATGCGGCCCTTGCGGCGCACGAGACGATTGTCACGGTGCCGATTCCGGAGCGATCTCAATGAGTTACGGATCTTCATGGTAAAACCTCGGAACGGGCGTCACGAAAACGGCGTTTATCGCTGTCTCCGGCCCGGTGCCGGACTGCCCTTGTCAACTTGAGGCCGGAACCTATGCGGGCGAGTTTGGCCTGTCAACCGCGAAACCTGGCGATCAGCCTGCTTTTCCCTGCCTTTCAGGTCCAAAAGCCAGACCCGGCAAAACCGGACTTTTCGACCCTGCCGATTCGGGCTAGACCTCTGGCATTCAAAATGACGCCCGCGCCATTTTGTCCCCCTTTGACTGTCCCCCTGTACCTGTTGAATGAGTGTGCCATGAGTCTGCCCAATGCGCCCGAATCCGCCCCGGAGGCCCCCTTTGCCGAAGCAAAGCCCGGCTATCTGAAGGAACCGGCGGTGCGAACCATACCGGATGAGGATGTCATCAGGCATCGCCCGCAATGGTTCCGCGAGGCCATCGCCGCCCCGGTCGAAAGCCGTTACCTGACAGTCGATGGCACGCGGCTTCATTATCTGCGCTGGGGCAATGACGATGCGACGCGTCCCGGCATCCTGTTTGTGCATGGCAATGGCGCCCATGCCTGGTGGTTTTCCTTCATCGCGCCCCTGTTGACCAATCGCTACAACATCGCCGCCATCGACCTTGTCGGTATGGGCGACAGCGAATGGCGGGCGCATTATGACCGCGAGATATTTGCCCGGGGCGTCGGCGAGGTGGCGCTCGCCGCCGGACTTGGCCCCAGGCCTGTCGTCGTCGGGCATTCCTTTGGCGGCTTTGTCACGCTCATCACCGGCAAACTTTATGGCGAGAAACTCGGCGGCATCATGCTGTGCGATTTCTCCGTTCAGCCGCCTGAAGACGCCCATGAATGGTTCCTCGGCGACCCCAAACGCCGCCCGACACGCATCTATCCCGACTTTGAAACAGCCAAGGCGCGCTTCCGTCTCGCCCCGCTGCAACCTTGCAGCAATGGCTTCATCATCGACTACATTGCCGGCCTCAGCCTGCGCGAAGTCAAAATCGGCGACAATCCCGGACGCGGCCCCTCGACCGAGGCGGGCTGGACATGGAAGTTTGATGGTCCCGCCTTCAATGGCCTGCGCATGGGCGACGATCATCATGTGATCTGGCGCGATCTGACCTGCCGTGGTGCCACCATGTTTGGCGAACAGAGCAAGGACTACAATCCGGCGCGCCTTGATTACATGCGCAAACTATCCCCGGAAAAACCCGTCTTTACGATTGCAGGCGCGCAGCATCACATTATGCTCGACCAGCCTCATGCCTTTGCGGCCTCCGTCGCAACCATGATGGCGCAATGGGAAGCCGAAGGGTCGCTTTCCTGAGAACGGATGAAGGAAGACGACGATGAGCGACGGTCTGCCCATTTCAGTCACTGTGGGCATTTTTATCCTGGCCCTGATTTCCATCGGTCTTCTGGTGTGGCGTGAAAAGCGACCGCGCATTATCGGTGAAGTCCGCATGATCCCGACAACGCCGCTGCTCTTCATCGCCGTGCTGACCGCGCTCATCACCCTCGTGCATATCGCCACGGTGCTGCATGGCGGCCCGCTGAAGCGCGGCTACTAAAGCTCAGCGATAGCCAATGCCCTCTTCTTCATCCTCATAGTCTTCAGCGGGCTGTGTGAGGTCTCGCATCGCCGGATGCCACAGGGCAAAGGCGAAAATCGCAATCATCAGGAAGATGCAGAAAATGAACGGCGTCTGCGGATGCCAGTGATAAAGCGGGATGCCGATGAGCGGGTTGAGGATATGGCCCGTTGCGCCCGTTGAACCGATATAGCCAGCCACCGCCCCCTGATCGCGTGGCGACACGGTGAGCGATGCGCCCGCCTGCAAACCGGGACGGATGAAACCCCAGCCCAGCCCCGCCAGCGTCAGCGATGTGACGAGCAAGCCGTAAGATGTTGCAAACACCATCAGGATAAAGGCGAGCACCATGATCCCGGCGCCCCAGCGCAGCAGGAACTGCACCGAGAGATCAAACCGCTGAATGAGGCCGATCTGCGCGAAGATCGTCGCCATCGCCATGGCCATGAGCCCGACTGATATCATCTGTGTCGCGTTCTCGCCTGCCACATGCATCGTGTCCATGAAGTAGAAAGCGACAAGCTGCATCGTCACCGATTGGCTGAGACTCAAGATCACACCGACAATGATCCACGGCAAAACCGTCGGGCTGCGCCATGACAGCGAGGAACGGTTTTTCTGCCTCTCGGTCAGCTTGAGCTTCGGCGGTGTGCGCTCCGGCAGATAAAGCCAGATCATCAGTGCACTGATAAAGGCAAGCAGCGACACGGCAAAAAACGGCGCCAGCACATGCACCTCTGAAAAGGCAGCCGCCACGCCCGGCCCGACCACCGTACCAATACCGAAAGCCGCGCCAACCGAGGCGACGCCGGAGGCGCGTTCTGCCCTTGTCGTGCGATCGGCAACATAGGCCTGCGCGGCTGGCGGATTGCCCGAACCGAATGTGCCGAAAATCGCTCGCGCCAGCATCAATAGCGGGAACATCAGCGTCAGCGAAACCCAATGCTGCATACCCGCCAGCACCACCAGTGCAAAAAACAATGTCGAGGTGGCAAAACCCAGAAGGCCGATCAGAATGACCGGCTTGCGGCCCATGACATCGCTGCGTCGCCCCCAAAAGGCGCTGGTCAGCACCCAAAGGAATGCCGAAAGCGAATAGATCATCGTCGTTTCAAATTCGCCCATGCCAAGATCACGCGCGATCGGCGGCAACACCGCAAAGACCAGCGTTTGCCCCATGCCAACGGCGAGCTGACACACAAACAGAATGGCAAAGGCACGCTTGCGTTCCTGCGGCGTCGTCACACGCGCCTGGGTAGCAGGCGACTCGGCTGGTTCTGGCGTGTCGATGGTCATGAAATTCCTCTCAATCGCCCATTCCGGGCGTCGCCGCTCTCAGACGGGGGCGCAGGCTCATGCTTTACGTGAATAACGCCGCGTCGCCAATGCCCTGTCACGAAAATCATGTCGGGCGGTATGCAACCGGGTGCCGAACGCCTGGTCCCTGGCAAAACATGGACCACGGGGGAAGCGGATATTCTGGAAAGTCTCATCAGGTCAACCGGAATATCCGTTCATTTCGGTTGGATCGGCCAGCGCCCCCATGCATCATCACGAGCAACGATTCAGGGAGGAGTTGGACATGACCGATTTTCGCTTAAAGCCGTGGCGCTTGCCCATCGCATCGGGGCTGCGGATCGCCAGCCTCATGGTCGCCAGCCTCATGGTCGCCAGCCTCATGGTCACAGGCCTGAATGCCGCCCGTGCCGACGATATTGTCCTGCCCGATGATCCCGTCGCCCGTGGCCTCGCCATCGCGCAGGAATCCGACAGGCGCGACGCAGGCTGGCATGATGCCAGCGCCGACATGCAGATGATCCTGAAAAATGCCAATGGCGAAACCAGCGAGCGCGAACTGAGCTTCCAGATGCTTGAAGTCGCCACGCCCGATGAGGGCGACTGGAGCCTGATGACATTCTCCAAGCCGCGCGACATTTCCGGCACGGCGCTCTTGACCTATGCCCATGTCAAGCAGGCTGACGAGCAATGGCTCTATCTGCCTGCCGTCAAGCGCGTCAAACGCATTTCCTCCGCCAACAAATCCGGTCCCTTTGTCGGCAGCGAATTTGCCTTTGAAGATCTCGCCGCGCAGGAAGTCGGCAAGTTCACCTATCAATGGTTGCGCGATGAGCCTTGCGCCGATCTGACATGCCATGTCGTCGAGCGTCGTCCGCTCTATGAAAATTCCGGCTATACGCGCCAGATCGTCTGGATCGACACCACACACTACAAAGAGCGCAGGATCGATTATCACGATCGCAAGGACGCGCTCCTCAAAACACTGACCTGTGAAGGCTATACGCTCTACCTCGGCAAGTTCTGGCGCCCGGCCAAGCTCACCATGGTCAATCATGAATCCGGCAAGACAACGCAACTTGTCTGGGAATCTTATGCTTTCCAGACAGGCTTGAGCGAAAGCGATTTCAGCGCCGCCAGCCTTGAACGCGCCCATTGAGCGATGCCATGACCGGCAAGGCTCAAACCCTTCTCCTGACGACACTGGCGGCCCTGACCCTGAGCAGCGCCTTGACCAGCCTCGCCAGCGCCGAAGATTTTGACATGTCGGGCTATGTCGAGCCGGAATTGCGCCTGTTCACAGCCAATGCCTCACAGCAGCGCCAGCGCGACGTGGACGCTTCGATTGCAGGCGAAGCCACCATCAAATATTTCTGGGACAAGGACCATCAATCGCTGGTGGTGACGCCCTTCGCGCGTCTGGCCACGCGCGACAATCACCGCAATCATTGGGATCTGCGCGAAGCCCGTTATGGCCTTGTCATGGGCGACTGGGAATTACGCGCCGGCATCGACAAGGTCTTCTGGGGCGTGACCGAAGCGGTTCATCTCGTCGATGTCATCAACCAGACCGATCTCATCGAAGACCCGATCAAGCAGGAAGTGAAGCTGGGTCAGACAATGTTGCGCCTGCGGACAACGCAGGCTTTTGGCACATTCGACGCCTTCTTGCTGCCCGGCTTTCGCGAACTGGATTATCAAGGCGCCGATGGCCGCCCCGCTACCAATATCCCTGTCGATCAAACGCTGACCACCTATGAAAGCAGCAAGGGCGCGCGCCATGTTGACTGGGCGGCGCGTTATGCGGCGAGCCTTGGCCTTGTCGATCTCGGTCTTGGCTATTTCGACGGCACCAGCCGCACGCCCTATCTGCAACCCGTTTTGAGCGGTGCGGGCGATCTCGTCCTCGCGCCTTACTATGCGCAGATGCGCCAGCTCTCGCTTGATCTTCAGGCAACCGATGGAGCCTGGCTCTACAAGTTTGAGGGCTTTGCCCGGCGCGAAGGAGGCGACACCTATGAAGCCGCCACGGGCGGCATCGAATATACGTTTTATGGTATTGCAGGCGGCCCTTCCGATCTCGGGCTTGTCGTCGAATATGCCCTTGATACGCGCGGCCTCAACCCGACCAATCCATACCAGAATGACGTCTTCCTTGCCCTGCGCTGGTCGGCCAATGACGAGGCCACGACCTCAATGCTCGGCGGCGTCGATGTCGATGCTGAAACCGGCGCACGCGCTTTCCGCTTCAGGGGGGAGCGCCGCTTCGGGGCCGACTATCGTCTGGGCATCGAGGCCTATGTCTTCCAGAATGTGCCGCTGCGCGATCCCGTCAGCAACATCGCCGATGATGACTATATCCAGATCCGTCTGGCGCGTTACTTCTAGCCGGTCCGGTGGCAATCGCCAGCGGCAGGTCTTTGCCTGTAAAATCCTTGTCAATCTTGCGCCATGCCGCACGTCCCTTTCAGATATAAGGACAATGAGGTCATGTTGATCCGCAGCGATTACTGACCTTCGGGATCCACGGCCGCGTGACGACCGGCAGCGCGCTCACGATAGATCAGATAAAGATTGCGCGCATAAATGACGAGGCCGGCGCCTTGTCCGGCAATGAACACCGGATCCTGACGATAAATCGCATAGATCAGCAGCGTCGCACCGCCAAGCACTGAAAAATACCAGAATGTCACCGGTATGATCGACTTGCGCGCCTTCTCGCTTGCCATCCATTGCAGAATGAAGCGTGCGGAAAACAACGCCTGCCCGGCAAAGCCAAGGATGATCCATCCGTTCAGAGAGCTGAGCATGTTTCGTCTTTCCCGTCTGCATGCACGACAACATAACGCCTGGGCGCCTTATAGCGCTTGATCAGCCACCAGGCAGCAGCCATATCGCCAATGCCAACCCATAGCCTGTTCCACGTATTATATTTGGCAACACCGGCAATACGCGGACGATGGTTCACCGGCTCCAGCAGGATGCTGAAACCTTCGCGCTTGACGAAGGCCGGCAAAAACCGGTGCACCCCCGATGAAAACGGCAAGGCCAAAAAGACATCCCGGCGAATGACCTTGAAACCGCACCCCGTATCCCTGGTGCCGTCCTTCAGGATCGCACCGCGCACGCCATTGGCTATTTTGGAAACCAGATTGCGCGGGAAAGGATCAATGCGCATCACGCGCTGACCGGCGACAATGCCGGGTGGCGGGTTCATGCCATTGCGTTCCGCCGCAAAAAAGGCTTCGACGAGGCGGGGAATATCGGCCGGATCATTCTGCAGGTCGCCATCGATCGTCACGATCACGCGGCCCCGTGCTTGGCGTGCGGCGGTCCGCAGCGCTTCGGATTTGCCGCAGGCCCGCTCATGACACAGCACGCGCATTTCAGGCACCCGCGCCATCGCGCCCCGCAGCCTGGCCAGCGTGCCATCCGTGCTGCCATCATTGATGAACAGGATTTCGTGATTGGGGACGGCCTTGAGGGCGCCGACCAATTCATCAATAAGCGGCAGCACATTGTCCTCTTCATTGAGAACCGGCACGACCACGCTCACATCCAATTGGCTTGCTCCCATTTCCCGTCTCGTCGCATCCAGAGGGCCATCTCATACAATGGCGATGTCATATTCTTTTCGTCCTGCGCAAGCAGATTGGTGCCGAATGGTAAACATGGCTGTCGGCCATATTGCGCCAAATGCATGAAAACGCTTCAGGTTCAGTGGTATGGCAGATTGCAAGATATTCTGAAAGCCACTTGTCAAAAATGCTATCCATCTTGCGCCTTGCCACCAATCAGGACGGGCGGGGGCGTTGGGGCCCCCAAACAGGTTATCCCCTCTCCCCGACGGCTCTATTAGACTGATCCGCAAATCGGGAGTCAGCCAACCGGCTGACCCTTTGCGACATGAAAGGGTGAAGTATTGTTTGCCGCTTTGGACCAGGGCATCCGCCCCTATATCCTGCTCACCGTCATGTGTCTGGCCCTGTTTTTGCCAGGTCTGGCCGGATTGCCGCCGCTGGATCGCGATGAATCGCGTTTTGCCCAGGCCACCAAGCAGATGATGGAAACGAGCGACTATGTGGTGCCCTATTTTCAGGATGTCCCGCGCAGCAAAAAGCCCATCGGCATTTATTGGCTACAAGCCGCAAGTGTGAAGCTTCTTTCCTCGCCGCAAGCCCATGAAATCTGGGCCTATCGTCTGCCCTCGGCCCTTGGCGGCCTGGCAGCCGTGCTGCTGACTTTCGCGCTGGGTGCGCGCCTTTTCGACCGGCGCACGGCGCTCGCCTCCGCCGCCATTCTCGCCTGCTCGCTGCTGCTCAATGTGGAAAGCCATCTGGCGCAGGTTGATGCCGTGCTCGCCGCAACCATCGTGCTCAGCATGTACGGACTGGCGCTCGCCACGACGCAGGCAGGCCCCGGCGCCAAACGGCCCGAAGAGGCGCTCGGCGGCACCCTGCCCTCGCTCTGCTTCTGGGGCGGTCTTGGCCTTTCCATCATGGTCAAGGGACCAATCGGCCCGGCTGTCGTCGGCATGGCGGCACTTGTCATCTCCATTCTTGATCGCGACGCCAAATGGCTGCTCAAAACCAGGCCATGGATCGGCCTGCCCTTGCTCATCGCCATTGTCGCGCCCTGGCCCGTCGCGCTCTATCTCACGGGTGCCAGTGATTTCATTGCCAAATCCGCCAATGAAGACCTGATCCCCAAGCTTCTTTCGGCGCAGGAATCGCATGGCGCCCCGCCCGGCGCCTATCTTCTCTCGCTGCTGGCGGCTTATTGGCCGATGTCGCTGCTCGTCATTCCGGGCTTTGTGCTGGCATGGACCGAGCGCCACGACCGGGCCATCCGCTTCTGCCTTGCCTGGATCGTTCCGGCCTGGATCATGTTTGAACTCGTGCCGACCAAGCTGCCGCATTATGTGCTGCCCACCTACCCGGCCCTCGCCCTGTTGGCGGGCGTCTTTGCGATCAGCGGATTGCGCCGTCCCGGATTCTGGGGCACCGCCATCCTCCGTACACATATCATTCTCTGGTCCGTCCTGAGCCTTGGCGTGGCCGGTGGCCTGATCCATGGCAGCGATCTTTTCGGCGATGGCCGCACCATCCATTTTGTGGCGTTGGCGCTTGCCGCCATCACCATTGCGGGTTGCGGCCTTGCCGCCTCTTATCTCTGGCGTCGCGAAACCGAAGCCGCCTTCATCGCGCTTGCAACCCTCATGCTCATCTTCGTGCCTGTCCTGACGCTGCATATCGGGCCGCATCTTGATCGCATCTGGCTGACACGGGAAATCGTGGCCAATCTCCCCGCAGGCAATGAGCGCGCCGCCCTGGCGAGTGTCGGCTATAACGAGCCGAGCCTGATCTTTTCGGCGGGCACCGATACCATGCTGGTCGGACCGCAAGAGGCCGCACGCCATCTGCTGAATGGCAAAAATGCCTATGCCCTGGTCAGCAATGAGTTCAAGGCCGATTTTCTCAAGGCGACGACGGATCTGGGCTTCCAACCCAGGGAATTACGCATCGTCGAGGGGCAGAATTATTCCAATGGCAAGAATATGACGCTACATATCTATGCCGCACCTGCCTCTGAAAATGCCGAAAGCCCCAAAGCCCCATGAGTGATACCGAGGTGGAAAAGGCAAAGCCCGCGCCCGCCGAACCCGCAAGCGACCCCGCTCCAGCCGTTGAAGCAGCCCCTCCCGGCGCAACCGCTCTCGCCATGACACGCGCAGCAGCCGTTCCCGTTTTCGCCTTCGCCATCGGCTCGATGTTCACCGGCACGGATCGCGCCATCGCCTTCTTCATGAAAACCTATGTCAATGAACATATGGCCTATTTCTGGCGCTTCATGACCGATCGCGGCGAGGGCACGCTTTATGTGGTCGTCGCGCTCATGGGGCTCTTCGGTGGCATTGGCCTCAAACGGCTCGCCGCCGACCAGCAGACGCGCGAAATCATTGCCCGCGTGCAGCGCTATTGTTATCTCGTGCTGATGTCGCTCGCCGCCTCGGGGGCCATCCTGCACGGCATCAAGTTTCTCAGTGGCCGCCACCGTCCGCGCGATCTCTTTGCCACCGGCACCTATGGCTTTGAGCCCTTTGCTTTTACGAGCAGGCTCGACAGTTTCCCTTCCGGCCATTCGCAAACCATCTTCTGCGTCACCACGGCACTGGCGCTCGCCTTCCCGCAACACTGGAAGCAGATTTCTTTTGTCGGCCTGCTGGTGGCGCTTTCACGCGTCACCATGACCAATCATTTCATTTCGGATGTCGCCGTCGGCTCCTGGCTCGGCATCATCACCGTGCTCATGCTCGCGCCCCATGCGCTGCGCGAGCGCGAAACCGGCTGGCTGGGCGCGACAGCCCCCATATCTCAGCCTGACGCCTCCTGGCGGGGTGGTCTTCGGATGGGGCGCATTCATCTCAATTTCGATCTGCATCTGCGCGGCGGCGCGAAAAAGGACGACTGAGGGTTCAGGATCGCGCAAGGATCACGAGCGGGCCGATGTCATGTTCATCCGCCGCCCTGAGAGCTGCGATATAGGCATCACGCGTTGCCCTGGCTTCCACCAGATTGACACGTCCCCATGTGAAGCGCGGTTGGTGGAACGGCGCTACGTCCACCTTCACCCCGATTACAAGGAGAAGGCCTCGAACACCATCACTCAGAACATGAAGGCAGCGGGCATTGCACCCCAGTTTCACCCCAGACTGAAAGGCCGGGATAAGGGCGAAACCGCTAAGTCATTGAAGGCAATGGTGGGCGTGACAGGGATTGAACCTGTGACCCCTTCGATGTCAACGAAGTGCTCTCCCGCTGAGCTACACGCCCATTGCCGATGCGGAGGCAGACCGTATATCGGGCTTAGGCTGATCTGACAAGGCAGAAAGAGGCAGGCTTGCGGCCCCAGGCAACCATCAGGCAACCATCAGGCGATCCACCTCGGCAACAAGGTCGCGCAGATGGAACGGCTTGGAAAGAACCTTGGCCTCTTTCGGGGTCGACAGCTCGGGATTGAGCGCCACCGCCGCAAAGCCCGTGATGAACATGATCTTGAGGGTGGGGTCGAGTTCGGCCGCCAGACGGGCAAGCTCGATACCGTCCATTTCCGGCATCACGATATCGGTCAGCAAAATATCGAAAACATCGTTCTGCAAGCGCTTATGCGCTTCTGTGCCCTCGCCAAAGCACACAACCTCATGCCCGGCATTTTCCAGCGCCTTGGCCAGAAAACGGCGCATGGAATCATCATCCTCGGCCAGCAGAATACGTGCCATAATAGCCCAGCCCCGACCTTGTCTCTAGGTGCCCACCCTCACGCAAGCGGCGGCCCGAATCCACATTCAGAACGCCTGCGCCGTCCCATTATAGGTCGCAAAGGGTAAACAGGACGTGAAATTATGTCCCCCTCCTCCGCATGGCGCGGCAAATCCTGATGCCTTGGCGCAAAAGCAACGCCACCCCGGATTGTAGCGATTCCCCGTCCCCACCCCAAGACAGCCCGTTACAAGCCGAAAGACTCTGGCTAACCTGAGTTCCATGGATATCACGACCAGCCCGCGCAGTTCGTCACAAGAGGCTCTGGAAAGCAGTTCAGACCTGTCTGACCTGACCATTGGTGGCCATGACCTTTTTGCACGGCCCTTCGAGGTCTTGCTGCCCCGCGCCCAGCGCCATCCCTTTGTTTTCTGCTCGCCCCATAGCGGACGGTTCTATCCGCAGAACTTTGTCACCCGTTCGCGCCTCGACCCGCTGACGCTGCGCCGTTCGGAAGACAGTTTTGTCGAAGAAATCTTTGCCGGTGTCGTCGATCTCGGCGCCCCGCTCCTGCATGCGCTCTTTCCCCGCGCCTATCTGGACGCCAATCGCGAGCCCTATGAGCTTGACCCGACCATGTTCCGTGACGCGCTGCCACCCCATGCCAATACGCGTTCGCTGCGCGTGGCGGGCGGGCTTGGCACCATTGCCCGCATCGTGGCAGACGCTGCCGAGATCTATCGCGAACCGCTGGCCTATGCCGAAGCCGACCGGCGCATCCGCCGCCTCTACATGCCCTTCCATGCCGCCTTGCGCGATCTGCTGGAGCGCACGCATCACGCCTATGGACTGGCCCTGCTGATCGATTGCCACTCCATGCCCTCGGTTGGCGGCCCGGCCGATGATGACACCGGCACCGCCCGTCCCGACATCGTGCTCGGTGATCGCTATGGCACGGCCTGTGCGCGCGAATTCACCGATGCCGCCGAAGCAAGCCTCAAACAGCTTGGCTATTCGGTCGCCCGCAACAATCCCTATGCGGGCGGCTTCAACACCGAACATTATGGCCAGCCCGCCCTCGGCTTCCACGCGCTCCAGATCGAGATCAATCGCGCCCTTTATATGGACGAGGCGCACCTGGAACGCCGCCCGTCTCTGGCCCGCATCGCCCGCGACATGAGCAAATTTGCCGCCGACATGGCCTCGATTGATTGGCGCGCCCTGCGCGTCTGAGCCTCTCCCCGCCAACAACGCCCGGGACAAAAAAAGGGGCCCTGGAAAACCAGGGCCCAAGTTTAGGGAGGAAACGCCCAGGAAGGGCTGCGGCACCAGGAGAAATCTCAACCAATGCCGCAACGCAACAATGACATTGCGCTGCACAAGAATCAAGAACAATTTTCAGCTTTCCAGCGACATTTTGTAACAGCCGAAAACAATTAAACCACTGGGGTTAAAAGGGTTTTTGTCGCCGCATAAATATGCGTGCGCTGCACAAAGTATGCGCAAACATGTCATTTTGGCCGCTTTGGCAGGCAGCACCCTGCATGGACACGCAAAATCGCCCCGGTGAGTGTTCCTTAACCAACGTCAGGCATCATTCCCCCGTGATCGGATGACACCGGGCCAGACATCTGGCCGTGCCTGCCAAATATCTGGCCATGCCTGAAAGTGGATCAATGGGCCTCTTTGCCATCAAACCAAGCCGACTGACCCTGCAAATGGCCATATTTGCCATGCTGAGCGGCTTTTTTGGCCTTCTGCCGAGCGTGACATTGGCTGGCACCAAGGCCGCCGCCCCCCATGATGATCAGGTCATTGATGCAACCGGCCCCAAACCATGGGTTGTCTGCGAACTTGCCGCATTGCGTGTCGAGGCGACCCAAAAACTGCCCCGCGCTTTGCTGGCATCGGTCGCGCTCGCCGAATCAGGCCGCTTTGTCCGCTCCACCGGCAAGACCCATTCCTGGCCCTGGACCATCAATGCCGAAGGCCGCGCCTATTATCTGCCCACCAGGCAGGCCGCCGTGCGCAAGGCCCGCGAACTGCTCGATCAGGGTATCCGCTCCATGGATGTGGGTTGCATGCAGGTCAATCTGCGCTACCACCCCAAGGCCTTCGCCTCGCTTGAAGACGCCTTCGACCCCCTGACCAATATGGGCTATGCCGCGCTTTTCCTGACAAGTCTGAGCGCCCAGGCCGGCTCCTGGCCCAAGGCCATCGGTCGCTATCATTCGCAGTCGCCCGCCCTCAACCGTCCCTATTTCGCCAAGGTCATCCGCATCTGGGAAAATGAGCGCCCGCGCCTTGTCCGCCTCTCAACCGCGCTCTCGGCCGAACTTGCCAGCGAAGAATCCGACGCAAGCGACACCCCTGCGCAGGATGTGGCCGATATGGCCCCTGTCGATTCAGCCTCGCTGCAAACGGCGAGCATCGCCAAACCGGTTGAACCCGCAGAGCGCCCCGCGCCAATGGTTCTGGATGCCGGCGATGGCACGCTGCCCAGCAAATCCGCCATTGCCAGCGTCGGTCTGCGCCTGACCATTGCCGAAGAAACCTTTGCCGATGCCAAATCATCGAACCTGCCGCCGCGCGTGCTCGATCCGGTGGCGGCAGCCCCGCGCCCGACCATCATGGCGCAGGCCGATGTTCCCGGCGCCTGACCCGCGCCTTGTTGCTTGTCCCTTGCGTAACAGCCTGACCAAATGGCCAACACCACGCGCTCAGTTGTGATTCTGGCGTGACTTAAGCGTGATCTTGGGATGCTTTATTGGGGTGTGGGGGCGAGCAACGCCTGCAATCTTCGGGGAAATGAATGATGGAAACGATCACCAGTGCGCTGAATGTCATGACAGAGGGCCTTCAGCATTCAATGCTCTGGCGTTTGGTCGATGTGCTCTCGATCCTTTTCATCCTCGCGCTCGGGCTGCTCGTGGTGCTGGTCGCCGTCCTCTATGTCATTGACATCACACAGACAAAACACGCCATCCGCCGCAATTATCCCGTCATTGGCCGCTTCCGTTATCTCTTTGAATCGCTCGGCGAATATTTCCGCCAGTATTTTTTCGCCATGGATCGCGAGGAAATGCCGTTCAATCGCGCCCAGCGTGCCTGGGTCTATCGCGCCGCCAAGGGCGTTGATACGACGGTTGCCTTCGGCTCCACGCGCGACCTGCGCCCGGCCGGCACGGTGAGTTTCGTCAACACGCCCTTCCCGACGCTCGACAGCAATGCCGCCGAAACCGGCATCATCGAAATCGGGCCCTATTGCAGGCAACCCTACCGTTCGGCATCGTTTTTCAATATTTCAGCGATGAGCTATGGCGCGATTTCAAAGCCGGCCGTGACCGCGCTTTCCAAGGGCGCGCGCATGGCCGGCATCTGGATGAATACCGGCGAAGGCGGCCTTTCGCCTTTTCATCTTCAGGGCGGCGCTGACATTGTCTTCCAGATGGGCACGGCGAAATATGGCTGCCGCAATCATGATGGCTCTCTCAATGATGAGAAGCTTGCAGGCATCGCCGCGCACCAGCAGGTCAAGATGATTGAAATCAAGCTCAGCCAGGGGGCCAAGCCCGGCAAGGGCGGCATCCTGCCCGGCGGCAAGGTGACAAGGGAAATCGCCAAAATTCGCGGCATTCCCGTGGGCCAGGACTCCATCAGTCCCAATCGCCATCCCGAAATCACCAATGTCACCGACCTGCTTGATTTCATCAGCCATGTCCGCAAGGTGACCGGCAAACCGACCGGCTTCAAAATGGTGCTCGGCGCCTATGACTGGCTTGAAGATCTTTGCGAGGAGATCAACCGCCGCGGCATCGAGGAAGCCCCCGATTTCATCACCATCGACAGCGCCGATGGCGGCACGGGGGCCGCGCCCGCCCCGCTCATCGATTATGTCGGCCTGCCGATCTGGGAAAGCCTGCCGATGATGGTTGATGCGCTGGAGCGCCACAAACTCGTGCCGCGCATTCGTGTCATCGCCTCGGGCAAGCTCATCACGCCCGCCGAGGTCGCCTGGGCGCTTTGTGTCGGGGCGGACTTTGTCAATTCAGCACGCGGCTTCATGTTTTCGCTTGGCTGCATTCAGGCGCTTCAATGCAACAAGAACACATGCCCGACAGGCATCACCACCCATGACAAGCGCCTGCAACGCGGCCTTGATGTGACGGACAAGGCCCAGCGCGTGCGACGCTATGCCGAGAAGGTCGCGCATGAGGTCTGCATCATCGCGCATTCATGCGGCGTCGATGAACCGCGCAAGCTCAATCGCGAACATGCCCGCATCATGGGGCCTGATGGCGTTTCGCTGCCGCTCCAAACCTATTACGAGCAATGGATGACGCCCGAAGCCCTGCCCTCGGCGCGCGGCTTTGGCCGACCGCGTTTTGCCGCCGACCGCAACAGCCGCGATGCCCTGTCGGCCTGAGACGAACTGAAGGCCCACACTTCACGATTCAATCCTGCCGTCATGGCCCGGCTTGTCCGGGCCATCCACAATCGGGCGGCGGAAGACCTGAGCCCCCTCCCGCCAGGGGAGAGGTGAATGGGCGGCTGGGCCCTCTCATGAGCGTCATTGCGTCGCTGCGCCTCGCAATGACAAAACACGTCAGTCGGCAGGCGGCACAACAAGCCTTAGGAACTGTGTCCCGCGCTCGATCTTCTGCGGCAGGTGGCCGCGCGCATCGCCATCCACCTCGACGGCAAGACCCTCAGGCGATTGCACCAGCGCCTCCTGTGCCTCAAGAATCACGACATCGCGCAATTCGCTGACCCGGCCCATGGCGAGCGCGATGAAATAGCGGATCAGCGCCAGCCGACCCCCGTTCTGAAACAGAAACAGGCTCAATCCCGGTTCGGCAATGTCATTCTGGGGTGCGAGGATGAAGTCCCCCGCAAAGCGCTTGCCATTCATGGCAATGACCCAGGCTGCCTGATAGGGCTTGCCATCAACCCGCAATGAAATCTTGTGACCCGGGCCGCGCAGCCACAGCTTCAGCCCCTCATGGACGAAGGCCAGCCTGCTCCAGCGCCGCTTCTGGCCGGGCGAGATATTATGGACAACCTCACCGTCAAATCCGATTCCGACCATCAGCAGGAAGATCTGGCCATCAACCAGTCCCGTCCCGATAAGGGCGGCCGGGCCAGAGAGAATCATGTCGGCAATGTGAACCGGGTCGCGTTTCAGCCCGATTTCAGCGGCCAGAATATTGGCCGTCCCCAGCGGAATGATGCCCAGCGGCACGCCCTGCCCCAGAAGCCCGCGCGCGACCTCGTTGATCGTTCCGTCACCACCAGCCGCGACAATCACATCCGCCTCGCCGCGCAGCGCCGCAGCCCGCGCCAGTGCGGTCGCATGGCCCGCCGCCCGGGTTTCTTCGATCAGCACGTCGGCCCCCGCCGCCCGCAACTGGGCCGCGACACGATCAAGCATCAGCCGCCGCCGGGGCCCCGCCAGAGGATTGAAGATGACATGAATAGATCGCCTGAAAGGCAAAAGGAGCGCCTCCTACACCACATGTCATGTAACTATCATGCGATAGTCACAATATCTTGACGCCCTGACCTGAAAGTGGTGCCGTGAGAAAGGGGTTGGAGCTTTATATCTGCTTCGGCAGGTCAAGGCGAGAGCCGCGAGTAACAGGCACCTCATCGACTTTCATATTGGGCGATGACATGGCCACAGTGATAGATGGGAACATGACGCTTCTCGACATGGCCTTGAACCAACTCGGCGCCACATTCTCGATGAGCGCCTATGACGACGCGCCGTCAGATCTCATTCCTGCGGGTGAATCGGCCATGGGCCAATCCGTCACCGTCAAGAAGGAACCCCCGCGCAGCCGCTCCCGCCGCAACGGTCTTGACGAGCGCCTGACAGGCCCGCGCCCCAAGGACCCCACCCGCCATCGCACGCTTTTCATTTCCGACATCCATCTTGGCACCCCCGGCTGCAAGGCTGACCTGCTGCTCGACTTCCTCCGTCATAATGAAGCCGAAACGATCTATCTCGTCGGCGACATCATCGATGGCTGGCGTCTGAAGCGCTCCTGGTATTGGGCCGCCGGCCACAATGCCGTGGTTCAGGAAATCCTGCGCAAATCGCGCAAGGGCGCCAATGTCATCTATGTGCCCGGCAATCACGACGAAGCCCTGCGCGACTATACCGGCCTCACCTTTGCCGGTGTCGATGTCATCAACGAAGCCATTCACGAAACCGCTGATGGCCGCCAGTTTCTCGTCATCCATGGCGACCAGTTCGACAGCGTCGTCAAATATGCCAAATGGCTCGCCCATGCTGGCGATCAGGCCTATGCGGTCGCGCTGGCGCTGAACAACTGGCTCCATGATGTGCGCCATTTCTTCGGCATGCCTTACTGGTCGCTCTCGTCCTATCTGAAGAACAAGGTCAAGAACGCCGTCGAATATATTTCCAGCTACGAAGTCGCTGTGGCGCGTTCGGCCCGCGAGCGTGGTGTCAATGGCGTCATCTGCGGCCACATCCATCACGCTGAAATCCGCGAGATGGATGGCGTGCTCTATTGCAATGACGGCGACTGGGTCGAAAGCTGCACGGCCCTTGCCGAAGATGAGACAGGCGCCTTGAGCCTCATCACCTGGCATCAGTTTTCCTGGGAGCGCGAAGCGTCCGAGAAAAGCAATGCCGGTGGTGGCCGCAAGCAGCGCGTCCTGACCGCCGCCTGATGACCGCCGACAGTTTCACGTTCCCCCCCGCCGGACGCGTCAGCGAACCGCGCCGGAGCGAGCCCCGCGTGACAAGGGTGCGCCGTGCGGCGCGTCTGTTGTCGCGGCTGCGGGGCCGCGCCATGGCGCGGGATGTGGGGCGTGATGCGGAACAACTGAAAATCGTCATCGTTTCGGACGCCGCGCCGCCTCAGGTCAATGGCGTGGTGCGCACGCTGGAGCAGCTCAAGGAAAATCTCCTCGCCATGGGCCATGAGGTCGTGTCGATCACGCCCGACCAGTTCATCACCGTGCCCATGCCGACCTATCGCGAGATCCGTCTGGCGCTGTTTCCGGCGCGCAAGCTCGCCCGCATGATCAATGCCGCCAACCCCAATGCCATTCACATCGCCACCGAAGGCCCGCTCGGCCTGACGGCGCGCCGTTTCTGCATCAATCGCGGCATTCCCTTCTCGACCTCTTTCCACACCCGCTTTGCCGAATATCTGACCGCACGCACCGGCCTGCCGCTGGCGCTGGGCTATGCCATGCTGCGCTGGTTCCATGCCCGATCCTCCGCCCTCATGGTCGCCACCCGCTCGCTGCAAACCGAGCTCGAAGGCCGCGGCTTCGGCCACCCCGTGCTCTGGTCGCGCGGGGTCGATCTCAAGCATTTTCATCCGCGCCCGGAGCTTCAGCAGGCCGATCACTATATGGGCCTGGCCCGACCGGTCTGGCTTTATGTCGGTCGCGTGGCTGTTGAAAAGAACATCGAGGCCTTTCTCGATGCCGACCTGCCCGGCACCAGGATGATCGTGGGCGAAGGGCCGCGTCTCGACCATCTGCGCCGCACCCATCCCCAAGCCTGCTTTACCGGCGCGCTGTTCGGTGAAGACCTCGCCAAAGCCTATGCGGCGGCGGATTGCTTCGTTTTCCCGAGCAAAACCGACACCTTCGGCCTCGTCATGATCGAAGCGCTGGCAACCGGCACCCCCGTCGCGGCCTATCCCGTGCAGGGCCCGCTCGATGTCATTGGTGATGCGCCTGTCGGTTGTCTGGACGAAGATCTGACCACGGCCTGCCTTCAGGCCATCAGGACGCCGCGCGAAAACTGCCTCCAATTTGCGCAAGGCTTCGCCTGGGACGCCTGCACCCGTCAATTCATCACAAATCTGGCTCTTGAAGAGGCATCTGTCGCGGAAAGTGCCTGATTTTCCGCATCGTTAAGCACATCACCCGATTGCTTTTGAGCGCAGATGCGACGGATCAGCCCTTGTGGCATCAGGCGCCACGATATATAAGGCGGCAACTTTTGGCTGCCCCCGTGCGCGTATTTCGCGCGGCCGGGCCCCAATTTGACCCGGCGGAAATTATGGCACTTCGGAATATCGCGATCATCGCCCATGTTGACCATGGGAAAACGACCCTCGTTGACCAGCTCCTGCGCCAGTCCGGCACCTTCCGCGACAACCAGGTTGTGGCTGAACGTGTCATGGACTCAAACGATCTTGAGCGCGAACGCGGCATCACCATTCTGGCAAAGCCGACAAGCGTTGACTGGGTCGATGAAGCGGGCGTGCATACCCGCATCAACATCATCGACACACCCGGCCACGCCGACTTCGGCGGCGAAGTCGAACGCATCCTCTCGATGGTCGATGGCGTGGTGCTGCTGGTGGACGCGGCCGAAGGCCCCCTGCCCCAGACAAAGTTTGTGACCTCGAAGGCGCTGGCCCTTGGCCTCAAACCCATCGTGCTCATCAACAAGGTGGACCGTCCCGATGGCCGCCCGGAAGAAGTGCATATCGAAGCCTTCGATCTTTTCGCAGCCCTTGGCGCGACCGACGAACAGCTCGACTTCCCCTGCATTTTCGCCTCTGCCCGTCAGGGCTGGGCTTGCGATGACCTGAATGCGCCCGATGCCAAGGAGCATGGCCTGAAGCCGCTGTTCAACAAGATCATCTCGCATTTCCCTGAGCCCAGTGCGCTGCATGACGGCTCGGAAGCCGAACCCTTCGCCATGCTCGTCACGACGATTGAGGCCGACCCCTATCTCGGTCGCATTCTGACCGGCAAGATCGAAAAGGGTGTCGTCAAGACCAACATGTCCGTACAGGTGCTGCGCAAGGATGACGGCGTTGTCGAAAAGGGCCGCATCAGCAAGGTGCTCGCCTATCGTGGCATTCAGCGCATTCCCGTTGAGGAAGCCAGCGCTGGCGACATCATCGCCATCGCCGGTCTGACGCTTGGCACGGTTGCCGACACGATCTGCGACGCCGTCGTGACAGAGCCGCTGAAGGCCCTGCCGATTGATCCGCCGACGCTTTCAATCACCGTCTCGATCAATGACAGCCCGCTTGCAGGCCGCGAAGGCACCAAGGTTCAGTCGCGCGTCATCCGCGACCGCCTGATGCGCGAAGCCGAAAGCAACGTTGCCATCCGCGTCAGCGACACTGAAATCGGTGACGCTTTCGACGTCGCGGGCCGTGGCGAATTGCAGCTTGGCGTGCTCATCGAGCAGATGCGCCGCGAAGGCTTCGAGCTCGGCATTTCGCGTCCCCGCGTGCTTTATCGCGAAGATGAAAAAGGCAACCGCCTCGAACCCATCGAAGAAGCCACCGTTGACGTGGATGATGAGTTCACAGGTGTCGTCATCGAAAAGGTTTCGGCGCGCAAGGGCGAACTTGTCGACATGCGCCCGACCGGCGCCGGCAAGACACGCATCATTTTCCATTGCCCCTCGCGCGGCCTGATCGGCTATCACGGCGAGTTCCTCACCGACACGCGCGGCACGGGCGTCATGAACCGCCTGTTCAAGGCTTACGAGCCTTACCGTGGCGAAGTCGAAGGCCGCCGCAATGGCGTGCTGATCTCGACGGCTGACGGCGAAGCCGTGCCCTATGGCCTCTGGTACATTGAAGAGCGCGGCGTGCTCTTCATCAATCCGGGTGAAAAGGTCTATCGCGGTATGGTCATCGGCGAAAATGCGCGCCCGGGCGATCTGGAAGTGAACCCGCTGCGCGCCAAGCAGCTCACCAACATCCGCACCACGTCAAAGGACGAAGCCGTCCGCCTGACGCCACCGCGTCCGCTGACGCTCGAACAGGCGATTGCCTATATCGAAGCCGATGAACTCGTCGAAGTGACGCCCAAGAATATCCGCCTGCGCAAGCGCTGGCTTGATCCCAATGATCGCAAGAAGTTCGCCCGCGCGGGCTGAGTGGGATTATCACACGTTAACTTGACATTTGGACATTTTGTCCTATTTATTGGGCATCTACTTCTCCCCCGCCGGACACGCTGAAAGGCCTCTGGCGGGGTTATTATTTGCGCTGTCGCATAGCTCATCTTGGCTAAATTGACTTGGTTTGGAGCCCTAGGTGACACCAGAGACCCAGCCTGTGCGAGCCATCATATTTATCGATGGCCAGAACTTGTTCCACAGTGCAAAGGCCGCTTTTGGATACACTTTTCCCAACTTCGACCCCGTCAAACTCGCTCAAAAACTATGTGCTGAAAATGGCTGGGAATGCACAGGCATCCGTTTCTATACCGGTGTGCCAGACGAAGCAGACAAACCATTCTGGAACCATTTCTGGATAGCCAAATGTGCCCAAATGGGCCGCGAGGACGTTTATGTTTTTACGCGCCCATTGCGGTATCGCAACAAACAGATTCGATTACCTGATGGCACAACACACAGCTATCTCGACGGAGATGAAAAGGGCATTGATGTCCGCATCGCCCTTGATGTCATTCGGCTCGCCTTGAAACGTGAATACGATGTCGCCGTTTTGGTGTGTCGTGATCAGGATTTCTCTGAAGTTGCAGAAGAACTGCGTCTGATCGCGTCAGAACAAAGGCGTTGGATAAAAATCGCTTCGGCTTACCCATTTAGCCCGGCTGTCAAAGGAACGCGCGGCATCGACAAGACGGACTGGATAAAGATAGACCGCGCCACCTACGACGCCTGTCTCGATACGCGCGACTATCGCCCGAAAAATAAGTAACGGCTTAAACCATCTGTCATATGAAATGGCCCGGAAGATCCGGGCCATTCTTTTCATGCGACAATTGCCATGCCGCCCGACCGGTGTCACTCTTGCCCTTAAAAAAGGGAGGACGGCATGTTCGACAATGACGCATGGCTGGCGCAGGTCAGGGAAACCATCATCGACCCTGATCGCCCCATTATCGACCCGCATCACCATCTCTGGGACTTTCCCGGCTCGCGCTACATGTTCGACGAGCTGCTGGCTGACGTGAACAGCGGCCACAATGTCGTCGCCACCGTCTTTGTCGAATGCACCGCCATGTATCGCGCTGATGGTCCGGTGGAGCTGCGCCCCATTGGCGAAACGGAATTCGTCAATGGCATCGCCGCGCAATCGGCCAGCGGCCTTTATGGCCCCACGCGGATTGCGGCAGGCATTGTCGGCTTTGCCGATCTTCTGCTCGGCGACCGGATCGATGCCGTGCTCGAAAGCCATATCGCCCATGCGCCGGATCGCTTTCGTGGCATCCGCCATGCGTCGGCCTATGACGATCACCCCGATGTGGACAACGCCCACACCAACCCGCCCAAGGCGCTGATGCAATCCACCCCGTTTCGCACAGGCTTTGCGCGTCTGGCGCATTACGGGCTCAGCTTTGATGCCTGGCTCTTTCACCATCAGGTGCCGGAACTCACATCGCTTGCCCGCGCCTTTCCCGAAACGATCATCATCTTTGACCATTTCGGCGGCCCCATGGGCATCGGCCCCTATATCGGCAAAAGGGCCGAGATATTCGCGCAATGGAAAAAGGACGTGGCTGAGCTCGCGACCTGTCCCAATGTCATGGCGAAACTTGGCGGCATCAACATGACGATGAATGGCTTTGGCTGGCACAAGCGCGACAAGCCCGCAACCTCTGACGAGCTGGTGGCGGCAACGGGCGACTGGTACCGCGTGATGATTGATCTGTTCGGCCCGGAACGTTGCATGTTTGAAAGCAACTTCCCGATGGACCGCGCCTCGGCCTCCTACGCAACCCACTGGAACGCCTTCAAGAAAATCGCCGCCAGCTATGGCGAAACTGAAAAGGCGGCGCTGTTCCACGACACCGCCAGGCGCGTTTACCGACTGGACGTTTGAGGGTCACCTCGCCATTATGGCGGCCATCATGCACAAGACCCTGACCCTTGCAGAACTCGACCAGCTCCTGCATTTCGCCCTGAAGCTGGCGGATGCCGCAGCGCAGGTGACGATGCCGCATTTTCGCTCCGGCCTGAGTATCGATCACAAGGATGGCATCCACGCCTTTGATCCGGTGACGGCGGCAGACCGCAACGCCGAAACCGCGATGCGCGATCTTATCGCCGCGCATTTTCCAGGCCACGGCATCTATGGCGAAGAACATGGCCACCAGGAGGGCGTCAGTGATTTGACCTGGGTGCTCGATCCGATTGACGGCACGCGCTCCTTCATCAGCGGTGTGCCGCTCTGGGGGACGCTTATCGGACTGAACGATGGCACGAAGCCGATCATCGGCGTCATGGATCAGCCTTACATTGGCGAGCGCTTCATCGGCCGCCCCGGGAGCGCCGAACTTCTCACCCGCCATGGCAATCGCCCGCTGCACACAAGCGCCTGCACGAAGCTCAAGGATGCGCTGCTTGGCAATACCGATCCCGCCATGTTCCGTGCCCCCGCCGAGCGCGAGGCCTTTAACAGCCTGCGTTCCTCCGTGCGCCTGACGCGCTATAGCGGCGACAGCTATCATTATTGTCTCGTGGCGGCTGGCACGATTGACCTTGTCGTTGAATCCAGCCTCCAGCCTTATGACATTCAGGCCTTGATGCCGATCATCCGCGAGGCCGGTGGTGTGGTGAGCGATTGGGCGGGCGGCGACCCGCAATGGGGCGGTCATGTGATCGCCGCCGCAACGCCGGAGCTGCATGCTGCCGCGCTGGAGATTCTCCGGCCCGCCATTGCCTGATCTCAGGGCTTCAGGCGGTCTTCCGCCTTGGCGATGAATATGTCGAAATCCGACCAGAAGGCGATGCGACAGGCATCTTCCTCCATCAGGATTTCATGGCGGCTTTCTTGGATCGTATCAATCTCGGCGGCACGCATCAGCGTCGCCGCCCTCTCCAGTGAGAGATTATCCACGAGACCTTCCTGCGTCGCCTCCAGGATGAGCACAGGCGTCGTGATGGCGTTGAGATAGGCCTTGTCTGACGCGAGCGCCATGGAGCGGAAAGCCGCCCGCAGCCAGTTCATGGTCGGCGCGCCAAGCCCGAGTTTCCACTCGGCACGAATCAGCGCCTGATGAATCCCGTAGCGCGCTTCGCAATTGGTGATGGAATTATCCTTGAAGGGCACGGCATCCGCCGCTGACGCATCCCCACCCGGCACGTAAGACCCGCCCAGACCCAGGGCACAGGCAAGCTCCGCCACGCCGCGCAGCAGCTTCTGGACATTGGCGCTGCCAAGCCGCAAGCCGAACATGGGGGCCGTCATTACCGCGCCGGAAAACCAGTCGGGATGGTCATGCAGCGCGCGCTGAAGAATGTGCCCGCCCATGGAATGCGCCAGCGCAAACCATGGCTTGGGCATTTGCCCCTCCATCGCCGCCATGAAAGGCACCATGTCCGCGAGATAAGTCTCGAAATGATCAATATGCCCCTTGCGCCAATCCGGCAGCGGATGATCGGAAAGCCCCTGCCCGCGCCAATCAAGTGTCGTGACCGCAAAATCCCGCGCCAGCAATTCACCGATCACTTCAAAATATTTCTCGGCAAACTCCGTGCGTCCACCGAACAGGAAAATGCTGCCCCGGCAGCGCGTCAGGCCCGCCGCTTGCGGGGCCCATGTCACCATCCGCAGGCGTGTGCCATCAGGCGTCATCAGCCATTGGGGATCGGCCCCTGCCGGGCAGGGATTTTCAGGGATCAGGATCAGGGGCGCGGTCATGGGATGGTCCGTCTCATTTGTCCTATCTGACCATCCCTTGGGCTGATTGCAAAGCAAAAGGCCCCACGCACATGCGCGGGGCCTTTTTCAAGTCTTTAATCTCACGGGCTATCAGTAGCCGGAGAACAGGATCGCACCGGTCACGGCACTGATCCACAGCCAGACAAGGCGGTCATCCCGGTCATAGGCATAAACGCGGTAGTGATCGCCATAATAGACCGGCGCGCCGAAGCCATAATAGCGATGGGCGGCAATGCGCGGCTGCCAGTAATTCCAATGACGGACACCGGGACGATAAGCGCGGACCGGGTGGTTGTAGTAACGGCCATAGGGCGCGTTGTGATAAGTCTTGTAGCGATAATCACCACGATATTCGGCGCGACGGTCATGACGGAAATCACGGCGATCATCGCGACGTTCATAACGATTGTCGCGATGATCGTCACGACGTTCATAACGATTGTCGCGATGGTCATCACGACGTTCATAACGATTGTCGCGATGGTCGTCACGACGTTCGATGCGGGCATCACGATGGTCGTCACGACGGCCACCATCTGCCTGGGCAGCAAGCGGCAGCACAAGGCAAAGCGCCGTAGCAAGGCTTGCAAATTTGAGGGTCTTGTTCATCTGTTTCATCCTTCCGATGGTTGGCCAAGGCCGAACTGAGGATTGAACTTTGCGCCTTCATGCCTGAACCCTTGCTGGGGGTCTCATTCATTCTTCATTCATTTTTGGTCGCAGATTTCCGCCATTTTTGAGCCTGTCTGAACGAAAAAGGCCCCGTGTCGCACGGGGCCTTGCCGTTTTGTTCAGACGCGAAACTCAGTCGCGCAGGATCTGGCCGCTGAAGGCATCGATTTCGAGACGCACCTTCCTGCCCTGCTGGTTGCGGGCATCCACCGCATAATAGTCGTCATAAGCGACCACATTGTCAAAGCCCGTGTAACGCTGCTTTTCAAGCATGGGCTTCCACACATCGAACGCGCGATACTCAGCCTGGGCATAGGCCGGGCCATGATATTTCGGGGCCTTCGCCACCGTCAGGATACGGCCGGTGCGCGCATCGGCCCGCACGATTGCTGCCTGGCCGTGACGATTGAGGCCACGCACCTGATAGATGCCGCGTTCGTCCTTGAGGCTCACGAGATCAAAATCGTGATAGCCCTTGTCGCGCAACGTGGCGAGCAGACGATTGATCGGCATGCCCTTGGGGTCGTAATTCGGGCGGAACTTCGTGACCTGCACATTGCCGATCTTGCCGCTATAGGCATCCGCCTTGGCCTGCACGATGAAACCGCGCTGTGTCACACCTTCAAAGAGATAGACACGCGCATTCTGGGCCAGCTTGATGTCGGTGACCGTGGCGCCCGTTTCCCGCTCGATGCTGCGCACCATCTGGGCGAGCGGCACGATGCGGTTCTTATGGGTGCGGTAACCCGAATAGTCCGTGTTGCGCTCAACCACGACGACAGAGCCATGCACGGCCGGACCATTATATCTGACCGCGCTCACACGCGTGTCGGCCTGGGCGGCGAAAGGCGCGGCAACGGCAAGAGCGAGTGCCAGACCTGTCAGGGCGAATGTCTTTTTCATAATCTCTCTCCTTCATCAAATGGACCGTCATCGATCCTTGAGAGGGAGATTGCGCCCCGAAGCCTGAACTCAGGCTGGACCTGCCATTCATACTCGGTTCAGGACAAAATGCGCCCTTTGCCGCCCCCCTTGACGGGGAAACGCGCCATTCCCATCTCCTCCCCGTCAGGCGCCGGATCCCCCGGGCCGACCGGAAACAGGGGTTTTGAACGGCTCAGCCGAGCGTTCGCAGAGCCCTTGCATCACGTTGAGACACATCGCTTGAAGGAGGATGTTCCGATGAGGACCTTTGATTTTTCGCCGCTTTACCGCTCAACCGTTGGCTTTGACCAGCTCCAGTCGCTGCTCGACAATGTGACGCGCGAAGCGAGCCAACCCGCCTACCCCCCCTATAATATCGAACGCACCGGCGAGAATGATTATCGCATCACCATGGCGGTCGCGGGCTTTGCCAGTGCCGATCTCTCGCTTGAGGTGAAGCAGAATGTGCTCACCATTTCCGGCAAGCGCGAGGAAGAAACCGAGGGCAATTACCTTTATCGCGGCATTGCCGGGCGCAGCTTCGAGCGCCGCTTCCAGCTCGCCGATCATGTTGAAGTGACCGGCGCCCATCTCGAAAACGGGTTGCTGCATGTCGATCTGCACCGCCGCATCCCGGAAGAGCTGAAGCCGCGCCAGATCAAGATTACCGAAGCCGCGCCGCGCAAATCGATTGAAGGCTTTGCCGCCGCCGCCGAGTAATCAATCGGCCTGAACACAATGGGGGGAGCCGTCGGACAGGACGGCTCCCGTCATCGTGGCGCAGGCGTCAGCGGCAGACGCACTTCCACGAGATTGGGCTCGCCATCGCCGTGCCGCGTAAAGCCGAGATCCGCGCAAAGTGCGAGCATCGAGCGGTTTTCGCGCAGCACATGGCCGAAAACCTCGCCGACACCGCGTTCGCTGGCAAAGGCAATCAGATGCTTCATCAGCGCATAGCCGATGCCGACGCCGTGAAAATCAGTGCGCACGAGGATTGAATATTCCGCCCGCTCGCGATCCGGGTCTTCCGATAGTCGCCCGACGGCTGCCACTTCGCGCATGTCATCATCGGCAAAAACGACAAACGCCATCTCGCGGTCATAATCAATCTGCGTCAGTCGCGCGGCCAACTGGCGCGGCAAGCGCTTGAGCGGCGAGAAAAACCGCAGGCGCAAATCTTCCGGATCGGTATGTTCGAGCATCTCGTCGATCATCGCCGCGTCTTCCGGTCGAATGGGACGCAGCTTGTGCGCCTTGCCCGCACGATCATGCAGCACGCCTTCCAGCCGCGTCGGATAAGGCCGGATGGCAAAGCGCTCCGTGCCCTTGCCGCGTGCAGGCTTGACGCGCACGCGCGCATCCAGCGCCACCACGCCATTATGGTCTGCGAGCAGCGGATTGATGTCGAGTTCGGCAACTTCCGGATTGTCAGCCGCAAGATCGCCCAGCGCCATCAATGCATGCGCAATGGCATCGAAATCCGCCGCCGGCCGCCCGCGATAGCCTTCCAGCAATTTTGAAATCTGCGTCGAGCGGATCAGATCTTCAGCCAGCACCCGGTTGAAAGGCGGCAGCGACATCGCCTTGTCATTCACGATTTCAACCGCCGTGCCGCCATGACCGAACAGGATCACCGGTCCGAATGTCGCATCATCGATAATGCCGAGAATGAGTTCAAAGGCCGAGGGCTTGCTCACCATGCGCTGCACCGTGAAACCCGTGAGCCGCGCCTCGGGCTTGGCCGCCGCAACCTTGGTCAGCATTTCGCTGGCGGCTTTCTCCACAGCCACGGCATCTTCCAGCGCCAGCGCCACGCCGCCGACATCGGTCTTGTGCGTGATATCGGGCGAGAGGATCTTGATGGCTACCGGATAGCCAATCTCATTGGCGCAGGCAACCGCCGCCGCCACGCTGTCGACATTGCGCGTCTCGACAACCGGCACATTGTAGGCGGCAAGCAGCGACTTCGCCTCGCTCTCGCTCAGCCATTCGCGGCCTTCGGCAAGTGCCGTTTCAATCAGCGTTCGGGCGCGCGGCAGATCGCGCTGCGGCAGCGCCGGGCCTGCGGGCGGAATTTCCATGAGCAGGCGCTGGTTGCGTTGATAGCGCACCTGCACCATGAAGGCATGAACCGCCTCCGAGGGGGTGTCATAGGTCGGGATGCGACGCGCCAGCAAGAGCTGCCGCGCATCGCGCGCGCCATGATCGCCAAGCCAGCTTGTGAAAATCGGCTTGCGGCTTTTCTCCGCCGCAGTGGCCACCGCATCCGCCGCCGCCACATTATCGACAACCGCTGTCGGGCAATTCATGACCAGCAGCGCATCGATATTCTTGTCGGCAAGCAGGCCTTCCATCGCCACCGTGTAGCGATCGGCGCCTGCGTCCCCGATAATATCAACGGGATTGGCCCGGCTCCATGTCGCAGGCAACAGCTTGTCGAGAGCGGCAACGGTTTCAGGTGACACTTCCGCAAGCTTGCCGCCCTCGTCGATCAGATGATCCGTGGCCAGAACACCAAGCCCGCCGCCATTCGTCAGAATGCCAAGACGATCGCCATGGATCGGGCGCGTCTCGGGCCGCGTCGAAAGCGTTTCAACCGCTTCAAAAAGATCGTCAATATCCATGACGCGCAACATGCCCGCGCGACGAAACGCGGCATCATAAACCGCATCGGAACCCGCCAGCGCGCCGGTATGCGAGCGGGCGGCTTTTGCGCCCGCCGCATGGCGACCCGATTTGATGACCAGCACCGGCTTCAGGCGTGCCGCCTGACGCCCGGCCGACATGAACTTGCGCGCGTCTTTCACGGACTCGATATAGAGCAGGATCGAGCGCGTCTTCGGGTCATAGGCGAGATAATCCAGCATGTCGCCGAAATCGACATCCGACATGCCGCCCAGCGACACGATATGCGAAAAGCCGATGCTGCGGCTCGTCGCCCAGTCGAGAACGGCAGTCACGATAGCGCCCGATTGCGACACAAAGGCTATGTCGCCCTTCAAGGGTTGCAAATGCGCGAATGAAGCGTTCAGGCCGACGCCCGGCACCATGGTGCCCAGACAATTCGGCCCGACGATCCGCAGGAGATGCGGTCGCGCCGCATCCAGCATCTGCGCCTGCAGGGCCTTGCCTTCTTCGCCGAGTTCGCCAAAGCCCGCCGTGATGACAACAGCGGCCCGCGTGCCGCGCTCGCCGAGTTCGGCAATCAGGCCGGGGATCGTATGGGGTGGCGTCGCGATGACGGCAAGGTCAGGCGCCTCGGGCAGGCTCGCGACATCGGGATAGACGTCGAGCCCGTCAATCGCGCCGCCATGCGGATTGACCGCAAAGACCGGGCCGACAAACCCGCCTTGCGTGAGATTGCGCAGCAGGACGCGACCGACAGAACCTTCTTTTTCGCGGGCGCCGATCAGGGCAATGGAGCCGGGGGCAAACATGGCATCAAGATTGCGGATCGTCATAGGGCGCTCTGCTCCAACAGTCGGGATTTCGAGTATAGGCCAAGATCGGGCCGTTGCGCAGGTGCCATTCGCCGCACTAAAAAATTGTCATATTGAATATTGAGGAAGGCCGTGTCAGCCGAGCGCCTGAAGCCAGGCGAGCTTGGCACGCAGGCGCGCACCCCTGATGCCGCCATCATCCGTCAGCGACTGCTCATAAACGAGGCTCAACATGCGGATATGCAAATGGATGATGCGTTTTGCCCGCATGGTCAGCACATCATGACCGCGCAGATAGTCTGAGAGCGAGCCGCCAATGTCGGTCGCCAGATCATAGCCGAAGGACCCGCCCTGCCCTTTGATGTTATGGGCAAGCGAAGCCAGGGCCTCAAGAGCGCCAGCATATGCCTCCGGCCTGTCGAGATCGGCATAGGCCGCCGCCAGCGCGGCAATATCTTCAGCGAGTTGGACCCGATAGCTCGCCTTGAGCCCGGCAATCGCGGCTTCGGCACGCGCCAGAATGGCGTCATAGCTCGTATCGAGGGGTTTGGTGGGCGTGGTCATGGGCCTCTCATGGGCCGGAATGGGTCCGACTGGCTGAAGCCTAGTCCCGCCTCGATTAAGAAATGCTGAAATGCATGATGCATCGCTTGCACATCAAAACGCAGCCCTACAAACTGAATTTTCTATTGAATTCATGGCATTACACGTCGCATGTAGGAATCAAACAAGGGAACTGTAAAGGCGGTATCTCCATGTTGGGGCGAGTAAATCATGCCCTTTTTTATAAGTGTTGACCGCGTCGGACCGACACTCGTCACCTTCACACCTAGTGCGTCAGCAATATCACCCGATCTGTGAGAACCTCCCCCCAACTCAGCCAATGCTCTCATATACCGCTTCTCTGAGGGGGTGCAGCGGTCGAATCGAACACGGAAAAAACTTTCATCCAGAATCCGGATGGCATTCTCGGAAGCGCGCTCAACATCATTAATCCGTATGCTGAGCGAACCAACAAAGCTTTTAAGCACACGAAGCCCCAGCTTCGCCATGTCTTTGGCGTTTTCAATTCTATCGAGAGAAAAAAGAATCTGCCGCAACCCAGGGGTCAAAAGCGCGGCCAGTGATTTGCCTTCATGCGCTTCGACGGACACCGCGCGATAGCCATTTTCTTCTGCCATTTCGCGCATACGCACGAGCAGGACCGTTTTGCCAACACCCCGCAGACCGACGAGGATAAGACTTTGCGACGGTCTGGCGGCCCTCACCCGTGAAAGAGCCACATTCGCCTCTTCCAGTATTGCAGCACGACCCGCCAGTTCAGGTGGGGGCGTTCCAGCTCCCGGCACATAGGGGTTCTTGACCCTGTCCATTCAGCTACGTCCACTTATGGGGAGTTATAGGGAGTTTACTCAAATATCGATATAACCGCATAAGATCGACATAAAAGAACATAACCTGAACCTGCGGGCTTCACCATCAAAAAAACGCTTAAGAATGCCACCATAAAACGCCACCATCATCCCAGAGCGAAGCGCCGCGCTCATGGCATGCTCGCGGAACCACTCACTCTCGATAAGTGCTTTTGCAAATCGGAATAGGACCGAAGCGAGTCTATATTCCAGACAACCCTTTGTAATAACTCATATTTTTTTAGGTCAGCAATCCTGTCATATTTGCTTGATCCCGGCCCGTGTCAATGGCATGATGCGCCAACCGGACAGGCTCAGGCCTTTCCGGGCAAAAAGCCTGTCCGCATAAGGTTGGGCAAGGCCGCGATGTAAGCCCCGCCCCGGGCCAAGGGGGGCAATAGCAGAAACCGCGCTCATGGGTTGGCGGCACTGCGCAGCGCCACAAAGACAACTGGCACGCCGGCCCGCCGGAAACCAGATGCAGGCGCCTGCGACGGGAGGGGCCGCGCCCGCGAGAACGAACGACTTGTTTGAAGGCAGATACCGCCGGGACAAAAGAGCCCGCCGGTGCAACTGGGGTGAAGGACGGACATATCATGACGGAGAAGCCGATTGTGACGGGCGGGATGACGGTTGACGCTGCGAGCCTTGAGGCCCGCGCGCTCAAAACCGTGGCCGCACCGACCAAACGCTCCGCTGATACGCATCTGGCCGGATTGCCCCATGCGCAGGGCATGTATGATCCGATGAACGAGCATGATGCCTGCGGCATCGGCTTCGTTGCCAACATTCACAACCGCAAGTCGCACAAGATCATCGAGGACGGCCTGAAGATTCTCGAAAACCTCGAGCATCGCGGCGCTGTCGGCGCCGACCCCAAGGCGGGTGACGGCGCCGGCATCCTCATCCAGATGCCGGATGCGTTTTTCCGCAAGGAAACAACGCGCCTGGGTTTTGAACTGCCCGCCGAAGGCTTTTATGGCGTCGGCTTCATGTTCCTGCCCAAGGACGAAGCCACCCGCAAGTCGATCTGCGACCTGACCGAAAAGGTTGTCGCCGAAGAGGGTCAGATTTTCCTCGGCTGGCGCGACGTGCCGGTCGACAATTCCGACCTTGGATATTCGGTGAAGCCGACCGAGCCCTTCCATCGTCAGATCTTCATTGGCCGTGCGCCAGGCTGCAAGGATCAGGATGCTTTTGAGCGCAAGCTCTTCGTCATCCGCAAGCGCATCTTCAATTCGCTTTACACCGAAGGCTCCGCCAACCCCAAGGGTCTCTACATCCCTTCCATGTCCTCGCGCACCATCGTCTATAAGGGCATGTTGCTCGCCGCGCAGGTTGGCCCCTACTACAAGGACCTGACGGACCCGGACATGGTGACGGCGCTGGCGCTTGTGCATCAGCGCTTCTCGACCAACACCTTCCCGACATGGTCGCTGGCTCATCCTTTCCGCATGGTTTGCCACAATGGCGAAATCAACACCAAGCGCGGCAACGTCAACTGGCTTCAGGCGCGTTATTCGTCAATGCAGTCCGACATACTGGGCGATGATCTCAAGAAGCTCTGGCCGATCGCCGTTCATGAACAGTCGGACACGGCCTGTTTCGACAACGCACTCGAACTTCTCGTCATGGGGGGCTATTCGCTCGCCCATGCCATGATGATGCTCATTCCCGAAGCCTGGGCGGGCAATCCGCTGATGGATAGCGACCGCCGCGCCTTCTACGAATATCACGCCGCCCTCATGGAACCATGGGACGGTCCGGCTGCCGTTGCCTTCACCGATGGTCGCCAGATCGGCGCGACGCTTGACCGCAACGGCCTGCGTCCGGCCCGCTATTTCGTGACCGAAGACGGCACGGTGATGATGGCGTCGGAAATGGGCGTGTTGCCCGTGCCGGAAGAAACCATTGTCGAAAAATGGCGCCTCCAGCCCGGCAAGATGCTGCTCATTGATCTTGAGCAGGGCCGCATCGTGTCCGACGCCGAGATCAAGTCGCAACTCGCCGCCCTCCATCCCTATCAGGCCTGGCTGAACCGCACCCAGATCCAGCTCGAAGACATGCCCGCGCCAACACGCGCCCCGGCCATCCGCAGCAATGCATCCCTCCTCGATGTGCAGCAGGCCTTCGGCTATACGCAGGAAGACCTGAAGTTCCTGCTCACGCCCATGGCCATGGAAGGTCAGGAAGCCACCGGCTCCATGGGCACCGACACGCCGATTGCCGCGCTCTCCTCCAGGTCGAAGCTGCTCTATAACTACTTCAAGCAGAACTTCGCGCAGGTGACGAACCCGCCGATTGATCCGATCCGCGAGGAACTGGTCATGTCGCTCGTCTCCTTCATTGGCCCGCGCCCCAACCTTCTCGATCTCGAAGGCATGTCGGCGGTCAAGCGTCTGGAAGTGCGCCAGCCCATCCTGACCAATGAAGACCTCGACAAGATCCGCATGATCGGTGAAGTCGAAGACAACCATTTCAAGACGCAAACGCTCGACATCACTTACGATGCGTCGCGCGGGGCGTCCGCCATGGTCGAAATGGTGGAACGTCTTTATGATCGCGCGCAAGAAGCCGTGGCGCAAGGCTACAACATCATCATCCTGTCCGACCGTCTGGTCGCGGCTGATCGCGTGGCGATACCGGCATTGCTCGCAACCTCCGCCGTGCATCATCACCTGATCCGCACGGGGTTGCGCACCAAGGTGGGGCTTGTCGTCGAAACCGGCGAAGCACGCGAAGTGCATCACTTCGCTTGCCTTGCGGGCTATGGCGCCGAAGCCATCAACCCCTATCTCGCTTTCGAGACACTCGCCGCCATGGCGCCGGATCTCGACGAGAATCTGACCCGCTATGAAGTCGAAAAGCGCTTCATCAAGGCGATCGACAAAGGCCTCCTCAAGGTCATGTCCAAGATGGGCATCTCGACCTATCAGTCCTATTGCGGCGCGCAGATTTTTGACGCCATCGGTCTCCAGTCCGGCTTCGTGAAGAGCTACTTCACGGGCACGGCAACAACCATCGAAGGCGTCGGCATTGCCGAAATCGCGCAGGAAACCGTGCTGCGCCACAAGCTCGCTTTCTCGGACGCGCCTGTGCTGCGCAATTCGCTCGACGTCGGCGGCGACTATGCCGTTCGTATGCGCGGCGAGGAACATGCCTGGAATGCGGACTCGGTGCGCGATCTGCAACATGCCGTGCGGGGCAACAGCCGCGACAAGTTCAAGGCTTTCGCCAGGAGCATCGACGAGCAGTCGGAGCGTATGCTCACCATTCGCGGCCTTTTTGAAATCAGGAAGGCTGCGGATGATGGCCGCAAGCCGGTGCCGCTTGATGAAGTCGAGCCCGCCGTCAGCATCGTCAAGCGTTTTGCGACCGGCGCCATGTCCTATGGTTCGATCTCGCGCGAAGCCCATACGACGCTCGCCATTGCCATGAACCGCATTGGCGGTCGCTCCAACACGGGCGAAGGCGGCGAGGAACCTGATCGCTACAAGCCGATGGCCAATGGCGACTCGATGCGTTCGGCGATCAAGCAGGTCGCCTCGGGCCGTTTCGGCGTGACGACGGAATATCTCGTCAATTCCGACATGATCCAGATCAAGATGGCGCAGGGTGCAAAGCCCGGCGAAGGCGGTCAGCTACCCGGTCACAAGGTCGATGCGACGATTGCCAAGGTGCGCCATTCAACACCGGGCGTGGGCCTCATCTCCCCGCCCCCGCATCACGACATATACTCGATCGAAGATCTCGCCCAGTTGATCTACGACCTGAAGAACACGAACCCCGAGGCGCTGATCTCGGTCAAGCTCGTCTCTGAAGTCGGCGTCGGCACGGTCGCGGCAGGCGTTTCCAAGGCGCGCGCCGATCACGTCACGATCTCCGGTTTTGAAGGTGGCACGGGCGCTTCGCCGCTCACCTCGATCAAGCATGCGGGCAGCCCCTGGGAAATCGGCCTTGCCGAAACCCATCAGACGCTCGTCATGAACCGTCTGCGCTCGCGCATCACCGTTCAGGTCGATGGCGGCCTGCGCACGGGCCGCGACGTTGTCATCGGCGCCCTGCTCGGCGCTGACGAGTTCGGCTTTGCCACCGCGCCGCTCATCGCGGCAGGCTGCATCATGATGCGCAAGTGCCATCTGAACACCTGCCCTGTCGGCGTCGCCACGCAAGACCCCGAACTGCGCAAGCGCTTCACCGGCCTGCCCGAGCACGTCATCAACTTCTTCTTCTTTGTCGCTGAAGATGTGCGCGAGCTGATGGCTGAAATGGGCTATCGCAACTTCAATGAAATGATCGGCCAGCTCCAGATGCTCGACCGCCGCAAGGTCGTCAATCACTGGAAGGCCAGGGGCCTCGATTTCTCGCGCCTGTTCCTGAAGCCGCAAGCGCCTGAAGGCGTCGGCATCTACAAGAGCGAGGCGCAGCACCACCTGATCGACGACATTCTCGACCGCAAGATGATTGCAGCCGCCAGGGACGCCATTGAATCGAAAAAGCCCGTTCAACTCGCCTACAGGATCGGCAACACCGACCGCACCACGGGTGCCATGCTCTCGGGCCGCATCGCGCGCGCCTATGGTCATGCGGGTCTGGCCGACGACACCGTGCATGTGAAGTTCAACGGCACAGCCGGTCAGAGCTTTGGCGCCTGGGCCGCCAGGGGCGTGACGCTCGAACTCGAAGGCGAAGCCAACGACTATGTCGGCAAGGGCCTCTCGGGCGGCCGTCTCATCATCTATCCGCCCGCCAATTCCAGGATCGTGCCTGAAAAGAGCATCATCGTCGGCAACACGGTGCTTTACGGCGCCATCAGCGGCGAATGCTATTTCCGCGGTGTCGCGGGCGAACGCTTTGCTGTCCGCAACTCCGGCGCCATCGCCGTTGTTGAAGGCACGGGCGACCATGGCTGCGAATACATGACGGGCGGCATTGTTGTCGTGCTCGGCGAAACCGGTCGCAACTTTGCAGCGGGCATGTCGGGCGGCATTGCCTATGTTCTCGACATCGACGGCAAGTTCGACCAGCGTTGCAATCTCTCGATGGTCGATCTCGAACCGGTCGCCTCCGAGCTTGAACTGATGGAAAAGCATCGCCACGCCTCCGATCTTGAAAGCCATGGGCTTGTCGATGTCTTTGCCGACATGACGCGTTTCGACGCCGAACGCCTGCGTCAGCTCATCGAGAACCATGCCCGTTACACCAACTCGTCCCGCGCCAAGGAAATTCTGGCGAACTGGGCCGATTATTGCCCCAGATTCCGCAAGGTGATGCCGGTTGAATACCGTCGCGCCCTGAAGGAAATCGAGCTTGCCCGCGCCGCCGGGCAGCCACTGGCCGCAGCAGGAGAATAAGCCATGGGCAAGATCACAGGTTTTCTCGAAATCGATCGTCAGGACCGCAAATATCTGCCAGCCGCCGACCGCATCCGCAATTATGCGGAGTTCGTCATTCCTCTGCCCGAGGAAGGCGTCAAGGCGCAGGCGGCCCGCTGCATGGATTGCGGTATTCCCTTCTGCCACAATGGCTGCCCGGTCAACAACCAGATCCCGGACTGGAATGATCTCGTCTATCATGCCGACTGGGAAACCGCCGCGCGCAACCTGCATTCAACCAACAACTTTCCGGAGTTTACCGGTCGCGTCTGCCCCGCCCCTTGCGAGGCAAGCTGCACGCTGAACCTTCAGGAAGCCCCGGTCACCATCAAGACCATCGAATGCGCCATTGTGGATCGCGCCTGGAAAGAAGGCTGGCTGAAGCCTGAAGCGCCAGGCGTAAAGACCGGCAAGAAGGTCGCGATCATTGGCAGCGGTCCGGCGGGCCTCGCCGCCGCCCAGCAGCTCGCGCGTCGCGGCCATGACGTGCATGTCTTTGAAAAGAACGCCAAGGCGGGCGGTCTGCTGCGCTATGGCATTCCCGACTTCAAGATGGAAAAGCATCTGATCGACCGCCGCATCGCCCAGATGAGCGCCGAAGGCGTCACCTTCCATTACGGTGTCCATATCGGCGTTGATAAGCCGGCCAGGGATGTGCTCGCCTCTTTCGATGCCGTCATTCTGACGGGCGGTTCGGAAAAGCCGCGCGACCTGCCCGTCGAGGGCCGCGATCTCGCTGGCGTTCACTTCGCCATGGAGTTTCTGCCACAGCAGAACCGCCGCGTCTCCGACGAACCCCTGATGAATGTCGAGCCGATCCTCGCAGGCGGCAAGCATGTCGTCGTCATCGGCGGCGGTGACACGGGTTCGGACTGCATCGGCACCTCCTTCCGTCAGGGTGCCGTTTCGGTGACGCAGCTTGAAATCATGCCCGCCCCGCCGGAAAAGGAAAACAAGCTCCTCACCTGGCCCGATTGGCCGCTGAAAATGCGCACCTCCTCAAGCCAGGCCGAAGGCGCGACGCGCGACTTCGCCGTGTTGACGCGCAGGATCATTGGCGAGAGCGGCCATGTCACGGGCATCGAGTGTGTCCGTGTCGATGACAAGATGGCGCCGATTGCCGGAACCGGGTTCACCCTCAAGGCTGATCTCGTGCTCCTCGCCATGGGCTTCGTCCATCCGGTGCATGAGGGCATGCTGAAAGAGCTCGAAATCCCGCTCGATCCGCGTGGCAATGTCGCCGCCGACACCGCCACCTACAAAACCCCGCTGGCCAAGGTCTTCGCCGCTGGCGACATGCGCCGTGGCCAGTCGCTTGTGGTCTGGGCCATTCGCGAGGGCCGTCAGGCGGCGCGCGAAGTCGACCTGTTCCTCATGGGGGAAACGACATTGCCGAGATAAAGCGTTTGCAGGCGAAGTGGACGCCGGTTCGCCGTCAGGAAACGCGAAAAACCAAAACCGTTTAAAGGCAAAGTCACTGCACAAAATGCAGCCCCCGTGAGACAGTCTCGCGGGGGCTTTTTCTTTGGATCCGCCAACAAGAAGAACAATCAGAATGTTCAAGGCTCTGCAAAAATATGGCGATGGCATCAAGGTCATGGGACCGCTGCTCCCGGCAGCCTTTCCCTTTGGCATGATCACCGGCGTCACCGCGCTCGACGCCCATCTCTCAGCGGCGGCGGGCATCGGTCAGTCGATTATCGTTTTTGCCGGCGCCGCACAGCTCGCCATGCTCCAGCTCATGCAGGGACATGCCTGGCCGCCTGTCATCGTGCTCACCGTTTTCATCATCAATGTGCGCTTTGCCATGTATAGCGCCTCGCTCGCCCCGCATTTCAGCCAGGCGCATTGGTCGGCGCGCTGGGCCATTGCCTATCTCATGACCGATCAGTCCTATGCCCTCTCGATCGCCAGATTTGCCCGCGAGCCGGACATGACCCTGGATCGGAAAGTCGCCTACTATCTTGGCGGCGCATCCCTCATGTGGTTCCTCTGGATCCTCGCCACAGTGCTTGGCTTTGTACTGGGCGCAGCCGTGCCGCCCTCATGGTCGCTCGAGTTTGCCGTCCCGCTCGGCTTCATCGCCATGCTCATCCCGGCCCTGCGCGACAGGCCTTCGCTCGCCGCCGCTTTCACAGGCGGCAGCATCGCCGTCATCGCCCATGGATTGCCGTTTAATCTCGGCCTGTTTCTCGGCGCCGTCTGCGGTATTGGCGCGGGCTATGCCTGTGAAAGACACCTTGAAGCGCGCCGCGCGCAGGGAGGTCAGAATGTCTGAGGCATTATCGGGCATGACAATCTGGATGGTCATCATCCTCTCCGGACTCGTCACGCTCGCCCTGCGCCTGTCCTTCATCGAGCTGGCCGGTCGCATCAGCCTGCCGGACGCTTTCACACGCGCCTTGCGCTTCGTGCCCGCTGCCGTGCTTGCCGCCATCATCATGCCCGCGCTCCTCGCCACGCCGGGCGGCGGGCTGGACCTCTCGCTCATGAATCCGAAACTGATCGCAGGCGCCATCGCCGCCTTCATCACCTGGCGCACCGGCTCCATGCTCATCACGATCTTTATCGGCCTGCCGCTGCTCTGGGTGCTGCAATGGTGGCTTGCCTAGCTGCGGGCATCCTTGGCTTCATCATGGAGCATCCCGCGCAACAGCCTGGCGCTGTCGCCATGCTGGGCCGCATCCACATGCGCGCCCACTTCCTCCCAGCTTGTCGCGCGCAACCGGCTGACAAAATCGCGCACGGTCCGGAACGGTTTATCGAGATGGTTTTTCGCCATCTGCTCGTTCCATGTTGTCGAAAGCGCCACGACCGTGTCCTGCACCGGTCCCACCTCGAAACCATTCACATAGGTCACGAGTTGGCTGCTGTTGAAGAACAGCAGGAGCAGCGCCGCAATCGACATGGCGCGGGTGAAACGCGAAATCGAGCGCCTAGTCTGCTCGGCCGACTTGAGTTCGGCTTTCGACGCGGCTTCCCAGCCCTCGCTCATGCCACTTTCCAACTCGTGCAACAGATCAAGCATTCTGACCCTCTAGAACTGGAAGTAGATGAAGGGCGCCACGCCCTCGGGCGCGAGCGCCCAGATAAGCCACAAACCACTCCCGAGCAACAGACCCAGCAAGGGCGACGGCAACTGCTTCACGCCCTGCGCCAGCCAGCGGCCGAGATGGCGCGGCGTGAACTGAAAAATCATCGTGACGGCAATCAGGCCAACCAGAAACGGCGTTGCATATTGGCGCGGCGTCACGAAGTCGCCAAAGCCCGCAATATAGTTGATCGCCGAAGCAAGACTGTCAGCGCGGAAGAATATCCATGCCAGGCAGACAAAATGAAACGTCCAGATGACACCAAGAATATGCGAGGCGCCATTGCCAAGCATCGTGAGCAAGCCGCCCGCTTCCGTTTGGGCAGGGGCAAGCTCTTCCAGCCCGCGCCGCAACACGCGCTCCACGGCCAGCATTGCACCATGCAGCGTGCCCCAGATCACGAATGTCCAGGCCGCGCCATGCCAGACGCCGCCCAGAAACATCGTCAGAAACAGATTGCGATAGGTCTTGGCCTCGCCGCCGCGATTGCCGCCGAGCGGAATATAGAGATAGTCGCGCAGCCAGGTGGAGAGCGAAATATGCCAGCGTCGCCAGAAATCCTGCAAACTTGAGGCGCGATAGGGCTGGTTGAAGTTTTCCAGAAAACGATAGCCAAGCAGGGCGGCAACGCCGATCGCTATGTCGCTATAGCCGGAGAAGTCGCAATAGATCTGCACGGCGTAGCCATAGACACCGATAAGCAGATCCAGCGCCCCGGAGGCCGTCGGATCGAAGAACACCGGATCGACAAGTTCAGTGGCGAGATAATTCGCAATCACCATCTTCTTCAGAAGACCTGTCAGGATCAGCACCGTGCCGACGCCGAGATGTTCGCGTGTCAGCCTGGGTGTCTGATGCAGCTGCGGAATGAAATCAGCCGCGCGCACAATCGGCCCCGCCACAAGCTGCGGAAAGAATGATTTGAACAGCATCACATCAAGCAGCGATTTCTCCGCGCCGATATGGCCGCGATAGACATCGACCACATAGGAAATGCCCTGAAACGTGAAAAAGGAAATGCCGATCGGCAGGATCACTTCCATGAAGGGCAGATCACGATGCAGCCCGATGCCGGTCAGCAGGCTGTCGAGCGAGGTCAGGAAGAATCCGTAATATTTGAAAAAGCCGAGCACGACGAGATCAACCGCGACCGTCACGCCGACAATCAATTTGCGTGTGGCCTGATTCCCGGTCATGCCGATCAGCAGGCCGCCGAGATAATTCACCACCGTTGTGAAAAACAGCAGCGCCGTGAAGCGCCAGTCCCACCAGCCATAGAAAAAATAGCTCGCCGCCACGAGAAAGATTTTGCGCGACAGGGGCACCCAGCGCAGCGCCCAGCTGACCGTGAAAACGATCAGAAAAAACACGCCAAACTCAAGTGTCGGAAATAGCATCGCGCCGCCCGCTTCTCACGCGCCTCAAACTCAACCATTAACTATCAGGGGGGCGTGACAGTCTGGCGGCATCATGGGGGCTTGAGGGGTAAAGCTCAATCAAAGGCTGAAGTCTTGGTTAACCTTGGCAAAGCGTTAATCCGGTCGCCCGCAGGTCCCCTCATCGCTGCCATATCCGGCCATCAGCGCGGCGCCCAACGCCGCGCCCATGACGCGCGCGCCTTCAGGCCGCAAATGCACATGATCGGGCCAGGCCAGCATCGGCTCGGCCTTTGACCAGCGCGTGATCGCGCAGCGCCCGCCCATGGCCGCCGCCCCGTCCCAGAACCACGCGCCCTCCGCCGCCGCTGCCGCGCGCATCATCTCGCGCAAGGCGTCAAGCATCGGCGGCGTCTCCAACCCATCCCCACAAGTCGCGCCCGCACCAGTGCCGATCCGCGCCCCATCAAAGGCGCCCAGCACCGCGATGGAAGCCTCAGGCGCGGCGTCCCGCATCCGCAACATGAAGCGATGAAACCGCTCGCGCTCGGCTTGCAAATCAAGCCGGTCATCAAATCCTTCATTCGTGCCATAGCCATAAATCACCAGATCAGGCGCCAGCCGCTTGAGCTGGTCGCGCATGATCGCGGGCGTCCAGTTATCCATCACCTGCGCTGTCGCGCCGACAATGCCATAGCTGTCATAACGGATGCCGGGCCTGCCCGTTGAAACCGCCCAGCCAAGAATCTGCACCGGCCCATTGCCAACCGGCGACAATCTCATCTCGCTGACCTGCGCGGCCGGCACCTGCAATTGCATGAACCCCGCCGTTGCGCGCCGCGTATCGAGCTTCAGCGGGCCCGCCGCCCCAAGCGTCAGATAAAACGCGCCTTTATTCGGCCCGCCCGCCACATCAATCGTCACGCCGCTGATCGTCGCGCCATCGCTGCGTTGCAGCCGCATCGCGGATTGCGGATTATTGCTCGTCAGGCGAAAGCCCTGCATGCCGAAAGGACCTGGCGTGGAAGCGCGAAAACTCGACGCCACGTCCCATGTCCCCTCCATGCTGATCGCAAAGCCCTGCGGCGCATAATACTGATAAGGTACACCGGCAGGCAGCCCGCGCCCGGCATCGCCAAATTGTGTCACCCATTTGGTGCGCAGGGCGCCCGTCAGGTGATCAAGCGTGATATGGCTGTCACCCAGATGCAGCACACGCACCTCATGGCGCTTGCCCGCCTTGAGCGCATCAAGTGCCTGATAAAATCGTTGCAGCGGCGCGGTCATGCCTTGATGTTTCATACAGGCATCGGCGCGCGCCACATGCGGCATCACCAACAACCATGCGAGCAGGAACGGGCCAAGCAGCTTACTGAACGTCGCCATTCCAGCGCCAGTCATCGCTGCGGCCCGGCCTGATATTGGCAACATCATAGCGGATGGACGCCTCGGCGGCCCTGGCGTCCGGATCGGTTCGAGGACGCAAATTCTCGCTGGTCTGCACCGGCATCGCCACAGGCTCTTTCGCGCGAACCATCAGCGGCGCATGGGCCTTGAGATCGCGGCGAATGGCCTCCGCCACACGCGCCCCCAGAAGCTCATAACCCGGCAGGGAGAAATGGATGCCGTCTTCCGCCCGCAACAGCTTGGTCTTGCCGAAGCGATCCGCGCCATAGGCGCTATAACCGCCATCCGGCCCCAGCGCGAGGTCACGTGTCGGCACAAAATGAATGTGATTGGCCGCGGCGCGCTCGCTGAAAATCGCATTGAATTGCCGCATATCCGCTTCAAAGCGCGGGCTGCGCATCACCGGCAATTCCAGCCAGTAAACCCGCGCCCCGGCATCACTCAGGACGCGCGTGAAATCATCGACCCGCGCTTTGTAAATGCGCTGCCATTCGGCATCAAATAGCGTATGCCGTGCCGCGCCTTCCACCAGCACCTGACGGTCATTCGTCCCCATCACAATGACGGCCACATCAACCCGCGTCGTCGCGACGATCTCGCGCACCGCCTTGCCCCAGTCATAATAATCCGACCGCACCAGACCCGTGGCCACGCGCGACTTGCGAATGACGTTGAACTGCCTGTCCTTCATGAACACATGATAGACACCCGCCCAGAGACCATCGCCAAGCGAGTCACCCAGCACCACCACATTCAAACGTCCGTTCGCCGTCATTGCCGGCATTGGGGCTGGCGCGGCACTCGGCGCCATCGCAGGCACGGCAATCGGTTCAAATGTCGTCGGTGTGGCCGGGGCCGCTTTCGATGTCTGCGTCGCTGTTGCAGGCGTCAGTGAGGCCCGCTCATGGCGCGCCGCTTCATGCGGCATGGTTGGCTCGCCGACAGGGACCGGAAAAACGGCCGCAGGATTTGCCATGGCGGGCGGGGCAATTTTCATCGGCTCGGCCTGAAGCGCGCCCAGGCTGCCCATCAGCAGCGCAAGCCCGACAAAGCCGTTCCTCAAATAACCGATCGGGTGATGTGCCACCCTGCCCCCAGATCCTGCCGCGTCGCGTCATCGTTGTCCTGAAACGAGGTTGTCCTGAAACGAGACCTCGCCAGTCTAGTCATGCAGGCCGGACTTGCCAATCCGAAGCCACGGATTTTGGGCCGCTCTCGCCTGTTATGGTTAAGAGGCGTGGCGCAAAAGCTCGGAAACCACCCGCTCAAGATCCTTAAGCGAGGCGCATGTAATGGCTTTGTCGCAATAGGGAGCCAGACGTTTCATCTCGCTGTCGCCAGAATTCCATAATCCCTTCGGCTCGGGATTGAGCCAGATCACGCGGCGGGCCCGCGCATGAATTTTTTTCAGAATATCGCCGCGCGGATTGGAATAATTGGAGCGCGCATCGCCCAGAATGATGACCGTGGTGCGATGGTCGATGTCATCCATCGCCAGCCGCTCGAAATCGGCAAAGGCAAAACCATAATCTGTCGAGCCGCCACCATGACAGTGCAGCGCTTCCCGGATCGCCTCTTCGAGATTTTTCTCCCGCTTGAAGAGATCGGTCGTCTCGCCAAGCCCGCCGGAGAAGGCGAAGGAGCGCACGCGCGGCATGACTTCCTGCAAGCTGTAGAGAAACATCAGCAAGAAGCCGGAGACCTGCGCCACGGAACCCGACACATCGCAGATCGCCATCACCTTGGGGCGATCCACTTTTTTGGTTTTCCAGATCGTGTGGAAAAACAAGCCATCATATTCAACATTGGCCCTGATCGTGCGGCGCATGTCGAGCACGCCGCGCCGATCCACCTTGCGGCGACGCGAATGCAGCGCAATCAGGCGCTTGGCCATCTTGCGCACCAGCCCGCGCATGAATTTCATGTCGCCATAGTCAATGTTGGAAAGCCGCATCTGGGCGAGCACTTCCTCGCGCAGCAAACGCCCTGCATTGGCGGTAAAAAGCTCAAGCTGCTTTTCCACATAGTCGCGCACCTGCAACCGCAATTCTTCGCGCAGCTCGCGCAGCCGCTCCGCGCCCGCCTCATTGCCGGCCCGCTCACGCGCCATCACCTCGTCTTCCAGCGCATAAAGGCCCATCGCCTCCATGATCCGGCGCGTATACATGCCGCGCTGCGTGAAGAGCCGGATTTCGTTCAGCCGCTCCTGCCGCGCCGCCTCCGCCAGCGCCATCTGCATTTGCGCCTGATCGCCGCGCTCCAGCATGGCCACAAGGTCATAGCGCTCTCCACCCGCGCCACCGCCGCCGCCCGCGGGCGAACCGCCATTTCCGCTGTCGCCCTCACCCTCGCGGGCCTCGCCGGTTTCGTCCGTCTCTGCCGCCTCGCCTGCATCATTGTCAGCCTGACGCCGCTTGAATTGATCAAAGGCAAAAAACCGGTCAAAGGTTTCGCGAAAGGCCTGCTTCTCATCCTCGCTCTTGGCCAGAACCTGACTGAGCGCATCGCGCAGCGTCATGCGATCGTCAAGACCGACAACGCCGACGACGCGGCCCGCGTCAATCGCTTCCGATGTCGAAACCCGGATATCCATCGATCGCAGCGCGCGTATGAAATCGCCCAATACTTCCGTCATCAAGAAACTTCCGGCTTTCGCAATCCCTCACCCCGGATTATTCCGGGATCCAGGAAATTTATCTGTCATCCCGGGGCTTGTCCCCGGGATCCATCAGGAGACGACACCCGTCATATCACCCCGCCTGCAATGCTTTTGTCGTCAGCGCATTCACTTCCGCTTCCACATTGTCGATGTCATCCTGAAACTTCAGGAGCACATTCAATGTCTGACGCACAAGCTCTGCATCAAGTTCGCGGGCATGCAGCAAGACGAGCGTGCGCGCCCAGTCGATGGTTTCGCTCACGGCCGGCAGCTTTTTCAGGTCAAGCGACCGTACGCCCTGCACGAATGCCACAAGCTGCTTGCGAAGCGTCTCTTCCACTTCCGGCACACGCGCCTTGATGATGCGCTGCTCAAGTTCGCTGTCAGGAAAGGGGATGTAGAGATGCAGGCAGCGCCGCTTCAAGGCGTCGCCGATTTCGCGCGTATTGTTGGACGTCAGGAACACGATCGGAATGGTGCGCGCCTTGATCGTGCCAAGCTCCGGCACTGAAATCTGGTAATCCGACAGAAGCTCCAGAAGGAAGGCCTCAAACTCATCATCCGACTTGTCGATTTCGTCAATCAGCAGCACAGCCCCGCCCGGCTGCCACAGCGCCTTGAGCAGCGGTCTCGGCTCCAGAAACTCTTCCGAGAAAAACGTGTCGTCAAACTCATGCAGGCGCGTGATCGACTCTTTCAAGCCCTGGGCGCCCGCCATCAGATCGCCGAGCTTTTCCTTCAGCACCTGCGTATAGAGAAGCTGCTTGCCATATTTCCACTCATAAAGCGCCTTGGCCTCATCAAGCCCCTCATAGCATTGCAGGCGGATCAGCGGTTTGCCGAGAAGTTCAGCCGTCGCCTTGGCCAGTTCCGTCTTGCCGACGCCGGGCGGGCCTTCAATCAGCAGGGGCTTCTGCAAATGTTCCGCCAGAAAAATGGACGTCGCGATATGTGCGTTACAGATATAGCCGCGCCCCTCAAATCCTTTTCTTATCGCTTCAATTTCAGGCACGGCGCCCCGGACGCCTTGCGTCACGTTATTCTCACTCACATCTGTCTCCCCGGAGGGCACAAAGCGGCCCTCTCCCTTTTCAATGGCTTCGCTCGAGGGTAGCACGCATCCGACCGCATGACGCCAGCCGCAAAATCGCCTTCGCGACCGCTTTTGCGGATGTCCTGTCCAATTATGCACAAGAAACGGCACCGTCAGCCGGTCTTTCTGTCTGGCGCCCGCGCATTCACGCACTAGAATGCCGCAAGCCCGCCAGGCGGGCCAATGCAAGAGATCCGGGATCATCGGACCCAATGGAGGAAACATCATGACGGCCATCAATGCGGTTGCCGATCTTTCGGTCGAAGGCGATATCGGCGTGCTCACGCTTAATTCGCCGCCCGTCAACGCGCTCTCGGCGCCCATCCGCGAAGGCATCGCCAATGGCATGGCCAAGGCCCTGGCTGATCCCGCCATCAAGGCAATTGTTCTGATCTGCGAGGGACGCACCTTCATCGCCGGTGCCGACATCACCGAGTTTGGCAAGGCGCCGCAGGGCCCCTCGCTACAGGACGCGCAAAACGCCATTGAAAATGCGCCCAAGCCTGTCATCGCTGCCATTCATGGCACAGCGCTTGGCGGTGGTCTTGAAGTTGCCCTCACCTGCCATTATCGCGTCGCTGTGCCGTCCGCCAAATGCGGCCTGCCTGAAGTCAATCTCGGCCTGCTGCCGGGCGCGGGCGGCACGCAGCGTTTGCCGCGCATTGTCGGTCCGGAAAAAGCGCTCGAAATGATGACAGCGGGCAGTCATGTCCCGGCGAAAGAATGCCTCGCCATGGGCCTTGTTGATGAACTCGTCGAAGAGGGCAAGCTGCGCGAAGGCGCGCTCGCTTTCGCGCGCAAGGTCATCGCCGAAAAGCGTCCGCTGAAAAAAGTCCGCGACCTCAATGAAAAGGTCGAGGCCGCACGCGGCAAACCGGAAATCTTCGCCAATTTCCGCAAGGAAAATGCCCGCAAGTTCCGCGGCTTCCTCGCGCCGGAATATAATATCCGCTGCATCGAGGCGGCCGTGAACCTGCCTTTCGACGAAGGTCTCAAGGCCGAGCGCAAGATGTTCATGGAGCTGATGACAGGCTCGCAGTCTGCCGCCCAGCGCTATGTCTTCTTTGCCGAACGTCAGGTCTGGAAGCTGGCCGATGTCCCCGCCGACACGCCCACCATCCCCGTCAACAAGGTCGGCGTCATTGGGGCCGGCACCATGGGCGGCGGCATCTCGATGAACTTCCTCAATGCCGGCATTCCCGTCACCATCGTCGAGATGAAGCAGGAAGCGCTTGATCGCGGCATCGCCGTCATCCGCAAGAATTATGAGAACTCGGCCAGGAAAGGCCGCTTCTCGATGGAAGAAGTCGAAAAGCGCATGGGTCTGCTCACCGGCGCACTCTCGCTTGACGCGCTCGCCGATGTCGATCTCGTCATCGAAGCCGTTTACGAAAACATGGATGTGAAAAAGGATGTGTTCGGCAAGCTCGACAAGATCGTCAAGCAGGGCGCCATCCTCGCCTCCAACACTTCCTATCTGAATATCGATGAGATCGCCGCCGCCACCACGCGGCCCGAAAGCGTCATCGGCCTCCACTTCTTCTCGCCAGCCAATGTCATGCGCCTGCTCGAAGTCGTGCGTGCCGACCATACGTCCAAATCGGTGATCTCGACCTCCATGCAGATCGCCAGGAAGATCGGCAAGATTGCCGCCCTTGTCGGCGTCTGCCATGGCTTTGTCGGCAATCGCATGCTTTCGCAGCGCCAGCGTGAAGCGCAAAAACTCATTCTCGAAGGCACCATGCCCTGGGATGTGGATCGCGTGCTTTATGATTTCGGTTTTCCCATGGGTCCCTTCGCCATGTCCGATCTCGCCGGTCTCGATATCGGCTGGTCGAAGGAAACCTCGACCGGCTCGACCATTCGCGAACGTCTGTGCGAAATCGATCGCCGCGGCCAGAAAACCGGTGCGGGCTATTACGACTATGACGAGAAGCGCAACGCCTCGCCCTCGCCGGTGGTTGAGAAGATCATCCGCGATTTCGCCGCAGAAAAAGGCATCAACAGCCGCACCATCAGCGACGAAGAGATCATCGAACGCTGCATCTATCCGATGATCAATGAAGGCGCGAAGATTCTCGAAGAGGGCAAGGCCCAGCGCGCCTCCGACATCGATATCGTCTGGATCAACGGCTATGGCTGGCCGGTCTATCGCGGCGGCCCGATGTTCTATGGCGATCTCATCGGCCTCGACAAGGTTCTCGCCAGGATGAAAGAGTTCCAGGCGCAAATGGGCGACGATTTCAAACCCGCCAGGCTGCTTGAAAAACTTGTCGCCGAAGGAAAAGGCTTCAAGGACCTCTGAACGAAAGAAACCGGCGGGGCGACAATGTCGCCCCGTTTTTCCTTGCCGCTCCTTCCCGAACGAGATGCCGCCATGAAAACCAACGAAAACATCATCCGCGATTTCATCGACACCTGGCCCGGCATGGATGCGGCCGCCATCACGGCGTTCTTCGCCGCCGATGGCATCTACCACAACATGATGCTGGAGCCGGTTCAGGGGACGACAAATATCGAACCCTTCATCAAGGGCTTTCTCGGCATCTGGACAAAGATCCATTGGGACCTGCTCAACATCGCGTCCACCGGCAACACAGTCTTCACAGAACGCGTCGATCATTTTCATGCGAGCGACAAATCTGTCTCCCTGCCTTGCAGTGGCGTGTTTGAGATGAGAGATGGTAAGATCGCGATATGGCGCGACTATTTCGACATGGGCACCTATGTCAAAGCGCTGGCCTGATCGCCACCACCGGAAGCCTCCAGCATGACCATCAAACTCTATGATCTCGCCGCCACGCAAAACCGTCGCCTCAGCCCGTTTTGCTGGCGCATCAAATATGCCCTGGCGCATAAGGGCCTCGCTTTTGAAACCGTTCCCCTGGGGTTCAGTGAGATCAGGGGTCACGCGGGCAGCGATTTCAAAACCGTGCCGAGCATCGAGGACAAGGGCCGCCTCATCAATGACAGCTGGGCGATTGCCGACTATCTCGACGCGGCCTATCCCGATCATGCGCCCCTCTTTGCCTCGACGGGCGAACGCGCGGCCATCCGGTTTTTTGACAACTGGTTCGGCCTTGAAATCATGAACCGGATGTTCGGTCTCTATGTGCTCGACATCCACAATGTCGCTTTCCCGCAAGACCATGCCTATTTTCGCGAGAGCCGCGAAAAACGTCTGGGCGGCATGACGCTTGAAGCCTTCACCAGGGATCGCGAGGCCAGATTGCCAGAGCTTCGCCATGCCCTGCGCCCGCTGCGCGCAACGCTTGCCCAGCAGCCATGGCTTGGCGGCGAAACGCCCAACTATGCCGATTATATTGCGCTGGGCGGTTTCCTCTGGGTGGCAAGCGTCAACACATTGCCGCCGCTCGAACAGGCCGACACGCTGAACGACTGGCTGTCGCGCGGCTTTGCGCTTTATGGCGGGATCGCGCGGGATGCAAAGCGCCACCCGCTGAGCGCCTGAGCGCCACATCATGCGACCGCCGCCAGCGCCAGCGCTTGCGCTTGTGTGCGCAGTCGATAAGCCGTCATGCGCTCGATCACATCATTGAGATAATTCCCGGCCTGACTGGATCCGATACGTTTGATGGAAATGCCGCCCGGCAGGCTCACAGCCCCGAAGGTTGCCGCGTTCCCAGCCGCATCTCCGATATAACCACCAGCGGATGCCCAGCCGAAGGTCAGCGGCTTGCGGCCCGCAGCAATCGCCGTGGTCAGCGCCGTGTCGGTCTGCGTGACGCCGCCGGTCACGATCTTCAGCGCCGGTCGGTCGCTCGCATTCACATAGCCGCGAATATAGTTATTGGCGTCCTTGATGTACTGGAACAGGGGACGGTCAACGCCATCGCCGACATGGTTCCATTTCGGCACGACAATCTCGGTTGCCCCAACGCCATCAAGCGGCGCAAACCACGCCATGTCAGCCGCCGTCACGTCGCTCGCAAGGCGCGTTCCATTGACGCGGAAATTGTCGCCGGGATAGCCGCCGAGCACGAAATGCGGCCAACTGAATGACGCCGTGCCGACAGTCGTAACATTCTGCGCATTGCTGTTGATGTTGGTGTTGTAAGCCGGGATCAGGTAGATGGTAATGCCCGTGTCATTCACGTTTACCGCAGGAAGAATCACGCGCCAGCGGTCTCCAAGATCACGGACACCGCCACCCGATCCCAACCGCTGCCGCCATGCGCCCGTGCTGGTATTTATCAGGATGCCGAAGCCAGCGTTTGAGGGCGTCATCCCAAATGACACCGACCTGATGACTGTGTTTTCAGTGTCCTTTTTCAGATCGACCCAAAAGGTCCGCAACAAGGTGTCGGCGGGAATCGACCCATTTGTGATAATGCTGCTGGTCGCACGCCGTGCTCGCGTCCGTCACGGCCCAGAAGTCCCCATCGGCGGCGACTGTTGCCCCACCCTGCTTCGTCCATGCGTTCAGGTCATTCGGCGATGAAACGATATTCGTCACCTGCCCGCCGACATAGGCCCCGACGTTATCGTTGCGCGCCAGCACGTTATTGCCGAAGCTCTGATAGGTGCCGCTGGCATTGGCAAGCAGATGCGTCGAGGCGCGCGCGACGGCAACTAACCCTGAAAGCGCCACATCGCTCCCGCCCGCCATGGAGCGGCCCCCCTTGGCGTCAAAATCCCATAGCGCATTGGCATCCCACCAGCCATTGCGTCCGCCGCGCCAGTCCGGCCAGGTCGCCAGCGGCCAGCAGGCTGCGCCTGCGGGTGAAAAACTCGTCTGCCTTTCATTGATCGACATGGTCGAACTCCCTCTCCGTTATGACGGCAGGAATTCTCCCATGCGGCAAAACACCGGGGATAAGTTATTCAAAAATCCCAGTCAGGCCCCGGCAGCGCCCGATAGGCGCGCGTCAAGGCGTCCGACCAGGCTTGGCTCAACGCCCTGAAATAAGGATCATCATCCTTGATCCGCCGCTTCATGGCGACCTTCAGCGTATTGCGCCGATAAACCATGAGATCAATCGGCATGCCGACCGAAAGATTGGACCGCATGGTCGAATCCATCGAAATCAGCGCGAGCTTCAGCCCATCGGCCACATCCGTGTCATAGGTGCCAGCCCGGTCTATGATCGGCTTGCCATATTTATGCTCGCCGATCTGCAGATAGGGCGTGTCTTCGGTCGCCTCGATATAGTTCCCCGCCGAATAGATCTGGAAGAGCCGCATCTCGCCATTGCCGACCTGCCCGCCCAGCAGGATCGACACATTGAAGTCGGTTGCCTGGGCTTCGAGCGAGGGCCCATCCGCGCGATAGACTTCGCGCACCGCCGCGCCCATGAGCTGCGCCGCCCGCACCATGCTCGGCACCGTGTGCAGCGTCATCGGCTTCTCGCCTTCACGGATGGCCACCCCCAGCTCCAGCGCGACATTCACCACAGCCTGCGCCACGGCCAGATTGCCGGCCGTCATGATCGAAATGACACGTTCGCCGGGTTTCTCGATAACTGTCAGCTTGCGGAAGGTCGAGATATTATCGACACCGGCATTGGTGCGCGTATCCGCCAGCATCACAAGGCCGCCTTCGAGCCGAAGTGCGACACAATAGGTCATCGTCTGCTCCTGGGTTTAGTCCGCCACTGATTGGGCCGTTCCAGCGCACATCAATACAGGCTTACGCCTCATTCTGGCTAGCTGGATTTCGTGGGGGCTGGCTCACCCCACCAGATAACTGCGGCTGATTTCATGACCCAGCCGGTTATTCTGCTCGATAAATTGCGACAGGAACTCGTGCAATCCCTGTCCGAAAATATCATCGACCTTGCCAAAGCACAGTTGCGAGTAAATCTGACCCGCAACCCGGTGGCTTTCATGGCGTTGACCATATTGTTCGGCAAGCTTGTCCAGACACGCCTTGATATCCGCCGCACAGCTGATCAGCGAGCGGGGCATCTGTTCCTGCAAAATCAGAAAATCGGCAATCAGCCAGGGCTTGATGCCTTCCTTGTAGAGCACGTGATAGGAGCGATAGCCCGACACCGCGCGCAAGATCGAGGCCCATTGATAAAAATCGATGCCGCCGCCCACTTCCACATTTTCCGGCAGCAGCAGGTGATATTTCACGTCGAGAATACGCGCCGTGTTGTCGCCGCGTTCGATAAAGGTTCCCAGCCGCGTGAAGTAATAGCTGTCACGGCGCAGCATGGTGGCAACTGTCGCGCCATGGAACAGCAGCGAACGCTCTTTCACCCAGTCGAGAAAACGATGCAAGCCGCTGCCGCGCATCCGGCTTTCATCCCAGGCCGGCAGCTCCAGCCAGGTGCCATTCAGCGCCTCCCATTGCTCCGTCGTCAGCGCCGTTCGCACCGCGCGTGCATTGCGCCGCGCCGTTTCAATGCAACTGCGGATGCTTGAGGGATTGTCCCGGTCAAAGGCGAGGTAGAAGATGACGTTTTCCGGTGTCGCCTCTTCAAACTTTTCATAGAAAGCGCTCTCCGTTCCCGACACGATAAGTGTGGAAGCCCATTCCGCGCCCGCATTCGCGCCGAGCGTGCCCGATGGCATCAGCGACAGGCGATCCGTGACACGCAGCATGCGCGCAATATTTTCAGCGCGCTCCATATAGCGGGCGATCCAGAACAGATTATCGGCGGTACGGCTCAGCATCGTGGCAAGCGGTCTCCCAGAACCTTGTCTGTCGCATTCAGAAAATCAGCCATCAGCTTCTCAGCACCCAGGTATCTTTCGTGCCGCCACCCTGACTGGAATTGACAACGAGGGACCCCTCTTTCAGCGCCACGCGTGTCAGGCCGCCAGGCACCACGCGAACCTCCTTGCCCGACAGGATGAAGGGCCGCAAATCCACATGCCGTGGTGCAACCCCTTCATTGACAAATGTCGGACAGGTCGAAAGCGCCAGCGTCGGCTGTGCGATATATTTCTCCGGTGCCGCCTTGATGCGCTCGGCAAAAACCGCGCGCTCTTCCTTCGTTGCCTTCGGGCCGACCAGCATCCCATAGCCGCCCGAGCCGTGCACCTCTTTCACAACCAGCTCATCAAGCCTGTCGAGAACATAGGCGAGTTCGTTCGGCTCGCCGCAGCGATGCGTCGGCACATTTTTGAGGATCGGTTTTTCGCCGAGGTAAAACTCGATCATGCGCGGCACATAGGTATAGATCGCCTTGTCATCGGCAATGCCGGCGCCCACCGCATTTGTCAGCGTCAGATTGCCGGCGCGATAGGCACTCATCAACCCGGACACGCCCAGAACGGAATCCTTGTTGAACACACTCGGATCCAGAAATTCGTCATCGACACGCCGATAGATCACATCGACGCGCAAGGCGCCCTGTGTCGTGCGCATATAGACCACATCGTTTTTGACATAGAGGTCAGGCCCTTCCACCAGCTCGACGCCCATCTGGTCGGCGAGGAAGGAATGCTCATAATAAGCGCTGTTATAAACGCCAGGCGTCAGCACGACGACGGTCGGATCACCCTCGCAGTGGCGCGGCGCGACGGATGACAAGGTGTGCAGCAGATCGTCGCAATAATGATCGACCGGCGCCACATTGTAGCGCGAGAAGAGATCGGGAAAGAGCCGCATGGTGATTTCGCGGTTCTCCAGCATGTAGGAAACGCCTGACGGTGTGCGGCAATTATCTTCCAGCACATAAAACTCTTCCGGCCCCACACGCACCATGTCGATGCCGGCAATATGTGTATAGACGTTGTGGGCAACTTCCAGACCGCGCATCTCGGGACGATAGGTCTCGTTGCCAAGCACCTGCTCAGCCGGAATGAGTCCTGCCTTGAGGATTTCCTGTTTGCCGTAAACATCCGCGATAAAGGCATTGAGCGCCTTCACGCGCTGGATCAGCCCGGCAGAAATCTGTTCCCACTCAGCCGCTTCCAGAATGCGGGGAATGATGTCAAAGGGGATGATGCGCTCAGGGTCGCCCCCTTCGCCATAAACCGCAAAGGTGATACCGATACGCCTGAAAAAAGTCTCGGCCTCTTCACGTCGAAGCGTCAAGATTTCGGTCGGCGTTTCCTTCAGCCAGTCGCGAAGCGTCCGATAGGCCGTGCGGACCTCCTGATCGCTGAGGCCCATTTCGTCGAAGATGGCGGGAGCCATCGTCTCTCCTGTCTGTGTGGCGATCAACTGCGCCCTGTTATTGCAATCATCAAGAGCAAAACTGATGCCAGCCGGAAATCCGCCATTTGTCAGGGGACCCTTGAGCTTAAATCAGGGCAATTGCCCTGCCTTTGATCAACGCACGGACGGGTCGCCAAAGAAATAGGCAACATGCCTCTATTTGCCGCGCAGACCGCCCAGCAGCGCCGCCGTGGGATAGCCATCGGCTGGCAGCTTGTGCTTGACCTGATAGGCGCGGATCGCCTTGCGGGTATTATAGCCGATGATGCCATCGACCCCGCCCGTATCGAAGCCCGCCGCGCTCAACAGGCTCTGAAGTTCCTGCCGTTCGGCCCGCGCCAGTGGCCGCTCGTCCGTCGGCCAGTCGCCCAGCACTTCGCCCCGGCCCTGAAACCGGTCGGCCAGCAGGCAGACAGCCAGCGCGTAAGAGGTCGAGGCATTATAGGCGAGCACGGCCCGGAAATTGTCTGAGACGATAAAGGCCGGTCCGCGATGACCCGCAGGCAAAAAGAGCGACATGTCGCGCCCGGTTTCACGCGCCGGGAAAGTGCCGCCCGCTGCCGGATGGACCCCAAGGGCGATCCAGCTCGAAAGCGGCTTCTTCACCGCCATATCGGCCAGAGCGTAATTGAAGTCCTTGGGCAGCAAAACCTCATGTCCCCAGACCTCGCCCGTCTTCCACCCGGACTGGGCCAGATAATGCGCCGTCGACCCCAGCGCATCGGCAGTCGAGGTCCAGATGTCGCGACGATGGTCGCCATCAAAGTCTACCGCATGGAGATTATAGGTCGTCGGGATGAACTGGGTCTGGCCCATGGCGCCCGCCCAGGAGCCAAGCATCGCCTCGGGCGCAATGTCACCCGCCTGAATGATCTTGAGCGCGGCGATGAGCTGTGTCTTGCCAAAATCCGGGCGCCGCCCCTCATAGGCAAGTGTCGCCAGCGACCGCACGACATTCATCGTGCCCTGAAACTGGCCATAGCCGGATTCGAGGCCCCAGATCGCAACCGCCGTCTCGCGCGGCACGCCATAGGTCTTTTCCAGCCGATCAAGCAGCACCTTGTTGTCGGCCAGCAGTTGTTTTCCCGCCGCCACACGCTTGTCGGAAAGCGCGGAATCCAGATATTCCCAAACCGCCTTGCTGAATTCCGGCTGGTTCTGGTCGGCCTCCACCACATCGGGATCGGGCTCGACACCCTTGAGGGCGTGGTCAAACACGCTCGGCTTGATGCCAGCCTTGAGCGCTTCGCCGCGAAAACCGGCAAGCCAGGTTTTGAACGGCACAGAGGGAACGCCCCCTGCATTGCCGGGCGAGACCACGGGCACCGGCGTCTTCCTGGCCCCGGTGTCAGCGCAACCAGCCATCACCAGTGCCACGGACAGTCCGGCACCAAGCCGCATCATGCGCCTGACTCCCTCAAAACCCATGATGCCGTCGCGCTCCACACAATCATTAATCATTGAAAATCAGTTTCGGCGACAAGATAACATGCCGCGGGTTAAGGGCATCCGAAAAGCCCCCTCAATCAACCCCCTCAATCAACCCCATCAATCAACCCCATCAATCAAAATGTCGCAGGCGCCGCCGATCAGCCTGCCAGATCATTTTGAACATGCTTTCGAAACCATAGTGGGTTGAAATCATGTCCAACTCATGGCCGCTCGTGCCAACTCATGATGGTTCCTGGATAAACCGGATGATTCAATACATGCTCACCCCTCGCCGACGCCGCCGCGTGCTTTTTGCGCTCTGGCTCGTACTGATCTTCTGCGTGCTGGCAGGCTCGCTCGACCCGCATGTGCGGATGCCGGGCTTCTATGAATCGGACAAGTTCATCCATGCCAGCGCCTATTTCGCCTTGGCCATGTTGCCGTCGATCTTCTTCAAAGAGGGGCGGTCACGCCTTCTGGCCATGCTGGCGATGATCACACTGGGTGGAGGTATCGAAATCGCGCAACGCTTTGTGCCGGGACGCGACGCATCCCTGCTCGATTTTGCCGCCAATTGTCTGGGCGTTGCCGCCGGATTGAGTGCCGGACTGGTCCTCGCGCACCTGCTGACAAGGTTTGACCGGGGTCAGGCCGCGCAGCGCTCTTCAATCGCCTCACACAGATAGTGATAAAGGCAGATATGAATCTGCTGAATGGCCGGCGTCGATTTCGACGGCGCATCAAGCAGAATGTCGGCCAGCGCCGCGAGCTTGCCGCCGCCCTGCCCGGTCATCGCAATCGTCGTCATGCCGATCTTCCTGGCTTCGATAAAGGCATTCACGACATTGGCCGAATTGCCGCTGGTCGAAAGCCCGAGCAGCACGCCGCCCTTCTCGCCAAAGGCTTCGACCTGACGTGAAAACACCGTCGAATAATCATAGTCATTGGCCCAGGCCGTCAGCACCGCCGCATTGGAGCTGAGGCAAATCGCCTTGAGGCCGCGACGCTCCTTGAGAAAGCGCCCGACAAGCTCGCCCGTAATGTGCATGGCGTCCGACGCCGAGCCGCCATTGCCGCAAACCAGAAAAGCGCGATTGGCGCTGAGTGCGGTGACAACAGCCGTGATCGCCGCTTCCATCGTCTCGTCGCTGACATGGCGCGCGGTCTCTTCCATCAGCCGCGCCGCATCGAGGCAATAATCGCCAATACTCATGACAGGTTCCCGGTTTCCGCAAAAGAGCCCCGAAGGACCATCTGGGGGAGAGCTATACCATCGCTCGCCGCTTTCCCGCCAGTCATGCCACGACAAGCGGCGCCAGACGCGCCCCGAATCGGGACAAATCGGCAGAAATCCCTGGCCTGCTCTTTGCTCCCATGAGCCTGACCTGTTGCATTTGAGTACAGTTGAGGGCGTCACGCCGTGGGATATATCAACAAGGATATCGCATTCGAGGCCGCGCCAGCCCCCTCCATGCCTGGCCTTGCCAGGCCATGGCGGCAGGCGGCCTCGGGCCGCCTCACGCCGATAGCCGATCGCATCATGCTGCTGATCGGCGACATCGCCTCTCTCGTTTTGGCACAATCGCTGGCCGGTCTCATCGCCTTTGGTGTCAGCGAGCAAATCCTGAACCGTCAATATGAAGCCATTGAAGCAGGCGAACTCTCAAGCCGCCTCATCCGCATTGCCCTTCTCATCACCCTGCCTGTGATCTGGTGGGTTGCCAAAGGCCATTACGCGCGCCGCGCCCCCTTCTGGTCGCAGACGCGCGAAGTCGTCAAGGCCATCACCCTCGTCGCCCTGCTGGACGGTTTCCTGCAATACATCACCCGCGATGATTTCTCGCGTCTCTGGCTGATGCAGGCCTGGATCTGGGCGCTCGCCTTCGTGCCGCTGGGCCGCATTGCCATGCGCCGCTTCCTCAAGCGTTTTGGTAGCTGGACCGCGCCCGTGCTCCTTGTCGGTCGCGATGACACCGCCGAAGAAGCCGCGCATGTTCTCTCGTCGGAATCCTATCTCGGTTACGAGATTGCAGGTGTCGTTTCGCCTGACAGTTTTGCCTCGCAAGCGGCGGCCGACAATCCGGCAAGCTATCTCTATCGCGCCGGTGGCGATCTTGCCCATGCGCTGGCGCTGGCGACGAGCGACTATAAGGCGCGTTTCATCGTACTTGCGCCCTCGCCCGAAGACATGAGCAAGCTCGATCCCCTGCTGCGCGCCCTGCACCGCGCCCATATATCTTTCGCCGTCATTCCGCCCGTGCGCGGCATGGGCGTGATGGCGCTCGAAACCGGCAATTTCTTCAGCCATGACCTCGTCATGCTGACGCAAGCCGATAATCTCAGCCGCCCGATGAGCCGTCTCCTGAAGCGCAGCTTCGACATCATCGTCTCGGCCATTGCGTTGCTTCTGCTCGCGCCCTTCTGCCTCGTCATCGCCCTGCTGACGCGGCGCGATGGCGGCCCGGCTTTCTTCGGCCATCGCCGTGTCGGCGAAGCAGGCCGCGACTTCCGCTGCATGAAGTTCCGCACCATGAAAGTCGACGCCGACGCCATCCTTGCCGATCTGCTGACCCGCGATCCGCAATCGGCACAAGAATGGGCCCGCGATCAGAAGCTGCGCAACGATCCGCGCATCACCCCCATCGGCCACTTCCTGCGTCGCACGAGCCTGGATGAATTGCCCCAGCTCTGGAATGTGCTGCGCGGCGAGATGAGTCTTGTCGGCCCGCGCCCCGTCACCTATGCCGAAGTCATTCGTTATGGCGAGGATGCTGAATATTATCTCGCGGCCAAACCCGGCATTACCGGTCTCTGGCAGGTGAGTGGCCGCAACCAGACGACCTACATGCGCCGCGTCCAGCTCGACGCCTGGTATGTGAAAAACTGGTCGCTCTGGCAGGATATCGCCATTCTGTGCAAAACCATTCCGGCGGTGTTGCTGCGCAATGGCGCCTGCTAGGCGGTGCGACGACGCCATGACAACCGGGACCGCCCGCTTCAAGACTCAGCCCGCTTCAAGAACTCAGTAAGGCGAAACGCTGATCGGCGCCGGACGCGATTGCGGAACCGGGGCATCGCCCGTGTCACTCACCATGCCGGCGCGTGCCCGCGCATCGGCGGCCTCGCGCTGGGCGGTCGCAAGCTGGCGTTCGGCTTCCACCTTGAGGGTCTGGCCAACGCTGACGCGCTTATCGCCTTCTTCGATCATTTTCTGACCGTCGGCGCGCTGCTTTTCGCCATCGGTGATCATCGAATTGGCGCGGTCGAGCGAGTCCTGCGCCAGGGACACGCGCTTTTCGGCGTCGCGCACCAGAATGCTTTCAGCCGAAGGCGGCACCCCGCCATCAAGCGACAGCGTGTCACAACCGGCCAGTGCCGTTGAAAACAGCGCCACCACCAGCGGCATCACGCGCCACATCGCTGTCTTATGCCGATTCGATTTTGATTCGCCTGCCATGAATCCAAGACACCAATTCAGGCCCTTATCGTCAAGCACAAATCACCCCACCTCGTTGCGATGCGCTTCATTCCGCCGCGTTGGACGCCTTGTCGGAGCGGCCATAAACATCACCGTAGCGCACAATATCGTCCCGACCCAGATAATGGCCCGACTGCACCTCGATGAGGCTGAGGGGCGCGCCGCCGGGGTTTTCGAGGCGATGCCGCGGGGCCCATCGGGATATGAGATCGATTCATTCCCGCCCCGCCTCCCGCACGCCCGCGCCCACCGTCACGCCGCGGGCCTGCGCCCCCCTGTGACCACCGGCGCGGGATAGGCCGGCGGGCACCAACAGTCCCGACGCCTCGCCCGCGCCAGGCCATTCCTTCCGTCCATTCCGTCCATTCCCTGTTACATGCGGTTTACAGGGAAAGGCCGTTTGTTTTTTCAGCCGGAATTTCCCGCATATTTCGATGAAAACCCGGGCAATGGCGCCCTATTGATGAAAGCCATGCAAAAAAATAACAGGGAATTTCAATTCGCACGAACAGGGAAACATTTCGCACGAACAGGGAAACATTTCGCACGAACAGGGAAACATTTCGCACCGACAGGCAAGCGTTTCACCCCGATGGCAATCGTTTCACCCCGATAGGCAAGCGTTTCACCCCGATAGGGAATAGGCAAGCGTTTCACCCCGATAGGCAAGCGTTTCACCCCGATAGGGAAACATTTCACCCTGATAGGGGAATAGGCAAGCGTTTCGCCCCGATAGGCAATCGTTTCACCCCGATAGGCAATCGTTTCACCCCGATAGGCAAGCGTTTCGCCCCGATAGGCAAGCGTTTCGCCCCGATAGGCAAGCGTTTCGCCCCGATAGGCAAGCGTTTCGCACTCACAGGGAAGGCTTCGCCTTTTGTCGACGATCCTTCCCCCCGCATGCCGGGTGTCGCCCCGATCAGCAAAAGCGCCCGGCACAGATCACGACAGCCGCCGCGCCCGTCAGGGCCTCGATGCAAGAAGGCCCGATGGATCAGTCCGCAGCGGGTTGACCGATGCTGCGCCCGTAAATATCGTCAAAACGGACAATGTCATCCTCGCCCAGATAGGCGCCCGACTGCACCTCGATGATACTCAGCGGCTCCGGACCCGGATTCTCGAGCCTGTGTTTTGTGCCAATCGGTATATAGGTTGACTCATTCTCATCAAGCACCGATACGCTCTCCCCTATCGTCACACGGGCTTTGCCCTTGACGACAACCCAGTGTTCGGCGCGATGGTGATGCATTTGCAGCGATAGTCGGCCCCCCGGATGCACCATCAGATGCTTGACCTGATGGCGCGGTCCGGCGTCAAGGCTCTCATAATAGCCCCAGGGCCGGTAGACACGGGCATGCACCATATGCTCCTGGCGTCCCGCGGCGGCGACCTGTTCAACAAGACGCTTGACATCCTGAACGCGCTCACGTGAGGCCACCAGCGTCACATCATCGGTCTGCACGATCACGATATTCTTGAGGCCGAGTGTCGCGACCAGACCGGTTTCCGATCTGATATAAGAGCCCTCGGTCGCCTCCGTGATGACATCGCCGGAGATCACATTGGCGTTCGCGTCCCTGACGCCGATATCCCAGAGTGCCGACCAGGAACCGATATCGCTCCAGCCCATATCAACCGGTACCACCATCGCCTTATCGGTCCGTTCCATGACAGCATAATCAAGCGAATCGGACGGGGAGGCCTCAAAGGCCTCCTTGTGCAGTCTGACAAAATCGAGGTCCCGGGCCGCCTTGACGACAGCCTCGCAGGCGCGTGCTGCAATCTCGGGGCAGTGTTTTGCCATTTCCGCGAGTATGACATCGGCGCGAAACATGAAGATGCCGGCATTCCAGTCATAGCCGCCATCGGCCAGATAGCTTGCCGCCGTCGTGGCGTCCGGTTTCTCGACAAAGCGAGCCACCTCAAAGGCAGGGCAACCGGCAATGGCGGCCCCGCGCTCGATATAGCCATAACCGGTTTCCGCCGCCATGGGCTTGACCCCGAAGGTCACAAGCCCTCCCCGGCGCGCCAGGGCCTCGCCGGTCTTGATCGCCTCAAGGAAGGCAGCCCTGTCGATGATGTGATGATCGGCCGGCAGGATGAGAAGCACCCCCCGGGGATCGAGCGCCTGAATGAAGGCCGCCGCCGCCGCCGCCGCCGGCGCCGTATTGCGACCTGCAGGCTCCAGGATATGGGCAAGGGACCTATACCCCCCCTCGGCCATGAGCTGGGCAATGATGAACCGGTGCTCATCATTCGAAATGATCAAGGGTGCGGCAAAGCGCGCCGGGTCGGCAACGCGCGCCACCGTCTCGATGAGCATCGCCCTGTCCGACACGATCGGCAGGAGCTGCTTGGGGTAAACCGAGCGGGAGGTAGGCCATAATCTTGAGCCCACCCCACCGGAAAGGACAACCGGATAAATCATTCAAAAACCCCCTGCATCTAAAATCGATCTGCAACATAATCAGGCGAAGGCCGCATAATCGTGACACCGCGCATCGTGATGCCGCGCAATCGTGACGCCGCGCAATCGTGACAATGACCCGCCCCCATCGCAAGCCCGTTGACGCCACTCAAGCGCCTGACCGGATCTCCCGCTCAAAACAGGTCGCCGCCAGACGATAAACTTGCAAGAACCATACCCCGGCCCCCATAGCCTGCCTTGCAGGCATGTCATGAACATGCGACATCCTTAAGAATAAGCCGAGATCCGGGCAAGGGGGACCCGTCCGGATTTATTATTCAAAATCAGGTTGGAGGCGCGCCAGGCGCGGCGATCAGCAAAATGAACAAAATGCCCCGTAAAGTCCGCAAGATTGTCTTCCCCGTCGCCGGCCTCGGCACCCGCTTTCTGCCCGCCACCAAGGTCATCCCCAAGGAGATGCTGACCGTCGTTGACAAGCCGGTTATTCAGTATGCGGTGGAAGAAGCGATTGAAGCCGGGATCGAGCATTTTGTTTTTGTGACCGGCCGCGGCAAGGGCGCCATTGAAGATCATTTCGACATGGCTTACGAGCTCGAAGCCACATTGAAGGCGCGCGGCAAGACCGCCGCCTTCGACCTGCTCAAGGGTTCGCGCCCGCTTGCCGGATCGGCAAGTTTTGTCCGCCAGCAGGAGCCCCTGGGTTTGGGACATGCCGTCTGGTGCGCGCGCGATATCATCGGGGACGAGCCCTTCGCCCTGAGCCTGCCCGACATGCTCATTCATGCCAAACCCGGCTGCCTCGCCCAGATGATCGAAACCTATAACGCGCATGGCGGCAATGTTGTCGCGGTTGAGGAAGTGCCGCATGAACATGTGAACCGCTATGGCGTCTGCGCGCTTGGCGAGACGTTTGATGCGCGCACCCACGCCATCACCGGCATGGTCGAAAAGCCGAAAATCGAGGACGCCCCCTCCAACCTGATCATCTCGGGGCGCTATGTTCTTCAGCCGGAAATCTTTGATCATCTCGAAACACAAAAGCCCGGCGCCGGTGGCGAAATCCAGCTCACCGACAGCATGATCACGCTGCTTGCCGAACAGGCCTTTATCGCCTATCGCTTTGATGGCGCGACTTACGATTGCGGCGACAAGATCGGCTATCTCGCGGCCAATGTCGCTTATGCGCTCGACCGGGGCGACCTCGAACCCGCCTTCCGTCCGATACTGGAGCGTCTTTCGAAGCGCTGACCCGGCGCATCTTGATGAGGCATCGTTATGACAGGAAGACCGCCTCATGCCGCCTGATCTTCAATTCATCCAGGACTTCAAGGGCCCGTCATGCCACGCGCCGCGTCAGGTCATGACGGCAAGACTTGTCGGCTGGGCGCAGAGCCGGGAAGAATGGCAGCAGACCCAAACGCATCTCTCCACCCTGCTTGATGCGCTGCGCCCGGCAAATGTCGCAATGCTTGAACAATCCCTCCCGCCGCTTGATGCGCCGGGCACAGCGGAGACGCCTTCAACGCGCCTCGCGCAAACCGCGATCACCCTGCAGCGCTGGGCCGGCCACCCCACAACTTTATATGGCCCCTGCCCGCAGGCCCGGGCAGAGGGAGAGGTCGAGGATACCCACGACTTCTATTTTGAATATGCCCTTGCCCTGACGGGAAAACGCGCTGCCAGCCTCGCTTGCGCCCTGATGCGCATAGCCTCCGGTCCCGCGCAACCCCGGAGGGCCCTGGCACAGGATGCGTTTGCGCAATTCGCCAAACAAAATCTCAACAACCAGAACCGCGCCGCCTATCTGCGTCTCGCCCGTGACCGGAACATCCCCTGGCGCTGCCTCACGCCATCAAGTACCGTTCTCGCCTTCGGTCAGGGATGCCATACGAGATGGATATCATCCAATTTCAGCGACCGGACCGGATTTATCGCAACCCAGCTCTCAACCAACAAGTTCGAGGCGGCTTCGGCCTTGCGCCAGCATGGCATTCCCGTCCCGCGCCAGCATATCGCCTCGGATATCGCCACAGCTCTGAAAGCGGCGCAGCATATCGGCTATCCGGTTGTCGTGAAGCCGCTCGGCACAGATCACGGCACAGCCGTGAGCACGGGCCTTCAAACAGATGATGATGTGCGTCAGGCCTACAGGCTTGCCGCAAAACATGGACCGGTCCTGATTGAAAGCCAATTGCCGGGCATGCATCATCGCCTGACGGTCATTCATGGCAAGATGACCTCGGCGCGCCGACAGACCCCTGCCCATGTCACGGGGGATGGCGCGCGCAGCATCGCCGAGCTTGTTGAGGAGAAGAACAAGGCGCGGCGCGCACAGAATATCTGGGCGATCGATCTCAACGAAGAAAGCGACATGATTTTGGCGCGCGCGGGTCGTGATCGCCACACCGTTCCCGATGCGGGTGAAATCATAGAGCTCCACAGCCACAGCAATCTCGTGGCGGGCGGTACCATGATGGATGTCACGGATCAGGTGCATCCGGATAATCGCAAGCTCGCTGAACGCACCGCCGCCATCATGGGCATTGACGTGGCCGGTCTTGATTTTCTAAGCCCCGATATTTCGAGATCCTATCTGGAAGTCGGCGGCGGTTTTTGCGAAGTGAATGTGACGCCCGCCTTCATTTTTGACGAACATCAAATCCTGTTCGATGCCTGGTTCCCGCCGCCTGCGGGCGGCCGCATCCCCGTCATCGCTCTCCTGGGTGTCGATGATGATCTCGCACGCGGTATCTCTGAAGTCCTCGCGCAAAAGGCGGAGCGCTACAGCTGGGCCTCGCATCAGGGTTTGTTCATCGACGGCAGCTGCGTTGATCGCGCACCAAACGACACCGTCACCGGCATGGAACGCGCCTGCACCGAGCCGACAAGCAGGGCCGCCCTGATCGAACTCGATCCCGAAAATATCCGCCACGAGGGGCTCGGCGTCGATCAGATTGATATTCTGATCATGGGCAAGAAGGCAAGACAGGACGCCCCACCACAAGAAGCGCGCGCCATGGCGCTTGTCGAAAGCATCAGCCGTCAGATTCATGTGACAACATCGGCGGCGGCGACAGCAGACTTTCTGGATCAGGAATTGACCGGACGCCTCTAAGGCCCGATCAGAAGACGCTCTCGCCGCCGGACTCCATGGCCATCCGGCATCCGGTCACAAGGCAGGGAGAGGCGACCTGAAGTGATGGGAAGGGAAGTCTCGACCGGACCCTCCGTCATCACGCCTGGCACACCCTCAGCCCGGCGGTTCCTTCCCTGCCACCCGCATGGGGGCGAGGGATCTGGAAATGACCGCGCTTGGCTGCGCCCGGCACAACCGCACCCTGGGGCCGGTCAAACACAACTCAACCGCAAGGCGACGCAGCGGTTTTCAGGGGCAGAAGTCCGCAACCCTCAGTAAACATTCTTGCCCACCAGCCCGTAAAACGGGGTCAACAGAAGAATCTTCAGGTCAAACCAGAGAGACCAGTTTTCGATATAATAAAGATCGCATTCCATGCGCAGGCGCATTTTCTCCGGCGTATCGGTCTCGCCCCGGTAGCCGTTGATCTGCGCCCATCCCGTAATGCCCGGTTTGACCTTGTGCCGCGATGCATATCGTTCAAGCATCGCCGCATAATACTCATTATGCGCCAGGGCATGCGGGCGGGGACCGACCAGCGACATTTCCCCGCACACCACATTCAATAGCTGCGGCAATTCATCGAGACTGGTTTTCCGCAGGAACCGCCCCACCCGCGTGATGCGATGATCATCACGGGTCGCCTGACGCACATTCGTGCCATCCTCGACAACCGTCATGGTACGGAACTTGATGACCGAAATGATCGAATGATTAAAACCATGGCGACGCTGGCGAAAAAAGACCGGCCCCTCGCTATCCAGCCTGATGGCCAAGGCAATAAACAGCATCAATGGCGCCGCGATGGTGAGCGCAAGAACCGAGAGGATCTTGTCCTCCAGCATCTTGAGGATGGGGCCCCAGTGATCAATGGGTCGTCGCGCCAATTCAAGAATGGCAACCCCGTCATAATTGAGAAGACCCATGGGCCTCAGACGAAAGGCGGACATGTCCGGGCAGAGTCGAATGTCAACCGGCAGGGCCGACAATTCCGTCACGACCCGCTCAATACGGGTTTCCTCAGACAGAGGCAGCGCGATGAGAATTTCATCGAGCCGGGTCGAGGTGCAGGTCCTGATGAGGTCAGACAAGCCACCCGCCACCGCCATGTTGCCCGTGTTGCTCCCGAACAGATCGTCATAAACGCCAACAACATTCGAACGTTCGGGGTGGCGGCAGAGATGCTTTGTCAGTTTTTCGGCAATCTCGCCACTGCCATAAATGGCAATGTTCCGGGCAAATAATCCGTAGGATACCCAGCCCTGGATGAGGCGTGAAATGCCATAGTGAACGATAACCAGCGTGCAAACGGACATGGAAAACCACGTCAGCACCCAGCCACGCGAGAATGTCTGGGAAATCTTCAGAAGATAAGCGGCGCTTAGCAGAACCAGCATGGCAACGCCAAAGCCGAACAGCAGGCGCCGGATCTGACCACGGAAGGTCGCGAGAACATCGAAAGAATAAAGGTCCTGAGCCCTGAAGGTGACAAAGGCAGAAAGGCTGCAGATGATACCGGCCACAGTATAGGGGCCATATTCCTGATCGTTGCCCAGATAGCCATCTATGTAAATCCACCGCGCCAGAAGCGCTAAGGCGAAGATGATCGTGGCATCGAGCAGCGCCGTGGCATCACAGATGACTTTGCGCGAAGGCTGACGGAAGCGATACCCGCCCAGTTTTGGCGCCGACACGGAAGCATCATTCACGCCTTCATCCGGCCTGCCGCGGCCATCCTGCGGATGATCAGAGGAGCGGCTCCCCGCTCCCCTGCCAGGTTCGGAGGACATGTCGAGAGGCAGATGGCTTCCGGTCGTCATATGTCACCAGCAGGCAATCATGAAATGGGGCAACTTGAAGAAGACTAACAAAGGCGGTCTGCCAGATGAAGATCCCTTAAAACAGGACCGGACCATGGTGGAGATATAGCGATGCAATAACAAGTGACGTTTGTCACACTGGTTAAAAGCCATCCCCGTCTCGGGTTTCGTCAAGAACCGATTATCCAGGAAAAATCGCAGCCACCCGCCTGCCCACCTGGAGAGCCTGCCCACTTGGAAAGCCTGTCCACTTGGAGAGATTGCGGCCATAAGCCTCACCACCGGCATGAAAGCGGCATGCCTGAGGTTCATCCGGCGAATGTCAGGGGTAAGGGTCCAGGAGACCGCTCTTGGCGCACCGACTGCATCGGTCCGGCAGGCGGCGCGGATCAGACCGAAGCATTCAGCGTTTGGGCATTCCCGGATATCAGCGACAATCTGTCAATGTCGGCGGCGACCATCTCGGCAACCAGGGCTTCAAATCCCAGATGATTTTGCCAGCCGAGTTTCTGACGCGCCTTTGAGGCATCCCCCAGGGTGGATTTGAGATCCATGGGCCGGAAAAATACCGGATCAATTCTGACCACGACCTCGCCCGAAACAGCATCACGCCCGACTTCATGAACGCCCTCACCTGTCCAGGCAAGCATGCGGCCCGTCTCGCGAAAGGCCAACTCGACAAAATCACGCACCGAATGACTTGACGCCTGGTCGCAATGACATAATCATCGGGCTGGGGTTGCTGAAGCATCAGCCACATGACCTCAACAAAATCGCGCGCATGACCCCAGTCCCGGCGCGTATCAAGATTGCCCAGCCGCAGCACGTCGCGAGCCCCATTTGCCCAGGCCGCCGCCGCCATTGTGATCTTGCGGGTCACAAAGCCGGGACCGCGATAAGGACTCTCGTGATTGAACAGGATACCGTTTGAAACATGCAGACCCTGCATGTCACGAAACTGCCGCACGGCCTCATAGGCCGCGAGCTTCGAAGCGGCATAGGGATTGTCGGCTCGCATCGGGCTCTGCTCATCGAACAGTTTGCCATGGGCATCGGCAAAGATCTGGGCGCTCGCCGCGTGAAACAATCTGACATGATCGGCGCGCGGCGAGAGGGCTATGGCTTCCAGCAAATGCCGGGTGGCACCCGCATTGAGCGCCATGGTTTCCTCGGGCTTCTGAAGGCTTGTCGGCACATGCGATTGCCCGGCCAGATGATAAATCTCGTCTGGCCGCAGGCGCGCCAGCAAGCCGGTGAAGTCGGCCCCCTCGCCTATATCAAAATCATGCAACTGAAGCCGGGAAAGTGCATCCTTCCCCCGCAACCTCGCGCGATCAAATCGCGACGCCTGTCGTGCCACGCCATGAACCACATAGCCTTTGGCCAGCAGCAGGTCGGCCAGATAAGCACCATCTTGTCCCGTGATGCCCGTGATCAGGGCGACTTGTCCACAATCGGGATGAGAATTCGCAGGCATATCAGCCCCTGAGATTGGCTGCGGCAGATATGAGCTTCATGTCGAAGGCCACCATCTCCGCCACGAGTTGCTCGAAGGAAACCGTGTGCTTCCAGCCGAGCTTCTGATGTGCCTTGCGCGGATCGCCAATCAGCAGATCGACCTCGGTTGGCCTGAAATAGCGCGGGTCAATCCGCACAAGCACAGCACCACTTGCCGCGTCGGTGCCAATCTCATCGACACCACTCCCGGACCAGACGATCTTGCGCCCCACTTCAGAAAAAGCGCGATCCACAAATTCGCGCACTGAATGGGTTTCGCCTGTCGCCAGCACATAATCATCCGGCTCATCTTGCTGCAGGATGCGCCACATGCCCTCGACATAGTCGCGCGCATGGCCCCAGTCGCGCTTGGCGTCCAGATTGCCGAGATAAAGCACGTCTTGCAGACCGACCTCAATGGCAGCCACGGCACGGGTGATCTTGCGCGTGACGAAGGTTTCGCCGCGCATCGGGCTTTCATGATTGAAAAGAATGCCATTCGAGGCATGCAGCCCATAGGCTTCGCGATAATTGACGGTCATCCAGTAGGCATAAAGCTTGGCAGCGGCATAGGGACTGCGGGGATGGAACGGCGTTGTCTCCCGTTGCGGTGTTTCCTGCGCCTTGCCATAAAGCTCTGAAGTTGACGCCTGATAAAAGCGGCAGGTCTTTTCCATGCCCAGGATGCGGATGGCTTCCAGAAGGCGCAGCGGTCCGAGTGCATCGGAATTGGCCGTGTATTCCGGCGTCTCGAAGCTCACCTGCACATGGCTCTGAGCTGCGAGATTATAAAGCTCGTCGGGCCGCGTCTCCTGCACGATGCGAATGAGATTGGTCGAATCCGTCAGGTCGCCGTAATGCAGGAACAGCCGGGCGCTCTCGACATGCGGATCCTGATATAGCTCGTCAATGCGTGCCGTGTTGAATGAGGAGGAACGGCGCTTCACCCCATGCACGATATAGCCCTTATCGAGAAGCAACCGGGACAGGTAAGCCCCATCCTGACCCGTGATACCGGTAATGAGGGCAACGCGCCGGGGGGGTGTAGACAAGCGGCCAGTTCCTTCCATGGCTTAAGGTCCGAGCCCTGACAGGGTTCATCCCGAAATTTCAGCCAGAATGGTCAATTATCAGCCATTTGCAAGCAAAAGCCTTGCGCTTTCATACCTTGAAATAGTCCCGATACCAGATCGCAAAACGGGTCAGCCCCTCATGCAGGCTCGTTTGCGGGGCAAAGCCCAGATCCTGCCCGATCGCCGAAATATCGGCATAGGTCCGCACCACATCGCCCGGCTGCATCGGTGCATAGTCCCGGATCGCCTTGACGCCCAGCACCTCTTCCAGCACATCCACAAAGCGACCGAGATGCTCAGGCTGGTTATGCCCGATATTGTAAACTTTGTGGGGCACGCCATGAGACGCATCCGGCACATGATCAAGCGCCGCCACAGTGCCCGCGACAATGTCGTCGATATAGGTGAAATCCCGCCACATCTCGCCCTGATTGAAGAGCCTGATCGGCTTTCCTTCCAGAATGGCCTTGGTGAAAATCCAGTAAGCCATGTCAGGCCGCCCCCAGGGGCCATAGACCGTGAAGTAACGCAAGCCCGTCTGCCGGATGCCATAGAGATGCGCATAGGCATGGCTCATCAGCTCGTCGGACTTCTTGGTCGCGGCATAAAGCGACACCGGATGATCGACATTATCGGCCTCGGAGAAAGGCACCTTCTCATTGCCGCCATAAACCGAGCTTGAGGAGGCATAGACCAGATGTTCAACCGTGCCGAGCTGGCGGCAAAGCTCCAGGATTTCCAGATGCCCCAGAAGATTGGACCGGATATAGGCACGCGGATTGTCCAGCGAATAGCGAACACCCGCCTGCGCGGCGAGATTGAGCACCCTGGTTATCGTCTCACCCTTCACCGCCGCCGCCACATCTTCGGTCTCGGCGATGTCACCGGCATGAAAGGCAAAGCCATTGCGCGGCCGCAAGCGCGCAAGACGCGCTCCTCGAGGGCCGGATCGTAATAATCATTCAGATTATCCAGGCCAATGACGCGCTCGCCACGGTCCAGCAGGACCTGGCATACGTGACTGCCGATAAAACCGGCAGCGCCTGTCACCAGAATGGTCATTTATGCTCCATGGGGTGTCTGTTGGGCGAGTCAGGCCCGTTACGCAATTCATACACACTCATCGGCTATTGCTTAACATTGAAGTGCGATTTGCAACATAATTTGAAATCGATAGTCTCAGTCATTGTTGACCGGGATTGTCACACCTCAGCGACCAGGGATGATATTCTCAGCCCGTTTCAGACCTTTTGAGGGGGTCTCCCACCAGGTGGCGCCGCCACGAACAGTATGACAGGTTTTTTCAATGCGCGTTGCGATGATCGGCTCCGGATATGTTGGACTTGTATCAGGTGCCTGCTTTGCCGATTTTGGCCATGAAGTCATTTGCGTCGATAAAAATGCCGACAAGATCGAGGCGCTGAACCGGGGCGAGATACCAATCTTTGAGCCCGGCCTTGATGTGCTCGTCAATGGCAACCGTTTCTCGGGTCGCCTGTCATTCACAACCGATCTTGCGGCCGCTATGCGCGATGTCGATGCTGTCTTCATCGCTGTCGGCACGCCGACGCGTCGCGGCGACGGTCATGCCGACCTTTCCTATGTTTACGCCGCCGCCGAAGAAATCGCCGCCTCCATGCAGGGCTATACGGTCATCGTCACCAAATCGACCGTGCCCGTCGGCACGGCTGATGAGGTCGAGGCGATCATTCGCAAGGTGCGACCCGATGGCGACTTTTCCGTCGCCTCCAATCCGGAGTTCCTGCGCGAAGGCGCGGCGATTGACGATTTCAAGCGCCCTGACCGCGTTGTCGTCGGCGCCGAAGACGAGCGCGCCCGCGATGTGCTACGC
>CAVOKW010000039.1:0-94834 GCA_963696585.1 uncultured Alphaproteobacteria bacterium
AAAGCGCAGAGCGCTGACAAGTTTGACAAGGCTTTGGCCGGGAACCGGCAGCAGATTTACAACGATCCCGGCTCGTTTGTGGCGGGCAACCGCGTTGGGGACATCACCATTGTCGAGTTCTTCGATTATCAGTGCGGCTATTGCAAGCGCGCCTTTGGCCCGTTGATGCAGGCGTTGGAGAGTGATAGCCGCATTCGTCTGGTGCTGAAAGAGTTTCCCATTCTCGGACCGACATCCATCACCGCCTCACGCGCGGTCATGGCGGCAGGGCGTCAGGGAAAATATTTCGAGATGCACAAAGCCTTGTATGAAAGCAAAGGCAGTCTGAGCGACGAAAAAGTGATCGGGATTGCGCGTGATCTCGGCCTCGACATCAAGAAACTTGCCGCCGACATGAAGAGCCCTGAAATCGGCAAAATCATCGACAGGAATTATGCCCTGGCCGATGCGCTTGGCATTGAGGGAACGCCTGCCTTCATCATTGGCGACAAGCTCTATCCCGGCGCGCTGGATAGCGAGCGACTTGAGGGCATTCTCGAAGAGCAGCGCAAGAAAAAATAGGCGCTCAGATCAGACCCGCCAGCGGCGAGCTTGGATCGGCATAGAGGCGTTTTGGCATGCGGCCCGCGAGATAGGCCAGACGCCCCGCCTCGACAGCGAGTTTCATCGCGCGCGCCATCATGATCGGATCTTTGGCCTCGGCGATTGCAGTGTTCATCAGCACGCCATCGCAACCAAGCTCCATCGCAATGGCGGCGTCGGAGGCTGTGCCGACGCCTGCATCGACAATCACAGGCACTTTGGCCTGCTCGATGATGATGCGGATATTGACCGGGTTCTGAATGCCCAGACCCGAGCCAATGGGTGCGGCAAGCGGCATGATGGCGCTACATCCCATGTCTTCAAGCTTGCGCGCCATGATCGGATCATCGCTGCAATAGACCATTACCTTGAAGTCTTCCTTGATGAGCACTTCAGCGGCGCGCAGCGTTTCCACCATATCGGGATAAAGTGTCTTCTGGTCGCCCAGCACTTCGAGCTTCACCAGATCCCAGCCGCCTGCTTCACGCGCCAGACGCAGCGTGCGCAACGCATCTTCCGCCGTGTAGCAGCCCGCCGTGTTGGGCAGATAGGTGACTTTCTTCGGGTCGATGAAATCAACGAGCATCGGCTCCTTGGGATTTGTCACATTCACACGGCGCACCGCCACCGTCACCATGTCAGCGCCTGCGGCCTCGACTGCGGCCGCGTTCTGGGCAAGGTCTTTATATTTGCCGGTGCCGACAATGAGACGCGAAGCAAAAGGGCGGCCCGCGACAATCAGTTGGTCGCGCCCGGCGTGCCCGGATGCCTCTGCCTGTTGCGGATTTGTCTGCATAATCTCTAACCACCACCTACAAAATTGACAATTTCCAGCCGATCCCCGTCCTTCAGCATGGTCGACGCATAGGCCGAGCGCGGCACGATTTCGAGGTTCAGCTCGATGGCGATTTTGGCCGGATCAAACCCCAGATGCCCGATCAATCCCGGCACACTCAAGGGTGCGGGGAAGGTATGGGACTCACCATTGATGAAGAGACTGATCATTTGGCGCGATAATGAGCGAGAGGGGCTGGTTATTCAAGACATCTGCGCCCCTTGTGGCCGATGCCCCGGCGCGGGGAGACTTTCCGACCGGATATGAGTTCGCGTATAACCGGTCAGTGACGATTCGGGGGAATCAGGGTCGTGGCTGGGACACATTTTCGCCCTTTTAAGGACCTACAGGCTAGCCTGAACCCGCAGGTTAGGTTAGACCGCTTTTGACAGAATTACCGGGGCACGTGGCCCCGTCTTTTCGATCCGGAACCCGAATGGTGCAGAGCCCGAAAAAACCAGTCCGAAAGCCGGCAGCGCGCCGCGCCGCCCGGCCGGTCTTTGTCCTGAACGGGCCGAACCTCAACATGCTGGGTCTGCGCGAGCCGAAGATTTATGGCTCAACCTCACTCGCCGACATTGAGGCGCTCTGCGCCAGGCATGCCGCGACGATTGGCCTCAAGGTTGATTGCCGCCAGTCCAATCATGAAGGCGATCTCGTCACCTGGATTCAGGAAGCGCGCGACAAGGCATGCGGCGTCATCCTGAATGCGGGTGCCTATTCGCATACATCCATCGCCATCCATGACGCGCTCGCCATGCTCGACATACCCGTGATCGAAGTTCACATCTCGAATGTCTATAAGCGTGAGAGCTTTCGTCATCACTCCACCATTTCGTCGGTTGCAACCGGCCTTATCTGCGGCCTCGGTGTGCAGGGCTATGTGCTCGCACTCGATGCTGTCCACGCCAACCTTTAAGACAGGACCTCAGCAGAGTGGCCGCGCCCAAATCACCAGCCAGGATCAAGAGCGCCGGACAAGGCGCAACTCCCACCAAAAGCGCAGGAAGTACGAAAAGCCAGATGAGCAAAGCAGGCGTCGATCAGGAATTGATCCGGCAGTTGGCGGCTCTCCTGAAGGAGACCGACCTCAGCGAAATCGAAATCGAAACAGATGGTTTGAAGCTGCGCGTGTCGCGTCAGATGCAGGCGGTGAATGTGCCCGTGTCAATGTCGGCGTCAATGGCGCATGCTGCGGCTGCCGCAGCGCCCGCTGCGGCTGACCCTTCTGTTCCCCATCCGGGCACAGTCAATTCGCCCATGGTCGGCACGGCCTATCTCTCGCCCGAACCCGGCGCGCCGGCTTTCGTTCAGGTTGGCTCAGTGGTGAAGGAAGGGCAGACCATGCTCATCATCGAAGCCATGAAGACCATGAACCACATTCCCGCGCCGCGCTCGGGCAAGATCACGAAGATTCTCGTGGAAGATGGCCAGCCAGTCGAGTTCGGCGAGCCGCTCTGCATCATCGAATAGGCGGGGCAGGCAAAACTCGATGTTTGAAAAAGTCCTCATTGCAAATCGTGGCGAGATCGCGCTGCGTGTTCATCGCGCCTGCCGCGAAATGGGCATCAGCACGGTCGCCGTACATTCGACGGCTGACGCCAATGCAATGCATGTCCGTCTCGCCAATGAGAGCGTGTGCATCGGTCCGGCACCGGCGAGCGAAAGCTATCTGAATATTCCGGCAATCATCTCGGCCTGCGAAATCACGGGCGCTGACGCCGTGCATCCCGGCTATGGCTTCCTGTCGGAAAATGCGCGCTTTGCCGAAATCCTTGAAGCGCATGGCATCACCTTCATCGGACCGACCTCGGATCATATTCGCCTGATGGGCGACAAGATTCAGGCCAAGATCACCGCCAAATCGCTTGGCATTCCTTGTGTGCCGGGTTCGGATGGCGCGATCACGACGGATGAGCAGGCCTATGCCGTGGCGGAAGAGACCGGCTATCCGGTTCTCGTCAAGGCAGCGGCGGGCGGCGGCGGGCGCGGCATGAAGGTGGCGCGTTCGCGCGAAGAACTTTCCTCGGCGCTGTCCACGGCGCGCGCTGAAGCGAAAGCCGCCTTTGGTGACGATTCGCTCTATATGGAAAAATATCTCGGCCAGCCGCGTCACATCGAAGTGCAGGTCATCTGCGACGCGCATGGCAATGTGGCGCATCTGGGCGAGCGCGATTGCTCCTTGCAGCGGCGTCACCAGAAAGTGCTCGAAGAATGCCCCTCGCCTGCCCTCAACGCGGCGCAGCGCGAAACGATTGGCGACATCGTTGCCAATGCCATGCGCAAGCTCGGCTATCTCGGCGTCGGTACGGTCGAGTTCCTGTTTGAGAATGGCGAGTTCTTCTTCATCGAAATGAATACGCGTCTGCAGGTGGAGCATCCGATCACGGAAGCCGTCACCGGCATCGACATTGTGCGCGAACAGATCCGCATCGCCGCCGGCCTTGAAATGAGCTTCAGCCAGAAGGATGTCGTGTTCTCCGGTCACGCGATCGAATGCCGCATCAATGCGGAAGATCCCCGGACCTTCATGCCCTCACCCGGCACCATCAAGGACTTCCATACACCAGGTGGCCTTGGCGTGCGTGTCGATTCCGCAGCCTATCAGGGCTACAAGATCCCGCCCTATTATGACAGCCTCATCGGCAAGCTCGTGGTGCATGGCCGTTCGCGCAATGAATGCCTGATGCGTCTGCGCCGTTCGCTGCATGAGTTTGTGGTCGATGGCGTCAAGACGACCATTCCGCTGTTCAACGAACTTGTGAATGAGCCGGACTTCATCAATGGCGAATACAACATTCACTGGCTTGAAAATTTTCTCAAGCAACAGGGCTGATGCGCCACAAGCGATTGCCGCCAGTGGTCGCGATCAGGTCGCCTGTTTCATGAGTGAAGTGGCATGAGCGAAATTACCGCCGAGGTATTGTTGCGGGCTTATTCCTATGGGGTTTTTCCCATGGCGGAATCACGCGACGATCCTGAGCTTTACTGGATTGATCCTGAAGAACGCGGCATCCTGCCGCTGGATCATTTCCACCTGCCGCGTCGCCTCAAGCGCACCATCAGGAACAAGCCCTATGACATGCGCATCGACACGGCGTTTCGGGCCGTGATGGAAGGTTGTGCGGCTGAAACACCACAGCGGGAAGGCACGTGGATCAACGCGAATATTCTTGATCTTTACACGGATCTTCACGCCATGGGCCATGCCCATTCCGTTGAAGCCTGGCAGGGCGGCAAACTCGTCGGCGGGCTTTATGGTGTTTCGCTCGGTGGCGCCTTTTTTGGCGAGAGCATGTTCAGCCGCGCGACGGACGCCAGCAAGATTGCACTCGCCTATCTCGTTGCGCGATTGATTGCCGGCGGTTTCAAATTGCTTGATACGCAATTTGTCACCGGGCATCTCAGCCAGTTCGGGGCGATTGAAATCCCGCGCGAGAGCTATCGCCACCGGTTGCATAAGGCGACGGCGCTTGACGCTGATTTTTATCGGCTGGAGTCCGATGCCGCGCCGGAACTGGTTTTGCAGGTGTTGAGCCAGACATCATAAACCGGATGCTCAAGACCATTGAGGCCGGGACTTTCGGCAAACATCCAGCCCTTGAAAATCGCCTGCTTGTCGACTTCGTTGGTCTGCTCATTGACCTGAAAGATTTCGACATAGGCGGCGGTGCGGGGCGGCTCTTCGGGCGGAGACTTGTCGCAGGATCGCACCAGCACCTGCAAGGCGCCAAAGCGGGCGCTGTTGCCAACCGTGACGTCAAAGGATGATATCCGCGTCGAGATTTTGTCGAGGCCGCTGAACTCGGCGATCGGCAAGGGGTCGGCGACGACCGGAGCAGCCATGACGAGCAGGCAGAGCGCGAAAAACGCCGGGCCGCTTTTGCAAAACATGGCCATGAAGCGCCCTGCCCTGAACAAGCTGATGAGGAACAACCGGATTACTTGTCGGATTTCTTTTCACCGCTTCCAGTCGAGAAGACGGCTTGGCCGATCAGCCCCATCAAATCGATCGAGCCCTGCGTGAACATGATCTCGCTGCCATTTTCGAGGGGCGTTTCGCTGCCGCCCGGCGCAATGGAAAGATAGTTGCCGCCGAGCAGGCTCTCGCTCGTGATCTTGGCGCTGGAATCGTCGGGGATCTTGATGTTCGGGTCGAGATTGAGCGAGACAATCGCCTTGAAGGTTTCCTGATCCAGATGCTGGGAGACAACGGTGCCGACCTTGATGCCCGACATGCGCACATCCGAACCGTTGGCCAGACCGTCCACGCGATCAAACTGGGCGGTCACGGCATAGCCGCTCGTGTTGTGCATGCCGGAGGTTGAATAGCCGTAGAACAAGAACACGCCCGCCACAAGGACGACCACGGCACCGATCAGTGTTTCAACAAGACTGTTCTGCATTGTATGCTCCGAAAGACCACCCACGCGTGATCGGAAAGTAATTCGCCCTTATTCAGGCCGCCACGCTTCATAATCACCGGTTGCCTTGGGCCGGTGAGCGCCCTTTTGCAGGCTGCCTTGCGGACGATAAGCCTCGGGCGTACCGGTCATGTTGGGCCGATGCGGCTTTTGCCATTCACGCGGCATGTATGTTTCTTCGGTCGGCGGCACATCAACCGTGTGATGCAGCCAGCCATGCCAGTCCGGCGGCACACAGGAGGCCTCGGCCAGGCCGCTGTAAATCACCCAACGGCGCGTATAGCCGCCAATCTTGCGGCCGTCTCGCGCCTCGAAATAGCGATTGCCCTGCGCGTCGCCGCCCACGAGCTTGCCGTTGCGCCATGTATAAAAGCGCGTCCCCATGGTCTGGCCATTCCACCAGGTGAAGACTTCCTGTAGCAGCGTCATGCGATTGGACCTGTCAGCGTATGAATCGATCTGGCGCCCTTGTTCGCGCCGCAAGCGGGCAGAATATGACATTCGAGGCGAAGTTGGTCCAGACCTGCTGCGCAGGCTCATGCGGAATTACCGCAGATTTCCATGATTTGTCGAACGGGAGGGTTTGACGGACCCTATCGCCGCGCCTGAGCGGGGTCTATTCGATGGTCCAGCTATTGCCAGGCTGGGCCAGAGCCAGACCTGAGCCTGATGCCAGGCGCGAGGTCCGTTTGGGCTTTTCCTGAAAACGCATGGACTGGCGATAGATGTCACCGGCCAGCTCAAAGGGGCGATCATCCTCCAGAACCCACTCGATGCGTTGCAGGAGGCTGGCCGGCGTCACCGGCTTGACCAGCAGATGCGTGGCCCCGGCTTCAAAGGCTTCGGCGATGAGGCTGCGCGAGGCATGGCCTGTCAAAACGATCACCGGCAGAAAACACATGGGCTCATTATCGATATGGCGAAGGTTATAGAGGAACTCACGCCCATTCATGGCCGGCATTTCCCAATCCGTGATGACAAGATTGGTTTTCTTGTTGACGCGCAGTTTTTTCAGCCCGTCTTCACCATCCCGGGCAGAATCGACGGCGGCAACCTCAAAGCTGTTGAGCAGCGTGCGCAGCAACAGGCGCATATTGCCACTATCCTCGACAACAAGGATATCAAGGTCCTTGATGGTTAACCCGAAGGCCGTGCTCTTGGCTGACAATGCCACCACTCCGCTGCGTTCTGTCCGCCACCATTCTGCGGGGCGGGCAGTTAACAAGTTGATAGCTTCGATTCGCGGGTTTTAGCGATTTTACGATTGTGACTGACACAAGATGTGGCTGCGAATAAAGGCTCTAACGCTATCCCTTGACGTTGGGGGGCTACGATCCCTAGGATTTCAACTCAGAGAACGAGACGGGGCGGGCGAACTCGAACTTCACGCATATGATTCGCGCTGGGCGACCGAAAACCTAACGGTATCAATCACTTAAAGTGGTTGGAGTCAGGAGGTGGACGGCGTGTGAAGGGTTGTTGACGCCTGCCGCCCCGGCCCGCGCCGGACAATGATGATGAGCCCCTTCAAAAGGGACAAGAGGCCGAGGACAAGATGCGTATCCAACGTTGCTTCACAGTGGCAGGACAGTCTGCTTATGAGGGGATTTCCTTCCGTCCCGCGACGAGCGAGATCCGCAATCCGGATGGCTCGGTCGTGTTTCGTCTCGATCAGATGGAAGTTCCGGCAGACTGGTCGCAGGTCGCTTGCGATATCCTCGCCCAGAAATATTTCCGCAAGGCAGGTGTCCCTGCGGTTTTGAAGCCTGTGCCGGAAGAAGGCGTGCCGTCCTTCCTGTGGCGTCATGAGGCCGATATTGACGCGCTGGAGAGCCTGTCGCCGTCCAGCCGCTATCGCAGCGAGATCAACTCGCGCGAAGTTTTTGATCGTCTGGCAGGCGCCTGGACCTATTGGGGATGGAAAGGCGGCTATTTCGACAGCGAGGATGATGCGCGCGCCTTTCAGGATGAGCTGCGCTTCATGCTCGCCACCCAGATCGCCGCGCCAAACAGCCCGCAATGGTTCAATACCGGTCTGCATTGGGCCTATGGCATTGATGGTCCGGCGCAGGGTCATTTCTATGTTGATCCGGCGACCGGCGAGACCAGAACATCGACCAGCGCCTATGAGCGGCCCCAGCCCCATGCCTGCTTCATCCAGAGCGTGAATGACGATCTCGTCAATGAGAACGGCATCATGGATCTCTGGGTGCGCGAGGCGCGGCTCTTCAAATATGGTTCGGGCACCGGCACGAACTTCTCGTCGCTGCGTGGCTCGGATGAAAAGCTCTCGGGCGGCGGCAAATCCTCCGGCCTGATGAGTTTCCTCAAAATCGGTGATCGCGCCGCCGGGGCGATCAAATCGGGCGGCACGACGCGCCGCGCCGCCAAGATGGTGATCGTCGATGTTGATCACCCTGACATTGAGGAATTCATTTCCTGGAAGTCGGTTGAGGAGCAGAAGGTTGCGGCGCTCGTCACCGGTTCGCGTGTCAATCAGCGCCATCTCGGCGCGATCATGCGGGCCTGTGTCAATTGCGACGGACCGCATGGCGATTGCTTTGATCCCAAGCGCAATCCGGCGCTGAAGCGCGAGATCACCGCCGCCCGGCGCAATGATGTGCCGGAAAGTTATATCCAGCGCGTCATCGACTTTGCGCGACAGGGCTTCAAGGATATCGAGTTTCCGATCTATGACACCGATTGGGACTCGGAAGCCTATCTGACGGTCTCAGGTCAGAACTCCAACAACACCGTGCGGGTGACGGATGGCTTCCTTGCCGCTGTGGAAGCGGATGCGGATTGGGCGCTCGTCAATCGTGGTGATGGTCAGGTTGCCAAACATCTGCGGGCGCGCGAACTCTGGGAGCAGATCGGTCAGGCGGCATGGGAATCGGCTGATCCGGGCCTGCAATTCCACACCACGATCAATGATTGGCACACCTGCCCCGCATCCGGCGAAATTCGTGCCAGCAATCCGTGCTCGGAATATATGTTCCTCGATGATACGGCCTGCAATCTGGCCTCGCTCAACCTGATGCAGTTCCGCGAAGCAACACAGCCCGGAATGGCGGCGCGCTTCGATGTGGAAGCCTTTGAACATGCGGTCAAGCTCTGGACCATCGTGCTCGAAATCTCGGTTGCCATGGCGCAATTCCCGAGCCGTGAAATTGCCGAGCGCTCCTATCGCTATCGCACGCTGGGTCTGGGCTTTGCCAATATTGGTGGCTTGCTCATGGCGTCCGGCATTGCCTATGACAGCGAAGAAGGCCGCGCCATGTGCGGTGCGATCAGCGCCATCATGACGGGTACCGCCTATGCGACCTCGGCACAGATCGCCAAGGAGCTTGGCGCCTTTGAAGGCTTTGCCGAAAATCGCGATGCCATGCTGCGCGTCATGCGCAATCATGGCCGCGCCGCACATGGGCTGAAAAGCGGTTATGAAGAGCTGCACACCCTGCCCTTGCCGCTTGATGCTGCCAATTGCCCGCAAGCTGATCTGATCGACCATGCCCGTGTCGCCTGGGACATTGCTGTGGCGATGGGCGAGCAATATGGCTATCGCAATGCGCAGGCCACGGTTGTTGCTCCAACGGGCACGATCGGTCTCGTCATGGATTGCGACACGACCGGCATCGAACCTGACTTCGCGCTCGTCAAGTTCAAGAAACTCGCCGGAGGCGGTTATTTCAAGATCATCAATCGGGCTGTGCCGCAGGGTCTGCGTGCGCTGGGCTATGGCGAGGATGAAATTAAAGCCATTGCCAATTATGCCGTGGGTCATGGCACGCTTTCCGGCGCACCGGGGATCGATCATCATCGCCTGAAGCAGCTGCGCTTTACGGATGAAAAAATCGCCACGATTGAATCCGCACTCGCCAGCGCTTTCGACATTCGTTTCGTGTTCAACAAATGGACACTGGGCGAAGATTTCTGCGTCGAGACACTCGGTCTTGATGCGCAGGAGATGGATAATCTCGACCATGACATGCTCGATGCATTGGGCTTCACCAAGGCCGAAATCGAGGCCGCCAATCTCCATGTTTGCGGCGCGATGACGCTGGAAGGTGCGCCGGGCCTGGCGGACAAGCATCTGCCGGTCTTTGATTGCGCCAATCCCTGCGGTCGCACGGGCACACGCCATCTCTCTGTTGCGAGCCATATCCATATGATGGCGGCGGCGCAGCCCTTCATATCGGGCGCCATATCCAAAACCATCAATATGTCGAACAAGGCCAGCGTTGATGACTGCATGTCGGCTTACATGCTGTCCTGGACCCTCGGCCTCAAAGCCAATGCGCTTTATCGCGACGGCTCAAAGCTTTCCCAGCCGCTCAATTCCCAGCTTCTCGATGACAGTGACCTTGAGGCTGAAGAACCCGTCGCCGAAACGCTTGCCGAACGCCCCGCGCAGGAGCGCGCCCGCATTGTCGCCGAGCGCATTGTGGAGCGCGTGGTCGAAAGAGCCCAGAGCCGCGAGCGTCTGCCGGATCGCCGCAAGGGCTATACACAAAAAGCCATTGTGGGCGGCCACAAGGTCTATTTGCGCACTGGCGAATATGAAGATGGCAAGATCGGCGAAATCTTTATCGATATGCATAAGGAAGGCGCTGCCTTCCGTTCACTGATGAATAATTTTGCCATCGCCATTTCGCTGGGCCTGCAATATGGCGTGCCGCTGGAAGAATATGTCGAGGCCTTCACCTTCACGCGCTTCGAGCCGGCCGGGCTCGTGCGTGGCAATGACCGCATCAAGAATGCGACTTCGATCCTTGATTATGTGTTCCGCGAACTGGCCGTTTCCTACCTTGGCCGTTCGGACCTCGGCCATGTTGATCCCTCCGAAATCGGCCATGATGTGCTGGGCGACGGGAACGATGAGGGCAAGCTGCCGGAGACGAGCATTCCGGCGACCTCTGTCGTCAGCCCCGGTTTCACGCGCAACACGCAGATGGGCAATCTCTATCTCGTGCGTGGCGGGGCTGGTGCCGCCGCTGCCGCCCGCGCCATCCATGCCGAAGCTGCCGATGTGGTTGCCACCCGTGCAATGCTGGATGCATCGGAAGTCGCGGAGGAAATGGTGGTCACCGCAACAATAAGATCAGGCAGCGAGGTCTCGTTTTCCCGCGTCGCAGAAGCGCGCATGAAGGGTTATGAGGGCGAGGCATGTGGCGAATGCGGCAACTTCACCATGGTCCGCAATGGCACCTGCCTCAAATGCGATACCTGCGGCGGCACGAGCGGTTGCAGCTAGGAAATGGCCTGGCCCAGGATGAATTTCGTCAGTGAGGTGATGATCTCATCAGGGCGATAAGGCTTGCCGATATGGTCGTCCATGCCCGCCTCAAGGCAGGCTTCACGGTCATGCGACATGGCGTTGGCTGTGAGGCCAATGATCGGCAGTGTCAGGCCTGCCGCGCGCAATTGACGTGTCGCTTCCATGCCGTCCATGCCCGGCATTTGCACGTCCATCAGGATTGCATCAAAGGCATTGGTCGTTGCGGTGTCGATGGCTGAAAATCCGTCAAAGGCAAAAGTTGTCTCAATGCCAATGGCGTCCAGAACCGCTTGAATCACCTTGCGGTTGACGGCATTGTCCTCCACGACAAGTACCTTTCGCCCGACGAGACTTCCGCTCCCATGTGTTCTGCCGGGCTGTTCTTCGATGGCGGATTTGCCGACCTTCATGGGCAAGGTGACGGTGAAGCGCGTGCCCTGCCCCACTTTGCTCGTCACATCGATCTTGCCGTGCATGACTTCCACGAGTTTTGCAACGATGGCAAGCCCGAGACCCGTTCCGTCGGATCGCTGCTTGCCGGCCTCGTGGAGCTGTTCAAACTCCTTGAAGATGGTTGGCAATCGATCTTCTGAAATGCCGGGGCCCGTGTCCTCCACATCGAAGACAAGGCTCAGTCCCTCTGTCGTCGCTCTGGTTTCGACATGCAGGCTGACACCGCCCCGCTGCGTGAACTTCACGGCATTGCCAAGCAGGTTGAACAGGATTTGCGAGATGCGATTGGGATCGCCCTGCAACCACATGCGTGCCGACAGGGCGACGGTTGCCTTGAAGCGCAGGTCTTTATCCGCAGCCTTCGCTGCCATCATGTCGCAAACATTGCGGATTATGTGTTCGGCATCAAAATCGATACTGGCAATTTCGACCTTGCCCGCTTCGAGCTTGGCCATGTCCAGCACATCATTGATGATGGAGAGCAACATCCCGGCCGAGCTGCGTGCCGTCTGAATGAGATCGAGCTGCTCCTTGCTGACACCGCTCCCCTCAAGAATATCCAGCATGCCCATCACGCCGGTCATGGGGGTGCGAATTTCGTGGCTCATGGCGGCGAGGAATGAACTTTTCGCCTTGTTGGCGCGATCGGCCTCGTCACGCGCCTTGATCAGTTCGCTTTCGGTCTCCTTTTGCGCCGTGATGTCCTGAATCTGCGAAATGAAATAAAGTGGTGCATCATTTTCGGCGCGGAGAATCGCGACAGCCAGATTCACCCAGATGATTTTCCCGTCGCGCCGGTAATATCGCTTTTCCATCTGATATGTATTGCGCTTGCCCGCCACACATTCATGCAGAAAATCAAGATCGGTTTCGAGATCGTCAGGATGCGTGATGTCCTGGAAGGTGAGTGTAATCAGCTCTTCTTCCGTGTATTGCAGCATCTCGCACAGCGCCGTGTTGACCTGCAACCAACTGCCATCAAGCGCCACGAGCGCGATGCCATGCGCAGCGCCTTTCAGCGCCAGACGGAAGCGACGGCTCCCCTCAGGCTCCATCACATCGTTTGTAACATCCTGACAGAAACCGCCGACCGTCTTGTCATCGCGTTGCGCGCAAAAAATTCTGAGCGCCAGTGGATCGTGACGGATTGGAAAGATTTTGGTCGTGACATCGCCAACCTTGCATGTCTCCAGCCAGTCACGCAGCAGAAGGCCATACCCGTTCAGATCATCCTTGTCATAGGGGACGACACGCGGAATGTTGCGCTGGTCGAGTATCGGACCATGGAGCGTGATCTCGCGTGCGACAAGGTCATAGCTCCAGCGCTCAATGGCGAAAGCATTTGCAAATGCTTCCGGCATTTCCGGCAATTTCTTCGGCTCCATACCTCCGGGGCGCTTTGTTGTGTTTGATGCGTTACGCACACTAAGACCGCTACAGACGTGAATTTTGTCACTCATCTGTAACTATGCAGGCTTGTGCGTTAAGTATTCGTTTCCCTTGAGATGACTTGCATCCAAATGAGAGCAACCCATTTCCCGATCATTGGCAAAATATATATTTTTGTATTGGCCCGCCGCCCCAGGGCAAGGCACCGCTAGACGGCTTCGGCCCTTGTCCGTTCCGCCAGCACACGCGCCACGACCTTCCACGCGTCAAACTGGGCCATGCGCTGCTCGCGGGTGATTTCCTTGCGGCCTTCCTCCGACAATTTGGACGAGAAATGCCAGGTATTGCCGCCGGGATTTACTTCCAGAATGAAGAGTTTTCCGGTCTTTTCTTCGCGAATGAAATCCATGCCCTGAAGCGGAATACGCGGCATGGCGCGAGCCGCTTTGCGCGCGAAGGCCAGCACTTCCGGATCAGCTTCCAGAATATGGGTGTAATGCGGCGGCTTGTTGGAAGCGATGGTGCCCTGCATCAGCTCCTCATCGCTCGCATCCAGCGCGGGGCGCGGATAGTTCATTTTATAAACCATCGACAGGATCGGCTCGCCAAAAAGCGTCAACACGCGATAGCTCGCCGGATAAAGTCCCGTGTCGATAAATTCCTGCACCAGCAGCGGTGCCTTGCGGGCCTTGTGGCCTTCTGGAAATACGACTGTCGCGAGTTCGGCCACCTTGACGGTGCGCAGCAGGAAAGCCGTGTCACCATTCGACATGGCGTCAAGCGCGGTTGCCTTGAGGATCACATGCTCGCCCCAGACTTCAGGACGCAAGGGCTGACCGATGCGATAGGAAAGCGTCTTGGGCATGGGGATGCCGGCGGCGGCAAACTTTTTCATCTGCCCGAACTTGGCAAGCGGGAAGCCGTGATAAAAGCGTCCCCTGCGGGGCCGAAACACCCCCGGCAGCGTGAAAGAAACCGTCAGTGTCGGCCGGGTCCAGAAGCGTTCGGGAATCCTTGCGACATCCGCCTCGGCATGGACAATGGCAACCATTATTTCCGGCGCTATGGCCTCGATTTCCTTCGCAATCTCATGGAAGTCTTGCGTCGCCTGCGCCATGGGGCGGTTGATCAGGATCAGATTACAGGTTTTCTCAGCCACGGGTCACAGGCATGTCGTGCCGCCTCTGTTCAGGATGATATGCTGGCCGGGAGTATAGGCGAGCGAGCCGCAGGCCCGCACCTGTTTCCTGTCCCAATTTCGCCCAAATGAGCAGCCTTAATGTATCCTTGCGATAAACCCGCGCAAAGAGCCGAGGAATTGACATGACAAGAACAAAACTCACGGTCGCCATTCTGAGCGCCACCCTGTTGGCGAGTGTTCCGGCCTCAGCCGCCAATCTTTACGAGACGCTGAAAGCTGATCCACAGTTTTCGACGCTTGTTTCAATGATCGATGCCAATGGCGTCAAGTTCCGCTACACCGACAATTCACCCCGCACCGTCTTTGCGCCGACCAATGACGCGCTTGCGGCGCAGCCCGGCGGCGTTGACGACATGGTCCACCCGGAAAATGACAGCGTGAAGCAGAACGCGCAGGCGCTGTTGCTCTACCAGATCGTGTCGGGGCGCTTCACGCCGGAAAGCCTTGCGGGCAAGGTGACGGAAATGACTACGCTTCAGCGCGGCAAGGTGCAGATTGACGGCACGAAGACACCGATCCATTTCGGCGGCAGTTTCGGCGCGAATGTCAGCGGCCCGGCCATCACGGCAGATAATGGCGTGATCATTCCGATTGATCGACTGCCTATCCCCGTCTTCGAGGATGAGACGCCGCATGGCGACACAAACTGAGCCTAGGCGAGAATCTGAAGACCGTGCTTCTGAATGATCGTCAGCAGCTTTAGCGCCATGCCACTGGGCTTCTTGGCGCCGGTCTCCCACTTCTCGACAGTGCTCTCACTCGTGTTGAGATAGCGGGCAAAGACCGGTTGACTGACCTTGTTCAGTTCACGCAGCCGCTTGATTTCAATTGGCTTGATCATGGGCGGCACGGCGAGATGGCGAACATCAAAATCCCGCATGGTCGCCTTGCCGATCACGCCCACCTTGTGCAGGGCGGAGGCAGATGAATGAATTGCCTCGGAAATATCGCTCTTGAACTTATTTTTCGCCGTCATGACATATCTCCTCCAGATCGTTCTCGTCCAATAGCCGCGCCATTTCCTGATCGCTCAACTTCGCATAGCTTTTGGCTGGAATACGAAAATCCTTCAATTCATCGTCTTCGATATTGCCGCAATCTTTCTTCGCAAAGAGGAATTGATAAATCCGATATCGACCACCCTTCGCAAGAATGATGCTCCGGTGGGCGTTTTTGTTCAGGCGCTTTTTATACACCCCGCCGCCCAGATCGTCGGCTTGACCCTTCATGACCTCCCTGATGGTCAAGCAGAGATCATCATCTGTGATCCGTTCTTTTCGCGCGGCCTTTGCAAACCAGGCCGTTTTAAAAACTCTCGCCGTCGCGTCAGAACCCGTCATGTTTCCATGTAGCACTGAGTGCTACACAAATCAAGGTTCCCGAAAAGGCAAATTCAAAAGAAAATGGCCGCAATGCTTCCATTGCGGCCATCCTTTATCCGTAACATCAAAGCCTTCTGCCTCAGGCGTCTTTTTTCTTTTCGAGCGGCAGCACCACGCGGATATGCAGCTCCTTGAGCTGCTTGGGCGTGGCTTCGGCAGGCGCCTGCATCAGCAGATCCTGCGCCTGCTGCGTCATCGGAAACATGGTGACCTCGCGCAGGTTTTCCACGCCACAAAGCAGCATGACCATGCGATCGACGCCCGGTGCAAGACCGCCATGGGGCGGTGCGCCGCATTTGAAGGCGTTCAACATGCCGCCGAACTTTGTTTCCACGACCGACTTGTCATAGCCCGCGATTTCAAACGCCTTGTACATGATTTCGGGCTTGTGATTGCGGATCGCGCCCGACGACAGCTCGATGCCATTGCAGACGATGTCGTACTGGAAGGCCGTCATGGCGAGAATGGTATCGGCATCGTTCTTGTCGAGCGCCAGAAACGCGTCGTGATCGAAGTTCGGCATGGAGAAAGGATTATGCGAGAAGTCGATTTTCTTCTCGTCCTCGTTCCATTCATACATCGGGAAATCGACGATCCAGCAGAACTTGAAGATGCCTTCTTCGACAAGGCCCAGTTCGGTGCCGATGCGCGTGCGCGCCAGTCCCGCAAAGGCCGTGAATTTTGCCGGCACGCCCGCCACGAAGAAAGCGGCGTCGCCTTCCTTGAGGCCGAGCTCAAGGCGAATGGCTTCGGTGCGTTCCGGACCGATATTCTTGGCGAGCGGTCCTGCCCCTTCCAGCACACCGTTTTCGGAGCGCCAGAAAATATAGCCAAGGCCCGGCTGGCCCTCGCCCTGCGCCCATGCGTTCATGCGGTCGCAGAAGGCGCGGTTGCCGCCCCCCGGTGCCGGGATTGCCCAGACTTCGACCTTGGGGTCGTTCGCAATCATGGTGGCGAAGACCTTGAAGCCCGAACCTGCGAAATGCGGCGTCACGCCGGACATTTCAATCGGGTTGCGCAGGTCCGGCTTGTCATTGCCATATTTGCGCATCGACTCCGCATAGGGGATACGCACGAAAGGATAATCGGAGACCTTCTTGTCGCCCGCAAACTCCGTGAACAGCCCGTGCAGGATCGGCTCGATCGCCGAGAACACGTCATCCTGATCGACAAAGCTCATTTCCACATCGAGCTGATAGAACTCGCCGGGCGAGCGGTCAGCGCGCGCGTCTTCGTCGCGGAAGCAGGGCGCGATCTGGAAATAGCGGTCAAAACCCGCCACCATGATGAGCTGCTTGAACTGCTGGGGTGCCTGGGGCAGCGCATAGAACTTGCCGGGATGGACGCGGCTCGGCACCAGAAAATCGCGCGCGCCTTCCGGGCTTGAGGCCGTCAGGATCGGCGTCTGAAACTCGTTGAAGCCGGCTTGCGTCATGCGGCGACGAATCGAGGCGATGATCTGCGAGCGCTTCAGGATGTTCTTGTGCAGCGTGTCGCGGCGCAGGTCGAGGAAGCGATAGCTCAGACGGATATCTTCCGGGTAATCCGGCTCGCCAAAAACCGGCAGCGGCAGGTCTTGGGCTTCCGACAACACGCTCACAGCCGACACCTGAACCTCGATTTCGCCGGTGGCGAGATTGGGATTCACGGCCGCCTTGTCGCGGGCGACAACCTTGCCCTCGATGCGGATGACATATTCAGCGCGCAGGCGCTCGGCCGCGGCAAAGGCTTGCGCCTGATCCGGGTCAAAAACGAGCTGCGTCAGGCCGTAATTGTCGCGCAAATCGACGAAAAGCAGGCCGCCATGGTCGCGTTTGCGGTGGACCCAGCCCGACAGCGTAACGGTCTGACCGGCTTCAGCGAGCGTAAGCGCGCCGCAGGTGTGTGTGCGATAAGAGTTCATTGTTCCAAGGCCTTGAGAATCAAGGACGAATCGTCCCTAATTTAGGGCTATAATTAGCTCCCGACGGGCGAAAAGCGCATGGATGGCCCCCGATTGTCAAGGGTTGCCTCCTGTCCGATGTCCCGAACCGCCCTGCCTGTCCGTCTGCATTATCAGGGGCCTAGGCCAGAGCTTAGCCGATGGTCTATAGAAGCCCCATGAACATCATCACGAAGACAGCCGACCTTGCGCCCGTTTGCCAGCGATTGGCGCATGCGGGTTATGTCACGGTCGATACCGAATTCATGCGGGACTCGACCTATTGGCCCAAGCTGTGCCTGATCCAGCTTGCCGGGCCTGCCGAAGAACATGTCATCGACCCGCTCTCGCCTGAGCTCGATCTCGCCCCGTTTTACGAGTTGATGCGCAACCGCAAGGTCGTGAAGGTGTTTCACGCCGCGCGGCAGGACATCGAAATCTTCTATCACGATGCCAGGACCATACCCGACCCGCTCTTTGACACGCAGGTCGCGGCCATGGTCTGCGGTTTTGGCGACAGCGTTGGCTATGAAACGCTGGTCAAGAAGCTCACAGGCGGTAGCGTCGACAAATCCTCGCGCTTTACCGATTGGTTGCGCCGCCCGCTCTCCGAAAAGCAGGTCAAATATGCCGTTGGCGATGTCACTCATTTGCGCACCATTTATGAGGTGCTGGCGCGCCGTCTGACCCAGACGGACCGCGCCCACTGGGTCACGGAAGAAATGGCGATCCTGCAATCGCCTGAAACCTATTCGCTGGAACCGGCCGACGCCTGGAAGCGCCTCAAGATGCGCTATCGGGGTCAACGCGGTCTCGCCGTGCTGATTGAAGTCGCCGCCTGGCGAGAGCGTCAGGCGCAGGAGCGCGACATGCCGCGTTCGCGCATCATGAAAGATGATGCGCTCTATGAAATCGCAACGCAGATACCGCGCAGCGCCGCCGATCTGGATGAGCTGCGCGCCGTGCCCAAGGGCTTTTCCAACAGCCGTTCAGCCGCCAGTCTGATGGAAGCCGTTGAGCGCGGCCTGGCGATGCCGGAGTTTGAAATACCCGTTGTCGAAGGGCCGGAGCCCCTGCCGTCGGGCATTGGCCCGCTTGTCGAATTGCTCAAGGTGCTCTTGAAGCTCAAATGCGAAGAGCATGATGTGGCCCAGAAACTTGTCACCAACATGGCCGATCTCGAACTGATTGCGGCGCATGAAGAAGCCGATGTCCCGGCCATGAAAGGCTGGCGGCGCGAATTGTTCGGCGAGGATGCGCTTCGTCTCAAGCGTGCCGAACTCGCGATCGGCGCCAAGGGCAAGCGCATTGTCCTGATTGATACGAGCGGCAAGAAAAAATAGCGCGGCTTGACAGGAACAGTTGTCATCCCGGGATTTATTCCCGGGATCCATCAGGCATCCGCACGTTTGCGTGATGTCCATGGGTTCCGGCAACAAGTGCCGGGACGACGGCCAGAAATATTGCCGGAAATATTGCCAGAAATATTGAATATCATTGCCGGGCCATGATGCCGTCAAGGAAACCCCTACTTGCCCACCCGCGTCTCGCCCTTCTTGTCCAGCGCCCGCGCGAGGGTGGCGAGGCGTTTGCTGACGACTTCGCCAAGCAATGGCTCATAGCGACGCGGCACGACCAGCGTAACGCTGGTCTTGCTGATTTCCAGCCGCGTGCGCGGCAACATGCCGGTTGTCGCGGCGCAAAGCGTGAAGGCAAGACGCAGCGCGACACCCAGTACCAGGGCGCGATAACCTTCACGCTCCGTCAGGATGCCGGTCAGATTGCCGATCATTTCCGGCTCGCCGCGGCCTTCATGACGGTGATAGCCGACACGGGCGAGAAAGAGACGTCCGGAATGATCGACGCCGGAAAAAGGTGCAAGCAGGATTTGCGTCATGGCGTAATGGGCACGGTAATCGGGATGCACATACCAGCCGATATCGGCGAGGATACAGGCCGCATGACGCAGCCGCTCTTCCTCAGGCGTTTCGCCAAGACTGTCTTGGGCAAAAATGCTTTTCGTCCAGCCTGTCAGCTCTTCGCCATGTTCGGGAAAGCGCGCCAGCCGGTTCGCCAGATCATGCGCCCCTTCCAGCAGCGGGTCCTTGGCCTGCTCTTTCTTGTCGAGCTGGTCGAACAGAATGCCTTCACGCAAGCCATAGGATGAGATGACGACTTCCCTGGCCTTCATCGCTTCGATCAACCGATCCAGCACCAGCGCACCGTAAGGCAGCGTGTCGATACGGCGTTCGGAAATATCGGGTATCTGGGCGAGAGTCTTGGGGCCGAGCTTTTCGATGACCCTGGCGATGTCGGACGCATCGCGCGCCGGGATCACATATTGATGCAGCACATGAATCGGGTATTTGCGTTGCGCCATATGGATGCGGGCGAGATTTCGCCACGCGCCGCCGACCGCATAGAGCCTGCGTCCCTGATATTCCTTCAGCCAATCCAGCGCATTGAGCTCTGCTTCGATGGTCGCTTGCGCCGAGGCAAGATTGCTGCCCGTCACATCCATCAGCCGCAACGGGCCAATCGGCATGGTGGAACCCTTGCCGAGAATCTTGCCGCCGCTCACCGGCACAAGTTCAAGGCTGCCACCGCCGAGATCGCCGACAATGCCATCGGCATCTGGAATGCCGGAGAGCACGCCCTGCGCCGAAATGCGCGCCTCATCCTCGCCGGAGAGAAGATCAATCTTGAAGCCGCAAATCTTTTCGGCCCGCGTGAGAAACTCAGGCCCGTCGGAAGCGTCGCGCACGGCGGCTGTTGCCGCCACGACGAGCTTGCCAATGCCGATCTGCTCACGCAGCGCAATGAAACGGCGAATGGCTTCGAGCGCCCGCTCGATCCCCTTGGGGTCGAGCTTGCCCGTGCTCGCCAGGGTACGGCCCAGGCCGCACAACACTTTTTCATTGAAGACGAGAACGGGATTGCGCTCGGCGCTGGCATAGACCACCAGACGCACCGAGTTGGACCCCACATCAACGATGCCGAAGCGCGATTTTCTGCTGCTAGTCAAAAGCGCCTCGCCCGCCCGAAAAAGGCGTCAATCCCGCGCCTCTTTGAGCTTGAACTTGGGCGGGAAATTTTTCTGCAATGATTTGCCACGGCCGGAAAGGCTCGCATTGTTCATGAAATAGGTATGCGCATTGAAAGGTTCTTCACCCTCAGGCACCTCGATACGCTGATATGTGCCGTCAGAATGCAGGCTCCAACTTTGCTGGTTGTCCCTCAGATTCGCAACCATGATCTGGTCCATCACCTGATCATGCACCGTGGGGTTCAGGATGGGAACAAGCGTTTCGACACGGCGGTCGAGATTGCGCGGCATCCAGTCGGCCGAGGAGATATAGACCTTGGCCTGATCGGATGGCAAGCCATTGCCATTGCCAAAGCAGATGATGCGGGAATGTTCAAGGAAGCGACCGACAATGCTCTTTACACGGATATTGTCGGAAAGACCCGGTACGCCCGGCCGCAGGCAGCAAATGCCGCGCACGATGAGGTCGATCTTGACGCCGGCCTGACTGGCTTCGTAGAGCAGGTCGATGATCAGGGGATCGACAACGGAATTGAGCTTGGCCCAGATTTGCGCCGGTCGGCCCGCGCGTGCATGGGCCATTTCCGCCTTGATGTCGCTCATCAGGCGCTGGCGCAGACTGCCCGGCGACACGGCGAGCACTTCCAGATCCTTGGGTTCGGCGTAACCTGTGATGAAGTTGAAGACCTGCGCCGCGTCATGCGCAAAGCGCGGGTCGCAGGTGAACATCGACAGGTCGGTGTAAATCTTGGCGGTGACGGGATGATAATTGCCCGTACCGAAATGCACATAGGAACGCAGACCGCCATTCTCGCGGCGCACCACGAGCGAGAGCTTGGCATGGGTCTTGAGTTCGATAAAGCCGAAGACAACCTGCACGCCCGCGCGTTCGAGATTTCGCGCCCAGACGATATTGGCCGCTTCATCAAAGCGCGCTTTCAGCTCGACAAGGGCGGTGACGGACTTGCCCGCTTCTGCCGCCTCGATCAGGGCCTGCACAATGGGTGAGTCTTTGGACGTGCGATAAAGCGTCTGCTTGATCGCCACGACATCGGGGTCAGCCGCAGCCTGACGGATGAACTGCACCACCACATCGAATGATTCATAGGGGTGGTGGACGATGATGTCCTTGGCGCGGATCGCCGCCATGCAGTCGCCGCCATGATCGCGGATGCGTTCCGGGAAGCGGGCATTGTAAGGCACAAATTTGAGGTCGGGCCGATCGTCAATGATGAGCTGGCTGGTCTGGGCAAGGCCGAGCACGCCATCCACCATGACGAGTTCACGTTCCGTCACATGCAACTCGCGCACGACAAAGTCACGCAAGGTCGCCGGTGTGCGGGCTTCGATTTTCAGGCGGATCACACTGCCGCGGCGACGGCGCTTGAGGGCGGATTCAAAGTAGCGAACCAGATCTTCGGCTTCTTCCTCGATTTCGATATCGCTGTCACGCAGCAGCCGGAACGCGCCCTGCCCAACCACCTGATAGCCGGGAAACAGGCGATCGAGAAACAGACCGATCATGTTTTCCAGACTGACAAAATGCACTTCCTGGCTGGCATCCCTGCCCTCGCGCGCGGGCAAACGGATGAAGCGTTCCACCTGTGTCGGGATCGGCAGCAGCGCATCCATGTGCTTGCCATCGCTGATGCGACGCAGCTGTAGCGCCAGCGCAAAGCCAAGGTTCGGAATGAACGGGAATGGATGCGCCGGGTCCAGTGCCAGCGGTGTCAGCACGGGGAAGACCTGTTCAAGAAACCGCGTTTCCAGCCAGGCATATTCTTCCGGCGTCACTTCGCTTGGATCGAGAACCGAAATGCCTTCGCTGCGCAGTTCCTTGGACAGCGCGTCCCACATCTCCTGCTGCATGCGCAGCAATTCGCCTGCCTTGGCATTGACGCGATCAAGCTGCTGGGAAGGCGTCAGCCCGTCCTGGCTGAGTGTTTCGACACCGGCGCTGACCTGACCACGCAAGCCAGCCACGCGCACCATGTAGAACTCGTCAAGGTTCGAGGCCGAGATCGAGAGGAAGCGCAGGCGCTCCAGCAGAGGATGGTTCCTGTTCTGCGTTTCTTCGATGACGCGAATGTTGAAAGCGATCCAGGAGAGTTCGCGATTGATGAAACGTTCCGGCGTCGTCATGTCGATGACCGGCGCTGCGGGTGTTCCATTCTTTTCCGGACGCGGGGCGGCGGCTTTCTGCGGGGCGGGCTTGTTGCTCTGTGTCGTCGTCATGTCGCGCGTTCCGGTCGGTTCAAAGCTGCAAGGGTCGGGGGCAATTGCGGCGGGCGGGCGCTGGAAGCAGGGGATCAGGTATACCTGCACGCTGCTGCGAGCGCATTCAACCAAAGTCTAGTGCCAGTATATGACTGAGTTGTGACCGAACGAAGCTAAATTCTCAAGTGTTTCCAAGCTCTTGAAGTATTTCGACGACGAGCGGCACGGTGATCGGACGCTTGCCCGAAAGACCCGCCTGATCGAGTCTGGCGACGAGATCGCGTGCCACAGCCACGGATCGCTCCATATGCGAAACAAGATAGGCGATGACCGCGTCGCCGGGCCGGAGTTGGCGATCCGCAAAGAGCTTGACGAGAATGCCCGCCAGCAGCGCGTCATCCGGCGCGCCCAGGCCGCCATGGGGCATGGCCCTCAGGCGCGAGGCGAGATCGGGCAATCTCAGTTTGAGATGGGCCGGTGCTGGCCTTGCGGTCAGCAAGAGGTGCCCGCCCTCCTCGCGCATCAGATTGAAAAGATGAAAAAGCTGTCGCTCGCCGGCATCGCTCAAGACACCGATATCCTCGACAAGGACCGCCCCCGCTGCGGCAAGGGCAGGCAGATCGGCCTTGTCGAGACCGGCGCCTGTGAGACGCGCGGCCTTGCTGCGTTCACGCCAGACTTCAGCGAGATGGGATTTTCCGCTGCCCGCCGGGCCCGACAGCGCGGCGGCATGTCCCGGCCAGTCCGGCCAGGCATCAATCAGGGCGACGGCATCGGCATTGGAGGGCGCAACCAGAAAATCTTCCCGCGCCAGTGCCGGGCGATGGCCGAGTTCAAAAACAAGCTGGCGCGTCATGCCTTGTCTGCCGACTGCGCCTGACTGACGTCTTGGGCATGGCTCTCGACCACCTGGCAGGCAACTTCCTGATGACCGAGATAAAGCGTGCTCTCGCGATAGCGTCGTACCAGAAAGCGCGCAAGAACCCCCATGACCGCCGCCACGGGCAGCGCCAGCAAGGCGCCGGCAAAGCCGAAGAGCGACCCGAAAGCAAACAGCGCAAATATCACCCAGACGGCATGCAGCTTGACACGGTCGCCGACGAGCTTTGGCGAGAGGAAATTGCCCTCAATGAATTGGCCGAGAAAGAAAATCCCGGCGATAAGCGCAATATGGGCATAGTCCGGCCAAAACTGGAAAAGCGCCAGCCCCATGGCCGTGACAAAGCCCGTGACCGTACCGAGATAGGGAATGAAGCTGATGATGCCGGCTGCAATGCCAACGACGAGTCCGAATTTCAGCCCGGCCGCTGAAAGGCCGATGGCGTAGAATATGCCGAGCGCCAGACAAACGATTGCCTGTCCGCGCACAAAGCCTTCCAGCACCTGATTGGTCTCGATCACAAGTTCGCGGATCGTCTCGGCATGGTCGCGCGGCAGCAATTTGTCCACCTGCGCCACCATGCGGTCCCAATCGAGCAGCATGTAGAAGGCGACAACCGGCGTGACGGCAATCATGGCGATGAGGGAGACGAATTGCAGCCCCTGATAGCCGATGATGGAAAGGAGATTGGGCAACCAGGTGCCAGTGTCATTCATCGCGCCTGAAAGAGCGGTCTCGACAGCAGAACCGCGTGTGCCAAGCAGGTCTGCAAGCCGGTCATGCGTCACCTCGATGATGAGATGGCGTCCCTTGTTGATCACTTCGGGCAGAATGTTGGCGAGCGCCACGGCCTGTTCAAACAGCAGGGGCAGAAGCAGCACACTGAAGATGACAGCCAGCAGCACAAAAACGAGCGTGATGACGCCTGTCGCCATGAGGCGCGACAGGCCCATGGCTTCCAGCCGGTCAGCCAGCGGATCAAGACAATAGGCGACCGCCATGCCCGCCACGAAGGGCAGCAAAACGCCCTTGAGAAGCCAAAGCATCAGGACGGTCGTGATGACCGCGAGAATCCAGATCAGGGCTTGTCGCTGTATGCTCATATAAACCTTGTCATTCATGGCTGGGGCGCGGGCGCCGCCGAGGGCGCAGGTGCCGCCGCACGCGATATTTCCCATGCTCCCTCGCGCTGCGAGAGCGCAATGCCCTGCACGGCGAGAGCCCCGGCGAGCTTGTCGCTGGTCCCCTTATAGGTGATGGCAATTTCGGCGCCGCCAGAGGAAATGCCCTGCACATCAAGATCAGCCACATAGGGCGAGGATGCCAATGTCTTGCGGATCATTTCCCAGTCGCTCAATGCATTGAAATGAGCGTCTGCCACCAGATTGCCGCCAACACCGCCACGGATCACCGTGTCACGCTTCCAGGCGAGCGCGAGCGCTTCGAGTGAACCGGCCGCAGCCGCATTCAAGGCTTCTTCGATGGTGGCGCCTGTATAAGTCTTGCTTGATGCAATGGGGGGAGCGCTACCCGCATATTGTTTCAGCGTCACAGTCACCTTTGTGCCGCTCGCATCGGCGCTGGCAGAGGCGACCGCCGTGTCGGTTACGCCATAGCGGGCAGCGAGCGCGGCAAGGGCGGCCTGATCGCCACCCACGGCCTGCGCCGTCGTGACCATGCCGAACTCTTCGACATCACCCAGCGGCAGGATCACAGGCGTCAGGCTGTTAGCAAGGTCCTGATGGTTCCAGGCATCGCGCCAGGGATTGGGGTCTTCCCAGAAAACGCGCAGACCCGGCTTTTCAAACACGGCCAACAGCATTGTCGGCTTGGCCTGCACTTCGCCATAGGCCACACCCCTTGAGGTGAGAAGTTGCTGCACGGTGGCCGGTACGAACGCCACCGTCAGATCGGCTATGTAGCGCGTGGCGCTCGCTTTCTCATTGTTGACGGCGAAGCTGCGAACCGCGCGCTGCAGGGTGGCGTTATCTGCGGCAGGCAGATTGGCCCCGTCTTCCGGCAGCGTCAGACGCCGGAGCAGCGTGCCAAAAGCCAGACGCTGGGCGCTGGCCTGGGCATTGGTGCGGGCTTCAAGGGCCGTGGCGGCTGTCACATCCACATGCACGCCACTTACCGTATAGATGTCGCTGGCGCGGGCCGGGGCCGCGCAGAAGGCGAAAAACATGCCTGCCGCCAGCAGGGTCGCAATTGCCGATTTCATGGATAGGCCTTTGATCTGTCACGCTTTTGGCAGAACCTGCCGGTCATTGTGGCGCACACTATACCATCGTGCCCGCCCCGCGAAGCACTCGCCGCAGGGTTTTGCGCCGGATTTTGCTTCAAGGCTTGCCTCGACGGACAATTTCGGGTGTTTTGTGGCCTTCCGATTCCCCTGACAGCGCCGGACCCGTAGCATCCATGGCCTCCGCCCCTTCCGACGACAAGCCGAACCGCCATACCTATGCCTCAGCGGGCGTCGATATTGACGCGGGCAATGCGCTGGTGCGCGCCATTGGCCCCCTTGCCGCCTCGACAAAACGCAAAGGGTCAGACGCAGCGCTGGGCGGCTTTGGCGGCTTGTTTGATCTCGCCGCTGTCGGCATGAAAGACCCGGTGCTGGTCGCCGCCAATGATGGCGTCGGCACCAAGCTGCGCGTCGCGATTGATGCGGACAGCCACGACACCGTCGGCATTGATCTTGTCGCCATGTCAGTCAACGATCTCGTCGTGCAAGGCGCCGAACCGCTTTTCTTCCTCGATTATTTTGCCTGCGGCAAACTGGATGTCGATGTCGCCCGCACCGTCATTGCCGGCATTGCCGAAGGATGCCGTCAGGCGGGTTGTGCGCTGATCGGTGGCGAAACGGCTGAAATGCCCGGCATGTATCCCAAGGGCGATTATGACCTTGCCGGATTTGCCGTTGGTGCCGTCGAGCGCGATCAGGTTCTGCCGCGCGCCGATGTCGCGGCGGGCGATGTGCTGCTTGGCCTTGCGTCATCGGGTATCCATTCCAATGGCTATTCGCTGGTGCGCCGCATTGTGGCCGATGAGGGCCTTTCCTATTCCGCGCCCTTCCCCGGTGCGGGTGGCGCCTCGCTTGGCGATGTGTTGCTGACGCCGACGCGCATCTATGTGCGTTCCATGCTGCGGGCGATCCGCGAGACGGGCGCTGTCAAAGCCATGGCGCATATCACGGGCGGCGGTTTTGTCGAAAACATTCCCCGCGTGCTGCCGGATGGCGTCAATGTCGAAATTGAGGGCGCGGCCTGGTCGCTGCCGCCTGTCTTCTCCTGGCTCATGACCAGGGGCGGCGTTGAAGAATCCGAAATGGGACGCACGTTCAATTGCGGCATCGGCATGGTTGTCGTTGTCGCCGCCGATAAGGCGGAGGCCGTTTCCGCCGTGCTGACTGACGCGGGCGAAACAGTTTGTGTCATGGGCAGGCTCGTCGCCGCCACGCCTGACGCGCCGCGCGTTGCCATTCATGGCCGTATCGGGTCGAAAGCTTGAAAGTCGGTGTTCTGATTTCAGGACGCGGGTCCAATTTCGAGGCGCTGCTCAAGGCGACGCGCGAACCCGGCTATCCGGCTGAAATCGTCGTTGTCATTTCCAACAGGGCCGACGCAGACGGGTTGAAGATCGCCCATGAAGCTGGCATCGCGACCGCCGTGATCAGCCACAAGGACTATGACAGCCGCGAAGCCTTTGACGCGGCGATGGACGCCGTTCTGGTCAAGGCGGGTGTCGAGCTTGTCTGCAATGCCGGCTTCATGCGCATTCTGTCGGACGGGTTCGTTGCCAAATGGCGCGACCGCCAGCTCAACATCCACCCCTCGCTGCTGCCCGCCTTCAAGGGCCTGCATGTGCATCAGCGCACGATTGACTCAGGCGTCCGCATCACCGGTGCGACGGTGCATTTCGTGCGCGCCGAAATGGACGAGGGGCCGATTGTCGCGCAAGCCGCTGTCGCCGTGCTGCCCGATGATACAGCGCAGACACTGGCGGATCGCGTGCTCGCTGCCGAGCATGTGCTTTACCCGTTGGCGCTGCGGCTTGTCGCGTCCGGCGCGGCGCGGGTCGCGGACGAGCGCGTCATCATTCAGGGCGAAGGCGATGTCGTGAGCGGCCCGCTATTCGTGCCACTGCCGGGCTGACATTACCGCAGACGCGGAACTGGCCGCCCTGTTGCGCGAGGGCCTGACCGCCTTACGCAAGGCGATTCTCACCTGAAACAAAAAGCCCCGCTGGCGCCAGCGGGGCTCTTTTTCAATGACGAAAACAATCAGCCGACGATTTCGGCATCGGTGAAGAAGTACTTTATTTCTTCGGCAGCCGTTTCCGGCGCGTCGGAACCATGCACCGAATTGGCTTCGATGGATTCAGCGAAGTCCTTGCGGATCGTGCCGGGCTCGGCATTGGCCGGGTTGGTCGCGCCCATGATTTCGCGGTTCTTCAAAACGGCATTCTCGCCTTCGAGAACCTGCACCACGACCGGACCGGAAATCATGAAAGAGACGAGATCATTGAAGAAGGGGCGTTCCTTGTGGACGGCATAGAACCCTTCGGCCTGAGCCTTGGTCATGTGGATGCGCTTGGAAGCGACCACGCGCAGACCGTTGCTTTCGAAGCGGTCGATGATCTTGCCGGTGATGTTACGGCGTGTCGCGTCGGGTTTGATGATCGAGAAAGTGCGCTCGAGAGCCATGCGAAAGCATCCTTGATTTGTGGCTTGAGAGGGGGCCTGAAGTGATTTGGCCGGGTTATAGCCGCCATTGATGACGGCGGCAACAAGGCGTGCTATGCACCCGCCATGCTTCATATCAATGACCTGACCTTCCGGATGGAGGGACGCCTCCTTCTTGACCATGTGACCGCCGCCCTGCCACCGGGGCAGCGCACGGGGTTTGTTGGCCGCAACGGCACCGGTAAATCGACGCTTTTGAAGCTGATTACAGGCGTTTACGGGCCTGAAACAGGCTCCATCAGCTTCCCCAAGAACTGGCGCGTCGGCATGGTGACGCAGGAGGCTCCCTCAGGCCCCATCACCCTTCTGGATACGGTTCTGGCCGCCGACAAGGAGCGTTCCTCACTGCTCGCCGAGGCCGAACATGCAACCGATCCGCACCGGATCGCCGAAATCCATACCCGCCTGGCCGATATGGGGGCCCATTCGGCGCCCGCCCGCGCCGCCTCCATTCTGGCGGGTCTCGGCTTTGACGAGGTGGCGCAGGCCCGCCCCTGCGCCGACTTCTCGGGTGGCTGGCGTATGCGCGTCGCACTCGCCGCCGTGCTTTTTTCCGAGCCGGACCTGCTGCTGCTCGACGAACCGACCAACTATCTCGATCTTGAAGGCACGATCTGGCTTGAAGAATATCTCTGCGAATATCCCCACACCGTCTTCATCGTCAGCCATGACCGCGACCTTCTGAACAATGTCGCGCAGAACATCCTGCATCTCGAACACAAGAAGCTGACCTTCTATAGCGGCAATTATGACCGCTTCGACCGTACACGGCGCGAAAAGCTGATGCTGCAAATGTCGATGAAGAAAAAGCAGGAAGATGCCCGCCGCCATATGGAGAGCTTTGTCGAGCGCTTCAAGGCCAAGGCCTCCAAGGCGCGTCAGGCGCAGAGCCGCATGAAGGCGCTCGCCAGGATGGAACCGATTGCCGACATTCTGAACGAGCGCGTCATGCCGTTCCGCTTTCCGGCACCCGAAAAGCCCCTCGCCTCACCGATCATCCGGCTGGAACATGCCAGTGTCGGCTATGACCCGGAAAAGCCGGTGTTGAGCGGTCTTGATCTGCGCATCGACCATGATGACCGCATCGCGCTGCTCGGCGCCAATGGCAATGGCAAATCGACCTTCGCCAAGCTGCTCTGCGATCGCCTTGCCGTGACGGGTGGCCACAAATACGATTCCAAGAAGCTGCGTATCGCCTATTTCGCGCAGCATCAGCTCGACGAACTCAATATGGGCGAAACGCCTTATGAGCATTTCCGCGAGCTTGTGCCCACCGCCACGCAGGCGCAGGTGCGCGCCATTGCCGGTTCCTATGGCTTTGGCGCGGACAAGGCCGACACCAATGTCGAAAAACTTTCAGGTGGCGAGAAGGCGCGTCTGCTCTTTGCCGTGCAGACCTACAACAAGCCGCATCTCATCATCCTCGACGAACCGACCAACCATCTGGATGTCGATAGCCGTGAAGCCCTCGTCATGGCGATCAATGACTATGAAGGTGCTTTCATTCTCATCAGCCATGACCGCCATCTCGTCGAAACCTGCGCGGATCGTCTCTGGCTTGTCGCAGACGGCACGGTAAAGCCTTATGACGGCGATCTTGACGACTACAAGAAGTGGCTGCTTGACCCGGCGCGTCGCGCCCGGCCACTGGCGGCAGAAGAGGCGCTCGATGCCGATGCGCCGCCTCCGCCGCCACGCCCCAATCACGACAAGAAGGAAGCCCGCCGCATCGCCGCGCAAAAGCGTGAGCAGTTCGCGCCCTTGAAAAAGAAGGCGCAGGCGCTCGAAAAGGAAGTTGAGGCGTTGCAGGGCGAAGTTGCCAGACTTGATTTGAGATTGGCGGATAGCGCCTCTTTCGAAGGCAAGCCCGACGAGGCGGCAAAGGTCGCCAAATCGCGTGCTGATGCCTTGCGGGCGCTGGCCAGGGCGGAAGAGCAATGGCTGGAGGCAAGTGCGGCCTATGAACAAGCCATGGGTCAGGACGCCTGAGCCGATAAGCTGGATTGCCATGGGCGCGATGCGCCCTCGCAATGGCTATAATCGGCACACGTCATCAATCGGCACACGTCATCAATCGACACACGTCATGGCCCGCTTCATGCGGGCCATCCACGTCTTCCCTGTCATTGCCGGGCCCACTTGACTGAAAGCGGGCCGGTAATCCAGAGCTACACCCACAGAACACGACGCTCTGGATGCCCGGATCAAGTCCGGGCATGACACTGAAAATATGCCCAAAATACAAACCGTCATTGCGAGCGTAGCGACGCAATCCGCGTGAAGCGCTAGAAAAGCGCGTCAATCAGAAGATCGACAGTTCGGCGATCTGCGGCTGCAACAGGTCTCGGGCGGCGAGCCATTCGTCGATCTGGGGCACGGGCAGTGCCGGGCTGAACAGATAGCCCTGCATCGAGCCGCAGCCATGGGCGCGCAGGAAGCGGGCCTGGTCAATCGTTTCCACGCCTTCCGCCACAACTTCGATGCGAAGATTTCGCGCCAGGCCGAGAATGGATTCCACGATGGATCGCGAATGACGCGTATCAAGACTGCTCACGAATGAGCGGTCGATTTTCAGCACATCCACATCCAGACGATGCAGATAGGCGAGCGACGAATAGCCGGTGCCAAAATCGTCAATGGCAATGCGCAGTCCGAGCTCGCGAAGTTTCCCGAGCTGTTCGTCCGCTTCGGCAAAATCAGTGATCAGGATGTTTTCCGTGATCTCGATTTCCAGTAGCTGCGGCTCAACATCATGGCGCTTCAATGCCGCACGCAGGCGATCCACAAGATCGCGCTGCCGGAACTGACGCGGCGAAAGATTGACGGCGATGGGTAAGCGACGACCTTCCGCCTTCCACAAAGCCAGCTGCGCACAGGCCTTTTCAACGACAATGTCGCTGATCTCATTGATCAGCGTGCTTTCCTCGGCGATCGGAATGAAACGATCAGGCGGCACCAGACCCAGCTTGGGATGACGCCAGCGCAGCAAGCCTTCAAAACCATCCACGGCGCCGGTCTGGCTATGGATCTTGGGCTGATAGAAAAGCTCCAGTTCGCCATTTTTCACTGCCCCATGCAAGGCAAACTCAAGCTGGATTTTTTCCTGCATGCGCGTTTCAAGCTCGGCATCAAATATCTTGTAGCAGCCGCGACCCGCTGCCTTGGCCTGATACAGCGCCATATCGGCCTGGCTGAGCAGTCGGGAGCTATCGCAGGTATTGCCCTGATGCAGCGCCACACCGATACTGCAACTGCATTTGACGCTCTTGCCATTGACATCGATGTTTTCCGCCAATGCCTCAATGCAGGCTTCGCTGAGTTCAGTGGCCAGTTGCAGGGTCACTTCGCCGCGCAACAAAACGGCAAACTCATCGCCACCCTGGCGAACCAGAAGATGCGGCTCCCTGAAAACCTTCCGCAGGCGTTCGGCCACGACACAGAGGATCTTGTCGCCCGTGAAATGTCCCAGCGAGTCATTCACCGTCTTGAAGCGATCAAGGTCAATCAGCAACACGCCGCAGGTAACATCGACAAGCGTGCGATGTGCTTCCTGGATCTTGAGCGCATCATTGAAAACAGCGCGATTGCAAAGACCCGTGAGATAATCTGTCGTTGCCTGATGGCGGAGCTTTTCTTCAAGCTGCTTCTGGGCTTCTTCCATCGCTTTGCGACGCGTGATCTCGGCATTGAGATCCGTGACCGCCAGCGCCAGGTCGCGCGCGCGCAGGTCCAGGTCGCGGGTCATGCTATCGGCCATGAGTTCAGCGCGTTTGCGCGTCGTCATCATGGCAAAACTGAGCAGCATCAAGAGTGTTGTAATGGTGAGGCCGCAGATCAGCACAATCGTGGCAGGGCTCTGCACCACATGGGTGGGAAAGAATCCATGCAGCCCCACAAATTTAAGCCGCCAGACCTGACCATACATGCTGATTTCCTGCATGCCGATCAATGGCGTCGGTTCTTGATCCTGGCTTTTTTCATGGGCATCTTGCGTTTCAAACAGCCTGACTTCCGTGCCATCTGGTGCCACAGCCGAAATGGTCAGATAAACATCGTTCATTTCCTGATCGAGAATGCCCCGCAACAGGTCATTCATCCGATAGGCTGCATAAACAAAGCCCTTGGCCTCGCGGCGCCGCGCGTCAATCGTCTTGGGCTGCAAGAGACCCGCCCCGTAAAAAGGCAGATACATCAGGACGCCAGGCTGCACATCCTTGCCAGTTTCCTGCAACAGGGTCACGCGGCCACTCAGCATGATCTTGCCACTGTCGAGGGCACGGCTCATGGCGGCGCGTCTGGTTGCCTCAGACCACATGTCATAGCCAAAGGCACGCAAATTGCGTTCATCCATCGGCGAAATATATTTGATGGAGGTGTATTCAGCTCTCGGCGTCTCTGGCGTAATGCGGAAATCCGGGAAGCCTTCGGCTCTCACATCGCGTTCAAAGGCGTCCCTGTCGGCAGGCGCAATTCGTTGGGCATAACCGATTGCCTGAATGCCGGGAAAGCTCTGCGTGATTTGCAGGCTGGATGTGTAAGTGATCCATTCATTGCGGCTGACATCGCCCTTGACCCTGAACAGGGACAGCGTGCCGCGCAGCACGGATTCATAGGTCCGCATCCGGCGGCTCACGGCTTCGACAACCTGGGTCTGCCGGAACTCGAAGCGCTGAAGAGCGGCGTCATCCACCGTTTTATGCGCCACGGAATAGGCCAACAGGGTCGCGGCCATCGAGACAAGCGGCAGCATGACCAACTGGACTTTGCCAACTGATTGCCTGCTGTCTGCTTTTGGGGGATGCCCACCCCTATCCATAGACCGTTATCCCTGTTCCGAGACCAACGGCCATTAAAGGCTGCAATATCTTAAAAAAACTGCCTATCCGGCTGGCTAGGCTTAAGGCGGAGCAGGTTTATTCAAACTTTGCCCGCATCAACTGTCCGGATAGGAGATTTGCTATCACTTTGCCATCATGTCCCGGCACAATGACCAATTCCGGGACAGTTTTTAGCAGGGCGGCCAAGGCCTTCAACTCACCAAATACCTGAAGACGGTCCTCTTTGAGCATGAATTGTGTGACCAGTCGGGCGCGTTCGCGCTGGGTTTCGATATTGCGGAACTGCCAGGCCACATCCCCCAGAAACAGATATTCCCGCCCATCGGCGCGGCGGACATAGACCATCTGACTGCCCGGTGAATGACCGGGCGATTTGATGACCACCACACCGGGGGCGATCGCCGCCATGTCGCCATAGACAAGCGGTGTGAAGCTCTCAAGCACGCCGTCTGGAAATTTGACCGGCGCCATGCGTTCGGGATGGGCCTGCTGTTCGGCTGTGATCCTGACGGCCTCATGCAGACTGGCCACATCGCTCTGCGCCGCCAACCCGCCAATATGGTCCATATGTTCATGCGTCAACAGGATGAAGCTTGCCTTATGCAGGGCCGCGCTCATGCGCTCATAGGCTTCCGGATCGAAGGCGGTCGTGCCGGCCGCCTCGGCGGCTGCCTTGTCGAGCCCCGTGTCGATGATGCCGGTCACACCATCGGGATAGACAAGCTCATAGGAAAAAACCGGCATGGCGACTTGTGCCCAGCCATCGCCTGCGACAATGGCGGTCGCTGGAAATGTAAAGGCGGCAATCTGTTCGGCATGGATGGCGACAGGCTTGTCGCCCGGCAGGCTGTCGGCGAGCTTGCGGGCGCCCTCAATGTCGAGGGTGAAGGCGGCATCACCCGGCATGTGACTTTCCATCACGAGCCAGTAATAGGCCCCCCCACCCAGCACCAGCAATGCAGCGACAATTGCCGCGACCCGGCTTTTCCATTTGGACATTTTTTGCTCCCCGGCTTTTCATTGTGTGAAAAGGATATGGGGGCAGTTCGTGTCAGGAACAATTGGGGATAAGTTTTATTTCAGCCATGCCTTTTTGTTGAAACAAACTTATCCCCGGTTCAGGCCTTCTTTTCCCAGCCACCGGTCTCGTTTTGAAGCCAGTATGTCGCCTCATGCCCGGCTGCCTTCATCGCCACCCACTGTGTGCGGGCCTGCGCTACGGCACGAGCATCCTGTCCGTCAAACATCAGCACACAGCGTTCATAGGCCGACAGATCGACCGGGGAGGCCCCATCGACGAGAAACAGCACTTTCGCGCCATTCGGGTTTTCATCATCCGTGGTCAGAAAAATCGGCTGGTCCGCGCCCGGCCCATCGTCGCGCGTTCCATGCGGCAGGAAGCTGTTTTCGCGATAGGTCCATAGCGCGGTGTTGATCGCCTCCAGCCGTTCAGGCCCGCCTGCCTTGACGATGGCGTTCCAGCCACGCGCCAGGGACCGCTCAAGCAGGTCAGGCAGGACGCGCTCAAGCGGCAGGGTTTGCAAATGATAGAACAGGACTTCTGTCATGCGGGTCAGGATCAGCCTTCGTAATGATCCGCGACAAGACGATTGAGCAGACGCACGCCCCAGCCCGAGCCCCAGGAATGGTTGATGGCCGATGTTGGCGAGTTCATCGCCGTACCTGCGATATCAAGATGCGCCCAGGTCGTCTTGTTGACGAAGCGCTCCAGGAATTGCGCCGCCGTGATCGAGCCGCCATGCTGGCCGCCGGTATTTTTCATGTCGGCGAAACGTGAATTGATGAGCTTGTCATAGGTCGCGCCCATCGGCATGCGCCAGACCTTCTCGCCTTCCGCTTCGCCGCATTCGGTGAGCTGTTTGGAGAGCTTGTCGTCATTGGAGAAGAGACCGGCATATTCCTTGCCCAGCGCCACCATGATCGCGCCTGTGAGTGTCGCGAGATCGACCATGAATTGCGGCTTGAAGCGCGACTGTGTGTACCAGAGCGCATCCGCCAGCACGAGGCGGCCTTCGGCATCGGTATTGATGACCTCGATTGTCTGGCCCGACATTGATGTCAGGATATCGCCGGGGCGAATGGCTTTGCCGTCGGGCATGTTTTCAACAAGCCCGATCACGCCAATGGCGTTCACCTTGGCCTTGCGCGCCGCCAGCACATGCATGAGACCCGTAACGCAGGCCGCGCCGCCCATATCACCTTTCATGTCTTCCATGCCGGCCGGGGGCTTGAGCGAAATGCCGCCCGTGTCAAAGCAGACGCCCTTGCCGACAAAAGCCACGGGCTTTTCGCCGGGCTTGCCGCCCATCCAGCGCATGACGACGAGCTGGCTTTCGCGTTCGCTACCCTGCCCCACACCAAGCAGCGATCCCATGCCGAGCTTGGTCATGGCGGCCTCGTTGAGCACCTCCACCTTCACGCCGAGTTTGGTCAGCGCCTTGGCGCGACGGGCAAACGCCGCCGGATAGAGGATATTGGCAGGCTCGTTCACGAGATCGCGTGCGAGGATCATGCCATCGGCAATCTTGCTGAGGGTGCCCCAGGATTTGCGGGCGGCGGCTGTTGCGCCCGTCATGACGGTCAATGACTTCACCCCGGCAAAGGCCTTTTCCGGGGTTTTTCTGGTCTTGTATTTTTCAAAACGGTAGCCGCGCAATCGCGCGCCGAGCGCAACGCGGGCGGCGGCTTCACCGGCGTCGATCCTGGCGGAGAAAATGCCCTCAACGATGACCGAAGCGGTCGCTTCCTTGGCCTTGTCGAGACGTCCGAGCAATTCGCCCCCTGCATTTTCGAGCGCAGAGGTCTTGAGATCGGCGGTTTTGCCCATGCCGATGAGAATCACCCGGCTGGCGGCAATGCCGTCCGGACCGACAATTTCGAGCATCGACCCGGCCTTGCCGGTGAAATCAGCCGCCTTCATCGCCCGCTTGAGCGCACCGCCCGTTGCCTTGTCGAGATCAGCGGCAACGCCCTTCAGGCTCGCGGCTTCGCCCACGAGCAGCGCCAAAGCGCCTGATTTGGCAAGGGAAATGTCGGAAAGTGAGATATTCATGGAGGGGGCCTTTCATGCGCGCGCGGCGGCTTTACGCCTCTTGGTGGCTTTTTTTTCAGGTCAACAGCATCTGGCGCCGCCATGGAATCGGCGGCTGGTACGGTGCTGCTTTTCCCGTAGGGCAAAATGGGGTAACCATTTCATCTGGTCAGGCGCGTTATCCTAACGAAATCATGGACAAGGGAAAGCGATCTTAACCAGTTTCGTCTCTATCTTTCCGTCCATTGCAGCCGTCCGGGAGCCGGGGTCCATGTTGAATGGCCTGAGCCGTTATATCATTTTGCAGACAGCCGCCGCCTTCGCGGTCACCGCTTTCGTGCTCACGGGTATCATCTGGCTCACGCAGGCCCTGAAGCTGCTCGACCTGCTGATTTCGCAAGGTCAATCCATCGGCACCTATTTCGAGCTGACCATGCTCGCCCTGCCCAGCACGCTGGCGATCATCCTGCCGATCTCTCTTTTTTGTGCCGTGCTTTATGTGCTCAACAAACTTATCTCCGACAGCGAAATCGTCGTCATGTATGCCGCAGGTGTCAGCCTGTGGCGCACGGCGCTTCCCTTCCTTCTGCTGGCCGGATTCGTGTCCGTTCTGGTGCTCATCTTCAATCTCTATCTGGCGCCGGCCGGATTGCGGGAACTCAAGTCGCGCATGTATGCCATTCGTGGCGATATCGCCTCCTCCATGCTCAAGGAAGGCGCCTTCACCAATCCTGCGGAGGGCCTCACTGTCTATGTGCGGGAGCGTTCCTTTGACGGCAGTGTCCACGGCATTCTCGTGCAGGATGGACGCAGCCCGGAGATGCCGATCACCTATATGGCGGAGACGGGCAGTCTCGTCACAACACCCGAGGGTCCGCGCCTCGTCATGTTCAATGGCAATATCCAGCGCGTCTCGCGCAAGGCGGCGGACAAGGCCGGCGCAGTGACACTGCTTTATTTCGACAAATACTCTTATGACCTCGGCCAGTATATGGGATCGGGGCCAACTTATGTGAACGAAGCGCGCGAGCGCTATTTCAGCGAACTCGTGTCGCCTGATCCAGGCGACGAATGGGCCCAGCGCAATCAGCGCGCCATGTTGGCCGATGCGCATGATCGCATCGCCAATGCCCTTTTTCCCCTCGCCTTTGCCTTTGTCGCGCTTGCAGCCTTGCTGCCAGCCCCCTTCAGTCGTCGCGGTTATGGTATGCGGCTTGCCGTTGCCGGTGCCGTCGCGCTCGGCGTGCGCGTCATCGGCTTTGGCATGGCGGGCCTCTCGGCCACAAGCAGCCTCTATATCCCGATGATGTATCTGGTGCCGATCGCGGCCTGCCTGATTTCGGCGGGGATGATAAATGGCCTGCGCTTCAGCATGTTCAGCCGGTATTTCGAGACCCGCCTGGCGCAATTGTCGGGATCCGGTTCATGAATCTCTCCTGGACACTCTCCGTTTATTTGTCGCGCCGGTTCTTCACAATCGTTGCGCTCACCTTCTCGCTGTTTCTGGCACTGATCTTCATGATTGATCTTGTGGAGCTGATGCGGCGCGGCTCCGAACGCGAGACCGTTTCCTTCGGCCTGCTTGCGGGAATGGCATTGCTGGACTTGCCGCGCGTCGGGGGCACCACCTTGCCCTTTGCAGTGTTGTTTGGTGGCATGGCGGCATTCATGCGGCTTAATCGCTCTCAGGAGCTTGTCGTGGTACGCGCTTCTGGCATTTCCATCTGGCAATTTCTGGTGCCCTCCCTTGTTGTGGCTTTCCTGATCGGTGTCTTTGTCGTCACGATCTATAATCCCGTGTCGGCGACCTTTGCCGCGCGCTACGAACAGCTTGACTTCAAGTATATCAAGGGGCGATCGAGCCTGCTGGCCTTGTCCAAGAATGGGCTGTGGCTGCGTCAGGCCGACCCCAATGGCCAGTCAGTGATCCACGCCCTGCGCGTCAATGAGCAGACGCTCAAGCTCGATGATGTGACAATCTTCCTCTACAGCCTCGACAATGAATATCAGGGCCGCATTGATGCGCGCAGCGCCATGCTGCGGCAGGGCTATTGGGATCTCACAGACGCCTGGACGACTCCGACCGTCGGGCAACCGGTTTTTCATCAGACCTACAAGCAGGCCACCACCCTGACGCAAAGTCAGGTGGAGGAGAGCTTTGCCAATCCCAACACCATTTCCTTCTGGGATTTGCCCCATTTCATCCAGACCGCCGAGGCGGCGGGGTTTTCGGCCCGGCGCTACCGCATCCATTTCTATGAAATCCTCGCCACCCCGTTGCTCCTCTGCACCATGGTGCTGGTGGCGGCCGTGTTTTCGCTGCGGGTCTCGCGACTGGGGGGGCTCATTCAATTGGTCGTTGGGGGGGTGTTTTCAGGCTTTCTGGTGTTTTTCCTGGGTGATCTATCTGTCGCCATGGGCATTTCGGGGTTTTTACCCCCCTTTCTTTCTGCCTGGGCGCCGTCAATTGTGGTGATGTTTTTGGGTCTGGCTGTTCTCTTTCACCTGGAAGACGGTTAAACATCGTGGGGTTGGGGATTCTGGCCCGCCAGCCAGGTGGAGCAGGCGGGTCGGAGCTTGGTCGCGTATTCTTGGGGGCAAACAATGGGGTCATGCGTTAGGCGGTCTGCCGCAGTTTCGGCGATTGCCATCCTGTGCCTGTCCCTCTCAGCCTTGCTGCCCGTTCAGGCGGATGAAGTGCTGGCCGGGGCTCCCTCCAGTGCCGCAAGCTATCCTGAGTCAGGCGATGTGCTGATGCAGGCCGACGAGCTTGTCTATAATCGTGAAACGAAGATCGTGACGGCCTCGGGCCATGTCGAGATCGCCAATGCGGGCCGTGTGCTGATTGCCGACAAGGTCACCTATGACACCAACACAGGTATTGTGACGGCGGATGGCAATGTCTCGCTGGTTGATCAGTCGGGTGATGTTGCCTTTGCCGATCATGTCGTCCTGCGCAACGATCTCAAGGACGGCGTTGTGGAAACGCTCTCGGTCCTGCTTTCCGACAAGTCGCGTCTGGCGGGCAGTTCCGCTTCGCGCAAGAACGGCACAATCACGACGCTCAATCGAGCTGTCTATAGCCCTTGCGAAATCTGCGAGGAAAAGGGCCAGAAAAATCCGCTCTGGCAGATCAAGGCGTTTCGCGTGGTGCATGACAAGGAAGCCCAGCGCATTCGCTATGAAGATGCCTATATGGAAATCTTCGGCGTGCCCGTGCTCTATGTGCCGTATTTCTCGCAACCTGACCCGAGCGTGAAGCGCCAGTCCGGCCTGCTCACACCCTCTATCAGCAATTCATCCGAACTCGGCCAGCAGGTCTCAATTCCATATTATTGGGTCATTGCGCCCGACAGGGATCTGACGCTTGCGCCGCGCTACACCACGCGCGAAGGCATGGTCTATCAGGGGCAATACCGGCAACGCTTTGGCAATGGCACGTTTGAGACGACCGCCTCCGGCACATGGCCTGAAACCAAGACAGCCAACACGCCGGCGGATAATAATTTCCGTGGCCATTTGTTCAGCAACGGCGAATTCGACATTACGCCGGAATGGAGCTGGGGCTATCAGGCGCAGATCGTCAGCGATGCGACCTATCTGCGCAAGTATAATATCTCCGATGCGACTGACCTGACGAGCAATGTGCACCTTAACCGGTTTGAGAGGCGCAACAGCTTTACAACGGATGCCTATTTCTTCCGGGGCCTGCTGGCGAGCGACGATTCGGCAACAACGCTATGGGTCGCCCCCACCATCAATTTTGAATATTTCATGCCGGACAAAGTGGCGGGCGGCCAGTTGAGTTTTTCGGGCAACGCCATATCGCTGGGTCGTGAACGTGGCGCAGATTCCAAACGCGTTGTTGTCCAGGCTGACTGGGAAAAACGCGTGACCTCGCGTCACGGCTTTGTCTATCGCATGTTTGGCAATCTGCGTGGCGACTATTATGCCGTCAACAATGTCGAGGATCCATCCGTCCCCGGATCGAGTTTTGGCAGCACAACCGTCACGCGCGCCTTGCCGACCATTGGCGCGGAGACGAGCTACCCGCTGGTGCGCAATGACGATGGTTACCGGCAGGTGATCGAGCCGATCGTGCAGCTGATCGCCTCGCCCAATGTTGGCAATACGGTCGAGATACCCAATGAAGACTCTCTGAGCTTCGAGTTTGACGACACCAACCTCTTTTCTGAAAATCGCTATGCCGGTTATGACCGTTGGGAAACGGGTACAAGGGCCAATGTCGGCATGAAGTATGCGATTTATGGCGATGAAGGCGGTCAGGCAACGGCATTGCTCGGTCAATCCTTCAGCCTGCGCGACAATAACAGCTACAATACGTCCAGCGGTCTGCAAGAGCAGAGCTCGGACTATGTGGGTCGATTGATGCTGGCGCCGACGGACCATTTGCTGGCCATCCATCGCTTCCGCATCGACAACAAGGACCTATCCTTCAAACGCAACGAAGTGAACCTGTTCGGCATGGGCGGGCCGCTGACAGCGGAAGTGGGCTATGCCTATTTCTCGCGGGATCAGTTCTCGACCACGGTGCCGCGCGAAGAAATCATTCTGGGCGCGATCCTCAAGCTTGATGATTATTGGCGACTTTTCGGGCGGGCGCGGCGCGACCTTGCCAATCATTCACCTGTGTCAAACCAGGTCGGCTTCGGCTATGAAGATGAATGTTTTGACATGTCGGTTGGTTACTACCAGACCTTTATCCGAGATCGCGATATTGAGCCTGAAAACAGCGTTCTACTGCAACTCACTTTCAAGACGCTGGGCACAGCGCAGCTTGGTACTTCCAACTGAGGTTCTGGCAACTGAGGTTCTGGCAACTGAGGTTCTGGCAACCGAGGTGCTGGCAACTGGGGTTCAGGCCCGGATTTTGCCCCAATTACAGCCCTTTAATCAGCCTGTCATTGGTTGATTAGGGGCGCGATTCCAGTATTCTGTGCCCCTTGCCGAGACGGGCATCAAGGCCAAACGGGAGGGGTCCAGGACCCCGCGAAAATGTCATGACTCCAAATAAGTTTGTGCATGTGCGGGCGGCTTTTGCAGGTCGCGGTTCCTGGCTTGCCGGCGTGCTGATGCTGGCCTGGCTGATCGCCACGATACCTCTCTCCGCCTCTCATGCTGACATTCAGGAAGGCCAACAAGGTATTGCGGCCATCGTCAATGACGAGATCATCTCAACCTATGATCTGATGCAACGCGTCAAACTCGTCATGGTGACGTCGGGCATCCCCGATACGCCTGAAAATCTTGAGCGCATTCGACCCCAGATTTTGCGCAACCTGATTGACGAGCGCCTCAAGATGCAGGAAGCCCGGCGGGCCAATATCAGTGTGACCCAGGATGAGGTTGATGCCGCTTTCAAGCAGATTGCCGAACGCTCGAACATGACGGAGGCGCAGGTGGTGGAGTTTCTCAAAAGGGGGGGCATCGAGAAGCAGGCGCTGATCGGTCAGGTGAGCGCCGACATTGCCTGGAACAGGTTTGTGAACCAGCAATTTGGCGGCTTGATCAGCGTTGGCGAAAATGAAGTCGATGAAGTGTTGCGCCGCATGGAAGAAGAATCCGGCTCACCGCAATACATGGTGTCTGAAATCCTGCTCACCTATGACACACCCGAACAGCAGGCAGAAGTGACAGCAGGCGCTCAGCGCCTCGTCGATCAGATGCGGCAGGGTGCGCCTTTCAATAATGTTGCGCGTCAGTTCAGCCAATCTGCCTCTGCGGCCAATGGCGGCGATATTGGCTGGGTTCATGCCAGTGAACTGCCCGCGCCGGTTGCAGAAGTCGTCAAGAACATGCCGATCCATACCATCTCTGATCCGATCCCGACGACGGCAGGCATTTATATCGTGTCACTGACCGGCAAGCAGAGTGGCACGGGCGCCGACCCCATGCGCGATCAATACAAGCTCATGCAGGTCATTTTTCCGCTGTCACCGGATGCGCCGATTGATGCTGTTGCGCTTCGTGCCAAACAGACCAAGGAGTTTCTGGCGCAGAAGCCCACTTGCGACGCTGTTCCAGAAGCGATCAAAAAATATGAGGGCGCCAAAGCCGATGCCCCCAAATCTGTCATTGCCGGTCAGCTTGATCCCCGTCTGATGTCTGCCATCAGCAACCTCAAGACAGGCGAAACCACGCCCCCCCAGCGCAGCGAGCGCGGCATTGAGCTTGTCCTCGTATGCGAACATATTGCAGATGAGGGTGGCCTGCCGACACGTGACGCCATCGACAATAATCTCTACTCCCAGCAACTCTCGATGATGTCGAGACGTCACTTGCGCGATTTGCGCCGTGACGCCGTCATCGTCATTCGCTGAGTCCGGTCATGCAATCGCTGGCTCTCACCATGGGTGAGCCTGCCGGCATTGGTCCGGAAATCACGCTGAAGGCCTGGCTGATGCGAGGCGGCAAAATGCGCGTGCCGTTTTTTGTGATCGGCGATCCTTCGCTTTATGCGGCCCAGGCCAGGCAACATGCGCTGGATGTTCCGCTGCGTGAAATCACGTCGCCCGCCGAGGCGGCAGCATGTTTTGATGATGCCTTGCCGGTCCTGCCTTATCGCTTGAGCTCGCCTGTGCGACCCGGCAGGCTTGATCCACAAAATGCCGCCGCCGTCATGGCCTCGATTGATGTGGGTTGTGACCTGGCCCTGGCCGGCACCGTCAGCGGCCTTGTCACCAATCCCATCCACAAGCGTGTGCTCTATGAAGCGGGTCTCGCCGTTCCCGGCCACACTGAATATCTGGCCGCGCGCACGGGGGGCGCCATACCCGTGATGATGTTGAGCTGCCCCGGCTTGCGCGTGGTGCCTGTTAGCGTTCATGTGCCGCTGGCAGATGTGGCCAGGGTACTGACGCGCGACATGATCGTCGCCAAGGGACGGATTCTGGCACATGCCTTGAGGCGCGATCTCGGCATCGCTGCGCCACGCATCGCCGTTGCCGGGCTCAATCCGCATGCCGGCGAGGAAGGCCATATCGGGCGCGAGGAAATCGACATCATCACGCCTGCGATTGAAGTCCTCCGCGCTGATGGACTGGACGTGAGCGGTCCGCTGCCCGCCGACACCCTGTTTCATGCCGCGGCGCGTGAACGCTATGACGCGGCGCTCTGCATGTATCACGATCAGGCGCTCATCCCGATCAAGACCATCGACTTCGATCACGGCGTCAATTCCACGCTGGGCCTGCCCATCGTGCGCACATCGCCCGACCATGGCACCGCGCTCGACATTGCCGGGCGCGGCATGGCCCATCCCGGCAGCCTGATTGCCGCCCTGCAACTGGCTGGTCAGATGGCCGCCAACAGGGCGCGCGCATGAGCCTTGACGAGAAAAGCGGCCTGCCGCCCCTGCGCGAGGTCATCACGCGCTATGGGCTTGATGCCCAAAAATCGCTGGGCCAGAACTTTCTGCTCGATCTCAATCTGACGGGGCGTATCGCGCGTGCGGCCGGATCGCTCAGCGATCATGAGGTGGTTGAGGTTGGCCCCGGTCCCGGCGGGTTGACACGGGCCCTGCTGGCCGAGGGCGCCAGGCGCGTGATTGCGATTGAGCGCGACCGTCGCTGCCTGCCCGCACTTGAAGAGATAAGCGCCGCCTATCCCGGCCGCCTGACCATCATTGAAGGGGACGCGCTCGAAACCGACATGCGGGCGCTCGTGAATGGCCCGGCCCGTATCGTTGCCAACCTGCCCTATAATATCGCGACGCCCCTGCTGGTCGGCTGGCTGCAAACCGAGCCATGGCCAGCCTGGTATGACAGTCTCACCTTGATGTTTCAGAAGGAAGTGGCGGAGCGCATCGTCGCGCCTGCCGGTGGCAAGGCCTATGGGCGGCTCGGTGTGCTGGCGCAATGGCGCACCAGGGCGCGCATGTTATTCGACATTGATCGTCGCGCCTTCACACCCCCCCCCTCGATCACCTCCACCGTGGTTGAGCTGATCCCGCGACCGGAACCACTGGCGCCTGCTGATCCGCGCTGTCTCGAACTCGTCGTGGCCTCGGCCTTTGGTCAGCGCCGCAAGATGCTGCGCGCGGCGTTGAAAACCCTGGTGCCCGACCCGCTGCCCCTGCTTGAAGATGCCCGAATCGAGCCGACCCGGCGGGCGGAAGAATTGACCGTGGCGCAATTCTGCCTGCTGGCTGAAGCCTATCGCCTGCGACATCGTCACTGATCGTCAAGGTTGTTGGCACTCATGGTTGTTGCGCGCGCGAACCCGTGCGAAACTCGCCCCAGATAATAAAAACCGGATAATCAACAATCGGCGGCATAACCGCCCTCTATCAGGGAGCTTGTCAAAGCCATGAAATCTCAGGCAATCGTTGAATATGGCCAGCCGCTTCAGGAAGTGGACAGCACCACCCCTGTGCCGAGCGGCAGCGAAGTCCTTGTGAAGATCGCACATTGCGGCGTCTGCCACTCGGATGTGCATTTGCATGACGGCCATTTTGACATGGGCGGCGGCAATCAGCTCGACGTGCGGGCAGGCCGCAAGCTGCCCTTCACACTCGGGCATGAAATTGAAGGCGAAGTTGTCGCGGTTGGCCCTGATGCCGTTGGCGTCAAGGTCGGCGATATGCGCGTTGTCTATCCCTGGATCGGTTGTGGCGATTGCCCGACCTGCAAGCGCGGCGAGGAGCAGTTGTGCAATCGTCCGCGCCAGCTCGGCATTCAGGTGGCTGGCGGCTATGCCACGCATGTTCTGGTGCCACATGCACGCTATCTGCTGGACTATAAAGGCGTGCCAGCCGGTCTTGCCGCGACCTATATGTGCTCGGGTCTCACCGCTTACGCGGCGATGAAAAAACTCGGTGACATCAGCCCGGAAGAGCGCGTGCTGGTTGTCGGTCTTGGTGGCGTCGGCATGATGGGTTTGCAGTTTGCCAAAGCCATGTTCGATGCGGCACCGTTGGGTGCCGATGTGGACGATAGCAAATTGCAGGCGGCCAGGGGCGCAGGCGCCCATGAGGTTTATAACCCCAAGGATGCCGAGGCCCTGAAGAAGCTGATGGCGGACACCAATGGCGGCGTGCCGGGCGTGGTTGATTTCGTCGGCTCGGAAGCCTCGCTCAAATTTGCCACCAGTGCTGTGCGCAAGGGCGGCAAGGTCATCGTGGTCGGTCTCTTTGGTGGCGCGTTCGCCATGCCCATTCCGATGTTCCCGATGCGCGCCATTTCGATTGGCGGCTCCTATGTCGGATCGCTTGGTGAAACCATCGAGATGATGGAACTGGTGCGCGCGGGCAAGATTGACCCCATTCCGGTGACGGAGCGCCCCTTGAGCGCGGCAACGCAATCGCTCAATGATTTGCGCGAAGGCAAGGTGCTGGGCCGCGTCGTTCTCAAGCCCTGAGCCGTCATTAAATGTTCAAATCTGCATATCCCCACTGGCCCGCCAGTGGGGATTTTGCGTTCAGGCAATCATTGCATTGTCTTCACAAGCAAAGGGAATATGATCTCGCTCAATGTTCCAGCTGGCGCCTCGTGCGACGCTTGCCTTTCCAACTGAAAGATGGAGGTCAACATGAACAGTTTTTCAAAAGCCCTTATTGCTACCGTTGCCGTTGTGTTCGCAACCGCTGCTTCTGCACAAGATGCAACCGGCGGCGCGGGTTGGCGATCATGGATGATGGGTGGCAACCATATGACGGGCCAGGGCGTGATGGGGCCGGGCATGATGGGCCAATATGGCTCCGGCAACATGATGGGATACGGCATGGGCCGCGGCAATGGCGGCTGCATGATGTATGGAACCGACGCAGGCGATGGCACCTATATCGACGGGCGACTTGCATTTCTCAAGGCCGAACTCAAGATCACCGAAGCGCAGTCCAGCGCCTGGAACACATATGCGGATGCCTTGCGTGCGAATTCCGACAGCATGCTCTCAATGCATCAGCAAATGATGGGACAGTTCCAGAGCGATGATCGTTCGGCAACCAGCTTTCTCGATTTCCAGATCGCGGCCATGAGATCGCGGCTTGATGCCCTTGAAAAGCTGAAGCCTGCCATGACTGCGTTGTATGACGCCCTGTCGAAAGATCAGAAGGAAAAAGCGGACAGCGTCCTTCCCATGATGGGATGCATCTAGCGACAGTCAGAGCGCGTCGCGTAAGCGCTTCACGAAATCGGAAAGCCCGGTCTGGCGTTTTCGCTTCAGGCGCTCGGCCATCAGGATCGAGCGGAGTTCGCTCAGGGCCTGATCCACATTCTCATTGATGATGATGTAGTCATATTCCTGATAGTGGCTGATTTCTTCCGACGCCTTGGCCATGCGCTCGGCAACGATAGCGGCTGAATCCTGCGCCCGGGTTTTCAGGCGGCGCTCCAGATCCTGGGCCGAGGGCGGCAGGATGAAGACCTTGACGAGATCTTCCTTGGCATGCTCGTCAAGCTGCTGTGTGCCTTGCCAATCAATATCGAACAGCACATCGCGCCCGGCATCGAGCGCGTCGAGTACCGGCTTTGCAGGCGTGCCGTAATAATTGCTGAAGACCTTGGCATGCTCGAGAAACTCGTCGCGATTGCGCATGATGCCGAAGTCTTCCGTACTCAGGAAATAATAGTCGCGCCCATGCTGCTCGCCCGGTCGCGGCGGGCGCGTGGTGGCGGAAACCGACATGGTGATCATGTTATCGCCTTCAAGAAGACGGCGCGATAGCGTGGTCTTGCCGGCGCCCGATGGCGAGGAGAGCACCAGCATCAGGCCACGGCGACCGACATGAAGGTCATCACTCGACATTCTGGACCTGTTCCTTGAGCTGATCGATGACGGCCTTGAGTTCAAGGCCAATGCGCGTCAAGGCCACATCGGCTGCCTTGGAGCAAAGCGTATTGGCTTCGCGGTTGAACTCCTGCGTCAGGAAGTCCAGACGGCGACCGGCTGGTTCCGTGCCCCTGAAGAGATCGCGGGCCTGCGAAATATGTGCGCCGAGACGATCAATCTCCTCGCGCACATCGGCCTTGGTGGCCAGAAGTGCGGCTTCCGCATTCAACCGCTCTTCATTCAGCGCAGGCGAGGCGGCGAGCAATTCGCTGACCTGATTTTTCAGACGCGCCCGCATGGCCTCAAGGCTTGCGGCAGGTGAAGCGGCGGCTTGCGCTGTCAGTGTTTCGATGCGGCTCACCTGTTCGGCAAGCAAGGCTTCGAGCTTGCGGCCTTCTTCGGCGCGGGCAGCGGCAAGCGCCCTGGCGGCTTCCTTGAAGGAGGCGAGAACGGCAGCCTGCATGGCTTCGCGCGTTTCTTCATCCTCGGCTTCCTGTTCGGCAACTTCGAGCACGCCTTTAAGGGCGAGGATGCCCTCCGGGCGCGGCGGCATGAGTTCGATTTCGCTTTGCAGCCGCATGACCGCATCGAGCGCCACGCGCAAGGCCTGCTCGTTGAGCCGCAAAGTGCCGGTCTCCCCGGCGCGATCAAGCGTGAGCGAGGCTTGCACATTGCCGCGCTTCACCTGCGCAGCCAATGTTTCGCGACATGCCGCTTCCGTCGCCTCAAAGCCTTGCGGCAGACGGAAGCGCACATCAAAGCCCTTGCCATTGACGCTGCGCAGCTCCCAGTGCCAGCGCGCAGCGCCATGGGCGCCATCGGCGCGGGCAAATCCTGTCATGCTGATCAAGGCCATGGAACTTCCTTCAAGAACGATCAAGTTCGCAAGAATCGAACTCACTGCCGCCACTATATCAGCCGTGCCCTTATTTGGCGGGGGCGGGCTTCTGCGACTGGCTTTGTTCGATGCGACGCCACTGTTTCACATTGGCTTCATGGCCTGCGAGCGTCGATGAAAAAGCATGACCGCCTGAGCCATCGGCCACGAAATAAAGATCCTTGCTGGCGGGCGGATCAAGCACGGCACGAAGGGCGGCGGCGCCGGGATTGCAGATCGGTGTCGGGGGCAATCCATCAATCTGATAGGTGTTATAGGGCGTTATACGATCAAGCTCACTTCGACGGATAGGATGGTCGAGTGGCCCTTTGCCGCCGACCAGTCCATAGATGATCGTCGGGTCGGATTGCAGGCGCATGGATTTGCGCAGACGATTGATGAAAACGGCGGCGACGCGCGGGCGCTCGGATTGAATGCCGGTTTCTTTTTCAACGATGGAAGCGAGCGTGATGGCTTCCTGTGCCGTGCGCAGCGGCAAGCCTTCCTGACGCTTGGCCCAGAGCGCATCAATGAGTTGGCTCTGCGCTTTCGACATGCGCTCGATGAGTTCGGTGCGCGTCGTGCCGCGCGTGAAGTTATAGGTCTCGGGCAGCAGTGACCCTTCGGCCGGGATGGCAGGTGTCGGCCCGGTGAGAACCGGATCCGCCGCAATCAGCGCCACGATCTGCTCGCTCGTCAGCCCCTCGGCGGCGGTGAACTTGTGCACCAGCGACTTGCCCTCGCGTAGCAGAAGGATGATCTGCGCCATGCTGGCATGCGCCGGGATTTGATATTCGCCCGCCTTCAAACCGCTTTCCGCACCATGCAGACGCACAGCGATACGAAAGAGTAACGGTTCGGAGATGACCTGGGCAGCAGCGAGACGCGCGGCAATGCGATTGACGCCTTCGCCCTTGGGCAACCAGACGATGGTGTCGGCCTGTGAGGGACCGGACTGCACATAAAGGCGCTGCGCATACCAACCGGCACCGGCAGCAACCAGCATGGCGATGAAGCCGAGGCTGACAAGGAGACGCAGCAGACGCTTCACCATGCCCGGCCTGGCTGCCTTGGGAGCGTTTGACCCTTCCGGCATCTGCGCTCCCTCATCAGCCATGACCGGCTCTCCGTTCAACCGGCGATCTTCTTCATCACCAGCGACGCATTGGTGCCGCCGAAGCCGAAGGAGTTGCTGAGCACGTAATTGACTTCCTTGGCGCGTGGCTTGTGCGGCACAAGATCGATCTCGGTTTCAACCGACGGGTTGTCGAGATTAAGCGTCGGCGGCAACATGCTGTCGCGCATGGCGAGAATGCAGAAGATCGCTTCCACAGCGCCCGCGGCGCCGAGCAGATGGCCAATGGATGATTTGGTCGAAGACATCGAGACCGTGCTCACCGAATTGCCAAGCATGCGCGTGACCGCACCAAGCTCGATCGTGTCGGCCATGGTCGATGTGCCATGCGCGTTGATGTAGTCGAGATCGGCGGGCGCGATGCCCGCCCGCTTCAGCGCCGCCTGCATGGAGCGGAAACCGCCATCGCCATCTTCAGCGGGTGCCGTGATGTGATAGGCGTCGCCCGAAAGGCCATAGCCGACGATTTCGGCATAGATCTTCGCGCCACGCGCCTTGGCGTGTTCATATTCTTCGAGCACGACGACGCCCGCGCCTTCGCCCATGACGAAACCATCACGGTCCTTGTCATAGGGGCGCGAGGCGCGCATCGGCTCGTCGTTATATTGGGTCGAGAGGGCACGACAGGCATTAAAGCCGGCAATGCCGATGCGGCAAACGGAAGATTCCGCGCCACCGGCAACCATGACATCCGCATCATCGAGCGCGATAAGACGCGCGGCATCGCCAATGGCATGCGCCCCTGTCGAGCAGGCTGTGACGACGGAATGGTTGGGGCCTTTGAGACCATGCTCGATCGAGACATAGCCGGAAGCAAGATTGATGAGGCGGCCGGTAATGAAGAAGGGGCTGACGCGGCGCGGGCCCTTTTCTTTCAGGATGAGCGCGGTTTCGGCAATGCCTTCAAGGCCGCCAATGCCCGAGCCGATCATGGTGCCGGTGCGGCATTGCTCTTCGAATGTCTTGGGATGCCATCCCGCATCGTTCAACGCCTGCGTGGCGGCTGACATGGCAAAGACGATGAAGTCGTCGACGCGCTTGGATTCCTTGGGGTCCATCCAATCATCAGGATTGAAAGCACCCTCGCCTTCGCGCGGGACTTCGCAGGCAATCTTTGTGGGCAGATCGTCAGTTTGGAATTTGGTGATGCGGCCAGCGCCGGATTCACCATTGAGAACGCGCTTCCAGGTCACATCCACGCCGCAACCCAGCGGCGAGACCATGCCCAGTCCTGTGACAACGACACGCCGCATCGAAACTCCATCTCCAAACTTGGCATGCTGACAGCAGAGTCAGGCCGAATATGATGAGCCGTTTCAGGCTCAGGAAAAAAGGCCGACGCTCAGGGAGCACCGGCCTGTCATCCCGTTGAGGGTCAAGCCTTCGCGTTCGCTTTCACGAATTCGATGGCGTCCTTGACCGTCAGAATCTTTTCGGCGGCATCGTCAGGGATTTCGACGCCGAATTCTTCTTCGAACGCCATAACCAGCTCGACGTTGTCGAGGCTGTCCGCGCCGAGATCGTCGATGAAGCTGGCATTCTCGCTAACCTTGTCGGCATCGACGCCCAGGTGCTCGACCACGATCTTCTTCAAGCGTTCCGCGATATCACTCATTTTAAGTCCTCAAGATCTCTGGTTTTGATCGGCCTCTCGCCGGGCGTTCACCGCCTGTGACGTAGAAGATATTCACACGATCCGTTTCGTCGGAAAGACTGCACTCTTCTGGCCTATTTCGCGGCATGACCGCAAGCCAATTCGAGGGCCTAGGTAACACACTTTTTGGTGGGGTGCCAGCCGGACCGTGCCCTCAAACCACAGTCTAGCCCGCTGTATTAAAAGCATTTTCTTAACAAATGCCCGTTTCCGGTTGTCGCCGGATTGTCAGATCATGGCCATGCCGCCATTTACATGCAACGTCTGGCCGGTGACATAAGCGGCCTCTGCGCTGGCCAGATAGACCGCTGCGGCGGCGATTTCGCTGGCTTCGCCAAGGCGTCCGGCGGGAATCGTCGTCATGATACGGCCCTTCTGTTCGTCGTTCAGCGCATCGGTCATGGCCGAGCGGATGAAACCGGGGGCGATACAGTTGGCGGTGATATTTCGGCTGGCGACTTCCTGGGCGAGCGATTTCATCATGCCGATCATGCCGGCCTTGGAGGCGGCATAATTGCCCTGACCCGGATTGCCCATGACGCCGACGACCGACGTGATGCCGATGATGCGGCCATAGCGGCGCTTCATCATGCCGCGCAGGCTGGCGCGCGACAGGCGGAAGACGGCGGTCAGGTTGACGCGGATCACTTCATCCCATTCCTCATCCTTCATGCGCATGAAGAGATTGTCGCGGGTGAGGCCCGCATTGTTGACCAGAATGTCGAGCGAGCCCATCGCCTCTTCCGACTGCCTGGGCAGCGCATCGACCGCTTCACTGTCAGAAAGATTGCACGGCAGAACATGCGTGCGCCCGCCCAGCTCAGCGGCCAGCGCGTCGAGCGCTTCGCGGCGCGTGCCGGAAAGCGCCACGGTTGCGCCCTGGGCATGAAGGGCGCGGGCAATGTCCGAGCCGATGCCGCCGGAGGCACCAGTGACCAATGCGCATTTGCCTGTCAGATCGAACATGAGGATCGTCCTTTCGAGAGATCAGATTGTCTTGAGGAAGGCTTCGACATCGGCGGGCGTGCCCACCGTGACGAGTTCGACATCGCTGACAATGCGCTTGGCCATGCCGGTCAGCGCCTTGCCTGCGCCGACTTCCACAAAGCGCGTGACGCCCTCGCCCGCCATATAGAGAACGCATTCGCGCCAGCGCACCATGCCGGTGACCTGCTCGACGAGCAGATCGCGGATGGTGGCAGGATCGGCGACGCGCGAGGCGGTGACATTGGCAACCAGCGGCACGAGCGGCGTTTTCATGTCAACCTGCGCGAGGGCTTCCGCCATCTCGTCGGCGGCGGGCTGCATGAGCGCGCAATGGAACGGCGCACTGACCGGCAGCAGCATCGCCTTCTTGCCTTTGGCCTTGGCGATTTCGGCCGCACGCTCGACCGCTTCCTTCGCGCCCGAGATCACCACCTGACCGCCGCCATTATCATTGGCAGCCGTGCAGACCTGACCTTGCGCGGCTTCAGCGGCAATGGCGGCGGCATCATCAAACTCGACACCGAGCAGCGCCGCCATGGCGCCCACGCCCACCGGCACGGCGCGCTGCATGGCCTGACCGCGCCGCTTGAGAAGGCGGGCTGTGTCGGCAAGGGTGAACGTGCCTGCGGCGGCAAGGGCTGAATATTCGCCCAGCGAGTGACCGGCAACAAAGGACGCCTTGTCGGCGAGCTTGAAGCCGCCTTCGCGCTCCAGCACGCGGATCGCGGCGAGGCTGACAGCCATCAAGGCGGGCTGGGCGTTTTCGGTGAGCGTCAGGTCTTCCTTGGGGCCTTCCCACATCAGTTTTGTGAGCTTCTGGCCAAGGGCCTCGTCGATCTCCTCAAAGACTTCACGGGCGCTGGCGAAGTTTTCGGCCAGTTCCTTGCCCATGCCAACGGCCTGGGAGCCTTGTCCCGGAAAAGTGAACGCTATCGTCATGTCCGGCCCTGTCTCCTGCCCGAATATTTCGTTTCTATGTGCCTGCGCCCCAGGGAAATGCTGGGGTTTTGCCCCGACTCCCGGTATCAGGCTTGGCGCCAAGTGATAGCGGGGCGGACGGCAGAGTCAAGAAAAGGGGTTTTGGCAGCCGCCCCCTTGCCTTGGCGAACTTTATGCCTATTATGCGCCGCTTCTGGAAGGCCTTGGTTGGGGGCTGAACGGATCACCATGCTTTGCATGGCAGAAACCGATGGGTTCCGCGATCCGGTGTCTCCGCTTCTTTGGTGGTCCTTTCGAGCCTCAGGGCTCAAAGGGGGCTTTGCGCCAAGGCCGGATCATATAAGGAAGAGGCTCCATGGCTCTTTACGAGCACGTATTTATTGCGCGGCAAGATGTCACGCAACAGCAGGTCGAGGCACTGCTTGAGCAGTTCACGACCGTTATCAAGGAAAATGGCGGCCAGATCGGCAAGACCGAATACTGGGGTCTTCGTAACCTGACGTTCAAGGTGAAGAAGAATCGCAAAGGCCATTACACCCTCGTCAACATCGACGCGCCACATGCAGCCGTTGCCGAAATGGAACGTCTGATGGGTCTGTCGGATGATGTCATCCGCTTCATGACCGTTCGTGTTGAAGAACATGAAACCGAACCCTCCGCTGTTCTCGCCAATCGTGGCGGTGATCGTGGCGAGCGCGGTGATCGCGGTGATCGTGGCGACCGCAGCAGCCGTTTTGGCAATGATCGTGGTGGTGACCGTGGTGGTCGTTTTGGCGATCGTGGCCCGCGCCGCGAACGCGATGACACGGATGGAGATGACGCATAATGAGCATGCAATCACAAGGTGGCGCTCGTCGTCCGTTTTTCCGCCGTCGCAAGACCTGCCCGTTCTCCGGCGCCGGTGCGCCGAAGATCGACTACAAGGATGTGAAGCTCCTGCAGCGTTACATTTCCGAGCGCGGCAAGATTGTTCCCAGCCGCATCACCGCCGTATCGGCCAAGAAGCAGCGTGAACTTGCCCGCGCCATCAAGCGTGCTCGTTTCCTCGCCCTTCTGCCCTACGTCATCAGCTAACAGATCCGGATAAGGAGAGAGACTCATGCAAGTCGTACTTCTGGAGCGGGTCGAAAAGCTCGGCCAAATGGGCGATGTCGTCAAAGTCAAAGACGGCTTTGCGCGCAACTTCCTGTTGCCCCGCAAAAAGGCGCTTCGCGCTACCAAAGACAATATCGCCCGCTTCGAATCGCAGCGCGCGCAGCTTGAAGCCCGCAACCTTGAACTCAAGGCCGAAGCCGAGCAGGTTCATGCTCGCCTGAATGGCCAGGTTTTCACGGTGCTGCGTCAGGCAGGCGAAACCGGCATCCTTTACGGGTCGGTCGCCACACGTGACGTCGCCGAAGCCGCCACGGCGGGTGGCTTCAGCCTCAACCGTACTCAGGCGGTTCTCGACCGCCCGATCAAGACCATCGGTCTGCATGCGGTTCGCATCGTTCTTCACCCGGAAGTCTCGGCAGTGATTTCGATCAATGTCGCCCGTTCGGAAGAAGAAGCCGCGCGTCAGGCTGCCGGCGAAGACCTCACCCGTCGTCAGGATGATGAGGATGAAGTGGAAGTTGAAGAGTTCTTCGAAGACGATGAAGATGCGCCTGCCGAGGAAGCTGAAGAAGCAACCAACGCGTCGGCCTGATCGATTTCAAGACCGCTGCTTAAACGCCGCCCTTCGGGGCGGCGTTTCTGTTTGTGCGCGGGCCTGATTGCATCACCTCGCATTACCCGCCACACTTGCCCCCCACGCGGAGGAGATGCGCATTGCCCATTCGCCTTTTTGAGGTTGTCGCCAAGTCTGGCCATGCCGACACGCTGCAAGCGATAGCAGATCAGTTCCATGCGCTTGACTGCCGGATTGCGCCGCCTGATGAAGCGGGCAATCAATCGGTTCGCATTCTTGCTCATCCCGACAATCAGCAGGATCTCGTGGACCATGTGCAAAAGGCGCTTGGGGCAGAGCCGGGATGGCGCATCATCATTTTGCCCGTGGAAGCGGTCATCCCTGATCCCGAACCAAAACCAGGCGGTACCGACGATAAAAACAAGCCGTCCACAGCAACGCTGCGCGAACAGCTTTATGTTGAAATATCGCGGGGCGCTCGGGCCGACCGTACTTTTATCTGGCTCGTGGTGCTCTCCACCATTGTCGCCGCCATTGGCCTATTCAATGACAATGTGGCGGTCATCATCGCCGCCATGGTGATCGCTCCCCTGCTCGGCCCCAATCTGGCGCTCGCCTTCGGCTCGGCACTGGGTGATCGAGACCTGATTTTTCAAGCGGCGCGAACCAATGCCATCGGGCTTGGACTGGCCATCGGGGGATCGGCGCTGGCGGGCCTCCTGATGCAAAAAACCTATGCCGGGCCGGAACTCATGGCGCGCACGGAACTTGGTTTTGACAGCGTCATCCTCGCCCTTGCCGCCGGTGCAGCTGGCGCCATTTCACTGACCACAAATGTCTCCAGCGCTGTCGTGGGGGTGATGGTGGCGGTGGCTTTGATGCCGCCAACCGTGACCTTCGGCTATATGCTCGGATCATCGCGACCGGGTCTTGCGATTGCCGCTGGCACGCTTCTCGCCGTCAACATCGTGTGCATTAACCTCACCGCCCAGATTGTATTTTTCATTCGCGGGATTCGTCCGCGTGCCTGGTATGAGCAACGCGATGCCAAGCAATCGACCTATGTGAGCATGATTGTCTGGACGGTGTTGCTGATCGTTTTGCTTGGTGCGATCACACAGTTTCGACATTAATGTGAGACCAAACCTGACAGTTGCGCCTTGCGCAAGACTGCGATTTTGTCTTTGAATAGAGCCGTCCAAATTGGTTCGGTCATTTGGATGTGCCGGCCCTTTCCAGGGAGTGCGACGCCATGCTGTTTCGTTTTTTAATGCGACAGATCGTTGATACAGGGTCACTCACCATTGTGGGCGCCAATGGCCGTATCGATGTGCTGGGCGATGGGACGGGCATGCCCGTGACGGTGCGGATGCTGGATCGCAAGGTCGCCACCGGAATGGCGCTCAATCCTTATCTGAAACTTGGTGAGGCCTATATGGATGGCCGCATCGCCATTGATCCACCCGCAACGGTCTATGATCTCGTTGACCTTCTGACACGCAATACCGGTCAGGATTATCCGACCCTGATGTTTCGGGCTTATGGGACGCTGCGCCGCCTGAAGCGCCGCATTGATCAGCACAACCCCATTGGCAAGGCGCAGAAAAATGTCGCGCATCATTATGACATTGAAGGTGCGATTTACGATCTCTTCCTTGATGAAGACAAACAATATTCCTGCGCCTATTTCGCCCGCCCCGATATGACGCTTGAAGAAGCGCAAATCGCCAAGAAACGTCACATCGCGGCCAAGCTCGATATCAAGCCCGGCATGAAGGTGCTGGATATTGGCTGCGGCTGGGGCGGCATGGCGCTGACACTGGCGGAGGAGACGGGTGCGCAGGTTGTCGGCGTGACATTGAGTGAAGCCCAGCACAAGATCGCAACGAAGCGCGCCAAGGATCGCGGCCTTTCCGATCGGGTCAGGTTCCATCTCAAGGATTATCGTCTGCTTGATGAAACCTTCGACCGCATCGTATCGGTTGGCATGTTCGAGCATGTCGGCGTCGGTCATTACAAGGAATATTTCGATGGTGTGCGCCGTCTGCTGACGAAGGACGGCGTCGCGCTCATTCACACGATCGGGCGGCTTGACGGGCCGGGCGCGACCAATCCCTGGATCGCGAAATATATTTTTCCCGGTGGCTATATTCCCGCCTTCAGCGAAGTCGCCAGGGTTGTTGAATATAGCGGCCTCTTCATGACCGATCTGGAGATATTGCGGCTGCATTATGCCGAAACGCTGCGCGAATGGCGCAGGCGTTTCATGGCGCGGCGGGCTGAAGCGGTTTCACTCTTTGATGAACGCTTTGCGCGCATGTGGGAGTTTTATCTCAGCGGTTCCGAAACATCCTTCCGCAATGAAGGCTTCGTCGTCTTCCAGTTGCAGCTGAGCCGCAAGATCGACAATCTGCCGCTCACCCGCGATTACATGATCGAGCGTGAGCGGCATCTGGCGGCGACGCATTCCGGGCGTCGCTTGATGGCGGGTGACTGATCAGACGCCGCGGCGCGCATCAAGGCTGAAGGCGCCTGCCCCAAAAGCATAGATCTGCAAGAGACCGCCTATGATGGCGAGGTTCTTGAGGAACATGATCATCTGTATCTGATCGGCGAAATTGCTGTGAAAGATCAGCGCCGCGACGATGGTGAAGGCAGCAAGCGCCAGCGCCGCCCATCTTGTCTGATAGCCGATGAGCAACAGCAATCCGCCGCCAAGCTCCACGGCGAGCGCACCCGCATAGGCCAGGACAGGAAATGGCAGTCCGGCAGAGGCGATATAGCCCATGGTGCCGTCAGGTGTCGCCACCTTGTCTGCGCCCGCGATGATGAAAAGGATGCTGATGAGTATGCGCCCGACAAATGGCGCGTATTTTGAGCCGATCATTTGTTCTTTCTCTCCCAAACCGGCACGCCCCCCAGCGGGCGTGCCGGGATGAGAATAGACTTGTTCCTCAGAAAACGACTATTGGCATAATTCAGATCAGACTGTTGACCATATGAAACAATGACCTGATGCCTTGGCCGACAGTCAGGCGGCCCATGATCCGGAACGACTCAGTCTAGAATGGCCCGCAGCCCGTGTGGTGTCGCTTCGGCGGCAGGGATTTTGTCCCCGTTATCCACAGGCTTGTAAAACTTCGCTGTTGATAGTCCGCGCAAGGGGCCATTTCGTGGACTCGCGCATGATTTGGTGTCGTAGAAGGATCAGATGGAAAACGCCTCATCTGCCTATCAGATTGCCGATCACGACGATGCCCCGGGCTATCGCGTGTTGCCGCATAATATCGAAGCCGAACAGGCCTTGATCGGCGTCATGCTGATCAATAACGAAGCCTATGACCGGATTGCGAGCTTTCTCGAACCGCGCCACTTCTTCGATCCGCTGCATGGCCGTATCTATGAAGCCGCCGCCAAGCTGATCACGACGGGCCATCTTGCTTCGCCTGTGACGCTGAAAAACTATTTCGAGCGCGACGAGGCGCTGGCCGAAATCGGCGGGCCGCAATATCTCGCGCGGCTTGCCGGTGCCGCCACCACGATCATCAATGTCGATGAATATGCGCGCATGATCTATGATCTGGCGACGCGGCGCGACCTGATTACGGTGGGTACGGACATTCACAATCGTGCCTATGATGCACCGATTGACGATACACCTGCGCAGCAAATCCTCGATGCCGAACAGGCGCTTTATCAGCTTGCCGAGAGCGGCAAATATGAAGGCGGGTTCCAGAACTTTCATGAGGCGCTGAAGGTTGCCATCGACATGGCGGCTGCCGCTTATGAGCGCGATGGCGGCCTCTCGGGCATTTCATCGGGCCTGCGCGATCTTGATTCACGGCTTGGGGGCTTGCAGCCATCCGATCTCATCATTCTGGCCGGTCGCCCGTCGATGGGCAAAACGGCGCTGGCCACCAACATCGCTTTCAATGCGGCCAAGGCCTACAAGGCCGAACACCATCCCGATGGCAGCGTGAAAGTGCTCGACGGGGCGATTGTCGGTTTCTTCTCGCTCGAAATGTCGGCTGAACAGCTCGCCACACGTCTGCTCGCCGAACAATCCGGCGTGCCATCCGAACGCATTCGTCGCGGCAAGATCGCGGAAGAAGAGTTTCATCAGCTCGTGGAAGCCTCGCGCGAATTGCAGTCCGTTCCGCTTTATATCGATGATACGGGTGGCCTGACCATCGCCACACTGGCTGCGCGGGCGCGCCGTCTGAAGCGGCAACGCGGCCTTGGGCTGCTCGTCATCGACTATTTGCAGCTACTCTCCGGTGGCGGCAAATATGGCGACAATCGCGTGCAGGAAGTGACGCAGATCACGACCGGTTTGAAGGCGCTGGCCAAGGAACTCAATGTGCCGATCCTGGCTTTGTCGCAGCTTTCGCGTCAGGTGGAAGCGCGCGAAGACAAGCGACCGCAACTCTCGGATTTGCGCGAATCGGGTTCGATCGAGCAGGACGCCGACGTGGTGATGTTTGTGTTCCGTGAGGAATATTATGTCTCACGCCGCGAACCGCGCGAAGGCACGCCCGAGCATCTGGCCTGGCAGGACGAAATGGGGCATGTGCACGGGCTGGCCGAGGTGATTATCGGCAAACAGCGCCATGGCCCCACTGGCACGGTGAAAATGCAATTCCAGGCCGATGTCACCCGCTTCTCGGACCTCGATCAGGCGCATATGCAGGATGCGTTTGAATAGATTTGGCGCATTGAGATATGGGCAAGAACCCCTGTCGCCGTGCTAGGCTCGGCGCTTGAGCAATGTCTCATGAGTTTGTGCTGAAGTTGGCAGATTAGCCGACGGAAGCCTGCGTTTGTTGCCACAGGACCCGCTGCCCCGATGCCCGCCCCTTTCGCCCGCCCTGCTGCCCGCCTCGACCTGGAAATCCTGTTGTGAGCCTGCCTGACACCATGGCGATGGCCGCCGGGGACCATGCTGCGGAAATTGCCGCAGCCGGTGGCCTGCTGCTCATCGACCTTGATGCGCTGGCGCATAATTATCAGCTGATCGCGTCCCGGGTGCCTGGCGCTGCAACGGCGGCCATCGTCAAGGCGAATGCCTATGGGCTGGGTATTGGCCCTGTTTCACGGCGGCTCTGGGCGGAAGGTTGCCGCCATTACTTTGTGGCTGAAGCGGCCGAGGGCCGCGACTTGCGCAAGATACTGCCGGAAGCGGTGATTTATGTCCTAAACGGCCTCTTTCCTGCCGCCGCTTCGTTTTACAGCGCTTATGGCTTGCGCCCTTGCCTTGGCAGTCTTGCCGAATTGGCTGATTGGGCGGCAGAGGCCAAACGGCTGGGCAAAGACCTGCCAGCCGCCCTGCATTTCGATACCGGGCTGACAAGGCTTGGAATCCCCGAATCCGATGCCGGGCTGATCGCCGCATCGCCAGACCTGCTCAAAGGCGTTGATATCACGCTTGTGATGAGCCATCTGGCCTGCGCCGATGAGCCGGACCATCCGATGAATGAACGCCAGCGGCTCGCCTTTGAGGCGTTGCGGGCGCAATTGCCTGATGATTTGCGCGCCAAGCCTGCGAGCCTTGCCAATTCGGGTGGCGCGTTTCTGGGCACAGCTTTCCAGTATGACCTTGTGCGACCAGGGATCGGGCTTTATGGCGGCAATCCCTTCTCGGACCGCGCCAATCCCTTCAGGCCCGTTGTGAGGGCGCAGGCGCGCGTCCTGCAAGTGCGCGCGGCGCGAGACGGCGCTGGCGTTGGCTATGGCGCGACGTATCGCGTCGCAGGGCAGCAGCGGCTGGCCATTCTCTCGGTCGGTTATGCGGATGGCTATTTCCGGTCGCTCAGTCGCCCTGCCTTGGTGTCAAATGAGACGGCACCGGGTGGCGGCGTCTTCATTGGCGGCGTTTTTGCGCCTGTCGCCGGTCGGATTTCGATGGACATGCTGACCATAGACGTGACCCATGTGCCTGAAGGTATTATAAGACGTGGCGACCTCGCCGAGTTGATCGGACCAAATATTAACCTTGATGATGTGGGGCTAAGGGCCGGAACCATCGGCTATGAAATCCTCACCAGCCTGGGGCAGCGTTATATGCGAATCTACCAATCTGGCGGCACCATCACCCATGGAGACCGCGCATGAATTTCCTCGCCATTATCGGGCGTGTTGTCATCGAGACACTTGGCGATATCGGCAAGCTGTCGGTCTTTGTCTGGACCAGCATCACGCATACCCTGCGCCCGCCCTTCTTTGGCCGGTTGCTGTTGCAGCAAATGATGCGGATTGGGTATTTCTCGCTGCCCGTGGTGGCGCTGACCGCGTTTTTCACTGGCGGCGCGCTCGCCCTGCAAATCTATTATGGCGGCAGCCAGCTCAATTCTGAATCGATTGTGGCAACGATCGTGGCGCTGGGCATCACACGTGAACTTGGCCCCGTGATGGCTGGTCTGATGGTGGCGGGTCGCGTCAGCGCCGCCATCGCCGCCGAGCTTGGCACGATGCGCGTCACCGAACAGATCGATGCGCTGACGACGCTGTCAACGAACCCATACAAATATCTCGTGGCGCCGCGCATTGTCGCCGCTGTCGTGACGCTGCCCCTCCTCGTTTTCATCGCCGACGTGATTGGCGTGATGGGCGGTTTTGTCGTCAGCACGCAGTCACTGGATTTCAATGCCGGTGTCTACATCAAGAACACGGTTGATTTCCTGAAGGCTGACGATGTGACCTCGGGCCTCATCAAGGCTGCGGTATTTGGTTTCGTCATCGCCATGATGGGCTGCTATCACGGCTTCAACAGCAAGGGCGGCGCGCAGGGCGTGGGACGGGCCACAACCAATGCCGTGGTGACGGCTTCCATCCTCATTCTGGCGTCAAACTATGTGATGACGTCATTGCTGTTTGCGAAGTGAGGGCGGTATGAGCGACTTCAAAATCGAACTCAAGGACGTGCATAAGCGTTTCGGCTCCAAGGTTGTGCTGGATGGGATCAATCTCACCGTTGACCGCGGTTCCTCGCTCGTCGTCATCGGCGGTTCGGGCACGGGCAAATCGGTGATGCTCAAATGCGTGCTTGGCATCATTCGCCCGGATCGCGGCGAGATCCTGGTCGATGGCAAGAATGTTCTGAAAATGGATGCCGGTGCGCGTGAAGAAACGCTGCGCAAGTTTGGCATGCTGTTTCAGGGCGGCGCCTTGTTTGACAGTTTGCCGGTCTGGGAGAATGTCGCCTTTGGTCTTATTCAGGGCCGCAAGATGAAACGCGCCAAGGCGCGCAACATCGCCTTTGAAAAACTCGCCAAGGTGGGATTGGGGGCTGAGGTTGGCGCGCTTTATCCGGCCGAACTTTCCGGTGGCATGCAGAAGCGCGTCGGACTGGCGCGCGCCATTGCCGCCGATCCTGAAATCATCTTCTTTGATGAACCGACAACCGGCCTTGATCCGATCATGGCGGATGTGATCAACGAACTGATCGTTAACAGCGTCAAAGAGCTTGGCGCGACAACGCTCTCCATCACCCATGACATGGCGAGCGCACGCAAGATCGCCGACAAGGTCGCCATGATCTACAAGGGCAAGATCATCTGGTCGGGCACACGCGCCGAGGTGGATCAGAGCGGCAATGCCTATGTTGACCAGTTTATTCATGGACGCGCCGAAGGTCCGATCCATATGGAAGTTCTCAAGCCCTAATCACACGGGACGCGTCCTCCCGTCCCGAATATCGGTAACGTCATGGCCCGCGTCCAACGTCTCTATGTCTGTCAGTCTTGCGGGGCGGGAGCGCCGCGCTGGGCGGGACGATGCGAGTCATGCGGCGAGTGGAACACGATAGTCGAAGAACTGCCTGAAAGCGCCGGCGTCGGGGGCGGGCCTCTGAAGGCGGCCGGTCATAAGGGCCGCGTGATCGAGCTTGTGTCCATGGCGGGCGAAACGGCCGAACCGCCGCGGCTGATGTCCGGCATTGCCGAGTTTGACCGCGTGCTGGGCGGTGGGCTCGTTGCCGGATCGGCCATTCTCATCGGCGGGGATCCGGGTATCGGCAAATCAACGCTCTTGTTGCAGGCCATGGCCGCCTTTGGACGCAACAGGGCGAACGTCGTTTACATTTCCGGTGAAGAAGCGATTGCACAGGTTCGTATGCGCGCCAGGCGGCTTGGTCTGGCGGATGCGCCAGTCGCGCTCGGGGCGGAGACAAATCTCAAGGATATTCTGGCAACGCTGGGCACAGGCACGCCGCCTCAGGCTGTTGTCATCGATTCGATTCAAACCATGTGGACGGATGCGCTCGATTCAGCACCAGGCACTGTGGCACAGGTGCGTGCCTGCTCGCAGGAACTTGTGCGCTTTGCCAAACGGCACGGCACGTCAATCATTCTCGTCGGCCATGTGACAAAGGACGGCCAGATTGCCGGTCCGCGCGTTGTCGAGCATATGGTCGATACGGTGGTTTATTTTGAAGGCGAACGCGGCCATCAGTTCCGCATTTTGCGGGCGGTGAAAAACCGCTTCGGACCGGGCAATGAAATCGGCGTCTTTGAGATGGGCGAACTTGGCCTTTCGGAAGTGCCCAACCCCTCGGCGCTGTTTCTGGGCGAGCGCGACGGCGAATCAAGCGGCAGTGCGGTCTTTGCCGGCATTGAAGGCACAAGGCCGGTGCTTGTCGAAATCCAGGCGCTGGTCGCGCAAAGCTCGCTCGGGACGCCACGCCGTGCTGTTGTCGGCTGGGACTCGGGCCGCCTGTCCATGGTGCTCGCCGTGCTCGACGCGCGTTGCGGGCTCAGCCTTGGCGGACAGGATGTCTATCTGAATGTCGCGGGTGGATTGCGAATCAATGAGCCTGCCGCCGACCTTGCCGTGGCAGGCGCGCTTGTTTCCTCGATCACCGGCAATGCCCTGCCCTCCGACTGCGTGATTTTTGGCGAGATTGCCCTTTCAGGCAGCGTGCGTCCGGTGAGCCAGATGGAGGCACGACTCAAGGAAGCCGAGAAACTTGGCTTCAAGCGGGCCATTTTGCCTGCCTCCAGCGCCCGCCAACGTCCTTCGACCGGCCTGAAATTAACCGAGATCGAAGATCTTGCCGGGCTTATTGCCCATTTGGCCGGCGGGGAGCGATCCGGACGCGGCAAGAAAGGCCCGGTTGAGGTATAATTTCGCTGTGAAGTTCGGAGGGCGGGCGTGACATTATTCGACGTGATCGTGATCGGTGTATTGCTCATTTCGAGCGTGCTGGCCTTGCTGCGCGGTCTGACCAACGAACTCCTGTCGATCTTTGCCTGGGTTGTGGGCGCGCTGCTGGCACTCTGGCTCTTTCCCTATGTGACGCCTCTGGTGCGTGAAGTGGTGTCGCCACCCTGGCTTGCGTCCGTTTTGTCCGCACTGGGCATCTTCATCGCTGGCTATGTGGTCTGCGCCGCGCTGACCTTGCGCTGGTCCGATTCCATTCTCGACCTGCATCACCGCGCCGAACTGCTCGACCGCACGCTGGGCTTTGCCTTTGGTCTGGCGCGTGGCCTCTTGATTGTCACCATTGCATACCTATTTTTCACATGGCTGGTACCCAATCGTGCCGATCAGCCCGACTGGATTCGCAATGCGCGTTTGCGCCCTATGGTTGAAGATTGCGCCAGTTGGCTGTTCTCGCTGGCGCCACAGGGGTACAGCCCGGCCAGCCCCGATCGGGCGCGCGCCTATCCTGGCAATAGCGCCCCGAGCCAACCGCCCCAAAGTCCTGCGACAAATCAGGGAAACGACACAAAAACGCAAAAATCGGACGCTGACACGGATAAAGACGCAGGCTATAACACCTCCGAACGGAGGGGACTCGATCGCCTGTTTGAGAACACGACAGGCCAGTGACGTACAGGATCCTTGCAGGAGTCCAGACGATGTCTGAGCAGATGCGTTTCTCTTTCGATAGATCCAGCGAGCCGGTTCCCGCTCTGCGAGCCCCGCTTGGCCTCTCCATCAGCGACGATGAACTCGCCGAAGACAAGCCGCATGATGAATGTGGCGTGTTTGGTGTTTTCGGCCATCCCGATGCCGCCGCACTGACGGCGCTCGGCCTTCATGCGCTTCAGCATCGCGGTCAGGAAGCCGCCGGGATCGTCGCCTATGATGGCGAGCACTTCCATTCGGAACGCCGCATGGGTCTGGTAGGGGATCATTTCTCCAGCGAAAAAATCATTGAGCGCCTCAAGGGCGATGTGTCGATTGGCCATGTGCGCTATTCGACGACGGGCGAGACGATCCTGCGCAATGTGCAGCCGCTTTTCGCTGACCTTTGGGGCGGCGGTTTCGGCATCGCGCATAATGGCAATCTGACCAATGCCATCTCGCTGCGCAATGAGCTTGTCCGCGCAGGCGCGATCTTCCAGTCCACCTCCGACACCGAGACCATTCTCCAGCTTGTCGCGCGCAGTCAGAAACCGCGCGTGATGGACCGCTTTGTCGATGCGCTGCGCCAGATCGAAGGCGCCTATGCGCTGGTCGCAATCACCAACAAGAAGCTCATCGGGGCGCGTGACCCGCTCGGTATCCGCCCGCTCATTCTCGGCAAACTTGCAGACGCCTGGATCCTCTGCTCGGAAACCGTGGCGCTCGACATTATCGGCGCCGAGTTTGTGCGCGAGATCGAGCCCGGTGAAATCGTCGTCTGCACCCGCGAGGGGATTGAATCGATCCACCCCTTCCCGCCGCAGAAAGCCCGGCCCTGCGTGTTTGAATATATCTACTTTGCACGCCCCGACAGCGTTGTTGGCGGTCGCAGCGTTTACAATGTGCGCAAGAATCTCGGGCAGGAGCTTGCCCGCGAAAGCCATGTCGAGGCTGATGTCGTGATCCCGGTGCCGGATTCAGGCGTGCCGGCCGCGCTTGGCTATGCCACCGAGTCCGGCATTCCGTTTGAGCTTGGCATTATTCGCAATCATTATGTCGGGCGCACTTTCATTGAACCGACACAGCATATTCGTCAACTTGGCGTGAAGCTGAAGCACAATGCCAATCGCGCCATTGTGGCAGGCAAGCGGATCATCCTGGTGGACGACTCTGTGGTGCGTGGCACGACCTCGATCAAGATCGTGAAAATGATGTATGAAGCGGGTGCGCGCGAAGTGCATCTGCGGGTGGCCAGCCCGCCCATCACGCATTCCGATTTTTACGGCATCGACACGCCGGAGCGCGAGCAGTTGCTCGCCTCGAACTATGACCTTGAAGGCATGCGCGCCTATATCGGTGTGGATAGCCTCGCCTTCATTTCCGTCGATGGCCTTTATCGGGCCCTCGGTTTCAACCACCGCGATCAGGAACATCCGCAACTGACCGATCACTGTTTCACCGGCGACTATCCAACGCCACTGACAGATCGCGCCGGTGAGCAGCGCACGCGTCAATTATCCCTGCTTGCTGAAATAGCTTGAGTCATTACATGAACGGACGTCTTCAAGATCGCCTGGCGGTCATCACCGGCGCATCGCGCGGCATTGGTCGCGCGGTTGCGCTCGGCATGGCGGCAGAAGGCGCACATGTCATTCTGGTCGCCCGAACGGTTGGCGGGCTTGAAGAAGTGGATGACGAGATCAACAAGATCGGCGGCAAGGCGACGCTTGTGCCTTTCGACCTGACGGATCTCGGCGCGATTGATCGATTGGGCGCGACGATTTACGAACGCTGGGGCAAGCTTGACATTCTGGTCGCCAATGCCGGATCGCTCGGCACGCTGACGCCCCTGTCGCATATGGACCCGAAGGATTGGGACAAGACCATCACGACCAACCTGACGGCCAATTACCGGATGATCCGTTCCTTCGAGCCGCTCTTGAAGCGCTCGGAGGCGGGGCGCGCCATTTTCGTGACGTCGGGTGCCGCCGACAAGAACAAGCCCTATTGGGGTGGTTATGCCATCACCAAAGCGGGGCTCAATGCCATGGCGCGCACATGGGCGGCGGAATGCGAGAAGACCAATATCCGCGTCAATCTCGTCAGCCCCGGCCCGACGCGCACAGCCATGCGCAAGAAAGCCATGCCGGGCGAGGACCCGACGGGCCTGACAAGGCCTGCCGATCTTGTGCCGCTGTTCATTGAACTCGCCATGCCGGGCTGCATGAAGAACGGCGAAACCATTATCTACGAAAAAGTGCGGGCCTGAGGCGCTTTACTTCTTTTTGTCGGCATAGGGGTTCTTGCCCTTGCGCATATGCAGTCGAATGGGAACGCCCGGCAGATCAAACGTCTCGCGCAGATTATTGACCATGTAGCGCTTGTAGGACGTTGGCACTTCATCGGCGCGGCTGGAGAAGACCGCAAAGGTCGGCGGGCGCGATTTGACCTGCGCCATATATTTCAGATTGATCGGGCGGCCTTTTGACGCTGGCGGCGCATGGCGCGAGGTCGCTTCCTCAAGCCAGCGATTGAGACGCGCTGTCGAGACACGCGCATTCCAGCGCGTATGCACCTTCTCGATTTCCGGCATCAGCTTTTCGACACTGCGGCCTGTGAGCGCCGAGAGGGTGAGGATCGGCACGCCACGGATCTGCGGCAGGAGACGCTCCAGCTCCTCGCGCAATTCGCGCAGCTTGGCCTGCGGGTCTTCAATCAGGTCCCATTTATTGACAACGATGATGAGGCCGCGGCCTTCCTGCTCGACGAGATCGGCGATATGCAAATCCTGTCGCTCAAAGGGCATGGTGGCATCAAGCGTAATTGCGACAACCTCGGCAAAGCGCACGGCGCGCAGCGTATCGGCGACGGACAACCGTTCGAGCTTTTCGGTCACACGGGCGCGACGGCGCATTCCCGCCGTATCAAAAAGTTTGACGCGGCGGCTGCGCCAGCTCCATTCGACGCCAATGGAGTCACGCGTGATGCCCGCTTCCGGCCCGGTCAACATGCGGTCTTCGCCGAGAAGCTGATTGATGAGTGTCGATTTGCCGACATTGGGTCGACCGACAACGGCGATGCGAAGCGGCGCTTCAAGGTCTGGCTCGTAAGGCGCTTCAGGGTCGAAGCCCTCTTCCTGATCATTGGCGAGGGCATCTTCGATGGCCTGTTCGCTTTCGGCAGCGCTGATGCTGTCTGCATAGGGACGCAGCGCGTTATAGAGCCCGGCCAGACCTTCGCCATGCTCGGCAGAAAGGGCAAGCGGTTCACCCAGGCCCAGTTCATGGGCTTCCATGCGCCCTGCCTCGCCGGCCCCGCCTTCGCATTTATTGGCGACAAGAATGACGGGCGTGGGCGACTTGCGGAGGATTTGCGAGAAGCGCTTGTCGAGCGGCGTCGTGCCCGCGCGCGCGTCGATCAAGAGCAGGCAAATATCGGCTTCGGCCACGGCGCGGTCGGTCTGGCGCCGCATGCGCGCTTCGAGACTGTCGTCAAAGGCTTCTTCAAGACCGGCTGTGTCAATGACGGTGAACTCAAGGTCGCCCAGACGGGCGTCCCCTTCGCGACGGTCACGCGTGACGCCCGGCGTGTCATCGACAAGCGCCAGCCGCTTGCCGACGAGCCTGTTGAACAGGGTCGATTTGCCGACATTGGGTCTGCCTACAATGGCAACCTTGAAAGTCACGTTCGTCGCCTCTCATGACAGACTTCCCGTTGCACCAGGGGCGCAACAGGAAGGCATGCCAAAACATACACACAAATGGGAGTGCCCGGGGAAAGCCCCTTGCGTCTCACCTACTTCAGAGCAAAAAGCTCTGCATCCTTGGTAATGATGAAGACCATGCCATCGGCAACAACCGGCGCAATGAAGGTGCCATCTGGAATGTCGATACGTCCCTTGATCTCGCTTGTATAGGGGGAGATTGAAACGGCCTGTCCATTGGACGAGACAAGCAGCAGCCGATCGCTGACAAGCACCGGGCCGCTCCAGACGATGGGTTCGGTGCGGTCTGTTTCATCTTCAAAACGCGGAAGCTGTCTGATCCAGCGGATGCGACCATCGCGACGCGACAGCGCCACCACTTCCTGCTTCGTCGTCACGAGGAAGATGAAGTCACCAGCCACCCAAGGCGTTTGCACGCCGGCAATGTCGCGAGTCCAGACGCGCTCGCCTGTGCGCAAGTCAATCGACACCATGCGTCCGGCATGGCTGATTGCGATGACACGGTCACGATCGATGACCGGGCGTCCGGCAATGTCGTTGAGTTCGCTCAGGGCGGTCACATTGCCGGTGCGGGTGAGCGAGTCGCTCCACACAGCCGTGCCGTTTTCAACGCGCAGCGCGAACAGTTCGCCCGACGAATAAGGCGCGACAACCGTGGAACCTGCCACAGCCGCGCTTGTCGTGGCGAGGATGCCAGCGCTTTCCGTGATGCCACGATGGCGCCAGAGAATCTCGCCATTTTCCTGCGTCATGCAGATCATCTGATTGTCTGCCGTGATCGCGAAGACACGACCGCCATTGGCGGTGGGTGCGGCACGGTAAGGTTCGCCGATATTCTTGGTCCAGATGATCGCGCCGCTGGCCGGATTGAGCGCATACGCCGCGCCAAAGCCCGTGACGACAAAGAGTTTGCCATTGTCATAGGCGATGCCGCCGCCGCGACCTTCATCAGCGTCTTCACCCTCGGGCACAAGTTCCTGTTCCCAGAGACGGTTGCCGGATTTCATGTCATAGGCGCTGACCTGGCTCGCGGCATCGAGAACAAAGACCTTGCCTTCGGCAACAATCGGCGTCGCGGTAAGCTGGGCGGCGCCGCCGGTGCCTGTGCCAGCACTTGTGTTCCAGACCCTGGTCAGGCCGCCAGGCGCCGCGAGATGATAATTGGCGTTGTCTGCCGAACCACCGGGCTGCGTCCAGTCCTTGTTCTCATAGGGCTTGGGCAGAACCACGTCGATATCGGCGGACGAGGGATCGACATCAAGTTTGGTGTCGAGTTCCATCACCGAAAGGCGTTTGCCGGGCAGTTTGGTCACGTCCCCTTCCGAGAACACATCCGTTATGCCGCAACCGGCAAGACTTGCCAGAACCACAGACATTACGGCCACACGTCGTGCACCCGTTTTCAGCAAATTGACCGTCATAACTGGATTACTCCGCTGTGGCGCCGCCAGCCGTGTTGGCCGGTGCTGACTGACTGGTATCCCCCGCTGTCGCAGGCGTTGCCGGGACGACCTTTATCGTATCGGCCAATGACGGCAAATCAGGGGCGACGACGGCTTGCAGCACATGTGCCCTGTCGCGCAGACCGGGCGAGGCTTCCTGATTGTCGATTACGGCCTGCGCATGCGCATTGGCTTCGACATATTTTTTTGCCTTGAAGGCAGAGAGCGCCAGAATTTCATGGGCATTGGCGCGCCAGGCGGACGTATCCGCGACGAGATCGGCCAGACGCGCCTTCATGTCGTCATAGCTGGCCGTATCAACGGCGATCATGGCCGATTTGATTCGGGCAAGGCCGGAGATCATGTCCGGTGCTGCCGCATCGTCCGCAATCGCGTCATAGGCCCTGGCAGCGCCCGGCTTGTCGCCACTTTTCAGCAGTGCCGCAGCTTCGTGCAACCGCGCCAGATAGGCATAGCCGCCCGAATTCCTGTCGGCAAAGTCGGCAAAGGCCTTGGCCACTTCGGCATCCGGCTTCGCCGAACCGGTGATTGCCTTGACCATTTCGCCATACGCAGCGGAAGCGGCCTCGTTGCGCGATTTTTCCCAGGCCCGCCAGCCGATAACGCTCGCCGTCACGACAACAATCGCCACAGCCACCCCGACCACATAAAGGCCATAGGCGTCCCACAATTTTTGGAAGCGTTCGCGGCGAAGGTCTTCTTCGACTTCGCGAAAGAGATCGGTCAAGGGAAACTCCAGGGCAATGGCCGGGGGAGGATGGAAACGGCGACGATAAGACTTTCAGCACGGATGGACCCCATCCGGCATACCTGCCTCCCGCAGGCGGCGTAAAATAGCCCGGCTGCCTGCCAATGGCAAACCGCAAACAGCTTGGTCAAAAGCCGAAGAACCGGGCGCAACGCCTTGAGCTATTTTGTTTTTTTCATCGTATAGGTGTTTTCAGCCGCCGGGAAGGCGCGTGAACGCACCTCGCGGGCATAAGCCTCGGCAGCACCGGCGATCTGGGCCCCCAGCGTGCCGTACTCCTTGACGAATTTGGGCGGCTTGGGCGACAGGCCCAGCATGTCTTCCAGCACCAGAATCTGCCCGTCGCAGAGCGGCGAAGCGCCGATGCCGATGGTCGGAATGGGGATGTCCCGCGTGATCTTGGCGGCAAGCGGCTCGGCCATGCCTTCCAGCACGACGGCAAAGGCGCCTGCCTCGGCAACGGCGCGGGCATCGGCCTCAATGGCGGCCCATTCATCCTCGTCGCGGCCTTGTGTCTTGAAGCCGCCCATCACCTGTACGGACTGCGGCGTGAGGCCGATATGCGCCATAACCGGAATGCCGCGCTCGTTGAGGTAATGGATCGTGTCGGCAATGCGCGCCCCGCCTTCGATCTTGACGGCGGTGCAGCCGGTTTCCTTGATGACGCGCACAGCATTGCGGAAGGCGATTTCGCGGCTCTCTTCATAGGAGCCGAAGGGCATATCGACGACGACAAGCGCATGCTCTGTGCCGCGCATCACAGCCGCGCCATGCGCGATCATCATGTCGAGCGTGACGCCGAGCGTCGTTTCCATGCCGTACATGACCATGCCGAGGCTGTCACCGACGAGCAGGAAATCGACATAGGGGTCGATGAAGCGCGCGGTATGGGCGTGATAGGCGGTGAGTGAGACAATCGGCTCGCCGCCCTTGCGGGCGCGAATTTCGGGAACGGTGACGCGCTTGATCTTGGATTGCACGGACATGGGATCATTCCTGACGCGGGGCATGGTTCCCCTTATAGGGGGACAGACACGCGGGATTGCGACAGCGGCCGGTGCCGCGGCGAAAAGAGCTTGTCTCCCAAGCCCCTGGATACCTTTTGGGACGCCTCCCGGCGCCCGGCTGATCCTTGGTGGCGCGACCCTACAAAATATGCGTCCGGAACGCAATCAGGCTGGATTGGGGGTAGTGGGTCAGTTTGAATCAGTTCTGCTACGCCTTGAATATCGCAAGGCGTAAGACCCAAGGGCCGCGCAAAAATTCTCAGCGGCAAACTTGAGACACCCCGTTGTTTTGCTGGAGTTGAAGTACATGCTCTTCAACCTGAGACACTACCGTCGATACACCCGCCTCACCTATCGGCGATTTCTGGACCCTCCATGCCGGCGCCATTGAAATAGCATTTGGCGCGTTGCGGTATCACATTGCCGAACCCATTTTTGGCTTCAAAGTCAATCGTGGCAACAACATTGCCGGTGGTCGGTGCGCGGTAAACGCCTTTTCCACCGAAATCCGGATCATAAGTCGATGGATAGCGCAGTGCGCCCTTGAGAGCCTCTTCGCAGCGGCTAAGAGCCGCTCTGTCCGAAAGGCCACTCATTTTTGTTTCTTCCGATTGCGCAGGCAAATCGACCTCATTTTCACCAATGTAGAAACGCTTGCCGTTTCTACAGTCAACGAAAATGACAATACGGGTCTTTGGTATGCTGCGATTATCGGAAAGATCGGCAGTTTCGACGCTATCGCATTCAGAAGAGGCAGCGGCTTTCTCCGCTGCCGCTATGCGCATGGCGTTGATCCTCTTCACGCCTTTAGCTCCCCATGTGGCGAAAGTCTTAGGATAGTCCGCGCGCGTATAGGGATCATAGATATTCTTGTCGATGGAGGCGGCTGATACCGCTCCCGTGCTGGACATCGCGACGACAACAAGCCCGATAATTATTACTCGTTTCATTCAAATCCTCCCTTTTCACTACCCCGATTCTGACGAGTTCCCCTGCTCTTTCCAAGTCTCGCAATTACAGGATTGCCGAGCCCATGTCTGACCTAATTCAAGCGCCTGACCAATGGCTTCTCAGAGATCGTTAAGAACCAGGCTCACGCGGTCGCGCTTCATTTCATGCTCTATAATTTCTGCCATATCCATTAGACACTTCGCGTTACCCCCGCCATGCAGACATGCGTTGCAATCATGAGAGAGCCTTAGCAGAAGTGAGCAAACTTTCAGACTTAGAAACTGTCGGCAAAACGGCTATGCACCTCAGGCAAGCGGGTTTTCCGGCTCCGACCGGGGTGGCAAGGTGCCTGCCGGGCCGACAAGCTCGCGATAGGCAATCGACAGCACGGCGACATTGAGGATGGCGAGGAAGATTGTCACCACGGGCGCGAAGATCAGCATGATGGCGGGTGGCATGCCGATGAGCACGAGGATCACGGCGAGAAAATAATAAGGCACGATGACGGGCATCGATGTCAGCGCGACCAGCGCGATGAGCCGCCAGTAATTGCCGCGCGTCGCCTCGATGAGCAGTCGCGGGTCGGGCGCATCGTCAACTGCCACGGCTGGCAACAGCAGGGACAGGCGCGGCACGTAATAAGCCGCAAGCCCCAATAGCGTGAACCCGCCCAGCATGAGCATGGTGATGGTGCCGGTTTTGTCCGGTGCCGTTTGCGCCAGTTCATTGCCGACCATGAGCAGCGTCAGGCCGGGAATGAGCATCAGCACGATCAGCACCGTGGCTATCAGAAAACGTGTGTGGCGGCGACCGAATGTAAAATTGAAAGCGCGGTTCGTCGTGTCGCCCAGCAGGATAAAGCGATGCCACGCCACGGCGATGATCGGCCAGAGAAACAGCGTCGCCAGATTGAGCAGGACGGCAAGCAGCATTTCGTTGCGCGCCTGATAGACGCTGGCGAGCAGCACACCAAGAATGTAGAGCAGGCCCGGCAACCAGATGAGGCGGACCATTTCGTTGAAATGGTTCCAGGCGCCGCTATAGGCCTCGATCACCGCTGGTCGAACGTCGAGCTTTTTCCGGCTCATTTCGGGGCTTCTCCGCAGAATCTCGCCAAAAACATCGCGTCAGACTAACTGCTTGCAGGGCGGAAAGCCATGGCGCCGCGCCGCGCTCTTGCCACGGGCCCGCACGGGCTGTTATAGCCACGCGCTTGCATGAAGGCGGCCCGAAAAGCCGCATATGGAGAGAAAAATGAACCCCAATCCTGTCGTCGCGATTGCCGGCGCCACAGGCGCTGTCGGCGTCGAAATGCTGCGTTGTCTTGAAGAGCGGAACTTCCCGGTTTCGAAACTGAAGCTGCTGGCTTCAGCGCGCTCGGCCGGCAAACGCATGACATTTCGCGGCGAGGAAATCACGGTCGAAGAACTGACCGCCGACAGCTTCAAGGGTGTGGACATTGCCTTCTTCTCGGCAGGCGGCGGGATTTCGCGCCAATTTGCCAAGGCCGTTGTCGATGCCGGTGCGGTGATGATCGACAACTCATCGGCCTTCCGCATGGACCCGAATGTGCCGCTCGTCATTCCGGAGGTGAACCCGGAAGCGGCCAAGACGCATAAGGGCATCATCGCCAATCCGAACTGCTCGACGATCATCGCAATCACACCGCTTTGGCCGATCCATCGGAAAAACCGGGTGAAGCGTCTGATTGCCGCGACCTATCAGGCCGCATCGGGCGCGGGCGCGGCAGCGATGGAAGAACTGGAACAGGCCTCGCGTGCTTTTCTGGCGGGCGAACCATTCGAGCAGACGATCATTCCGCATCCCTATCCGTTCAATGTTTTCAGCCACAATTCAAAGGTGGACCCGGTGACGGGCTACAACGAAGAGGAGCTGAAGATGGTGAAGGAAACGACCAAGATTTTCGGCGATCCCGATATTCGTGTCACGGCGACATGCGTTCGCGTGCCGGTGTTGCGCGCCCATTCGGAAGCCCTCGATTTTGAATGCGAAAATCCGATCACACCGGATGAGGTTCGCGCCATCCTGTCGAAAGCGCCGGGTGTGAAAATCGTTGACGATGTCGCCAACAATTATTTCCCGATGCCGAAAGATGCGTCCGGTCAGGACGATATTCTCGTCGGTCGTATCCGTCAGGATATTTCCGATCCGACGGGCCGCTCGATTGCGATGTTTGTTGCAGGCGATCAGTTGCTCAAGGGCGCCGCGCTCAATGCCGTTCAGATCGGCGAATTGTTGCTCGCCTGATCTGACGGCATCGTCAGAAAGAGCGCCCCGACCAGAAATGGCCGGGGCGTTTTTAGGCAACAGACAAACGCGCGCATTTACCTTGCAGGATGTTTCAATTCATTCTGCGACAGGACCAGCGCCGCATTCCCACTCGCTCACTCCCACTCGATGATCAATTGAAATGGCATCTACCTGAAATATATAGACAATCTCTTTCGTCAAAATCTTAAATACCGTCAAATATACCGTCAATTTCCTACGCTTATGAAAAGATTGACTTTATGCAGTCTCAATCTCGGCATGCATCTTGACGACTCGATTGTCGCCTATGTGCGGGAGATTTGATACGATTCACCCCGTTTTCTCCATAGATCACGGTCAATTTCTCAAACGGGACGCTGGCGCCGACAGATACGGAATCAAAGCCCCACATTCCTGATCAGGCTGATATGTGTCAGCACGTCGCTCACCTCACACGCTTCAAAACGGCCAAGTTGGGGTCATAGACAAAATTCGAAATCGTCCCGTCCTTGATCTTCTCGACCGCCTCGTCGATCACGAACAGCGGAACGAGGAACCATTCACGCGCCTTCACGGGCTGGCCAAAGCGGTCTTTAATCTCGATATCAAGGCGCGCCTCCCCGAAAACGCGATGGATCAGGTTTTCGAGCTTGGTGCGGTTGATGTTGTAGAGTTCATAGGTCGCGACAATCTCGACATCCGCCATGAGGAAGGTCGGATCGAGTTTGGCATTGGTAATCCGGCGCTCGACACTGCTGCTGGTGACGCCGATCTTATGCCCGCCCACACACGGAAATCCTGACAGTCCCCCGGCGCGCCGTCACGGTCCTGGATATCGGCGGCGTGAACGAAGGCGGTGACGAAGAAGCCTTCCGTATCGGTCAGGATATGACGCTTCCTGCCTTTTGTTTTCTTGTCGGCATCATACCCCGCCGGTCCGCCACTTTCCGTGGTTTTCACGCTCTGGCTGTCGATCACGCCGGCCGTCGGCTGGGCCTCTCGCCCGGCCCGCTCCCGGGTGGCGAACAGCAGGGGGTGGTTGATCGTCTCCAGCAAACGCTCGTCACGCCAGCGGTAGAAATATTTCTGCACCGTGGAGAAAGGCGGAAAGTCCTTCGGCAGAAAGCGCCATTGGCAGCCCGTCGAGACGATGTACAAAAGCGCGTTCACGACCTCGCGCAAATCCGTCTGGCGCGGGCGGCAGAGGGAGATGAGTGACGGGATTTTCGTGACGGGTTGGAGGTCGAGAGAGAGTCTCCCGGCCGCCCGTCGCGGAGTACATCCCGATGGCTACTGCCGTTCAGAAGATCACCCTGTCGTCCTCGCGCGACATTCCCTTCAACAAACTGGTGCTCAGCCAGTCCAACGTCCGGCGCGTGAAGGCCGGCGTCTCGATCGAGGAGCTGGCCGAGGACATCGCCCGACGCGGCCTGATCCAGACCCGCAAGACTCGGCTCTCGATTGGTCGCAACAGCGGTCGCGCGAAAAGCCGAGCCGGAACGCCGTCGTTGAAAGCTTCAACGGTCGTCTGCGTGACGAATGGCTGAACGACATCCTCTTCGCATCATTGGCTCAGGCCCGAACCGGGCTTGCCAATTAGCAGTTCAGCTACAACACTGTCAGACCTCACTCAAGGCCCGGTGGGTTCACCCCCGCTGAGGTCGCAGCAACTTCTTCAAACAGGAAAAGCCCGATGGGACTTTACGTCTGAATGGCGACAATCGGGGGACCGCGTCACCGGCAATCAATAGTTGACTGGAAATGCAATCGTTTATCGCAAGGTGGATTCTTAAATGCCCAAAACACGGATGAGCTATCGGGGCATGGCTGTAGCGCCTCATCATCTTGCGGCATCTGCGGCGCGGGATGTGTTGGCGGAAAAAGGCAATGCCGCTGAGGCCATGATCGCCGCCGCGGCGACGATCGCGGCTGTTTACCCGCATATGAACCATTTGGGCGGCGACGGATTCTGGTTATTGTCTCGACCCGGACAAGCGCCGATCGGCATCGATGCTTGCGGCCCGGCAGCTTCCGCCGCAACGATCGATTTTTATCGGGATCGCGATGTTGGAGCTTCCATTCCGACACGCGGCGGTTTGGCGGCGCTCACGGTTCCGGGGGCTGTTTCGGGTTGGAAGCAGGCATGTGGATTGGCGAAATCTTGGGGTGGCAAGCTGCCTTTATCACGGCTTCTTGAGCCCGCGATCTTCTTGGCGCGCGACGGTGTGGCGGTCAGTGAAAGTCAGGAGCGGCTGACGAGTGAAAAGCTTTCGGAGCTAAGAGGCGTCCCGGGTTTTTCGGATGTCTTTCTTGTGGACGGCAAGGCTCCGTCGCGTGGATTCCGGATGCGCCAGACCGCTCTGGCCGACACGCTTGAACGGCTTAGCCGGGCGGGATTGGACGACTTTTACACCGGCGAAATCGGCGCCGCCCTGGCGCAGGATTTGAAGCGCGCAGCTTCGCCAGTCAGTGACGTCGATCTTGCAAGATTTGATGCCCGGATCGTGCCGCCGCTTTCGGTGCCGCTTTCAAGCGGCACCGTTTTCAATATGCCGCCGCCGACACAAGGCGTGGCGTCATTGGCGATCCTTGGCGTTTTCGATCGTCTTGGCGTCGCGCAAGGTGAAAGCTTTGAGCATATTCACGGGCTTGTCGAAGCGACCAAGCAGGCCTTTCGGATGCGCGATGCCTATGTCTGCGATCCGGCCTTTATGAGGTGTTCCGCCGAGGAGCTTATCGTTGCCGACGCGCTCGACCGAATGGCTGGCGATATCGATCGCCGCCGCGCCGCACCCTGGCCGCATGTCGCGCAACCCGGCGATACGATCTGGATGGGCGTGATCGACGCGGAAGGCCGCGCGGTGAGCTATATCCAGTCCATCTATTGGGAGTTCGGTTCCGGTGTCGTGTCGCCCTCGACAGGCGTGCTCTTGCAGAATCGCGGCATTAGTTTTTCGCTCGACGAAACACAGATCAACGCGCTGATGCCCGGCAAGCGGCCTTTCCATACGCTCAATCCCGCCATGGCCCGGCTCGCCGACGGGCGGCAGATGGTCTATGGCACGATGGGCGGCGAAGGTCAGCCGCAGACGCAGGCCGCGATTTTCACGCGCCATGTGAATTTCGGCTGCGATCTTGGTGAGGCAATTTCCGCGCCGCGCTGGTTGCTCGGTCGCACATGGGGCGCGGATTCGATCACGCTCAAGATCGAGAACGATCTTGATCCTTCGATTGTCGCGGCTCTCTCGGCAGCGGGCCATGAGGTCGAACGCGTCGCCCCTTGTAACGACATGATGGGGCACGCGGGGGCGATCACGCTTTCTCCCGATGGACGCTTCGAAGGCGCGTCTGACCCTCGCTCGGATGGCGCGGCTATCGGGCTCTGAGACTGATCGTTTTCAAACGGCGATTCAGGCGGATATGCACAAAGGCGGATTGCAGGCGTTTGTCTGAAATTTCCGTTTAGGGCATTCTGCACACATTGTATGCCAATTGCTGCATATGCGAGCATGAATTCGGCATACATTGCCATCAATATAAGCATATTTTGCCCTATATCTTTTATCATTGACCCACATTGTATTCTGAAAAACCATACAAATGAGAATGAGGAGAGGCTCTCATTCGGGGCGTCGATAAACGGGATCAGGCAGGGCATGGGCGCCGCACGGGTCACTAGGAAGAGACGACCGGTTTTTGGCATTCGCACGCCGATAAACCGCACCGCCTATTGGATTCTGGCTTGCATCGGCCTGATGGCGCCCTTTGCGCTCTGGATAAGCCTGCAGAGCAGCGGCCTGGTCGATCCGCTCTTTTTGCCTTCGCCGCTCAAGGTCATCGAACAATTTTTTCGTTGGTATACGGAGGGTGACCTTCTGGGAGATATGTGGATCAGCATATGGCGCGTCACAGCGGCCTTTGCGCTTTCCGCAATTCTTGCGCTGCCGCTCGGTCTCTGGATTGGTACGTTCAGGCCGATCGAAGCGCTGACCGAACCGTTGATCGATTTCATTCGCTACATGCCCGCGACGGCCTTCATCCCGCTCATCATGCTTTGGGTCGGTATTGGGGAGGGGGCAAAGATCGCCGTCATCTTCATCGGTACATTTTTCCAGATGGTCTTGATGATTGCCGAGGATGTTCGCCGCGTGCCGATGTCGCAAATCGAAGCGACGCAGACGATGGGCGCGACGCGGTTTGAACTTCTGTCGTTGATTATCCTGCCCGCCGCAAAGCCAGCCATTCTCGATACGCTGCGCATCACGCTCGGTTGGGCCTGGACCTATCTCGTCGTCGCCGAGCTTGTCGCCTCCAGTAGCGGCCTTGGCTTCAACATCCTCAAAGCACAACGCTACCTCCAAACAGACAAGATCTTCGTCGGCATCATTCTGATCGGTCTCATAGGTATGTTTACCGATCAGGTATTGCGCTTCGTGCACCGGAAGGCTTTTCCATGGCTTCACAAGAAGTGAATGACCCGTTTATTCACATTCTGGAGGCGGGAAAGCGTTTTCAGGATGGTCGTCGGCAGATCGTCGCATTCGACGGTGTTTCGCTTGATATCGCACGCAACGAATTTGTGACCGTCGTCGGCGCTTCAGGCTGTGGTAAATCGACCTTGCTGCGCACGATCAGCGGGCTCGACAATCTGACCAGCGGAAAGATTGTCGTGGAGGGACGCGAAGTATCGGAACCGGGCGTCGATCGAGCAATGGTGTTCCAGCACTACAGCTTGTTCACGTGGTTGACGGTCGCCGAAAACATTTCCTTCTTTCACAACCTCAAGGCGTTTTCGGATCGCGCGCCATCATCTGGCGCTGTGATGTCAAGCATGGGGCGCGCTGAAGCTCTGCAGCAACTGGTTGGGCTCGAGCCATACAAACATCTCTATCCCAATCAGCTTTCCGGCGGCATGCAGCAGCGCACCGCCATTGCGCGCGCCTTGCTTGCGCGCCCTTCTATCCTTCTGATGGATGAACCTTTCGGCGCACTCGATGCGCAAACGCGCGAGATCATGCATGAACTTGTGTTGAGGCTTTTCGATGTCGAGAAGACGACCATCATTTTCGTGACGCATGATGTCGAGGAAGCGATTTATCTCGGCCAACGCGTCGTCCTGATGGCGCCAAATCCCGGTCGTATAGACGAAATATTTGATGTGCCCTTCGGTCGCGACCGAGGCCTTGATCTGAAATCCGATCCGGATTTTCTCGATCTGAAACGCCGTATCATGGCGCGCATCCGCGAAACCTCGACCATGCGGGCAGACCTTGAACTGCTCGACAAGTTCTCGCGGCGCGAGGCGAGCGAACCCGACGGCGAGAGGGCGGACGTATGACCCCGATACTTGAAGGCAAGACAGCGATCATAACGGGGGCCTGTAGCGGAATCGGGCGCGCGTCGGTGGCCAAATTCATTGCCGAAGGCTGCATGGTTCATGGGCTCGACATGGACGCCGCAGCGGGTGCGGCCCTTGAAAAGAAATATAAGGCCCAACCCGGCTTCAAATTTCATCACGTTGATCTGGCGGTTGCCGCCGAAATCGATCGCGTGATCGAGGCGTTAAACGCGGACGTCGCACGCGTCGATATTCTCTTTTGTAATGCAGGCATTTCCTTTGTGAAACCCATCGAGGAGACGAGCGACGCCGATTGTGAGCGCGCCATAGCTGTCAATTTCATGTCCGCCTTTCGATTGGCGCGCGCGATCCTGCCGCGCATGAAGGCACAAGGTGGTGGCGTCATCCTTAATACGGCATCCGAACTCTCGCTGGTGGGTCAACCGGGCTTCACCGCCTATTGCGCATCAAAGGGAGCGATCCTCGCCTATACGCGCGCGCTCGCGCTTGAGACGGCGCAATACGGCATCAGGGTCAATGCGCTTTGTCCCGGCCCGGTCGAGACGCCCATGCTGATGGCGGAGTTTGAGACGGGACCTGAGGCCTCGGTCGAACGCACGCAAGCCGAAAAAAGCATACCGCTCGGGCGGCTGGGTCGGCCGGAGGAAATCGCGGAGGTCGCCGTGTTTCTCGCGAGCGACCGCGCGAGCTTTGTTCATGGCGCAACCATTCTTGCCGATGGCGGAAAAACAGCAGTTTAGTCAAGAAAGAAGAGAAGTTCTGAAATGAATCCGATTCAATTTTACATGGTAGATGGCGCGCCCGAGCCGGTGGCACCTTTTTCTCATGCGGCGGAAGTTGAACGCCTGATATTTGTGACAGGACAGATGCCGACCTATCCTGGTCGGCCCGCCGCCCCTTTGCCTGACGGCATCGAAGCGCAGACACATCTCGTTATCAAGAATCTGGAAATCGTACTCGCGGGCCTCGGGCTGACGCTCGAAAACGTCTTGCGAACGGGAGCCTATCTCACCCATTTCCAGGAAGACTACGAAACCTTCAATCAGATCTATCGATCCTATTTCGCGCCGGGTCGCCTGCCTGCCCGAACCTGTATTGGCGTTACCGGATTGGCGCGGGATGCCCGTGTCGAAATCGATTTCGTCGTTTATCGGCCTTAAAGGTCAATCTAGAGGAGTAAGAGACAATGCGATATTTGCAGAAGTTTTCTACCGCCAGCTCATCGAGAAAGGGCATGTTCGGGCGGGTGCTGAAAGCCCTGGCGGGTGCTACTCTGACCATTTCGGTTCTCTTGGCGTCGCCGGCTATTGCCGCGGAGAAGCCCTTGCAGATCGGCGTTCCGCTTTGGGTCGGCTGGACGCCGTGGTACGTCGTTCAGGCAAACGAAATGTTGAAAAAAGCCCATGTCAACGCGGAGCTGAAATTCTTCGGCGTCCAGTCCGAGGCGCGTGTGGCGCTGGCATCGGGCAATCTCGATCTCTGTGCATTGGCGACCAATGATGTGGTGACTATCAATGCGAACGGACAGGTCGCCAGCATCATCGCGCTCAACGATGAATCTGCGGGCGCCGACATCATGATCACGCGCGGCATTGAGAGCGGCAAGGATCTTAAGGGCAAAAAAATCGGCGTCGAGGTTGGCGGTGTCAGCAATCTTCTGCTCGATGCCATTCTTCAAAAGAATGGCTACACCGAATCTGACGTCGATATCGTGAACATGTCAGCCGAGGATGCAGGCACCGCATTTGTTGCCAAGGCGATTGATGCCTCGGTCACATGGGAACCTTTTGCTTCGCAAGGTATCGCTGCAGGCGGCAAGGCGCTTTACACGAGCAAGGACACCCCTGGCCTGATCGTTGATGTGATGGCGGCGCGTGACGATGTATTGAAGACGCGCGGCGAAGAAGTCAAGAAAGTGCTGGCGGTATGGTTTGCCGCTCTTAAAGCGGTCATGACCGATCCCGACGCAAATTTCCCGATCATGGCAAAGGGCGCGGGCGTTTCCGTTGCCGACTTCAAACCCATGTGGGAAGGTGTTCATATGTATGACGAGGCTGAGACCAAGGAAGCGCTTGGCACGCCGGAAAAGCCCGGCCCATACTATGAGACAGTGCAGACTACGGTTGATTTTATGGTGGCGCATAAGCTGATTGATGCACCGGTGCCGGTTTCTTCGATGGTGACAGATGACTACTTGCCATAGTTTTGGCGGCGCTTGTTCGAGACGGGAAATCTAAGGTGCAAGTCTGTAGCGCTGGACAACAATCAAGGCGGGTGCCGATGGCGCCCGCCTTGCGGCGTCTTTCATAAAGACGCAAATGCCGAGTACACTCACCCAGCCAGAAATAAAACATATTGGTAACATGGCGGAATTGGCGGCAAATAAGGTAGATGGACAGTTCGGTCAGCAAACAGATGACGGGAAAAGTCCTTATTCTTCTTTCATGGAAGCGCTGCGGGACGGGATAGGCTCCCGTCGGGGCGCGCGCTATCTCGCCATCGCCGCCGAAGTCGAAAAGGCGCTGGACGAAGGACGACTGCATGTAGGTGATCGCCTGCCTCCCCATCGAGATCTGGCGGATTTTCTGAACCTGAACCTGAGTACCGTCAGCCGCGCTTATGCTGAAATGCGCGCGCGAGGCCTCATTGATGGTGTCGTCGGACGAGGAACGTTTATCGTGGACTCCCGACCGGATGCGCCGCCTTCAATCTGGGAGCGCGCCCTCGACGGTGATTTCATAGATCTCTCTCATAACTTCCCGCGCCAATCCAAGGGACACGCGAGCGTCGTGGCGATCCTTCACGAGATGGAGGCAAGCTTCGACGTTTCGCGTCTGATGGCGCATCAGGTTGACCTTGGACTGCCTGAACATCGCGAAGCCGGCGCTAAATGGCTTGGGCGCATGGGGGTCAAGACGAGACCTGATGAGGTTATCCTGACTTCGGGCGGACAGCATGGCATCCTCATGGCGATCGCCGCGCTGACCCATCCGACCGAGCCGCTCATGGTTGAGGAACTCACCTTTTACGGCGCAAAGTCGGCAGCCAATATATTGGGACGAAGGATTGTGAGCGTTCGCATGGACGCCGATGGGATAATCTCCTCCGATCTGGAACGCGTCAGCGTGGAGACCGGCGCCAAAGTGCTCTATTGCATGCCGACATTGCACAACCCGAGCACGATCACGATGCCTCTCGCGCGTCGAAGGGAAGTCGTTGAGGTCTGCCGCCGGAACGATATCGCCATTATCGAAGATGATGCCTACAGCTTCCTGCTCGATGAGATTTATCCGCCGCTCTGTTCGCTGGCTCCCGAACGAACGACCTATATATCCACGCTTTCGAAATGTGTCGGGCCAGGGTTGCGCATCGGTTTTGTAAGAGCGCCGAGAGAATGTCTCCTGCCGCTTGGATTAGCCCTTCGAGCTTCAACGCTTATGGCAACGCCCATTACAGCGGAGATCGCGCGGCGGCTGATCGATGGCGGCACCATTCAGGAGGTTATTGATGACAGGCGGCTCGAGGCCAAGGCGCGACAAGCCATAGCCTTTAACCTTCTGCCTGACGCTCTGACGTCCGGTCACCCGAATGGATTTCACATTTGGCTTCAGCTGGCGAATGGCTGGCATGCAGAGGAATTCAGTCGCGAGGCAAAGCTTCGCGGTGTGGGCGTGGCGCCTGCAAGCCTTTTTGTTGTCGGCGACAATGTCAGAGCGAACGCCGTGCGTCTTTGTACTTCCGCGGCCGCCGACCAAGATGTACTGAAGGTCGCTTTGGGCATCTTGAGCAGGCAGTTAAGCGAACATCCGCCGATTTCCTTGCCGTCGATCTGAGGCGTCTTTCGACTGTGTTTCAAGATTTGTTAGAAAGCGATTGATCTCATCCTGGCCGCAGGCGGTTGGATCGTTATCAAAGATAATATGGACGTTGGGATGGCTTCCGTCCTTGCTGATTATGTCGCCATTCGCTGCAAACCAACAACGCAATATGAGTATCGGCGTTCGGTGGAGTTGTTCATCAATCCCAGGATCGGCACGCGCAAGGCCAGCGACATCGAGCGCAAGGACATCGCCGAACTTCATCAGGGCCTACGCGAAACGCCCTATCAGGCAAACCGGACGCTCGGGTGCTGTCCAAGATGTTCAACCTCGCCGAGGTCTGGGGGCTGCGGCCCGATCACTCCAACCCCTGCCTGCATGTGAAGAAATATTCAGAGCAGAAGCGCGAGCGGTTCCTTTCGCCGGAGGAATACGTCGCCCTTGGCAAAACCCTGAACGAGATCGAAGCCGAGGGATCGGAAACCAGATCGGCGATCAATGCCGTGCGCCTGCTGATGCTCACCGGCTGCCGCTTGGGCGAGATCATGACGCTGAAATGGGACTACGTGGACATGCGCGCCCGCGAGTTCCGGCTGCCCGATTCCAAGACTGGCGCGAAGATCGTGCATTTTGGCGACGCGGTCGCAAAGATGCTCAAGAAGATCGAGCGGATCGATGGCAATCCCTGGGTCATCACCGGCAAGCTCGAAGGTGCCCGTCTGACCGACCTGCAACATCCATGGCGACGCATCCGGGCGCGAGCAGGACTGCCCGACCTGCGCATCCATGATTTGCGCCATTCCTATGCCAGCGGCGCACTGGCGCTGGGTGAAGGCCTGCCAATGATCGGCAAACTGCTTGGCCACACCCAAGTGCAGACTACCGCCCGCTACGCCCATCTCGCCAACGATCCGGTCAAAGCCGCCGCTGGCAAGGTCTCCGACGCCATCGGCAAGGCACTCATGAGCGCGGGGGCATAGCCCCCACGGCTATCTAAGGCATAAACATATAGCCATACTTTATATTTTTATGAAATTGTGAAACATGCTTCTTGACTCCGCTCCAAAAAAAGCATAAATATATAGCATGGCTTTAGATAGATACGGACTTCTGAAACAGGTTTTGACGCGCGCCCGACCGGGTCAGCCGCTGACGGCGGCTTGGCTTGCCGAACAGGGCGTCTCGGCGCAGTTGGCCTATCATTATGTTCAAGCCGGTTGGCTCACGCGGCTTGGGCATGGCTGGTTCCTGCGTACCGGAGATGAGCCGGAATTACGGCTTTCGCTGGCAGCCCTGCCCGGCGCATTTCATGGCGCCTTCCATGTTGGGGGCAAAACGGCGCTCGCCTGGCATGGCTACCAACATAACCTCGCCCATAGGCCGGATACGGAACTTTTCACAGAAAGCCCGTTGCGCCTGCCAGACTGGATGCAGGCTCGTTTCTCACTCACCGTGCGGCGGCGGCATCTCTTTGACAATCCGAACCTCGGTATAGCCCCCTGGCACGACCTGCCCGCCCTGCGCGTTGCCGAGCCGGAGCGCGCCGTTCTGGAAATGCTGTGGGGCGTTCCGCAGCATCAATCCGAGGAAGACGCCGCCCATCTCGTCGAAAGCCTCTTCGGCCTCCGCGCCCCACTGATACAGCCGTTGCTGGAATCCTGTCGCAGCGTCAAGGCGGTGCGGCTTTTCCTGGCGCTGGCCGGACGGGCCACCCTGCCCGTTCTGGATGAACTCGATCTCACCCACGTCCACACAGGATCGGCAACGCCATACGTGCGACGCCATGCGTCCGGCACGATAAGGATATGAACATGGACCAACGCTATCGAGAGACCGTGCAGCTACTGCTCGATGTCGCACCCTTCATCTTTCGAGGCACGGAATTCGCAATGAAGGGTGGCACCGCCATCAATCTCTTTCACCGCGACATGCCCCGACTCTCGGTCGATATCGACGTGGTCTATGTCCGCGCCAATCAGCCGCGTGAGGAGGCGCTGAACGCCATATCCGAAGCGCTGAACAGGGCGGCAACCGATCTGGAACAGCGCGGCTTTTCCGTCCGGCGGCAGGCGGCAACCGGCATGGGCGATATCAAGCTTTTCGTGCGCCGGGGCCTTCCAGAGGTCAAAATCGAAGTCAACCCGGTCGGGCGTGGCACGCTTCACCCCGTGCGCCCGGCCGAGCTCTGCGCGCTGGCAGCAGACGAATTCAAACGCGCTCTCAAACTGCCGATCCTGGCACCCGCGGAACTCTATGGCGGCAAGCTGGTCGCCGCGATGGACCGCCAGCATCCGCGCGATTGGTTCGATTGCCTGCTGCTGCGGCAGAATGAGGGGCTGACCGCTGAAGTACGCCAAGCGTTCGTCGCTTATGTCGCCGGCCACAATCGCCCCATCAACGAAATCCTGACGCCAAACCCGCAACCGCTTGAGACCACCTATCGCAATGATTTCGTTGGCATGACGCGAGACGACGTCAGCCTTGAGATGTTGGAAGAAACAAGGGACTGGCTGTTCAGGGAGTTGCCGGTAAGCCTGACGAGGGATGAGCGGGATTTCCTTCTCAGCCTGAAAGCGGGCGAACCCGACTGGCAATTGCTGCCATTTCCCGCCCTCAAGGACATGCCCGCGGTGAAATGGAAGCTCCAGAATATTCGCAAACTCAAACAATCCAACCCGCGCAAACATGCCACGCTCTTGGCAACACTGGAGGAAAAGTTGCGACGGTGAGGATAGCGCGTGCCAAGCGCCCACACTTCGCCATAAAAGCGATCAGGAAGACAGGCATGCCGAAAGAAAATCCAGTTGTGCACGCGTCTCAGGCTGCGCCAATTCGGGTATTTCCGACGAGGAAACGGAAGGCCGGAGCGTTATTGCCGTCGCGGTCATCGTTCAGGACAAGGCGGATCTTTGCGTCAATCGTGAGGGTGCGGATGGAGCCTGTCCAGCCAACGCTATTGGACAATGTGAAAGTGCCAATTTGCATGGGTCATCCCTCCTGATCGGGTGAACCAGTGGCAGCGCGGGTCGATGCGAGGGCTACATCGCCCCCTGGTAAAGCTCGTTGTGCCTGCCTTGCCCTTCTCCACCCGCCCGCGCAACCCACGATGGGTCTTGGCGGCGAGGTCTTTGAGGACAGCGCATTCATCGTGCCCTTGAGGCCGACATGCAGCTCGGAGATTTCGCCCTCGGCCAGCGTGACGATTTTGACACCGGCAAATTTCAGGTGTTTGAACAGGATCGCTACATCGGCCTGATCGCGACTAACGCGATCGAGCGCCTCCGCCAACACGATCTCGAACTTACCGGCGGTCGCATCCTGCAACAGCGCCTGAATGCCCGGACGCAAGGTGACGCTGGCGCCGGAAATGGCGGCGTCCTTATAGGTGCCCGCCACCTTCCATTTTTCCCGCGCCGCCTGATCGCGGCAGATGCGGAACTGATCGTCGATGGAGGACGTGCTTTGCATATCGGAGGAATAGCGGGCGTAGATTGCGATGCGGGCCATGGGGTTTTTCCTTTCTCTTAAAACCAGGTTTTACCCCTCCGGAGTCTGCCCCTCTTCCTCTGACACGACAGGCCGATTATCATTGGCTGCCCGTTGCTGTCGCCTCTCCCAAGCCCTGAAATGCTCGCGGGCAATGTGGCGACCGACGGCACGGGCAATGCTGCGCAAATGCTGCTCAGCCTCTTCCTTCCCGGCGCCATTGTCATTGGCCGCCACTTTTTCTTTTTGTGTCATGGGCAAACCGCTTCCAGTAAAGTAATCCACTGGAATAGAATCGCCCAAAACCGCCAAAACTCTCATACCCCTTATGTACGCTCAATTGACGTTTATGTTCTATGATCGGCAGGCGACCCCGTTGACTTTCTTGTGTTATGTTCGCGTCATCAGTCACTCCCACTCGATCGTGCCGGGTGGCTTGGACGTGATGTCATAGACGACGCGGTTGATGCCGCGGACTTCGTTGATGATGCGCGTTGAGACATGCGCCAGAAAGTCGTGGGCGAAGGGATAATAATCCGCCGTCATGCCGTCGGTTGAGGTGACGGCGCGAAGCGCACAGACATATTCATAGGTGCGTTCGTCACCCATGACACCGACGGTGCGCACGGGCAAGAGGACCGCGAAGGCCTGCCAGATGTCGTCATACAATCCGGCATGGCGGATTTCTTCGAGATAGATCGTGTCGGCCTTGCGCAGGATGTCGAGCTTCTCGCCCGTGATCTCGCCCGGCAGGCGGATGGCAAGGCCCGGCCCCGGAAAGGGATGACGCCCGACAAAGGCTTCGGGCAGTCCGAGTTCGCGGCCAAGCACGCGGACTTCATCCTTGAAGAGTTCGCGTAATGGCTCGACGAGCTTCATGTTCATGCGCTCTGGCAGACCGCCGACATTGTGGTGGCTTTTAATCGTGACGCTTGGCCCGCCAATGAAGGAAACGCTTTCGATCACATCCGGGTAGAGCGTGCCTTGGGCGAGAAAATCCGCGCCGCCGATATTGCGGGCTTCTTCCTCGAACACATCGATGAAGGTGGCGCCAATGATCTTGCGCTTGCGCTCAGGATCGCTGACGCCATTGAGCTTGCCGAGGAACAGTTCACGCGCATCGCGGTGAACGAGCGGAATGTTGTAGTGATGGCGGAAGAGATCGACGACCTGTTCGGACTCGCCCGCACGCATCATGCCGGTATCGACAAAGACGCATTGCAGTTGCGCGCCAATCGCTTCATGCAGAAGCACGGCGACGACGGAAGAATCGACACCACCCGAGAGACCGCAAATGACGCGACCGGTGCCGACCTGCGCACGGATTTTGGCGATTTCCGTTTCGCGGAAAGCGGCCATGGTCCAGTCGCCACTGCAACCGGCGATCTTGTGCGTGAAATTGTAGAGCAGTTGCGCGCCACGCGGCGTATGCGCGACTTCGGGATGGAACTGCACGCCATAGAAGTGACGCGTCTCGTCGGCAATTGCCGCAAAGGGTGCATTGCGGCTGACGGCGATGGTCTTGAAGCCCGGCGGGATCGCATTGACGCGGTCGCCATGGCTCATCCAGACCGGCTCATGCTCGCCCTTTTTCAGCATGCCATCGAAAAGCAGCGAGTCTTCGACCACTTCAATCGAGGCGCGGCCAAACTCGCGCTCGTCGGCGCCTTCGACGCTGCCGCCGAGCTGGGCGCACATGGTCTGTTCGCCATAGCAAATGCCGAGTACGGGCAGGCCGCAGGTGAAAACCCATTCGGGTGCGCGTGGCGTGCCGATGCCTGTGACGCTGGCTGGACCACCCGAAAGAATGATCGCCCTGGGATTGAAGCTCTCGCGAATGCCATCCGCCTTGTTGAAGGGGATGATTTCGCAATAGACACCGCTTTCGCGCACACGGCGTGCGATGAGTTGCGTGACCTGGCTGCCAAAATCAATAATCAGAATACGGTCCGTCATTATCGTCCTTTGGATCTTCTATGGCGCCCTGGCAGAAGGTGTTGCGGGAGAGGATGTTGAGAGAGCCGATTGCAGCGCGGTCGTTTCGCCGCATGTCGGGCAGAGGGTCTGAAGGCGACGGAGCCTGTCGGCGGCAGCATCGCGATTGCCAAGTCCGATCTCGATAAGACCGAGATGCCCGAGCGCCAGAATGTTGACCGGATCGACCGTCAGCGCGCTCGCATAATATTTGCGGGCGAGCGAGGTGTTGCCCTTGATCTCGTGCAAATGACCGAGCGCGGCGATGGCATCGGCATTGGCGGGATTGGCGACCATGGCCTCTTCCAGATAGCGCTGCGCCTTGGCAAAATCCTTGCGCCCGATTTCGGCCAGCCCCTTCTCTGTCAATTTGACGGAGACCTGCGCCAGTTCCGGTGCCGCCTGCGCCGCGCCAGGCTGGAGCGCGAAGACCAGGAGAAGACAGAAAAACAGATGGCTGAAGGCTTTGCCCATGGAAAAAAGCCCGGTTTGGGGGGATGACGCGATGGACCATCCTCGCTGATTTTCGTCAAGCCTGCTGACCTTTTTGCTCATTTTCCGCTGGCCCTTTGCAGGATGGCGATGAAAAACCCGTCCGTGCCCGATCGCGCCGGCGTGAGGCGCAGGGCAAAGCCTTTTGGCGCCTTGGGCTGGGCCACGCCCTCGGGCCAGAAGTCGTGCCAGTCACGCGGGGCGAAATCGGCATGCGCCGTCAGAAAGTCGGCCAGAGGCGCGTCATTTTCCGAGGGCAGCAGTGAGCAGGTGATGTAAACAAGGCGGCCACCGGGCTTGACCAGCGGCGCGGCGCGGGCCAGCACCTCGGCCTGCGCAGCATGATAGGTTGCCAGTATTTCCGGCGTCAGCCGCCAGCGGGCGTCCGGGCTGCGACGCCAGGCGCCCGTGCCGCTGCAAGGCGCATCAACGACAACGCAATCCATGCGGCCATTCAATTCCGTCAGCGAGGGGTCAGGCGCGCCCGCCACCAGCGGCGCAAGCGGACGCGTCTGCACATTGCGCGCCCCTGCCCGCTGGGCGCGTGGCATGAGCTTGTCGAGACGCCGGGCATCAAGATCGCAGGCATATATCTGGCCGCGATTGTTCATGGTGGCAGCCAGCGCCAAGGTTTTGCCGCCGCCGCCCGCGCAGAGATCAAGCACTTGCTCGCCGGGCTTCACCCCGGATACGAGGCAGGCAAGTTGCGAGCCTTCGTCCTGCACCTCGATCAGGCCTTCACGATAGGCATTGAGAGCGGGCAGATTGGCCCTGGCCTGCAAACGCAATCCCTGCGGCGCGAGGGGCGTCGGCGCGACGCTGACGCCTTCCTGCGCGAGCATGGCAATGGCTTCGGCGCGCGTTGCTCTCAGCGCATTGACGCGCAGATCGGTTGGCGCGCGCTCCAGCAGGGCTGCCATTTCGATTTCGAGGCGATCACCAAAGGCGGCAATGAGTTCTTCTTCAAGCCAGGCTGGATAATTGCAGCGGATACGCGCCGGTGAGTCGGGACCGGGACGCGAGGCGACAGAAAGACTTAGCGCCTCCGCCTCACTCAAAGGTTGTGGCGCATGATTGTCGCCGGAGCAGAGGGCGGCCAGTTCATCCAATGGTTTAGCATCGAGAAGATGGGACGCGGCGAGCGCCAACAGACGCGGCGTATCGCCATTGACGGCGAAACCAAGTTCGGCGCGATGGCGCAGCACGGCATAGACCAGCTCGCTGATGGCGGCACGGTCTTTCGATCCGGCATAGCGATTGGCGCGCGACCAGCCGTCGAAAATCCGGTCAGCCGGGTGCCGCGTACGTTCAATGTCGGCGAGGATATCTATGGACGCCTGAAGGCGCGCTCCGGGCGTCATGAGAAATCAGCCACCGCTTCCCGGGTAATTGGGCGCTTCGCGCGTGATGGTGACGTCATGCACATGGCTTTCGCGCAAGGACGCGCCCGAGATGCGAACGAACTCGGCCTTGGCTTGAAACTCGGCAATGGTGGCACAGCCCGTATAGCCCATGGCGGCGCGAAGACCGCCGACGAGCTGATGGATGACATTGCTGACCGGACCCTTGTAAGGGACTTGTCCTTCAATGCCTTCGGGCACGAGCTTGAGCGAATCCTTCACGTCCTGCTGGAAGTAGCGATCAGCCGAGCCAACGGCCATGGCGCCGACAGAGCCCATGCCGCGATAGGATTTGTAGGAGCGGCCCTGAAACAGGAAGACTTCGCCGGGGCTTTCTTCCGTGCCCGCAAAAAGCGAACCGAGCATGACGCATTCGGCGCCAGCGGCAATCGCCTTGGCAAGGTCACCCGAATATTTGATGCCGCCATCGCCGATGACAGGCACGTCGGCTTTGCGCGCCATTTCGACGGCATCCATGATGGCGGTGAGCTGGGGCACGCCAACGCCTGCGACGATGCGCGTGGTGCAGATGGAGCCGGGACCGATACCGACCTTGATGGCGTCCACACCCGCATCGATCAGCGATTGGGCGCCGCTCGCGGTTGCCACATTGCCGGCAATGACCTGCGTCGTGTTGGAGAGCTTCTTGATGCGCTGGACGGCCTCGGCAACGCGGCTCGAATGGCCATGCGCCGTATCAACAACGATGACGTCGGCCCCTGCATCAATCAGCGCCTGCGACCGGTCAAAGCCTTCATCGCCGACGGTGGTGGCGGCCGCAACGCGCAGGCGGCCCTGCTCGTCCTTGGCGGCATTCGGATGGAGTTGCGCCTTTTCGATGTCATTGACCGTGATGAGGCCAACGCAGCGATAATCGCTATCGACAACAATCAGCTTTTCAATGCGGTGCGAATGCAGCAGGCGCTTGGCTTCCGACTGGCTGACATTTTCCGTCACGGTGACGAGCTTGTCTTTCGTCATCAGATTGCGGACGGGCTCGGCCATATTGCTGGCAAAGCGCACGTCGCGATTGGTCAGGATGCCGACAAGCTTGCCGCCCTCGGCGACAACCGGGAAACCGGTGATGCCATGGCGCTGCATGAGGGAGAGCGCATCGGCGAGTGTTGCATCCGGCCCGATGGTCACGGGATTGACGACCATGCCGGATTCAAACTTCTTGACCTGACGGACCTGCTCGGCCTGCTGGTCGGGCGTCATGTTGCGATGGAGAACGCCGATGCCGCCAGCCTGGGCCATGGCAATCGCCAGGCGGGCTTCGGTGACCGTGTCCATGGCGGCAGAGAGAATGGGGATGCCGAGGCTGATGCTGCGCGTCAGTCTTGTGCGCGTGTTGGCCTGACTTGGCAATATGGAGGAAGCGGCAGGCAGAAGAAGAACATCGTCAAACGTCAATGCTTCACGGATCATCTTGCCAACCTCCATGCCCGGCCCAAACGCAACTCACAGGGACTCAGGGCTTGCCTGCTCATATGTTGGCGCTGGCTTTTAACACCGAAGGCCGGGATTGCAAAGACGTTATTGCATTGCGTTAAAAACCGGCTTCATGCCTCGTTTTCCCTGTCGTCGTCATGGTCTTGCGGGCTTGATCCGATTCCCTCGGAAAGACCGCGAAACCCTTGAGCAATCACATACATTTCAGCGGAATCAGCCCGGCTTGCCTTGGGCTTCATGTGCCGGACGGTGGCAAAATGCTGCTTGAGATTGGTCAGGAGATCATTCTCGGTGCCGCCACGCAGCACCTTGGCGACAAAGGTGCCGCCCGGCGCCAACACTTCGGTTGCGAATTGGGCGGCGATGTCGCAAAGCGACATGATGCGCATATGGTCGGTCTGGCGATGGCCTGTGGTGGGCGCGGCCATGTCGGAGAGCACGACATCGGCCTCCCCGGCGAGCAACGCCTTGACAGCATCGTCAGCGCCATCGCTCAGAAAGTCGAGTTGCAGAATGGTGGTGCCGGGCACCTGCTCCATTTCGAGATAATCGAGTCCGATGACGCGGCCACGATTGTCGCCCTTGCCGTCGATGGACTTCACCCGCGTTGAGGCGATTTGCAGCCAGCCGCCGGGCGCACAGCCCAGGTCCACGACGCGGCCACCGGGCTTCAGGAAGCGATATTTGTCATCCATCTCCATGAGCTTGTAGGCCGCGCGTGAGCGATAGCCCTCACGCTTGGCGGCATGGACATAAGGATCGTTCAACTGGCGTTGCAGCCAGCGCGTGGAGGAAAGCGAGCGCTTGCGAGCGGTCTTGACGCGCACCTTGAGCTTGCGCGCACCCCCCACCGGATCTTCCGGTCCACCCTTGGACCTGTTACCTGACATGCCGCTCTATTCCTTTTCACTCATCACTGTGGTCGCGACTGTGGTCGCGACGCCCTGCCCGCGCGTCTTGCGGCGGCGACGGCGGCGGCGCCTGCGGCCACGCAACGTATCGGCCTGCATCATGGATAGCAAAATGCCTTCGCGCAGGCCACGGTCGGCGACGCGCAATCGCTGTGTCGGCCAGGCTCTGGCGATGGCCTCGAATATGGCGCAGCCAGCCAGCACGAGATCGGCGCGTTCATCGCCGACGCAAGGATTGGCCGCGCGGCCCGCCAGATTGAGGTCCAGCAGGGCGCGCGTGACTTTCTGCACGTCGTCCGGCGTGATCCAGATACCATCGACACGGGTACGATCATAACGCGCGAGGCCGAGATGGACGCCGGCGATGGTTGTGACTGTTCCGGAGGTGCCGAGCAGGTGGAACCCGTCCGGCATGTCAGATGTCAATGGCTGGCGTCGCTTGATGAAGGGGGCAAGCTCAGCCGTGACCTCGGCGACCATGCTTTCATATACGGGCTCGGGCACATGTTCGCCGCCATGACGCTCGGCCAGCGTCACGACACCCAGGGGCAGGGAAATCCAGTCCACCACCTGCGGGCGCTTGCGCCGCGCCGTGGCACCCTCGCCCATGCCGACCCAGATCAGCTCGGTCGAGCCGCCGCCAATGTCGAAGACCAGCGCCGCACGGCAGCTGCGATCAAGCAAAGGCGCGCAACCGGCAAGCGCCAGCCGCGCCTCTTCCTGCGTTGTCACAATTTCAAGCGCCAGACCGGTTTCAACCCGGACACGTTCAATAAAGGCATCGCCATTGCGCGCCGTGCGGCAGGCCGCTGTGGCGATGGTTCGCACGCGAACGGGCCCGCGACGTTGCAGCTTGCCCGCGCAGATGCGCAGCGCCTCGATGGCGCGGTCCATGGCCGCTTGCGAGAGTTCGCCGGTGCGCGCCAGCCCCTCGCCCAGACGCACGATGCGCGAATAGGCATCGATGACCCGGAAACTGTCGCCACTGCGACGCGCAATCAGCAGGCGGCAATTATTGGTGCCGAGGTCCAGCGCGGCATAGATCGTGTCGGCATCGCCGGGTGGCGCTTCATCCGGCGTGGCGGTCTTCCGGTTCTGATCGACGGCGGATTTGGCGGGCGCTTCGTTCTCGCGCTTCTTGCGCTGGCGGCGGCGCGCAGACCCGCCGCCCTTCCCGGTGGGCCGGGCGGGGTCTTTGGGCGCGGTCTCAGCCTGGGCTCCGATCACACTGGCCGGGCCGCTGGCTGCGGCTGGCTGATCAAGAGGGCCCCGGTGGCTGACATCGCCCGCGGTTCCGGCGGAACCACTCGTGTCGTTGTCACCTTTGGGGTGCACTATTTTTCACACCGGGCCCGCGCCGAGCCCCGCAGGGTGCGGATGGCGCGATCAACCGGAAGCTCCAATTCTTAAAGTTGGGGCAAGTCTAACAGGTTGGCGCGGGAGGTAAAGGCGGGCAAAGGCTCGGAAATCCGCCGATCCTTTGCCCAAGTGGTTGACGAGACAGGACATCCTGACTAGGTTGCGCCCGCATCCGGACGCGAATCCTGCGCCGGATTGATCCTGTTGGGGGATCGTCTAACGGTAGGACTGCAGACTTTGACTCTGCCTATCTAGGTTCGAATCCTAGTCCCCCAGCCA
>CAVOKW010000040.1:0-7830 GCA_963696585.1 uncultured Alphaproteobacteria bacterium
AGCGAAACATCGCTTACGGTTTGGCTCACTAATGTCCTTACCAGGATCGTCAACGGCCACAAGCAAAGCCAGATCAACGATCTGCTCCCTTGGAATTATCCAGTCAAGGTGTGAGCGAAACATCGCTTACGGACCATGTTGTCGACTGGCACTACATCGCGCCCGGCAAGCCCATGCAAAACGGCTTCGTGGAGAGCTTCAACGGGCGGATGCGGGACGAGCTGTTGAACGAAGCTCTGTTCTTCGGCATCGAACATGCCCGTCAGGCCATCGCCGAATGGGCAGACGACTACAACACAGGTCGACCGCATTCGGCGCTCGGCTACCAGACACCGGCAGACTTCGCTGCCAAACTCACCGCAACAGGCTGTCACCCTGCGCTTTGTGATGGCTCCGTGTGCCAGCCTGTTGCTCAAACCGCCCGAGAGGGCATAATCATGCCGTGACTCTAATCCCAGATGGGGGAAACTTCAGTGGCAGGTCACCCGCCAATACCCTGGCGCATGACGATCCCGAACTCCGCCAGATGCGCCCTCAGTCCATTGATCAGCATCGTTCGCTGGCGGATCAGGAGTTCCCGACTTCGGTGAAGCATCAGCACACCCTGCTGCTCGGCTGACTTCACCGGCACGAACCTCATGGTAGGTCGGGTTACTGCCTCGCAGATGGCCTCAGCGTCGGCTGCATCGTTCTTTTGACGCTTCAAATAGGCCTATAGGTCGGCGGCATCGGCTTCACCTCATGCCCCAGTTCCCTCAGCGCACGGGCTCAGTAGTGCGACGTCGCACAGGCCTCCATGCCGACCAGGCAGGGCTCAAGCCTCTCAAAGAACCCCACCACCTCCCGCCGTCTCAGCTTGCGACGGATAACGATACCTCCCGACCCATCGATCCCGTGAACCTGAAACACGTTCTTCGCGATATCCAAACCAATCGTAATAATCTCGCTCATGGGTGGCTCCCCTGATTGTGTTAAACAGCAACTCGATCTTGGCATTCAAATGCTGAAGGTGGGAGCCGTCCACACCATCAGGTCAGAAGCCTAAAATCAAACCCAATTAGGTGGGGCCAGAGCACCGCTTACGCTTGACCGGTGCCGTCCGCCGATATCCGGGCGGAACCGAAAACGCCATCATCTTGCTGACGCTGTCGCGTGTCGGCAGACAAATTTCCTATTTTATTTTTGCAACCACACGTATCTGCGTCAATTTGGGAAATGCCAGAGCAAACAAGACACATACAAAGTTCGCAATTGCTCTTCCAAATAGTCGGTCAATAGTTTCAATTTTCGGTGGCAAGCGGTGCATGATCCGCTCAACAGACAAAACTGAAAACCCCGCCGCCACAAATAAATTTCCCAAATTCACCGGGCTCCAAGTATAGAGATGTCGGTCCACGTTTTCAGGATCAAATTCCGTATCGTACCGTTCACACGGCACGACAAACACAATCTTGCCATCTGGTTTAAGTCTGGATTTTGCTTCGCGCAGAACGGACAGTGGCGACTCCGTGTGTTCCAAAGCATGATTGGAAATCACAACGTCAAAGGTTTGATCTCCGAGATCGGCCATCGCCGGAACGACCGGAATCCCATCCGACTCAGCCACCGAACGAGCATGTTCATTGATTTCCACGCCAACCTTTTTTCCCGCCACAAGAGCGGACAACAAATATGCGCCGCCACAACCGAAATCGAGCACAGAGTTCGGTTGGTTTTATAAACCGCTGAAACTTTTGGGCATCCCAATTACCAGCCATTCGACCGGTCATTGACTGCCATTTAAAATAGGCCGCATCATAATGATCGGCGGGATATTGGCGCTCTAAAGCGTTCTTCATACCTCATACATCCTAAATAGCTGATGATTATCAACGTCGGGGAAAGCTTAGCATAAGAGCCCGACCGAAAATTATGTTGAGTGATTTCAGAGGCTTATGATTCTCTTTTGTTTGCAAAGACGACGGAGGATCGGATGGCCTGGACTGAAATCACTCGGGAACAATATGATCGGAGGCGCCTGCGCTATGCAAGTGATTGTACGGACGGGGAATGGGCGTTGATCGAGCCCTTCATGCCTGCTCCGCACAAGGTCGGCCGACCGCGCAAATTGGGTTTCGGTAAATCCCGGACAGGGATTTCGCTAATTCCCGGACAGTTCCGGGGGGGCCTTGCGCCCGGTTGGTCATCGCCTGCGCCGTCACGGCATTCTGCCGGTCTTGAACGAGACCGGGAGGGACCATGCCGAGACGGAAGCAAGCGAGGCGCACGACCGTGCAAGACATACGAACGATACTGCGGCTGACGCATGAACAGGGGCTTTCTGTACGCGATGTTGCCGCGCGTCTGAAGCTCAGCAAGACGACCGTGGCGACCTACCTGAACCGGGCGCGGGAGGCCGGGCTGAGCTGCTGGCCGTTGCCATCTGGTCGCGATGACGATGCGATGCTGCAACGGGTGCTTTTCCAGCGCGTTGGCCGCCCACCCCGGGATCTGACGGAGCCCGACTGGCCGAAGATGGCCGCCGAGATGAAGCGCAAGGGTGTGACGTTGGTGTTGCTCTGGGAGGAATACCGGGCGGCGCATCCTGACGGCTATGGCTACACCTGGTTTTGTGAGCGCTACGCGAGTTCGAGAACCGGATCAGCCCGCGCTATCGCAACCGCCATGAGGCTGGTGCGGTGATGCAGACCGATTACGCCGGACACACGATCCCGGTGATCGACCCTGCGGCAGGTCAGGAGCATCGCGCCCCGCCTCCGGCCGTGGGCATTGGTTGAGCAGGTGTTAAATGGCGCGAGGGGCCTGGACGGTTTGGGCGATCGCCCAAACAAACCCGAGCATTTCGCGGGCGATGGCGGTGGTGCAAACGACCTTTGGCTTTCCCGTTGCGGCAAGGCGGCGATAGCGGGTGCAAAGCCGGACTTGCGCCTTCCAGGCGATGTCGCGAACGATTTGCGGCAAGCCGTCAATCCGATCGTGCAGCTTGCGGCTGACGCGCGGCTGCATCCGATAGGTCCAGGCGCCTTCAATCAAGGCCCGTCGCGCCAAAGCATTGCCGGCCTTGGTGATGCCGGCCCGGCGGACAGTGCTGCCGCTGGAGTGCTCGGAAGGAACCAGGCCAAGATAGGCCATCAACTGCCGAGGATTGGCGAAACGCGTGAAATCGCCGACTTCGGCGACAAGCGTCACGGCAACGATGAAAGCCACGCCTCGCATGGCCTGCAATGCGGCGACGACTGGAGCCTGCGACCAGTTTTGCGCCAAATCTGCGATCTGCTTCGTCAGGCGCTCAACTCTCTCTTCAGCATCCGTGACGGCGTGAACGTAATCCTGAAGCACCACTTGCTGCGCGGCATGGTCGAAGCGGATCGTCGTTAGCCAGCGACGGTAAGCCAGCGTCCATCCCTTTTTGCCGGCATAGTTGCGTCCATGCCGAAGCAGAAAACCTTGCAGATGTTGCCGCGCTTTGACCAAGACCCGCACGGCGGTCGAGCGCGCGCGAATGAGATCGCGCATGGCCTCATGGGCGTCGTCGGGAACCCAAACCGCTGTCAGCTCTCCGGCCCTGTGGAGCTTGGCCAACATCACAGCGTCACGCCGGTCAGTTTTGACCCGGTCGCCGGGCTTCATCGGAATGAGCGACGGCGCGACCACCGCGCATTCCTGGCCAAGGCCGATCAACTGACGATAAAGGCCATAGCCGCACGGCCCGGCCTCGTAACAGAAGGACAAGGAACAGCCGCCTTTCGCCAGGCGCTCAACCAATTTTTTAATGTGATCGGGGTGGTTGATAAAATTGCCGAGTTCGCGGACTTCACCGCCCCGCGCGCCCTCTGCGATGGCAACCGCGATAGTCGCCTTATGGACATCCAGTCCAACGAAAACCATGTCATTCATCAGGTCCGTCCCTCCATGTCTGAGGCTCGGCGCCGGCCAGCCCGGCGCAATCCTCGATTAGGGACATGCAGTGGGGCGGGCCGCCATCGCTTTTACCGGGCGAACATAGGGTCTAGTAGACAAGTTCGGAAAATCTCTAGTAGACAAGTTCGGAAAATCTCTCCATCAAACACGACTTCGTCTTAGGACTGCTTCGTCACTGATTTTAACGAATGGCTTATTCATTTCCGGCCAATGCTCACATATGCAAAGCCAAGGCCGTACAGTTCTTCCGGTTTATAATAGATGTTGCGCAGGTCGACCATCACCTTGTGTTTCAGCGTCGCGGCGAGACGCTCAAAATCGAGCGCGCGATAGACGTTCCATTCGGTGATGATGACGATGGCATCGGCATCCCTGGCGGCTTCATAGGGGCCGTCGCAATAGATCACCTCCTTGGGGAGGAGATGCTTTGCCTCCTTCATGCCCTGCGGATCATGCGCCTGCACCTTGGCGCCCTTGGCAATCAATCCCGGCACGATGTCGAGCGAGGGGCTGTCGCGCATGTCATCCGTGTCCGGCTTGAAGGTGAGACCCAGCACAGCGATGGTTTTGCCCGCAACCGAGCCGCCACAGGCGGCGACAACCTTGTCGACCATCTTCAGCTTGCGCGCGTCATTGACGGCGACCACGGCTTCGACGATGCGCGTCGGGGTGCCATATTGCTGCGCGGTGCGCACGAGTGCAATCGTGTCCTTCGGAAAGCAGGAACCGCCATAACCCGGTCCGGCATGGAGAAACTTCTTGCCGATGCGGCCATCAAGGCCGATGCCGCGCGCCACGTCCTGCACATTGCCGCCCGCCGCCTCGCAGAGATCGGCGATTTCGTTGATGAAGGTGATCTTGGTCGCAAGAAACGCGTTGCCGGCATATTTGATGATTTCAGCGGTGCGGCGGCTGGTAAAGATAATCGGCGTTTCATTGAGCGAGAGGGGTCGGTAAAGCGCGCGTAGCACATCGCGGGCGCGCTCGTCTTCGGCGCCGACGACAACGCGGTCAGGGCGCTTGAAATCGTCAATCGCCGCGCCTTCGCGCAGGAACTCCGGATTGGAGGCGACGGAAAAGTCGCCATCGGGTCGCACCTTGCGAATGATCGCCTCGACCTCATCAGCCGTGCCGACGGGCACGGTCGATTTGGTGACGATGACCGTATAGCCCTGCATGGAGGCGGCGATTTCTTCGGCGGCGGCGTAAACATAGGAAAGGTCGGCATGACCGTCGCCGCGACGCGTCGGCGTGCCGACAGCGATGAAGACAGCATCGACATCGCGCATAGCGGCCGCAAGATCGGTTGTGAATGACAGGCGACCCGAGAAACGGTTGCCATTGACGAGCACATCAAGGCCGGGCTCAAAGATTGGTATCTCGCCCCGGTTGAGCGCCTCGATCTTGTCGGCATTTTTATCGACGCAAATGACTTCATGGCCAAAATCGGCAAAGCAGGCACCTGATACAAGTCCAACATATCCGGAGCCGATCATCGCAACGCGCATTGAAAAAACCTGTCATACTGTTCGTGGCGGCGCCACCTGGTGGGAGACCCCCTCAAAAGGTCTGAAACGGGCTGAGAATATCATCCCTGGTCGCTGAGGTGTGACAATCCCGGTCAACAATGACTGAGACTATCGATTTCAAATTATGTTGCAAATCGCACTTCAATGTTAAGCAATAGCCGATGAGTGTGTATGAATTGCGTAACGGGCCTGACTCGCCCCAACAGACACCCCATGGAGCATAAATGACCATTCTGGTGACAGGCGCTGCCGGTTTTATCGGCAGTCACGTATGCCAGGTCCTGCTGGACCGTGGCGAGCGCGTCATTGGCCTGGATAATCTGAATGATTATTACGATCCGGCCCTCAAGGAGGCGCGTCTTGCGCGCTTGCGGCCGCGCAATGGCTTTACCTTTCATGCCGGTGACATCGCCGAGACCGAAGATGTGGCGGCGGCGGTGAAGGGTGAGACGATAACCAGGGTGCTCAATCTCGCCGCGCAGGCGGGTGTTCGCTATTCGCTGGACAATCCGCGTGCCTATATCCGGTCCAATCTTCTGGGGCATCTGGAAATCCTGGAGCTTTGCCGCCAGCTCGGCACGGTTGAACATCTGGTCTATGCCTCCTCAAGCTCGGTTTATGGCGGCAATGAGAAGGTGCCTTTCTCCGAGGCCGATAATGTCGATCATCCGGTGTCGCTTTATGCCGCGACCAAGAAGTCCGACGAGCTGATGAGCCATGCCTATGCGCATCTCTATGGCATCCGGCAGACGGGCTTGCGTTACTTCACGGTCTATGGCCCCTGGGGGCGGCCTGACATGGCTTACTGGATTTTCACCAAGGCCATTCTGGAAGGAAAGCCGATCAGGCTCTTCAATCAGGGCGAGATGTGGCGGGATTTCACCTATATCGACGACATCGTCGCGGGCACTGTGGCGGCGCTTGATCATGTGCCGGATGCGTCTCATGGCGTGCCCCATAAAGTTTACAATATCGGGCATAACCAGCCTGAGCATCTCGGTCGCTTTGTGGATGTGCTGGAAGAGGTGCTGGGCGTCAAGGCGATCCGGGACTATGCACCGATGCAGCCGGGCGATGTGGTGCGGACCTATGCCGATATTTCGGCGATCGGGCAGGATCTGGGCTTTGCCCCGCAAACGAGCCTGCATGAGGGGCTGACCCGTTTTGCGATCTGGTATCGGGACTATTTCAAGGTATGAAAGCGCAAGGCTTTTGCTTGCAAATGGCTGATAATTGACCATTCTGGCTGAAATTTCGGGATGAACCCTGTCAGGGCTCGGACCTTAAGCCATGGAAGGAACTGGCCGCTTGTCTACACCCCCCCGGCGCGTTGCCCTCATTACCGGTATCACGGGTCAGGATGGGGCTTACCTGTCCCGGTTGCTTCTCGATAAGGGCTATATCGTGCATGGGGTGAAGCGCCGTTCCTCCTCATTCAACACGGCACGCATTGACGAGCTATATCAGGATCCGCATGTCGAGAGCGCCCGGCTGTTCCTGCATTACGGCGACCTGACGGATTCGACCAATCTCATTCGCATCGTGCAGGAGACGCGGCCCGACGAGCTTTATAATCTCGCAGCTCAGAGCCATGTGCAGGTGAGCTTCGAGACGCCGGAATACACGGCCAATTCCGATGCACTCGGACCGCTGCGCCTTCTGGAAGCCATCCGCATCCTGGGCATGGAAAAGACCTGCCGCTTTTATCAGGCGTCAACTTCAGAGCTTTATGGCAAGGCGCAGGAAACACCGCAACGGGAGACAACGCCGTTCCATCCCCGCAGTCCCTATGCCGCTGCCAAGCTTTATGCCTACTGGATGACCGTCAATTATCGCGAAGCCTATGGGCTGCATGCCTCGAATGGCATTCTTTTCAATCATGAAAGCCCGATGCGCGGCGAAACCTTCGTCACACGCAAGATCACGCGCGCGGTGGCGGCCATTAAGCTCGGCTGCAGGACACGCTTTATCTCGGCGATCTGGACGCCAAGCGCGACTGGGGCCATGCGCGCGACTATGTCGAGGGCATGTGGCGCATCCTGCAGCAGGATGAGCCGGATGATTATGTGCTCGCCACGGGCGAAACCCACTCGGTGCGCGAATTCGTGGATCGCGCTTCGGGAAGTCAGTCGCAAGATCGTCTCCGTCCCAGGAGTGGTGCCGATGAGATTGGCACCGACGCGGCAAGTGGTGCTATACTTTGCTGCAAGTAACCACGCTATTTCAGGCCAACCGAGGTCGATCTGCTGATTCAGCGATCCGCGCAAGGCACATCAGAAGCTCGGCTCGAAGAGCACACGGTTTCCTTCGAGCGACTCGTGGCAGAAATGGTGGCCTTCGACATGAAGCTCATATCTGCCGCAGCCAATCTCAGGGGCTG
>CAVOKW010000041.1:0-6638 GCA_963696585.1 uncultured Alphaproteobacteria bacterium
GTGTTTTGCCCCCACATTACCTCTGGCGTCGTGATCTGCGATCACCTTTTGATGGAAGATTGCAGGGAGTTTCTCCATGGAGAGTACATTGGAGGTTCTCACGATGGGCAAGACCGGACGTGAGGGACATCGCCGCTGGCCGGATGATGTCAAGGCACGGATTGTTTCGGAGAGTTTGCGACCGGGGGTGAGGGTTGGCGAGGTGGCGGCGCGTTATGGGCTCAATCCGAACCACCTGTCATCGTGGCGTACGATGGCGCGCCAGGGCAAGCTGGTCTTGCCCGCTCCGGCGGATGCGGTTGAGTTTGCGGCGATGGTTGTGGAGCCGCCCGAGGCGGGGTATCCGTCGGGGAATATCAGCCGTCCCGAGATCATAGTTGGTGCTGTCACGATCCGTCTGGAGGAAGGCGCGTCAGCCAGCCGGATCGTTACCGTTGCGCGTGCGTTTGCGGTCTCGGCATGATCTTTCCGTCAAACCGCGTACGGATCATGGTGGCGACGAAGCCGGTCGACTTCCGCAAAGGACATGACGGGTTGGCGGCGCTGGTGAAGAATGAGCTGCGCAAGGACCCGTTCACAGGCACGGTCTATGTGTTCCGGTCGCGCAAGGCCGATCGTTTGAAGCTGATCTACTGGGATGGCAGCGGTCTGGTGATGGCCTACAAGCGGCTGGAAGAGCATAGCTTCACCTGGCCTGATATCAGGGACGGCCTGATGAGCTTGAACCATGCTCAGTTCGAGGCCCTGTTTGCGGGCCTCGACTGGCGGCGGGTTCGCACCGTCGAAACGAGAGCGCCGGAAGCTATCGAATAGCTGCAGCACGGTGACTCGGTTGTCTGATTCCAAAGGCAAATCGGGGCCGGATTTGGTAGACTTGGCGCATGCCTGAGACTGCCGATCTTCTCGATAACATTGCTGCCCTGAAGGCGCTGCTGATCGCCGCGACGGCGCGTGAAGCTCGTAAGGACGAGCGGATCGAACGACTGGAAAAACTGGTTGCCGCCTTCAGGCAGGCCGCCTTCGGGCGCAAATCCGAGAGGGCCGATCCTGATCAGTTTGATCTGGCGCTGGAGGACCTGGAAACCGCCATTGCGACCATCCGGGCCGAGGAAGGAGCCGATGTTGCGCCGAGCAAACGAGCCTCCAAACCACGCGCGACCAATCGTGGTTCGCTTCCGGGCCATCTTCCTCGTATCGAAGAAGTTATCGAGCCGGAAAGCCTGATCTGCACCTGTGGCGGATGCCTGCATTGCATCGGGGAGGATGTATCGGAGAGGCTGGACGTGGTCCCGGCTCGGTTCCGCGTCATCATCACGCGCCGCCCGAAGTATGCCTGCCGTTCCTGCGGCGATGGTGTGAGGCAGGCCCCGGCACCGGCTCATCTGATCGAGGGCGGGATTCCAACCGAAGCAACAATCGCGCATGTGCTGGTCTCCAAATATGCCGATCATCTCCCCTTGTACCGGCAGGCGCAGATATACAGCCGCCAGGGCATTGATTTGGACCGATCCACGCTGGCCGATTGGGTTGGCAAGGCGGCATACGAACTGAAGCCTGTGTTTGAGGCGCTGATTGCCGATCTGAAGCAATCGACAAAGCTGTTTATGGATGAGACGCGGGCGCCTGTGCTGGACCCGGGGCGCAGAAAAACCAAAACAGGTTACTTCTGGGCCCTGGCGCGTGATGACCGGCCTTGGGGCGGTGAAGACCCACCCGGTGTTGCCTTCACCTATGCGCCGGGGCGATCTGGCCAATATGCTGAACGGATATTGCAGGGCTTCACGGGGGTTCTGCAGGTTGATGGCTATACCGGATACAATAGATTAATTGGGCCCGAGCGCATCGGCGGGGACATCCGGCTTGCCTATTGTTGGGCCCACGCGCGGCGTAAGCTCTATGAGGTTGCGCAAAATGCGACCGCGCCCATTGCCGAGGAAGGGCTCGGCCGCATTGCGGCCCTCTATCAAATTGAAAAGGACATCGCAGGCTTGAGCGCTGAGGCGCGTCTGGAAGCACGACAGGCTCGATCAAAACCACTGATCGCCGACATGGAGACATGGCTCGCCCATCACCGCGCCCGCGTCTCATCCAAGACGCCGCTTGGTGAGGCGCTCAAATATATTGCCAAATACTGGGACGGGCTCTGCATGTTCCTGGCCGACGGGCGCGTCGAGGTGGACAACAACAGCGTCGAGCGCAGCATCCGGCCAATAGCCATCAATCGGAAGAACGCACTCTTTGCAGGTCATGATGCTGGTGCCGAGAACTGGGGCGTCATCGCCTCGCTCGTTGAGACCTGCAAACTCAACGACGTCGATCCACAGGCCTGGCTCACTAATGTCCTTACCAGGATCGTCAACGGCCACAAGCAAAGCCAGATCAACGATCTGCTCCCTTGGAATTATCCAGTCAAGGTGTGAGCGAAACATCGCTTACGACGAAGCCGGCGGCGTCGAAGCCCTTGTCGCCGGCCAGCGTGACGGCTCCCGCCCTGTCGGCGCGCGGCTCGATCATGTCGAGCGCCGCCAGCCGTTCGGCATGGCCAGAGACCCGGGTTAGGCGCCTTATGGACATCCAGTCCAACGAAAACCATGTCATTCATCAGGTCCGTCCCTCCATGTCTGAGGCTCGGCGCCGGCCAGCCCGGCGCAATCCTCGATTAGGGACATGCAGTGGGGCGGGCCGCCATCGCTTTTACCGCGAGAACATAGGGTCTAGAGCTTGATGACATTAGATTGACGCATAGCCGGAGTTTTTGAGGTAATTTGCGCATTCTGCTGGCGGGAAGGCGTCGAGCAATGATCCGATGCGTCGCCAAGTTGCTTCTTGTGTCCGCTCAGCGCTTTTGCGCAGCAGGTGTTTGAGCTTGGCGAAGACTTGCTCTATCGGATTGAGGTCGGGACTGTAGGGTGGCAGGAACAACAGCCGCGCGCCTCTGGCCCGGATTGCGGCCCTGACAGCAGGTTTCTTGTGGCTGGAGAGGTTGTCGAGGATGACGATATCACCCGGCCCCAGCGTCGGGCAAAGCTGCTGCTCGACCCACCGGGCGAGCCTGGTGTGGGAAAAGAGTTGATGGCCAGTATCACTCACGATTTCATGAGGCAACAAGTTGATCTGAATGTAAGGACGGCGAAAATACTCACCCTCAGCCCCTGAGATTGGCTGCGGCAGATATGAGCTTCATGTCGAAGGCCACCATCTCCGCCACGAGCTGCTCGAAGGAAACCGTGTGCTTCCAGCCGAGCTTCTGATGTGCCTTGCGCGGATCGCCAATCAGCAGATCGACCTCGGTTGGCCGGAAATAGCGCGGGTCAATCCGCACAAGCACAGCACCACTTGCCGCGTCAGTGCCAATCTCATCGACACCACTCCCGGACCAGACGATCTTGCGCCCCACTTCAGAAAAAGCGCGATCCACAAATTCGCGCACTGAATGGGTTTTGCCTGTCGCCAGCACATAATCATCCGGCTCATCTTGCTGCAGGATGCGCCACATGCCCTCGACATAGTCGCGCGCATGGCCCCAGTCGCGCTTGGCGTCCAGATTGCCGAGATAAAGCACGTCTTGCAGACCGACCTCAATGGCAGCCACGGCACGGGTGATCTTGCGCGTGACGAAGGTTTCGCCGCGCATCGGGCTTTCATGATTGAAAAGAATGCCATTCGAGGCATGCAGCCCATAGGCTTCGCGATAATTGACGGTCATCCAGTAGGCATAAAGCTTGGCAGCGGCATAGGGACTGCGGGGATGGAACGGCGTTGTCTCCCGTTGCGGTGTTTCCTGCGCCTTGCCATAAAGCTCTGAAGTTGACGCCTGATAAAAGCGGCAGGTCTTTTCCATGCCCAGGATGCGGATGGCTTCCAGAAGGCGCAGCGGTCCGAGTGCATCGGAATTGGCCGTGTATTCCGGCGTCTCGAAGCTCACCTGCACATGGCTCTGAGCTGCGAGATTATAAAGCTCGTCGGGCCGCGTCTCCTGCACGATGCGAATGAGATTGGTCGAATCCGTCAGGTCGCCGTAATGCAGGAACAGCCGGGCGCTCTCGACATGCGGATCCTGATATAGCTCGTCAATGCGTGCCGTGTTGAATGAGGAGGAACGGCGCTTCACCCCATGCACGATATAGCCTTTATCGAGAAGCAACCGGGACAGGTAAGCCCCATCCTGACCCGTGATACCGGTAATGAGGGCAACGCGCCGGGGGGGTGTAGACAAGCGGCCAGTTCCTTCCATGGCTTAAGGTCCGAGCCCTGACAGGGTTCATCCCGAAATTTCAGCCAGAATGGTCAATTATCAGTCATTTGCAAGCAAAAGCCTTGCGCTTTCATACCTTGAAATAGTCCCGATACCAGATCGCAAAACGGGTCAGCCCCTCATGCAGGCTCGTTTGCGGGGCAAAGCCCAGATCCTGCCCGATCGCCGAAATATCGGCATAGGTCCGCACCACATCGCCCGGCTGCATCGGTGCATAGTCCCGGATCGCCTTGACGCCCAGCACCTCTTCCAGCACATCCACAAAGCGGCCGAGATGCTCAGGCTGGTTATGCCCGATATTGTAAACTTTGTGGGGCACGCCATGAGACGCATCCGGCACATGATCAAGCGCCGCCACAGTGCCCGCGACGATGTCGTCGATATAGGTGAAATCCCGCCACATCTCGCCCTGATTGAAGAGCCTGATCGGCTTTCCTTCCAGAATGGCCTTGGTGAAAATCCAGTAAGCCATGTCAGGCCGCCCCCAGGGGCCATAGACCGTGAAATAACGCAAGCCCGTCTGCCGGATGCCATAGAGATGCGCATAGGCATGGCTCATCAGCTCGTCGGACTTCTTGGTCGCGGCATAAAGCGACACCGGATGATCGACATTATCGGCCTCGGAGAAGGGCACCTTCTCATTACCGCCATAAACCGAGCTTGAGGAGGCATAGACCAGATGTTCGACCGTGCCGAGCTGGCGGCAAAGCTCCAGGATTTCCAGATGCCCCAGAAGATTGGACCGGATATAGGCACGCGGATTGTCGAGCGAATAGCGAACACCCGCCTGCGCGGCGAGATTGAGCACCCTGGTTATCGTCTCACCCTTCACCGCCGCCGCCACATCTTCGGTCTCGGCGATGTCACCGGCATGAAAGGTAAAGCCATTGCGCGGCCGCAAGCGCGCAAGACGCGCCTCCTTGAGGGCCGGATCGTAATAATCATTCAGATTATCCAGGCCAATGACGCGCTCGCCACGGTCCAGCAGGACCTGGCATACGTGACTGCCGATAAAACCGGCAGCGCCTGTCACCAGAATGGTCATTTATGCTCCATGGGGTGTCTGTTGGGGCGAGTCAGGCCCGTTACGCAATTCATACACACTCATCGGCTATTGCTTAACATTGAAGTGCGATTTGCAACATAATTTGAAATCGATAGTCTCAGTCATTGTTGACCGGGATTGTCACACCTCAGCGACTGAGGATGATATTCTCAGCCCGTTTCAGACCTTTTGAGGGGGTCTCCCACCAGGTGGCATCGCCACGAACAGTATGACAGGTTTTTTCAATGCGCGTTGCGATGATCGGCTCCGGATATGTTGGACTTGTATCAGGTGCCTGCTTTGCCGATTTTGGCCATGAAGTCATTTGCGTCGATAAAAATGCCGACAAGATCGAGGCGCTGAACCGGGGCGAGATACCAATCTTTGAGCCCGGCCTTGATGTGCTCGTCAATGGCAACCGTTTCTCGGGTCGCCTGTCATTCACAACCGATCTTGCGGCCGCTATGCGCGATGTCGATGCCGTCTTCATCGCTGTTGGCACGCCGACGCGTCGCGGCGACGGTCATGCCGACCTTTCCTATGTTTACGCCGCCGCCGAAGAAATCGCCGCCTCCATGCAGGGCTATACGGTCATCGTCACCAAATCGACTGTCCCGGTTGGCACGGCTGATGAGGTCGAGGCGATCATTCGCAAGGTGCGACCCGATGGCGATTTTTCCGTCGCCTCCAATCCGGAGTTCCTGCGCGAAGGCGCGGCGATTGACGATTTCAAGCGCCCTGACCGCGTTGTCGTCGGCGCCGAAGACGAGCGCGCCCGCGATGTGCTACGCGCGCTTTACCGACCGCTCTCGCTCAATGAAACGCCGATTATCTTTACCAGCCGCCGCACCGCTGAAATCATCAAATATGCCGGCAACGCGTTTCTTGCGACCAAGATCACCTTCATCAACGAAATCGCCGATCTCTGCGAGGCGGCGGGCGGCAATGTGCAGGACGTGGCGCGCGGCATCGGCCTTGATGGCCGCATCGGCAAGAAGTTTCTCCATGCCGGACCGGGATATGGCGGTTCCTGCTTTCCGAAGGACACGATTGCACTCGTGCGCACCGCGCAGCAATATGGCACCCCGACGCGTATTGTCGAAGCCGTGGTCGCCGTCAATGACGCGCGCAAGCTGAAGATGGTCGACAAGGTTGTCGCCGCCTGTGGCGGATCGGTTGCGGGCAAAACCATCGCTGTGCTGGGTCTCACCTTCAAGCCGGACACGGATGACATGCGCGACAGCCCCTCGCTCGACATCGTGCCGGGATTGATTGCCAAGGGTGCCAAGGTGCAGGCGCATGATCCGCAGGGCATGAAGGAGGCAAAGCATCTCCTCC
>CAVOKW010000042.1:0-16810 GCA_963696585.1 uncultured Alphaproteobacteria bacterium
TCTGAGCGGCGAGGAGAACGACCATCGCACGCGCATTCAGACTGCCGCGAGCGAGGCGGTTGCCGAATCCCTGTTCTCCGGTGGCCGGCGAGATCTTGAATCGCTGAAGCTGGGCTGCGTCACCACCGACCGCCTGAGCAATCCGGCGGCTGCCCCCGTGTATCAGGAGGCTGCCGACAGCTGCATCAGGATGCTTGGCAAGCGGCGGCGGATCGATACCCACCGTGCGACGGGGGACGACAATCAGCTCCCGAAATATGCTCGGGATTACCTTGAGGCGGTGGCGAACGCCAACGGGATCACGCCGGCCGACTTCGTACAGGATGTCACTGCGCTACTGACGCGCGCCGGGGTGTTCAATCTGGGCATTCTTCTGTTCGACGGGCTTTTTGTCGTCGATCCCACGGCAGCGTATTTTCAGTGCACCCGGTGCTCGCGAGTGCACCTCCACCGCAGTGGCGGTATCTGCAGCGGATGCCTTACTCCTCTCGGTCCGTCGCGCGTTGCGGGCGTCGACGATGCGGGGCAGGAGATCGATTACTACCGCTGGCTCGCGGTCGATGCCGGTCCGATCTTCCGGCTGAACTGCGCTGAGATGACGGGTCAGACGGACAAGGTGCTCGCGCGCGACCGCCAGCGCCTCTTCCAGAACATTCCCGTCGGAGACGAGGTCGCTCTCACCGACAACATCGATCTGCTGAGCGTCACCACCACGATGGAAGCGGGCGTCGACATCGGATCCTTGCTGGCCGTGATGATGGCCAACATGCCTCCGATGCGCTTCAACTATCAGCAGCGGGTCGGCCGAGCTGGCCGCCGCGGCGCGGCGCTGTCTCTCGCGCTCACGCTCTGCCGCGGGCGCAGCCACGACGACTACTACTTCCAGCGGCCCGAACGCATCACCGCCGACCCCCCGCCGCCGCCATATGTTGACACGAACCGGCTGCAAATTCTCCGCCGCGTCCTTGCCAAGGAGGTGCTCCGCCGCGCGTTTTCCGAGCTCGGTCTATTCGCTGGCACCGCAGGCGATAGCGTGCATGGCGAGTTCGGCACCGCCACTGCCTGGAACCTGCCGCCGGACAACCTGCCGGCCGGCTATGCGGCCGGTGATGTCGCCAGCGTGGTTTCGCAGTGGATCGGCCGCAATCAGCCTCTCGTCGAAAACATCTGCGATGCCCTGCTCGTGCAGACGCGGCTGGCCGCGGCGGCAACCAGCCGGATTGACGCTGTTGCCTGGATTACGAACAATCTGGTTGGGGAAGTCACGGGCGCGGCGCGGGATCAGGCCCTGGTGCAGGAAGGACTGAGCGAGCGGCTCGCCAACAAGGGCATCCTGCCGATGTTCGGCTTCCCGACGCGCGCGCGGCTGCTCTACCACAAGCAGCCGCAGACCTGGCCGCCCCGCCAGACCGTGGACCGGGATCTCGAGTTGGCGGTCAGCATGTTTGCGCCCGGCGCGGAGACTGTGAAGGAGCGGACGATCCACACGGCGATCGGCGTCGGCCACTATATTCGCCAGGGGCCGCTTGCTGTTCAAGACCCGAATCCCCTCGGACCGCCGGTCGTCGTTGGCCTGTGCGGCAACTGCCAGCACGTCGAAACAGCAAATCCGAATAGTCCTGCATGTCCGGTCTGTGGAGCGCCAGCAGGGACTGGCAATCGGGACTATCAGGTCATGGATCTTCGGCAGCCAAAGGGCTTCGTGAGCTATTACACCAAGGCCAGGGACTATGACGGCGTTTTCGACTTTGTGCCGCGCGCCGCGCGGCCGAAGGTCGGCCGCCCGCCCTTCGGCATCGGCGTTCACCGCAACTTCGATATTGGCGCCGGCCAGGGTCGGCTTCACGTCATCAATGACAATGCCGGCCGTCTCTTCCACCTGTCACAGGAGTCGTGGGCCCGCGGCGCCATGGTCGACGTAGGCGCAGCCAACGCGGCGGAAGAAAAGCATGCGGCATCGGTCGGCCGCCGGCCCGGTACACCCATGGTCGCGGCGAGCGCCGTGGTGACATGCGCGCTCGCGGCTATCAGCGAGACAGACATGATGCTCCTCGGCGTGCGTGATTATGGGCCCGGACGGGCCGCAGATCCTCGCGCCGCGGCAGGACGGTCGGCGCTGTATTCGCTGGCCTTCATGATGAGGCGGGCCGCTGCGGTCTATCTCGACATTCAAGACTATGAACTGAAGGCAGGCATCAGGAGCCAGGAAGATCCCGCCTTGGGGTCGGTGGTCGGCCAGATATTCCTCTGTGACACGCTCGAGAACGGCGCCGGCTATGCGACCCACCTGGGCGAGCCGGCGATTAGCGAACAGCTCCTTCAGATGATCGTCCAGAACTCGCACTGGCAGTTCCACGACCGGCTTGTCGATCAGGCGCATGCGGGCGCCTGCGACACGTCCTGTCCAGACTGCCTGCGAAGCTACAGCAATCTCGCCTATCACAATCTTCTCGACTGGCGGCTTGCGATCGACATGGCCAATCTCGCGCTCGATGCGAACAGCGCGATATCGCTCTCATCGCCTCTGTGGGCGCGGGTTGCCGGTCTCGCGGCGGCAACGCTCGAGGCCGCCCGGCCGGGATTTACCCGCACGACCTTCGGCGGCCTTCCCGGACTGACGAACGGACGGGAAGCGATCATCGTAACCCATCCGCTTTGGCTGACGGATCGTGCCGGGGCCGGACCCGAGATTGCGGCGGCCTGGGATGACGCCGAACGCGCTCGCGGCCTGCGGGTGGATCCCGCGTGGAGCTTCATCTCGGTCTTCGAAGCTTTGCGCCGGCCCGCGTAGATGGACGCCGGGCGTCGCATTGTGCTTACGTCGGCGGCGCGGACCACCCCGACGCTCTGGTCGCACATGCGCCTCTGTTCTCTCAGGGCGGCTCTCAGCACAAACCGTGAGGCGGACAACTGGGTTCTTCACAGCCCCCGCGCATGGCTGGGCACGGCCTTTCATCGGCTCATGGCGAGGGCGCCCGCAGATTCGAGCGAAGCGGGGGGTTTATGGGATGGCGCCATCGCCAAGATCCTTGCTGACGCATCGCGCCACCGTCTGGATGCGCGCTTCGCCAATCCCGAGAGGTGGCCCGGCTACTATCTCGTTCGTCAGCGTGCGATTGCGTCGGCGGTCGAGAATGGCAGCCGAGGTTCTGGCGTGCGGCGGCGCGGTTCACCGGGCGGTTCGCCGCCAGATGGCAGAAGCGAACACCTGCTCACGGCGCGCTCGGGACGGCTCGCCGGCCGGCCGGATCAGTTCGACGGCACCGCCGTCACTGAATACAAGTCCACGCTGCCAGACCCGGTTCGGGCGGACGCCGCCAGTATTGTCGACGGGTACTGGCGGCAGCTTCGGCTCTATGCCGTTCTGATTGGCGAGATGGGCAGCTGGCCCGCCACCGCGCGGGTCGTGGTGGCATCGGGCCAGGTGCTCGAGCAGCCCGTCGACAGGCCCGCATGCGAGGCTGAAGCCGACGCGGCAATTGCCGGGCTGAATGCGATGAACCAGGCGCTGTCCACGGACTACGATTGCGCTGCGCTGGCAAGTCCGGGCCAGGTTGCGTGCGGGCAGTGCCCCTACATGGCGATCTGCCCGGCGTTCTGGTCGTGGTGCGAAGCGAACCCATGGCCCGAGCTTCTCGAGCCAGCGGCGCGCGGAACGCTTCTATCGGTTGATCCTGGGATGGATGGCGATCTCTACGCAGTGAATGTCCGCCTGACAGGCCGCTACGGCGCAGGCGGCGACCAGTCGCTGGCGCTGAGAAAGTCAGTGCATGGCGACCTCATGGGCATCCCCAGCGGAAGCGCGCTCAGGATCGTGTATGCGAACCTCCGGCCTGACGGCCGGCTGCGAGCGGATGTCTCGACCTGCGTCTTCGGCGAGGCGGACATTCCGGAGCTCCGATGCGGGAGCGTGTAGTGGCGAACGGACCTAGAAAACTCGGAAGGATTGCCCCGCGACGCTTGCGGGCGCCGCTCACGCGGTCGGAGATGATGGGGCGTGTCCGGTCAAAGGATACCAAGCCGGAGGTAAAAACTAGGTCGGCGGCGCACTCACTCGGGTATCGCTTCCGCATCCATGTTGCGGACCTGCCAGGCAAGCCCGATCTCGCCAACAAGGCGCGGCGCTGGGCAATCTTCGTTCACGGCTGCTTCTGGCACTCGCACGAGAATTGTCGGCTGGCATCCAAGCCGCGGTCGAACAACGGCTACTGGTCTGACAAGCTAGCGCGAAACCAGGCGCGGGACGCGAGTCATGCGCAAGCCCTTCACGACCTAGGCTATCGGGTTCTGGTCGTCTGGGAGTGCGAAACACGCGACGACAGCAAACTTCGCGAAGTCCTGACGGCATTCCTTGGAAGGTCCCGTCCGAGCGAGTTGTTGTGACCAATGCGGTCGCCGGCTTGCAGCGCGCCACAAGAGTCTGGTCTTGTTCCGAAAAGGGCCATCGCAATAGGCCGCTGGGAACTCTACGGGCTCTGCCAAAATCAAGGCATACCGATATCCGGGACAGTGAACTTTCCGCACCCGCGACATGCAGGTTCCAACCTATGGCGATCCTTGATGGCTAAGCCGGGTTCCTGCGAGTTCGACGCCAGTCCTTTCCGCAATGCGAACGGAAAACTCAAACTATCCAATCCGCCCCCAACGATATCCGTTGAAATACAATGGCTTAAATCTTGAACCAAATGCGCGCAGTCATGAGGTCTGGAGAATATCGGCTCTCAGAGACCGCTTTCGTCCCTCCTGGCACCAAGGCCGGTGCTCAGCCCGTCCCGCATAACCCTCGAAAACAACGGAAAAATCCGGCCGTAGCCAGATCGGGAGAACGCTTTCGCGAGGGCAAGTGGCGGAGAGGGTGGGATTCGAACCCACGATACGGTTACCCGTACGCCGCATTTCGAGTGCGGTACTTTCAACCACTCAGCCACCTCTCCGCGAGATCACCAGACATGCATGTCCGACGGGTCGAAACGGCGCGGAATGTAGACCGAGGCAGCCCCCCGGCACAAGGCCGTATCGGTGCCGGGCGCAAATCAGACCCATAACCAGCTCTGGGCACAGGGCCGATGCCTGCTAATCTCTGGCCCATGACCGATTCTGGCAGCCCGCAGAGCCCCAACCCGCCGCCACCCAAGGCGCGCATCGCCGCCGCCTGGGCAGTGCATGCCTTCACGGCGAGCGGCGTCGTCACCGGGCTGCTCGCGATTGCCGCGCTTTTTGCGGGCGATCTGCGCCTCGCCCTCTTGTGGCTCGGGGCGGCGCTGATCATTGACGGCTTTGACGGCCCCATGGCGCGGCGCGTCGATGTCGCCCATGTCGTGCCGCGCTTTGATGGCGCCGTCCTTGATCTCGTCATTGATTATCTGACCTATAGCGTCATCCCGGCCTTGATGGTCTGGCTTTTCGCCCTGGTGCCAACGGGCTGGGGCATACCGGCCGCCGCCTATATGATGACCACCTCGCTTTATTGTTTCGGCAATCGCGACATGAAAACGGCGGATAATTACTTTTCGGGCTTTCCCGCCGTCTGGAACATTGTCGTCCTCTATTTCTTCATCATTGGCAGCCCGGCCTGGCTCAATCTGGCAATCATCGCCGCGCTTGGCATCCTGACCTTCGTGCCGGTCAAGTTCATCCATCCCTTCCGGGTCGTTGCCGCCCGCCGCCTGACGCTCTTGGCCACCGCCCTTTGGGCTGGCCTGACCTTCTGGCTCGTCTATAGCGCCAGCCCGCAGGCCGCCCCCGCCACGACGCAGCCTGCCGCTTTCTGGGCCTGGATTGCCATATCGCTTTATTTCCTGGGATTCTGCCTCTGGCGGACCCTTGTTCCCGCCCGTTCGGCTTGACAGGCCGCACTCCCCCTGTATATTCCGCGCCAATTCGGCCCGTACCGCTCAAAAGGCGGTGCGCAGGGCCTTTATTCGTTACATGGCGGGTTTACCAATGTTCGCAGTCATCCGGACCGGCGGCAAGCAATACAAAGTCGCGAAGGACGATCTCCTTGAGGTCGAACGCGTCGATGCGGCTGCTGGCGACAAGATCGATCTTGAAGTGCTCATGGTGGGCGGCGAAGGCGGCGTGAAGGTCGGTTCGCCGGTTCTTGCTGGCGCCAGCGTCAAGGCGGAAGTCGTCGAAATGACGCGCGGCCCCAAGATCATCATCTTCAAGAAGAAGCGCCGCCAGAATTACCGCCGCAAGAACGGCCATCGTCAGGACCTGATGATGCTCAAGATTCTTGAGATCGCTGGCTGAGCCCCGGAAAACATCCGGCGAGAATAAGGAGCAGGACAAATGGCACATAAAAAAGCAGGCGGCTCATCCCGCAACGGTCGCGACAGCGCCGGTCGCCGTCTTGGCATCAAGAAGTTCGGCGGCCAGTCGGTCGAATCCGGCAACATCATCCTGCGCCAGCGCGGCACGCAGTGGCACCCTGGCGACAATGTCGGCATGGGCAAAGACCACACGATTTTCGCTGTGACCCAGGGCGTCGTCGCCTTCCGCGCGCGCAAGGGCGGCCGCACCTATGTGTCGGTCGTACCGGCAGCCGACATGGCCAATGCGGCCGACTGAATAGGGGTGGATGCGCCACCTCGGTGGCGACCATCTGAAAAGATCGAGGGAGATGGGGCGCCATCTCCCTTTTTTTATGCCTTCCCGACGGATCGAGAGACCAGAATGTTTGCGGCAAAGGAGGAGGCCAGACGCGGGCCTCACACGTTAAGAACGCAGCGGCTCATATTGCGCAGCTTTGCGCAAGGCGATGCGGCGCAGATCACGGCTTATGGCGGTGACTGGGATGTGGCGCGGATGCTCGGTCGCATGCCTTACCCCTATCCGGAGGCGCGCGCCCATGAATGGATTGCCCGTCACGAGCGGATGCGCGCCGAGGACCGCGAATATCCCTTCGCCGTCACGCGGGACGGCGAGCTGATCGGCGCGGCAGGCACCATGCGGCATGAGAGCGGCGACATCGAGATCGGCTACTGGATCGGCAAACCCTGGTGGAACAAGGGCTATGCCACCGAAGCCGCCCGCGCCGTTATCGGCTTTGCCTTTGGCCATTATGCCCGCGAAAGGCTGCTCGCTGGCCATTTTGCCGAAAACCACGCGTCGGGCAGCGTGCTGACAAAACTCGGCTTCCGCTATACTGGCGAGGAAGATCGCTGGTGCGAAGCGCGCCGACAGAAAGTACATAGCCTCACAATGGCGCTACAAAGAAAGGACGCCCGGCTGTAAAAGGCCGGGCGACCCTGAACCAGAGACGACAACATGAAATTTCTCGACCAGGCAAAAGTCTATGTGCGATCAGGTGACGGCGGTGCCGGCGCTGTCGCCTTTCTGCGCGAGAAGTTCAAGGAGTTCGGCGGCCCCAATGGCGGCGATGGCGGTCGCGGCGGCGACATTGTCATTGAATGCGTCGACGGCCTCAACACGCTCATCGACTATCGCTACCAGCAGCATTTCAAGGCCAAGACCGGGATGCATGGCATGGGCAAGAACCGCCATGGCTATAATGGCGCCGATGCCGTGCTGAAGGTGCCCGTCGGCACACAGGTCTTTGCCGAAGATGAAGAGACATTGCTTGCCGACTTCACCAAGGTTGGCCAGCGCATGGTGCTGCTCAAGGGTGGCAATGGCGGCTTCGGCAATGCCTATTTCAAAAGCCCGACCAATCAGGCGCCGCGCTATGCCAATCCCGGACTGCCGGGCACGGAAATGTGGATCGTGCTGAAGCTGAAGCTGATCGCGGATGCCGGCCTCGTCGGTCTGCCAAACGCCGGCAAGAGCACATTTCTCGCCGCTGTCAGCGCCGCGCGTCCCAAGATTGCGGATTATCCCTTCACCACGCTCACGCCCGGCTTGGGCGTCGTGCGCATTGACGGACGCACCTTTGTGCTCGCCGACATTCCCGGCCTCATCGAAGGCGCACATGAAGGCGCGGGGCTTGGCGATCGCTTCCTCGGCCACATCGAACGCTGCAATGTCATTATTCATCTGATTGATGGCACACAGGAAGATGTCGTCGAGGCCTATCACATCATCCGTGGCGAGATCGAAGCCTATGGTGCGGGGCTTGAGGCGAAGAACGAAATCCTCTGCCTCAACAAATGCGATGCCCTGCTGCCGGATGAACGCAAGAAAAAGCAGAAGGCGCTGGCCAAGGCCAGCGGCCAGATCGTGCATGTGATTTCAGGCGTGTCGCGCGAAGGCGTGGACCGCGTGCTGCATCTCGTGGCCGATGAAATCGGCATCAGGCATCCCGAAGCCGCACCTGAAGATACAGACGAGGAAACGGAAGGGTGGCAGCCATGAGTGCCGCTCTCACAACGGCCGAGCGTGTCGTCATCAAGATCGGCTCCTCGCTCCTGACCGATCCCGACACCGGCAAGCTCAACCGCAATTGGCTGCAAGCCATGGTCGAGGACATTGCCCGTCTGCGCGCCCGCGGACAGGAAGTGCTCATCGTTTCCTCCGGTGCCATCGCGCTTGGTCGTCGCGCCTTGAAACTCGCGCCCGGCCCCTTGTTGCTGGAAGAAAGTCAGGCCGCCGCTGCCGTTGGTCAGATCTCGCTGGCGCATGCCTTTCAGGAAATGCTGAGCGCCTATGGTCATATCTGCGCCCAGATTCTTGTGACGCTCGAAGACACCGAAGAGCGCCGCCGCTATCTGAACGCGCGCTCCACCATGAACACGCTCGTCAAGCTCGGTGCCGTGCCCGTCATCAACGAGAACGACACCGTCGCGACGAGCGAAATCCGCTACGGCGACAATGATCGCCTCGCCGCGCGTGTCGCCAGCATGGTGTCAGCCGATTGCCTCGTACTGCTTTCCGATATTGACGGGCTCTACACCGCCCCGCCCGCCGAACCCGGCGCAACCCATATCGCCGAGGTCGATGAAATCACGCCGCAAATCGAAGCCATGGCGGGTGGCGCGGCGAGCGAGTTCTCGCGCGGCGGCATGAAAACAAAACTCATGGCCGCCAGCATCGCCATTGAAAGCGGCTGCAACATGCTGATCGCCAATGGCCGTACGCTGCACCCGCTGACAGCACTCGAAAATGGCGCCCGCAACACGCTCTTCAAGGCGAGCACCACGCCTGTGGCGGCCCGCAAACGCTGGATCTCCGGCGTGCTCAAAACCGCTGGCAGCTTCACGATTGACGCCGGTGCCGTCCGCGCCCTGTCGCAGGGTCGCAGCCTGCTGCCTGCTGGCGTCACCGCCACCCAAGGCCGGTTTGAACGCGGCGACGCCGTCAGTGTTCTCGACACGGATGGAACCGAGATTGCACGCGGGCTTTCGGCCTATTCAAGCGAAGACGCGCTGCGTATCATGGGCCATAACAGCGCCGAGATTGAAAAACTGCTCGGCTATAGCGGCCGCTCTGAAATGGTCCATCGCGACGACCTCGTCCTCAAAAAGACCTGACGTGTGAGGGATGAGAAAGGAACAGCATGACAGCCTTGCCTCTTAACGCCGGCGGCGCCAACATCGCCTCCCTCATGGCTGACATGGGCCAACGCGCCCGTCAGGCAGCGCGTGTTCTTGCCATTGCCCCGACCAAACAAAAGGACGCAAGCCTCCTGGCCGCTGCCGCCGCCATTCGCGCCGATGCGGGCGACATCTTGGCGGCCAATGCCAAAGACCTCGAAGCCGCAAAAGCCAAAGGCCTTTCCGGCGCCATGATCGACCGCCTCGCGCTCAATGATCAACGTGTCGAAACCATTGCCAGGGCGCTCGAAGAAATCGCCGCCCTGCCCGATCCCGTCGGCAGCCGCATGGCAGAGTGGGACCGCCCCAATGGCTTGCATATCGAGCGCGTGCGCGTGCCACTCGGCGTCATCGGCATCATTTATGAAAGCCGCCCCAATGTGACGGCTGATGCCGGCGCACTATGCCTCAAGGCAGGCAATGCCGCCATTTTACGCGGCGGCTCTGAAAGCATGAATTCCAATCGCGCCATTCACGCCGCCTTGATGCAGGGCCTCGTCGCCGCGGGCTTGCCCGATGATTCTATCCAGCTTGTGCTCACGGCTGATCGCGCCGCCGTTGGCGAAATTTTGCGCGGCCTTGATGGAAATGTTGATGTGATCGTGCCGCGCGGCGGCAAGAGCCTTGTCGCGCGCGTGCAGGATGAAGCCCGCGTGCCTGTCTTTGCCCATCTCGAAGGCATCTGTCACGTCTATGTCGATGCTGATGCCGATCTCGACATGGCGCGCAACATCGTGCTCAACGCCAAGCTGCGGCGCACAGGCGTCTGCGGCTCCGCCGAGACGCTTCTCGTTGATGAGGCCTGCGCCGCCACGCATCTGGCCCCGCTGGTGACAGCGCTGCTTGATGCCGGTTGCGAGGTGCGCGGCGACAAGGCAACGCAAGACACGGATGCCCGCGTCAAGCCCGCCACAGAAGATGATTGGCATACGGAATATCTCGATGCGATCATTTCCGTGGCGGTCGTCAAGGGCGTCAAGGGCGCAATTGATCACATCGCAAAATATGGCTCGAACCATACCGAGTCGATCGTCACGCAAAATGCCGCGACCGCCGAACGCTTCCTCAATGAGGTTGATAGCGCCATTGTGCTGCACAATGCGTCCACGCAATTTGCTGATGGTGGCGAGTTTGGCATGGGGGCCGAAATCGGCATCTCGACGGGCAAGTTCCATGCACGCGGCCCTGTCGGCGTCGAGCAATTGACGAGTTTCAAATATGTCGTTCGCGGCAATGGTCAGGTTCGCCCCTGAGCGCCATGGACAACAAAGCCATTCTCACACGACAAGGCGAAATGCTGGCACCGGGCCTGCGTGTGGGATTGCTTGGCGGCTCGTTCAACCCCGCTCATGAAGGCCACCTCCATATCACCCGCATGTGCATGCGGGCGCTCGGCCTGGACCGTGTCTGGTGGATGGTCTCGCCGCAAAACCCATTGAAATCCGAGCGCGATATGGCGCCGCTCGAAAAGCGCATGGCCTCGGCACATGCCCTCGCCAGGGACCGGCGCATTTGCGTCACCGACATCGAGACGCGGCTCGGCACCCGCTACACCTATGACACAGTGGCGGCTCTCAAGTCCCGCCACCCGGATGTCCACTTCATCTGGCTCATGGGGGCGGACAACATGATCCAGTTTCCCCGCTGGCAGCGCTGGCGCGAACTCGCCAATCTTGTTCCGATTGCCGTCTACCCCCGCCCTGGCTATTCCCTCAAGGCGCGCCTGTCGCTCGCGGCGCAAACGCTGCGTCCCTCAACCCTTGAAATGTCCGATGCGCGGCTTCTGACACGCCATGTTCCCCCAGCTCTTGTCTTTCTGGAGGGGCAGGAAAGCCCGCTTTCAGCCACTTCGCTGCGCGAGGCGCATCTTTGGCCGCTTTAAGGCCCGCGCAGGCCTGTCACAAGAGCTTGCAAAACCGCGCATTGAAACGGGAACCCATGACGCTTATCCTCGATTCGTCGGCCCTTCTTCGCAAGGGTCGGCGGTGTGAGGTTCGGGATTTATAAGGAGTTGGTTCCTGAGCATTCAATCAACGGACTTTAACGTCCAGCCTATGCCCGCAAGGGCTCAGCGGCCCCTGCGGCTCAATTCTGATGCGGCCCTCCCCGATACGGGAAGGCCCACCCCTGGCAGCAGGTCTTCGGCGCTGCTCGCTCTCGTGCTCGAGAGCCTTGAAGACGACAAGGCCGAAGATATTGTCTCCATTGATCTGACCGGAAAATCCCCGATTGCCGACAATATGGTTGTCGCCAGCGGTCGCTCCCAGCGCCATGTTGGCGCTGTGGCTGATCATCTGGTGCGCCGTATCAAGGAAGCGGGTTTTGGCTCGGCACAGGTCGAAGGCATGCAGCAAGGTGACTGGGTGCTCATTGATGGCGGCGACGTGGTTATCCACGTGTTCCGACCGGAAGTGCGCGATTTCTACAGGCTTGAAAAAATGTGGGCGGCCGATATTCCCGCCGACCAATAGTCTGAGACACCCGGCAGCGTTGTAAGGCGACGGCATCAAGGTCGGCTTTGCCGAATGGGGAATCAATGCGCCTTCAGATTTGCGCGGTCGGACGGCTGCGCAGCGGACCCGAACGGCAGTTGTTGGACGATTATGTCAGCCGCATTGAAGCGGCAGGGCGCGGTATCGGCATCACCGGCATTTCACTCCACGAAGTTGAAGAAAAAAAACCCCTCGAAGGTCTCGCCTTGCGCGAGCGCGAAGCCGCATTGCTGCTTGGCGCCATGCCCAAAGGGGCCAGCCTTGTGGCGCTGGATGAGCGCGGCACGGCGGAAGCCAGCGCTGCTTTTGCCCGCCGCATCGCCACCTGGCGCGATACGGGCGTCAGCGATCTGACCTTCATGATTGGCGGTGCTGACGGTTTTGCGCCCGCCTTGCGCGAACGTGCCGATCACCTGCTGGCGTTTGGCCCCATGACCTGGCCCCACATGATGGTGCGGGTCATGCTCGCCGAACAGATTTATCGTGCGATAACCATTTTGGCTGGCCACCCTTATCATCGCGTGTAACCAGGCCTTTTGATCCGCAATTTATGGACAGTCCATAGCCCTTCCACTAATTTGCAACGAAGCTCGCGCTGCTGCGAACGAATCGCTTTGAACGGCGCAACCCTGACCAACATGGCTGCCATGACCGCCGCACGTCCCCTCGTAGTCGCCATACTTGATGGCTGGGGTATTCGCGATGAACGCGAAGCCAATGCCATCGCCTTGGCGCGAACCCCCATTCTTGACCGATTGACAGCGACGTCGTCTTGCGCGCGCCTCGAGGCGTCGGGCGAAGCCCTGGGTCTGGCGGCCGACAAACCCGGTTATATGCAGGCGGCCTATGCAACAATTGGCGCAGGCCGACCCCTGCCCCAGCCCGCCCCCATGATCAGCCGCCTCATCCAGGAACAGGGTGCTGCGTCGCTGGCCACGCAGCCGATTATCACCGAGCTTGTGTCGAGCGTACGCCGCCTGGGTGGAACGGTGCATCTGATTGGCATGGTCTCGCCCTCAGGCATTCTCGGGCATCAGAACATCTTCGCCGTACTCGCCGCCATGCTCAGTCATGAGGGTGTTGATGTTCAGATCCATGCCGTGACGGATGGCATCGATACGGGCTGCCAGTCAGGCGTCGACCAGTTGCGCGAATTTCTCGACGACATATCGGGCACGGAAAATGCGTTGCTGGCAACGCTCATGGGGCGCGCCTATGGATTTGACGAGCCCTGCGACCCTGATCTTGTGGCCAGGGCCGTGAAACTTCTCGTCGATGCTGATGGCCCGACGATTGATTATCCCACGGCCTATCTCGCCGATTGCTATCTGAAGCAACTCCATGACGACCGCATCCCGCCCGCCATGATGACGGGCTATCGCGGAATCAGGGCTGATGATGCCGTATTGCTGGTCAATCTGAGTGCCGAGACGGCGCAGACTCTGATGCAGGGCATCGCGGCAAGACTGAAAGAGCTTAGCCGGGGCCCGCAGATTCTGTCGGGTGCTTACAGCCTGATTGCCACAAGCTATGCCGACGAAATGCGCCTTCTGCCCATCTTCGAAATGCCCCCTGTCAGCGACACGCTTGGCGAAACATTGTCCCGCATGGGACTGACACAGCTTGTCCTCACTGAATCGGCCAGCGCCAGTGCCTTCTGGTTGCATGCCCGGTGTGGTGCGCCGGGTTTGTGGCCCGGCGAGACCATCATGATTGCCGATACCCCACCCTTGGGCAAAATCGAAAAGCGCCCGGATCTGGCGGCAGCGAGTATCGCGGCCGAGGCCATGAATGCGATCAAGGCCGGAACGCAGAATCTCATCCTGCTTAATTTCACCAATGCCGCCTTGATCGGCCGCACGGGCAATCTGCGCGCCACCATTGAGGCGGTCGAGGCCGTCGATAAACATCTCGGCAAGATTGCCGCCCAGATTGAAAAACGCGGCGGCATTTTGATTGTCACCGGCAGCTACGGCAAAGCAGAAACAATGCTGGTCAATGGCGCCAAATTGCCCTGTCGCGAAACCACCCGCGCGGCTGTGCCCTTCATCCTCGCCGGTGCCCCTGAGCGACCGGTGCGCGAGCGCGGCACCCTGGCCGATATCGCACCGACCTTGCTGCATTTGCTGGGCTTGCGCGTGCCCCATGCCATGACGGGTCAATCCTTGCTGACCTCGCCTGCCAAGGCCGCCGCGCACCATGCCGACCGCACGACGGCTGACGCCAATGTCTAGCCGCAAGGCCTGTTCCCTGCCGCTTGCAGGCTTGATCCTGGCCGGCCTCATCCACGCCACCTCCCTCAGCGCCGACATTGCCGATCCCGGTGATCTTGAAACGCTCAAACAACAAATCGATCAAAGCCAGGCACGGCAGAGCGAACTTGCCGCCAAGGGCGAAGCCGCCCGCAAGGAAGCAGAGGCCGTCCGGGCAAAGCTCATCGATACGGCCGCCCGCGTCCAAGCCCGCGAAGCCGATGTTTCGGCTTCAGAAGCACGCTTGAGCGGTTTGACCGCCGCCGAAGCCGCCGTCACCGCACGACTGGCCCTTCGGCGCGATGAAATGGCCGATCTTCTGGCCGCCCTGACGCGCCTTGACCGCAACCCACCGCCAGCCATGGCTGTCAGCCCGGATGATGCGCTGACCGCGCTGCGCAGCGCCATACTGCTGGGCACGGCTGTGCCCGAATTGCAATCCGAGGCCCAGGAACTCTCCGCCAGGCTTGATGAGCTGGCGCGCTTGCGCCGCCAGATACTCGATGAGCGCAAAACCATGGATGCGGCGCGCAATTCGCTCGATCAGGAGCGTTCGACCCTCGAAATCCTGCTCAAGGAAAAACTCGCCGCCGAGCAAAAGCTCGCCACGGATGCACACAGTGAACAGCAAAAGGCGCAGGCCCTGTCACGCCAGGCGACCGACCTCAAAGACCTCATCAATCGGCTTGAAGCCAATGCGGCGACCCGCTTGCCCGCCTTGCGCCCCGAGCCCGCAGCACCCCCGCCCGCGCAAACGCCCTCCGGGCCGATTGCCGAGCCGACGCAAGCCCCCACCGAAATGGCCCTGCTGACGCCGCCCGCTTCGCCCCCGGCCCTGCCCTCATCTCGCCGTTTTTCCGAGGCAAAAGGACTGATCCGCCCCCCCGTGACCGGCGCCATATTGCGTGGTTTCGGCGCACCAAACGGTCTGGGCGGCAGAATGCAGGGACTGACGATTGCCACACGATCAACGGCTCAGGTCATTGCGCCATTTGATGGCCGGATTGTCTTTGCCGGGCCATTCCGCGGCTATGGCCAACTCTTGATCATTTCAGTAGGGGAAGGCTACCATGTGCTGCTGGCGGGCCTGGCCCGGATCGATGGCCAGACCGGCCAGAACGTCCTGGCAGGCGAGCCCGTCGGCGAAATGAGCAAAACCGGCGATCAAGCGTCAGAATCGAGCCAAGCCGGCGGTAGCGCTATGTCTAAAAGCGGACCAACCCTCTATATTGAATTTCGAAAAGATGGCGATCCGGTCGATCCTCGCCCTTGGCTGTTGATGAGTGACAAAAAGGCTCGTGGCTAAAATGAAAAAGTCTGTAATCGCCGGCTTCGCGTTTGGCGCAATGGTTTCCGCTTTCACCCTGATGACCCTCCAGTCGGGGGGGGTCAACGGGGTGGCCCATGCCGATGATTCAAACACTTATCGTCAGCTCAACCTGTTTGGCGATGTCTTTGAACGCGTCCGCGCCGATTACGTCGAACCGACGGATGATGCCAAGCTGGTCGAGTCAGCCATCAATGGCATGCTGACCTCGCTTGATCCGCATTCAAGCTACATGAATCCGAAAAATTTCCGTGACATGCAGGTCCAGACGCGCGGCGAATTTGGCGGCCTCGGCATCGAAGTCACCATGGAAAATGGCGTCGTCAAAGTCGTGACGCCAATTGACGACACGCCCGCGAGCCGCGCCGGTCTGCGCCCCAATGATTACATCACCCATATTGACGGCAAGCCGATACTCGGCCTGACGCTGAGCGACGCGGTCGACAAGATGCGCGGCGCCGTCAACACCAGGATTATCCTGACGGTCGTGCGCAAGGATGTGCCCGATCCTTTCGACGTGACGCTGACGCGCGATGTCATCACCATCAAGTCGGTGCGCTATCACCGTGACGGCGATATCGGCTATATCCGCGTGACCTCGTTCAACGAGCAGACAACCGATCTGCTGGACGATGCGCTTGATGATCTCTCCAGGCAGATCGGCAAGAACAAGATCAGAGGTTACATCATCGACCTGCGCAACAATCCTGGCGGTCTGCTCGATCAGGCGATTTCCGTGTCTGACGATTTCCTTGATGGGGGCGAAATTGTTTCGACCCGTGGCCGTCATGCCGAAGACACCCAGCGCTACAATGCCCGCGGCGGCGACACGGCCGACGGCAAACCGATCATCGTGCTCGTCAATGGCGGGTCGGCATCAGCTTCCGAAATTGTCGCCGGTGCGTTGCAGGATCATCGCCGTGCGACGATTCTCGGCACGCGTTCTTTCGGGAAGGGTTCCGTCCAGACCATCATCCCGCTCGGCTCGGATGGCGCGCTGCGCCTGACGACGGCACGCTATTATACGCCCGCCGGGCGCTCAATTCAGGCCAAGGGCATTGATCCCGACATTGTCGTTTCGCAGGAAGACCCTGAAGGCAAAAAGAAGCGCCAGATGGTGACGGGCGAAGCGGAATTGCCCGGCCATCTCGCTGCCGAAAAAGGCGACGAGCAAGCCGGTTCTGACAGTTTCGTGCCCGCCGACAAGAAAGACGACAAGCAACTTCTTTACGCGATCGATCTGATGAA
>CAVOKW010000043.1:0-117500 GCA_963696585.1 uncultured Alphaproteobacteria bacterium
GCTCCGTCACCTTGACGATCTGGAGATGCGGCTTCACATCCACGCCATAGTCAGCCGTCGTCTTTTCGTCGATCGGTTTCTTCTTGGCCTTCATGATGTTGGGCAGCGAGGCGTAACGCGGCTCGTTGAGGCGAAGGTCGGTTGTGACGACCACCGGCATCTTGAGCTTCAGCGTCTGCAAGCCGCCATCGACTTCACGCGTCAGATTGAGCGTCGTGCCGTCGATTTCGAGCCTGGACGCGAAAGTGCCCTGCGCCCAGCCCAGCAGGGCTGCGAGCATCTGGCCCGTCTGGTTGCAATCGTCGTCAATCGCCTGCTTGCCAAGGATGCAGAGGTCAGGCTTTTCCGCTTCGGCGACGGCCTTGAGGAGCTTGGCGACATTGATCGGCTCAAGCTGCTCATCGGTCTTGATGTGGATACCACGATCAGCGCCCATGGCGAGTGCGGTACGAATGGTTTCCGTTGTCTGCGCAGCGCCAATCGACACGACGACAACTTCGGTTGCCTTGCCGGCCTCCTTCAGGCGAACCGCTTCTTCAATGGCGATTTCGTCGAAGGGATTCATCGACATTTTGACATTGGCAAGATCGACACCGGTCTGGTCCGACTTCACGCGGATCTTCACGTTGTAGTCGACCACCCGTTTGATCGGAACGAGGACTTTCATAGAGGTGAACTCCCTGAGCGTAACCGGGGCATGAACCCAGGCGCTGGTCTTTGTGAGCGTCGTACACGGGGCTTGCCCGCACTTGGTTGCCCGAAACAGGCTTGATATGCATGGCCAAAAGCCCCTCTGGCGACCTGCCATGAATGCAGATCCATCCGGGTACACCCGAGAGGCCCAACTCAGCCACACAACATCTATTGAAGACGTAAGCCGCCTTGGCGGTGCGGCAACCTAGAGCCCGATACGGGGCCTGTCAATTAAGCAGGGAAGTCAGCGGTTTTGGCCCGGCACCCAGAGAACATCGCCCGGTCCGGGGGCCTTCGTGCCTGCCGCCGGGGCGTGATTGACGTAGCGGGCGGCAACAAACAGGAAATCGGAAAGGCGGTTGATATATTTGAGCGCCGGAGCGCTGACTTTTTCAGCGGGCGCTTGCGAAAGCGCGACGATCAGCCGCTCGGCGCGGCGGCTGATGGTGCGGGCCATGTGCAAATGGGCCGAGGCTGACGTGCCGCCGGGTAAAACAAAGGAGCGAAGGGGTTCGAGTGCGCCATTGAACCGGTCAATGGCGGCTTCCAGCGCGTCGACCTGACTTTGCACGACGCGCAGCGGCGTGTAGCCACGTTTTGCCGCCTCGTCGGGGCCCTGTTCAGGCGTGGCAAGATCGGCCCCGAGATCGAACAGGTCGTTCTGGATGCGGCCGAGCATGGCATCGAGCTCAGGCCAGTCGCCCGTGTGAAGCCGGGCCACACCGAGCGCGGCATTGGTCTCGTCAACCGTGCCGTAGCTTTCAATGCGCAAATCGGATTTGGGCACGCGCCGACCGTCGGCAAGGGCGGTTGTGCCGTCATCGCCGGTGCGTGTGTAAATCCGGTTGAGTGTGACCATCGAGGTGTTCTTCAGGCCTTGGCGAAGGGCAACATGCGTTTGAGCACATTGTCCTTGAGAATGAGGGCATGATAGAGCGCCGCAGCCACATGAAGCGTCACGAGGCCTGCAATCAGAAAGCCGTTGATCTCATGCAGTTCGGCGCCGATATCATGCAGCACGTCATGTTGCTGGATCTGAAGTCCAAACAGGCCAAACACCACAAGATTGTTTTTGGAGGTTGTGGCCAAGAGCAGACCAAGCAATGGCTGGAGCACCAGCGCTGCATAAAGTGTGTGATGTACGGCGAGGGAGAGGATCTCCTGCCAGCGCGGACCGGTGGCGCGTGCCGGGCGCTTCGGCCCCACGCGATTCCAGGTCAGCCAGACGATCATCAGCGCCAGAACAACGATGCCAATGCTGGCATGGGTCGTTACGGTTTCCTTGCTGAGCGTGAAGCCGCCATAAAGCATCAGCAGAACCAGGGCGGCAACCGTCCAGTGCAGGAGTTTCGTCACGCCTGAAAAGCGTCCGCTCACGTCACGTGCCATTTTGTCTGACATTCAGAGGCTCCCTTTTTGATTGTTGACCACAGCTTTGCCCTTTGCTGCCGGGCAATCAAGTGTGCAGCCTCATGAATAAACAAAAGGCGCCTCACTTGCGAGAGGCGCCTTTATACGGTTTTGCAATGTCTCTAATCAGAACTTGTAGCCGTAGCGGATGCCGATATTGCTCAGGCCATCATTGTCATCGCAGATATTGGCGTTGGACATGTGCTCCAGCGTGAGCATCAGGCTGCTCTTGCCATCGAAGCTGTAGCCGAGTGACGCATTTTCGTGGAAATTGACGGCGCAGCCATAATTGCGGCTGTCAGCGGTCGAGCGGTCGGTTTCGCCATTGTGGATGGCACCACCGAAGCTGCCTTCGATGAAGATCGCGTCATTGAAGAAATAGTCCCAGGTGAGACCGGCATAAGCCATGCTGGTGCCGCCGCCCGTATTGATCGTGGTGCCAAGATGGGGGCGGGGAGCTGCCATCCAACGCAGGAAATCAGGTGTATTGAAAAGGACTTCAGCATTGATGTCAGGTTCGTCCGGCTCATGGCGCGAACGGAAGATCGACGAGTCGTGGTCATAGACGCCAAGACGTACTTCGTTGACGACATCGCCAGCGCTTGCCGCCGTCGCAAGGCCCATGCTCATGCCCAGCAGGGCGATTGCCGTAAAAATCTTGTTCCTGATCATCGGAATCCAGCCCTTCCAGACTTTTTCAATGTCGGCCTTTGCCGACTCGGTTCGAGAATCATAAGCCGTTTTGGCTCACCGCAAAACGCCAGAACCCCTCCCATGACGAGGAGGGGTGTTGTTCCTGTTTATACGCGATCATTTTCAGCCACAGCGTGGCAGAGCGACCACAGGAGCGGGATAAAATCAGCGGCTGGTGAGATAAAGCCCGCCCATGAGAATGATGATGGCGAGAAATTGCAAGCCAACGCGCCAGCGCATCAGCATCTGGGAACGGCTGGGTGAGCCCCCCTTGAGCATGTTCCACAGGCCCGCCAGCAGAACCAGCGCCACGGCCAAGACCGCCACGGGTCCGAGATAGCCCATCAGATTATCCATATTTATCTCCGCAAGGGGCTTGCGCCAGCAGGTCTAATTCCCGCCGTCCAGCAGGCGGCGGGCGATGACCTGCGCCTGAATTTCGGCCGCACCCTCAAAAATGTTCAGGATGCGGGCATCACATAGCACACGGCTCACAGGATATTCGAGGGCAAAGCCGTTGCCGCCATGGATTTGCAGCGCATTATCGGCGGCGGCCCAGGCGATACGGGCGGCGAGCAGTTTTGCCATGCCGGCTTCCAGGTCGCAGCGCCTGCCGCCATCCTTCTCGCGGGCGGCGAAGTATGTGATCTGGCGGGCGACCATGATTTCAACTGCCATCATGACGAGCTTGCCGCTGACACGCGGGAAATGGATCAGCGACTTGCCGAATTGCACGCGCTCTTGTGCATAGCGCAGGCCTAGTTCCAGCGCGCATTGCGCAACGCCGACGGCGCGGGCCGCCGTCTGGATGCGGGCTGATTCAAAAGTTTGCATGAGCTGCTTGAAGCCCTGCCCCTCTTCGCCGCCGAGCAGATTTTCCGCCTTCACTTCGAAGTCATCAAAGCCGATTTCAAACTCTTTCATGCCGCGATAGCCGAGGACTTCGATTTCGCCCCCGCTCATGCCTTTGGCGGGGAAGGGCGTCGCCTCGTCGCCGCGCGGCTTTTCGGCGAGCAGCATGGAGAGGCCCTTGTAACCGGGCTCGTCATTGGTGCGGCAAAGCAGTGTCATCACATCGGCGCGGGCGGCATGGGTGATCCATGTCTTGTTGCCGTTGATCTTGTAGACATTGCCGTCGCGACGGCCGCGGGTGCGCAGGCTGGCGAGATCGGAGCCCGTATTGGGTTCGGTGAAGACGGCGGTGGGCAGGGTTTGCCCGCTTGCGATGCGTGGCAGCCAATAGGCTTTTTGCGCGTCGGTGCCACCTCCCAGAATGAGTTCGGCGGCAATTTCGGAGCGTGTGCCGAGCGAACCGACGCCGATATAGCCGCGCGAGAGTTCTTCAGACACGACGCACATCGATTCCTTGCCAAGACCCAGACCGCCGAATTCTTCCGGGATGGTCAGGCCGAAGACGCCCAGCCCGGACATTTGCTCGATCACGGAGAGGGGAATGTAATCATCCTCCAGATGCCATTGATGGGCATAAGGGATGACCTCGGCATCGGCAAAGCGGCGCATCTGGTCGCGAATGGCGTCATAGGTTTCTTCAAGGCCGGTATCGCCAAAGGTGGCAGCCCCGGCCTGCTCGGCCATGAGAACGGCAAAGCGGGCGCGCAACAGGGGCGTGTTGCCTTCGTCGATCAGGCGCGTGACGGAAGATGTCTTGAAGACCTTGACATCCTCCTCGTCCAGTCCGAGATCGCGCGGGCGCAGGATTTCGCCCTGACTCATCGCAATGCCGCCGATCATCTGCGCGAGATATTCGCCAAAGGCGATCTGGACGATGATTGCTTCCATCTCGCCCAGGCGACCTTCGCCCGCCATGCGGTCGGCATAGGCGGAGAGCTGGCGTAGCGCCTCGACATAGGTGGCAAGCCAGGCGAGGCCATGCACGGCATATTGCTCGCGTTCGAGCGCGGCCGGGGCAATCTTGCCGTTCACCGCCACCAGAGCGGTCACTTTGCCCTTGGCGGCGGTCAGCAGGCGATCCGCCGCCATCACGGCCTCTTGCGCCAAAGGCAGCAAATCCGGCAGACATTTGGCGTCGGGTGAGGCGGGGTTTGTGGCAAGGCTCATGATACATCACCTGTAGGTTACGCCAGAGAGGGCGTCCGGCTGATCGCCATCAAGGCAATGGCACAGCCGCACTCAGTCCTATATATCTCGAAGCCTGCGGCGCGACCAGTCAACCTGTGGAATTGTCAGCAACAATTGGCGGTAAAACTGCCTCAAGGGCGCAAAATAAGGGCAGCAGGGGCGGGAATGGAGAATTCAAAAATTGTCGGATTGGTGATTGGGGCCCTGCTGGTGGCGCTCGCCTTTCTGATGCTTGTGCCCATGCTTGCCGATCTGGTGGTGCAAAGCGGCGATTGGACGGCCTTTCTATCGGGCGCCGTGATTACCGGCTTTTGCGGTGGGGCGCTGATGCTTGCCAATGAAACCGATCAGCGCGATCTCGGCCAGCGCGAGACCTTCATGGTGACAACCCTTGCCTGGGTTGTCGTATCGGGCTTTGCCGCGCTTCCCTTCTGTTTTTCACAGGTGGAGATGAGCTTCACCGATGCCTATTTCGAGTCGATGTCGGGCTTCACCACCACGGGCTCAACCGTCATGGTCGGGCTTGATTCCATGCCGCCGGGCATTCTGCTGTGGCGCGCCCTGACCCAATGGGTCGGTGGCGTTGGCATCATTCTGACCGCAGTGGCGATTTTGCCCTTTCTGCGCATTGGCGGGATGCAGCTTTTCCGCACGGAATCCTCCGACAGGTCGGATAAGGTGATGCCGCGTCCGGGGCAGACGGCGGTGGCCATCGGCGAGGTCTATCTGCTGCTGACGCTGCTTTGCGCTTTCGCCTTTTCAGCCGCCGGCATGAGTCCCTTCGATGCCATCACCCATGCCATGACGGCGCTGGCGACAGGGGGTTATTCGACGCATGACGCATCGTTCGGCTATTTCAACAGCCCCCTGATTGACTGGATTGGCGCGATCTTCATGCTCGCCGGATCGCTGCCCCTGTTGCTTTACGTCTCGACCGTGCGGGGCACGGGCGAGACCATCTGGCGCGACACGCAGGTGCGGGCCTTTCTGGGTTTTACGGCTGCCGTCTCGATTGTCATGGCGATATGGCTCTCGGCGCGCGGCGACTACACATTTATCGGGGCCTTGCGCTACACGTTTTTCAACGTTGCCTCGGTCATCTCGACAACGGGTTTTGCAAATATCGACTATACGCTCTGGGCGCCCTTTGCTTCGATGGCTTTCCTCATCCTGACATTTCTGGGTGGCTGTACCGGGTCGACAGCTGGCGGCATCAAGATGTTCCGATTGCAAATTCTGGTCATGCTGTTTCGCAGTCAGAACCGGCAAACGCTTTATCCGCATGTGGCGCAGACCCTGCGCTTTGGCGATCGAACGGTGAGCCGCGAAGTTGTCACCTCTGTCACGCTCTTCGTTTTTGTTTACGTGGCAACAGTGCTGGTCGGTGGGCTGGCATTGACGGCCTGTGGCCTTGATGTGGTCACAGCCCTGTCATCCTCGGCGACAGCGCTTGGCAATGTCGGTCCCGGCATAGGCTCGATTGTCGGACCGGCGGGCAATTTCTCGACCCTGCCGGATGGGGCCAAGTGGATCCTGTCGCTCATCATGTTGCTCGGGCGGCTTGAACTGATGACCGTCCTCATCATGTTCTCGCGCGATTTCTGGCAGCGCTGACTTTCAATAAATTGGCACTGCTTTTGTCAAATATGTAGGCAATCGGCCCCGACCCGATTATATTGCACTGCGGTTTCGCAAGTGCGAGGGGCATTCCAATGGCAGTCCTGCTTTTCCTGCTGCGCCTTGCGACCGGATTGTTTCTTGTTTTCAATGGCTTGCTGGCCATGACAGGGCCGGAAGCTGTGGCCGGTCAGGCGTTGATGCGGCTTCACGCGGTCACGCCCGGGGAAATTTCGGGTGGGGGCGCCGTCGCCTTGGTGCTGGGTTTGGCGATGGTGCTGGGGGTTGCCCGTCTGCCTGTCTATGGGCTCGCGGTTCTCTTGTTGTTGCCATGTGCGGTGCTTGCGGGACTGGCAGTCCAGAACGTCTGGGATGGCTGGATCAGCGCCCTGGTTGCCTTGCCCATGGCCGCGACCGCCGTGCTGGCGGCCATGCGCGATGAAGACCGATTTTCGATTGATTGCCTGACCCGACGGCGCAAGAAGCGCCCCAGCAGACCAAGTCATGTTCAGTCTGCGGAACGTCTGGATTTTCCCGATGATCCTCATGATCTGATCGAGTTGCCGGAGAACAGCATGCGTACAGAATTTGCCACCGAATCCCGTGTTTCGGATTCACAGACGACGAATGATGACATGTCCGAAAAAGCGGCGGTTGATGTGCCCGCCGAGACGACGAATGAGGAATCTGTGGAAGAAGCCCCGCCGCCCAAGCGCGCGCCGAACCTGCCTGCGGTTCATAGCTGGCACTAAACAGGCATGAGGGGCTGGCGGCCTATTGGCTGCCAGCCTCAATCGCGTCTTCAAAGGTGCGCAGGCCGGGCCGCTTGGCCGAAACCAGAACGGCCATGTTTCCCGGGGCATGTTCATTGCGCCACATCATCATGTGGGCCTTGGGAATATCGCTCCAGCTGAAAACTTCCGACATGCCGGGATCGATGCGCCGCTCAATGACGAGCTGATTGGCGGCGGATGCCTGCTTGAGATGGGCAAAATGTGAGCCCTGGATGCGCTTTTGACGCATCCACACAAAGCGCGCATCAAAGGTCAGATTGAAGCCGCTGGTGCCAGCGCAGAAAACCACCATGCCACCGCGCTTGGCGACCATGCAGGAGACGGGGAAGGTCTGTTCGCCCGGATGCTCGAAAACAATATCGACATCAATGCCCTTGCCGGTGATATCCCAGATCGCCTTGCCGAATTTGCGGGCCTCTTTCATGAAGTCGTTGAACTCGGTCGAGTTCACTTTGGGTAACTGGCCCCAGCAGTTGAAGTGCTTGCGGTTGATGACGCCGCGCGCGCCCATCGACATGACGAAGTCATGCTTGCTGTCGTCCGAAATGACGCCAATGGCATGGGCACCGGCTGTGGCGCAGAGCTGCACGGCAAAGGAGCCGAGGCCGCCACTGGCGCCCCAGACGAGCACGTTCTGGCCGGGCTGCAGGATATGCGGCGCATGGCCAAAGAGCATGCGATAGGCCGTGGCAAGCGTCAGTGTGTAGCAGGCGCTCTCCTCCCAGGTCAGATGTTTGGGGCGGGGCATGAGCTGCTGGGATTGCACGCGACAAAATTGCGCGAAGGAACCATCGGGCGTCTCATAGCCCCAGATGCGCTGGCTTGGCGAGAACATGGGGTCGCCGCCATTGCATTCCTCATCATCGCCATCATCCTGATTGCAATGGATGACGACTTCATCGCCGACTTTCCAGCGCTTCACCTTGGCGCCAACAGCCCAGACAATGCCCGAGGCGTCAGAACCGGCGATGTGATAGGGAATCTTGTGAACGTCAAAGACGGAAATGGGCGTGCCGAGTGCAGCCCAGACGCCATTATAGTTGACACCTGCCGCCATCACGAGCACGAGCACTTCGTTGGAGTCGATCTCCCATGTCGGCACGACCTCGACCTGCATGGCCTGTTCGGGGGGCCCATGACGATCACGCCGGATCGACCAGGCATACATGTTCTTGGGCACATGGCCGAGCGGGGGGATTTCCCCGATCTCATAGAGATCTTTCTTGGGGAGCGGGCTGTCGATCACGGCCGCTGCGCTGGTCTCACTCATCTCTCAGGGTCCTTCCCGGCGCGTTGCGCCATGGCGTCGGGCCGACGGCCTTCGCCGTCCCCCCGTTTTTCAGGATGATTGGCGCTTGTGCGGCCCGACGCAAGACATTTTTGCAGTGCAGCATTGAACAGGCGCGGCTTTGAAGGGTTCAGCCCATTCGCGATCCGGCCCCTCACGGACCCCTTGCGGCGCTCTTCTGGGCGTGACGCCGGGATGGATTTGTTTTGCGACTTTTGCAGCGCAGCAATATCTGTACAATCATTCCAGGAGACACCGTATAGAGCGTCAGGGCGGAGCAGAGGCAAGAAGACATGACGGGTAAAGTTGCAGAATCCAGCGGTAATCCGACACATCACAAGGCTGACCAGCCCTGGATTTTCCGCACCTATGCCGGCCACTCGACCGCCAAAGCCTCCAACGCGCTTTACCGCACCAATCTGTCGCGCGGCCAGACGGGTCTTTCCGTCGCCTTCGATCTGCCGACCCAGACCGGCTATGACAGCGACCATGTGCTGGCGCGGGGCGAAGTCGGCAAGGTTGGCGTACCGATCAGCCATATCGGTGACATGCGCGCCTTGTTTCACGACATTCCGCTCGAAAAAATGAATACCTCGATGACGATCAATGCGACGGCGGCCTGGCTGCTGGCGCTTTACATCGCGGTTGCCGACGAGCAGGGGGCCGATCGCGCCAAGCTGCAAGGCACGGTGCAGAACGACATCATCAAGGAATATCTCTCGCGGGGCACTTATGTGTTTCCGCCCGAGCCTTCGATGCGCCTCCTCACCGATATTGTGTCCTATACCTATATCGAAGTGCCGAAGTGGAATCCGACCAATGTCTGCTCCTATCATTTGCAGGAAGCTGGCGCGAGCCCGGTGCAGGAACTCGCCTTCGCGCTGGCGACCGCTTGCGCGGTGCTCGACCATGTGAAAGCAGGCGGGCAGGTGCCGGAAGTCGAGTTTCCGCAGGTTGTCGGGCGCATCTCGTTTTTCGTCAATGCGGGTGTCCGCTTCATCACCGAAATCGCCAAGATGCGCGCCTTTGTCGATTTGTGGAGCGAGATCTGCCGCGACCGCTATGGCGTCACGGACGAAAAACTCTCGCGCTTTCGTTATGGCGTGCAGGTCAATTCGCTCGGCCTCACCGAACAGCAGCCGGAAAACAATGTCTATCGCATCCTGATCGAGATGCTCGCCGTGACGCTTTCCAAGGGCGCGCGCGCCCGCGCCGTGCAACTTCCCGCCTGGAACGAGGCGCTCGGTTTGCCGCGCCCCTGGGATCAGCAATGGAGCCTTCGCGCGCAACAGATACTCGCTTATGAGAGCGACCTTCTCGAATATGAAGACATTTTTGACGGCAGCCGCGTCATGGATGCGCGTGTCGAAGAGTTGAAGGCGCAGGCGCGCGAGGAAATGCGCATCATCGAGGAAATGGGTGGCGCGGTGGCGGCGGTTGAATCCGCTTACATGAAGCAGAAACTCGTTGAATCCAATTCCGGTCGCCTCGCCGAAATTGAGGCGGGGCGTCAGGTCGTTGTCGGCGTCAACAAATATGAAGAGTCAGCGCCTTCACCCCTCGCCACGGGTGCCGGTTCCATCCACGTGGTGGAGAGCCATGTCGAGGCACAGCAGATTGCGGCCTTGCAAGCCTGGCGGCAGAAGCGCGACGCCAAGGCTGTGGCGGCGGCGCTGGCGGGCTTGCGCGCGGCGGCAAAAAGCGGCGAGAACGTCATGGAGCCGTCGATTGTCTGCGCCAGGGCGGGCGTGACAACGGGTGAATGGGGCAGCGCGCTGCGCGAAATCTATGGCGAGTATCGCGCGCCGACGGGTGTTTCCAAAGCCGCCCGCAATGACTCAGGCGATCTCGACGCGGTTCGCGCCATGGTCGATGCGGTTTCTTCCAAACTGGGCAAAAGGATGAAGTTCCTTGTCGGCAAACCGGGGCTTGACGGGCATTCCAATGGCGCCGAGCAGATTGCCGTGCGGGCGCGCGATTGCGGCATGGATGTGGTTTATGACGGCATCCGTCTGACGCCAGAGCAGATCGTGGACAAGGCGCTTGAAGATGGCGTCCATGTCGTCGGCCTGTCGATCCTTTCCGGCTCGCATGTGTCGCTGGTGCTGGATGTGCTTGAGCGCATGAAAGCGGCGGGCATTGGCGACATTCCGCTGATCGTCGGCGGCATCATTCCGCCCGAGGATGAGGCGCTGCTGACGAAGGCCGGCGTTGCGGCTATTTACACACCCAAGGACTTTCAGATCACCGACATCATGGCCGATATCTGCCGCATCGTGGACTATTCGGACGCGGCGGCGTGAGCGCCGATCACATTCTCGCCTTATTGCCATAATCTTTGTGCCGCAATGCTATTTCTGAATGGGACTGTTCCTGAATGGGACGGTGGCGGATCATCGGGTGGCCAAAGGAGCGATCGGCCGGACGTGATTTTTCCCGTTAACTGTTGCGTTTCGGCGGGTTTTCGGGGTCCGGTTTCTGTTCATCCGGTGTTATAGTTGCCCGCGTAACATGGTTGCCAATCCGTTAATCCATGGACGGTCCGGGCCTTTGGGCCTTTCGTTGAATGCAGAAGGATCGGGCGATGAGTGAGAGCATCGAGCAGAAGCAAGGCACGGGCGGCGGGCCTGCCAGCGGGCAGAGCGCTTATACCTATGGACGCAATGCCGAGCCGCTACCCGATCTGCATGTCTTTTCGCGTCTCTCCGAGCTGGATGCGGCCTATGCCAGCGATCTGGCCAAGCGCCGGGCGCGCCAGGAAACGCTGGAGCGCGAGATTGCCGAAATCGCCAAGTGCCTGACCGCGCCGCTGGATGGTCCGATCCCGGAAGCGCCCAAAAAGCGCAAGGGCCTTTTCGGCCGCAGCTTCGGCCGCAACAATGACAGCGACGGGGCCTGATGATGAGCGTGACAGCCTCCATGATCCCGGAAGACATGCGCGAACAAATCGCGCGCAATTATGTGCAGAGCCAGCGTGAAGCCCGCTTTGTGCCGTTCCATCTGGGCGCCGTCTTGTTGCTGGCGGCGGTGGCGCTGGGTGCGATCACGGTCGACTACATGATCGTGAGCGAATTCTGGACGCGCGCGCTTGCCAATGAATATCTCGAATTGCCGGGCTCCCTGTCCAACTCGGTTGCCTTCAAGTCGATGCAGGTTCTCTTCGCCACGGTCTCGGCGCATATCCTTTATGAAAGCATGGGCAAGTTCGGGCGCGCCGCCTTTGTGCGCATCGTCTTTGTGCTCGCGGTCCTGATGCTGCTCGGCGTCGGCTTGCTGCTGGCGCAGATGTCGCTGCCGAACGGCATTGCCGCGACAGGCGATGGCGGCGTCGGCTCCTCGCTCGGCAGCGCGCTGGCCGGTCTTGGCATTGCAACCGACGGGGCGCAGGCCACGGCGGATGCCTCAAGCGAGATCAACCAGATGCGTGGCTACCAGCCTTATTTCTGGCTCGGTGCGCTCGGCATTGTGTTTCTGGTCGTGACGGGTGTGGCTGCGCTCTGCATTCATGGCGCGGTGGAAGCCTTGCGCCATGTTGTGCATGCCCGCGACTTCAAGCATCGCAAGGCCGAGATGGAGCGCCTGTCGCAGCTTGAAGCCGAGTATGACAATAACCGTCATGCGCTCACCGAAATGGAGGGACCTGAAAATCGCCGTCACCTGCTCTGGACCGGGCTGATGCGCGAATGCCGCGCCTATGAACAGGGGCTGGACGAGGCGCGCCGCGAGGCCCAGCGTCCGCGCACGGCCCCTGCTCTTCAAGCGCCGCCTGTGCGCCGCCTGCTTGGTCGCAGCAACGAGGTCAGCGTTGCGCCAGCCCAGAGCTTCGATCCCTATGCGGGGCGGGCCGAGAAGCTCGACAGGCTCAAGGCTTGCGAGGCATCGCGTGAATTGCCGCGCTATGAGAAACTGTTCGATGAATGGTGGGAGCGGCGGTCGCGCAATGCGATGAAGGCGGGTCCGTCAAGCGTTGATGGCGTTCGTGCGCCGCATGGCGAATTGTTGCCGCCACCGCGCGGTCTGTTGCGCGGCCAGCCGGGCATTGGCAAGGCCGCCCAATGACAGCCAGGGGTTTTGTACTGGCGCTGGCAATGAGTGTCGGGCTGTTGACGGGCGCGCAGGCGGAAGAGCCGCAAGTCCATGCCAGGCCGCAGACCATCGTGATCGGTCTCGATCTTTCCAAAAGCAATCCGATGGTGCTGGACGATGCCTATGCGGCGCGGGCTGGCGCCAAAGCGGTGGAAGGCCTTGTCGCGCTGCCGCTCAAGTCGCGCGTCTTGCTGCGCACCTTTGGCAGCTATGAAGTGACCGCCAATGGCTTGAAAATCGATCAGCGCATTTCATCGCAGGCCAAGCCGGCCGCCGTGGCCGAAGGCATTGCGACAATCATCGCCAAGGTGCCGGCGCTTGTGCGCCAGGGCAAACTCAAGGCGCAGAACAAGACCAATATCGTGCCCTTCCTTGAGACCATGTCGGAAGTCGTTGATTGCCAAGCGGATGATGTCAGCGTGATCTTGTTGACTGACGGGTTTGAGGATTCCGAATATGCGCATTTGACGGCGGGGGGCGGCGGTCATCTGCCCGCGCCTGACGAAGCGCTTTATGCAGGCTGCAAGCAGATGACAATCCTCGGTATCGGGCAGGGTGGCGGCAGCCCCAGCGCGACGCAACGCCTGCGCGGCCAATGGGCAGCCTGGGCCAAGGCGGCGGGCTTTGCGCATTTCACCGGTCTTTACGACTGGTAAGTTCGGACCTCATTTGACGCCTGCTTGTCCGCAGCGATAGGTTCCGCTTCTCGCGGCCTTTCACTCCCGGCATTTCCATGCAAGTTGCTCTCAGCCTCGTCCTGCCGATCTTTGGCGTGATCGGTCTTGGTTATTTTGCGGCCAAGCGCGGCATCATGCGCCCGGGCGCGATTGATGGCCTTGATCTCTATGTCTTCACCTTCGGCATTCCGATCCTGCTGTTTCGCAATCTCGCCAAAACCGAATTGCCCGACACTTTGCCCTGGGGTCTGTGGCTTTCCTTTTATGGAGCCATGCTCACCATCTGGGGCATTGGCTATCTGATGGGGCGCTATGGCTTTGGCCGGTCAACGCCAGATGCGGTGATGCTGGGCTTTGGCGGGGGGCAGGGCAATGTCGTGATGCTCGGCATCCCGATCATCCTGACGGGGTTTGGCGACAAGGCGTCGGTGCCGCTGTTCTTGATCCTTGCCTTTCACGGGCTCATTCTCATCACCAGCGCGACATTCATGCTGGAACTGACCAGGCATCGCGGCGATCACATGCCGCGTGGCTGGGCCATTTTCAAACTGGGGCTGAATAGTTCACTGCGCAATCCGATCATCATGGGGCTGGCGGCCGGGTTGCTCTACAGCCAGACCGGATTGGGCATTCCGGCGATCATGGATACGGCGCTTGAAATGATCTCGCGTTCGGCCATCCCTTGCGCGCTCTTCGTGCTTGGCGGCACGCTGACGCGCTATCATTTGCGCGCGTCCATCGGTGCAGCCTCAATGACGGTCATCATGAAGCTTGTGATGATGCCGATCCTCGTTTTCACGATGACGTATTTTGTTTTTGGATTGCCTGATCTCTGGGTCAGTGTGGCAACAGTTCTCGCGGGTATGCCGACAGGGGTTTATTCCTCGATCCTCGCCAATCGCTATCAGGTGGCGCCGGGCATTGCCTCAAGCGTGGTTGTGCTGTCAACGGGCTTGAGCCTCGTGACGCTCACCTTGCTGTTGCGTCTCTTTCTTGGCTGAGGCTCAAGTGCTGACGGCCTGACTCGCCACACTGGATTTGCTCTTGCCCGTCAGACGGAACATCTGGGGCCGGACAAAGAGGAATGAGAGCGGCGTGTTCACCACCAGACGATAGGCGATGAGCGGGGCGATAATGCCCGCCGTTGCCGCAACCAATGTGATGAGATCACCGCTTTCAACGCCCAGGCGAAGCATGACAATGCGCGTCACGCCCATGGGCAGGAAGAAGGCGAGGAAGACATAAATCGAGCGCGCACCGAGAAAAGCGAGTGGCCTGGTCAGGCCGCGCGCGGCGAGCACACTCATCAGCATGATCGCGCCTCCGGCACCGGCAAAGCCCATCAGGAGTTCGATGGCGCGGATATTGATCAGCCCCGAAAATACCGCGCTGGCGACGCTGGCAAGCAGGGTGGCGCCAAGGGCGAGGCCCAGCCATGCACGGCTCTGCGCCCAGCTCGCAATATCGAAAACATATCGGGCGCCATGGATGCCTGCGACAAACCAGACAAAGCGCCAGGCGAACTCGTCAATCAGCATCCAGCCGGTATCAAGCATGGAGAAATAGATGGCAATGGCAAAGAGGAAGACGAGCAGTTTCGAGGCGTCGCGCAACAGGCGCAACACGCAGAAGAAAAGCGCCAGCTCATAGATGAACCACAAAGCGGCAAAAGGCTGAATCGGGATCATCAGGAGATCGACATAGGTCACATCCCAGTTGCCGCCTGTATGGGGCAGCATTTTGATGCCGATCTGGATGACCGACCACAGCACGTAAAAGTAAGCGAAATGCAGAACCTTGCCGTCAAGGAAGGTGCGGCGGTCGGCATAGAGCGCCTTTTGCGCAAAGAGACCCGCGACCAGAAAGAACAGCGGCATGCGGAAAGGTTTGGCAAATTCCGAGATGACGCCAAAGATTTCCGGCAGATGATGGGTTGAGGCCTGGACGCCATAGGTCGTGTGTTCGATGACGACGAGCGCAATGGTCAAGCCTTTGACGCTATCGATCCAGTCGATGCGGCGTTTCGCTTTGGTCGCGGGATTAACCATTTTCATCACTCCTTGCCCTCAAAAGGGACGCAAGCGTCCCTTTCAGGGACGATCCTTGTCCGTTTCCAGGGGAGGAGCAGGAATCGCGCCAAATGCGCAGAGTCAATCCGTCGGGTGATCCAGCCCGATCAGGCGGCGGATATCCAGGGGTGTGAGGCCCTGGGCGCGCAGATCACGCAGGCCCTGATCGCGCGCCGTTTTGGAGAGGCGCCGACCGGTGGCATCACGGATGAGGCCATGATGGTGATAGCGCGGTTCTGGCAGGCCGAGCAGGATTTGCAGCAGGCGATGGATGAAGGTGGCGGCGAAAAGATCCTGACCACGCGTGACGAGCCCGACACCCTGCGCGGCATCATCAATGACGACGGCGAGGTGATAGCTTGTCGGCACATCCTTGCGCGCGATGATGACATCGCCGAAAAGTTCAGGTCTGATTTTCTGCCGTCCGGTCTGCCCGATGGGGCTTTCGCCCTCTTCGACGAATGTGATCGGACCGCCATTCATTCTTTCAGCCAGTGCTGTTGCCTTTTCAAGATCCAGCCGCCAGGCATAAGAGCGCCCCTCCCACATCAGCCTGTTGCGTTCGCTGAGACTGATGTCCTTGTAGAGACCGGGATAGATCGGGGCCCCATCGGGATCGCTTGGCCAATGTTTGAGGCCGATGCCGCTTTCATTGATCGCGTCGGTGATTTCCTTGCGCGTGGCAAAACAGGGATAGACGATTTCCATGTCGCGCAGATCGCGCAAGGCGCGTTCATAAACAGCCATGCGCGTTGACTGGCGCATGACGGGTTCGGGCCAACTCAGCCCCAGCCATGCGAGGTCCTCATAAATGCCGTGCACATATTCTTCGCGCGTCCGGCCCTGATCGATATCTTCGATGCGGAGCAGAAACGCCGCGCCTTCGCGTGCGGCAAGTGCTGCGCCGAAGAGCGCCGAATAGGCATGTCCCAGATGCAGCCAGCCGCTCGGGGAGGGCGCGAAGCGCATAGGCGTTGCCGGATGCGGCATTGTAAGCTCCGTCGGGGTGTCTAAACTCTCCGGGCGCTTCTTATAGCGCAAGCGCAGGCGCCCTTTAAGGAGAAGTGATGGCACAACCGCTTAGCGGGCCGGTTCTGCCGGCCGCCTCGGGAAAAGCCGACAGTCTGGTCATTCTCAGTCATGGCTATGGCTCGGACGGGAATGATCTGATCGGGCTTGCGCCTTACTGGCAAAAAATACTGCCGCAAACGGCCTTCGTGGCGCCCAATGCGCCCGAACCCTGCCCGGGTAGCCCCAATGGCTATCAGTGGTTTGCGATTTCACGGCTTGACCCGCATGAGATTGCCCGTGGGGTTGACCAAGCGGCCCCCGTTCTTGCGGGGTTTATCGCGGAGGCACTGGCCAGGTTTCAGGTGCCGCCTTCGCGTCTGGTGCTGGTGGGTTTCAGCCAGGGCACGATGATGTCGCTGCATGTGGGTTTGCGTCTGGCTGTGCCACCGGCTGCCATTCTCGGCTTTTCCGGCATGATGGCCGCGCCGCCGCCAGCCGGACTGGTGGCACCACCCCCGGTGATGATGGTGCATGGCGATGCCGATGACATGCTGCCACCCGCACAGATGCATCAGGCGGTGCGCCAGCTCGGCGTGGCGGGCGTCAGCGTGCAATGGCATGTCAGCCATGGCGTTGGGCACGGCATTGACCCGGAGGGACTGGAAATCGGGGGACGCTTCGTTCGCGATGCGCTGGATGGAAGGCTCAGGGGAGCGGGCGGATGCGCCGTTCTGACTTAACGTGACATGACCATGTCAGGTGGCTTCACAAAGCCGTTGCACAAGATATAGTAGAGTGGCTGCCGTCAGGGGATGACCCGCAAATTTGAGTGAACAGCCCAGGAGGGCCATGTGCACGGTACGTTTGCCACTCCGGATAGTTGTCCGGCCCTCGTACTGAACGCCGATTATCGGCCGCTCAGCTATTATCCGTTGTCGCTGTGGTCATGGCAGGACACGATCAAGGCCGTATTTCTTGATCGCGTGAATATCGTTTCGAACTACGAAACCTTTGTGCGCTCGCCGACCTTTGAAATGCAGTTGCCGAGCGTCGTGTCACTCAAGTCCTATGTGAAGCCCGCCCGCTTTCCGGCCTTCACCAGATTCAATCTTTTCCTGCGTGACCGCTTCACCTGCCAATATTGCGGCGCGCGTCACGATCTGACCTTCGATCACGTGATCCCGCGCTCACGCGGCGGGCAGACGACATGGGAAAATGTCATCACGGCCTGTGCGCCATGCAATCTGCGCAAGGGCGGCATGATGCCGACGCAGGCGGAAATGTTCCCGATGCAGCCCGCCTATCGTCCGACCGTGACGGATCTGCACAAAAATGGCCGCGCCTTCCCGCCCAACTATCTGCATGACAGCTGGCAGGACTATCTCTATTGGGATAGCGAGCTGGAGCCGTAAGGCTTTCAGGCTTTTTCTGAAATCTTGATGGCGAGGCGGCAGGCGGCCTTGATGGCGCCGGAGAGCAGCGGATAGGCAAGCGCCTCTTTTGCGCCAGCGGCGATCGCCTCGTCCTTGTGCTGTACCTCTTCGCGGCGGAACGTCTCGATCGTCTCGCGCAAGTCCGATTCAGTCTGGCCGAGTTCATCGAGCTTGCGCACCTGTTCGGCATAATGGCCGTCAATCACTTCCTCAATCGCCGCCGTGCAGGCATGGGCGGCCTTCTCGCCGAGAAGGGCTGTGGCGGCGCCAAGCGCAAAGCCTGCGACATGCCAGACGGGTGCAAGCGCTGTCGGGCGCACGCCGCGCTCATTGATGATGTCGTTGAAACGGGCGAGATGGATTTCTTCATCCTTGGCCATGCGCTCCAGCGCCTGCGCCATGTCGCGCTTGCCGGGCAGATGGCGGAAAACGGCAAGCTGGCCTTCATAGATGCGCACGGCGCCATATTCACCGGCGTGATCGACGCGGATCATTTCCTCAATCGCGGTGTTGCGCGCGACGCCGGGCTGCGCGGTCAAGCGTTTGCGGGCCGGGTTTGTCTTTTTCCCGCTCATGCCGCCACTCCCTGACGTTCATTGAGATAGCGCCAGACCGGCAGCGCGGAAAGGGCGAGGAGGGCAAGAGAGATCAGGAAATTGAACCCGGCAAGCGACACGCCAAACAGGGTCCAGGCGGGTTGATCGCAGCGCGGCGCATGAACCTCGCCCTGCAGCGCGGCCTGCAGATCTTCGAGTGAGTCAGCGACGAGATTGTTGCCGGTGCAGGTTGAGGGCCCTTCCCACCAGCCATATTCAACGCCTGCGTGATAGCCGGAGAGGCCCGCACCAATGGCAAAGGCGGCGGCACAGAGGCCCATGAAAATGACGGGCGAGATGCCGAGATTGGCCTCGCGCGAGAGGATGCCCGCAATCAACGCCGCGCCGATGGCAAAGATATAGGGGATGCGTTCCTGCAGGCAGAGATGGCAGGGCTCATAGCCAAAGCCATATTGAAAGACATAGGCCGTGCCGAGCGTCGCGGCGCTCAGCCCCAAAATGGCCCATGGAATGATGTTTGATGGCAGGTTCTTCAACATGGCGGGCATTCAATCACGAGATGCGGCGTCTGTCGCCCCGGACGTGACGTCGCGGGTCAATGCGTGAAGGCGCCGATCAGGACAAAGCCGCCGATCAACAGCACCATGAAGACAATCGAGAGAATGCCGAAATATTTGTCGATGAAGGATTTGATGGGCGCGCCGAAGAAGTAAAGCAGGCCCGCAACAAGGAAAAAACGGGCGCCGCGCGACACCAGGCTGGCCAGCATGAAGACCGGAAAGCTCAGTCCCGTGACGCCGCTGGCGATGGTGATGACCTTGTAGGGGAAGGGTGTGAATCCGGCGATGAGCACGATCCAGATGCCCCATTCATTATAGCGGGCCGCAAAGCTCTCAAAAGCCTGCGTATAGCCATAAAAGTTCAGGATCCAGAGGCCGACCGTGTCGTAGAGAAAATAGCCGATGGCATAGCCGAAGGCGCCGCCAATGACCGAGGCGATCGTACAGATCAGGGCATAGGCCCAGGCCTGGTCGCGCCTGGCGATGACCATGGGGATGAGTGCGACATCGGGGGGAATCGGGAAGACCGAGCTTTCGATGAAGGAGACAACGGCCAGCCCCCAGGGCGCGTGGCGATGTGCGGCAAGATCCATGGTCCAGTCGTAAAGGCCACGCAGCATTCAATCACCCACGGGTCAAAGTCGATATTTGGGCATATCAGGGCAGATGAAGGCTGTCTATCGCCGTTCAGCTTGCTCTTTGCGCCATACCTGTATTTGCCCGCGCCTAGCGGAGGGCACCTGAAGCGGCGGGCATAATCCGGCGAACGCCGGTCAGAAAGGTTGGCCGAACGGCCTCTTGCCTTCCAACCCCCTGTTTTGCAGGCTGAAAAACCCCATTGGCGATGCCCAATACCGTCCATTGATATGATATCAGGATATGATATGATAAAACCCGAAAAAGTGGATTATGGCCTTGAATACCTCCTCGCCTTCGATGGCCGGGTTCATATCTTTGAGGATGGTTGCTGGGTCAAGTTTGAGATCAAGAAAGGTGAGGCAACCAAGGAGCGACCGCATGGCCTGTCCTACTCATTTACGCTTCATGCGCCCGATGGCACCCGCCTTTTGGGGTTCGACAACGCGCACGGCGTACCTGCCCAGAGCAAGTTCAAACAACGGCCTGCGGCGCACGATCATTGGCACCGGACGGAAACGGACCCGGGACGGCCCTATGAGTTTACAGATGTCGAGACATTGCTGACAGATTTTGAAAAGGAAGTGGACCGGATTATCGCCGCACGCGGCGGTTCTTCGCAGGTGGTTTCCACGAAGGAAAAGGACAAATGACCAAACACAAGATCGAGAGCTTTCATGCTCTAATGGGCGAGATGCGCGCGGTTGCCAAGGGTGAGAAATCGGCCCCCAAGGACGCGGGCAAGGTCAGTTTTAATTCGGCTGAGGCGGTCGTTCGTCTCCTCACAGCGGAAAATCGGCAGTTGCTGGCAATCATTCGCGACAAAGCGCCCCAGTCCATTCAGGAACTATCGGAATTGTCAGGCCGCGCGCAGCCAAATTTAACGCGAACGCTAGGCAAGCTGGAGGCAATGGGGCTTGTAAAAGCCAAGGCAAGGGGAAAGCGGAAAATCCTGACCGTTCAGGTAAAGAAGATTGTATTCGAGATCGATCCCTACTCGAACCGGGATACCTTGCGGCTGACGTCCCAGCCAAAAGGCGGTTCGAATAACGGTTGAGGAACGCCATTCCTCCGGCTATAGGTACAGGCTTGCCCCTGTGGCGGAATGGTAGACGCGGCAGACTCAAAATCTGTTGCCTTCACGGGCGTGCTGGTTCGAGTCCGGCCAGGGGCACCACATCAACAAGCCAACCCCTAACCGACCCGACCAATTTAGCCATCGTGATCGTCTGTATAATTCTCATCCACCCACACATCAGGCAGAAAAGGGCGGCACCTCTCGGGCCACAGCCTCGCTGGCGGCGCGAATGCTGACCTCAGTCTGGTTCATTTGCGATCTGCAACAGCGACATGCTCATCAAGCAGGTTGGCGAGCCATTTGCGATAACGGGCAAGCGCGTCCGGATCGAGACCGGATGCCTCGGCGATCTGGCGGCCGATGATGGCGTCACCAAAGGCTGCCGTTGAGGTCAGCATCGACATGAAGACGGTGTCTTCGCGCGCGGGTGCAGGACGACCACGCTCATTTGCCAGTTCGACGCGGCGATCATGCAGCGCATCGGCAATTTCGCGCGTCAGATTCTGCGAGGCGCCGTTTTCGATGGTGCGGCCTGTCAGGATGAGCCAGGCAAGAAGCCGGGCGGAACCGCGATCGCTCAACACCTGATAGGCATTCTGGATCAGACCTTCGGAGCCTGACCCGCCATTGATCGTGTCTTCGACCAGCGCCAGCATCTTGTCGCGGAACTGGGTCGATGAGCGATGGATGAGGGCGCGGACAAGTCCCTCGCGGCTTTCGAAGTGATGCAGAATGGCGGGATGGGAAATGCCGACATCGCGGGCAATATCCTGCAGGCGAATGCCTTCGGGACCCTGGGTCGCCAGACGCTCTTCGGCAGCGTCCAGAATCAGTCGACGGGCCTCATCAGCCGTCCGTCTGATGCGCTTCTGGGTCGGAATGCCCGAAGGCGCAGGTCGCTCCATTTCAGAGCTCCGTGACGTCATGCTGTCCTCAATGCTTCTGGCCTGAACTTTCAAGCGGCTCGCTTCAGTATAGCCTCTGAAGGAGTATTGACAAGTATGTCAGTACATTATAGAGCTAGCGGGTGCTGTCTTGTGGTTGCGTCTGTCCCCCTTTATTTTACCGACCGGTATGGCATATAATAAGGAAATAATTCATGGCCAATACAAGTTCCGACACCGGTATGACAATGGCGCCTGTCGGCATGGCGCAGCGGCCTCGCAAGCGCATCCAGCCGCTCAAGGCGTGGCGTGCGATTCAGGCCCTGATCGCTGACAAGGAAGACACGGCGCAGGTTTTCAAGGTCATCGATGCGCTTGGCGGCGGTGCTGATGAGCGGCTGTTTTTACGCTTTGCCAACAGCCCGGTCGGTCGCCAGATCATTGCCGAGAAACGCAATATTCTGGCGACGCTGAGCGACAGGGACAGCCTGTCGCGTCTGCCGGAGGGCAGTCTTGGGCGCACTTATTACGAGTTCATGAGCGGTGAGAATCTGACCGCCGACGGACTGGTCGAAGCCAGCGAGGTGATTCCGGACCGCGACAATTTGCCTGAAGCCGCACGCCTCTATCGCAACCGGCAGCGCGATACGCATGACCTCTGGCATACCAGCACCGGCTATGGCCGCGATGGGCTTGGCGAACTTTGCCTGCTCGCCTTTACCTATGCGCAGTCTCAAAATCGCGGGATCGGTGCCATTGTCTTGTTCGGGCTGCGGGCTGTCTCGCGCGATCTGCCCAAGGGTATCGGCATAGGGCGTGCGGTGCGCGAGGGCTATCGGCTTGGCAAGCAGGCAAAGCGCCTGCCGGAAGCCGATTGGGAGGGCATGCTGGCCATGCCGCTGGCCGATGTGCGCAAGGCGCTCAATATTGGCCCGCTCATCCACTATCGCGGCGCGCTTGCTGCCCTTCAGACCTATGAAGCCTATCAGGCCCAGAACAAGGCCGCCTGAGCGACGAGCGCCTCACCATCCGGGGCTTTGAGGATAGGGCTTCGCGCTCTATCCTGATCGCCTTACGTGACAGGCGAGGCGGTTGTTTTGATAAAGGTCTATGGGCTCAAGAATTGTGACACATGCCGCAAGGCATTGGCTTGGCTCAAGCAAGAGTCAATCCCCCATCAATTCATCGATGTCCGCGTTGACGGTATCGCCGCAAAAGATATCAAACGATTTGCCGATGCTGCGGGTGTTGATGTGCTGCTCAACAAGGCCAGCACCACATGGCGCGCGTTGGACGATGCTGAAAAATCCGATCTGTCAAAGCCCGCGCTTGTGAAATTGATCGCGGCGCATCCCGCCTTGATGAAGCGCCCCGTCTTTGAATGCGGTGACAGGATTGTCGTTGGCTTTCGTGAGGCACAACGGGCGGAGCTTGCCGCATGCGTGTGATCGTGCCGGGTCGTCGCAACATCAAGCTGCCTGTCGTCACTTTGCCAATCGTGACGCCCCGCTTGCTGCTGCGTGATTTCGTCAGCAGCGATCTGGAGGCCGTGCAGGCCTATTCCGGCCTTGAAGTTGTCTCGCGACATCTCGTCTGGGGTCCCAACACGCTCGCCCAGACAAAAGAAGCCATTCGCGGGTTTCTGGAAGACCAACGACGCAAGCCGCGCCGCTGTTATGAACTCGGCATCGTGCCGCGCCAGGGGCATCGCGTGATTGGCGGCGTCGGGCTCAAGATCACGGACTGGTTCAACCGGACGGGCGATCTTGGCTATGTGCTGCATCCGGATTATTGGGGCCATGGTTTTGCCGAGGAGGCCGGGCGCGCCATGCTCGATGCCGGATTTCGCGAACTGGGTTTGCACCGCATCACGGCCATATGCGATCAGCGCAACAAGGCCTCTGCACGGGTGATGGAACGTCTGGGCATGCGGCGCGAAGGCGCCTTTCGTCAGAGCAAGGTCATCCAGGGCGCCTGGTGCGACGAGTTTCTCTATGCGACCCTGGCCAGCGACTTTTCAAACTGACAGATATTCCGACAATTTGGTCAGTCATCCGATGGGGCGGGCACCGATGCGCCGCGACGGATGAGAAACAGCAAAAATCGTCCGTCTTCGGTTGTTTCGAGAAGCTCATGGCCGGCCTGCGCGCAAAAATGCGGCATGTCGATGCGCGCAACAGGATCGGTCGCACGCACCCGCAACAAGCTCCCAGGCCCCATGCCCGCCAAAACCTTTCGCGCTCGCAGCACGGGCAAGGGGCATTGCAGGCCCGCCACATCAAGTTCAGAAATCGGCCTGTCCGGGTTCATCTTGTCATTATTCCGCGTGACGTTTGTCGCAAGGATTTGCGCCATATCCTTGACGGTTGCAAGCACTGCGCGGCATGACACATCAAACTCGGCAATGAGGCCGCCACGGCGTGGCCGAGCGGGGGCACGGGATGGGTCTCATTCAGCGTTTGAGAAACGAGTATATATTTCTCTCGACGGGCAATCCGAAAGCGGCGCGCATTTCACATGGCCGCATGCTTGCCATGATGGTGTCCTGGTCGTCGAATGTGAAGGCGACAGAGAAAGACCCGCATGCATAGCGTTCCGCCGCTTTATCACTCGGCAGGCGGCGTCTGCGCGATTGGCAGTGTGCTGACGGTTGGCGGGTCGGGTTTTCGCGCAACGGGTGAAAGGGGGCAATGAAGGCGCCAAAGCGCAATTTGGGTCCAGCCACGGTCTGATCCTCCTCTTGTTATTGTTATCGAGATGTCAGTTGCGCCTGTCAAACGCACAATGAACCGAACTGTCCATATGGCAGTTCGCATATTGCGTCGCAGGAATGCCAATTTGATTGATGACGCGACGCGATTGCCCTATGACAGAGCCGCATTATTCAGCTCAGCAGGGGAGAGTCATGGGTCAGGTCAGTGGGAAAGTCGCCCTCGTTACGGGAGGCGCCATGGGCATCGGCAAGGCTTGTGCGCTGACATTGGCGCGTGCGGGCGCCAGTGTGGTTGTGACGGACGTGGATGCGGCGGGCGCTGAAGCGGTCGCCGTTGAAATCCGGGCGAATGGCGGCAAGGCGATGGCCGCGCATCAGGATGTGGTGGATGAGGATCGCTGGGTGGAAATCGTCAAGCGCGCGCAAGATGAATTTGGCGGGCTTCATATCCTCGTCAACAATGCGGGCGTCGGCATCATGGAGTCGACCTTCACGATGACGCTCGAAAAGTTCCGCTGGCAGAATGCGATCAATGTTGATGGCGTCTTCCTTGGTTGCAAGCACGCCATTCCCTGCATTGCCAAATCGGGGGGCGGCTCAGTCATCAATCTTTCGTCGATTGCGGGTCTTCAAGGCGCGACGATGATGGCGGGCTATAGCGCGAGCAAGGGGGCTGTGCGCCTGATGTCAAAGTCGATCGCCCTTGAATGCGCGATGCTGCAGAACAAGGTGCGCGTCAACTCCGTGCATCCCGGCATCATCGATACGGCGATCTGGGACAAGATCCCGGCCGCAGGTGAAATGCCGGCCGACCGTTCCAATCAGGGGCCGCTCGTTGCCAGCGATCTCGCCTCCAATATGTCGCCCGTCGGCTATGCGGGTTCGGCCCAGAATGTCGCTGACGGTGTGTTGTTCCTCGCGTCAGACGCCTCGTCCTATATGACGGGCTCTGAGCTCGTCATTGATGGCGGCATCACCGCGCGCTGATCAGGCATTGGTCAGGTTGGTCAAGTCGGGTCGGGGGCTGGCCTGTTACGCACCGCCTGCAAAAGCGTTTGACAAGACGGGGTGGTTGTCCTTGCGTCATGTTGTTGTTTTTTACGTGCCCTCCAGCCTATCGTGGGTTCGGGCCCGGTAAGGCACCATTCGGCCATCGTTCCGGTTGCCCTTGGGGGTGACCAGGCTACACTTGGCAAAAGAACGGGCCATGCCTCGACAAGAGGGCGGGGGGCGCGCCCCGAACGGCCATGAGGGAGGATAAATGACAAGCGTTGGTGAACCCATCCATGCCGTGGCTGATATTGTGCGCGTGCAGGCACGTATGCGACCTGATTGCGTGGCGCAGGTTTTTGAAAACCGCCGCACGACCTATGCCGAACTTGATGCCTATGCCAGCCGTGTGGCGCAGGGGCTGATCGCTGAAAAATGCGGGAAGGGAACCCGCATCGGTTTTATCGGCAAGGGCTCGGACCTTTATTTTGAGATGTTCTATGGCGCCTCGAAGTCCGGGGCCGTCCCGGTGGCGATCAATTGGCGCCTGGCACCACCCGAAATTGCCTTCATCATCAATGATGCGGCGGTCGAACTCCTTTTTGTCGGTGCGGAATATTATGACGTCATCGAATCGATCTTGCCAGACTGTCCGTCACTTCGCCGTGTGATCGCGCTTGATGGAGGTCACAAGAGCTGGCCCGACTTTGCGACATGGCGTGACAGTTTTCCGGCGAAGGATCCGATGACCGATCTCGCGCCGGATGACGATGTGATCCAGCTTTATACCAGCGGCACAACGGGTCATCCCAAAGGCGTGCAACTGACCAATGCCAATTATATTTCGATCTTCAAGCAGGGGGCGATTTCTGGCTGGGCCAATTGGCGCGGCGACGACACGGTGCTTGTCTGTATGCCGCTCTTTCATGTGGCTGGCGTCAATATCGGCATTCTCGGCCATTTGTATGGCTGCAAAAACATTGTGCTGAAAGACATTGATCCCAAACTCATGCTGAAGCTGATTGAGAAAGAGCGCATCACCATCGCCTTTATCGTGCCGGCTGTGATCCTGTTCCTGTTGCTTGATCCGGAAATCAAGACCACGGATGTCACCTCATTGCGTCAGCTCCTCTATGGTGCGTCACCGATTGCCGAGGAATTGTTGAAGCAGGCGCAAGGTGTTTTCAAAGCCGATTTTGTACAGCTTTACGGCATGACCGAAACGACAGGGGGGGCCGCACATTTGCCGGCCCGCGCCCATGATCCGGCCCTGAACAAATTGCGTTCCTGCGGCCTGCCAAATCCCGATATGGAAATCGCGATCTTCGATGAAAATGATCAACCCGTGCCCGTTGGCAAGGTTGGCGAGATCGTCATTCGCGGGGGCTCGATCATGAAGGGGTACTGGAATCGCGAGAAGGCGACGCAAGAGTCCATGCGGGGCGGCTGGTTCCGTTCTGGCGATGCGGGATATTTCGACGAGGATGGCTATCTCTTCATCTATGACCGCGTGAAGGACATGATCGTTTCAGGGGGAGAAAACATCTATCCCGCCGAAGTCGAGAATGCGCTCTTCGGGCATCCGGCCATTGCCGACGTGGCTGTCATTGGCGTGCCGGATGAGAAATGGGGTGAAGCTGTCAAAGCCATGGTCGTGCTCAAAGCCGATCAGCAGGTGAGCGAGGATGAAATCATCGAGTTCACGCGGTCCCGCATTGCCCGCTACAAGGTGCCCAAATCGGTTGAGTTCGTGACGGCCCTGCCGCGCAACCCGTCGGGCAAGATTTTGCGTCGCGAATTGCGCAAACCTTACTGGGAAGGCCGCGAGCGCATGATCAACTAGCGCCCGGGATGCCGGGATGCGGCAGGATCATTCTCAACGGACGGCCCATATCATGACCACGGACCCCAAAGAGATACTCGACTTCTGGTTCTCGGCGGGGGAGGGCAAGTGGTTTGCGCAGGATGCGCGTTTCGACGAGGAGATTCGCCGCCGGTTCCTGAAACAGCATGGCATGGCCGCTGAGGGGCGGCTTGATGGCTGGGCAAATGATGCGCGCGGGGCCTTGGCGCTTGTCATCATTCTTGACCAGTTCTCGCGCAATCTCTATCGCGAGGATCATCGCGCCTTCATGCAGGATGACAAAGCGCTGCGCATCGCCATCGCCGCCATTGAACGCAACATGGATGTCGAATTGCCGATGGTGGCGCGGCGCTGGTTCTATATGCCCTTCATGCATTCTGAAGATCGCGCGATGCAGGCGCAGGGGCTGATTTATTTTGCGACAAGGCTCGATGATCCCGAGACGCTCGCCTATGCCGAGCGGTATGCCGACATCATTCGCCAGTTTGGGCGCTTTCCCCATCGCAATGCCATTTTGGGACGGCGTTCGAGTGAGGCGGAGCAATATTATCTCGATGAGGGCGGCTTCAAGGGCTGAACGGCAAGTCGTGCCGGGTGGGGCAGGCGATGCCTATGGCAAAGATTGCCGACTGTGGCTTCCGGGGCCAGAATCCGAGTTGCAAGTCATTGAAATAATTATAACTTTCTGCAAGATGGCCGTGGCCCGGCGGTTGCAATGGTTCTGGCATAACCCTTTCTGCCGGAGTGCATCCCTTGGTCACCGATCACGAAATCAATCTTCTCGCGGGCTACATGTTCGATACGCATGGCGAAAAAGCCATTGCCTATGCCGATACGGCGGTCAGTGAACTGGAACAGATCGGCGAAAAAATCCGGGCCGAAGCCTGGCGGATGTTACGTTGCGTCGTGCTCGACATGGTCGAGGGACGGCGTTCGCGCGAAGGCCATATGTTGCATTGAGGCTTGGCGCGACCCTGCCTTGGCGTTTACAAGTGTCTTCCCGGAAGCCGGTCAACGGCCAGAACCGATAATCGGTATGGGACAGGGAGAACGCCATGACACTCGATCCCCAAGCGAAGGCTCTGCTCGACGGACTTGCCGCCGATGCCAGTGCCCCCAAGCTTTATAATCTGCCACCTGAGGCCGCCCGCGAATTTTACAAGTCGCTCGGCAGTGTCGCCGATTTGCAAGCTGTGCCGATTGGCAAGGTGGAAGATGTTTCCATTCCCGGTCCTGGTGGCGAGATTCCCTTGCGCATCTACACGCCGGTTGCCGCTGGTGGCGGCTCACCCGCCCTGGTTTTCTTCCATGGCGGCGGCTGGGTGATCGGCGATCTCGACACGCATGATGCCTTGTGCCGCACACTTGCCAATGAAAGCGGCGCGCGTGTCATCGCCGTACATTACCGCCTGGCACCAGAACATCCCTATCCTGCGGCGCTTGAAGACTGCTACGCCGCCGTCAAATGGGTGGAGGCCAATGCGTCCAAGCTCGATATAGACGCCAACCGTATCGCGGTCGGTGGCGACAGCGCGGGCGGGCATCTTGCGGCCACCGTGTCGCTGCGCGCCAAGAGCGAGAAGAGCCCGCATATCGCCTTCCAGATGCTCATCTATCCGGTGACGGATGTGCCGGGGCGCACGGGCTCCTACAAATCTTTCGCGGAAGGCTATTTTCTGGAACTTCCGACAATGGAGTGGTTCTTCAAGGCCTATGCTGCCGGGCAGGATGAAAATGATCCCTTGCTCGTACCCTTGAAGGCGCCAAGCCTTGCCGGCCTGCCGCAGGCCTATGTGGTGACAGCAGGCTTTGACGTGCTGCGCGATGAGGGCCGCGCCTATGCCGAGGCCCTGAAGGCGGCAGGCGTCGAGACCGAATATGTCAATTACGATGGCATGATCCACGGCTTCTTCAATTTGCAAGCCGTGCTTGATGTGTCGCGCGAGGCCGTGAAGACGGCGGCCATCGCCTTGCGAGAGGCGCTTGCGTAGAGACTGCGCGGAACTGTCCTCTCGCTATTTTGATGTCGAAGAGGGATGCTTGCGCCATTCTTTCATGGCGTGATTTTGGACGGGGGGCTTCATGCCCAATTCTGTCGAGCGGCCTACACTTGCCAAAATGCTGATGCCCAAGCTCATCACCGTGCTGGGTGAGGGCTATGGGCTGGCCTCCTTCCGGGCCGACTTCATTGCCGGGTTGACGGTTGCGATTGTTGCCTTGCCGCTTTCGATGGCGCTTGCCATTGCAAGCGGTGCGACGCCTGACAAGGGCTTGCTGACCGCCGTTGTGGCCGGGTTTTTCATCTCGGCACTGGGGGGGTCAAGGTTCCAGATCGGCGGACCCACCGGCGCCTTTGTCGTCGTTGTCTTCAATGTGATTGCCCTGCATGGATTTGACGGGCTGGTGCTCGCGACCTTCATGGCGGGCCTGATGCTTGTGGCGGCGGGGTTGCTCGGCGTTGGCACCTATATCAAATATGTGCCCCAGCCCGTCATCACGGGCTTTACCGCTGGCATTGCCGTCATCATTGCTTCGAGCCAACTCAAGGATTTCTTTGGTCTTGCGGTTGAACATGTGCCCGCAGACTTCTTCGACAAGCTGATGGTGCTGGGCGCCGCATTGCCGCAGACCTCGCCTGCAACACTGGCGATCGGGGCCGCCTCGCTCGCCATCATTCTCGGTCTGCGGCGCTGGCGGCCCAGCGCGCCGGGTTTTTTGATCGCTGTCATTCTCGCCGCCATTGCGGTCTGGCTGATGCAAATGCCGACGGATACGATCGGCACAAGATATGCCGGGCTGACGCCGCATTTTGAATGGCCAACATTGCCGGAAGTGACGCTGGCGCGCTTGCGCGATCTGCTGCCGACATCCTTCACGATTGCTTTTCTGGCCGGTGTTGAATCGCTGCTTTCCGCGCTTGTCGCCGACAGCATGACGGGACGTCGGCATCGCTCCAATGCTGAATTGCTGGCGCAAGGGGTGGCCAATATAGCATCGGCCGCCGTCGGAGGATTGCCCGCGACGGGCGCGCTTGCCCGCACGGCAACGAATATCCGCTCAGGCGCGCGCTCGCCAATTGCGGGCATGTTGCATGCCCTGATGCTGCTGCTTTTCATGCTTGTTGCCTGGCCGCTGACGAGCTTCATTCCGCTGGCGGCGCTGGCGGCTGTGCTGCTGGTGGTGGCGTGGAACATGAGCGAGGTCGACAAGTTTCGCCATTTGATGCGGGCGCCGCTTGGCGACCGTGCCGTGCTGGTTTTGACTTTCGTGCTGACGGTCACGGTGGATCTGACGGTTGCGATTGAAGTGGGTGTGGTGCTCGCCGCTTTTCTCTTCATGCATCGCATGTCGGAAGCGGTTGATGTGCGCACGCATATGGCCCTGATCGAGGGCGATCAAAGCGATGATGCGCCGCGCGACCGCCCGCATGATGAGGTGGAACTGCCGGCTGGCGTCGTGATGAGCCGGATCAGCGGGCCCTTCTTTTTTGGCGTCGCCATGCGGCTTGGCGAGGTGCTGGATCGCATTGGGGCGCCGCCGCGTGTTTTCATTCTGGATATGAGCGGCGTGCCGATCATTGATGCGACTGGCGTGTCCGCGATCGAAGCGCTGATTGCGCGCTGTGCCGGACATCACACCAAGGTGGTCTTGTGCGGGCCGCAGCCGCAGCCGCGTCAGGTTCTTTCCGAAATGGGCGCGATGGAAGGCCCCGATGTCCATGTCGCCGAGACGCGCGACATCGCCCTTGATCTGGCGCGCCGCCTGGTCAGCCTTTAGCCAAGGAGCTTGCCGGGGTTCATCACGGACTTTGGATCAAGCTCGGCCTTGAGCGCCTTGAGAACCGCAAAACCGATTTCGCCTTTTTCCTCGGCCAGCCATGGGGCGTGATCGATGCCGACACCGTGGTGATGGCTGATGGTGCCGCGATTGTTGATGATCGCATCCGTGGCCGCCCGCTTGATCGCCTGCCATTGCTCGACTTCGCGGCGCAGATCGCGCGGAAAAACAAAGGTGAAATAAAGGCTCGCGCCATCGGGATAGGAATGGCTCAGATGCGCCATGACAATGCCGCGCGCGCCTTCCTCGGGCATGTTGGCGGCCATGGCATCGTGGAGGGCCGTGATGACAGCCTCATGCAGCTTGGCGATGTTGGACCAGCGCGTTGAGGTTTCGAGCGTGTCAACGCCGACCCCACGCTCCAGCATGGGGTCGCGGCTGTAAGGAGAGCCGAAGCGGCCGTGATACCATTTGCGGCCCGCGCTGGTGCCAAGCGCAAGGGCGCCAAGCGATTGGCAGATGGCTTGTGTGCATTCCTGCGCCCAGACGACGGTTTTTTTGTCGCCCTCATGGCCGATCAGCATCAGGCAGGGATTTTCGTCAAAGCCCTTCCATTTGAGATAGGTGCGTTGCAGGCGCGCTTTCAGGCTGTCGGGTGGCGTGGTGGAAGAGAAGGCCTGAAAGAAATGCGTTTCGGGCGCATCCGAGAGGCGCACCATGGCGACAGGAATGTCGGCATGATTGATGCGGCGCGCCGCCTCGATGCCCATGGCGAAATTCTTGAAAAGATAGCCGCGATAATCCTTGCGCTCCGGGATCGCGTGGATTTTGACCGTTGCGTCGCAAATCACGCCCAGCGTGCCTTCGGAACCGGCGACGAGCTGATTGAGATTGGGTCCGGCGGCGGAGGCAGGTGTGTCCTCGGTGGACCAGAAGCCTTTGGGTGTCGCGAGGCGTGCCGAGACGAGCCACTTCTCGGCCTTGCCATAGCGGTTTGATTGCTGGCCCGCCCCGCGCGCCGCGATCCAGCCGCCAAGCGTTGAATATTCAAAGCTCTGCGGATAATGGCTGAGCGTCACGCCATGGGCTTGCAATGCGGTTTCCAGTGCCGGACCATAGATGCCCGCTTCAATGCGTGCGGTCATGGCGATCTTGTCGATCTGGATGATGCGCGTCATGAGCGTTGTGTCGAGCGTCAGGATGGCGCCGGCAAGCGATTTGCCCAGTGCATTGACGCCGCCGACCACGGAGGAACCGCCGCCATAGGGAATGAGGGCGATGTTCTCGTCGGAGGCGAGCTTGACGATGGCGAGGACTTCATCGGTATTGCGCGGATAGACAACGGCGTCAGGCGCCATTTCAAGGCGACCGGCGCGCAGATAAAGCAGATCGTGATAGGACTTGCCGCGCGCGTGAAAGGCACGTTCATGATCATCGGTGCGCACATGGTTGTCGCCGACAATTTCGCGCAGGCGCTTGAGTGTCGCATTGCTCAGATTGCAGACAGGCAGCGTGATGTCTTCGAGCGGGATGGCGGGCGTTGAAGGCAGGCGCGACAGGCCGAGCGTTTCGCGGATCCATTCCCATTGCGGGGCGTCATGGGGCAGCGGGCTTTTCTGGCGTGTCGGACCCCAGCCGTTCCAGCGCAATGTCGTGCGATCAATGGTCATCAGTGAAGCTCGTTCTCGCGAGAGGGGCGTGGCGAATCCATGCAGACTATCAGCATCGAAGGGTTATCGCACCGGGAAGGATGTCAAAGCGGGCCGGTAGACGACCCGGCGCCTCGCCATCAATGTCGAGCAGGACGATCTCGTCGTCGATGGGCGTGGCGGTGAGTGTGCGGGCGCGATGGACCATGGTTTTTTCGTGGTTGATATGGGTGCCCTCATAGAGCGAGCCGCCACCCCCCATGAGATCGCGCAGGGTTGTGTCACGCAGGATCACGATATCGAACTTGCCGTCATCGGGTTCGGCATGGGGCGCCATCATCATGCCGCCGCCAAAGTAGCGGCCATTGGCAATGGCGGCTGTGCCGACATTGACGACCTCATCCATGCCGCCATCGCTGGTGATGCGAACGGGCTTGGGTTTGTAGCGCAGCGCGGTGGTGAACGTTGCCCAGAGAAAGGCGAACTTGCCGCCAAAGAGTTTGGGCCAGGTCATGGTGTTGACGGCGCGGTCAACGGCACCGGAAAGCCCAAAGCTCGCAATATTGGCGAAGTGGCGCATGGTTTCGCGGCCATCCTCGGCAATGAAGCTCAGGCGACCTATATCAATTTGTCGCGTATTGCCGCTGGCAATCGCCTTGATGCAGGTGGCCATGTCGTCGCCCATGTTGAAGGTCTTGCGGAAGTCGCCGCCCGTACCGGCATGAATGAGGGCGAGGTGGGCTTCCGGATTGATGGCGATGCCGTCTTCAAAGAAGCCATTGACGACTTCATTGATGGTGCCATCGCCGCCAACCGCGATGATGAGTTGCGCGCCCTCGCGCAGGGCCTGACGCGTGAGTTCGGCCGCGGGCAGATAATGCGGTGTGGAAGCGGATTTGGTGAAATGTGTGCGGATGGCACCGAGGTCGCGTTCGAGCGCATGGGCGATCAGCCGCCAGGCGCGGCCCGTCTTGCCGCCGCCGGAGCGCGGATTGACGATGGCGGCGACATGGGGCTGCCAGTTTCTCATGGGGTGCTCATGGGGTGCTCATGGGGTCAGGCTCTCGCGCACAGCATGGCCCGTTTCAAAGAGCAGGCGTGTGGCGGCAATTTCGCGTGCGATACGGGTTTCGTCCCAGCCGAGTTCCGATGCCATGATCTGCGCGACGGTGTTGATGGTGGCGACACCGGGGTCGCCGAGTGTGCCCAATCCGGTGCGACGGAATACGATGTCGGAAAGATGCGGCGCCATCTCATGCCGGACGGCATGAATGATCTGGGCGCCGATTTCGGGTCTGTCAGAGGCGAGGCGCTTGAGCAGGCTCTCGCTTTTCTCGCCACAGTTCCTGGCTGTCTGCAATACGTCTTCATAGACGGCGCCGTAATTGCGGCAGAGATGTTCGACGATGTCGGGCGCAAGTTCGGGGTGGCGCTTTCGGGCGCGTGCCACGAAAGATTTGAAGCGGGTGATTTCGCCACCATAAAGCGGCGTGCAATGGGTTTCGCATTTGGCCTTGCGTCCGAGTTTTTGCAGCGCGAGGTCCACAACCTGTTCGGCGAGATGGCGCGATGTGGTCCATTTGCCGCCAATGGCGGAGATCAAGCCTTCAACGGCTTCGCCGGGGGCATGGTCATATACCTCGGCGGCGCGGCTGGCATTGTAGCTGTCCTTGCCGACTTCATTGTCTTTGCCAACAACCTGCGGCGTCGTATCGACAAGCGGGCGCAGGCCAACATAGAAATGCAAAACATCGCTGCGCTTGAGATGAAGTCCCGGCAGGCCATCATTGACGACGGTCAGGAAGGCTTCGATGTCGGATTCCGTGACCGACGCATTGTCGGGATCTTCCTCAAAGACGGTGTCTGTCGTGCCGATGATGGTGTGACCGCGCCAGGGAATGACAAAGAAGTGTCCGCCGATCTTGGACTGCACGGCGAGGGCATGTTTGCCGGAAATGGCGCGCGTGATGATGTGGATGCCTTTGGAGCGGATGAGACGGCGGGCGGGCGCGTCGCCTTCGACCATGCCCATCAGGCGGTCAGCCCAGGGGCCTGAGGCATTGACGATGACCTTGCCCTGAATGACATGGCTCTCGCCGCTCAAGCGGTCGGTGACGGTGACGCCCTTGACGCGGGCCCCGACTTCCATGTCGCCTTCGACATCGAAGCCGGTGACTTCGGCATAATTGGCAATGTCGGCGCCATATTCGACAGCGCCTTGCAGACATTCAAGACACATGCGTTCGGGGGCATACATCTGGCAATCATAATAGATCTTGGCCCCGGTGAGGCCGTTCACCGGCAGGCTTGGCACAAGCTGAAGCGCCTTCTTGCGCGAAATGGAGCGGAAGCCCGGCAGTTTCTTGTCGTCATCTGACAGCCAGTTCCGGTCAAAGGAGAGCAGATCATAAAAGAAGAGGCCGATGGACAAGATGAAACCGGCCTTGTGGCCGAAGACGGGAAGGATGAAGGGCAGGGGATCGACCATATGCGGTGCGACAACTTCCCAGATACGCCGTTCACGGAGGGATTCGCGCACGAGTTTCAGCTCGCCATTGGCGAGATAGCGCAGGCCGCCATGAATGAGCTTGGAGGAACCGGCGGTTGTCGCATGGGCGAAGTCGTCCTTTTCGACAAGCGCCACCTTGAGGCCGCGCAATGCGGCATCCCAGGCAATGCTGGCGCCCGTGATGCCGCCGCCAATCACGACGAGATCATAGGTCTGGCTCGACATGAGATTGAGGTCGCGTTGCATTCCCTGTTCCTTGTCCGCCCCCCGGGCAAGCGGAGGCTATCTTTCCATGCGGGGTTCGGCAATCTTTCAGCCGCGCTTCTTCAATCCCTTCTGGCTCATGCGCCATTGCAGGGCCTCAACCCGGTCCTGGCCGAAAAAAGGTTCGCCCTCAAACACCATGAGCGGCACGCCCCAATGGCCGGCTGCCTTTTGTGCGGCTTCATTGGCCATGATGGTGTCTTCATAATGGGCAGGGCGGGCCTCGATATCGGCATCAAGGGCTGCCAGATCAAGACCGGCCCTGGCCGTTGCTTCTGCCAGATGATCGCCGTCATGCCAGTTCTGGACGCCGCCGAAAATGATGGCGCTGACTTCGCGCAGGAAGGGCAAGCCCTTGCCCTTTTCCGTTGCCGCGACGCCGAGGCGGGTGAGGCGATGAATATAGGGCTGGGCCTTGGGCACCTCGCCGGAACGCAAATCCATGACGACCGGGTCGGGCCTGGGCCAGGCATAGGGCAGGCCCAGCATCTCAGCGATGCGGGTTGTGTCCTTTATCAGATAGGGTGGCCACAGGGGATTGACCTGCTTGAAGAAACCTTCCATGCGCACGGCGATGGGATAGACGGGCCGCACATTGCAGCGCACATCAAACGCGGCTTCCAGCGCCTGCAAGCGGGGCGTGACGAGATAGGAATAGGGTGAGCGAAAGGACCAGAAAAGGTCATATTCAAGCGTCATGGCGCGCCTCCTTGTTTTTCTTTCCGGTCCAGAGTCCCGCGTCTGGCGCTTCAATGCAAGAGCGGGCTAGACTGGCAAAAACAATAAGGGAGTGAGAGATGCGCCAGATCACAGCCAATGGCATTACCCTCAATTATGAAGATCGCGGTCCGGCGGATGCACCGGTGATGCTGCTTGTGAATGGCTTTGGCTCGACAATGATGAGCTGGCCGGCGGATTTTATGGAGGGCCTCAAGGCGCGGGGTTATCGGGTCATCCGGTATGACAATCGCGATGCCGGCAAGAGCGAGAAGCTCACCGGGCTGCCTTCCGTCATCCAGGTGATTGCCGCCCTGAAAGAGGGACGCCAGCCAGAGACGCCTTATACATTGGCCGATATGGCGGCGGATGGCATAGGGCTCATGGATGCGCTGGACATTGCCAAGGCGCATGTGGTGGGCGTTTCCATGGGCGGCATGATCGTGCAGAATATGGCGATCCATCACGCCGACCGTCTGCATTCGGTCACCTCGGTCATGTCGACGACGGGGAATTACGACTTGCCGCCTGCGAGTGAAGCCGCGATGGCGGCGCTGACAGCCGTGCCGCCTTCAGAGGAACGCGAGGCGGTGATCGCGCATCGCATGGCGGGTCGGCGCATATTTGAAAGCCCGGCCTATCCCAAGACCGATGAGGAACTCTATCGGCTCGTCGCGGCGGAATATGACCACATGTATTATCCCGAAGGCAGCATCCGCCAATATGCGGCGATTGTGGCGGATGGCAGCCGTGTCGAGCGTCTGAAGAAAGTGCGCGTGCCGTTTCTCGTCATCCATGGCAAGGCGGATCCGCTGTTGCGACCTGAAGGCGGCATGGATACGGCAAAAGCAGTTCCCGGCGCGCGGCTCGAACTCATTGACGGCATGGGGCATGATCTGCCGACTGAGCTTTGTGCGCGCATGGTGCAGCTGATTTCAGATCATGCCGATGCGGCAGGCGCGCGGGCGGCGGCTGAATAGCCACCGCCCCTGACAGGGTCTCAGACTTCAGCGGCACCGCCATCGCAGGGGATGACAGCACCTGTCGTGTAGGCACTGGCGCGCGAGGCGAGGAAGATGGCGACACCGGCAATATCTTCCGGCGTGCCGATGCGCTTGCGCGGATTGGCCGCCTTGATCGCGTCGCCCATGGCGTCAAGCGTGGCCGCCATCATCTGGCTCGGAAAGGGTCCGGGCGCGATCGCATTGACGAGAATATTGTCGCCTGCCAGCCGCCCGGCGAGATGGCGCGTCAACATGATGACGCCCGCCTTGGAGGATGAATAGGCATAGGTTTCCAGAGGCGGCGGCTCGATGCCATTGATCGAGGCGATGTTGATGATGCGGGCGGGATTTTCATGCGTGCCCGCCTTGCGCAAGAGCGGCAGGAGCTTTTGCGTGATGAAGAAGGGGCCCTTCACATTGATGTTGAAGACCTTGTCCCAGCCGCTTTCGGAATAATCATCAATCGGTTCGCCCCAGGCGGCACCGGCATTGTTGACGAGGATGTCGAGCCTGTCTTCGCGGCTGGCGATTTCAGCGGCCAGTCCCTTGACGCCCTCCATGGTAGCGAGATCGAAAGGCAGGGAAATGCAGGCGCCTTTTTCCGACAGGCGCTCGGCAAGCTCGTCACAGGCCTTGGCCTTGCGCGCCGAGATATAGACTTTTACGCCATTCTCGACGAAGCCGGTGGCGATCATTTCGCCGATGCCGCGCGAGCCGCCCGTGACAAGCGCCACCTTGCCGGCAATGTTGAAGAGATTTTTCATGGTCGTTCTCCCTGAACTTTTGCCCGATTGCATGGCTGATTTTCAGGGAAGGACGCTAGCACGGGTGTTCCGGTGACCCAAGGGCATGGGGGTGTTCAGTCCTGCGCGGCGGCTTGCGCATCAATGGCCTCACCCTGTTTTTTGGGGGCGGTCAATGGCTCGGGCCGGATGGCTTTGGTGTGCATGAGGTCGGTGCGTGCCATGAAGCCTTCGGCCTGCTGCGCGGCAAGACGTTCGGCATCGCGGCGGCGCATGTCCTTTTCCACATTGGCCGCCTCATCTGGCGAGAAGCCAAGTTCCACGAGTGCGGCGCGGCCAAAGCTCATGGCGGAGTCGAGTGTTTCACGGATCTGGAAATCAACATTCAGGTCGAGGAGTTCGAGGGCGTGGATCCGGTCATAGGCACGCACATATAATTTGGCGAGCGGAAAATGCGTTTGCGTCATCTCGATAATTTTCCTGATGGCGGTTCTGTCCTTGATGCAGATCGCGATGAGCGAGGCATCCTTTGCGCCGGCAATGCGCAAGACGTCAAGACGGGAGCCGTCGCCATAATAGACATTGAAGCCAAAACGTGTTGCCGACTGTATCGCCTCCACATTGCGCTCAATGGCGACAAGTTCGATGCCCTGTCCCAATAGAAATTGCGCGACGACCTGACCGAAGCGGCCAAAGCCGATGACGAGCACCTTGCCGCGGGCGTCGGTGAAATCGATCTCAGGCTCCTCGGGAGTTTTCGGGCGGGCGAGCCAATTGGCAAGTGCGAAGGACAAGGGCGTCAAGGCCAGCGAGATGGTGACGATGGCGACGGCAAGGTTTGCATCGTGCGTGGCGAGGATGCCTGCCGTGGCGGCGGCGGCGAAGAGCACGAAAGCAAATTCGCCGCCTTGTGAAAGCACGCCACCAATGCGCATGGCATTTTGATGCGTCGCGCCAGCAATGCGGGTAAGCGCATAGATCAGCGCCGACTTGACGCCCATGACGATGAAGACACCGGCAATGACAAGCGGCAGATTGTCGGCCACAAGTTTGAGGTCAATGCCCATACCGACGGCGATGAAGAACAGGCCGAGCAACAATCCACGAAAGGGTTCGATATCGGCTTCAAGCTCGTGGCGAAAACTGGACTCCGCCAGCAGGACGCCGGCAAGAAAAGCACCCATGGCCATGGAGAGTCCGGCAAGCTGCATGATGAGCGCGGCACCGAGGACAACGAGCAATGCGGCGGCGGTCATGATTTCATGCGCATTGGATTGGGCGAGCACGCTGAACAGGGGATTGAGCGCATAGCGCGCGACGAGGACGACGATGCCGACGGCACCGAGGACGGCAAGGGTCTCGGCCATGCCGGAGGCGTTCTGTTCACCGGCATGGGGGGCGAGCAAGGCAACAAGCGCGAGCAGCGGCACGATGGCGAGATCCTGAAACAGCAGGATGGCAAAAGCCTGCTGACCATAGGCGCTCGCCAATTCGCCGCGCTCTTCCATGAGCGGTGCGGCAAAGGCCGTTGAGGAAAGCGAGAGGCCGAGGCCGAGAATGGTCGATGCCTGCCATGAGAGACCGAAGAGCCAGGCAATCAATGCGAGTGCCGCGCCACAAAACAGGACCTGCGCCAGACCGAGGCCGAAAATATCGTGCCGCATGGACCAGAGGCGGGTGAGCTTGAGTTCCAGACCGATGATGAAAAGCAGCATGACGACGCCAAGTTCGGCGAGGTTGAGCACGGATTGCTGATTGGCGAAAAGCCCAAGGCAGGCCGGGCCGATGATGATGCCTGCGGCGAGATAGCCGATGACCGAGCCGAGCCTGAGTCGTCGGAAGATCGGCACCGCGATGACAGCGGCGGCGAGAAAGATCAGGGGCTCAAGGAGCGCTGGCCCATGCTGGAGGTGGGCGGCCGTGTCAGCGGGCATGGGGGAGCTTTCAAGGGCTGGCAGATGCTGGCGTTCAGGGACCATGCTAGCGGAATTGAGCGACAAATCGAGGGGCCGAACGAAAAGGGCGCCCCTTGCGGGACGCCCTTCAGACTGTGTGGTGATTATTGCGATCAGAAGCTTGCGGCGTCGAGCTCCATCAGGCCGTCTGCGCCTTTCTGGGCGCGTTCGGTCCAGGCGGCGGTCATCGGGATTTCGCGTTCCATCCAGTAACGCGCCAGTGTGAGCTTGCGCTTGTAGAATGCGGCATTGCCCGTTCCTTCCTTGAGCTTTGCAAGGGAGAGCTTGGCCATCTGCGCCCACATGTGAGCCAGCGCCACGGTGCCGAAGACATTGAGCATGTCGTAGCTTGCCGCCCCGGCATGGTCGTAGTTTTTCGGCGCATTGGCCATGAGCCAGCCCGCGCATTCGCCAAGGCGCTGATAGCCGGTGCGCAGGGGGTCGATGAAGGGCTTCATCTCGGCATCGTTTTCGTTTGCCTTGATGAAGGCATCGACCTTGCCGAAGAAAGTGAACGTGGCGCGGCCGCCCCTGGCGGTCATCTTGCGGGCGACGAGATCGAGCGCCTGAATGCCGTTGGCGCCTTCATAGACCTGATTGATGCGGGCATCGCGAACGAATTGTTCCATGCCGTGATCGCGGATATAGCCGTGACCGCCAAAGACCTGCATCGAGGCATTGGCCGCTTCAAAACCCTTGTCGGTGAAATAGGCCTTGATGACGGGCGTCATGAGCTGGGCGAGATCGTCGGCTTCCTGGCGTTCGGTTTCGTCCTTGCTGGAGCGGGCGACCGAGAAGAGGAAGGAGATATAGAAGGCGAGGGCGCGGGCGCCTTCGACGAAGGCGCGCGAGGCGAGCAGCAGACGGCGCACATCCGGGAAGACCATGATCGGATCGGCGGGGCCATCGGGATTCTTGGCGCCCGTCAGCGCGCGACCGGCGAGGCGTTCATTGGCGTAAGCGACGCCGTTCTGATAGGCGACTTCGCCGACCGCGATGCCCTGAATGCCGACGCCCATGCGGGCGCCATTCATCATGCCGAACATGCCTGCCATGCCGGCGGATTTGGATTTCACGACTTCGCCGGTTTCGGTTTTCTTGACCGGGGGACGACCGCCAAGGCGATAGGCCACGGCCTCGTCAAAGTTCAAGACGGCGGTGGCATTGCCCTTGATGCCCATCTTCTTTTCGATGGAGCCGGTTGAGACGCCATTGCGACCTGTGATCTTGCCGGTTTCCGGATCGATCAGCATTTTCGGAACCATGAAGAAATTGACCGTCGAGAGATCATCGGCGAGCTTGCCGTCTTCGCCCGGCACCTTGGCGATGACCATGTGGATGATGTTGTCGGTCATGTCATGGTCGCCACCGGAAATGAAAATCTTGGTGCCGGAGACGCGATAGGTGCCGTCTGCCTGTTCGACGGCGCGGGTCTTCATGAGCTTCAAGTCAGTGCCGCAATGGGGCTCGGTCAGACACATGGTGCCGGTCCATTCACCATCGACCATTTTGGAAACGACATGTTCCTTCATCCAGTCTTCACCGGTCGCCCAGAGAGCCGAGTAGGCGGCGGTTGTCAGGCCGGGATACATCGCGAAAGCCTGATTGGCCGATGAGCCCATTTCGGAGAAGGCAAAGGTGATGACGGCGGGCAGATTGGCGCCGCCGACTTCTTCGGGCGCGCCAAGACGGTTCCAGCCGCCGTCGCAATATTGCCTGAAGGCATCCTTGAAGCCCTTGGGGGTGCGGACGACGCCGTTTTCGAGGACGCAGCCTTCCTCGTCGCCAACCTGATTGAGCGGCTGAAGCACTTCCTCGCAGAACTTTGCGCCGCCTTCGAGAATGGCGCGCGTCATGTCTGGCGTCAGATCGGCAAAGCCCGGCAGATCATCCCGCTTCTCGATTTCGAGAAACTCGTGAAGCAGAAACATCATGTCATCGACGGGGGCTTTATAGCTGGGCATTGAATCCTCTACTGTCATTCCTGTAAGTATTAAAGCGCGCGCATCATGCCTTCGGATGCTGCGTTTGTCGAGTATTGCGCAGCTTTGCAGGACCTGTTCGTGCCCGCAGTCAGGGGCGGCAGGCGAGGGGCGTCGGGGGAATGGCGGGGCTGGCGCTTGCCGGGATGAGCGTTTCGTCGCGCGCGCCACGCGCCTTGAGGCTTGCATTGGTGGCGAGGTCCTGAAGCGCGGGGTCGAGCAGGCCTGTGCGCATGACGAGACAGCGGGCGCGCAGGCGTTCAGGCGTCAGATTTCGGGTGGGCGTTGGCGTGACATCGAGACGGGCGGCGGTGATTTTGGTCCGCCGCAGCCAGGCGAGATCCTCGGCGAGTTGCGGGGCGAGGCTTCGGGCATCGTTCGGGGCAAGGCCGGTGGCGAGGGCTGCGCGGGTTTTGTCCATGCGGGTTTCAATTGCATCGAGACGGGCCATGGCGGTGGCATAGTCTGCGGCCGGGATGGGCGCGGCGCAGGCCACACCAAGCGGCATGAGCAGCGTGAGGGCGAGCGCGATGTGAAGGGCGTGGCGCAAAATAAACTTATCCCCGGCATGGAGTCCGACACCATCTTAGCAGCATGAGATGGATGCGTATGTTGCTGGTTTTTTGGGACGCCCTGGTGGCGTTCGTATGGAAAGGCGTGGATGGCCCGGATGAACCGGGCCATGACGAGTTGGTTATGGCATGTCTGTCGTCCCGGCACTTGTTGACGGAACCCACAGGCCTTGTGTCGAGCCATGTAGCTTGCAGGGGGATCCCGGGAATAAATCCCGGGATGACAGGAAAGACAGGTCTGTCCTCATCCGTAGCGTATTTCCATTTCATTGAGAATGTCGAGCGGCAGGTCGAGCCAGCGCATGGCGAGGATGCCGCCTTGTTCGACGCGCATGATTTCGGCGATGAAGGGCGACTTGCGGTCCGGATTGGCGGCCCAGCTCAGCATGCCGGGGATGATGTCGCCAATGGCGATGTCAGCGGCGACGCCTGGCACACAGGCGCCGCCCACCGACCAGTCGCGGGCGCGATAGCTCAGGCCACCAATTTCCACCATCAGTACCGGCGCGTTGATGCGTCCGGCGACACGATGGTCGGCTTCCTCGAAATTGCCACGAAAGCGGTCGAGCAGCCTGGAAATGAGCGACATGCAACCTCGTTTCGGTCGGTCTCCCCATCCGGCGGCCTTGCGCAGGGTAACCATCGGCTTCTGCGCAATCCTGGCAGCCAGATCAGGAGTTTCCTCCGTCAGCCTGTCATTGGCAACCACGCGTTTGACCATGCCAAGCTGTTGGGCCCGACGTGCAGGCAGATCAGATATTGCGCTGCAAGAAGCAGGGTCGCTAGCCGGGCAGGCGGGCCTGCACCGCCTGAAGCACTGTTTCAGGCGAGAGGGCCTGGAGGTCTGGCACGTCGAGGGCCGAAAAACGAGCCCGCAGGATGCCGGTGCGCTCGGCAGGGGCATAAGGCCCGAACAGCGCCAGCCCCGGCGTACCGATATGGGCGGCAAGATGACTTGGCCCCGTATCATTGCCGACAACGAAGGCGGCTCCCTTGAGGACGCCGGCAAGTTCGCTCCATGACAGGAGGCCATGGGCTTTGGTGAGGTCGATCGCCGGAATGGTGGCGGCGAGGTCGCGTTCGTCGGGACCGGGCGCGATGACGACGCAGTGGCCTTGCGCCGTCAAGGCGCGGGCGAGGGCGGCATAATGCGGCCAGCGCTTTTGCGGATGGCGCGCCGAGCAGCCGGGAATGAGCATGATATAGGGTGGCGTGACGCCGGATTTGGCGAGCAGGTCCGTTACATCATCGGCGAGCCAGGACATGTCCGGTTCGCGCGTATGAAGAACGGGGACACCCGCATCGGCAAGCTGGCCGGCGAGCCGGTCGAGGGTGCGGATTTTTTTGGGGTTGGGGGCGCGGTGCGGCAGGCTGCATCCTCTGACGGTGCCTGACCAGGGCGTGTGAGAGAAGAACCAGTGAAAATAACTCGCCGTGCGCGCGGAGTTTTGCAGATCATAGACGAGATCAAAGTGGCGTTCCCGCAGCGCGCGCCGCAGCTTCCACATGGCGTCAAGCCGCCAGCGCGGGGCGCGCGGATCCACCATCACATCATCGACATGGGGGCAACGCGCCAGAATGGCGCGATAGGCGGGCATGGTCAGGATGGTGATATGGGCCGTGGGGTGATGGGCGCGAATGTCGCGCAAGGCGCCATCGGCCTGCATGATGTCGCCAAAGGCGCCATGCTTGATGATGAGGATACGGGTCATGTGGGCGAGCATGGCACAGGGCCTTACGTTCATGAAACGGGGCCGTCAGCGCCAGATGGCGTGACGAGCAGCGCGGGGTGTCAGACTGGTTATTTCCGAGTGATTCATGGCACAAATCCATCGCCATGCCCATTTATAGCCGATCAACGAACAAGCCAGATGAAACGGACGGACCCATGAGTCAGATCGACCCTCAAATGGCGCAGCAGCTTGGCCTTGATGCCAGTGGCGCCGAATTGCCCAAAAGACGTTTGCCCGGCGGCAAATGGACCTGGGCCGGGATTGGCGTCGTCATTCTGGTTGTGCTGTCCTGGCTGATCTTTTTCCGCAGCGAGCCAATCGCCTATCTGAGCGAGGCCGCCACACGCGGCGATCTCACGGTTATCGTCACGGCGACGGGGTCGGTCGAACCGGTCAATACGGTTGAAATTGGCAGTGAAATATCCGGCCGCATTGATCAGGTGTTTGTGGACTACAACGACAATGTGACGAAGGGGCAGTTGCTCGCGCGGATCGATACAACCGTGCTCATGTCGAATGTCGAGAAGTCGCAAGCCAGTCTCGACGCGGCCAAAGCCGCCGTGGCGCAGGCACAGGCCACCCTGACCGAGGCGGAAGCCAAGCTCAAGCGATCGCGCGCGCTGGTGGCGAAGGGATGGGTTTCCAAGGAGGCGCTGGATACGAGCACGGCGAGCGCGGGGCGCGCGCGGGCCGATCTCGATAGCGCGCGCGCCAAGGTGGTGCAGGCGCAGGCGCAGCTCGACTCCGACAAGACGACGCTCGCCAAGGCAGAAATCACCTCCCCCATTGATGGCGTTGTCATCAAGCGCGACATTGATCCCGGCCAGACCGTGGCGGCAACCTTCCAGACACCGACACTTTTTTCCGTGGCGGAAGATCTGCGCCAGATGGAACTGGAAGTCGATGTTGACGAGGCCGATGTTGGCGGGGTGATGGCCGGACAACATGCCAGTTTCACGGTGGATGCCTATCCCAACCGTCCTTTTGATGCAGTGATCACGTCGGTGCGTTATGCGTCGGTGACGACAAATGGCGTGGTCAGCTATACGGCCGTGTTGAGTGTTGACAATTCCGGGCTGCTGTTGCGGCCGGGCATGACGGCAACAGCCGATATCGTGACGGCTGAACGGAAGAATGTGCTGAAGGTGCCAAACGGCGCCCTGCGCTTCACGCCGCCAGATGCCACAGCACCGGCGCCCGCCAAATCCGACAAGGGCGAGATACGCAAGACTGTCTGGACGCTTGAAGGGAAGACGCCCAAGCCTGTCATCCTTGTGCCGGGACTGACAGATGGTCAGCATACGGAAGTTCTCGCAGGGGATGTCGCTGATGGCATGTTGCTGTTGACGGATGTCGACACGAAGAAGACAGCGAGCGCTGCCCGGTGATGGAAGCCAGCCCGGGCAAGGGCGCTTTGGCGCCGCTGGTTTTGTTGCAGGCCGTGTCCAAAATCTATGGCACGGGCGAAGCGGAAGTGCGGGCGCTTGATGGCATCAATTTGCAGATTGAGGATGGTGAGTTTGTCGCCGTGATGGGGCCGAGCGGCTCCGGCAAATCGACCTGCATGAACATGCTGGGCTGCCTCGATACGCCGACAAGCGGTTCCTATGCGTTTCGCGGCATTGATGTGGGGGCGCTCAGCCATGACGGACGGGCCCTGTTGCGCCGCCACTATCTGGGCTTTGTGTTTCAGGGCTTCAATCTCCTGAAGCGCACCACCGCCTTTGAAAATGTTGAACTGCCGCTGATCTACCGCGGTGTGGCGCGGGCAGAACGGGTCAAACGTGTGCGGGCCGCACTTGATGCGGTCGGCCTGGCCGATCGCGAACGGCATACGGCGTCGGAACTTTCCGGCGGACAGCAACAGCGCGTGGCGATTGCACGCGCGATTGTGGCGGACCCGGCGTTGCTTCTGGCGGATGAACCGACGGGCAATCTCAATTCCTTGCGCTCGCGTGAAATCATGGCGCTTCTCAACCAGCTCAATCAGGAACGCGGCATCACCATTGCCATGGTGACGCATGAACCCGACATGGCGGAATATGCGCGTCGGGCCATTCATTTTCTCGACGGGCATGTGGAGCGCGATGAAAGCCAGCCCGGCAAAATCTGGAGGGCAAAGGCATGATTGCCATGATCCTGGAAGCCTTTCGTCTGGCGCTGCGCGAAATCAGCCGCAACGTCATGCGATCCGGCCTGACAACGCTTGGCATTGTCATTGGCGTGGCGGCGGTGATTGCGATGGTGACGCTGGGCGGTGGCGCGCAGCAAAAGGTGACGGGCGATATTGCCAATCTCGGCAAAAATCTTCTGGTGGTGACGCCGGGCGATGGACGCAATGGACCGCCGCAAGCCGCGATACCCTTCAAGATTGCCGATGCCGAGGCGATTGCCCGCAATGTCACCGGCGTGGACCAGGTGGCGCCCTTCGGTTCCTCGACCGTGGTTGCGGTTTATGGCAGCGAGAACTGGAAGACGCAGGTTGGTGGCGGCAATAATCCCTATTTCAGCGTCAGGAACTGGGTGCTTGAAAGCGGGCGCCTGTTTGACGATGGCGAGGTGCGCGGCGGGCGCATGGTGTGCCTGATCGGTGCGACGGTGCGCAACGAACTCTTTGGCCGGCAGAATCCGATTGATGCCAAGATCCGCATCGGCAAGGGCACCTGCACGGTGATCGGCACACTGGCGCCCAAGGGGCAATCAAGTTTCGGGCAGGATCAGGACAATGTCATCACCATTCCGCTCGCCGCCTATCAGCGTCGCATTTCGGGCAATGACGATATTGCGATCATCTTTGTCTCGGCCAAGGACGGGGTGGATACGGGCCGTGTGAAGAAGGCGTTGGAGGCGCTGATGCATCAGCGGCGGCATATTCCAGCCGGTCAGCCGGATAATTTCGAGGTCAACGATCTCAAGGAAATCGCCAAGGTGGTCGAGTCAACGACCGGCATTCTGACGGCCCTGCTTGGCGCGATTGCGGCGATCAGTCTGGTTGTCGGCGGCATCGGCATCATGAATATCATGCTGGTGTCGGTGACGGAGCGCACACGCGAGATCGGCATCCGGCTGGCGATTGGCGCTTTGGAGCGCGAGGTGCTGACGCAGTTTCTGGTCGAAGCGGCGACGCTGTCCTTCATTGGCGGCTTTCTCGGTATCGCCCTGGGTCTTGTGATTTCGGCGGTTGCGGCCCCCTATCTCACGATCCCCTTTGTGATGAATGTGCCGATTGTCCTTATCGCCTTCCTGTTTTCAGGCGCGGTGGGGCTGGTCTTCGGGTTCTTTCCGGCGCGGCGCGCGGCACGCCTCGATCCGATCGAGGCGTTGCGCTATGAGTGATCAGCCTGCCAGACGCTGCGCGTCATGCGGCACGGGGTTGGTGAATTGCAGCACATCATCCTCGACATTGCCAAAGCGCAGCGCCATCAGATCCAGCGCATAGTTCTGATAGAGCTTCCATGGCTTGCGCGACCCCTGTTTGGGAAAGAGATCGGCTGTGCGCTGAACATAGCCCGAGGCGAGCGACAGCCATTGCTCGGGCTCAAGCGAGGGATCCCTGTTGACCGGCGTGGCCTGGCGCAGCCCCAGATCGTCGAGATGGTTGATGATGCGGCAGACATAGGCCGAGGTCAGATCGCATTTCAGCGTCCATGAGGCATTGGTATAGCCGAAGGCGGAGGCGAGATTGGGGATGGTGCTATACATCATGCCCTTGTAATTGAAGGTCTTGGCGAGATCGACGGGGGCGCCGTCAATCCTGACCTTCAAGCCGTTGAGCACGGTGAGATTGAGACCTGTCGCGGTGACGATGAGGTCTGCCTCCAGCTCGCGGCCTGATTTCAGGCGAATGCCCTTGGGCGTGAAGGTTTCGATGTGATCGGTGACGACCTCGGCCTTGCCGGATTTGATGGCGTCAAACATGTCGCCATTGGGGACGAGGCAGAGGCGCTGGTCCCATGGGTTGTAGCGCGGTGTGAAATGCGTGGCGATGTCATAGTCGGGTCCGAGCTGCTCGCGCAGTTCGTTGAGAATGAACTCTTTCACCTGTGCCGGACGGCGACGGCAGAGCTGGTAGAAATACATGCCGAAGAGCACGTTTTTCCAGCGGGTCAGGGCATAGGCCCATTTGGCAGGCAGGTGGTCGCGCAGCCAATCGGCGGTCGCATCCACATCGGGACGCGAGACGACATAGGTGGGGGAGCGCTGGAGCATGATGACATGGCTTGCCCTGGCGGCAAGTTCCGGCACGAGCGTGACGGCGGTGGCACCCGAGCCGATGACGATGACGCGCTTGTTGTCGAAGTCGATGTCAGGCGTCCATTTCTGCGGATGAACGATGCGGCCGGTAAAGCTTTCAACGCCTGGAAAATCCGGCGTGTAACCCTGCTCGTAATTGTAATAGCCACCGCACATGTAGAGAAAATGGGTGCTGTACTGAAGGCGTTCGCGGTCAGGGCCGCGCTCGACATCGACGATCCAGCAGGCATCTGGCGTTGACCAATTGGCGCTGACGACGCGCTGCTCGTAGCGGATATGCCTGTCGATGCCGAACTCGGCGGCGGTCTCATGCAGATAGGCGAGGATCGAGGGGCCATCGGCGATCGCCTTGGCATTGGTCCAGGGCTTGAAGGAAAAGCCCAGCGTGTACATGTCGCTGTCGGACCGGATGCCGGGATAGCGGAAGAGATCCCATGTGCCGCCCATGACGGCGCGGCCTTCGAGAATGGCGTAGCTCTTGGACGGGCAATCGCGTTGCAGATGATAGCCCGCGCTGATGCCCGAAATCCCTGCGCCGACGACCAGCACATCAAAATGCTCGATTTGTGACTCGGGGGCCATGATGCCTCTCCTTATTGTTGTTGCCGACACCATGTCACAAAAGGGGCGGGCTTTACCAGTGCGCGGTACCTGCCGCCGCTGCGTCAGCCGCGTCTGGCGATATAGGCGTCGGCGAGCTCGATCAGCCGGGCGCGGCCAAAGCTCGGATCGTGACCGGCATGGACGATATTGACCGGCAATTCACGCAGGCGGCGCATGGTGGCCAGATAGACGCCGATGTCGGCGCCTTCAATCTCATCAAGCAGGGGGCCGTCATAGATGGCATCGCCTGAAAAGAGCGTGCCGGTCGAGGCTTCCCAAAGGCCGAGACTGCCCGGCGAATGGCCCGGCAGGTGCAGCACTTCAAACCGGCGATTGCCGAGATCGACCATATCGCCTTCATCAACGATCTGCGTGACGGCAGCCTCGCGCAGGCCATAGGCGTCGATGTCATAGTCAGCCGAGGGCAAGGCGGTGATGAGATCGCTTTCGACGTCGTAGCCCGCGCGGGTCAGCGAGGCGACATAGGCGGCGTCCATCTTGTCCCGGCGCAAGGTGCCGCGATCAGAAGGGTGGGCAAGTTCATGGGCTTCGAGTTCATGGACGAGCGTTTCCTCAAACTCGTGATGGCCGCCGATATGATCGATATGGGTATGGGTGGCGACGGCTGTGACCTTGTGGCCAAGGAGATCGCGTGCGGCCTCGCGCAGGCTCGCAACACCCAGCCCTGTATCAATGAGGAGATCGCGGTCGCGCCCGCGGACATGCCAGATATTGCAGCGCATGAGCGGGATGACATGCGGTTCCCAGAGCAGCGTGATGTCCTCGCTGAGGCGTTTGGTTTCAAACCATCTCTCGGCGATTGGCAGAAGCGGCATGAGGCAATCCTGCGTGAGAGAAGAATGGTGACCCCGGCGCGATTCGAACGCACGACCCTCAGATTAGGAATCTGATGCTCTATCCTGCTGAGCTACGGGGCCACTTGCCGCCTTATAGCAAATGCCTGGCTTGAACGGAACCGCAACGCATCCCGCTAGAGACGCCCGGCCGACCAGATGACGCGCCCGAGGATGCGAATGCGGTCAAGTTCTTCGCGGGCGATGTCTTCGGCGGGATAGCGCGCGGCATTGTCGCTCGACAAGGTGAAGCCGCCATCGAGCCGCAGCTGAAGGCGGCGCACCGCCAGCATGTCGCCGACACGAAAGACATAGAGTCCGGCGCCGCGCAGGCGCGGTTCAGCGTGATCGACCAGCATCAAGTCGCCATTGCGGATTGTCGGCTCCATGGCATCGCCATGCATTTCCACCAGCATGAGGCTTGTGGGTTGCGTGTGCAGCTCGCGCTCCAGCCAATCGCGGCGAAAGGCCATGGCGCTGGCCAGCGCCATTTCTTCAACCACCCGATTGCTGGCGGTGTCGTGGCGCAGCGCATAGCGCGGGACGAGCACAAAGCCGCGCGGGCCAAGTCCCTCAGGGCCCATTTCCTCGGGTTTGAGCTCGGAGAAGCCCCCCTGAGCGGGCGACACGGCTGCAGCGGTCGGGGTTGCGGTGGCCTCACGATGCATCTGACCGATGCCGGTCAGGAGCCAGGTCGTGTCAAAACCTTCCTGCGCGAGCCGGGTCAACACCATGGCATTGGGCGGCTCGTTATGAGCCTCGCAACGCTGCCATGTATTGCCCGAAACGCCCATGCGCGCCGCCATGGCCTTCTGGGTCAGACCCAAATGGTCGCGAATGGCAATCAGGCGGCGGGTCACACTCATACATCACCTTTGGGGGGTCTGGCTCTCCAAGAGCCAATTCTTACCCCAAAATCGATGTGACTATATCCCGACCAAGAGAGATAAACCAATTTTCATATAAATTACACCATATTTGGTATTTACATGCATCATAATTGGGTATAATTTCACCATGAAAGGTGACTTTCACCAAACATGGTGTCTAGAAATTCAGATCAGGCTTCGGGCAGCGGTCGAATCGCCTGGCCAAGTTTCAAAGGCGGTGACGGGCGCCGGGGCTGAAAATTGCCGTGGTGAAGCGCTGTCGGGCAAATGAGAGGCGTTGTGAATGCAACAGGTGGGTGAGGGCGTTTTGGGCGAAGCGTCAAAGGGCATGATTCGCGGCGATGAGGCCTGTCCGAGTCTGGCGTCAGAACAGGTCAATCCGGCAGATCAATCCCGTTCTGAAGCAAAGGACCCGGCTGAAAGGGGTGGCCGGCCCGCGCTGAGCCTCCGGCATCCGGCTTGCAGTACATCCTTCGATTTAGCCGGGCCAAGAGGCGAGATCGGGCAGACGGGTGTTAAAGCGACACAAAAGGCCATTAATCCGCCTGAACAGGCGCGAATTTTGTCTCAAATTGATCTGGAGCCGCATCAAAACGCGCTTGGAATTAACAGAAAATTAGGCCTACATATTTGGTATGCTCCTTTTGGTTGTTATGAGTTGCATCCCATCAGGACGAAGTTGCGAGCCAGGCAACGCAGAGGCGCCGGGCGCGAGGGTGAGTGGCTCAATGGGTGGCTGGGCGGAGAGGATGTCGTGATGCGTGTGGTGATTGTGGGCGAGCAACCGGTGTTCTGTGAAGGACTGGCGAGCATTGCCCGGCAACTTGATGACGCAGCGGAAGTGAGCGTGCTCCTGGGCAGCGACGGGCTGGCGCGGGCCCGCGGCATCAAGGCGGATATCTATCTTGTCGAAGTGTCGAGCCAGCCGGGCGGGGCGGATATTGAAGGCCTGCGCACCATGGCGGCAGAGGTCGGCTCCAGGATGAGCATTTTTTCCGACCGCGATACCCCTTCCTTCGTGCGCGAAGTGATGGAGCTTGGCATTGCCGGTTTTATCCCGAAGTCGCAGACGGTCAATGTCGTGCAGAGCGCCTTGCGTCTTGTGGAGATGGGCGGGCGCTATGTCCCTGACTCGCTTCTGGGCACGCGTGTTGAAGGATTTGCCGAAGCGCCGGAAGGTTTTCTTGCCGCGGGCTATGACAGGCTGACGCCCCGCCAGCGCGAAGTGCTCAATGAATTGGGCAAGGGCCGGTCCAATCAGGAAATTGCCAGCGTCCTTGGCATTTCCATCGCCACGGTGAAGCTGCATGTGAATGCGATCCTGCAGGCGCTGGGCGTGCGCAATCGCACCGAAGCCGCGATCATCGCGCTGCGTTCGTCGGCGCCGGTCCCGTCAGAAGGAACGGCCGCCTGAGGTCGTTGCCCGCCAGACTGGCGACCAGGCCGCTTCTGGCGGTGAGCGGGATTGCCGGTTTTGCCACCATCAGTCTTCTCAGCCTGTTTCTCTTTTTTGATCCTTTGGCGGCGAAGGCCGCGGCGGGTTGCGCGCTCACCAAGTCAGAGCGGCTCAAGGTGCGTTCGGTTGTCGATGGCGACACGCTGGTGCTGGATGATGGCCGCGAGGTCCGTCTGGTCGGGACGCAAGCGCCAAAGCTGCCATTGGGCCGCAAGAATTTTCCGACCTGGCCGCTGGCGCCAGAGGCAGCCGACAAGCTCGGTGCGATGACATCGGGCCAGATGGTGACGCTGAAATATGGCGGTGCGCGCATCGACCGGCATGGGCGCGTGCTGGCGCATCTCTTTCTCGATGACGGCACATGGGTTCAGCGCGCCATGGTGGCGGCGGGACTCGCGCGGTTTTACAGCTTTGCCGATAACCGCAAATGCGCCAGCGAACTGCTGGCGGCTGAACATGATGCCCGGGCGACCCGACGCGGCATCTGGGCGGTGCCTTATTATGACATTCGCATGGCAGAAGATGTGGCCGGTCTCGACAAGCGCGTCGGCACGTTTCAACTGGTTGAAGGACGCGTGCATGATGCTGAAATGATCCACGGACGGCTTTATCTCAATTTTGGTTCCAATTGGCGTGACGACTTCACGGTGACAGTGCCGCCGGCTGGCGTTAAGCTTTTTGCCAAAGGCGCGTGGGCGGAACTGATTGCAACGCCATCGCGTCTGGTGGGTCGAAAGATTCGCGTGCGTGGCTGGCTTGACAGTTTCAACGGGCCACAGATCGAAGCGGACCACCCCGAACAGATCGAAGTCTTGATGATGTGGACGCCCCCGCTCTGACCTGCAGCCGTTATGCTGCTAACAAGTAATACAAAGCAGAAAGAGGAGCGGTTACGATGACAGTTACAACTATTGGGCTGGATTTGGCGAAGAGCGTATTTCAGGCGCACGGCGTCGATGAGAGTGGTGCGACGGTGCTGGTGAAGCGGCTGCATCGCAAGCAGATGCTGCCTTTCTTTTCGAAGTTACCCCCTTGCCTGATCGGTGTGGAGGCTTGTGGAACGGCGCACTATTGGGCTCGAACCCTCGCCACCATGGGGCACGAAGTCCGTCTCATCCCCCCTTCCTATGTGAAGCCCTACGTCAAGCGTGGCAAGAGCGATGCTCTGGATGCCGAGGCTATCTGCGAAGCCGTGCAGCGCCCAACGATGCGGTTTGTGCCGGTAAAGACAGTCGAACAACAGGCCATTCTCATGGCCCATCGAGCTCGATCCCTGCTTGTGCGTCAGCGCACCATGGCCGCAAACGCGCTACGGGCACATCTGGCGGAGTTCGGCTATGTCACAAATCCCGGCATCGCCCATCTGGCAAAACTTATCGACCAAGTACTTGCCGATAAAAATGCACTTCCATCCTATGCCTGCACTGCTTTGGAGATACTGATCCGGCAGATCATGGCGCTAAGCAATGACGTCGCGGTACTCGATCAGCAAATTGTCACTTGGCATGCAGAAAATGAGGCCAGTCGCAGGCTCGCTGCGATCCCTGGCATCGGCGTAATAACAGCCACAGCGATTGCCGCCACGGTCTCCGATCCCGAACAATTCAGATCAGGCAGACAGTTCGCCGCCTGGCTTGGCCTGACCCCGCAACAGCACTCAACCGGGGGCAAAACAAAACTGGGCGGTATCTCGAAACAGGGAGACCGATACCTTCGACGATTGTTGGTTATCGGAGCCACAGCTGTCATGCGCCATACGAAGGACAGGACAACACCCATGGCAAACTGGATCAGGAAGCTGCTCGAGAAGAAGCCCTTCCGAGTGGTATCAGTTGCCCTGGCCAACAAGCTCGCCCGGATCGCTTGGGTCGTGCTGACGCGGAAGGAAGCTTATCGGCCCTACGCGCTGACGGCCTGATAGGAATACAAGTCACCCAAATTGGTAACGGCAGTCGATGATGTGTAACGTTCGAGCCAATAGAGAGATCAACCCGTCTGATTCAATGCGCCTCATAAGCGCGATGTTTTGATTAGGGACCTCTCTGGCGGATTTCCATCAAGGCCAGCGGCAATTCAATAAACCGCACAAATAGGCCGGACATATGAAAGCAACCGATCACACGCATCCCGGCAAAAAAGCCCTTGCCAAAGGGGACGTCCACATATGAATCAGTAGCCTGAGGGGCTGCGACGTGGGGGAAATGATGGGGCGTGTGCCGAGGGATCAATCGGGCATGAAGCGCATGATGTGGGGCGCAAGACCCGTGCTGCTCGGTTTATGCGTGCTGATGAGCGCCGTGGCGGCCTGCACCACCAATCCGGCGACAGGCAAGTCGCAGCTCATGCCCCTGATGTCGAGTGCCGATGAGGCGCGGGCGGGCGCAGAAGCCCATCCCAAGATTGTCGAGGCTTATGGCGGCGTCTATCAGGATGCCAGGATCGGCGCCTATGTGGCGCAGGTGACGACGCGCGTCGTCAAGGGTTATGGCGCGGAAGGGGCGGGCAGCTATCGCGTGACGGTGTTGAACAGTCCCGTCGTCAATGCCTTCGCGCTGCCCGGTGGCTATGTCTATGTGACGCGCGGCCTGCTGGCGCTGGCCAATGACGAGGCGGAGCTTGCCGGTGTCATCGGCCATGAGGTCGGGCATGTGCTGGCGCGACACTCGGCGCAGCGGCAATCGGCAGCGCTTGGCACATCGCTGCTCGGTGCCGTGCTCGGCGCGGTTGTCGGCAGCAATGCGCTCAATCAGGCTGTGGGGCTGGGCGGTCAGGGCCTGCTCGCCAGCTATTCGCGCGATCAGGAATATGAGGCCGATGAGCTTGGCGTGCGCGCGCTGGCAGGGGCGGGATATGATCCACATGCGGAGGCTGATTTTCTGGCAAACCTTGGGGCAGAGGATGATCTGACATCGCGGCTCAGCAATCAGGCCAGCAAGGGCAACCAGGTCAATTGGCTGGCAAGCCATCCGGCAACGCCAGCGCGTGTCCAGGCGGCGACGGCGCATGCGCAAGCCAGCGGTGTGCCCGTCGGCAAGGGCGATCGCAACCGCGCCCTCTATCTCAAGACCATCAATGGCCTGATTTATGGCGACAGTCCCGAGCAGGGCATGGTGCGGGGGCGCGACTTCATTCATCCCGCTTCGCGCTTTGCCTTCAGCGTCCCTCCTGGCTACCAGATTACCAATTCGGCACAAGCCGTGCTGGTGCAGGGCCCCGACAAGACGCAGATCAAGTTTGATTCCGGTGTCAAATCATCCGGGCGCGACATCGCCGATTATCTCGCCAATGACTGGGCGAAGGGCGTGCAGCTGGTGAATGGCGCGCGGCTGACCATCCATGGCATGAAGGCGGCAAGCGCCTGGACGCGCATCAATGGCTATAATGCCCGCCTCGTTGTCATTGAATATAGTCCGACCACGGTCTATCGCTTCCTGATCGGTACGGCGCCGCAAATCGGTACGCGCCGCAATGGCGAGCTTGATGGCATGGTGAAAAGTTTCCGCAAGCTGAGTGCTGCCGAGGCCAATGCGGTAAAACCCCTGCGCCTTCGTGTTGTGAGCGTCAAGAGTGGCGAAACGGCGGCCTCGCTTGGTCGTCGCATGGCGTTCAGCGACAATCAGGCGGCGCGGTTTCGCGTGCTGAACGGATTGCGCGGCACTGAGGCGCCCAAGCCGGGCATGCTGGTCAAGCTCGTTACCTATTGAGCCTGTGCAACGGGCATGGGCTGGGGTGGAAAGAAGGTTCACGCTGTCATGCCCGGCAATGGCAGATGAAAGTCGTGGATGGCCCGGATGAACCGGGCCATGACAGCAGTGGTTCACGGCGTGATGTCGGTGCGGGGTCGGTGCATGGCGTTCAGCGACAATCAGGCGGCGCGGTTTCGCGTGCTGAACGGATTGCGCGGCACTGAGGCGCCCAAGCCGGGCATGCTGGTCAAGCTCGTTACGCCTTGACCTCAATAGCTGTCGAGCAGGCCGGCGGCTTGCGGGTCCGGATGCTGGGCGAGGAGCGCCACCTTGAGCTTACCTAGTGCTTGATGCTCGATCTGGCGCACGCGTTCCTTGGAAATGCCAAGCTTGTCGCCGAGCATTTCAAGCGTGACATTTTCGTCGCGCAGGCGACGTTCGCGAATGATGATGAGCTCGCGTTCGTTCAGCGATTTCAGAGCGGTTTCGATCCAGCGTTGACGGGCTTCCTCGTCATGGTTCTGCATGACGGCCTCATCGGGTCTTGGCCGTTCATCAAGCAGGAGATCCTGCCATTGAGTGACGCTTTCATCTGATCCGCTTTCGCCGATGGTTGCATTGAGTGAGCGGTCGCCCGACATCAGGCGCACATCCATGGCTTCAACATCGCTCACGCCGACGCGGAGTTTTTGCGCGATGAAGATGCGGTCATTTGTCGTGAGGTTCTGGCGTGTGCCATTGTCGATCAGCGAGCGCAGGCGACGCAGATTGAAGAACAGCGCCTTGTGGGCCGCCGTGGTGCCGGTGCGGACAATCGACCAGTTACGCAGGGTGTAATCCTGAATGGCCGCGCGGATCCACCAGGTCGCATAGGTTGAAAAGCGAATGCCACGCTCCGGCTCGAAGCGACTTGCCGCCTGCATCAAACCGACATTGCCTTCCTGAATGAGATCGCCATAGGGCAAGCCGTAGCGACGAAAACGCGTGGCGATGGCGATGACGAGGCGCATATAAGCGCGTGTCAGATCATGGAGTGCATGTTCGTCGTGATGTTCGCGCCAGCGGCGGGCCAATTCGAACTCGAGCTCCGGTTCGAGGAGGGGCGCTGTCATGGCGCGTTTCATAAAGCGGCGATTGGCCTTCTGCGTTTCAGCCGTTTCCTGATAGGCCATCATCACACCCCCTTGACGGGTTTTCCCGTGCTGGCTTGCGCGGCGCATGATGCGCAGTGTCATGCTTGCTACGTGGTGATGGGGAGACTGGATCAGTTCTAAAGTCGGAAAAAATGGCAAGGCCAGGCAAAGAAAAAGGCCCGGCAGTGCGCCGGGCCTTTGTCGCTGGGCATGATGAGCGGCCTCAGGCGGCTTCTTCCGCGCCATCCACTTCGTCTTCCTCGATGTCGGCGGCTTCGAGCTTGGCCTTTTCGCGGGCGGGCGCTGTGGCTTGCAGGGCCTTTTCAATGCGCTCGATGGCGACAGGTTCCTCAATGCGTTCGACGACAGCGACTTCGCGGGCCATGCGATCGAGAGCGGCTTCATAAAGCTGACGCTCCGAATAGGACTGCTCGGGCTGCTTGTCGGAGCGATAGAGGTCGCGCACGACTTCGGCGATGGAGATGATGTCACCGGAATTGATCTTGGCCTCATATTCCTGGGCGCGGCGGCTCCACATGGTGCGTTTGATACGCGCACGGCCCCGCAGGGTTTCGATGGCGTTGTTGACGACAGCGGCATCGGAAAGCTTGCGCATGCCGACCGCATTCGCCTTGTGGGTGGGGACACGGAGCGTCATCTTTTCCTTGTCGAAATTGATGACGAAGAGCTCAAGCCGGTGGCCGGCCACTTCCTGGGTTTCGATGTCGAGAATCTGACCCACGCCATGGGCCGGATAAACGACGAACTCCCTGGCCTTGAAATTGGGCCGGGGCAGGACGGGCTTGGCGGCTTCCTTGCGCGCGGCCTCGGCTGTCTTTTCGGCGGCCGCCTTGTCGAGTGCGGCCTTGTCAGCGGCGGCTTTGGTTTCAGCGGCCTGTGCGCGTTCGGCGGCCGCCTTGCTCTTGGCGGCGGCGACGAGCTTGCTCGCATTGCTGATCGGCTTGTGGGCAGGTTTGGGCTGCACAGGTTTGGCGGGGGCCTTGGTACTCACGGATTTTACAGTTTCCCTGGATGCAGCGGCTTTAGGGGCAGCAGCCTTGGGGGCTGCCCCTTTGGATGCGGGTTTGGGCGCTGCCGGTTTTGCGGCTGCTGCCTTGGGCGCCGCAGGCTTGGCGGCGGTCTTTGCCGCCGCGGATTTGGCGGGCGCGGCCTTGGCAGCGGGCTTTTTGGCCGGTGCGGCGGGTTTGACGGCGGGTTTTTTGGCCGGTGCGGCGGCTTTGGTAGCCGGCTTTGCCTTGCTGGCCGTGGACTTTGTCGGCGCCGACTTGGCGCTTGCGGCCTTGGCTTTGGCAGCAGCGGGCTTTGCCGGTGACTTGGCTTTGACGCTGGCCGATTTGGGTGCTGATTTCGCGGGTGTGGACTTTGGAGCCTTCTTCACTTTGGTCGCCATAGCCTTTCCTATGCCCGCCTTGCAGAATCGGACGGGCACCTTGCGGTGATTATTCCCGCGTCGCGCAGAACAGTATTCCAGCTTTCGGGCGCCGTTTGCCCGGTCGTTGCGAGCCAATCGCGGCTATCTGTCTGGCGACCATCAAAGGACAGTGCCATTTGCCACGTCTGGGCCGCGCCATTCCGGGCGGACTGGCATCGTTTCAGCCAAGTTCTGACGGTTTGCACCATCATTTGCCGGGAATCAGGCGTCTGAGGGGGTGCGGCGTCACTGGATCACTCACGCGTCTGCGGCGCGGGGTTTCAATGTGAGAATAATATAACACAACTTACCCCCCATTGGAAGCCTGGCTTTGTTCCAGGAGGGGAAAAACCATGTGAACACAGGGAGATAGACGAAATTAATCCGCTAGCTGAATGACTTGGGGGATGCCGGGCACCACTGCCGCAAGCCGTCCTGTCACCAAAATGAGATGTCAGCGCTCAAAACTGTGACAATTTGGCGCGCAATTCCAGAGGGCAGGCGGGTCGAAACCGGCCCCCGGCTCAGTCGCCTTCGCCGGGTTCCGGGCTGAAATAAGCCTCAAACTTGCCAGCCTTGCCCTGGAAATCATCGGCATCGGCCGGCGCGTCGCGCTTGATCGTGATGTTGGGCCATTTGGAGGCATATTCGGTATTGAGTTCGAGCCAGCGCTCCAGACCCGGTTCGGTGTCCGGCTTGATTGCTTCGGCGGGGCATTCAGGCTCGCAAACGCCGCAGTCGATGCATTCATCAGGGTGAATGACCAGCATGTTTTCGCCTTCATAGAAGCAGTCCACCGGGCAGACTTCTACGCAATCCATATATTTGCAGCGAATGCAGGCGTCCGTCACAATGTAGGTCATCGCACTCTCCAATGGCGCGCCAGCGGCTTTCAGCCTTCAGGCGCGGGTCGTCTTCAGAAGGGTCCCGGTCTTTATCGATCTTGCAGACCAAGGCGGGCCATGACACGCAGACGCGCCTGCCCTGACTCGCGGTCGGGAACGTATATCAGGCCTGCCACGCGCCGCAACAGATTGGCTTCATAGTCGTCGAGCTTGCCATCGGCATAAACGACTTCCCAGAGCTTCTCAATCAGCTCGATGCGGGCGGCTTCGTCATAGTGCTGCTTGATGGTCTGGGCCCAGCGATAGAGATCCATGGTTTGCGCCTCCTCGGCCTGTGCCAGCGCCATCAATTCTGTCAGTTCCACATCGCTTACGTGGAAATAAGAGGCGGCAATGCGCGCAATCGCCTGACGCTCGGGTTCCGCAAAGTCGGCATCCGACGTGGCGGCGCGGATCAGCAGCGCAATGATGGCGATTTGCGCCTCGTCGGGGCGTGATGTGCGGGGTCTTTGTCCCCCCAGAAGGAAGGCTTTCAAGGCCTCGATCATGGGTCTTGTCCTTTCAGGGCATTGTTGAAGGCATCGGTTTCGCGACGCTCTTTCTTGGTCGGGCGCCCGGCACCATGTTCGCGCCGGGCGGGCGCGGCATTGACGGGCGCTTTGGCGGTTTCGGGGGGCGCGAGGTCTTCATAGAGACGTTGCGCTTCGCTGGCGGGACCGCGTCGGGCGCCCGGCGCCAAGATGCGTATGACGCGGATATGATCGCCAAGCGGGAAGGTCAGCACGTCACCCGGTTTGACGCTGCGCGCGGGTTTTGCCACACGCTCGCCATTGAGGCGGATGCGACCGCTCTCGACAAGGCTGGCTGCCAGGCCTCGGCTTTTGAGGAAGCGCGCGAACCAGAGCCAGCGATCCAGTCGCTGGACGACATCACCCATGGCGTCGAGCTTCGGCAAGCGACTACTTCCCGAGACCGCGCTCTTTCAGGATGGCGAGCGCCGCAAAGGGTGAATCGGGATCGGGCTCGCGCCGATCAGGCTTGGGATCGCGATAGCCCTTGGAACCGCCTTTATCGCGATCCCGGTTGTTGTCGCGATTGTTCCTGTCGCGATTGTTCCTGTCGGGGGTGCCGCGATCCTCACGCTTGCGATCCCCCTCGCCCTTGGCGCGATGCGGCTTGTCGCGCTGTGGGTCTTTATGGGGGTCGCGCGCTTCAGCATGGCGCGGCGTCTGCTCGCCACGGGGCTCGGCTTTTTCGTCCGAACGGCGCTGATGACGGGCGTGCGCCGGGCGTTCAGTGGTGGTATGGGCCGCTGTGGCATCGGCGGGGGCGGCCTCGCCTGTGGCGGCGGCCTCGGGCTTGCGCATGTGACGGCGACGCGCGGGACGTTCGCCGGGCTGCGGCTTGTGGCGACGCACGGGCCGCCAGATTTCGAGCTCGACGGCTTCGGCAACGACGGCTTCGGCGCTGGGCGCGGCCTCGCTGACAGCTTCAACGGGGGCCTCAGCCGATGCCTGCGGTTGCGCCATCGATGAGGCAATGGTGGCTTCCCCAAGGGGGGCGTCTTCGGGCGCGCCCGCTTCGGTGAGGGCGTCGGTTGCCGCATCGGTTGTGGCGTCACTCTGGGCTTCAGCCTCACCTGAATTGCGGATGACGACTTCCAGGCCGGGCTTTGTCGCGGGGGCGGGTTCGGGCAGTCTGGGAATGATTTTTTCAAGCTGCGGGCGATAGCCAAGCCCCTTGAGCAGGCTTGCAAACTCTTCCCCCGAACACCCGACAAGCGACATCATGTCGGGTGTCACGATAAAGCCACCGGCATAAACGCGATTGGCAATGACGGGACGAATGAGATCGGCGACACGTTCGAGCATGTCGATGCGCACGGCGCGCGACCCGCAGACGCGGAAGCCGAGCGATTCATAGAAACCGGCCGGGGCCGATGCATCGGCTGGCACGGAGGTCAGGCCCGGTGTTGGCGGCTGCGGCAGATCCGCCAGCGGATCGGTGGCATTGCCTTCGGCATCCTTGCGGGTGAGCGCCCAGAGCGTCATCAGCAGACGGGCGGGCGCGGGCTTCAAAAGCGCGGGCAGGAAAATCGAATAGGCGCCAAAGCGCACGCCATGCTTGCGCAGCTGGCCGCGCGCGGCCTGATCGAGCGCCCGGATGTCTTCCGACACGGCGTCGCGACGCAGGGAGCCGAGATTTTCAACCAGACGAAAAGCAATGCCGCGTGCCAGGCCTTCAATGTCGGTCGCATCGCGCAGCGCGACAAGCGGGGCGAGCACGGTGGCGATATGCTGCTTCAGCCAGTTTTCCAGACGCGTCACAACGCCGTCACGGAAGGGGCCGGTCAATTCTTCGCCCGCAATCAACTCAAGGCGCGGATCGAGCGGCGCTTCAGACAGGCGCAACTGGGCGACAGGGCTGCCATCCCAGATCAGGCGACCATGTTCGGAGAGCGAAATCTCGCCATCGGCTGCGGCGGCCAGACGCGCGGCGCGGGCGGCAATTTCCAGCGCCACGGCCTGTTCGGAGGCCGCACGCAGCACTTTTGCCTGTTCGCCTTCCGCTCGCGGATCGGGCACAAACACAAAACCATGCAGACGGCCGACAAATTCGCCCTCTACCAATACTTCGCCGTCCAGGTTTACCGCCGCCATAAGATCCTCGTTCTGGCGCAGACGTTTCATGAGAATGCTGGTCCGCCGGTCAATGAACCTTTGGGTCAGCCGCTCATGCAGAGCGTCGGAGAGCCTATCCTCTATCGCACGCGCGCGCTCCTGCCAATGGACAGGATCATGCAGCCAATCGGATCGATTTGCCACATAGCTCCATGTCCGCACATGAGCAAGCCGCGCGGAGAGCGTGTCGATCTCACCTTCAGTGTGGTCAACACGGCTCAATTGGCCCGAAAGCCAGTCGTCAGGTATGCGCCTGTCGCCTTCCATGAGGAAGAGGTAAAGACGCGCCAGCAAAGTGGCATGATCGCCCGCCAAAGTCTTGCGGAAGTCTGGCACCTGGGCGACATCCCATAATTTGCGGATGGCTTGCGGATCTCGCGCATGATGTTGGATGTCGGGCTCGCGACTCATGCGGGTCAGGGCTTCGAGATCGGTTGCGACTTGCGCGCGCGCCAGACCCGGACGGGCGGGCGGCACCTCCAGCGAGGCCAGCAAGGCGGCAATGCTTGCAAATTGCAGGTCGGGATTGCGCCATTGGAGGACGTGATCGGAGTCGAATTGATGCTGTTCGATGCGCTCGATGACCTCGTCAGAGAGGGGGGAGGCGTCCCCTGTGATGCCGAATGTGCCGTCATTCATGTAGCGTCCGGCGCGTCCGGCAATCTGGGCGAGTTCTGATACGCGCAAGGGGCGATGCTCGCGGCCATCAAACTTCTCGGTGGCGGCGAAGGCAACATGATCGACATCCATGTTGAGGCCCATGCCGATGGCATCCGTGGCGACAAGAAAATCAACATCACCGGATTGATAAAGCGCGACCTGGGCATTGCGCGTGCGTGGCGACAGCGCCCCCATGACGACGGCGGCGCCGCCGCGCTGGCGGCGAATGAGTTCGGCGAGGGCATAAACCTCATCGGCTGAGAAGGCGACAATGGCGGAGCGCCGCGGCAGGCGGGTGAGCTTTCTGGAGCCGGTCCAGGTCAGTTCAGAAAAACGCGGGCGATTGATGAAATGCGTGTCTGGCAACAACTTCTGGATGAGACCGCGCACCGTTTCGGAGCCAAGCATCATGGTTTCGTGCCGGCCGCGCGCATAAAGCAGGCGATCCGTGAATGTGTGGCCGCGCTCGCGATCGGCGGCGAGCTGAATTTCGTCAATTGCCAGAAAATCGACTTCAATCGAAAGCGGCATCGCCTCGACAGTGCAGACAAAATATTTTGCGTCAGGCGGCAGGATGCGTTCCTCGCCGGTGATGAGGGCGACAGCACGCAGGCCCTTGATGCGGACAAGGCGGTCATAGACTTCGCGCGCCAGCAGGCGCAGCGGCAGGCCGATCATGCCCGTGGCATGGCCCATCATGCGGTCGATGGCGAGGTGGGTTTTGCCGGTATTGGTCGGCCCCAGAACCGCCGTGATGCGGCGGCGTTCATTGACGCGCCGGGCTGTTGCCGCGACGGCTGGCGGGCTGTCTGGGGAGGGCGGAAAACTTTGCATGATCAGGCGCACCATCGGCATAAATGCCCCGACGTGCAAGCAGGGAAACAAACCACAAGATGTGGGGGGTTGGGGACTTGAGTGACGTTAAGGAAGGGGGTCGTTAACGAAGGGAATGGAGAACGAACGAATCGGGTCCGAATCGCTGACCGGGCTGTTTTCTGGCTTCGTTCACGGCTAAATCTTGTGGTTGGACAATGGGTTAAGCGGATTTCGCGTTAACCAATTGGCGCCGATCGACGCAACAAATGTGCGCTTTCCACCCCCCGGATCGCCTCTATAGTGGGGCCATTGAAATTGAAAACAGGCCAAAACCCGCCAAGGGGGCCGTGGGGAGAGACATCATGGATTTCACGATCCCGAAGGAGATTGCTTCCTATCTCGACGAGCTTGATGCCTTTATCGAAAAGGAGATCAAGCCGCTCGAAAACGAGAATGACAATATCCGCTTTTTCGATCATCGCCGTGAACATGCGCGCACGGATTGGGACAATCAGGGTCTGCCGCGTCACGACTGGGAAGAATTGCTGGGCGCGATGCGTCGGCGCGCCGACAAGGCCGGGCATTTGCGCTATGCGCTGCCGCGCGAATATGGCGGCAAGGATGGCACCAATCTCGGCATGGCATTCATCCGCGAACATCTCGCCGCCAAGGGATTGGGGCTGCATAATGATTTGCAGAATGAAAGTTCGATCGTCGGCAATTTTCCCACTGTCCTGATGTTTCGCGATTTTGGCACGCCCGCACAGAAGGAAAAATTCATTCACGGCTCGCTTGATGGCAGCGTGCGCATTGCCTTTGGCCTGACGGAACCCGATCACGGTTCAGACGCGACATGGATGGAAACACAGGCGCGGCGCGAAACACGCGATGGCGTGGCGGGATTTGTCATCAATGGCCAGAAGATGTGGAACACGGGCATGCATGTCGCAACGCATGACTTTGTGTTTGCACGATCAAGTGGCAAGGATGGCGATGCGCTGGGCATTACCTGTTTCATCGTGCCTTGCGATACGCCGGGCGTGAAGATCGAGGAATATCTCTGGACCTTCAACATGCCGACCGATCATCCGCGTGTTTCTTTCACGAATGTCTTTGTGCCGGAAACGGAAATCCTGGGCGACCCCGATCGCGGGCTGGAGCTGGCGCAGCATTTCGTGCATGAAAACCGTATCCGCCAGGCCGCTTCCAGCCTTGGCGCGGCGCAGTACTGCGTCAATGAAAGCGTCAAATATGCCAAGGCGCGCAAGCCGTTCGGCAAGCCGCTCTCAGCCAATCAGGCGATCCAGTTCCCCCTGGTGGAAGCGCATACCGAATGCGAGATGGTCCGCAGCCTCATTCACAAGACGGCCTGGCAAATGGATCAGATGTCGAAGCCGGATGTGGCGAAATATCTCTCCGACAAGGTGTCGATGTGCAATTACCGGGCAAACCGGCTTGTGTGCGAAGCGGCGGATCTCGCCATGCAGGTGCATGGCGGCATCGGCTATTCGCGGCACAAACCGTTTGAGCATATTTATCGTCACCACCGCCGCTATCGCATCACGGAAGGGTCTGAAGAGATCCAGATGCGCAAAGTGGGTGGCCATCTTTTCGGGATGATGGGCACGCAGAAGCCGGACAAGGCCGTTCAGTAAGCGATCCTGGCGTTGCTATCCGACCGGGCGATCATGCGTCCGGCCGGCCATGTCATGACGGCGCGTGTGCCCTTGCCGAGGACGCTCTCAAGCTGGAATTGGCCGCCCTGCATCTCGATCAGCGATTTGGTGATGGGCAGGCCCAGACCTGTGCCGCCATGCTGACGGGAGACGGCATCGTCGACCTGGCCGAAGGGCTGCAAGACTTCATCGATCTTGTCGGCGGGAATGCCGATGCCATTGTCGCTGATGGTCAGGCGCATCTCGCCCTGATCGCCCAGTTCGACGTCAATCCCGATCTCGCCGCGCTCCGGCGTGAACTTCATGGCATTTGAAAGAAGGTTCAAGACGACCTGACGCATGGCGCGCTGGTCGGCGCGCAGCACGGGTAGCGAATTGGGAACGTGCCGCGTGATTTTCTGATGTTTTTCATTGGTGCGGGTACGAACCATATCGACGGACCAGTCGATGATGGCAGCGATGTCCACATTTTCGATCTGGACCGTGTATTTGCCGGCTTCGATCTTGGCAATGTCGAGAATGTCATCGATGACGCTGAGAAGATGGCGACCGCTGTCGTGAATGTCCTTGGCATATTCGGTATAGCGCGCGGAGCCAAGCGGCCCGAACATGTTGCTCTCCATGATTTCGGAGAAGCCGATGATGGCGTTGAGGGGCGTGCGCAGTTCATGGCTCATATTGGCGAGAAACTTGGTTTTGGAGCGGTTGGCCAGTTCGGCATTTTCCTTGGCCTCGCGCAATTCGCGGTCGGCACGGCGGCGTTCCACGGCCAGCGCCGCGATATGGCTGGCGCTGCGCAGATAATTCAGTTCCCAGTTATCGGGGTTGCGCGGCTGACGGAAATATAGCGCGAAGGCACCCACGGTGCGGCCACTCTGGGCGATGATGGGCTGGAACCAAACGGTCTTGGCGCCAATAATCCTGGCCATGGTGGCAATGTCTTCGCCATGGGCGACATTTTGCATGTCCGTCGTGATGATGCGCTGGCCCGCCATGGCGGAGGTGCCGAATATCTTGTCGCGATGATTGTCCCAGATCTGCTGGATCATGAGATGGAAGGTGGCAGGCAGGCTCGGCGCGGCACAGACCGTGAGCTTGTTGTCCTTGTCGATCAGGAAAATCGCAGCGCGCGCGTCATCATGGGTTTTTTCCGCGCTGATGGCGAGACGCGTCATGACTTCCTGCAAGGGGCGGCCTTGTGTCAAATCCTGCAGGACATGCAGATGACTTTCGACCTCGCGTTCATTGCGCTTGCGCTGCGTGACGTCACGCATATTGACAACATAGCCCTCGATGCTCGGATCTTTGCGCATATCCGTAATCGTGGCTTCAATATGATGCAGACGATGATCATCACCCGTCACGGCGAATTCGCGCGAGCGTGTCCTGTCATCAAGTATGTTATCGTTGCGTGAGTTGATGGTGACGGTGGCCAGTTGTTCGGCTGGAATGAAGTCGCGGACTTGTTTGCCGATCATCGTTTCGGGATTGAAGCCGATCTTGATCATGGATGGCGTGGCATAAGTGATGATGCCTTGGTCATTGACGACAAGAATGGTGTCGAACGCGTTTTCAACCAGCGCACGGAAACGGTTTTCTCGTTCGGACAGGCGTTCATTTGCGGCTTCCGCCGCGTGGCGGGCCGATTCTGAAATGTCTCTTGCGGCAGCGAGGTCGCGGATCAGGTCGGCATTACCCAGACGAAGGCTGACCGTCTCCTCGGCGGCCTGTCTTTGCTGACGGGCGGTATAGGCAAGAAAGGCATAAGTCGGGATGAGGCAGAACCCGAAGATGCGGAAATCCGAACTCATCATGAACAGGGGCAAGACGAGGGATACAAGCGCCGTCGGGATGGTGCTCACGAGCAAAATCGGCCGCACGTGATAAATGGTCGTTGATGAGGCAATGGCATGAACCAGCATGACCGTCATCAGGACCATGTTCTGGTTGTCATGACCTGACTGCCAGAAGAGCGGCACCATGAGCACCCAGCCCAGACTCATCAATGCGTATTGGACGCTGAGCTGGCGCGTGATCCTGTCGACGTCATCGAGATTGTTGCGCCTTGCCTGGATGCGGTGCGTATAGCGCCGATAATAAAGCTGTACACTGACAAAATATGCAAACCATGCCGCGACGACCCATTTGGGCAGGTTGCTGGAAAATCCGTAGGCAAAGAGCAGGGCGAGCAGGGAAAAGAGCAAAGGAATGTGGCGCAGGGACTGCAACACGGATTGAAGCAGTTCCATTCCTATCTGGCGGCGTCTCGCTTCAGATGCCTGCATTGTCAAAACTCTATTCCTGCCAGTGAAGGATGGCAGGTGCTTGCGGGATGGTGACCGGGTGCAACTCAGTCAGAATCCAGTGACGTCAAGCCGTGACAGTAGAATTATGACAGTAAAATATCTCTGAATGCGCCGTTTCAGGACGCTTCGCCTTAATAGGGGGTGGGCGTGTTCACAACAATGGGGGGGTGATAAACCTGTCGGCGATCCGGAATATGGCAGGTCTCTGCGATTTTGCTGTCGAGCTTTTCAGCAGGACTCCAGTAAGTCGGACGCCAGGCACTTGAGGATTGGAGCGCCTGATCGCGTTCTGCAACCGTCAACTCGCTGGCAATCTGCGTGCTGACAGTATTATCAGGCTGGGCGCCAAGCGACATGAGCGCGGGGTTGCGACGATAGAGCAGGTTCCAATGGGCCGCCTGAACAAGATCCTTTGGGGCATAAGTCCCCTCGAAATAGACGCGTGACATGATGAGCTGTGCATCGGCCCAGCCGGCATTGGCGGCGCGTTTGATCCATTCGACACCTTCGGCCTTGTTGCCATTTTTCAAATCGCACTGGCCGAGCGTGGTTTGGGCGCCTTCATAGCCATGGCCGCGCCAGGCAAAGCAGGTGATGACATCGAGGATTTCCGGCCGGCAATCGCCCGCGCCAGCCTTGTTGACGGCGGCGGCATAGAGGGAACTTGAGGGATCAAGTTCGGCCAGTGTCGGCATGACATGGCCATCGGCATCGCGCGGACGAGCGCCCACTTGTCCGCAAGAGGTGAGCGCCAGGCAGGTCACTGCCATCGCCAGGCTGGTCATCGTCGAGATGCGGATGGGGTTTTGTGTCTTAGGCACGCTGGTTTCCTCCTGCCATTTACGCGGCGCTCCCACGCCGTGGCCGATGCATCGGCCTTTGGGGGAGCTTAAAGGGAGATTGCCGTCAGGGCGACTAATCATCACGAAACCGTGGCGTTTCCTGATTTGAAAGTCAGCCTTCAGTGGGTGATATTTTGTTTATCTGACTGGTTTTATGGGTGGATTTACCCCCGCGCTCTCAAAGGCCGGACCGGGGGATGCATTCCCCCCAATTGGAGGGGTTGGTTTGCGCCTTTCCCCAACTGTCGCTTTCCTCGCGGCACCTTTTGCAAAGGGCGGTTTGACCCCGGCTTCTGCTTCCACGATACTCCGCGCCGATTTTCCTTTTGACGCCCATGACTTACACTGGCGTCAACAATTCAATTCGTCATTCGGGTGAGAGCTGGCCATGGCCGAAAAGAAGACACTCAAAGATTGGGAAGCCGCTGTCGAAAAACAGACCAAAGGCGCGGGTGTGAACTCGCTGGTCTGGAAGACGCCAGAGGGCATCGATGTGAAGCCGCTATACACGGCTGCCGATCTTGAGCGGCTGGCCAGCGAAGGCTATGACGCCAACACGCTGCCGGGCTTTGCGCCGTTCACGCGCGGGCCGCAATCAACCATGTATGCCGGGCGTCCCTGGACCATTCGTCAATATGCCGGCTTTTCGACAGCCGAAGAGTCGAACGCCTTTTATCGCCGTAATCTGGCGGCGGGCCAGAAGGGTCTTTCCGTCGCGTTCGATCTGGCCACGCATCGCGGCTATGACAGCGACCATCCGCGCGTGATCGGCGATGTTGGCAAGGCAGGCGTGGCGATTGACAGCGTCGAGGATATGAAAATCCTGTTCGACGGCATTCCGCTCGACGACATGTCGGTGTCGATGACGATGAATGGCGCGGTCATTCCGATTCTCGCCAATTACATTGTTGCCGCCGAAGAACAAGGCGTCAGCCCGGAAAAACTGCAGGGCACCATTCAGAATGACATTCTGAAAGAGTTCATGGTGCGCAATACCTATATCTATCCGCCTGAGCCCTCGATGCGGATTATCGCCGACATTATCGGCTATTGCTCGACGCATATGCCGAAGTTCAACACGATCTCGATTTCCGGCTATCACATGCAGGAAGCGGGCGCGACGCAGGTTCAGGAACTTGCCTTCACGCTGGCTGACGGTCGCGAATATGTGCGCGCCGCCCTGCAGGCGGGCCTTGATGTCGATGACTTCGCGCCGCGCCTGTCATTCTTCTTTGCCATCGGCATGAATTTCTTCATGGAAGTGGCCAAGCTGCGCGCCGCGCGCCTGCTCTGGCATCGCATCATGACGGGCTTCAATGCCAAGGATCAGAAGTCGCTGATGCTGCGGACACATTGCCAGACATCGGGCGTGTCGCTGACCGAGCAGGATCCCTATAACAACGTCATCCGCACGACGCTTGAAGCGCTGGCGGCTGTTCTGGGCGGCACGCAATCGCTCCATACGAATGCGCTGGATGAAGCGATTGCCTTGCCGACGGATTTTTCCGCGCGCATCGCACGCAATACGCAGCTTGTGATTGCGGCTGAAACCGGCATCACCAATGTGATCGACCCGCTGGGCGGCTCCTACTATATCGAGAGCCTGACGCATTCGCTGGCGAGCGAAGCCTGGAAGCTCATTGAGGAAGTTGAAGAACTGGGCGGCATGACCAAGGCGGTTGCGACCGGCATGCCCAAGCTCAAGATCGAAGAGGCAGCAGCCCGCAAGCAGGCGCGCATCGACCGCGGCGAGGAAGTGATTGTTGGCGTCAACAAGTATCGCCTTGCCAAGGAAGACCCGATTGAAATCCTCGACATCGACAATGCCAAGGTGCGCGAGCAGCAGGTTGCGCGACTGAAGCATATCCGGGCGAGCCGTGACGATGCCAAGTGCAAGGCGGCTCTCAAGGCGCTGACGCAAGGTGCCAGGGGCAATGCCAATCTTCTGGCGCTTGCGGTTGAGGCGGCGCGGGCGCGCGCCACGGTTGGCGAAATCTCGGATGCGATGGAAGAGGTTTTTGGCCGTCACCGTGCCGAGATCAAATCGATCTCGGGTGTCTATGGACAGGCCTATGAGGGAGATGACGGGTTCATGAGCATCGTCAAGGATATTGAAGCCTTTGCCGCCGAAGAGGGCCGTCGTCCGCGCATCATGGTGGTGAAGATGGGTCAGGATGGACATGACCGGGGCGCCAAGGTGATTGCGACCGCTTTTGCCGATCTCGGTTTTGACGTCGATGTGGGGCCGTTGTTCCAGACACCGGAAGAGGCGGCGCGTGACGCCATTGAAAACGACGTCCACGTCATTGGCATTTCGAGCCTTGCGGCTGGCCACAAGACGCTTGTTCCGGCGCTTGCCGAGGCCCTGAAAAAAGAAGGCGCCGACGATATTCTGATCATTTGCGGCGGTGTCATCCCGAATCAGGATTATGAATTCCTGAAAAAAGCGGGCGCGGCGGCGATTTTTGGTCCGGGTACGAACATTCCGGTGGCGGCAGCCGAAGTGCTGAAGCTGATCCGTGCAAAGCGCGCGAAAGCCGCTTGAAACAAGGCTTTATTCCTCATGCTCATTGATTGGGCATGAGGGATTGTTGCTCGTTAGACGGGCAAAATGCGTTTCGTCCGCGACATAATATCGCGTGGCGCGTCAGCTCCCTTGTTTCTGACACAAAAATTTCTTATTTGGGCCGCGACTGACCGGCATGTCCGGGTTGGACAAATCACGCGTGCTGCTTATCGATCTCCGAGCGACCGCCCATGGGATTTGTCAGGTAGTCCGCGTGCCCCCATTTTCAAGCGCGGCTGTCACAGATTAAGCGCGTGAGATCTATTGGAGGTGCGAGTGGGCACCGAAGAGAAGCGTGGGCTTGCAGCGAAGATGCCGGCCCATGACGGCCTTTCTGTTTTTGAACAGAGCAGGGAAGATGCCTATTACGGAATGCTTTATCAGCGCCTTGACGGGTTGCTGAAGGAGCTGTCCGATTCCGGAATGGCTGGTGACGATCAGTTGCTGGAACGCCTGCGCCACCTGAAAGCGGAAGCTGGCCAGTTCGTCAATCGTCAACGCAAGTGAGAGCGACCGCCCCTCAGGGCGGTCGTTTTCATGTCGGGGGGCAATCTATTTTGTGAGAGGGAGGTCGGCGCTGGCGGCCTGCGTCTTTTCGCTCAGGGCGACGGCTTCCATCACCGCGCCACCGATGGGCGTGCGCAATTGCAGCTTCACCGGCATATAGATTTTTCCGCCATCAACCGAGGCAAGCCAGATGAGCGTGTCGCCATTGCGGCGCATCATGTCGGTGAATTTCTTGCGCTCCGTGCCCGTACCGGGTTTGAAGGTCACCGAACACACCACTGCCGGGCCGCTATAGCCCTTGTTGCGCGTGATGATCTGTTCTTCGCGCTCAAAGGCGAATTGCAGATCGTAGCGGCGCTTGCCGTCAAAAATGGCGAGCTTGCGCTCACAGGGGTTTTTGCCATTGGCCAAAACCGGCATGAGGAAAGCGCTGACCGGATCCTGCGTATTGAGCCGCTCAAAGGGTTGCACGGTCACGGCGACATCCTGAGGCGGGTCCATGGTGAGGCTGGGCATGCCATGCCTGTCATAGTCGAGGGTGGTCTTCTTGGTCTGATCGGGTTCGATCGCGTTGAAAACATAGTGAGCGGGACGGATCTTGCCCTGACTCAGGCTGCCCTGACTGAACAGGTCCCATTTGCTGTCGAAGAAATGGCTGGGAGTGCCCGCCACGGCGGCGAAGGCGCGCAGGCGATAATCATCGTCTTTCACTTCGGCGGCGAGGGTGACCTCGGCAAAGAGAAAGCCGCCGACATAGACCGTGTAGCGGGCATCGATGTCTGGCTCGCTGACCGTGAGGCTTGCGGGTGTCGTGTCGGCAAGCGGCGCGGCGATGAGCGCGCCAGGTGTCGCGATGAAGGGCGTCGCGGCAATTGCCAGCGAAAGGCCGAGCACGCGCATGGCCGACTTTGGGCGCAGACAAGTCATCTTGACCTCCAGTCCTCTATATCCCGGCAGTCTTGACCCTCTTTATGGCGCTTTCAGGATGAACCCTGGTTGAACGGCAAGGCAGGCTGGTCATGTGGGCATCGGCGGGCTGGACGGCAAGGGGGCCGCGCTGTATGCAAAATGCCATGCAGCTCACGACCGAACAAAAACTGGCGCAACGCCGCGCCGCCCTGAGTGGCAAGGCTGATCCGGCCTTGCTGGCAGATGGTATCCGGGCGGGTGACCGCTCGGCCTTGGCGCGGGGTATCACGCTCGTTGAATCCACCCGCCACGACCATCAGCGCGCGGCGCAGGCGCTGCTTGCCCTTGTGCTGCCGGAAACGGGGCGTGCTGTCCGGATTGGCCTTTCGGGGGCGCCAGGGGTTGGCAAATCGACCTTTACCGAGGCTTTCGGTCTTTACCTGACGGGACGGGGCAAGAAGGTTGCCGTGCTGGCGATTGATCCTTCCTCGGCGCGCACGGGCGGCTCGATATTGGGCGACAAGACACGCATGGAGCTTCTGGCGCGCGATCCGATGGCGTTTATCCGGCCTTCGCCTGCGGGCGGCACGCTGGGCGGCGTGGCGCGGCGCACGCGCGAGGCCATGCTGCTCTGTGAGGCGGCGGGCTTTGACGTGATCCTGATCGAGACGGTGGGCGTCGGCCAATCCGAGACGGCTGTGGCCGATATGGTCGACATGTTCCTGCTGCTGCTGTCGCCGGGTGGTGGCGATGAGCTGCAAGGCATCAAGCGCGGCATCATGGAACTGGCCGACCTCATCATCGTTAACAAGGCGGATGGCGACCTCATTCCGGCTGCGCGTCGCGCCCAGATGGAATATCAGGCCGCGCTTCACCTGATGCGGCCCAAAACCGCCGTCTGGACGCCCATCGTCAAGCTCGTCTCCGCTCTGCGCAAGGAAGGCGTCAGCGAGGTCTGGGAGGCGGTTGAGGCGCATCACACGGCCCTGACGGGGTCTGGCGATCTGACCCGTCTGCGGGCCGCTCAGGCGCAGGCCTGGATGTGGACCGAGATTCGCGAGGGGCTGTTTGCCGCCCTTGCCAGCCATCCCGAGGGGGCAAGGCTCATTCCGCATCTTGAAGCTGACGTTGCGGCGGGGCGGACGACGCCAACGGCCGCCGCGCAGCGGCTTTTGGCGCTGATATTTGAATGAAGTCGACTGATTCAGGTCAAGAATTGGTCCTGTACGCGGAAAACACCCTTGATGCACTCACGATTGCGGACACAAATCTGGATATGTGTCTTTTCGTAAAATCCGGAGCCTTTGTATATCGGTTTCCCCTCAGTGAAAATTCCCTTCACTGAGTCAAGTGGTTGTTGTTTATCGTCTTGGCGGATCGTGTGAACGGTCTGAATGACAAGACAATCCAGATAACGACGCAGAAGGTCGGGATGATTTTTGGGAAGTTCCGTTCCCTCACGCTCGGACAAGGCGCTCAGCGCATCGTGAGACCTTTTGACCTGCTCAATGCCTGTGAGGGTTGTTAAATCCAGGCAGAGGCCAAGGTCGATGACGGCCCCGATGACGGTCGGGGCTTTGATTTGAGGCTTTGTGGCCCTTTTGGCCAACTGCGCCGCATAATCCAAGCCCCTCTTCGGGTTGGCTTCCCAAAAATAGATGCCATGGCCGAGCCAATCGTAACGGTTCTCGCTAAGACGAAAGGCCGTCCCCGAGAGAAGTTTTTCAGCTACTTCCTCGTCGCAACCGTGATATCCGAGGACAAAGGCTGAATGCAACCGGTGCAGAGCCAAGAATCAGCCGCCATATGTTTTTGAAAGCTTTCCATCAGATGTAAGCATCCCCAACCTGACCAAAGCCATGCGTGCACTCGCCTTGGACCTGGTGGCGTTTTTTTCCCAAGTCGTCGCGGCTTTCCGGAATTGCTCGACATCCTTATCCTTGTTGGTAGCGATCTTGCCGGATGCGGTGCGGTTTAGTGTGGGTGCTTTCTTTGCGGTCATGCTGGAAAACTCTGAGGGCGGCATTAATCGTGGCGTGGAATTATCACGCAGAACCAAATATGAACATTGCTGTTCGGACAAGCAAGTCCATTCTGCCCTTGACGAGTGACTTAGCGCCTTTTATACGTGCCCGCCTGCATGGAGTGCGCGCTGATCGCTGCGCTTTACGCCCTTATTTATGAAACCTGAGGATATCGGGTGAAGCCTGCGGGGATGCCCTGCCGGTTGCCGGTATCTGAATATGCAAGGAAGACCCTTATGTCCCGCCGTTGCGAACTGACCGGCAAGGCCGTGATGACTGGCAACAATGTGAGCCACGCCAATAACAAGACGCGTCGCCGCTTTTTGCCCAATCTGTGCCAGGTCTCGCTGATCAGCGACTCGCTGGGTCGCCAGTATCGCCTGCGCATCACGGCACATGCCCTGCGCTCGGTGGAGCATAATGGCGGTCTGGACGGCTTCCTCGTCAAAGCCTCCGACGCTCAGCTCTCGATCAAGGCGCAGCGCCTGAAGCGCGAAATCCTCAAGGCCCGCGAAGCCGCGGCGGCCTGATATTCTTGTCAGCAATGATGCAGAACGGGTCGCCTTTCAGGCGGCCCGTTTTGCGTTTCAGGTCCACATAAAATGATCTAGACTGCCGCCGTTGCGTTAGTGGGGGCATTCATGCTCGATCGAGGAGTTGACAGGCTGCCGGTTTCGCGACCGGGCAATCTGGCGCTGTTTTTCGAGACGGTTCGACGGCTGATCGTGCCTGTTCTGGCGCTGGTCGGCCTGTTTGTGCTCGCCTGGACGCTGCGTCGCGAAGCGGCGGTCGATCTGCGCTTCCTGATCGCGACCTTCCCGTCCCTTGAGCCTGCCTTCACCATGCCCGGCTGGCTCAATTGGGGCTATCTCATGCTGCCGGGCCTGTTCTTCATGCTTAATCTGATCAGTCGGCGTTATGGACCCTCCATGGCGCTGTGGTCGGTGCTGGTCAGTTGGGTGGTGCTGGCCGGGCTTGTCTGTTTTGCGCTGCTGCAGGGCATGATTGCCGATTTCCAGCATGATCTGGCGCCATTCGGGCTGGCGGCGACCTTTGTCGGGGCGCTGTTTCTGGGTCAGATCGTGTCGATAGCGGTTTTCGACTATATGCGCGGCATTCCCTGGTGGCAGGCCCCCTTATGGGCAGCGCTTCTGGGCGGGCTCGTCTTTTCGATTGCCTTCAATGCGCGCGCCGCCCTTGACTGGGATGAAGCGCTGGGTGAGCGGCTGATCGTTGAGGCCGGGATCGTCGCCTTCTGGGCTGTCGCCCAATTGCTGCCGACGCTGATGCTGCGCGGCGCTATTCGGCCCCTGCCGGGCTATGGCGGGGCTTGAGGGTTTTGGGATCGAGCTTGAACATCAAGAGCAGCGTGCGCTGAAGCGGGCTGAAATTGTCATCCGAAATCATGTAAAGCCAGATTGTGCCCCGGTCGTCGCGGCGCACGGCCATGCCCTCCATATTGTCGATGGCATAGCGCTGGCTGATTTCGGCAAGCGCGGTGCCCTTGATGACGGCGCCCGGGCGGAAATCGCTGCCACGCAGCAGGACGACTTTCATGCCGACGCCAGCCAGAGGCGAATAACGACGCTCCAGCAGCAGCACATCGCCATCGGGCAAGCGGGCCATGTCGGTTGGTTTATAGGGCTCGTCAGGCTTCACGGCGAAGCGGATGATCTTTTTGCCATTGGCAATGAAGCCGATGAGATTGCCGCGCGGGTCGCGGCTGTCTTCGGTGATGGCGAGCAGGCGTGGCTTGGCAACAGTCGGCGTGGGGTGAAGCACCTCCAGCGCCTCGATGCCGCTATTGCTGGCCAGACGGCCAAATTCGCGCTGGGTCAATAATTGCTCGGGGCGCGCGGTAAAGCCGCCCTGCGAAAGATCGTAGCGCCAGATGCGATGGGCGCGTTCGAAACTCACATAGGCCAGGCCTTTTGTGATGTCGGCGCCTGAAATGGCCAGTCCTTCGGCATCGGCGAGATGCTTGCCTTCCAGCGCCTCGCCCCTGGAATCAAGCATGGGCGCGATGATGGCTTGAGCAAGGCCTGACAAGCGGTTCTTCTCGTCATAGAGAAGTTTTGCCGAGAGCCAGCGGCCTTCGTCAGAGACCGCGACCAAGGATCCGCCATCACGGCTGATCGCCAGACCGGACCAGCCGCCAAAGCGCTTGTCCCCGGAGCTGATCTCGATGCCACCGGCAAAGGTCATGAGACCGGCGGCGATATCGCCCCGCTTGTCGCTGTTCCAGATCAGGGGTTGGGTTGTCATATCGATCGGTGCGGGAAGCGCCGGGGCGTCAGCCGCCTGACCGGGCAGGGCGCCGACTGAAAGACACAACAACAGACTTCCAAGCAACAGGATCGAAGTTACGCAGCGGTGGAAAATCACGTCGAAGTCCTCATGTGCTGCCGTCTGACTGTCCGGCCCGACCCTGCAATCATCATCGGCCTCTGGCCCAAGTCGAAGCGCATCATATCGGTCGGCGTGGCGCATACAAGCCATGTGGCACGTTTAGTCTTGCGACCTGCCTGTCGAGGCGATACCGGCCCTTTCCTGCCACCAAGCGGTGATCGGGAAGATGAGATAAACGCCGTAAATCATGACAATTGAAAGAATGAGGCCCTGCGGCGTCCAGAGCTGCATGGCAAGGCCGGAGAGCGGCGCGCCGACAAGGGCCCCAAAGCCCCACATCAATGTGGTGAAGGAACTGGCGGTGGCGAGATCCTGGCCTTTGAAACGTTCGCCAATGAGCACCATGCCGACCGTGAAGAGGCCGCTGGCGAGGCCGACAACCATGAAAACGGCCAGTCCCGTGAGGAACATGTCGGGCAGGGCGAAGGGCAGCAGGATATAGGCCACAAGCGTTGCAAGTGTCAGCGCGATGAGCAGGGCGAGACGATGAAAGCGATCCGCCATGGCACCGATCACGGGCTGGATGACAATCGCGCCGATGGCGGCAATGGTGAGAAGGCTCAGGCTTTTTTGTTCGGCGACACCAAAATGGGCGGCATAGAGCGCGAAGAAAGTGGTGAGCGATTCACCCGCCGCAGCATAGAAGAAGTTCACCAGAATGGCGGCAGGCGCGATCCACAAGATGCGCCACATGCCGAGGCGCAGGGTGCCTGAGCCATCATCGCCGAAATGATTTTCGCTGCGGTCGGCGGTGGCGACAAGGGCGGCAGCCAGCATCATCAAACCGGCGCCGATATAAAGCGGCATGACACTGGTGCCGACAAGCACGATGGTTGTGGGGCCAAGCGCAAAGCCGAGGGCGGCCGCCGCGCTGTAGATGCCGAGAATGCGGCCGCGCTTTTCTTCCGGGGCCAGCGCATTGATCCAGGCTTCGCTCGTTGCCCAGAGCAAGGTGCCCGCGCAGCCCAGCACAAAGCGCAACGGAAACCAGACCCAGAGATCGGGATAGAGGCCCATGAGGGCGATTGAAACCGCCGCCATGACAAGGCCGACCAGCATCAGGCGCGCCGGGCCATAATGGCCGATGAGGCGCGGCACAAAGGGCGACACGAAAAAGACGGGCAGGGCTTGCGCGGCGGCACTCAGGCCGATCAGGCTTGAGGCGACGCCCTGACGCGAGAGAATGATGCCGGCGAGCGGGAAGGTAATGCCCATGGTGAGGTTCACCATGCCCATGGCGCCGATGGCGGCGAGCAGGCTGCGCGTGGCGCGGCCCGCCGCCAGGCGACGGGTCATGATGCGACGCCGGAGCCGGGCGGTCCTGATCTGCTGCTGGCGGCGGGTTCAGCGCCGGGACGGGCTTGCGGGCGAGGCGGTTTCTTCCGGTCGCGCTTGGGGGTCGTTTCATCAAAAAGCTCGGCGAGCTTTTCCGTCATGACGCCGCCCAACTGCTCGGCATCAACGATGGTGACGGCGCGGGCGTAATAGCGCGTCACGTCATGACCGATGCCGATGGCGATCAACTCAACGGGCGAGCGCTCCTCGATCATCTCGATGACGCTGCGCAGATGACGCTCCAGATAGTTGCCGGTATTGACCGACAAGGTTGAATCATCAACCGGCGCGCCGTCGGAAATCACCATCAGGATGCGGCGCTGCTCGGGGCGCGCGAGCAGACGGTTATGCGCCCAGATCAGGGCTTCGCCGTCGATATTTTCCTTGAGCAGGCCTTCGCGCATCATCAGGCCGAGATTGCGACGTGCGCGCCGCCAGGGCATGTCGGCGGATTTGTAGATGATGTGGCGCAGATCGTTGAGGCGACCGGGTGCGGCGGGCTTGCCCTCGGCAAGCCAGCGTTCACGCGACTGGCCGCCCTTCCAGGCGCGCGTGGTGAAGCCGAGAATCTCGACCTTGACGCCGCAGCGTTCCAATGTGCGCGCCAGAATGTCCGCGCACATGGCGGCCACCGTGATCGGGCGGCCACGCATGGAGCCGGAGTTGTCCAGCAACAGCGTCACGACCGTGTCGCGGAAGTTCATATCCTGCTCGACCTTGAAGGAGAGCGCGTGGAGCGGATCGGTGACGACGCGGGTCAGACGCGAGGCATCGAGCAGACCTTCTTCGAGATCAAACTCCCAGGTGCGGTTCTGCTTGGCCTGAAGGCGGCGCTGCAGGCGATTGGCCAGACGCGAGACAACGCCCTGCATGGCCTGCAATTGCTGATCGAGATAGGCGCGCAGGCGATTGAGCTCTTCCTGATCGCACAGGTCCTCGGCGGCGATGGTCTCATCGAATTGCGCGCTGAAGATCTTGTAGCTCGGTTCGCGGTTGCGATCCTCGCGCGCATTGGGACGCCATGGCTGCTGGCCATCGGAGGCCTCATCGCTTTCGCCCTCGATATCGACATCGTCGCTGTCGATCTCGACGGTCTGCTGTTCGCCGTCCTCGCCTTCGCCCTCGGAATATTCAACCTTGTCGGCAGAGGCCCCTTCTGCGTCTTCGGCTTCACCCGATTGGCTCTGATCCGAGCTTTCCTCGCTATCGCCTTCCTGCTCGTCGTTCTCGTCGGAAGAATCATGTGGCGATTCACCCAGCTCATTGCCCATATCGAGATCGACAATGATGTCGCGGGCGGCTTTGGCAAAAGCTGTCTGGTCTTCCATGAGATCGGCCAGACGATCAAGATCGCTGCCAGCTTTCTCTTCAACCCAGGCACGCCACTGATTGACCATCTGGCGGGCCGATTCAGGGGGCGTCATGCCGGTCAGTTTTTCGCGCACGATCATTGCCACGGCTTCAGCGAGCGGCGCCTCGTCACGCGATTTCACATTGGCATAGCCGCGCGTTTTGGAGCGATGTTCGAGTGCGGCGGCGAGATTGTTCTGCACGCCAGCCATTTGCGTTGCGCCGATCGCCTCGCAACGCGCCTGCTCGACAGCATCGAAGACGGCCAGCGCATTGCCGCCCTCGGGTTGCAGGCGGGCATTGATCTTTTCATCGTGATGAACGATGCGCAGCGCATATGAGTCCGCGACGCCACGCACTTGCGCGACTTCTTCAGGCGGCAGGGTACGACTCGGCAAGGGCAGGCGCGCGCGCAAGCCCCGCAGACCTGGCGGTTCCGTGCCGAAGGTGACGGCAAGTTCGGGATTTTCCGCCATCGTCCGCATGGCGAGCGTGACAGCTCGCTTGAACGGTTCGACGGGGCCTTCCTTGCTTTTGCTCATGTCTCTCCGGTGCGCGAGGCACCCACTCCACAATCAGGGGATTAGCGTCAGCCTGGATGACCGGATCAGGCAACCATGATGTTGGCGGCTGAATCCGGCAGGTCCTCACCAAAGCAGCGCTGATAGAATTCGGCGACCGTTGCCCGTTCCAGTTCATCACATTTGTTGAGGAAGGTGACGCGGAAGGCAAAGCCGATATCGCCGCCAAAGATCGTCGCATTCTCCGCCCATGTCAGCACGGTGCGCGGGCTCATCACGGTCGAGATGTCGCCATTGATGAAGGCCGAGCGCGTGAGATCGGCGACACGCACCATGGCCGAAATCTGCTTGCGGCCCTTCTCATTGTCGTAAGACTTGGACTTGGCAAGGATGATCGCGGTTTCCTGATCATGTGGCAGATAGTTGAGCGTGGTGACGATGTTCCAGCGGTCCATCTGACCCTGATTGATCTGCTGGGTGCCGTGATAGAGGCCGGATGTATCGCCCAGACCCACGGTGTTCGCCGTCGAGAAGAGGCGGAAGGCCGGGTGAGGACGGATGACGCGGTTCTGATCGAGCAAAGTGAGCTTGCCCGAGACTTCGAGAATGCGCTGGATGACGAACATCACGTCAGGGCGGCCGGCATCATATTCGTCGAAAACGAGGGCGACGGGATGCTGCAAGGCCCAGGGCAGGATGCCTTCGCGGAACTCGGTGACCTGCTTGCCTTCGCGCAGCACGATCGCATCCTTGCCGATGAGATCGATGCGGCTGATATGGCTGTCGAGGTTGATGCGGATGCAGGGCCAGTTGAGGCGGGCGGCAACCTGCTCGATATGGGTCGATTTGCCGGTGCCGTGATAGCCCTGGATCATGACGCGACGGTTATGGGCAAAGCCTGCAAGGATCGCGAGCGTGGTGTCCTTGTCGAAGAGATAGTCCGGATCGAGATCGGGGACATATTCATTCGGCTGCGAAAAGGCCGGGACCTGCATGTCGACATTGATCTTGAAGACTTCGCGGACCGAGACCTTCGTGTCCGGGAGGGCCTGGGACATGCTGCCAGTGACATCAACGCTCATTTCTGTCCTACTTCCGTGTGGTTATTCTTGTTCCGAACAGGCTGACCGCGACCGGGCCGCCTGCGGCGACCTGATCTGTCACCATTTGTTTGTTACGGGCATCTTCGGACATGGAGTGCCGCAGACGCAAGTTTTGCCCCGGTTTATCCGCGCCGGGGGCCTCGTGCAAGGTTGCTCCTGATGGGGTCAAGTCGCAAAGCCCGATTTCTTCAGGTAGGTATAAGCCTGAATGACCTTGCGCAAACGCTCCTCAGACGACCTCTCGCCGCCATTGGCGTCGGGGTGATGCTTTTTCACCAGTTCCTTATACCTCGCCTTGATCTCGTTCAAGGAGGCGCTGGCGTCAAGGCCGAGCGTGTCGAGGGCTTGCTGTTCCAGTACGCGTGGCTTGCGGCGGCCGGGCCTGTCGGCGCCTGAAGGGCCGCCAGCCTCATCGCCAAACAGGCCAAAAGCGTCCCGGAAGGCCGCGCCCTTGTTGACGCGCGAGGGGGCGGCGTCTTCCTGGCGCATATTGGCGGCATTTTTGCCCAGACCCCAGGTCGGACGGTGGCCGGTACGGGCATCGCGCTGGAAAGCGGCGACATCCGCGTCGCTCATACCCTGGAAAAAGTTGTAATGCTGGTTGAATTCCTTGATATGGGCATCGCAGAACCACTGAAAAGCGTCTTTTTCGGTGGGGGCGGCACCCGCCGTGGCGCGGTTTTTGGGCGCACGGTGCTTGCCGGTCAGCCGGCAGCCGTCCCAGTCGCAACGGCGCTCATTGGCCCGCAGGGTGGGGTCGCCGGGCGATGACTTCTCAATGCCACGCTGTTTGCGCGGGGCGATGCGGATGGAATCAAAATATTTCGAGGTCAAGGTCACGCCTGATTAATTGGGTTGGCGCATGGGGCAAAACAAGGAACCATGGGCCAGGTTTCGACAAGGCTAGGTAGTCTACAGGGTGTTACATGTCAGTTGCGACTATCATTCGTGAAAAACTTGCATCCCATCTTGCGCCAGAGCGTCTGGATGTGGTGGATGAGTCACATAAACATGCCGGTCATGCCGGGCACCGGCCCGGGGTTGAGACGCATTTCCGGCTTTTGATTGTCTCGACGGCCTTTGAGGGGCGCTCGCGGCTGGCGCGGCAGCGTCTTGTGAACCAGATTCTGGCCGCTGAAATGGGACATCCCATTCATGCGCTGGCCATGCGCACCCTGACCCCGGCCGAAGCACAGGCGGACGCTGCCTCCTGAGCGGCGTCAGGCGACCGTTTCGACCTTGGCGCGCACGGGCGTGATCTTGAGCTGGGCCACCTGATTGCGATGACGGCGCAGGATGACAAACTTGTAGCCATAAAATGTGAAGGCCTGACCGACTTCCGGAATGGTGCGGGCCTCATGGATCACAAGTCCGGCAATGGTTGTGGCTTCATCATCGGGCAGGTCCCAGTCGAGCGCGCGGTTGAGGTCGCGGATCGGAACCGAGCCGTTGGCGATGACGGCACCATCGGGCAGGGTGCGCAGACCGAGAACCTCAACATCATGCTCGTCGGAAATCTCGCCGACGATTTCCTCGAGAATATCCTCGAGCGTGATCAGGCCCATCAGGGCGCCATATTCATCGACCACCAGGGCGAAATGTGTTTTGCGCCGCAGGAAGGCATTGAGCTGGTCTTGCAGGGTTGTCGAATCCGGTACGAACCACGGCTTGATGGCAATTTCGGGAATGTCGAGCTTGTCCGGGTTCCAGTTGGAGCTTGCCAAAGCGCGCAGCAGATCGCGGGCATGGAGCACACCGACGATGTTTTCGGGATCGTTGCGCCAAAGCGGTATGCGCGTATGCGGGCTGGCCAAGGCCTCGGCGATGATGGTCGCGTTGGAATTATCGGCATCGATCATGATGATGTTCTTGCGGTGGACCATGATGTCACTGACATCGAGGTTGCGCAGATCGAGAATGCCACCCAGCATGTCGCGGTCACCTTTGACCACGCCGCCCTCGCTGTGATGCAGGTCAATGGCGCCACGGATTTCATCATGGGCCGAAAGCACAAGCTGGCCCTCGCTGATATTGATGCCAAAAATGCGCAGGGTGCCGCGCACGATGAATTGCACGGCGGCCGTCACGGGCGCGAAGATCAGCAATATGAGGCTGACAATGGGTGCAACGGCAAGCGCAAAGCGATCAGTATTGGTGATGGCCAGCGTCTTGGGCATGACTTCGGCAAAGATCACGACCAATGCCGTCATGACGAGCGTGGCATAGACAACGCCAGCGTCGCCAAACAGCGCCAGAAAGACACTGGTGGCAAGGGCGGAGGCGAGGATGTTGACGAGATTGTTGCCGAGTAGCAGCGCACCGATGAGGCGTTCAGGATTGTCGGTCAGATTGAGGACGATGGCTGCGCGGCGGTTTTTTTCCTGGGCGAGACGATGCATGCGCGCCCGACTTGCGGCGGTCAGTGCCGTTTCGGAGCCGGAGAAAAAGCCTGACAGCATCAGCAGGATGACGACGATTGCTGCTGTAATGCCAATACTGGCGGTGAGCATCAGGCGGCCTTTCGCTGCGTGAGGAGCGCACGCAGATCGTCGATGCCGACATCGCGCGTGATGAAGGCTTCGCCTATGCTGCGCGCCAGAATGAAGGTCAGTTTGCCGTCCACGACTTTCTTGTCCTGCGCCATGAGCGCGATCAGGCCATCGGCATCGGGCAGCGGACCCGGCACATCGCCGAGCCTGAAGGGCAGGCCGGCACGTTCGAGATGGCGTTTGACGCGCCGTGTGTCCTGCGACGGGCACAGGCCAAGCTGCGTCGACAGATCAAAGGCCAGCGCCATGCCGACGGCGACGCCTTCGCCATGCACGAAGCGGTCCGAAAAACCGGTGGCGGCTTCGAGCGCATGACCGAATGTGTGGCCGAAATTCAAGAGGGCGCGGACATTGCTCTCGCGCTCATCCGCAGCAACGATGGCGGCCTTGGCGCGGCAGCTTGTTTCAATCGCCTGCATGCGCGCCTCGCGGTCGCCCGATTTGAGCGCATCAAGATTTGCTTCGAGCCAATCGAAGAACGGCCGGTCATTGATCAGGCCATATTTCACGACCTCGGCATAACCGGCGAGGAAATCGCGCGGCGGCAGCGTGAGCAGCATATCGGTATCGGCCAGCACGCGGCGCGGCTGATAAAAGGCGCCGACAAGATTTTTGCCCTGGGCCGTGTTGATGCCGGTTTTGCCGCCAACGGAAGAATCAACCTGTGAGAGCAGCGTTGTCGGGATTTGGGCAAAATCAACACCACGCCGCAGGATGGAGGCGGCAAAGCCTGTGAGATCGCCGATGACGCCGCCGCCAAAGGCGATGATGAGATCGCCGCGCTCAATGCCGATATCGAGAAGCCATGAGGTGAGCTTTTCGAGCTCGGCAAAGCATTTGGTGCTTTCGCCTGCGGGCAGGATGATGGCGTCGTGGCGGATGCCCTGCGCGTTGAGGCTCGCTTGCAGCGTGGCGAGGTGGAGGGCGGCAACATGCGTATCGGTGACAATCGCCACACGGGCGCGGCGCAACAGCGGCTTGAGATAATGGCCCGCCATAGCCACGAGGCCCGGCCCGACAAAAATGTCATAGGCCCGGTTTTCCAAGTCGACATGGACGCGGCGCAGTTCGGTCTTGTTTGTCATCTTCGCAACTCTGGCATCTCTTTTGGCACTTACTTCGGCACTGAGTCCGCATGGGCCGGCTGGCTCAGAAAGGCCTCCAGGCTGCGGAGAATCTCTTCCACGACCTGATCGTGCGGGCCTTCGACGCTGTCGACCGTGATATCGGCGCCAGCATAGACCGGATAACGCTGCGCCATAAGACGTTCCATCACGATGCGGGGGTCATCCTGCTTGAGCAGGGGGCGATTGCCGCGGCGGCCAACCCGGCGCATCAGCACGTCAAGATCAGCCCGGAGCCAAATGGAAATGCCGCGTGCCGCGATATTGGCGCGGGTTTCGGGGTCCATGAAGGCCCCGCCGCCGGTTGCCAGAATCTGTTTGGGATTGTGCAGCAAACGGGCAATGACGCGGCGCTCGCCGTCGCGAAAGGCGGCCTCACCATGATGCTCAAAGATTTCCGAAATGGTTTCGCCAGCGGCTTTTTCGATTTCGCTGTCGGCATCGAGGAAGGGCAGGCCGAGGCGCTGGGCCAAACGGCGGCCAACCGTCGTTTTGCCCGCCCCCATGAGGCCAACCAGCACGATGGTGCGCTCCGCCAGGGGCAGGGGCTCGCTGGCAAAGTCTGCCTCTGCCGGGGTTTCGTGGCTGTTATTGCTGCTCATCGCCTGCTGTCTGCCTGCCTTGGTCATGGCCGCGGAACCTTGCGTTCCGGTGCAACCGGGGACCGACTTCGGGGTTGCATGCCATTCGCGGTGACCTATGCTCGCCCGAAATGGCGGCAAAGAGTACGGTTATCACCAGATTACGCGCTTGTGCTTGCCAATTGTTAACATGGGTTGCGCATAAGTTGAGCGTAGATAGGGCTTCCGGGGCCGGTCGTCACGCCCAAATTTCGCCGCAACCGGGCCATAATGCTTGTTTTCGTTCCGGAGCGATCATCTGTCGGCGCAAGCGGGTTGTTTTTTCATGCGCAGCCACATGGCTGCGTCGATGCCGTGAGGAGAGATTTCATGGGCCGTGCCACGAGCCTTCTGATCCTGCTGGCGCTGATTGTGCTCGGCGGTGTGGGTGGGGTTTTCTATCTGGGCAAGGCGGTCGAACCGCAGAGCCAGACCGTCGTGAAAGAACTGCCTGATGGCCAATTCCCGCGCTAGCCGAAAGCCAAGGTCAGATGTTGAGCCGCGCCCCGGCCTGATCTGGCTGGCGGCCTGCCTTTCGCTTGTCATGAGCCCTGTCCGGGCCGAAGACGCGCCGAGCGGCCCCAGGAACATTGTGCCGCCCGGCCTGGACGCGCCTCAGGCGGCGGCGGTCGAGGGCGCGGCGCGCGCCCCTGGAATGGCGGGCACGGCGCCGGTCGTCGAGCCAGGCGATCCGGTCCTATCTTCAGGCGAGCCCGCGGCGGCGCGCGCCCCTTTAGCTCCCCTGACGCTCTTTCCGACCGGGCAGGCGGCAGAACCCGGGACGACCCGCCAGCAGATCAGTGCCGTGCCGGGCACGAGCGCCTCGGGCATTGTCATGGGGACGCTGGGTTCGGTTGATGCCTCAAGCGCCGGGCTTATCGATGCATCGCAAGGCTCGCTGGGTGATACGATGTGGGTCGGCGCGACGCGCAATGATATCGACACTTATTTAGCCGGGATGCCGGTTGCCACCTCTTCGCCTGTCATGTCGGATCTGGCGCGACGTCTGTTGCTGACGGGCGCCGAACCGCCGCCCGCCGAGGCAGGTGGCCCCTCGCTGCTTGCCACACGCCTGAACCGCTTGATCGCGGCGGGGGACGTGAACCATGCGCTGGAGCTTGCCAATAATGCCGGCAAGGAAAAGACGCCTGCTGTCGCCATTGAACATGCGCGTGCAGCGCTGGCGGCGACCAAGGGCGATGAAGCCTGCGCGACGCTCACCGATATTCCGCCCGGCAATGATCCGGCGCATGACGAGGTTGCCGCTTTCAGCCTGAAGCTGAGCGCCTATTGCCAGATACGCGGCGGCAACAAGCCGGTGGCGATGCTGACGGTTGATCTTGCCCGCGAAGAAGGGCTCGACGATCCCTTGTTCTATTCGCTGGCCGGTCAGGCGATTGACGGGATCAAGCTGAAAGCCGACGATCCGGCAACGCTCAACATCATGGATGCGGCCTTTTATCAGCTGGCCGGGCGCGACATGCCTGCCGACGCGGCCCGCAGCGCCGTGCCGGCGCTGTTGCTCTGGCTCGCGCATGACGACAAACTGCCGATTGAAACGCGCATGATTGCGGCGGAGCGCGCGGTAATGCTGCGTCTGTTGTCAGGCGATGAGCTGGCGGCACTTTATGCGCAGGCGAGCTTCACCCCGGCTGATTTTGACGGTTTGGAAACGGGCGAGTTTCCCAAGAGCGATATTTTGCGCCGGGCGCTGCTTTTTCAGGCTGTGCAGGCAGCGATTGTGCCGGAAACACGCATTCGTCTGATCCAACTCGCCTTTTCAACGGGCGAGTCCGCACATATATACTTTGCGACGGTTCAGGCCTTGTTGCCCGTATTAAGCCGGATGGAGGCGTCTCCTGCCCTCAAGGCATTGGCACCCTCGGCGGTGAGGGCCTTTCTGCTCATCGGTGAGCAGGCGCAAGCCCGCAAATGGATGGATTTGATGGCGGCACAACCTGGCATTGGTCGCAATGCGCGCGAGCTTGGCGCCATCATGGCGTTGAGCGAGGCGGGTGCCAAGGTCGATAGTGAGGCAATGGCTGTGGATATTCGCAATGATCTGGCGTCAGGCGAGGCAAGCATTCGTGAGTTTGCGGCCACGCAAGCCCTGATGATCGACGCGCTGGGCCTGACATTGCCGAGCGATATCTGGCAATCCATCGTCACGGTCATGCCGGGCATGCAGGGGCACATGCCGACCGAGTCACTTTTGACGCAACTCGACGTCGCTGCACGGAAGGGGGCCGTGGGCGAGACAGTGATGCTTGCAATTTATGCCATGGGTGATGGCGCGGATGGCGTGCATCCGCGTGCGGCAGCCCAGGCCGTTGCAAGCCTCAAAGCCGTGCATCTCGATCATGAGGCACACCGCCTCGCGACCGAAGCACTATTGGCACGGAGTCGTGCCGGACGCGGATAAACAGGTAATCAGTATGACAGTCGAGTATGCCCCCCACGCCGCAACAGGCGAACAACATATCGAAGCCTTTCTCGAAATGCTCAGTGCCGAACGTGGTGCTGCGCGAAATACACTTGATGCCTATCAGCGCGACATGCGCGATTTCGCGACCTTCCTGACAACGCGCCATGTCAGCGTGGACAAGGCGGGGCCTGCCGATATTCGCGCTTATCTCGATGCGCTCGCGTCGCAGGGTTTGTCGGCTTCCACAGCGGCGCGGCGTCTCTCAGCCATTCGCCAGTTCCACAGCTTTCTCTTCGCCGAAGGTGTGCGCAGTGATGATCCGTGCAGCTCCATCGAGGGGCCGCGCCGGGCGCGTCCCTTGCCCAAGACGCTGAGCGTGGCGGAAGTTGACGGGCTGCTGCTGGCCGCGCGTCACGCCGAAGATGGTCGCACGCATGAAGAATCCTCCAAGGCTTACAAGCGAGCGCGGCTCATCTGTCTGATGGAAGTGCTTTACGCGACGGGCTTGCGCGTGTCGGAACTTGTCGGCTTGCCGGTTTCGGCGGTGCGGGGCGACGCACGATTTCTCGCCGTCAGCGGCAAGGGCGGACGCGATCGTCTGGTGCCGCTCTCGGATGCGGCGCGTGTCGCGATTGATGAATATCTGCCACTGCGCTCCCAGAAACTTGGTGATCGTCTCTCGCCCTGGCTGTTCCCGTCACGCGGTCAACAGGGCCATCTGACACGGCATCGTTTCGCGCAATTGCTGAAAGACATTGCCATCACGGCGGGTCTTGAAGCGGAAGCCGTGTCGCCGCATACGCTGCGCCACGCCTTTGCCAGCCATCTGCTTGCCAATGGGGCCGATCTGCGTGCGGTTCAGCAAATGCTGGGTCACGCCGATATTTCAACGACGCAGATCTATACGCATGTGCTTGATGAGCGGCTGAAGGAACTGGTGCAGACGCATCATCCGCTGGCCCGCAAGGACATGGCATAAGTCAGCGGTGGCGCCGTTACCAGTCAGCCTGCCATCATTGTCATGGTCGCGCGTCACGGTGCTCATTGGAGCGACAGGTCGCCGATCTGTCACAGGGCAAAGGTAAGGGCTTGATTCGTAAATGTTTGTCAGTATTTACCCGGGCTCGAAGTCGGTCCTGACAGGCGGTTGACAAGGGCGCGGGGGCGGGTCAGTGTGCCGCCAATTTCCCTGAATGGTCGATCAGGCGTCCCGGATCGGCCGGCCAGCCTGCTGGCCCGGATCGGGCGGGAGTTTCGCGCGCAAGATGCACATATATCTCGATTTCGAGAAGCCGATTGCCGAGTTGGAGGGCAAGGTTCAGGAACTGAAGCTCTTGGCCGCCGAGGATCCGACCGTGAGCATTGGCGATGAAGTGGCCAAACTTGAGCAGAAGGCCGATCAGCTCCTTCAGGATACCTATGCCTCGCTGACGCCGTGGCAGAAATTGCAGGTGGCGCGCCACCCGCGACGGCCGCATTTCGTCGATTACATTGAACGCCTGGCCGAAGACTTCGTGCCGCTTGCCGGGGATCGCACCTATGGTGAAGATCGGGCGATTCTGGGCGGTCTGGGCCGGTTCCGTGGCCGTAGCGTCATGTTCATCGGTCATGAAAAAGGCTCCGACACGCAGAGCCGCATTCGCCACAATTTCGGCATGGCGCGGCCTGAAGGCTATCGCAAGGCGATCCGTCTGATGAACATGGCCGAGCGGTTCAATATTCCCGTCGTCACACTGGTGGACACATCAGGCGCTTATCCGGGCTCGGATAGCGAAGAGCGCGGCGTGGCGGAAGCGATTGCGCGCTCGACCGATCGTTGCCTGTCGCTGGGTGTGCCGCTTGTGTCGGTCATCATTGGCGAAGGCGGCTCGGGCGGTGCGGTGGCGCTGGCTTCCGCCAGTCGCGTTTTGATGCTTGAGCATTCGGTCTATAGCGTCATTTCGCCTGAAGGCGCGGCCTCGATCCTGTGGCGCAGCTCCGACAAGACGCAGGAAGCCGCGACCGCGATGAAGATCACGGCGCAGAACCTGCATCAGCTCGGTGTGATCGATCGCGTCTTGCCCGAACCCATCGGCGGCGCGCATCGCGAATGCATCCAGATGATCAAGGAAACGGGCGACGCCATCAACGAGGAACTCAGGGGCCTCGAAAAGCTCGATGCCGCAACGCTGCGCCGTCTGCGCCGCGAAAAGTTCCTCGCCATGGGTCGCGTCGGTCTGGGCTAAAGGCCCATATCCTTGATCTTCGCCGCAAAGGCCGACACATCGGTTGCAAACCCGACCGGGTTTTCAAAGGCGGCGAAGTGACCGCCACGGTCAGGCTGCGACCAATGGACGATGTTGAAGCCCTTTTCCATATAGCTGCGCGGGCCGAGGCAATAAGACAGCGCTTCGCCGGGAAACCTGGCCATGCCGGTTGGCAGCTCGACCCGCGTGCCCGGTGCCATGCTGGCGCCGCCATCTTCCATATAGCCGCGATAGAACCATGTGGCTGTGTTGAAGGTGTCGGTGACGAGATAGATCATGATGTCGGTCAACATCTGATCCTTGGTGAAAGCATTTTCGAGATGGCCGGGTTCGTGTGGATGAGGGCGGTTTGTGCCGCGGCGATCTGACCAGGAATGCATTTTCTCGACGATCCAGGCGGCCGCGCCCACCGGGCTATCCATCATGGCGTAGGAAAGCGTTTGGGGCTTTGTCATCTGGATTTGCAGATAGGCGCCATCCATGGCGAGGGTTGCGCCTGCGGTTTGTGCCCAAGATTGTTCCTCGGGCGTTTCGGGCAGGACGGCGGCGCGAAGTCCATGCATGTTGATATGGATCGCCTTGCAGCCACCCTGCTTGTCGGTGCCGTGCAGATAGCCGAGCCAGCCTGTGACAACCGAGCCCCAATCGCCACCTTGCGCGATATAGGTTTTATAGCCGAGCCCTTCGCGCATCAGCTTGTCCCAGAGGGCGGCGGTATATTTTGGCCCGACGGGTTTTTCGGGTTTGCCGGAAAAGCCATAGCCCGGAAGCGAGGGGATGACGAGATCAAGGCCGTCATCGGCCTTGCCGCCGAAGTTTTCGGGATGGGCGAGGCGCTCAATCGACTCGTAAAATTCAAAGACGGAGCCCGGCCAGCCATGCGTCAGCAACAGGGGTTGCGGCGCGCGGCCAGAGCCCTTGATGTGAAGATAGTGGATTTCCTGGCCATCAATTGTCAGCTTGAACTGGGGCCAGGCATTGAGCTGCGCTTCGGCTTTGCGCCAGTCAAATGATGTCAGCCAATAATCGCAGAGCTCGCGCATATAGGTCATGTCGGTGCCATAGGCCCAGCGATCCGCCCCGTCCGCGATCTCGGGCATCTCATGCCATTGATAGGCGGCGACGCGGGCGGCGATGGCATCGAGCTTCCCTTGCGGAATGGCGATCCTGAATGGTGTGGGCGTAGGCATGTGCGCTCCCCGCGATCTGATTTTGTTGCGGATATTATGACGGCGTGCGCTGCAAGCTCAATCAGATTGATGCTTGCGTCTTGCGTGATTGCGCCCGGCAACACGGCTCTCTAAGCTCGAATGAAAACGGGAGGGGTTCATGAGCGATAAGCCGGATAACGGTGCCATGACAATGACACCAGCAACAACCACAGGGGCACCGGCGCCGTCGGCTGCCTTTTATCGGCACTATGCCTTGTTCCTGCTGGTGCTGGCTTACACGTCAAGCCATGTCGATCGAAACATTGTCGGCATTGTTTTGCAGCCGATCAAGGCCGAGCTTGGTGCCAGCGACACGGCGATGGGCTTTCTGGGTGGCTTTGCCTTTGCCCTGTTTTACGCGACGCTCGGCATGCCGATTGCGATGTGGGCGGATCGCGGCAAGCGACGCGATATCGTCGCGCTGTCGATTGCGATCTGGTCTGCCATGACGGCGCTTTGCGGCATGGCGCAGAATTTCATGCAATTGGCGATTGCGCGCGTTGGCGTCGGCATTGGTGAAGCCGGTTCCAGCCCGCCCTCGCATTCGATGATTGCCGACCTCTATCCGCGCAAGCAACGCTCGACCGCCATGGCGATCTATTCGCTCGGCGTTTATTTCGGCGTGATGATCGGTTTTGTCGTCGGTGGCTATGTGGCGCAGGATTATGGCTGGCGTGCGACTTTCTTTGTGGTTGGTCTGCCCGGCCTGCTGATTGCATTGCTGGTGCGCTTCACCTTGCGCGAGCCGATGCGCGGTGCATCCGATGGCGTGGTACATGATGCTGAGGCGCGAGCGAGCGTGAAAGAAGTGTTCCGGCATCTGTGGTCGACGAAATCGGCGCGTCACGTTGTGATCGGCGTGACGCTCGTTTCCTTTGTCGGCTATGGCGGTTTGGTCTGGGGTCCGTCCTATCTTTTCCGCACCCATGGGCTGACGCCGAAAGAGGCCGGATTGTTTCTGGGGCCCGTGGCGGGGCTGGTCGGCGGCTGCGGGGCGCTGCTTGGCGGTTTCCTGTCGGATTATCTCGGCAAGCGCGACATGCGCTGGAATGCCTGGGTGATTACTGTTTCCAAAATACTGGCGGTGCCGTTTTTCATCACCTTCTACACGGCAAGCGACATCTCGACCCTGTTTATTGCCTATGCCGGCTCCACGGTGCTGGGGGCGTTTTATCTGGGGCCGAGCTTTGCCATGATCCAGAGCCTGACACCGCTGCATATGCGGGCCAGCGCCTCTGCGGTCATGCTCTTTGTGCTGAATATCGTCGGACTGGGCTTTGGTCCGCAGGCCGTGGGGCTGTTTTCCGACTGGCTGACGCCGAGCTATGGGGTGGATGGATTGCGCTATGCGCTGTTCGGGACAGCCTTTCTGGGATTATGGGCGGCGTTCCATTATTACCTTGCCGGCCGCAGCTATCAGGCTGATCTCGCAGCGATGGGACATCAAGGCTGAACGAGGGGATTCCAGAGAGAAACAAAAACGCCTGCCTCGATTTCCAAGGCAGGCGTTTTCAATTGATGCATTGGTCCTGCTAACTCAGCGCGCCGTGGCAATGCTTGTATTTCTTGCCTGATCCGCAAGGGCAGGGCGAATTGCGCGCGACCTTGCCCCAGGTCTCGGGATTGTCGGGATCAGCGGGGACGCCCGCATCATTGCGCATGGGGCGCAGCACGGCCGGACCATCCGACATTTCCTCTTCGCCGGTCAGCGGATCAAGATGATGGGCATGCATTTCCGGCATCTGTTCATCTTCGAGGCGTGGCGCCTGCGTGACGAACTGGGCATGGGCGAGCTGGCGCGTCACATCCACACGAAGCCGCTGCAGCAGCTTTTCAAAGAGCTCGAAGGCTTCGCTCTTATATTCGTTGAGCGGGTCGCGCTGGCCATAGCCCCGCAGGCCGACAGCCTGACGCAGATAATCCAGCATCATCAGATGCTCGCGCCAATGCAGATCGAGTGTCTGCAACAGAACGGCCTTTTCGATCTGCCGCATCGTGTCGGGGCCAACCTGTGCCGCCTTGGCGGCCATGTTGCGCTCGGTCTCGGCATAGAGGCGCTCGCGGATTTCTTCATCCGCAATGCCTTCTTCGGCGGCCCAGTCTTCGAGGGGCAATTTGAGGCCGAGTGCGTTTTCGACTTCTTCCTTGAGGCCGGCAATATCCCACTGTTCGGCATAGGCGCGTTCGGGGATGTGGGCGCTGACAAGCTCATCGACGACCTGACGTGACATGTCGGCGACGGTCTCGTTGACATCATTGGATCGCATCAATTCGATGCGCTGCTCAAAGATCGCGCGGCGCTGATCGTTCATGACATTGTCGTATTTGATCAGGTTTTTGCGAATGTCGAAGTTGCGCGCTTCAACCTTCTGCTGGGCCTTTTCCAGCGCCCTGTTGATCCAGGGATGGATGATGGCTTCGCCTTCCTGCAGGCCAAGTTTTTGCAGCATCCCGTCCATGGTGTTGGTACCGAAGATGCGCATGAGATCATCGTCAAGCGACAGGAAGAACTTGGAGCGGCCCGGATCGCCCTGACGACCGGATCGGCCCCGCAACTGATTGTCGATGCGGCGGCTTTCATGGCGCTCGGTCCCGATCACGTAAAGACCACCGGCGTCGAGGGCTTTCTGCTTTTTTGCGGCGAGGTCGGCCTTGACCTCTTCAATCTTGCGCGCGAGAAGGGCTGGATCTTCGATGCCTGCGGTTTCATCAGCCAGACGCATTTCAAGATTGCCGCCGAGCTGAATGTCGGTGCCGCGGCCTGCCATATTGGTGGCGATGGTGACGGCACCGGGCACACCGGCCTGTGAAATGATATGGGCTTCCTGCTCGTGGTAGCGGGCATTCAGCACATTGTGCTTGATCTTCTTTTTCTTGAGCGCTTCGGAAAGCTGCTCCGACTTGTCAATCGAGGTGGTGCCGACCAGAACCGGCTGACCGATCTTTATGCATTCCTCGATTTCGAGAATGATGGCATTGAACTTTTCGCGGCCCGAGCGATAGACCTCATCATCGGAGTCAATACGCGCGACGTCGCGGTTGGTCGGGATTTCGAGCACTTCGAGACCATAGATGTCGAGAAATTCATCCGCTTCGGTCAAGGCCGTGCCGGTCATGCCGGCGAGCTTGTCATACATGCGGAAATAGTTCTGGAAGGTGATCGAGGCCAGCGTCTGGTTTTCCGGCTGGATCGCCACGCGCTCCTTGGCTTCAAGCGACTGGTGCAGGCCATCGGAATAGCGGCGGCCTTCCATCATGCGGCCTGTGAATTCGTCGATGATGACGACCTTGTCACCCTTGACGATATAGTCCTTGTCGCGCTGGAAGAGCTTGTGCGCGCGCAAGGCGTTGTTGACATGGTGAACGATGGTGATGTTTTCGATGTCGTAGAGTGAGCCTTCCGCCAGCACGCCGCGTTCGCGCAGGATGGTCTCGACCTTTTCATTGCCTTCTTCGGTCAATGTGACCGTGCGCTGCTTTTCGTCGAGTTCGAAGTCGGCTTCCCCGATGAGCGGGATGATGTCGTCGACAGTGAGATAGAGGTCGGACTTGTCGTCGAGCGGGCCGGAAATGATGAGCGGGGTGCGGGCTTCGTCGATCAGGATCGAGTCAACTTCGTCGACGATGGCGAAATGATGGCCCCGCTGCACCATGGCAGAGAGCTGGTATTTCATGTTGTCGCGCAGGAAGTCGAAACCCAGCTCATTATTGGTTGCATAGGTGATGTCGGCGGCATAGGCCGCCCGGCGCTGGTTGTCATCAAGGCCATGCAGGATGACGCCGGTTTCCAGACCCAGGAAGCCATAGACCTGCGCCATCCATTCGGCGTCGCGCTTGGCGAGGTAATCATTGACCGTGACGACATGCACGCCCTTGCCGGGCAGGGCGTTGAGATAGGTGGCGAGTGTGGCAACGAGCGTCTTGCCTTCACCGGTCTTCATTTCGGCGATACGGCCATCATGCAGGACCATGCCGCCGATGAGCTGCACATCATAATGGCGCTGGCCGAGCGTGCGCTTGGCCGCTTCGCGGACCACGGCAAAGGCTTCGGGGAGGAGATCGTCCGTGGTTGCGCCGTCAGCCAGTCTGGCGCGGAACTCAGCCGTCCTGGCGCGCAGGGCGTCGTCGCTCAGCACCGAGATTTCCGGTTCCAGCGCGTTGATGACCTCAACACGCGCCTTGTAAGCCTTGATCTTTCGGTCGTTGGAAGTGCCGAAAAGACGCTTGGCGAGGGCGCCCAAGCTTGCCATGAGATCACATTCCTTTTGCGGTGCGCGCCCGGAGAAAAACGGCGGGCGCGGTCCCTTGGCGCACCTTCAACGGATGGAGGCGAGCCGGACCCGCGGTCCAAAAGACTGAGGAGATGTAAGGGGGGTGCGGCCCCTTGTCAATGAAAGCGCCGCGGATATGACGCCACATTGCAGGCTTTGGCCGCCTGTCCTTTCAGTAATGGTGCCGATCTTGTAGGGTGCGCTCCCGGCAGCCATCATCACGCCACAGATATTCGTTAATCAGGCCCCATTCGAAGCCTCATGCTTCGCTCCGCGTCACAGGAAAGCCATAATGCGCCCGACCTCTCCCCTGATCGTCTCGACCCTTGCCCTGGCTGTTTTTGGCCTTGGTTTTGCCGCTGCCCGGCTGCCTCTGGGGGCGACGCCAGCATGGGCCGCGGAGACGGCAGCGCCGACCCCTGCCGCCTTTGCGGCGGAAGCGGGCGACGATACGGTGGTGGCCCGGGTCAATGGCTCACCGATCAAGTTTTCAGACATTTCGCTCGCTGATGAAGAAATGGGTTCACAGCTTGCCCAACTGCCGGAAGAAATGCGCTTCCAGTATATTCTCAGTATGCTGATCGATCGGCGGATCGTGTCGCTTCAGGCCAAGGCCAAGCAGTTTCAGGATGATCCGGAAGTGAAGGCACGCGAGGCCTATTACAATGAAAAAGCCATGCGCGATGTTTACTGGGTGCATTTGATCAAGGAAAAGGCGAGCGAAAAGGCCATCAGGGCCTATTACGACGAGAAGGTTGGCAAGATGCCTGACGAGATGGAAGCCCACGCGGCGCATATTCTCGTGCCGACAAGGGCTGAGGCTGACAAGGCGGAAGCCGAGCTGAAAGCCGGGGCAAAATTTGCCGATGTCGCCAAGAAATATTCCAAGGATTCAAGCTCGACTGAAGGTGGCGATCTTGGCTGGTTCAAGAAGGGCGATGTGGTGCCCGAGTTTGGCGATGCGGCTTTCAAGCTGAAACCGGGCGGCATTTCCGCACCGGTGCAGACCCAGTTTGGCTGGCATGTGATCCGTCTGGAAGCGACACGCAAGGCCGCCAAGCCGAGCTATGAGCAGGCGCATGACGACATGCTTCGCCAGCTGGTGCGGGACGAAGGGCAGAAGCTGATCGAGACATTGCGCAAGACGGCAAAGATTGACATTGTCGGCGCCGACGGCAAGCCCCTGCCGCTTGCGCCGGCAAGCGAGGCCAAGCCTGCCGCCGCGCAGCGACCGGAGCTTGCTCCGGCCCCTGTCCCGTAAGTTTCTGAAGCCCCATTCGCCAGAAAGCACGCGCCATGAAGACCGCGGTGAAAGCAAAGCGCAAGCCAAGCCCGAAGGCCAAGGCAAAACCAAAGCCGAAAGCCAAACCCAAGACGGGATCCCACAGCAAGGCCAAGCTGCCGCGCGCGGCGCGCAAGACGACGGCGGCAAAACCCGTGGCGGCTGCCAAGCCAAAGGCCAAGACAAGGGCCAAACCTGTGGCGAAGGCAAAAGTGGCGGCGAAGGCCGGCCATAAAGTCTCGCCGCTTGCGCCCAAGACCCATGCCGCGTTGCCCGCCATCGGCGGCGTCGAGATCGGCACGGCAGAGGCGGGCATCAAATACAAGGGCCGCACCGATCTGCTGGTCGTGCGCATGGCGGAAGGCACGCAGGTTGCGGGTGTTTTCACGACCTCGAAAACGGCCTCGGCCCCGGTTGAGTGGTGCCGTTCCAATATCACGGATGGCGGCATGGGCCGGATGCTGGTTGTAAACTCCGGCAATTCCAATGCCTTTACCGGCAAGCTTGGCGTTGCCACTGTCAAGGCGACGGCAGCGGCAGCGGCGCAGGCTGGTCACTGCCGCCAGAAGGATGTGTTCATCGCCTCAACCGGCGTGATCGGTCAGCCCATGGATGCCGCGCCTATCGTTGCGGGCATCGAGACCGCGCTTGCCGCCGCAACGGCGGATAATTGGGAATCGGCTTCGCGCGCCATCATGACGACCGACACCTATCGCAAGGTCGCCACACGCAAGGCGATGATTGGCGATCGCGAAGTCACGATCAATGGCATCGCCAAGGGATCGGGCATGATTGCCCCCGATCTGGCGACCATGCTGGTCTTCATTTTCACCGATGCGGCTGTGTCGAGTGCCGTGCTGCAAACGCTTTTGCTGCTTGGCACGCGTGACAGCTTCAATGCGATCACGGTTGATAGCGACACCTCGACGAGCGATAGCGTGCTGCTTTTTGCGACCGGCGCGGCGATGGAAGGTGCCGAGCCTGTCACACGGGCGGGCGATCCGCGGCTGCGCGAGTTCCGCAGGCAGCTTGACGATCTGATGCTCGATCTCGCGCATCAGGTGGTGCGTGATGGTGAAGGGGCGACCAAGTTCATTCGTGTAAGTGTGTTCGGCGCGGCGAGCCATCAGGCCGCCAAGCGAATCGCCATGTCAATTGCCAATTCACCGCTCGTCAAAACAGCCATTGCCGGCGAAGACGCCAATTGGGGTCGTGTTGTCATGGCGGTCGGCAAATCGGGCGAGGCGGCGGATCGTGACAAGCTCGCCATTCGCATGGGCGGCATTGATGTCGCCAAAAACGGCATGGCGGTGCCCGGCTATGAGGAAGCGCCCGTGGCGGCGCATATGAAGGGCCAGTCGATCGACATTGAGGTTGATGTTGGCGTGGGCAAAGCGGGCGCGACAGTTTGGACCTGCGATCTCACCTATGATTACATCCGCATCAATGCGGATTATCGCAGCTAAAACGTCAGTATTTCGGGCCGGATTTACTCATTCTTAGGCAAGAAGGGCGATTTCGGGCCGAGGAAATCATTCTTTCACCTTCAGGGGTCAGCATGACGGACGAGGGCAAGGGATTGTCGTTACAACAGGATGGGTCAGGGCGACGCATCATCCTTGTGGCGGCCTGCGCTCTTGTCGATACCGATGGTCGCGTTCTGCTGGCACAACGCCCGCCGGGCAAATCGCTGGCAGGTCTTTGGGAATTTCCCGGCGGGAAGGTGGAAACAGGCGAGACGCCTGAGGATTGCCTGATCCGCGAGCTCAAGGAAGAAATCAGTATCGACGTTGCCAAGGCCTGTCTCGCGCCTCTCACTTTTGCGAGCCATGCCTATGATTCGTTTCATCTGTTGATGCCGCTTTTTGTGTGTCGGCGCTGGCAGGGTGTTGCAAATGCGCTGGAAGGGCAGACCCTTGCCTGGGTATTGCCCAACCGGATGCAGGACTATCCGATGCCACCGGCGGACGAACCCTTGGTGGCTGTGTTGCGCGATCTGTTGTGATTGGCTGGACGGAGCTGGGCTATGGGTAGTGAGATTTTCAAAGCGCTGCAACGCTTCTCTGAGGATGATCAGGGCAGCACGGCGATTGAATATGGCCTGATTGCCGCCTGCATTGCGCTGGCGATCACGGCATCATTGAGCAGCGTTGCCGATGGCATTCGCACGGGTGTTTACGAACCCATCGCCGCCGCGCTCGCATCGGTTCTCTGATCAGCGATACTTAACGCGGGGCCTTGTCGCCTGCAGGTGTTTCCTGTGTGCCTAAAGCATCCGCAAGACGCGTTGTGGCGCTGCCCGGTTGCAGGGGTTTTTGCTGACTGTCATGGGGTGCCCAGCCGGTTGCCGTGATGATTTCGAACGTCGCCGCGATGCGCCCATCGGCCAATCCGAACTTTTCCTGATAGATCTGCGCCGCGCGCAAGAAGGTTGACCGCCGCAAAGGTGTCTTGCGCCGTTCGATCAGGGCATTGGTTTCACCCATGCCCCGCAAATCGGCCATCAGGGCAAACATATTGGCGTAGCGCACCGTCACGCGGTCGCTATCGACGACGGGCAGGGCAAAGCCTGCGCGTTGCATCAGCATGCCCATGTCGCGCAAATCAACAAAAGGCGAGACGCGTGGCGACAGGCCGCCGTCACATTCAATTTCCGCTTCGCTCAGCGCCTGCCTGAGTTCGGTGAGGGTGTCGCCCCCCAGCAGGGCACCGATGAACAATCCATCGGGGGCAAGGGCGCGGCGGATCTGAATGAGCGTGCCGGGCAGATCATTGACCCAGTGCAGCGACAGGGCGCTCACAATGAGCTGGAAACTCCGATCGGCGAAGGGCAGCGCTTCTTCATCGGCCGCGACGCGAATGCCTTGCATGTCAGCCAGCATGGCGGGGGCGAGATCGGCTGAGATGAGGGTTGCAATTTTGCCGGCCGCAAGATTGCTGCGGCTGAGGCGCCCTGTGTGACAGCCAAGATCAAGGGCGAGGGGAAAGACCCGATTGATGAGCGAGAGCCGGTCAGCGATTTCCTGACCGACGCGCTGCACGAGAAAATCAAACGTCGCGAAATTCGCCGCCGCCCGCGCGCGATGCGTGGCGAGAAGCTTTCGATCAAAGATCATCAGAGGGGCATTTTCCGGCATGGTCGGCATCATGGTCATCGGGCTGGCGTCGCGCAAGCAGGCTTCGCTTCGCCGCCATAAAGGGATAGGCTCCCGGCATGGCTCAGGGGGACAGGATTTTGCCGACAGGGCAGCATCTGGCAGACGCAGCGATGTGGCTGGGATCGCGCTTGTCGCGGTTTTTCCTGCCGCCGCTTTGCCTTTCCTGTCATTGCGGCATTACCACTCAGAATGCGCTTTGCGCCACATGCTGGTCGCAGCTGCATTTCATCGAAAAGCCCCTGTGCCCGGTGAGCGGGTTGCCCTTTGCTTTTGATCCGGGCCCCGGCATGTTGAGCGCGGCCGTCATTGCTTCCCCTCCGCCCTATGACGCGGCACGCGCTGTGTTGCGTTATGACGATGTCAGCGGTCGCATCATTCATCGCTACAAGTATGGCGACCGGATGGAGGCGGCTCCCGCCATGGCCGCCTGGATGGCGCGGGCGGGTGCCGACCTGCTTGGCGATGCCACACTGGTGGCGCCTGTGCCGCTGCATCGCGCGCGACTGTTTTCGCGCCGCTTCAACCAGTCGGCGGAACTGGCGCGCCATCTCGGCCATCGCGTCAGGGTGGCCGTTGTCCCGGATCTGTTGCTGCGAATCAAGGCGACGCAGCCGCAGGTCGGTCTCTCGGGTCAGGCGCGACGACGCAATGTGGCTGGGGCCTTCAAGGTGAACCCGCGATTTTCAGACAAGGTTGTCGGCAAGGTGGTGGTGCTGATCGATGATGTGATGACCACGGGCGCGACAATTGAGGCCTGCGCCAGAGTTCTCAAGGCAAGTGGGGCCAGCGAGGTGCGGGTGCTGACCTTCGCGCGGGTTGTGCCCCAGGGTGACACCCCTATACAATGAGAGCCCTAACCTTGTTTCCTGGTCCAGGATTGCGTGATGCCCGACGTGACGATTTATACCACGATGATGTGCCCTTATTGTGCGAGGGCGAAGTCGCTGCTGACCCGGAAGGGCGTTCAATTCAAGGAAATCGATGTGGGCATGGATCCCGAAAAGCGCGAGGAAATGATGACACGCGCGCATGGGCGTCATACGGTGCCGCAGATCTTTATCAACGGCGCACATATTGGCGGATGTGACGATCTCCATGATCTCGACAAGGTCGGCAAGCTCGATCCGCTGCTCGCGCCCTGAGGGCCCTGGTCATAGAGCATGAGTAACCTGCGCTTCACAGCTGCCTGCATTCAGATGCGTTCGAGCCGTGACGTCTCGGACAATGTCGAGGCGGCGTCGGCGATGATTGCCGAGGCGGCACGATCGGGGGCGCAATTCGTATCAACGCCCGAAATGACCTCGCTTCTGGAAACGGATCGCGCGCGCCAGTTTGCCAAGACAATGTCCGAGGCGGATGATGTGGCGCTGGCGCGGTTTCGCGATGTTGCGGCGGCGGCGCATGTCTGGCTGCATATCGGATCGCTGCCGATCAAGGTGAGCGAAGAGAAGCTCGCCAATCGCGGCTTTCTGATCAGGCCCGATGGCTTGATTGCGGCGCGCTATGACAAGATCCATATGTTCGATGTCGATCTTGCTGGTGGTGAAAGCTATCGCGAAAGTCGAAATTATCAGGCGGGATCTGAGGCGGTCCTCACGGATCTGCCATGGGGCCGCCTCGGTCTGACAATCTGTTATGATCTGCGTTTCCCGCAGCTCTATCGGGCGCTTGCCCAGCAGGGGGCGGGTATCCTCACCGTGCCGGCGGCCTTCACGCAGCAAACGGGCGCAGCGCATTGGCATGTCTTGCTGCGGGCGCGCGCCATTGAAACGGGATGCTATGTGATTGCGGCGGCGCAAGGCGGTGTGCATGAATGCGGTCGCCATACCTATGGGCATAGTCTTGTGGTGGCACCATGGGGCGAGGTGATTGCCGAATCTGCGCATGAGGCGCCGGGCGTGCTGCTTGCCGAAATTGACATGGGCGAGGTTGCCAAGGCGCGATCACGCGTGCCAAGCCTTCGTCATGATCACGCTTACGGCTTTGCAGCGACAATCATGTAATTCACATCGGTATCGGATGTGAGCGACCATTTGTCAGAGAGCGGATTATAGCTCACACCTGTCAGGACCTTTTCGGTAAGTCCAGATTGCGCAAGTCCCTCGCGCATTTCTTTTACGGTCACGAATTTTGACCAGTCATGCGTGCCGCGCGGCAGCCAGCCCAGCACATATTCGGCACCAATGATCGCCAGGGCATGGGCCTTGAGCGTGCGGTTGAGGGTGGCGACAAACATCAGGCCGCCGGGTCGCAGCATGGCGGCGCAATCGGCGAGAAATGTGTCGCGCGAGGCGACATGCTCAATGACTTCCATATTGAGGATGACGTCAAAGGTTTCGCCTGCCGCGAGCAGCGCTTCGGCCGTTGTGGCGCGGTAATCAATGGACAAGCCCTGTTCGGCGGCATGCACGCTGGCGGTGGCGATGTTCCCGGGTGAGGCGTCGGCACCAATGATGTCGGCTCCCAGCCGACTCATGGGTTCGCACAGAAGCCCGCCGCCGCAGCCAATATCGAGGAAGCGCAGGCCCGAAAAGGGACGCGCCGCGCCGGAATTGAGGCCGAAATGGCCTATCACCTGCTCGCGTATGAAAGAAAGCCGCACAGGATTAAACCTGTGAAGGGGCCGAAACTTGCCTGCCGGGTCCCACCATTCGGCGGCGATGGCGGAAAACCTTGCCACATCTGCCGGATCAATGCTGCTGATCGGGCCACCTGCGTCTGAGAGAGGGGCCTGGGGTTGTTGCTGGCGGGGCATCGTCTCAATTCCTTCGGTCGAACGCTTCCGGGACTATTTAGGATCATTTCTCATGCAGAACAGGTCTTTTTGGCGAAAAACCGGCATTTGCGCCCGGTTGCGGGTCCGTGTTCATCCGAGTATGTATGTGCCGCGTTCCGGTGGTTCCAAGAAGGCTGCTCGCGCGACGCACCGGTCAGGTTTCAGGCCCACATCTCTCGCCAATGATATAGGGCGTTCGCGCTGGGTTGGTCCAGTCGGGTGCTCCATGCGGGTGGTTTTGGCTGTCGGGTGGTTTGTTTTGGCGTGGCATCAAGCCTCGTTCGTAAGGAAATATGGCTATGGCCAGGCTGGTCATGAAATTCGGCGGAACTTCCGTCGCCAATATCGAACGTATTCGCAACGTGGCACAGCATGTGAAACGCGAAGTGGATGCGGGGCATGAGGTTGCCGTTGTCGTTTCGGCGATGTCGGGCACGACGAATCAGCTCGTTGCCTGGGCGCGCGAAACCGCGCCGCTGCATGATGCGCGCGAATATGACACCATTGTCGCCACCGGCGAGCAGGTGACGGTGGGTCTTCTGGCGATTGAATTGCAGCGCATCGGCATTCCGGCGCGTTCCTGGCTCGGCTGGCAGATTCCGATTCGCACCGATGGCGCACATGCCGCAGCGCGTATTCAGGAAATTGACGGCAGCGAGATCATTTCGCGCTTTGCCGAGGGTCAGGTTGCCGTGATTGCCGGGTTTCAGGGCCTTGCACCGGATCATCGCATCACGACGCTGGGTCGTGGTGGCTCCGATACAAGTGCGGTCGCCATTGCCGCCGCGCTGCATGCAGATCGTTGCGACATCTACACCGACGTTGACGGTGTTTATACGACGGACCCGCGCATCGTTGCGAAGGCCCGAAAGATTGATAAGATCAGTTATGAGGAGATGCTGGAAATGGCGTCGCAAGGCGCCAAGGTTCTCCAGACCCGTTCCGTCGAACTTGCCATGGTTCACAGAGTACGCCTTCAGGTGCGGTCAAGTTTTGACGCGCCGGATGCGGTTCAAATCGGTAACGGGCCGGAATCGACCGGTCCTGGCACTCTCGTTTGCGATGAGGAAGAGATCGTGGAACAGCAGGTCGTCAGCGGCATCGCCTATTCGAAGGACGAAGCCAAGGTCACGCTTGTCAAGGTTGAAGACAAGCCCGGTGTCGCCGCGCGCGTGTTCGGCCCTCTGGCCGACAACTCCATCAATGTCGACATGATTATCCAGAATGTCTCGGATGACGGCAAAAGCACCGACATGACCTTCACCGTGCCGCAGGCGGAGCTTGCCCGCGCCGAGGATGTGATCCGCAAGGTGAGCGCGGAGATCGGCGCTCAGGAAGTGCGCACTGACACGAATGTCGTCAAGGTGTCGATCATCGGCATCGGCATGCGCAGCCATGCGGGCGTGGCAAAAACCATGTTCCAGACACTGGCGGCCAAGGGCATCAATATTCAGGCGATCACGACATCCGAAATCAAGGTCAGCGTTTTGATCGCGTCGGAATATACTGAACTTGCCGTTCGCGCGTTGCACACGGCTTATGGTCTTGATGCCGAATAACGGGGATTAGATGGGCTATCCTTCCCAGCGGCCTTTACCGGCCCGGCGCTGCATACGGATAAACTGCTGATGGCGGGCTCCGTCGCTGGTCCACGCGTCTTGCTCCGCAGGCTGCGCGAGGTCATGGCGGAGCCTGAGGCTGCGCAAAAGCGGCTGGACAAGATCGTTGTGCTGATCGCTTCCAACATGGTGGCGGAGGTGTGCTCGGTCTATCTGATGCGGGCGACCCAGGATCTTGAGCTTTTCGCCACAGAAGGTTTGAAGCCCTCGGCTGTTCATAATACACGGCTGAAGGTGGGCGAGGGCTTGATCGGTGATATTGCCGCTCATGCCAGGCCGCTTAATCTGGCCGACGCGCAGGCGCATCCGGGCTTTGCCTATCGCCCCGAAACCGGCGAAGAAATCTACAAGTCGCTGATGGGTGTGCCGATCTTGCGCTCGGGGCGCGTGGTCGGTGTGCTTGCGGTGCAAAACCGGACCAAGCGCCATTACACGGAAGAAGAGGTCGAGGCGCTGCAGACTGTTGCCATGGTTCTGGCAGAGGTTGTGGCGGCGGGCGATCTGGTGGCGCTTCAGGAATTTGACGAGCCCAATCGCGCGCGTCAGGCCTATTTTCATCAGGCGGCGAGTTTTGCCGAAGGCATCGCCCTTGGACATGCGGTGCTGCATGAGCCGCGTGTGCATGTCACGCACCTCATCGCCGAAGACGTCGATGCCGAACTCGTACGGCTTGAGCAGTCCGTTTATGCCTTGCGCGTGTCGATTGACGACATGCTGGAAACCGCCGATCTGAGCCATGCGGGTGAACATCGCGAGGTGCTGCAGAGCTATCGCATGTTTGCCAATGATCGTGGCTGGCTCAAACGCATGAGCGAAGCGGTGCTCACCGGCCTGACGGCGGAAGCTGCCGTGGAGCGCGTGCAGAATGACACGCGGGCCCGCTTGCAACGGGCGGCCGATCCTTATCTGCGTGATCGTCTGCATGACTTTGACGATCTTGCCAATCGCCTGTTGCGTCAGTTGACCGGTGTGACGCTGTCATCGGCGAGCGACAATCTGCCCAATGATGCGATTGTTATTGCCCGTAACATGGGCCCGGCCGAGCTTCTGGACTATGACAAGTCACGGTTGCGCGGTCTGGTGCTCGAAGAGGGCGCAGCCAACGCGCATGTCTCGATTGTCGCCCGCGCCTTCGGCATTGCGTCGGTTGGTCGTGCGGAAGGCATTCTGGACAAGATCGAGCAAGGTGATGCGATCATCGTCGATGGCGATACGGGGGCGATCTATGTGCGCCCCTCGCAGGATGTCATCGCCTCTTATTCGGAGAAAGCCAGGTTCCGCGCCCGCAAGCAGGAACAATACAAGGCGATCCGCAATGAACCCGCGATCACCAAGGATGGCGAGAAAATCACGCTCTTTGTGAATGCGGGTTTGCAGGTCGATCTGCCGCATCTTGAAGAATCGGGCGCCGAAGGCATCGGCCTTTTCCGCACCGAGCTGCAATTCATGATTGCCTCGCGCATGCCGACGCTGAAGGACCAGATCGAACTTTATAGCGCCGTACTCGATTCGACGCAGGACAAGCTGACGGTCTTTCGCACGCTTGATATTGGCGGCGACAAGATGCTGCCTTACATGAATCCGGCGCTGCTGAAGGAAGAAAACCCGGCGCTTGGCTGGCGGGCAGTGCGCATCGGGCTCGACAGGCCAGGCCTGTTGCGGCAACAGATCCGCGCGCTGCTGACAGCGGCAGCCGGACGCTCGCTGCACATGATGTTTCCGATGATCGCCGATGTGAGCGAGTTCCAGCAGGCCCGCGAACTGGTGGACAAGGAGCTTGCCCGGCTTGAACGCTTTGGCAAACCGGCCCCGACAACCCTGCGGGTCGGCACGATGCTTGAGGTGCCCTCATTGCTCTGGCAACTTGATACGCTGTTGCCGATTGTCGATTTTGTCTCGATTGGCAGCAATGACCTGATGCAGTTCCTGTTTGCCGCCGATCGCGGCAATCCGCGCGTTGCCGGTCGCTATGATCTTCTCAGTCCGGCCATGCTCAGCATGCTGCATCATGTGGTATTGCGTTGCCGCGCTCATAATGTGCCGCTGACGCTTTGCGGGGAAATGTCGGGCAAGCCGCTCGAAGCCATGGCGCTGATCGGCATTGGCTTGCGGCGCGTGTCGATGTCGCCGGCCGCCATTGGTCCTGTCAAGATGATGACCAGATCGCTGGATGCGACCAAATTGGCGGCCTTCATGGAAGAGCTTTACACATTGCCAACGCGAAGTGTGCGCGAGGCGCTGGCTCAATTCGCCGAGGACCATGGCGTCGTCGTTTGATCCGGGCAATTGGCACAAGCCGGGCCAAAACCTGATTTGTTTGAAATTTCGATTTAATTTGTCCGATATGACAATCCCTTGTTGCGATAATTCAACGCTTTTGGTTTATTCTTTCAAATCGGGCTAGGGGCGTGCGGGCAGTGGTATCCGGTTGATTCTGGTCGATTCCGGATGATTGAGCCGCTCGTCTCCAATAACCGCCAAGCGGAAGAACGCATCAAATATGGCACAGCTCGGGGAAGACCCCCAGAACACGAACAAGATCACGATGCTCCCGACGGATGACCGTTTGGAGGCCCGTCGTCGGCTGCATTTGCGCGACATTACAAATGAGATGTCGAATGTGGCGGAATCGGTTGGCGCTGACCTGCGTGCGGCCCGTCTGCGGCGCGGCGAGGATTTGCGCGGCATCGCCGGATCGCTCCGCATCAAGCGCGAACATCTGGAGGCGCTGGAAGAGGGGCGGCACGACAAGCTCCCGGCCCGCACTTATGCCATTGGTTTCATTCGCTCCTATGCGGAACATCTGGGACTTGATCCACGCCATGTGGTGGATCGCTACAAGGCCGAGCTGGACGCGCTTGAGCAAGCGGCGGCGGAACTGGTTTTTCCCAAACTTGATGATAATCGTCGTTTGCCACGAGGGGCCGCTATCATCGTCGCGATGGTGGCGGCGGTCGGCCTCTTTGGCGGATGGCTGCTGTTTCGCTCCGCCGATGAAACGACAGCTGGGCGCATGGCTCCGGTAAGCGATCAGCTGGCGCAGGACGCACCGGCACCGGCTCCTGACATTTCTGTTCCTCCTTCTGCCAGCGGTGATACAGCTTCTGCGTCGACCACCTCAGCAGGCGATGTCGTCAATCCGGGACATTCGGTTTATGTGCCGGGCCCCGTTGAATTGGCTGTCGAGCCGACAGCCGAGGCTGAAGCACCGGTTGCCGCTATAGGTACGGCGCCGCAAGCGGCACCCGATGTGGTTGATAATTCGCTTCCGGTTTTGCCGCAGGGCGCGGCCTATGGCACGGAAAATGTGGATGGACGCGTGACCATACGGGCGCGCAAGGGTGACGCCTGGATCCGGGTTGAGGATGCGCATGGTCGCGTCCTGATTGAACGCACGCTTCAGGCAGGTGACACCTATCGTGCCCCGGGCCAGCCCGGCGTCATTCTGGTGGCGCGGGATGCGAGCGCTTTCGAATTGCTGGTCGATGGCCAGTCGCTCGGTCTTGCGGGACCCCCCACGCTGGTTTTGACGGGCAAACCGCTTGATGCTGTTGATCTTTTGGCGGCGATGCCCAAGCCAACCCCGGTCGAGCCGCAGGCAATTGCCGAACCGGGCGCTGCGGTGCCAGCAGGCAATAGCGTGCAATAATGCGGAAAAGGGTCTCGCCAAGGCGAGGCTTGTCCCCTATATCTCTCCTGAGCCGAACGTTTTGGTCGGAAATGGCCTGATTGCCTGGCCGCGTGATATGATGCGCTGGTTGCCGATTTGGCCCTGAACCCCGTGATCCCGTTTCCATGAGTATTCGTCCCTGGCGTGACATAGCAAGGCGCAAGAGCCGCCAAATCCATGTCGGTTCCGTGCCGGTGGGAGGCGATGCGCCGATTGCTGTCCAGTCGATGACAAACACGATCACGGGCGATGCGGCGGCGACCATTGCGCAGGTGCAGGCGCTGGAGGCGGCGGGCGCCGATATTGTGCGCGTTTCCTGTCCCGATGAAGCGGCGACGGCGGCGCTCAAATCCATCGTCAAGGCGGTCAAGGTTCCGATTGTTGCCGATATCCATTTCCATTATCGCCGCGCCATTGAAGCGGCGCAGGCCGGGGCGGCCTGCCTGCGCATCAACCCCGGCAATATCGGTTCCGAACAGCGTGTGCGCGATGTCATTCAGGCGGCCAAGGATCATGGCTGTTCGATGCGTATTGGCGTCAATGCGGGATCGCTGGAGCGCGACCTGCTGGAAAAATATGGCGAGCCCTGCCCGGACGCGATGGTGGAAAGCGCGCTCGATCATGCCCGCATCTTGCAGGATCATGATTTTCATGAATTCAAGATCAGCGTGAAGGCGTCGGATGTTTTCATGACGGTCGCGGCCTATCAGCAGCTCGCCGACGTGATCGATTGTCCGCTGCATCTCGGCATTACCGAGGCCGGCGGCCTGATGTCCGGCACGATCAAATCGTCGATCGGCCTTGGCATGTTGTTGTGGTCGGGCATTGGCGACACGATCCGCGTGTCGCTGTCGGCTGATCCTGTGGAAGAAATCAAAGTCGGCTTTGATATTCTGAAGTCGCTGGGTTTGCGCCATCGCGGCGTGACGATCATTTCCTGTCCGTCCTGTGCGCGGCAGGGGTTCAACGTCATTGAGACCGTGAAGCTGCTGGAAGAACGCCTGGCGCATATCGCCACGCCGATGTCGCTTTCGGTCATTGGCTGCGTTGTCAATGGACCGGGCGAAGCCATGCAGACAGATATCGGCTTTACCGGCGGCGGCGCGGGATCGGGCATGGTCTATCTGAGTGGCGTGACCGATCACAAACTCGCCAATGAAAATATCGTCGAGCATCTCGTCGAACTTGTGGAAGCCAAGGCCGCAGAAATCGAGGCGGCTCGCGCGCTTGGCGAGGCCCAGCCGCGGGCGCTGGCAGGGGATTAGCGGGCCATCCTTATTGGCGCGCCGCTTTCTCCCTTCCGATTCCACAGACTGATATTGATATGATTCCCCAGGATAAATTGCGCAGAGTGCTTGATCGCTTTGAAGCTGTCCGATCCGAACTCAATTCGGATGTGCCGCGTGAGCGCTTCGTGGCGCTGTCGCGTGAACTCTCGGAGCTGACACCCGTCGTCGAGGCGATCAATGCGCTGCAAGACGCAAGGCAGGGTCGCGCCGAGGCTGAAACCATGCTCGCCGACCGCGAAATGGCGGCGATGGCGCGTGAAGAACTTGAGCGGCTGGATGTCGCCTTGCCCCAGCTTGAACATGATGTGCAGATCATGCTGCTGCCAAAGGATGCCGCTGACGAGCGCAATGTCATTCTCGAAGTGCGCGCCGGCACGGGGGGCGACGAGGCCGCGCTTTTTGCCGGGGATCTTTTCCGCATGTATGAACGCTATGCGGCCCTGCAAGGCTGGAAGGTCGAACTCATCAGCGCCTCGCCGGGTGAAGTGGGTGGCTTCAAGGAAATCATTGCCGAAGTTTCGGGCAAGGGGCCATTTGCACGATTGAAGTTTGAGTCGGGCGTGCATCGCGTGCAGCGCGTGCCGGTGACAGAAGGCGGCGGCCGCATTCACACATCGGCCGCCACCGTCGCCGTGCTGCCCGAGCCGGAGGAAGTCGATATCGTGATCGAAGACAAGGATCTTCGCATTGATGTCTATCGCGCCAGCGGTGCGGGCGGCCAGCATGTCAACAAGACTGAAAGTGCCGTGCGCATCACGCATTTGCCGACTGGCATTGTCGTGGCGCAGCAGGATGAGAAGTCGCAACACAAGAACAAGGCGCGCGCCTTGCAGATCCTGCGCGCCCGCATCTATGAAGCGGAACGCGAACGCGTGGACCGCGAGCGTGCCGCCGACCGGCGCGGTCAGGTTGGCTCGGGGGATCGCTCCGAGCGCATCCGCACCTATAACTTCCCGCAGAACCGTGTCACTGATCACCGCATCAACCTCACCTTGCACAAGCTCGAACTGGTTTTGGCAGGCGATGGGCTGGATGAAATGATTTCGGCGCTGATTGCCGAAGATCAGGCCGAACGTTTGGCGGCGATGGGCGAGGACGCCTGAGGTGGCGAGCCGCGAGCAAGCCTGGCGACAAGTGGCGGCGCAATTTCATGCGGCCGGTCTCGATCAGCCCCAGCTCGATGCGCGGCTGTTGCTGATGGCGGCTACGGGGATAGACGAGACGGAACTCATCATTGCTGGCGGTGAGCCGATATTACCTGCGGAGTCGCGACTTCTCGATGAAATGGCTGCGAGACGGTTGGCACATGAACCGGTGTCGCGCATTCTGGGCTTGCGTGAATTCTGGGGTTTGCCATTCGGGCTCAATGCCGCCACGCTTGATCCGCGCCCTGACAGTGAAACGATTGTCGAAACAGCATTGCGCTATTTGCCCGATGAGCGGGCGACGATTCTCGATCTGGGAACAGGCACGGGATGTCTGTTGCTGGCCTTGTTGAGCGAACGGCCTTGTGCCAGCGGACTTGGCATTGACATAGCGCCTCTGGCGGTTGAACAGGCGCGGGCCAATGCCGCCGATATCGGTCTGGCCGCACAAGCCCAATTTCGCTGCGGCAACTGGCATGAGGACATTTCGTCGCATTTTGACATGGTGATTTCGAATCCGCCCTATATTCCCCAGGCCGATATCGAGCGGCTTGCGCCGGAGGTTCGCCTGCATGATCCCTTGCTGGCGCTGGATGGTGGCGATGATGGATTGGCGGCCTATCGTATTTTGGCCAAGGCCATGCCGGGCCTTTTGCGAGCGGAGGGTCATTGCGTGGTCGAGTTTGCTCAAGGTCAGCAGGCGGCCGTTTCGACGCTCTTTCAGGGCGCCGGGCTTGAGATTCTCGAAATGGTGCCTGATCTGGCAGGTATCTTGCGGGTGGTCGTGGCAAGGCTGCCACGGGATCAGGCACGTTCCTGCGATGTGATAAAAAAGGTTTGGAATGAGCCGATTTAGCGGCTAGGTTCAGTCAGAGACGCAAGCCGGGGTGGGGCCTCGCTTATTGATGTTGGATTGTGAATGCTTATCTATAAGCAGGCGATGTCGGTTTGACCGGCTTTCAGCATCGAGGCTAGAGATCAATCCCGCAGGCAATGGCCTGGCTGGCCAGATTGAAGAGAGAATGTCGCCAAGGCCACGTGGCCTGGCAGCCAGAGCCTGAAACTCTTCGCATCCGAACTGACCGATCCGGCATTGGGCTGGATGGTTTGCAGACCGAAAGATCGGTCTTGAGGATGATGCAAGCCGGCATTGCCGGACGCATCCCTTTATCGGTGGCGCGGGCCCAAAGTGGCCCGGCATGAGCGACAAAACCGGAATTACGAGACCAACTCACATGAACAGATCAGCGAGAATGAAGACCATATGAGGCAGGGGCAGAACAACTCCAAGCGCTCGCGCGGGCGCGGGCGGAAACCACAAGGCTCATCGTCAAACCGTGCTTTTGACAGCAATGGTCCTGATGTGAAGATCCGCGGTACGGCGGCTCATGTGTGTGAGAAATATCAGCAACTCGCGCGGGATGCGATTTCGGCGGGCGACCGTGTGATGGCTGAAAACTACTATCAGCATGCAGAGCATTACTATCGCCTGCTCATGGCCTCGCAGGTTGGTGCTGAAGGTCAGCCGCGCCCGCAGAATAATCTCGGCTATCGTCCTCAGGATGATGATGAAGATTATGATGACGATGATATGCAGGACAATGGCGAGCAGCCACGTCACCCGGGCCAGCCCTATCATCAGAATGCCTCGCATAATGGCGGCAATGGCAATGGCGCTCATGCGTCGCAGAATGAGAATGATGGTGGCGATGATGAGGATGATGGCGACATGCGCGCCGCGCCTCAGGGCCATGCGACTCAGGGCCATGCGCCTCAGGCCAATCCGAATCAGGGCAATGGCAATGCGGCAAATGCCGAAGGTGGACAGCCGCCGCGCCGTCGCCAGAATCGCCGTCGTCGCCAGCGCAGCGATGTGGGCAGCGAAGGCGCACCACGCCATGAAGCAGGCGGTGAGGAGAGTTCTGCCGCGCCGATTGAAACGGCTTCAGAGCCTGTGGACAGCGCACCCGTCGTCTGATCGGCGTTGCCGACTACAGGATGATGTCATCGCCGAGTCTGATTGCGCCCGGCGTTTTCACCTCGGCATAAAGCCCCAGATCACTATGGCCATATGTCTGTAAGAGCGTCCTGGGTATTTCCATGTCGCGGTGCGCGCTCACCGGATTGACATTGGTTGCGGCGCAGCGTTCGGTGAGCTTGTAGCCTGTCATCTCGACGGTGCCGATTTTGAAGTCCCGGCCGACCCAGTCATGGTCCTGCCAGGCGGGGAGACCCTCGATATAGATATTGGCGCGGAAGCGCAGCGGATCGACATCACGTCCGATTTTGGTCGCGAGTTCCCTCACGCTGGCCAGATTGATGATCGAAATGAGCTTTGCCGGGCAATCGGAATGCGAAAATCCCGGTGCATGGGCCAGATGCGGCCTGCCTTTGGCCAGCGGCCCCATGAAGTCCTGCATGAAAGTTTCAAGATCGGCCCGGCCTTGTGCGCTGGAAAGATCGGCAACCAGTTTCGCCTCACCCTTGCGGGAAATGTGGAGCCTCATCTGCGCGTCGTCAAAACGTGTTTGCAGACTGGCGAGCGCCTCATGGCGCATCAGCATCAGAAACTTGATCTTGGGAAAATGCCTGGGCGCGGACGGATCAAAGTCCGCCGAGCCATTTTCGAGGGCAAAAGCGCGATCCCAGGGAAAAGTGCCAGCTGTTTCGAGGCGGACCTCCTGAAGTGATTCGGGCGAGAGGCCCTTGACGGGGTATCGGTAAAGCGCGTTTACGCGCGCATTTGCTGCTGCCACGGGGCATATCCTCTCACTCGAAAGACAAAATACCGCAGTTCTCTGCCGCTTCGCCACCTTGTGTGGCGACAAAGACACACCATATCCGCAAGAGGGCAGCGCCATCTATCGGGTTGCCCCCGGCAACGCTCTTTTGAGCGTTGTCGCCGATCATGACGGTAAGGCGCAAGCGCAAGAGTCCGCAACACATGCCGACCCCCGGTTGGATGGAAAGTGGACCGGCGGCCTTGCGTGCTTGAAAGGGACAGATAATGGATATCGAGAAATATACAGACCGCTCGCGCGGCTTTATTCAGTCCGCCCAAGGGCTGGCGACGCGTAGTGGCCATCAGCGGTTTACGCCCGAGCACCTTCTCAAGGTGCTCCTGGATGATGAGGAAGGCCTGGCTGCCGGATTGATCCGCGCGGCGGGCGGTCGACCGGATCAAGCGCTGAGTGGCGTTGAAGCCGTGCTTGCCAAAATGCCAAAGGTTGAAGGGTCAGGGGCGGGTCAGCTTTATCTTGCGCCTGAAACAGCGAAAATATTCGATCAGGCCGAACAGCTTGCCAAGAAATCGGGGGACAGTTTTGTCACCGCCGAACGGCTGCTGCTGGCGCTGCTCATTTTGCCGGGCACTGACTCACACAAAATTCTTGCCACAGCCGGTGTCACCGCCCAGACGCTCAATGCTGCCATTGATCGCGTGCGAAAGGGACGCACGGCTGATTCGGCTTCATCCGAAGAAGGCTATGATGCCTTGAAGAAATATGCCCGCGATCTCACGGCAGATGCGCGATCGGGCAAACTTGATCCTGTGATCGGGCGCGATGAAGAGATTCGCCGCACGATTCAGGTTCTTTCACGGCGCACGAAAAACAATCCGGTGCTGATTGGCGAGCCGGGTGTCGGTAAAACCGCGATTGCCGAAGGTCTGGCTTTGCGAATCGTCAATGGCGATGTGCCGGAAGGGCTCAAGAACAAGCAGCTCATGGCGCTTGATCTCGGTGCGCTGATTGCGGGCGCCAAATATCGTGGTGAGTTTGAGGAGCGCTTGAAGGCGGTGCTGGCTGAAATCAGTGGCGCGGATGGCGGGATCATTCTTTTCATCGACGAGATGCATCAGCTTGTCGGCGCGGGCAAGAGCGATGGCGCGATGGATGCCTCGAATCTTCTCAAGCCAGCGCTGGCGCGGGGTGATCTGCACTGCGTGGGCGCAACGACGCTTGATGAATATCGCAAATATGTCGAGAAGGATGCCGCTTTGGCGCGTCGCTTCCAGCCGATTTTTGTCGATGAACCGACGGTCGAAGACACGGTGTCGATTCTGCGCGGGCTGAAGGAAAAATATGAACTGCATCACGGCGTGCGAATCACGGATGCGGCGATTGTGGCCGCCGCCACGCTCGGGGATCGTTATATTGCCGATCGTTTTTTGCCGGATAAAGCCATCGATCTGATGGATGAAGCCGCCAGCCGCTTGCGCATGCAGGTTGATTCCAAGCCGGAAGAGCTTGATGAGATTGATCGCCGCGTGATCCAGCTCAAGATTGAGCGTGAGGCCCTGAAAAAAGAGACCGATGCAGCCTCAAAGGAACGGCTGAGCAAGCTCGACGTCGAGCTGGCCGAGCTTGAAAAGAAATCCGCTGATCTTGCCGGCAACTGGCAGGCAGAGAAATCCAAGCTCGCCAGCGCCCAGAAGATCAAGGAAGAGCTTGATGGTGCGCGCAATGAGCTTGTGCAGGCGCAACGCGCGGGCAAGCTCGAGCGCGCCTCGGAACTGGCTTATGGCATTATTCCCGATCTCGAACGCAAGCTCACCGAGACCGAGAAGAATGCCAGCAGCGCGGGGGCGATGGTTGAGGAAGCTGTGACCGAGGCCCATGTGGCGGGCATCGTGTCGCGCTGGACGGGCATTCCTGTCGATAAGATGCTCGAAGGTGAGCGCGACAAGCTGATCGGCATGGAAAAGGCACTCGGCAAGCGTGTTGTCGGCCAGAACGAAGCTGTGTCGGCTGTGTCGCGCGCGGTGCGACGGGCACGGGCCGGATTGCAGGATCCGAACCGGCCGATCGGGTCGTTCCTGTTTCTCGGGCCAACGGGTGTCGGCAAGACGGAGCTGACCAAGGCGCTGGCTGACTTCCTGTTTGATGACGATCAGGCGATCTGTCGTCTCGATATGTCGGAATATATGGAAAAGCACTCCGTGGCTCGCCTCATTGGCGCGCCGCCCGGCTATGTCGGCTATGAGGAAGGCGGGGCGCTGACCGAATCGGTCAGGCGTCGGCCCTATCAGGTCGTGCTGTTCGACGAGATCGAGAAGGCCCATCCCGATGTCTTCAATGTGCTGTTGCAGGTGCTTGATGATGGCCGTCTGACCGACGGGCAGGGCCGCACGGTCGACTTCAAGAATGTGCTGATCATCATGACCTCGAATCTGGGGTCGGAATATCTTGCCGAACAGAAAGATGGCGAGGAGGTGGATGCGGTTCGCGAGCAGGTGATGGATGTGGTGCGTTCGCGGTTCCGGCCGGAATTCGTCAATCGTCTTGATGAGATTCTGCTGTTCCGTCGCCTGACGCGGGCGCAGATGGATGCGATCGTCGATATCCAGATGCGGGGCTTGCAGAAGCTGTTGGCGGCACGCCAGATCGAGATTCATCTCGATCCGGCGGCGCGGAGCTGGCTTGCGGATGCCGGTTATGATCCGGTCTATGGGGCAAGGCCCCTGAAGCGGGTGATCCAGCGCGCCCTGCAGGACAATCTGGCGGATCTTTTGCTGATGGGCCGCATCAAGGATGGCGAGACGGTGAAGGTCACGGCAAGTGCGGATGGTCTGCTCATCAATGGTCATGCCGCAGGGCATCATGATGCCGATGATGAGGTTCCGCCGGTGCTGCATTAAGGGCTGCAACAGGCCTCGGACAATGAAAAAGGGCTGGTGAAAACCAGCCCTTTTGCGTGCCGATGATCCGATGGCGGATTAATTGGCGGTGATTTCCGGGCTCTTGGCGCCGGTTGAAACCTGCGCGACCTGGGTCAGGGTCGGGGTCTGCGCCATCTGCTTGTCAACGGCGGCGCGCTGCGTCTGGAAGGCTGCCATCTGCTTCTTGTCGAGCTTCACACCTGTCGCCATCTTGATCCCTTTGGGGTTTACTTTTTTACCGGCGATGATGATTTCATAATGGAGATGGGGGCCGGTTGAGCGTCCCGTCGAGCCGACATAACCGATGACGGCGCCCTGCTTCACGCGGGTGCCGCGCTTGATGCCACGCGCAAAGGCGCTCATATGGCCGTAGGCTGTTTCGTAATTGTTACCGTGGCGAATCTTGACGAAATTGCCATAGCCATTGACCCAGCCGGCGGTCTCGATCTTGCCATCGCCAGCGGCATAAATGGGTGTGCCTTTGGGCGCGGCGAAGTCAACGCCTGCATGCATTTTGCTGTAGCCGAGAACGGGGTGACGGCGCATGCCGAAGCCGGAACTGATGCGGGCACCGTCGATGGGCGTGCGCATCAGGAACTTCTTCATGCTGTTGCCCTTGTCGTCGAAATAATCGACGGTGCCATCGGGCATTTCAAAGCGCCAGAGGCGATATTGCTTGCCTGAAACGGTGAGCGAGGCAAAAGCGATTTCGCCTTCTTTCACGGCGACACCGTCTTCATCGAGCTTGCGGTCGAAATAGACTTCAAACTGATCGCCGGGGTGGATTTCGCGCTGGAAATCGACGCTGTAAGAGAACATGCGGATCATCTGGACGATGATCTGGGCGGGGACACCGGCTTGTTCGGCATCAAGGAAAAGGCTTGATTTGATGGCGCCTTTGCCGCGCGCATAAGCCTGCGTCAGTTCTTTCTGGATTTCCTGGCTCGTATAACCGCCATCTTCGGAACGGCTGACATTGATCGAGCGCTCGATATCGGGCTGCAGGGAAATGGATGTCAGCAGCATGGCAGGCGTTGAGCCTGTCTCTACCGTGGCGTCGGATGCCGCCGTATCACCTGTCACGGGTGCCGCGCCTGCTTCGATGGGCGTCTTGATGAATGTCAGATCAATTGATTGGCCTGCGCGCAGTTTTGTCGGACTGTAGTGATCCTTCATGGCGGCGACGGCATGGTAGGCGTCCACGCGATCGGCACCGGCATTGGTCAGCACTTCCATCAGCGTCTCGCCTGAGCTGAGCTCGATGGTCGTGTGCATGATCCGGGGCTCGACCGGGGCGGCGGAAACGGGTTCAGCCTGCATGTCCAGTGTGCTGCGCAGAGCGTCCAGCGCGGGCTCGGCGTCAGGGGTCGGTTGCGGCGCCTGTTGTCCGGGGGCAGCCATCGTCAAGCGCGCGACCGGCATGCTGGTGGCGGTCTGGGCCACAAGCGGGTCCGCTCCCATGCCGGGCATATTCGACGCCATGATCTGAGGGGCGCTGTCAGCGGTCAGGGACGCCGTCGCGACGCCTTCATAGCTGGCG
>CAVOKW010000043.1:122500-172883 GCA_963696585.1 uncultured Alphaproteobacteria bacterium
TCGGGAGAAGGAGGCCCCGTACTTGGGCAACCAGTATGGGGGGCACAAACCAGGGGGTAGCGACTGTTTACTAAAAACACAGGGCTCTGCGAAGCCGCAAGGCGACGTATAGGGTCTGACGCCTGCCCGGTGCTGGAAGGTTAAGAGGAGAGGTGCAAGCTTTGAATCGAAGCCCCAGTAAACGGCGGCCGTAACTATAACGGTCCTAAGGTAGCGAAATTCCTTGTCGGGTAAGTTCCGACCTGCACGAATGGCGTAACGACTTCCCCGCTGTCTCCAGCATAGACTCAGTGAAATTGAATTCCCCGTGAAGATGCGGGGTTCCTGCGGTCAGACGGAAAGACCCCGTGCACCTTTACTATAGCTTTGCAGTGGCGTTAGTGACGGCATGTGTAGGATAGGTGGTAGGCTTTGAAGTTTGGGCGCCAGCTCAGATGGAGCCATCCTTGAAATACCACCCTTACTTTTACTGGCGTCTAACCGCGGCCCGTTATCCGGGTCCGGGACCCTGCATGGTGGGTAGTTTGACTGGGGCGGTCGCCTCCCAAAGAGTAACGGAGGCGCGCGATGGTAGGCTCAAGCTGGTCGGAAATCAGCTGTTGAGTGCAATGGCATAAGCCTGCCTGACTGCGAGACGTACATGTCGAGCAGAGACGAAAGTCGGTCATAGTGATCCGGTGGTTCCACGTGGAAGGGCCATCGCTCAACGAATAAAAGGTACGCCGGGGATAACAGGCTGATCTCCCCCAAGAGTCCATATCGACGGGGAGGTTTGGCACCTCGATGTCGGCTCATCACATCCTGGGGCTGGAGCAGGTCCCAAGGGTTCGGCTGTTCGCCGATTAAAGTGGTACGTGAGCTGGGTTTAGAACGTCGTGAGACAGTTCGGTCCCTATCTGCCGTGGGTGTAGGAAAATTGAGAGGATTTGTCCCTAGTACGAGAGGACCGGGATGAACGTACCTCTGGTGGATCGGTTGTCGCGCCAGCGGCACAGCCGAGTAGCTACGTACGGACGGGATAACCGCTGAAAGCATCTAAGCGGGAAACCCACCTCAAAACTAGTTTTCCCTTGAGAGCCGTGGGAGACGACCACGTTGATAGGCCAGGTGTGGAAGTGCGGCAATGCATGTAGCTTACTGGTACTAATCGCTCGATTGGCTTGATTACTCTCATTTATCTCTGCTCATTGAAGGCCTCTGGAAGGCACAATGAGATCCTGAACAAGACTGAATATAATCATTCGTGCCCTGATGAAATGTGTTTTGCCGGCCTGGTGGTTATTGCGAGGGGCCTGCACCCGATCCCATCCCGAACTCGGCCGTTAAATCCCTCAGCGCCAATGGTACTATGTCCTAAGGCATGGAAGAGTAGGTCGCTGCCAGGCCTGCAAAATACATTTCATCGGTCCCTTCTTCCGATTACGCCCTTGCGGGCCTTGCTCTCTCGTCACAACATCCTGACCTTCTTTGTCTCGATCGCTTGTGCGAAGCGGACAAGACGCGTTCGGGTATTACAGGTTTTGACGCGGGGTGGAGCAGCCCGCCCGCGCTGGGGAGGCGAAGCCTCGAAGCGCAAACGAACAGACGCTGCCGGGCATGGCCCGGTGATCAGAAATTGACGCGGGGTGGAGCAGCCCGGTAGCTCGTCAGGCTCATAACCTGAAGGTCGCAGGTTCAAATCCTGCCCCCGCAACCACTTTTGTTATAACTCGATAGAGTGCGATATATAACAATGACTTACAAGAAAAAAAGCCCCGCACGGCGCGCCCGTGACGGGGCTTTTTCTATGAAAAGCCATCGAAAATGGGGGTGGGTGTGACCTGAGCGCGCGGTGTTGTGGAGGGATATTTGGGTATTCGACAGACATGCTATTCAAGGGCAAAAGGGGATAGGGGTGGGCCGCAGCCTGGACCGCGCAACCTCACCCATTGCGCCTTCGGAATGCTTCCGGGCTCATGCCGGTATGTCTTTTGAACGCCGTTGAAAAATTGCCGAAATTCCCGAAGCCGAGATCCAGCGCGATTTCGGTGATCGATTTCCGGGTGCCCAACACAAGTTCGACCGCGGCGCCCATCACCGTGTTGTGGGCATACCGGCAGGACGCTCATAATATGATAGGCAACCTGTCCTCCAGGATCGAAGTCTACTTGTGCAATCATGGCGCGAATACGGCCATTTTGAGGAAATATCTGATAACAACTGTCTGATTTACTTAAAATTATTTGAATATTTCGTGGCGCAATTTCAAAAGCTGTAACCCTTTCGCAAAAGCGCCCCTGCTGTTTCCTATCGATGATTATCGATAGAGCGGACGGAAACCACACCAGGGCCAACAAACATTCTTCCGTCTGCTGATGATAATCACGGCAAGGAGGCGTGCTGTCATGTCTGAGGAAAAACCCGAACCGGGCATAAGTAATTCTTTAAGTGGGTCGCGTTTTCTGGAGGGAAACGCTTCGGGCGCTGATTGGCGCGAACCCGCCCACTATAATCCGTTACTTAACGGCGACCGGCATTGCTGGGCGGGCGAGTGGCTGCGCCGGAACCCGGCGTTCCTCGCCGACCTGCGGGAAGCCCGATGCAGCCCGCCCGATGAATCCGGACACATCTTTTGCGATCAGGATTGTCGCCTTTCCCGATGGGGCGTGCGTTGTTGCCGGATCGATGGCGAGGCAGTGTTCTTCTGGCTACCGGAATGCAATCCGCTGGTCTTGCAGGTAGAAGCCAAACCGCATATCCGTTCAGCATATTGGCCAGATCGCCCCGGCGCATAGGTGAAGGCAACACCGGGTGGGTCTTCACCGCCCCAAGGCCGGTCATCACGCGCCAGGGCCCAGAAGTAACCTGTTTTGGTTTTTCTGCGCCCCGGGTCCAGCACAGGCGCCCGCGTCTCATCCATAAACAGCTTTGTCGATTGCTTCAGATGGGCAATCAGCGCCTCAAACACAGGCTTCAGTTCGTATGCCGCCTTGCCAACCCAATCGGCCAGCGTGGATCGGTCCAAATCAATGCCCTGGCGGCTGTATATCTGCGCCTGCCGGTACAAGGGGAGATGATCGGCATATTTGGAGACCAGCACATGCGCGATTGTTGCTTCGGTTGGAATCCCGCCCTCGATCAGATGAGCCGGTGCCGGGGCCTGCCTCACACCATCGCCGCAGGAACGGCAGGCATACTTCGGGCGGCGCGTGATGATGACGCGGAACCGAGCCGGGACCACGTCCAGCCTCTCCGATACATCCTCCCCGATGCAATGCAGGCATCCGCCACAGGTGCAGATCAGGCTTTCCGGCTCGATAACTTCTTCGATACGAGGAAGATGGCCCGGAAGCGAACCACGATTGGTCGCGCGTGGTTTGGAGGCTCGTTTGCTCGGCGCAACATCGGCTCCTTCCTCGGCCCGGATGGTCGCAATGGCGGTTTCCAGGTCCTCCAGCGCCAGATCAAACTGATCAGGATCGGCCCTCTCGGATTTGCGCCCGAAGGCGGCCTGCCTGAAGGCGGCAACCAGTTTTTCCAGTCGTTCGATCCGCTCGTCCTTACGAGCTTCACGCGCCGTCGCGGCGATCAGCAGCGCCTTCAGGGCAGCAATGTTATCGAGAAGATCGGCAGTCTCAGGCATGCGCCAAGTCTACCAAATCCGGCCCCGATTTGCCTTTGGAATCAGACAGCCGAGTCACCGTGCCGCAGCTATTCGATAGCTTCCGGCGCTCTCGTTTCGACGGTGCGAACCCGACGCCAGTCGAGGCCCGCAAACAGGGCCTCGAACTGAGCATGGTTCAAGCTCATCAGGCCGTCCCTGATATCAGGCCAGGTGAAGCTATGCTCTTCCAGCCGCTTGTAGGCCATCACCAGACCGCTGCCATCCCAGTAGATCAGCTTCAAACGATCGGCCTTGCGCGACCGGAACACACAGACCGTGCCTGTGAACGGGTCCTTGCGCAGCTCATTCTTCACCAGCGCCGCCAACCCGTCATGTCCTTTGCGGAAGTCGACCGGCTTCGTCGCCACCATGATCCGTACGCGGTTTGACGGAAAGATCATGCCGAGACCGCAAACGCACGCGCAACGGTAACGATCCGGCTGGCTGACGCGCCTTCCTCCAGACGGATCGTGACAGCACCAACTATGATCTCGGGACGGCTGATATTCCCCGACGGATACCCCGCCTCGGGCGGCTCCACAACCATCGCCGCAAACTCAACCGCATCCGCCGGAGCGGGCAAGACCAGCTTGCCCTGGCGCGCCATCGTACGCCACGATGACAGGTGGTTCGGATTGAGCCCATAACGCGCCGCCACCTCGCCAACCCTCACCCCCGGTCGCAAACTCTCCGAAACAATCCGCGCCTTGACATCATCCGGCCAGCGGCGATGTCCCTCACGTCCGGTCTTGCCCATCGTGAGAACCTCCAATGTACTCTCCATGGAGAAACTCCCTGCAATCTTCCATCAAAAGGTGATCGCAGATCACGACGCCAGAGGTAATGTGGGGGCAAAACACCGCTTACGGTAGGTATGGCGTTTGCGCTCCTTAAGAACGATTGTCGGGCACCGGATGGTTTTTCATGCGATGCCGAACTAAAGACGATATTTCACGAGTTGTGCTCTTGACGAGGCTGTTTTCATCAATCATACTTATCTCTCATGGTGGTTGTATTTTTGGTATCAAAATTCATATTTGAGAATCGTTTTTCATGGGTAATGAGGTAGAATTTCATTCTTCAGGGCCGGTAACTGTTTTTCAGGAGAGGCGTCTTCCGGAACGGGCGACCCCTGCCGGGTATAGCGCGTTGATCGAGGCCTGCGGATTGTCCGTGCCTCTGCCGCGAACGCTCTCCGCCATTGGCGAGCGCCATCGCGTGCTGGAGGATGGCGGGCCTGGCCGGTGAATCCGATCGCTTCATCGGCGCACTGACGAAGTCTATCGTTATCGGCCATTATCCAAGCGCAAAATGCAGCGACATGACACGGCAGGTTTTTGCCTTTGCCAAGTTCGGCAAGGAGCGTTGCGCGTATGTCGGACAGATTTATCATGTTCTACAGAAACCAGAGCGTGCGGCCAATTTGACCGAAGCGGACAGCCTCTGGATCCCAGCCGGCGACCTGATTCAAACCCGCAAGCCTTTCCGCGATCAGGTCAGAATAGCGGATCGTGATCGGAAACGGCTCGGGCGACAACATGCGCCATGAATGCCCCGAGAACTCGAAGGCCTGTCTAGAAAGGTAAGTCATGTCGGTGAAAGTCGAAAGCCGGTGCAGCTTCAGCAGGCACGGTCTCGGCATGCCGTCGCCGACTTGCTTCAGTTCTGAGGCGCCTGAGAACACGACTAGCGATTCCCGGTCACCCAGCTTGAGATGTAGGCCACGTGCTGGTCCGAGAACACCTTTCTTCGGTTCGCGGTTCCCGATGCCATGTTGGAACTCGTCGAATACGAGATAGGGATGACTTGGAGCTATATGCACAAACGCGAATGTTACGTCCTCCAGCGCAAGGTCTTCCACCGTCCGTTTGATCGCCTCGGCTTCGGTATCCTTCGGCGGCTTGAACATGTGAAAGACAAGCCGGACCTTGTCAGTGCTTCGCCAGTTGTCCTGCTTGCGCACGGTCGTGATCGACCGCTTCAATGTTTCATACAGGGCCTCGGCGTAATCTTCGAAAGGCACAACGGCGGTTCTGTCGCTGAGCAGATAACTGCCGTCGCTGGAAAATACCGTAGTAATGCCGACAAATTTTTGCAAAGACCCGATGCGACTACCTGCAATCGAATGCGATCCGAGGCCAATCACAAGTGTCCGGCGTCAGCGCCTATGGCTCAGATTTGAGGTTGTAGCTTAAGGAGTATTTAGTTCTCGTCGCAGCAATCGAGGACTGGATATGAGAAGCAAACACCCGAGCCCCAAGAAGCCTGCCGAGCAGGTGGTCAAGGATATCCGGCGGGCGACCCGTCGGCATTTCTCTGCAGAAGACAAGATCAGGATCGTGCTGGAAGGCCTGCGCGGCGAGGACAGCATCGCCGAGCTGTGTCGCAAGGAAGGCATCGCCCAGAGCCTGTATTACACGTGGTCGAAGGAGTTCATGGAAGCAGGCAAGCGGCGCCTGGCGGGCGATACGGCACGGGCCGCGACCACCGACGAGGTGAAGGACCTGAGGCGAGAAGCGACCGCCCTGAAGGAGGTCGTTGCCGAGCAGGCTCTTGAGCTGCGCCTGCTCAAAAAAAACACGATCGCGGATGGGGGAGACGACGAATGAGGTACCCTGCATCAGAGAAGCTCGAGATCATAAAGCTCGTCGAGCAGTCGCACTTGCCAGCGCGACGCACGCTGGAACAACTGGGCATCCCACGTCGGACCTTTTATCGCTGGTATGACAACTACCTTGGCGGCGGGCCGGAGGCACTGGCAGACCGGCCATCAACGCCAGGCCGGGTATGGAACCGGGTGCCCGCCATCGCGCCGCGCACCGTGTGTGGTTGCCAGCCGGTGGCCGCGACAATCTCGGCGATGGTCGCGCCTCCCGGCGCGCGGCGTTGTACGCGGCAGTCGCCGGGTCGAATACGGTTTTGCGTTCGAAGTCAAAGAGCCCGTCATGACGACAGCATGATGCCATTCGGCTGGTATGGTTAAAATGCAGACCGGCGTTCGATATGTGTCGGACGCCGCGCTTAATGACCAGGTGGATGGGCTGTCACTGAAGATGGTATCCAACCCACGGCCCGGAATACGCATCAACTCAGTGAATTTGTGGCGCTTTGCCTCTTGCGAGCGGACGGACGGCGAGTGCCGCTTTGTCCCGCGCGGGATGCGGTCGCAATGATTTCTGCCGTGTCCTGAAAGACACGGTGCCCGGCCAATAAGGCACTCGCGTCATATTTCTGTCGCCGATTTCGCTTTGCAACAGAAAAATAAACGGCAACTATGCGACACGATGAAAGCAATTATCCTAAGCGCGGGACAGGGCCGCAGGCTGCTGCCCCTCACCCGGCGTCGACCCAAATGCCTGATCAACCTGTCTGGAATTTCCATTCTGGAATGGCAACTGTTTGCCCTTCGGGAAGCTGGCGTGGAAGAGGTCGTGGTCGTCACGGGCTTTGCAGCCGAGGAGGTTGAGAAGGCAGTGCATCAAGCCGACATTCGCTCGATGCGGGTGCGGCTGCTGCATAACCCGTTTTATGCCGTCTCCGACAATCTCGCGAGCTGCTGGGTTGCGCGCCATGAGATGACGGGCGAGTTCTTTATCATCAATGGCGATACGTTGTCGGAGCCGACAATAGCGAAACGGCTTCTTGCCAACGACAAGGCGCCCATAGTGGTGACCATCGACCGCAAGTCGAATTATGACGCGGACGACATGAAGGTTTCCGTCGAGGGTGACCGGCTTCGCGCCATCGGCAAGACGCTCAATCCTTCAATCGTCAACGGAGAATCGATCGGGTTTCTGCGTTTCAACGCACGCGGTGCGGAATTGTTTCTGGATGAAATCGACAGGGCGATGAAATCGGAGCAGGGACTGAAGCAGTGGTACCTCTCAGCCATCGACACGATCGCGAAAGCGAGCGGTGAAGTCGGCACGCTTTCGGTCGAGGGGTTGGAATGGTGCGAGATAGATTTTCCGGCCGATCTGCGTAAGGGGGAGGCCATGACCCGAGGCTGGCTTGCTGGATATGATGGCAACGAAAAGCTGGTGCGTGAGAGCCATAGCTAGAGCCGCGCCTTTGCCAGCCTTTCGGCCAGTTCCAAATCCTCGGCTTTATCCACGTCGATGGCACATTCGCCAAAGGGCATATCCACAAAAGCTGCTTTTGCGGACGTCAATCGGCTCAGTCGGTTCAGCACATCGTTGCGCGTCAAAAGTCCGAGCGCATAGCGCAGCATGGTGTGAAGGCCCAAAAGCCGCGCCAGTCGAATAGGGTGTTTTCGGCTCGCCTCCGCGTGCCGCCAGAAAGTCACGGCCCGGGCTGCCTTTGGATTGGCGAGAAAAAACAGATTGCAGCCCGAAAACGCACCATCATGGAAACGCAGGAAGGTGCGTTTCGTATCAGGTGCCGCGGCCATGACGAGCTTCGCGTGGGCCAGTGCCACGGCAATGTCCGCTTGCGGAGGAATGCTGTCGAGGAAATAGGCAATCCATTCAGGCTTTAACAGCGCATGGTCGGCTGTCGTGACGAAAAGCGGCGCGCCAAGCGTTTCCAATGCCTGGGCAACGCTTTGGCTCGGGCTCCCGCTCGCCTTCAGAAACTCCACATCGTCGACGGCGAATCCTTGCGCCGCGAGACTGTCGAGCATATCAGGGCGTTCTGTCGAAACGACAATGCGTCCGATATGACCTTCCACGCGCAAGGGCTGGATGGCATTCAGCACCCGGATCAGCATGGGGATACCGGCGATCGGCAGCAATGCCTTGTGGCTGACGCCCGCACGCTCAGCCATCGGGTCCGGCAAACCGCGCGAACCGGCGAGCACCAGAGCCGTAACCGGCCGGACAGGAAAGTCCTGTTTCATGTGAGTAGTTTGTCGTAGATGCGATAGGTCTTGTAAGGCTTGCCCTCCAACGCCTCATTGATGCGGCGCATGGGCAGATTGTCCTCCAGAATCCAGGAAAGCTCGACTTGCCGGTAGCCGAGTTTTGCGGCTTCGCGGCGCACCGCGTCGATGATTAAAAATGGCAGAAGAGTTCCAAGCAGGCCGGAGGAGAATTTCCTTTTCACGCCCATGAGGGGCACGCGCGCCGTTGTCACGCCGCGTACCTTCAGCCGCCACAAAAAGCGCGCCCATCCGAAGGGAAAGAGCTTCCCCTGCAAATCGGCGATCGCGTCGTTCATATTGGGCAGACAGACGATAAAGCCGGCGGGCTCGCCATCCACGTCGACAAACCAGACAAGCTTCTCATGCAGCAACGGGCGCAACGACTTGGCGAGGTGATCGGTCTCCGCTTCACTCAAAGGCACAAAGCCCCAGTTTCCGGACCACGCGTCGTTGAAGATATTGGTGATGGCATCCACTTCGGCGCGCAAACGCTTCAGGTCGACATGACGCAGGGTGACATTGGCGGGCAGAGGCCGGTCGATCAGCCGCCGCACCGCGACGGGCATGTCTTGCTCGGTATCGTAGAGATAAGCCAGCACGTCTTTTTCGCGCTTGTAACCCTGTTCCTCAAGCCGCTTGCCGACATAAGGCAAGTCATGTCCCATCAACAGCATGGGCGGAGTGTCGAAACCATCGACGAGCAGACCAAGCTCTTCGTTGATCGATAAATTGAAGGGTCCATGGACGCGACGCATGTTCCGCGCCCGCAGCCATGATTCCGCAGTGCTTGTGAGTGCCTGGAAAACAAGCGGATCGTCCTCCGCCGCGATGCAGCCGAAATAGCCGGTGTCATCCTTATGAATCTCGATGGCCCGGCGCTCGATCTGCGCGCTGATGCGTCCGACGTCGATACCGTTACGGCAGGCGAGCCAAAAGCCGACATCCGTAAACTCAAATAGCGGATTGGATTTCGGCGAAAACGCCATCCGCCGCTCAAACCGCAGTGGCGGAATAAAATTCTTGTCGTTTGCCTGAAGCCGCTCCGGCAGACGGATGAAACGCTCCATCTCCGCCCGTGTCGTCACGGGAAGAATTTCAATATCGTCAGATGTGAGGGAGGAAGTCGCAACCGTTTGCATCAGAACGCATTCCGCAGCATGTCGTTTTTATGGTGCCTATGCGGCGAATGAGTCCGTGATGACGTCGCGCTCAGCCCCATGAGCCGGGGAAAGCGACGCGTTTCTTCGAGATTATGACTTTGTCCATGCCAAACATTGCCCCAAGCCATGTATTCACCCTACCGGACCGCCAACATTGCGGAGAAGCGCCATGCTAATGACCAAATTGCCGCTTGACCATAGGGCCCCCGACCGGTCTCATGTCTAAACACTTTCCTCGAGCAACAGAATTTGGCTCGCGGCGATCGTGCCGAAGACGATAAAGCTCGTCGATATGGCTAGAAAAGGCGGAAGGGTCCCGGCTTGCCCGAGAGATATCAGAATTCCGGTGGTAAGCACGAACAACAAACCCATTGCCGCCCCCACAAACGGCAATCGCGCCGCGCCCCTGTCGCGACTGTGACTGAAGGCCGAGGGAAGACCGAGTAGCAACATGACAAATGATGCGAACGGGAGAGCACAGGTTTCGTAAATCTGCATTTGATAGAAGCTCGGCGTCTTACTGCTTGCTTCGCTGCCATTCAAGGCGTCGCGCGCGGTGCTTACGGAGAGCCGCGCATTTGGAGCGGTCAGCCGCAACAGGTTTTGCGGCGAGAGCTTGATTTGCCAAACCATGTCTTGAGGCGTTTCGGAGATCGCGACGCCATCCCGCAGGTCGGTTTCCATCGCATTCCGGAGCAGCCACTGACCTGTTTTTTCTTCGGCGTGCTCGGCGACGACACGGCGGGTGAGCATCGAATTCTCGCGCCAGTAAATTTCCACGCCTTCGATGAGGTGCCCATCGCCGCCAACGAGTTCGACGGAAACGATACAAGGCCCTACGCGGAACCAGAGTGGCTTGATGGACGCATCGTCGTTGTCGTCATGTAACTGCGTAGCCTGCCACCATACGGACAGTGCCCGCTCCGTGCGCGGCGTGATCTGATCTTTCAGCACAAATTGAAAGAGAGCGATGGCCGTGGTGACGGGGAGGAGGAGAATGGCCATTTTATAGGTCGTGATACCCGCCGTCCGTAAAATCGTGATCTCGTTGTGCCGAGCCAGATTCCTGAAAGTCATTATGCTGGCGATCAGTACACCGATGGTAAGCACCTGATCGATGATCGTGGGAAGACGGAGCGCGAGATAGTAGCCGATGCCCCGAATCCCGAGATGGCGCTGCAATATATCAGTCGCGTTGTCGAGCAGATCGAACGCCTGCAAAAGCGCCGTCAGCGCCGCGACACAGGCAAGCGTTTGAGTGGCAAAGGTCCGTGTCAGATAAGTTTGCAGAACGCGATTCATGTGACCCTTCGCAGCCATTGGGGCAGGCGCATGCCGCGCAGGAGATCGAGAAATCGCGCTACGCGATCGACGCTGCGTGTGATCGGATTGTCGCCGGGGTGATGAGAACTGCGGGTAAAAAGCCAGATGCAAAAGATCGCGAAGACGGAAAAAATCAGCCAGAGTGACTTGTCCGCCGAGATTTTTCCGGTATCGCCGAAGCTCTCGCCGGCTTGCACGGCATGGTGATAGGCAAGCAGGATCAGCATGGCGATGACGAGCCCCGAACTGGGGCGCTGCCGCTTCGCGGTCATGGCAAGCGGAATGGCCAAAAGCGGCAGGAAGGGCAGGGATAGCGCCCTTACGAGACGGGCATGGAATTCGGAAATGAGGCGCGGCGGATTGATGCTCGTGCTGCCCGGACGGTGAATGGCGGCATATAATTCGATCAGCGTCAGTTCCTGCTCGCGTTCACCGCGCGGTCGAAAAGGTGGCGCGTCGGAACTGAAGACCACATTGCCCAGAATGTTGTCGAATTTTATCGCACGCGGTTTTCCATTTGGCCCGTCGTCGAGCATTATGCCGTTTTGCAGCAGGAGATTTATCTGAGAACGATCCGCGGAGAGGGCGAACTGGCCGCTTTCGGCGGTTGTCACCTGTTCGCCGGTGGACGTCTTCTTGCGCAGGAATACGCCCTTCAGTTTCGTGCCGGTCTGATCAACGAAATCCGCCGTCAGCACTACTCTTTTGTCGACGTCGATAAAGACACGCGGCTGCACCTGCCCTCCCCAGTCGGCATTGGTCGCGCTGTGGAGGATGGCGCGGTAAGCGTAGCGGCTATAGGGTTGAAGAAATCCGAATAGCAGAATGCTGAAGACGGCAAAGACGCAACCCGCGACGATATAGGGACGCGACAGGTGATAGATCGAAAGCCCACTCGCAAGCATCGCATCCAACTCGTTCTCTTCACTGAGCCGCGCCACCGAGACAAAAACGGCGATGAAGAAGCCAGCGGGCAGTGCCAGCCCGAGATAATGCGGCACGAGATTGGCCGCAAGTTCCAGGACGACACCGAACGGACTGCCTGTTTCCGCCAGAAGGTTGAAGAGACGCAGGAGTCGTTCAAGCAGCAGGGCGCATAAGGAAGTGCCCAAAGCCATGGCGAAGGGCCCGCTGGCGCGAGCGAGAATATACCGATCGATAAGCGACAGCCACGATGAATGTCCGTAAGGCGGCGCGGCAGAACTCATCAGTGAACGCCCCGTTCCCAGAGCACACGCAAATGCGTCGTCAACGCGTCGAGTTGCGCGTCTGTGAGCGCGACGGCCTCGGCAAGGGCCGGCGGTCCCGGCCAGCCCGCATCGTTAAACTCGATCTCCTCGAAAATGCGCAGGATGGAATAGCGGGGAATGACATGAAAATGCACATCGGGATCGACCATCATCAGCATGAGATAGTTGATGCGCTCATAGGCGACGAAGCCGCCGAGCATTCGCTCGACCGCCGCGATCATGCCTTGCAGGTCGGCGAATGCCGCCGCGCTTAATTGACCGAAGGCGGTCGCGGGTTCCTTGCAGATAAGCACCACCGCGCCCAGTGCGGGCTGTTGCCGACGCGTCTGAAGCGACCAATAAGGCGTTTCCGCGATAAGCGATTGCGGATAGTCGAATTTTTGTTGAGTACTGTTTGCCATGAACTTGCGTTGCCAGCGTGGTGCGTATTTATTGGTTAAAGGGCGGACACATTAAGCCGCTTACCAGGCAGAACGTCGAGTGAAAAGTGTCAGTTTCGATCTTCAGAAGGGCTGCAAAAACGATCCCGTTCAGGGTGGGTTTGTTCGCGCTTGCGATTCAGCTTATCTCAAATGCCGACGATGCGCATGCTGCGGCCTGCCCGTCCGGCGCTAAAGCGCGTCTCGAAATTTCCGTAAGCAATGTCCGCGCCGCCAAGGGCGACGTAACCATCACTGTTTATCCAGACGACAAGGAGCGTTTCCTTGCAAGGGGTGGGAAACTCTCTCGTCTCCGGATAAAGGCGGAAATGCCGGTAACCGTCGCCTGCCTGTCCGTGCCGGGACCGGGAACTTACGCCATCGCCATTTATCATGACGAAAACGGCGACAGGAAATTCAACCGGAGCATGCTCGGCCTTCCGGAAGAAGGCTACGGCTTTTCCAACAATGCGGCGGTCGTCCTCGCTCCGCCTTCTTTCGATGCGGTGAAGTTCAAGGCGGTGGATGGTGTCACGCATGTTGACATCACGATGCGTTACTGACGGAGGCGATCATTGCGCTTTCCGAATAGTTTGAACCATAAAGACCGGCTGGAAAAGCATAGCGCGCGGCAGTCGCCATATCGGTTGCGGTCAGGCGTCGCATCTCGACCCCGACATGCCATCGAGGACCTTCAGCGTTCATCCGCCGCTCGACCGAAATGAGGTTCCATCCCGCGGCATGCGTAGCGTCCCGTGTATTGGCCGACGCCGATGGCGCGCCGAGAACCGGGATCAATCCCGTGGGCCCGGCTATGGATTGCATCAATGTCTTGTGCGTATGGCCATGAAGAACAAGCTCGGCACCAGCGCGACCGAGCACGCCGCGCACCAGCAGGCGATCAGATAGATGCTTGCGCTCGGCGCAAGCATCATCTGTGATTGGGTGATGTATGAGAACGATGCGAAACAGGCATTGCCGCTTCAATGCGAGGAGTTGCGTTTCGAGGCGCGAGAGCTGATCGGCGCCGATGCGGCCGGAAGCAAGGAAAGGGGGTGTCGGAACCGCCGTATTGACGCCCACCAGGGCGACTTGCCCTCTTATTCGGGTATAGGGAAAGATCGCGCTTCCATCGTCGCTGCGCATCCAGGGCCGCCACAGGTCTAGGCCGCTTGCGGCTTCGTCTTCAACCGAACCGGTCAGCCAATCATGGTTACCGGCGATGACGCTGACGGTCGCGGGTGCACCGAGTCCGGACAGCCAGCCATGTGCCTGCGCGAACTCGGCGGGCAGGGAGAGATTGGTCAGATCGCCCGTCACGGCCACATGATCGGGCGCTTCCCGGGCGATGTCCGCCGCGATGTGGGCCAGCACCTCCGGGCGATGCCGCCAGCGGCGGCTCATTTGCCATGAAATGTAGCTGAGAAGTCGCTTGGAAAAGTAGTCGCGGACGCCAAGCCGCATTCCTTCCATGGGAAGATGCGGATCGGAAAGGTGAGCGAGGTGGAAAGCGGCCATAAACTGGCTTCCGTCAAAAGGATGGCCACCCGCAAGGCTCGCCAAGTGGACCCCACATAGTATAAACACTTTGCCGGGAATGAGTCTTTCAGTTTTCCTGTACGAGGAACGAAATTGTCAGCCCTGAAAATACGAGGAACGAAATTGTCAGCCCTGAAAACTCCCGGTTCGCGTGAGGCGCTTCGCGCGGTGATCATTGGCGGCACGCCGGTACCCATTTGGGGCATGAACTCGTCCGAAAGATTGCGCCGTTCGCTTGCACGGGCGGGGATCGGTCTTGTCGACGCGCATGAGGCGGCCGGCGCCGGTGATTGCCTGTTGATGCGGGCGGACTGGGTATATGACGAAGCGCTGGTCGGTGCGCTGGCGAAATCGCCGGACACTATGCTGATCGGCGGCAATGGAGAGGTCGTTGCCGCGCATGTCGGCAGCACCGAAGCCCAGCCGGTTGCGGCGTTGCTGGAGAGGAGCGGTAACATTGCCGACGACGTGCCACCCTCTTTGCGCGTGCTGACCGCGAGCGAGCTCGGCGGCGCTTACAACAAAGCGCTGCGCAAGCGCGAGGCACCTGTTCTCATGAAGCTCGATGCCGGCAACGCCGTCGCAATCGAGAAACGCCTTTTCTCCGCCGCCTATAAAGGTGTGACAGATCTCATCACCAAGTATGTTTGGCCGCTGCCCGCGCGCCATGTGACCAAGCTCTGCGCCCAGCTTGGTATCTCGCCCAATCAGGTAACGTTTGCGAGTCTCATATTTGTCTTCATCACCTTTACGCTGTTCTGGCAGGGTATGTTCGGTTGGGGACTTGTAGCCGCCTATGCGATGACGTTCCTCGACACGGTCGACGGCAAGCTTGCCCGCGTCACGCTGACCTCGAGCCCCATCGGCAATGTTTTTGATCACGGCATCGATCTCGTGCATCCGCCTTTCTGGTGGTGGGCGTGGATTGTGGGACTGGCGCATACGGGCTTCGATCTTCCCGCCTCCGATCTTGTCCTCGGGGCCATTGTCAGCGGCTACATCCTGCAAAGGATCGAAGAAGGAATTTTTATCCGCTGCTTCAAAATCCAGATGCATATCTGGCGGCCGTTCGATAGCCGGTTTCGTCTCATTACCGCCCGGCGAAATCCGAACCTCATCCTGCTGACGCTGTCGGTGCTGATCGGCCGTCCCGATCTCGGCATTATCTGGGTAGCGGTCTGGACCGTCCTCAGTCTGTTCGTGCATGCCTGGCAGATCGTGCAGGCGCTATGTTCAAGCCGAACCGCGCCGATTTCGTCGTGGCTCGCCGGATGAAGCGCGTCGGCCTTATCCGCAACCCTCGCAGCCGGGGCAATCGCGGTCCTGCGAACGGGTTTACTTCACGAGCGCAAGAATGGCTCGGCCCTTGTTTCGCGGAGGTCGCCTCGCCGCACGACATGCGCGAGGTGCTGGCCGATTTTGAACGGCGCGGTGTTGAACTCCTTATTGTGGATGGCGGCGACGGCACCTTGCACAACGCGCTTTCGGTGCTGCCTCCAGCCTGGGAAATGCAGCCTCCACGCATGGCGATCATAGCGTCCGGAAATACCAATCTGGTCGCCGGCGATGTGGGCAGCGGTGTGCAAGGCGTAAAGGGATTGCGCAGCTTGATCGATTTTGCGCAGCAAGGTGCTGACGATCCACGGCATCTTCGCACGCGGGCCTGCCTTGAACTCCACTGGACGGACAATGTGCGTCCGGTTGCACGCGGCATGTTTTTCGGTGCCGCGGCCTTCACGCGCGGCACCGATCTCGCACACGGCAGGCTTCGATCGAGCGGGATCTTTCACACGCCGGAGGTGTTGATTGCTGTTGCCGTCTCCCTTGCGCAATCGATGCGCAAAGCCTCGCGCGAACAATGGCTCGCGGGCGATGCAATCGAAGTCGCGGTCGATGGACAGCCGAATGCCAGCGGGAAAAATCGGTTCCTGTTTCTAGCCACGACGCTCAACAAGATAATGTCGGGAATCTGGCCCTTCTGGAACGACGCGGGCGCCTCGTTACGTTATCTCGAAATTGATGCGGAACCGAAGCGCCTTGGGTCAGCAAGCTTTTCTCTGCTGCGTGGGCGCGCGCCGCAATGGCTGAAGGACGCGGAGGATTATCGCAGTGGCGGCGCTTTCCGGATCGATCTCAAACTGTCGGAACGATTTGTGCTTGACGGCGAGGTGTTTGAACCGGGTCCTTCCGGCAAGGTAATGCTCGGCACAGGGCCGCGGCTTGAATTCGTGGTGCTGTGAGCGGCCCCCTGACATCGTTGGTCGCGGCGGAAATCGCTCGGCCTTTGCCCGATGCGGTGAGCGCATTCGCGGCACATCTGGCCGGGACTGCCCCCCGGCCACCCCTCGCGGTGATTTTTTACGGCTCCAACCTTCGCAGTGGGCGGCTTGACGGTGTTCTCGATTTCTATGTACTGGTCGAGCGCATGCGCGATTGGCATGAGGGCGTGGCGGCGATATTCGACACGCTGCTGGCGCCCCGCGTCGAATATCGCGAATTGCTGTTCGAAGGCGTCTTGCTGCGCGCCAAGGTGTCCATCATTTCCATCGAGCGGTTTAACCGCTTGATCCGTCCGGAGAGCCTCGATACGACGCTCTGGGCGCGGTTCTGTCAGCCCGTGGCGCTGGGGTGGGCGAGAGACGAAGCGGCCCGCATACGCGTCGATGCGTCGATTGTCCGGGCCATCGTGACAGCGTCGCGCTGGGCGGCATATCTCGGACCCGAGCAAGGAACGCCCCGCGACTTTTGGCGTGCACTCTTCGAGCACACCTATTCAGTTGAACTACGCGTGGAAGCGGGCCGCGCCGAGGATTTGCTGGCGCGGGCGGGCATCCGTTTCGACGCGTTGCTGGTCCCGGCTTGGAGCGAGGCGGGTGTTGCCTATGTGGAACTTCCCGAGGGTGTATTTGCACCCCAGCATTCCCGGGGCGAGCTTGACCGGGCGAAACGGGCCTGGGGCTGGCGAAAACGTTTGGGCAAGCCGCTGAACCTCGCCCGGCTCGGCAAAGCTGCCTTCAGTTTTTCCGGTGGCGCGGGTTACCTGTCGTGGAAAATCGAGCGGCACACGGGAATTTCACTGGCGCTGACAACCTGGCAACAACGCCACCCACTACTGACCGCCCCGCGCGTTCTCTGGCGGTTGTGGCGGCAAGGCATTTTCAAATAGGGTGACTGTCAGTCTGATGCCGCGCCATAGGCCGGTTGCCTGCTGGCATAGCCCGCCAGAAGCCCGAGATCGATTCCTATCTGCTCGAAACAATCGAGCGCCATGTCGATCTGCGAGGCGGTGTGCACCGCGCTGACGCTTGAGCGCAGCAGCGGCAGGCCGTGGGGCGTTGCGGGCGGAAGGCTGAGATTGAGATAGACGCCCTGATCCAGCAGCCGGTTCCAGAAGTCGAAAGCGACCTCCTGCTCGAGCACGGTCACGGATACGATCGGGTTGATTGTCGGGCCGAGCGTAAAGCCCATCCGGTCTAGGCCATTATAGAGGCGCGCGGCATTGGCCATCAGTTGAGCACGCAATTCGGGCCGCCTCTCCATCTGGTTCAGCGCTTCGAGCGTCGAGGCGATGACTGCGGGCGGCAGCGAGGCGGTGAACATGTAAGGCCGACAGGCGATGCGCAGAATATCGAATTCGGCATGGTTCGAAACGCAAAAGCCCCCGACGCTGCCGAGACTTTTGGAAAAGGTGCCGATGACGAAATCGACGTCTTTTTCAACATTGGCTTCTTCGGCAAGGCCGCGGCCATGCGCGCCCAGAACGCCCATTGAATGGGCTTCATCCACAATTAGATAGGCACCGTATTCCCGCGTCACTTCGGCGATTTCGCGCAAGGGCGCCACGTCGCCCAGCATGGAATAAATACCTTCCACCACGACCAGCTTCTCGCCCGGCCTGTCGCCGAGACGGCGCAACCGCTTGCGGAGGTCCTCGGGATCGTTGTGTCTGAAACGCACGACCTCGGAATGGCCGAGCGTGCTGCCGTCGTAGATGCTCGCATGGCTGTCGGCGTCGATAATCAGGTGATCGTCCTTGCCGACAAGCGTCGAAAGAATGCCTAGATTGGTCTGATAGCCGGTCGAGAAGACCATGCAGTGACGCCGGCCATAAAAGCGGGCGATGGCCTGTTCGAGTTGGCGGTGGCCGCCATAGCTGCCATTGGCGATGCGTGAGCCTGTCGTGCCGGTGCCGAAATTTCTCACCGCTTCAACGGAGCTCTCGATGCAATCGGGATCGTAGGTGAGGCCGAGATAGTTGTTGGTTCCGAGAAGCAGCACCCGTTGCCCGTTCAGCACGCCTTCCGTCGGCGAAAGGATCTCATCGAAAGTGAGTTCAAACGGATTGCGACCGGAATGCTTGAACATCTCGTAGTTGTCGCTCAAGGCCTGAAACTTCTTATAAAGCGACATACTCAAGATCCTGCCAATAGCTGGCTGACCGTCTCGACAAGGTCACCCACTGTTTGAACTTCGGCGATTCGGTCCAGCGGAACCGAAATGTCGAAACTGTCCTCCACGGCCATGACGAAATTCATGACCGCTAGGGAATCGAGTCCCAGATCCTGAACGATGTTTGTCTGATCGGTGACGGTAACTTTGACCGGCTGCGGCAAGAACGTCAAAAGGGTGTCGCCGATAATGTCCCTGATCTCGCTGTGAGACATGGAATCTTTCGCCATTTTGTACTCTTGAACCCAAAGTGGAATGATTTTGGTTCCCCCCGGAACGCCGTCATGCCCTGTCCGCAACACAGGCAATATGTCTCAAATGTGACGGAAAACAAGAATTTAATACGGGAACTGGGGGGAAGCTTGGATTAGGGCGCGAGCCAGCCCGCTTTCCTGTACCAGCCGACGGTCGAGGCGAAGCCGGTATTGATGTTAATTTTAGGGTATGGCAGTCCGGGTGGAGGCATCTCGTCGGGGTGCACGCTCCAATCCGGATGCAGGAATTCTCTAGCTTTTCCGCGCGTAAACACGACCTGGCGCCCAGTGACTGCGGCAAATAGCTCGGACGCCAGGGCCGCCGTCCGGAAGGCGAAAACGGGAAACGGTAGAAAACGTGCCTTGCGCCCAAGCGCGGCGGCGGCCTGGCTTAAAATCTCGGTTCTCGCATAGCCGGCAGGGTGGGGATCGGACAGGGCCAACACCGGCTTGTCGGACTCAACCGGCAAATCGCATAGGGCGGCGAGGACAGCTGCGGCGTCGGACACGTGGATAAGGGCGATGCGTCCCGTACCTTTGCCGACGGAGGGGACAAGCGTCTGGCCGGCCAGTTTGAAGATCGCCAGAGTTTCCCGATCTCCAGGACCGTAAATCACGGACGGTCGAACAATCGTGAGCCTGCCGGCAAAAACCTCGCGGGCGGCGATTTCGCCGGCCCGCTTGCTGGCGGCATAAGAAGAGAGATGCGGTTCGCGCGCGGCGAGCGAGGAGACGACGATGAGATGGGCTTGGGGCGCGTATAGCTGCATGGCATGCGCCAGATTTCGGGTCCCTTGTTCATTGACCTTCAGGAAGTCGGGGAGGCTCTTGGCCTTGATCGCCCCGGCGCAATGTATGACGACATCGGCGCCATCGACCAACGTGGCCAGGGCGGTATGATTGGAAAGGTCGCCGGGGACAACTTCCGGGCGGAAGCCGGTCTCGGCTGGAGGCAATAACGGCAGGCTCCGGGTCAGCGCTCGAACATTCATGTCGGTTTCAGCAAGCGCGGCAATCGTATGGCTGCCGAGAAAGCCGCTTGCGCCGGTAATTGCAACGAGCTTCGGTGCCATCAGGAGACGACGGATTCCCTGTGAGGCTCGGGCTTGTCGACGAAGACCCCATTGACGAACATCGCCTTCGCCCTTGAGCGGCTGAGTTTGCCTGAGGAAGTTTGCGGCAGGCTATGCGGCGGAATGAGCACAATAGTCGCATCGACCCCGTGCCTCATGCGCAGGATGCCCGCCACTTCGGTTTTCAGCGCCTCGCGTGCGTCGCTCGCATTTGAGCGGCAATGTATCAGCGCGATGACTTTTTCTTCGGCGTCGATGTCGGCGGAAAAAACCGCGACATCTCCTGAGCGAAGCGCGGCAACTTCCGACTCGGCTGCCCATTCCAGGTCTTGCGGCCAGATGTTGCGCCCGTTGATGATGATGAGATCCTTGGCGCGGCCCGTTATGACGATCTGGCCGGCCGTTAAGTAACCGAGATCGCCGGTGTCGAGCCAGCCATCCGGTGAAAGCACGCGCGCCGACTCCTCGGTGTTGCCATAATAGCCTTCCATCAAGCTCGGGCCATGAGCGAAAATCCGGCCGATGTGCCGCGCGGGCAGTGCATTCCCGTTCTCATCGCGCACCTCGACGCGGTAGCCCGGCAGCGCGGGCCCACAATGAACGAATTCACGACCGCGTCCCGCACCTTGTTGAAACGGCGTCGCCAGATTTTTCTTTTCCAGCGCATCCATGTCGATGGTGTCGCTTTGCATCCCGCCGCCGAGCGGAGCGAAGCTCAATGCCAGCGTTACTTCCGCCATGCCGTAACTGGCGACGAAACTTTCCGCCTGGAAACCGCTTGGCGCGAAACGGTCCGAAAAGCGCGAGAGGATGTGCGGACGGATCATGTCGCCGCCAATGCCGGCCACGCGCCAACTCGAAAGATCGATCCCCTCGATGGAGGCGGTCTCCGCGCGGCGGGCGCAAAGCTCGTAACCGAATGACGGGCTGTAGGCAAGCGTGCCGCGATTGCGCGAGATCAGGTTGAGCCATACGAATGGACGGCGGGCGAATTCGCGCGTCGGCAACAGGTCGATGGTGATCTGGCAGGTGAGGGGCGTCAGCAGGAAACCGACCAGGCCCATGTCGTGGTAAAGCGGTAGCCACGACACCGCGCGATCGCCGTCCCGCAACATCAGGCCGTGCTGGCTGATCGCCTTCGCATTCGCCATCACGGCGCGCTGCGTGACCGCGACGCCCAGCGGAAAACGTGTGCTACCGGAGGAGAACTGGATGTAGGAGAGACCGGATGGATCGAGAGCGGACAAATCGATATCTCCCTCCTGCACGCCGTTCAGCGCCGCCAGCGTTCCGACGATCTTGAGATCGAGACCATCGGCCGCCTCTGAAAGCCACGGCTCCATCGAGGCGGGCGCGAAGGCCGCCGTTGCGCCGACACTCTCGATCATCCGGCGAATATGCGCGATATAGCCTTCCTTGCCGCTGAGGGCGACGGGAAGCGGCATCGGCACGGGCACGAGGCCGGCATATTGGCAGCCGTAAAAAGCGCGCGCGAAATCTCCGTCGCTGTCGGCGATAAGAGCGACCCGTTCGCCTCGCTCCAGGCCGGCATTCAGGAGCCGCCGCGCCAGCGCCATGGCTTGCTGGCGCAGATCGCGATAAGGCAGCGCTTCGACAAGTTCGCCCTTGCCCGAATAAAAGTTAAGACCCGTCTCGCCGCGGGCGGCGTAGTCCAACGCTTCGGTCAGGGTCGCGAAATCGGCCCGCCGCATGGAGAGATGAGGATTAGAGGATGGCGTTGGTATTGACATATTGAACCGAGATCATTCCAGTTACCGACCAGCAGGATCATAGAATTCACCTTCTGCCGGTCGTGTACCAGAGAAAATCAGTCTGGCAAAGGCCTCAAGACGACAAATTACGGAGCCGCGCGCATCCAGTTAACGATTGCGTCGGCCCCGCGGCGTGCCGAAAAAGGAAGAGACGAACCGAAACTATAGGCGAAATACTGTTGCTGGCGGTCCAAAAGTGCCGGGTGGGAAGCGAGAGCTTCTTCGATGCCTTTCTCCAGTTCTTCCGCACCGGGAATAACGGGCCCCAGTGTCCACGACAGGTAATTGGCGTCGTTTTTCCAGTTCGTGCCGCGGGGGTTCAGAAACAGGCAAGGCCGTGGTTTCAGCATAAACTCCGACAGCTGGCTGCTCACATCCCCCAGATAAATATCCGCCGCCATCGTATAACTCATATCAATGCTCCGCACACTGCCAAGGTCGATATGCATGTTGGGCATATCCATGAAGCGGCGGAAGGGAGCGTACTTCTCCGGGAGGGGCGGATGGAACAGCCGCACATGCGGCGCAAAGATGAGATTATAGCGGGTGGAACGGGCAAAGAAATCGAGCACATCCATGCCAACCAGCGGCCAGGAAGAAAACTCAGGGTCAAAATGCGGATTGTAGATGACTGTTGGCCGATCATTGTCGAAGAACCGAGGCAGCCTCGCCGCCATTTTGGCGACCAACTCGAACTTCGGATAACCTTGAAAAGCATAATCGCCGGGGCGGATCAGATTCAGTTCCAGCAGACGGCGTTCTTGTTTCTTGCCTGAGATCAGCACGAAATCGAATTTGCCCACGGCGGGAGAGACGACGATTTGCCGGTCGCCCGCGCCGTGTCCGGTTCGAATGAATTTGGTTCGACGCAAGCCGATTTTCTTCAGGAAAAGCGAAGTGCTTTCAGGCAGCACAAGAGCGTCGAAGCGGGAAAAGTAGTTTCTGTTGAGAAGCAGGAAATGCCGCTTTGGCGGCGTTGTCGTGCGTCTGAAGCGCATATGCAGTCGCAAGGTCCAGGGCACGTTGAGATGGTCGTGAACGACTTTCGCCTCGGGATAAAGGGCGGCGATGTTGCGAACGATTTCCGCATTCTCGTCGGTGGCGCAGGCGACATGCACTTCGATGTCGGGATAGGCGATCGCCATCTCCATGGCGATCGGCAGCGAATGCAAAATCTGATGCGATTGCGCAATATAAGGGAAGCATATCCGCATCAGTGTGCCGGTCCGGGAATATTGAGCGGTGTGGTGGCACGCAAACGCAGGACGAAGAAAATTTGCGTCCCCAGCATCACGATCTGCGCCGCGACCGGCGCATAGCCCGCGCCCATCAAGCCGACATTGTGCAAGGCGAACATCAGCGTCGGCAGGTAGATCAACGTGATGGCGGCGCGGATGGAAAGCGCCGTGCTGGCGCGTCCGGTTGAAATCAACAGTGGCTCGAGAGGCAGCCCCCAGATGCTGATGACCGATGCGGTGACGAGCCAGAACATGACGGGCCCCGCCGGAATAAAGTCCGGGCCGATAACCGTGCCCAGAATGAATTCGTCGGCAAATCCCACAAGGAAGAGCAGAACGCTCGCCACGGCACCTGCGGCGAGCCCGACCCGCAAGGCCAGACGGTATAGATTCTGAGTGCTGCCGCTGGCCCACAGGCGCGCAAGTTCCGGATAGAGCGCGGGCGTCGCGAGCTTGGCCGGCTTGGCGATGGCGGCGCCGACCTGCCGGGCTATGCGATAGAGCGCGGCATCGGTCGGCCCGAGAAACCAGCCCACAACCAGCGTACCCACATGCGTGAAAGCAAGCGTGAGGGTCATATTGAAATTGGTGGACCAGCAGAAGCGCCAGATGCCCGGAAGCCCTTCGGTCAGCGCACCCTGGACCCGGCGAAATCCTCGAAGACAGCCGTGCCGGTGCAGTTCTTTCGCCGCCAGGCCGAAGAGGAAGAAAAAGGCGATGACTTCGGCAAGATACCAGACAATCAGAAACGAGGTCAGCGTTCCGCCCGTCGTGTAAATGATCGCCGCGCCGACCAGCCGGACCAGCGACGTCACGGTGCTCTGATAGGCCAGAAGGTCGAAGCGGTCGAAGAGGCGCAGGACGCCCGTCGGCGTTGCCGACGCCATGAAGGCAATCGCCGTCACATAGAAGAGATAGGCAGGCGAGGCCTCCCGCGGCCAGCCGAGTTGCTGGCCCACGAGATCGACGCAAATAATGGCGATGGCAACGCCCACGCAGGCGCCGATTAGATCGAGCATGAGACTGAAGCGCAAAACCCGCTGAAATAGAGGCAAATTGCCTTCTTTCATCGGACGTGTTCCGTAATGCAGGACCACTTGCCAGGATTGAAATCCAGCGATGTCTTTTACGGCTTCTGCAAAGGCGTGGACGAGAATGAGAATGCCGAAGGCATGAATGCCCAGCGCGCGCGCCGCCAGGGCCGCGACACCGAGCCCAAGGACCGCACCGGCAGCCTTGCCGCTCAAAAGGATAGACGCGTTGGCAAACACCGAGCGAAAGAGGGAACTGTCGCTTTCGGATGCTGGTGTCGGAATAAGGGGCAATATCGTGCCTATGGACCTTATGGTTCTGTTGACAAACTGGATTCCCAAATCATGAACTCTGATTCAAGATAGCCTTTACGGAGGCTATCTTGGAGTGTTTGTTGATGGAAGATGCCGAGTGGGCGTCTTTCGAACCCTTTTTGATTTTCATTCGAGATTGCAGCAACTTCTTCAACCAAGGAAAACCCGACGGGACTCTACTTCTGGATGGTAACAATCAGGGGACCACGTCAGCGGCAAAAGGTAGTTGTCATATCCTCGCGTGGCACGGCGTCGCGTTTGCACCGATCGAGAACCCATACCGCGGGACGAGCAGGCTCTCACCGTGCCGAGGCCGCTTTGAGAGGGTCGAAGAAATAGCGGGTGAGTATGCTCGCGTCGTCCGGCATGCGATATAGCTCAGGCGAGCGCAGATAGTCGGTATAGAGCCCGAGCATGTAGGCGTAGAGCGCGAGCGCCAAAGCACGCGGTTCTCTTGCGGTGGTCATTTGTCCTGACTTCTGCAGTCTGCTGAAGAAACGCGTCAATGATTTGGTCGCATGTTCTTTTGCGGCGCTCTCTCGATCGATGAGACTTCCCATATCCTCCGTGTATTCGCACTTCAGTAACAGAACTGTGTATACGCGCCGCAACCGTTCGTTTCTGTGGATTTCGACAAGGGAGGCCGCGCAATGGCGCTCCATATCCTCGAGCGTGTCCGCGCTTTCAACGATTTGATAGAAGGCGCTCTCCATCGGCATCCGCACTCGTTCCACGGCTGCGTTGAACAGGTCCGACTTGTTCTGAAAGTGCCAATAGACCGCACCTCGTGTCACGCTAGCGGCGCGCGCAATCTGGTCGAGCGTGGTCCGAGAGACGCCGCGTTCGAAAAATATGCGCTCGGCAGCATCAAGGATGCTTTCGCGGGTCTCTAAAGCCTCTTCTTTCGTTCGTCTCAATTCACTCTTCCGCTTGCCCGGTGCTGTTGTTCTACCCCACCGCTCCAAACATCCTCCACACCAAAAAATCCTTTACATACGCGTGCGTATGTATATCATTGTCAGAGCGAATGCAAGCGGCCAATGCTAACGGACAATCGGCAATCCGGCACATCCTCGGCCACCGGGGCTGAGGGGGGGGGCTGGATGGCGGCGATTTAATTCAAGGAGTCTTCTGTGAAGCGAACTCGTACGTCTGGCATTCTGCTGATCCTAGCGGCGGCCTCACTGCTATTGGCCGCATGCGATGATGGTGCCAATCAACCGAGCGCCGCACCTACTCCACCGCCGCCCCCGGAAGTCACCGCCATGACGGTGGCGCCGCGGACGGTGGCGCTGGAACGGACCTATCCTGCCCGCGCCCAAGCGGCAGACGATGTGGAAGTACGCGCCCAAGTGGAGGGAATTCTGCTTGAGCGCAACTATGAGGAAGGCGGCCTCGTCAAGGCGGGTGCGGTGCTGTTCCAGATCGATCCGGCCCCATACGAAGCGCGGGTTCAACAGGCCGAGGCTGAACTCGATCGCGCCCGGGCCCAACTGCGCGAGATGCAGCGACAGTGGAAGCGAGCCTCGCAACTCTATGAAAAAAAGGCGGTGAGTGAGAGTCGGCGCGATCAAGCACAGTCGGCGGTGGAAATAGCTAAGGCGGACGTGGCCAACGCCGAGGCCGTGCTGCGCACGGCGCGCATCGATCTCGGCTACACCGAAGTGCGCGCACCGATCAGCGGCGTGACCGGACTGCGCGCCGTCTCCAATGGCAATTTGGTGACAGCCGGCACTTTGCTGACCACGATCCGCCAGTTGGACCCGATGCACGTGCTCTTCTCGATGCCGGAACTCGACGCAATTGCGCTGGGCAGACAGCTCAATTCGGCAGGAGAAGCCTCCGCACCCGCCCCGCGCCTGGCGGTGCAGGTGCAGCTCGCCGACGGTTCGGTTTATGAGCGGAAGGGCCTTGTCGACTATACTGCCGCCTATGTCGATCCACAGACAGGGACCATGCAGGCGCGGGCGGTGTTTCCGAACCCGCAGGGGGTTTTGCTGCCCGGCCAGTTTCTGCGGATTTCGGTGCAGGGGCTGCAGCTTTCCAACGCAATTGTCATCCCGGCTAAGGCCATCGCCGAGGGGCCGGAAGGCCCGGTGGTCTATGTATTGAACGAGCAGAACATCGCCCGGCCGCAGCCGGTCACGCTTGGCCCCAGCGTCGCGCAGGACCAGGTGATCGAACAGGGGCTGCAGGCTGGTGAGCGCGTGGTCGTCGATGGCATAGTAAAGGTCCGCCCCGGTGATCCGGTACGACCGGTATCACCGACGAATTCCGCTGACCACCAGGACGGCGAAGCCGCCACTAATGGCGGCACGAGTTCGGAGACTGGCCGATGATCTCGAAGTTCTTTATCGACCGTCCGGTATTCGCCACTGTTCTGTCGATAGTCATCGTGCTGGCGGGGCTCGCCGCGATGATGGCGCTGCCGGTCGAGCAATACCCGGAAATCGTGCCGCCGGAGGTGGTGGTGGCCGCTTCCTACCCAGGTGCCAATGCGGAGACACTCGCGGAGACGGTGGCGGCGCCCATCGAGCAGCAGGTCAACGGCGTAGAGGACATGATCTACATGCGCTCGACCAGTTCCGATGCCGGTTCGATGCGCATGTCGGTCTACTTCGAGATCGGCACCAATCCGGACCAGGCCACGATCAACGTCAACAATCGCGTGCAGGCAGCGCTGGCGCGGCTGCCGGAGCAGGTGCGCCAGCAGGGTGTGACCGTGCAGAAGCGCTCCAGTTCTATCCTGGCGCTGGTCTCCCTCTCGTCGCCCGACGAACGTTACGACCGTTTGTTCATGAGCAACTACGCTCTGCTCAACGTCATCGACGAGCTCAAGCGAATCCCCGGCGTCGGCGATGCCAGCCTGTTCGGCGCGGCTGACTACTCCATGCGCATATGGCTGAAGCCGGATAAGCTCGCCGAGTTCGGCCTCACACCCAGCGACGTCGCGGGCGTCCTGCGCGAGCAGAACACGCAAGCGGCTGCAGGCTCCATGGGCGGTCAGCCGGCTACCGAGGACGTCGCTTTCACCTATGGCGTGACCACACTGGGCCGTCTTTCGGATCCCGAGCAGTTCAGGGAGATTATCGTACGCGCGAATCCCGACGGCTCGGCGCTGCGCCTGAAGGACGTTGCCCGCATCGAGCTCGGTGCCCAGCGCTACGAGTTCACCGCCACATACAACGGCAGGCCGACCGTGCCGGTCGCGATCTATCTCCAGCCGGGCGCCAACGCTTTGGACACGACGGCTGCGGTGGAGGAGAAGATGAAAGCGCTGGCGGAGCGCTTCCCCGAGGGCATTGAGTACACCATTCCCTTCAGCACCACCCGGTTCGTGGAGGTCTCCATCGACGAGGTCATCAAGACCTTCGTCGAAGCCCTCATTCTGGTGGTGGTGGTGGTGTTCCTGTTCCTGCAGAACGTGCGCGCTTCCATTATCCCGCTGCTGGCGATCCCGGTCTCCCTGATTGGCACCTTCGCCGGCATGTACCTGCTCGGCTTCTCCATCAACCTGCTCACGTTGTTCGGCATGATCCTCGCCATCGGCATCGTGGTCGACGATGCGATCATTGTCATCGAGAACGTCGAGCGGCTGATGACTACGGAGAAACTGCCGCCGAAAAGGGCGGCGATCCAGGCCATGGAGGAAGTGGCCGGTCCGGTCATCGCAATCGTGCTTGTGCTTTCGGCGGTGTTCATCCCGGTGGGCTTCCTGGGCGGCCTCAGCGGCGTGATGTACCGGCAGTTCGCGATCACCATCGCGGTGTCGGTCGTCATCTCCGGGATCGTCGCGCTGACGCTGACGCCTGCGCTGTGTGCGCTCATCCTCAAACCTACCCATGGGGAACCGCTGCTGCCGTTCCGTTGGTTCAACCGCTTTTTCGATGGCGTGACCCGCGGCTACCTCGCCTGCGTTCGCTTCATGCTGCGGCGGGCGGTGCTCGGCGTGCTGCTGTTCGCCGGTCTGATCGGCGTGACCGTGCTGCTCTTCGGCAGGGTGCCCGGCAGCCTCGTGCCGAACGAGGACCAGGGCTACGTGGTGGCCGTCACGCAGCTTGCGCCGGCCGCGGCGCTGGGTCGGACAGAGGGGGCCATGGAAGAGTTCACCGGCAAGGTGCTCAACGAAGACATCGTGCAGGGAATGACCAGCTTTGCCGGCTTCGACCTGCTCGCCGGGGCCCTTAAGAGCTACGCCGGCGCATCTTTCATCACGTTGAAGGATTGGGAGGAGCGGACCGGGCCCGGCCAGGACTCGGAGTCGTTCGTCAGACAAGTGATGGGTTTCGGCGACACGATTCCCGAAGCGAATGTGATCGCCTTCAACCCACCGCCCATCACCGGTATGTCCACCACCGGCGGCTTTGAGGTCTATCTGCAGAGCCGTACCGCAGCGTCCCCCAAGGAAATCGAGGCGACTGCTCAGGAACTGGTGTCTGCGGCCAGCGAACGGCCGGAGCTGGCAGACGTTCGCACCACGCTGATGACCCAGATTCCGCGCTACCGGATGCTGGTGGATCGGGAGAAGGCGCGGGCGCTCAAGGTGCCGGTGGACACCATCTACGAAGCGATGCAGAGCACGTTCGGGTCGCTCTACGTCAACGATTTCACTCTCTTCGGCCGGAACTATCAGGTGAACGTGCAGTCGGAGGCGGAGTTCCGGGAGAGCCCCGACGACCTCAAGGAGGTGTTTGTCCGCTCCGACGATGGCCGGATGGTCCCGTTGGCGGCGCTGGTCAACGTGGAACGTACCCGCGGTCCGGATCAGATCGAACGATTCAATGTGTTCCCGTCCGCCAAGATCATGGGCAACCCGGCACCGGGCTACAGCTCCGGGCAGGCGATTGCTGCCATGCAGGCGGCGGCGGCGGAGGTCCTGTCGAAAGACTATCAGCTCGGCTGGATCGGCTCCGCCTATCAGGAACTGCAGGCAGGCGGCACCGGTCAACTCGCATTCGTGTTCGGTATCGTCATGGTGTTCCTGATTTTGGCCGCCCAGTATGAACGCTGGATGCTGCCGCTGGCAGTCGTGACGGCGGTGCCGTTCGCCGTGTTCGGTGCCATTTTCGCGATCTGGCTACGCGGCCTCGCCGTCGACCTGTATTTCCAGATCGGGATGCTGGTGCTGATCGGCCTGGCGGCGAAGAACGCCATCCTGATTGTCGAGTTCGCAGTGCTCGGCCGGCAGGAGGGCCAGTCCGTCTGGGAGGCCGCCGTCAACGCGGCACGGCTGCGATTCCGGCCGATCGTGATGACGTCGCTGGCGTTCATCGCGGGCGTTGTGCCATTGGCGGTTGCCAGCGGCGCCGGGGCCGGGAGCCGACACTCGATCGGCACCGGCGTGATCGGCGGCATGCTGGGGGCAACGGTCCTGGCCATCATCTTCGTGCCGCTCTTCTATCGCCTGATCGAACAAGCCGCCGCGTGGCGGCGCAAGCCCGAGGATTCCGCGGTGCCACAACCGTCAGCGGAAGGTCCAGCCCATGATTAATTAGAGCGGGACGCCTCGCCGAACGCCTTGAGACAACGGAGAAGGCCAATGATGTCCAACGCCAGATGCTCGACGCGGCGGCTCGCCGTCCTCGCGATCGCAACGATCTCGCTGACCGGCTGCGCGACGGTCGCTTCTGAACCGCGCATCGTCACGGTCTGCCCACCCGTCATCGAGTACAGCCGCGAGTTCCAGGCGCGCGCGGCCGACGAGCTCGATCTGCTGCCGGGCGGGTCCGCCATCGCCGAAATGCTCGCCGACTACAGCGTCATGCGGGAGCAGGCGCGGGCAGCGTGTCGTTGACGAGACCTGGGCCAAGACGAACATGGCTCCGCTGCGGGGTTGGGCACCGGTCGGCCAGCGGCTCCACGCCAAGGTGCCTTACGGGCACTGGAAGACGATGACCTTCATCGCCGCCCTGCGCTGCGACCGGATCGATGCGCCCTTCGTGTTCGACCAGCCGATCAATGGGGCGAGCTTCACCCGGTGGGTCGAGCAGCAGCTTTGCCCGACGCTGGGGCCGGGTGATATCGTCATCCTCGACAACCTCTCCAGCCACAAGAAACCTGCTGTCAGGGCCGCAATCCGGGCCAGAGGCGCGCGGCTGTTGTTCCTGCCACCCTACAGTCCCGACCTCAATCCGATAGAGCAAGTCTTCGCCAAGCTCAAACACCTGCTGCGCAAAAGCGCTGAGCGGACACAAGAAGCAACTTGGCGACGCATCGGATCATTGCTCGACGCCTTCCCGCCAGCAGAATGCGCAAATTACCTCAAAAACTCCGGCTATGCGTCAATCTAATGTCATCAAGCTTCAGAATGATTATTCTACATTCCGAGACGCACAGTCAACTCCGCCGCGATATTGCGCAGCGACAACCGTGCGTTTTCGTACTCTTGGCTGCCCGGCTTGGCGGATGCTGCCGCGTTGAATGCTTCTCTGTAAAGTACATGCAGCTCCGCCGTTGTGCGGCTGGCTGCTTCAAAACATGTGACGAGTCTCATCGTCTCCTCCTTGGGTAAAGGAGGCCCCGACCATCGGAGCCTTTCGGCCCCGTTCCAGCCACCATCATTGGGGTTTGAAGGCATCCGTATGGGCGGGCGCATGCTTGCGCCATGGTGGAGTGATGATCCGGCTTTCATGTTTTGGCAGGCAGGCGCGCGGGCGCGCGTCTGTTTGATCTTTTTCTGAGAAGTGATGAAATGCGGCATCCGGGCGGGCTCTCGTGCACCAAGCCCGCCGCTGTCGGTCTTGGCCAGTTGGCATCGATCCCTGAGGCAAGAGTGTCGGGCCGAGGGGTTTTGCCCCTACGCCCTCAATATGCGGCCTACCGGAACGGACAGGGCTGCGTGCGTTGCGCAGATCAGTGTGATCCGCGCTGCCCGCATCCCGGCCCGCCGCGCCCGCATATCTACCCCACTACCCCATCCTCGACGGAAGCAGGGTTTGCAGCAGCAACCCATGTTTCATTTTTAAGGAGGATGAAATGACTTTGTTTTTCGCGCAGCCCTACGACATTTCAGCGTGCGGGTTTTATGGATGAGGACAGCTTTGCCGACAAGATCAGCAAGGTGCGGAATGACTGCGGCCAGGCGGTCGAGGAATCTGAAATCCAGTTCAGGGGTCAAGACAAGATCTGTTCAAAATCTTGTGCGGCCTTTATCAACCAAAGACGGCAACTGTTGACTTAATGACAATCCCACCGAGGGGGCTTCGGCGCATTTGGCGTCCGGTTGCTGAGCGGAACACTTGCGACAACTGCAACGCGGGTGGCACGCGCGATCACAGGGTTTTCAGACTTTCCTTGCCGTGTCGGTTCTTTCGCACAGCCTGGCCTGAAACGATACGCTGCGACCAGCGGAAACCCATTTCATGAAAATATAAATCGGCAAGTTCGGGGCTGATATGATGAAAAACGTCGGCAATGGTCCGGCGGACCCGGGCGTTGAAACCTTCAACTGAATTCACATGCACCTGATCGCGCACATATTCACGACTGGAATGGTTGGACGATGATCGGTGTCTGTGGATGGCGTGCCAGCAGGGCGGGGGGCCTCACCTCGTAGGGAACTTCATGTTCATAGAGGATTTGGTTGACGACATCGGCGTCTGGGAGGCCTATTTCCGGATGCGCCGTCTGTATCTGCGCACACCCATCCCAGAAAGCACTGATAAAGACCGGGGCATTGTCTCCGGCAGACATCATCGCGCCATGAAGGTCGCTGATCGCCCAGCTTTCGCTGGAGCTCCAGGATTGGCCGCCAGTGAATTTCGCCTTGAACAGCTCAAAGATCGACCAGGACGATTCCGATTGGCTGGCGATGGAGTGAACAAGCGAATTGAAGGCATTCACCGCAGCCGGGGACATCACACCGGGGGAGCCGTAGCGCCATGCTGTGGGCATCGTCAGGGCCATGCTGCCACCTCAGCTTTCTTCGGCAGGAAGCGCGTAGCGGAGCACGCGCAAATCATCATCGTCGTCGAGCGTGATTTCGAGCACCTGGTTCACCAGATCAGGGTCGGCGTCGAGTTCGACCAGAGCCTGTTCGAAGAGTTCGATCTGCATATCGAGATCCATGCCGGGCGGGCCGTTGAGGCAGATCAGGCCAGCATGGATCGCGACATCGGCATACTGCCCCTTCGTTCCGGGCTTGTCCCTTGGCCCCCGGAAGTCGACCGAGTTCTTGGTGACGAAGGTCCAGTCGCCGTCCAGGATGATCGGCGTCAACTCCCAGTCTTTATACCCAGCGAGCCCCAGCCAAACGATATGGCTGGTTTCGCCGTGGTCTTTGTCGATTGCGATCTTCGCAAGCTCTGGGCTGAGACATTCGTCGATTAGAAACTTCATCCCGCCTTCCTACGGCGAGGTACGCGGCGGTCGGTGACGATGGTCGCGCCTTCCGGGAGGTCTCCGGAGACGCGTGGTCGGCCGCGGAGCGGGTTGGCTTCCGCGTAGATCGCGGCAAGGCGAACCTTCTCGGCGTCGAGGCTTGGCCAGGCGTCAAGGATGCGCTGGATCGGGCGACCGGCCACGACGGCCGCGGAAACATCGTAGACGGGAACGCGAGTGCCACGAATGACCGGAGTACCGCCGAGAATATCGTCGGAGGTCCAGACGATTTCGCGCGCTGCAGCCAGATCGTCCAACCGCTCGCTCGTGCCCTTCACGAAGGGCAACAGATCGATGGTCAGGAACTCGTCGCGGACGATCCAGTCTTCGCGCAGCAGTGCCGCCCAGGCGAGCGCACGGGAGCGCGTCAGCCGAGGGCCAGCGGTCTTGATGGCGAACAGCCGTTCTTCCGAGGTGAGGCGCTTGGCGCTCTCAAAGTAGAAGGTGATGAAGGAGCATGCGCCAGCGAGAACATGCCGCCCGTTGTCGAGCGACACGAAGGCATCTGGCAGGATGCGCTCATCGATGACGCGATTGATATCGCGCAGGCTCACGCGCGAGACGACAGCGGCCTCGGTCGCCTTCAGCATTTCCGCGACAGCGGGCATGTAGGCCTCCTGTTTAAATCTTCCGATATATCGGAATATATAATCGAGGGTCTGAAATTGCAAGGTCTGCCGTCGATTTTCTGTCCGTCGCCCATGCTTTGGTCCGTCTACGAAAAGTGTCCCGTGAAATATCGGACCAAAAATCCCACAAATGGACGAAGCCTTTTATATCCTTTATGTGCGCCGACGTTTCCTCAACTACGGATTCCTCGGCAATAGTGCCTTGCGCCTACACTGCGCGGTCTCATAGAGCAGATTATCACCCATTGCGCCTTCTGAATGCTTCCGGGCTCATGCCGGTATGTCTTTTGAACGCCGTTGAAAAATTGCCGAAATTCCCGAAGCCGAGATCCAGCGCGATTTCGGTGATCGATTTCCGGGTGCCCAACACAAGTTCGACCGCGGCGCCCATCACCGTGTTGTGGGCATACCGGCAGGACGCTCATAATATGACAGGCAACCTGTCCTCCAGGATCGAAGTCTACTTGTGCAATCATGGCGCGAATACGGCCATTTTGAGGAAATATCTGATAACAACTGTCTGATTTACTTAAAATTATTTGAATATTTCGTGGCGCAATTTCAAAAGCTGTAACCCTTTCGCAAAAGCGCCCCTGCTGTTTCCTATCGATGATTATCGATAGAGCGGACGGAAACCACACCAAGGCCAACAAACATTCTTCCGTCTGCTGATGATAATCACGGCAAGGAGGCGTGCTGTCATGTCTGAGGAAAAACCCGAACCGGGCATAAGTAATTCTTTAAGTGGGTCGCGTTTTCTGGAGGGAAACGCTTCGGGCGCTGATTGGCGCGAACCCGCCCACTATAATCCGTTACTTAACTGCGACCGGCATTGCTGGGCGGGCGAGTGGCTGCGCCGGAACCCGGCGTTCCTCGCCGACCTGCGGGAAGCCCGATGCAGCCCGCCCGATGAATCCGGACACATCCTTTGCGATCAGGATTGTCGCCTTTCCCGATGGGGCGTGCGTTGTTGCCGGATCGATGGCGAGGCAGTGTTCTTCTGGCTACCGGAATGCAATCCGCTGGTCTTGCAGGTAGAAGCCAAACCGCATATCGACACAGGCAACGCCTTCGATTGTCGCCAATGCCCTTTGTTCCGCGCCGTCGTACGCGGCGATGACGGCCAGCATCTTTTATTCAGCGACGGCGCGCGGCATCTGCAACTCGCGGTGACAGAGGGCGATGCGCTCACCGGTCCGGCACTGCTGAGTTGCACGCTTTGCGGCCTCAAGGATTTCGAGATCAAGCCGCTGACCCTACAGCGCCTGTGCCGCCTGGCGCGCAGCGGACGATTGCTCAAATCCCTTTACCCACCCGAACGCCGCGCCCGCCGCTGGGTGGAGATGCTCCGCGCCTTTGACGGGGCGGCTACCGGGGCCAGCCAGCGTGACATCGCGGCGGTGCTGTTCGGGGATCGGGCGATCCGGGAGGATTGGGAGGCCGGTTTTCTGCGTACCCGCATCCAGCGCCTGCTCTCTGGCGCGAGGTCCATGGTGCGGGACGGCTACCGACGGCTGCTGGACCCGGAGAAAAAGGGACGTCCCGGGCGGGTGAAGGGCTGACAGCCAGAGAGAGGGTCGGTCGGCCCGCAACCCGAAAAGGAGACTTCCCATGTTTCAACTTGTCAGAGGCAGTGCCGTCATCGGCATTCTGTTTTTCGCTGTGGTGTCCTTCTGGCCCGCGCTCGATAGTGAGCACAAAGGCCCGGCCCGCGTCATCGATGCAGATACGATCGAGATCGATGGAAAAAGGCACCGCCTCTATGGCGTTGATGCCATGGAGATCGACCAGATCTGCCATCGCCGCGACGGTGCCGCATGGCTCTGCGGCAGAGAGGCTGCCGCCGCGCTCGCCAAATTCCTTGAAAGCCGCACGGTCAATTGCGACGTCTGGCAGGGCAATACCCGCGATGCCTATGGCCGCTTCATCTCGATCTGCTACGCGGGCAGCGACAATCTTTCGGCCTGGGTCGCCAATGAGGGCTGGGCCATCACTGAGCGCGATGCCAACCGCCTCTATAATTACACCAGCCAGGAAGGCATGGCGAAATTTCTGCGCAAGGGCATCTGGGACGGCACATTCGACCGGCCCGCCGAATGGCGGCAAGAACATCCAAAAATGGGGCAGCAGGCGGGAGAGCGGCCATGACCGCGCTGTTTCCGCCGCCGGCCGATACATCCAATCGTGATTACAGCGCCGATATCGCCAGGGTGCTCGCCATCCAGAATTATCAGCCTGCCGCCCCGGCTGGCCGCTCAGGATTGTTGTTCAGCGGGACATCGTTCTCCGTCCCTACAAGGGCTGAAAGGATTGATCATGACCAATCTGAAACTCGCCAAACTCCCCGACCGTACCCCGGCGAAAATCACCATCACGGTGAGCGCGGATCTCAATCAGGCGCTCTGCGACTATCGGAAGCTTTATGCGGCCGCCTATGGTGTGTCCGAGAAAGTGGCCGAGTTGATCCCCTTCATGCTGGAGGCCTTTCTCGATAGCGACCGCGCCTTCGCCAAGGCCCGGAAGGAGGGGCTGCCGGAGGTCGACGCCGACACGCCCGCCCGTCGCGCCCGTTCACCTCGTGTGGGCGATGCAGCCCCCGCATCGCCTGTCGGTTCATCCGCACCACGGCCACAGGAGGACTGATTGATGTCTGCCGGTCTTGACAAAAGTACGACTGGGTCGCACCATATGCGGAAAAGGAGCGTGCCCATGACCGTTAAATCCTCAATCTCGCTGACCGACAGCCAAGACGCCTTTGCGCGCGAACTTGTCGACCAGGGACGGTATCCGAGTGTCAGCGCCGTGCTTCAGCAGGGGCTGGAGTTGTTGCGCCTGCGGACAGAAGGCGAGGAACTTGAAGTTGAAGCGCTTCGCAAACTTTTGGGCGCACGCCGGGAGGGCGCGTTCGTTTCAGGCGCGACGATGAAGGGCAGGATTGCTGCCATAGCCGACAAGAAGCGCCGCGCGCATGGCGTATAAGGTCACGTTCGCGGCGGATGCGGAGCGTGATTTCGAGCTTGTCTTCGAATTTCTCTTCGAGAGCTATGTCGAATTTGGTGAGGCGGTCGGCCCTGCGATTGACCGCGCCGAAGAGCGTATTCAGTCGATCCGCGCAGATATTGAAGCACTTGCAAAGGCACCACATCGCGGGACCATGCATGACGACATACTACCCGGCCTGCGCCATGTCACGCTTGGCCGTGCGGTCATCTGGTTCGATGTCGTTGAGGAAAAAGACGATGTCCGGATTCTCGCGGTCTTCTTCGGCGGCCAGGACCATTTCCGGCACATGCTGGCGCGGCTTCTCGCATAGCGGATACTGACGCATAGGCACAAGGAATAACAACAATATGCCCGCATAGGGTTTTCTATTCCTTGTCATTTCCGGTTTTTCCCGTATTTTCTCATGATGGCATCATGGGGAATCGCATGAGTTCGGATGTGATGACGCTGCCGGAGGTGGCCGAATATCTCCGCCTGACGGAAAAGACGACATACCGGCTGGCGGCGGATGGCACGCTGCCCGGCTTCAAGGTCGGAGGATCCTGGCGCTTCAGGCAGGTCGATATCGATGCATGGATCGAGGCGAAGAAGGCGGAGACCAGGCAGGGTGTCAGGCCTGAACAGCCTGAGCGGGCTTTGCCCGCGACCTCGTCGAAAGGGGAGCAAACACGTTGAACGCGGTCGAGATCGAGGAGGCAATTTCTGCGCTTGCCGGTCAGCCGTTCGACGCGGCGGCGTTCCCCTTTGCCTTTCTGGAAGCGTTCGGCAACAAGGCGACGACCATCAAGAAGCTCAGAAGCGGGGCATCGAACAAGTCCGATCTGGGGGGTGTGCTCCAGACCAACAACATCCATATCGCCGTCGCCGCTCCCGGCGAGGTCACAAACACGCTCAAAGCGTTGCGGGAAAGCCCGGCCACGCGGAAGGCCAAGGCGAAATTCATCCTCGCCACCGATGGCATCGACCTTGAGGCCGAGGATGTCAACAGCGGTGAAACCATCGCCTGCCGCTATCCCGACTTTCCCGATCATTTCGGTTTCTTCCTGGCCCTTGCCGGGATCACCACTGTCAGGCAGATCCGCGAAAGCGCCTTCGACATCCGCGCGACCGGGCGCCTCAACCGGCTTTATGTCGAGCTGTTGAAGGACAACCCCGACTGGGGCACGACCGAACGCCGCCCGGAAATGAACCATTTCATGGCGCGGCTGATCTTCTGCTTCTTCGCCGAGGACACGGATATCCTTCATCCCAACTATGGTTTTACCAGCACGGTTGAACGGATGAGCGCACGGGATTCCTCCAACACCCATGAGGTGATCGGCGAGATTTTCCGTGCGATGAATACGAAACCCGAAGACAAGCGGAACGCCAACCTGCCGCGCTGGGCCGATGGCTTTCCCTATGTCAATGGCGGGCTGTTTTCAGCCAAAGACCCGACACAAACAGAGGTTCCGCGCTTTTCCAGGATTGCCCGATCCTATCTCCTTCATATCGGCAATCTCGACTGGAAGCAGATCAACCCCGACATCTTCGGCTCGATGATCCAGGCGGTGGCGGATGATGATGAGCGCGGCGCGCTCGGCATGCACTACACCTCAGTGCCGAACATCCTGAAGGTTTTGAACCCGCTGTTTCTCGACGATCTGCGCGACAAGCTGGCGGAAGCAGGTAACAGCCCGCAAAAGCTTTTGAATCTAAGGAAGCGCATGGCGAAGATCAGGGTCTTCGACCCGGCCTGCGGCTCGGGCAATTTTCTTGTCATCGCCTACAAGCAGATGCGGGAGATCGAGGCCGAGATCAACCGGCGGCGCGGCGAGCCGGACCGGCGCAGCGACATCCCGCTGACCAATTTTCGCGGCATCGAACTGCGCGACTTCCCGGCCGAGATCGCGCGCCTGGCGCTCATCATCGCCGAATACCAGTGCGATGTGACCTATCGCGGCCAGAAGGAGGCGCTGGCCGAGTTTCTGCCGCTCGACGCCATGAACTGGATCACCTGCGGCAACGCGCTGCGGCTGGACTGGTTGAGCATCTGCCCGCCGACGGGGACAGGCGTGAAGCATCGTGCTGATGACCTGTTCCATACGCCACTCGATCAGGCGCAGATCGACTTCGAGAACGAGGGCGGCGAGACCTATATTTGCGGGAACCCGCCCTAGGTCATGTTGACAAACTTCTGACCCAGAGGCGAGCAGCAACTATTTGAATGAAGCCGAGGTAGCTTGCGGCGGTTTTGTCATATCGTGTTGCGAAGCGGCGTGAGCATTTGAGCTTGTTGAAACACCGCTCCACCCGGTTTCTCAAAGCATATGTGATGGCATCAAACCGGATCGGGACTTTGCGATTGGCCTTGCCTGGAATGACAGGCGTTCCGCCGCGGTTGGTGATTGTCGTGCGGATGTGGTCACTGTCATAGCCGCGGTCGGCCAGAAACACTTTGGCATTGGGCAGATCATCATCGACCAGAACATCAAAGCCCTTGAAATCAGAGACCTCACCGCCGGTTATCTCAGCCCTGACAGGAAGTCCGTGAGCGTTGGTAATGAGGTGGACCTTGGTCGTAAAGCCACCTTTTGAGCGGCCAAAACCCTCTTTTTGAGTCCCCCTTTTGCGCCCGCTGCCAAGTGGTGCGCCCGGATTACTGTGCTGTCGATCATCTGAACTTGTTCGGGCATGGTCCCGCTCTCATTGAGAGCCTCCAGGATCATGTCCCACAGCCCTGCCAGGGTCCAACGCCTGAACTGGCGATAGACACTGGACCACTTGCCGAACTCTTCGGGCAAATCCCGCCAAGGCGAACCAGTGCGCGCGATCCAGAACACAGCATCAAGAATACGGCGATGATCCGATGCGGGACGTCCTCCGCGACCTCGAATGGCAATCAAAAAGGGTTCGAAAAATACCCACTCGGCATCTTCCATCAACAAACGCGCCACGATAGCCTCCGCAAAAGCTATCTTGAATCAGAGTTCAGGTGATTTGGGAATCCAGTTTGTCAACAGAACCTATCTGGGTTCCAAGTGGCAATCCACACAACAGAAAGAAGACCTTGGCCGGATTTTCGACGGGCGCGCGAAAGGCTGGAAATCGCTCGACTATGTTGCCGGCTGGTTTATGAAGGCCGCCGATTTCGGAATGCAAACCAAATGCGTCTCGGCTTTTGTGTCCACGAATTCGATCTGCCAAGGACAGCAAGTGCCGATACTTTGGCCTCCTGTGTTCAAGACAGGACACTCGATTGTTTTTGCGCACACCAACTTCAAATGGGCAAACCTTGCCAGCCACAATGCGGGCGTGACCGTCGTGATTGTGGGCATATCAAGAGACGCTAACATAACTAGGACACTTTATTCACTCGACGCTGCTGGCGAAATGGTCGCCAAGAAAACCGATTTGATCAACGCGTACCTGATCTCTGGTGCAGACGTGGTGGTGAACCCAATGTCCAGTCACATCTCTGGTTTGCCCGAAATGGCTCGGGGCAACTCACCCACCGATGGTGGCAACCTCATTTTGGAGGCCAGTGAAATTTCGTCTCTGGGGCTTGAGGATGTCGCTCGTAACAAGTTTATCAGACCCTTTGTCGGATCACGGGAACTAATCGGCGGCACTCTTCGATACTGTATCTGGATCGATGATCAAGAAGCCGAAGCCGCCAAGCGTTTGCCAGGGCTAAGGGACCGGATTGAGCGTGTGCGCGCCTTCCGCCTTGGGAGCCAAAAGGCGGGCACTGTCAAAGCAGCCAACTGGCCTCATCGCTTTGATGAGCGAAAGCCTCTACCGGGATCTCCAATTCTTTGCGTCCCAGTGATCAGTTCAGAAAACCGCCCATATCTGCCCGCAGATATACTGCCTGCGGGTACGGTCGTTTCCAACAAGGCTTTTACAATGCCAGTTGAAGAGCTTTGGCCATTTTCCATTATTTGTTCGCGCCTTAACCTCACTTGGGTCGGGGCGGTTTGCGCGCGCATGCGCACAGATTTTTCCTACACCAACACCCTCGGCTGGAACACTTTTCCGGTTCCCACGCTGACCGAGAAGAACAAAGCCGACCTAACCCGCTGCGCCGAAGATATTCTGCTGGCGCGCGAGGCGCATTTCCCCGCCACCATAGCTGATCTCTACGAAGTAAAAGACGGCGAGAGCAAGATGCCCGAAAACCTTCGCTCCGCGCACGAGCGCAATGACGAGGTGCTTGAACGCATCTATATCGGCCGCCGCTTCCGCAATGATACCGAGCGGCTGGAAAAGCTATTCGAGCTTTACACGAAGATGACCAAGAGCAAGGGGGCGGCATGAGCACAGAGTTTCACAGATTCACGCTCAGCGCCGCCGCTGAAGTTGTCGGTACGTTTGTATCGAAGCACAATGATATTGATAGGCTGATCTTCTCGTGGGGATTGGTTGAGGGAGCGGCAAGTGGCTATGTTGCCGACAAAATTCTTGCAGTAGCAAAGCTCTGTGCATCCGAAAATCCTGTCGTTCGCACTGAAAACGGGGAGGTTTCGCTTGAGCGCGCTTTCATCGAATTGGCATTGAGTGCTCCGCCAATCGCGAAGGAAAGGGCCTGCTGGAAGAGGTTGATCGCCGGTCTGCGTTTCGATGGCTTCGAAGTTGTTGAAGAGCAAACAGTGACCGAACCGGATCGCCCGTGGGGTCAACCAACGTCCGAAACTGCGATGCGACTTGTCCGCATGCTCCCTTCCGATATCCCGGAGCTCGATTTTCGAGAAGCCGAAAACGAAGTCGAGATGCTGTTGAACCGCCATGGCTTTGCCACTGCGGCGGGACACCTGAAACAGGCTATGAATGCATTCCAACGGGGCGACTGGGCTGCCTCCAATTCCCAACTGCGAACGTTCTACCAAGACTTGTTAGACAAGATCGCAGAGAATTTGGGCTGTGATGCCAGTAACACCGACGATGCAAAACGGCAGTACTTGGCGGATAAAAGGTCGGGCCCATTTTTGATCCACGAGTACAACGAATGGAAGAATGATCGCGGGCGTCCGGCTTTCATTCTTGGTCTTTGGGCGCGTCTGCACACACAAGGTAGTCATCCAGGTCTTTCGGACGAGGGTGATGCAGCATTCAGACTCCAGATTACTCTGATTACCGCTCGCTTGCTGATGCGCCGATTTGACGAACGAAAGAAATCCGCATGACAAAATCCGTCCCCTCCGTCTCCGTCACCTACGCCCGCAACGGCAACTCGACCAGGGCGAACGAGTTTGGCATGCGCGCCATGCAGGAGCGCGCCTATGAAAAGCGCGGCGAGCAGTATCTTCTGATCAAGTCGCCACCGGCCTCGGGCAAGAGCCGCGCGCTGATGTTCGTCGCGCTCGACAAGCTCCACAACCAGGGCCTGAAGCAGGCCATCATCGTCGTGCCGGAGAAGATCCATCGGCGCGAGCTTCAATGACGAGAAGCTGACCAAATTCGGTTTCTGGGCGGACTGGACCGTCGAGCCGAAATGGAATCTGTGCAACGCGCCCGGTTCTGACAATGGGGGAAAGGTCAAGTCGGTTGGCGCGTTTCTGACAAGCGATGCCCAAGACAGCAAAAATCGCGTGCTGGTCTGTACCCACGCCACCTTCCGCTTTGCCGTCGATCAGTATGGGGTGGAGGCGTTCGACAACCGGCTGATTGCGGTGGACGAGTTCCATCATGTTTCAGCCAGCCCCGACAACAAGCTTGGGCTCCATCTCGGGCAATTCATCGCCCGCGACAAGGTGCATATCGTCGCCATGACGGGATCGTATTTCCGGGGCGATGCCGAGGCGGTGCTCACCCCTGAGGATGAGGCGAAATTCGATAGTGTCACCTACACCTATTACGAGCAGCTCAACGGCTATGAATATCTCAAGACGCTCGATATCGGCTATTATTTTTATTCCGGTTCCTATGCCGACGACATTCTGAACGTGCTCGACCCGGGCGAGAAAACCATCATCCACATTCCGAATGTCAATTCGCGCGAGAGCACGAAGGACAAGATCAGGGAAGTCGAGCACATCATCGAGGAATTGGGCGAGTGGCAGGGCGCCGACCCGGTGACGGGATTTCAGCTCGTCAAAACACCTGAGGGCCGCATCCTTCGGATCGCCGATCTGGTTGATGACGACCCCGCCAGGCGCGACCGGGTTTCCGCCGCGCTGAAAGACGCAAGCCAGAAGAACAACCGCGACCATGTGGATATCATCATCGCGCTGGGCATGGCCAAGGAAGGGTTCGACTGGATCTGGTGCGAACACGCGCTGACGGTCGGTTACCGCTCATCCCTGACCGAGATCGTGCAGATCATCGGTCGCGCGACCCGCGACGCGCCGGGCAAGACCCGCGCGCGCTTCACCAACCTGATCGCCGAACCCGACGCTTCCGAGGCAGCCGTCACCGAGGCCGTGAACGACACGCTGAAAGCCATCGCGGCGAGCCTGCTCATGGAGCAGGTGCTGGCCCCGCGCTTCGAGTTCAAGCCGAAAAGGGCGGATAGCGGCCCGGCCGAGGGCTATGACTATGGCGAGGGCGGCTATGATCCGACCAGGTGCAATGTTGGCTTCAATGAGCAAAGCGGACAGTTCCAGATCGAAATCAAGGGGCTGGCCGAGCCGAAGAGCAAAGAGGCCGCGCGCATCTGTCAGGAAGACCTGAACGAGGTCATTACCGCCTTCGTGCAGGACAAGACCGCCATCGAGCGCGGATTATTCGACGAGGAGCTTGTGCCCGAGGAACTGACCCAGGTTCGCCTGGGCAAGATCATCAAGGATAAATATCCCGAACTCGACGAAGAGGATCAGGAAGCCGTCCGCCAGCATGCCGTCGCCGCCTTGAACCTGACCCAGAAGGCAAAGGAAATCGCTCTCGGTGGCGCGGAGGCCGACAGGCAAGGCAACACGGCCCTGATTGACGGCGTTCGTAAATTCGCGATGGATGTGCGCGAGCTGGATATCGACCTGATCGACCGGATCAATCCCTTCGGCGAAGCCTATGCCATCCTCGCCAAGGCCATGAGCGAAGAAAGCCTGAAGCAAGTTGCTGCTGTGATCTCCGCCAAGAAAGTGCAGCTTACACCGGAAGAGGCCCGTGACCTCGCCAGACGTGCCCTGAAGTTCAAGCAGGAGCGCGGACGCCTGCCGTCGATCACCTCTCCGGACGCCTGGGAAAAACGCATGGCCGAAGGTGTGGCCTTCCTCGCGCGCATGAAAGCGGAGGCGGCGAATGGCTAATCCGTTCACTGACGAAGATGATGCCCTTCTTGCCGAGCTTGGTGTCGAGCTTGAGGCAAAGAAGGCTGCCAGCCACACGCCGCGCGAAGAGCGCATTATTGCCGGTTTCGAGGAAATCCAACGCTTCGTCGATGAGCACGGGGCCGCACCCCGCCATGGCGACGACCGGGATATTTTCGAGCGACTCTATGCCGTGCGGCTCGACCGCCTGCGCTCGCTGCAAGAATGCCGGACGCTTCTTGAACCCCTCGATCATCAGCGGATTCTGGGCAGCTTTGAGGTCGCCGACCAGGCTGCTCCAGACGACATGGATGACGAAGCCCTTTTGGCAGAGCTTGGCGTGACCGCCGATGCGGCGGACATAACGGAATTGCGGCATGTCCGATCCAGCGCGGAGAAGCGCGCGGCCGAGGAGATCGCCAATCGCGAGAAGTGCGAGGATTTCGATAAGTTCAAGCCGCTCTTTGAGCAGGTTCAGAAGGAACTGGCCGGTGGTAGCAGGGAGACCCGGCCCTTTGTGAAAGACGCGGGGTTCCTCAAAGCTGATATCATCGAGGGCCAGTTTTTCATCCTCGGTGGTCAGGTTGCCTACGTTGCCGAAGTCGGCGAAACCTTCCGCGCTCCGAATGGAGAATATGACGCCCGTCTGCGTGTCGTCTATTCCAACGGGACCGAAAGCGACTTGCTTCGCCGCTCGCTCCAGCGGGCGCTTTACAAGGATGATGCAGGACGGCGTATCACCGAGCCGACCGCTGGTCCGCTATTCGCCAGCGAGAGCGATGACGAGGATATAGCGAGCGGCACCATCTACGTCCTTCGCAGCAAGTCCGACCATCCCATCGTCGCCCAAAATCGCGATGTCGTGCATAAGATCGGCGTCACCAGCAGCAGTGTCGAGCGCCGGATAACCAATGCCAAACTCGATCCGACCTTCCTCATGGCGGATGTCGAGATTGTCGCGACCTATGAACTCTACAACATCAACCGCACCAAGCTCGAAAACCTGATCCATCGCGTTTTCGGGGAGGCGCGCCTTGATATCGAGATTAAAGACCGCTTTGGCCAGCCCGTGAAGGCGCGTGAATGGTTCCTCGTTCCGCTGTTCGTGATCGACGAGGCGGTCGAGAAGATCAAGGACGGGACGATTTCGAATTTTGTCTATGACCCCAACTTGGCCGTTTTGAAGCGTGTGAGGTGAGCGACGTGCTGACACATATCAGCCTGATCAGGAATGTGGGGCTTTGATTCCGTATCTGTCGGTGCCAGCGTCCCGTTTGAGAAATTGACCGTGATCTATGGAGAAAACGGGGTGAATCGTATCAAATCTCCCGCACATAGGCGACAATTGAGTCGTCAAGATGCACGCCGCGATTGAGATTGCGGAAAACTCATGAAAAGTATTCCACCAAAAGATCAATATGTTAGCATCTCAACTGATCATCGAGTGGAATGACTGATGACGCGAGCATAACACAAGCAAGTCAACGGGGTTGCCTGCCGATCATAGAACATAAACGTCAATTGAGCGTATATAAGGGGTATAAGAGTTTTGGCGGTTTTGGGCGATTCTATTCCAGTGGATTACTTTACTGGAAGCGGTTTGCCCATGACACAAAAAGAAAAAGTGGCGGCCAATGACAATGGCGCCGGGAAGGAAGAGGCTGAGCAGCATTTGCGCAGCATTGCCCGTGCCGTCGGTCGCCACATTGCCCGCGAGCATTTCAGGGCTTGGGAAAGGCGGCGACAACGGGCGGCCAATGACAACCAGCTTAAAGCTTCAGAGGAAGAGGGGCAGTCCCCGGAGGGGTGAAACCTGGTTTTAAGAGAAAGGAAAAACCCCATGGCCCGCATCGCGCTCTACGCCCGCTATTCCTCCGACATGCAAAGCACGTCCTCCATCGACGATCAGTTCCGCATCTGCCGCGATCAGGCGGCGCGGGAAAAATGGAAGGTGGCGGGCACCTATAAGGATGCCGCCATTTCCGGCGCCAGCGTCACCTTGCGTCCGGGCATTCAGGCGCTGTTGCAGGATGCGACCGCCGGTAAGTTCGAGATCGTGTTGGCAGAGGCGCTCGATCGCGTTAGTCGCGATCAGGCCGATATAGCGATCCTGTTCAAACACCTGAAATTTGCCGGTGTCAAAATCGTCACGCTGGCCGAGGGCGAAATCTCCGAGCTGCATGTCGGCCTCAAGGGCACGATGAATGCGCTGTTCCTCAAAGACCTCGCCGCCAAGACCCATCGCGGCCTGCGCGGGCGGGTGGAGAAGGGCAAGGCAGGCGGTGGGCTTTGCTATGGTTATGATGTGGTCAAGCGGCTCGATGGCAATGGCGAACCAATCTGCGGTGAGCGCAAGATCAATGAGGCCGAGGCAACCATCGTCCGCCGCATCTTCCGCGAATTCGCCGATGGCAAGAGCCCCAAGGCCATCGCCAGAGACCTCAATCGCGACAATATCCCCGGCCCTTTCAGTAAGAGTTGGGGCGACACGACCATTCGCGGCCATGTCAATCGTGGCACTGGCATCATTCACAACGATCTATACCTGGGCGTTATCGTCTGGAACCGGCTGCGCTATATCAAGAACCCCGAGACTGGCAAGCGTGTCTCGCGGATCAATCCGGAAGCTGAATGGATCAGGACGGAAGTGCCCGCATTGCGCATCATCGATGATGAGCTGTGGCAGGCGGCGCGCCAGCGGCAGCGGGAAATTTCTGTGAAATTCGAGAATGTCACCAAAGGCGTGCGTGCCTATCGCGCCAAGAAGCTGAATGGCCTGCGCCGCCCGGCGTTTCTATTCTCCGGCTTGCTGAAATGCGGCTGCTGCGACGGGCAATATGGCATCATCACCAAGGATCGTTATGGCTGCCTCAACCGCAACCGGCGCGGTACTTGCGACAATGGCCGCACCATCCGCCGCGATGTGATTGAAGAGCGCATTCTTGCGGGCCTCACCGAAAAGCTGGTTTCCGCTGAAAACGTAGCCGAAGCCGTGCGCGCCTACGCCGAGGAACTGAACCAACAGAACCGCGAACGCCGCGCGCAAACCGATATCGACCGCAAGGCGCTCGACAAGATCGAACGCGGCATTGCCGGTATCATGTCCGCCATCGAGGACGGCATGTATCAGCCCAGCATGAAAACGCGGATGGATGATCTGGAGCAGCAGAAGGTCGAGATCCTGGCACGCATGGAGGACATGCCTGCGGATGTGCCGGATATTCATCCGAATATTGCACAAATCTACAAAGCCAAGGTGATGCAGTTGAACGATGCGCTGGCCGATCCAGAATTGCACAATCAGGCAGCCGAGGCGATCCGCGCGCTTGTGGGTGAAGTGGTGCTTATGCCCGGCGACAAACGCGGCGAGGTAAATGCCACTCTACGCGGCGAGTTGATGGGCATTCTCGATATCGTTTCCGGGCGTAAAACCCAAAACCGATCCCAAGTTATAACAAAAGAAGTTGCGTGCCCCCGCAACCAACTTTAACGAACTCGCCGCAGCCTCAAAAGCTGCGGCGTTTTTGTTTGTGCCGAGGCTGAGTAGAGTGTGTGACGTGTGACGTGGTTCCCGGGAATGTATCCAGCCTAAAGTAGATTCCGTCCCATCAAGGAGACGGATTATGAAACGCAGCCGGTTCAGCGAAGAGCAGATTATTGCGATCCTTTCCTTAAGGGTGAGCGGGATCAGTGATCGATCCAGTGGATCGATCACCCTGCGAACGAGGCGGGGCTTAAGACTGCCGATTTGTGCCGCAAGCCGAAGGCGATCTCGCGCAAGCTCGACCCCGAGAAGCAGGTGGCATTCATCAAGGCGTACCAAAGTTTGCTGAACCAGCTTGCAGATGATGAGGCTGTCGTTTTTTTGCCGACCGCCGTACATCCAACCCACGCGGTGCGACCGGTTGGCTGCTGGTCGTCGAAAGACGTGCCGGTCGCGTCTGTCAGAGCCTGATCGTCACGCATTTGAGCTGCGTGTAATGATGCAGGGCCTCCAGACCCTTTTCGCGGCCATATCCGCTTTGCTTGTAGCCGCCGAGTGGCGTTTCAACGCCACCTGCCTGATACTCGTTGACGTAGATCTGGCCAGCTTCGAGCCTCGCCGAAACACGTAACGCTCTCCCGAGATCGCGCGTCCAGATACCCGCCGCCAAGCCGTAATCCGTGTCGTTGGCGATCGCGATAGCATCCTCTTCGTCCTTGAACGAAATGACGGAAAGAACCGGACCGAAAACTTCCTCGCGCGCAATCCGCATGTCATTGGTCACGCCAGTATAAACAGTAGGCTGGACGAACCAGCCGCCCTTGGCATGCTCAGCGTCCAAAGGCGCGCCGCCGACAACGGTTTTCGCGCCTTCCTGCTGCGCGACATCGTAGTAATGCGACACCTTTTCAAACTGGGCCCGTGTCGTAATTGGTCCGACCAGGGCATCAGCCTCGGGACCGACCTTGATCGCCGCGACCGCTTTGGCGAGAGCATCCACAAATGTGTTATGGATGCTCTCCTGAACAAGACAGCGGGTGCCAGCAAGACAGACCTGTCCCGCATTGGCTGTGAACGCGCGCACCGAACCGGGAATTGCGGCGGCGAGATCGGCGTCGTCGAAAACGATGTTGGGCGATTTTCCGCCGAGTTCGAGCGTCAGCGGAATTATTCGCTCGGCCGCAATCTTTCCGATTTCACGACCTGCGCGAACGCTGCCCGTAAAGGCGACCTTTCGCACAAGCCTGTGTTCGACAAGCGCCGCGCCCGCATCTTTTCCCGAACCGAGAACGACATTGAAGACCCCCGCCGGAAGTCCGCATTCCTCGACAGCGATGCGCGCAAGTTCGACAAGAGATCCCGATGTTTCTTCCGACGGCTTGGCAACGACCGTGTTTCCGGCAGCCAGTGCGGGCGCGATGCCGCGACCGCCCTGATTGATCGGTGCATTCCAGGGCAGGATGACGCCGACGACACCGAAGGGCTCGCGCCGTGTGTAAGAGTGATAGTTGGCGCCGATGTCGATGACATTGCCGTGAATCGCATTGACGAGGCCGCCATAGAATTCGAAATACTGCGCCGCACCCTCAACCTCAAACGGGGATTGCCATAAGGGCTTTCCGGTTTCCGACGATTCGATCGCCGCGAGGCGCTTGGCGTGTTCGCGCATTTTTCGGGCAACCTCCATGAGGATGCGACCGCGTTCGATGGGCCGACGATCCCGCCATGCCGGGAACGCTGCCTGCGCTGCAGCGACAGCAGCATCGACGTCGCTTTTGTTACCTGACGCAACTCCACCTATTTTTTGACCCGTGCGCGGATCATAATTGTCGAGATAAGTTCCCGAACGGGGCGGCACGGATGTGCCGCCGATAAAATGGTCCAGCTTCACACTCATAGAATCCTCCCAGCCAGTCTTCACGGCCGTTGTGCATTTTGGGAATGATGAAACAGTGTTGGGGCTGATAGCGACGGCTTTTCAGCTGCTTTATCGACATATCACATATGTGATATAGTGCCTCTGAGCAGCAAGTTGCTATTGCACCGAGACGTGCATGGCACGACCCTACGCGTATAAGAAAGTAGGGAGCGAAAATGCCGGACGATTTCCGATCCAGGGCCGTGCTTTGGCCCAAGGGACATCTGTACGAGGATTTCAGCGTCGGTCAGGTGATGAACCATCACTGGGGGCGGACGATCGTGGAAAGCGACACGCTGCTTTTCACCACGCTTACCCTGAGCTTCAACCCTCTCTATTCCAACAGGGAGTTCGCGAAAGCGCATGGTCATCGCGACATCGTCGTGAACCCGCTGCTCGTCTTCAATACCGTTCTCGGTTTGAGCGTTGAGGATTGCAGCGAGATCGGCGGGCCTTTCGTCGGCGTCGGCAAGCTCACCTATCACAAACCCGTTTATCCCGGCGACACATTGATTTCGCGCAGCACGACGGTTGCGTGCCGACTGTCCGAAAGCAATCCGGCAAACGGGATCGTGACCTGGCATACCGAAGGCTTCAACCAGAACGAGGCGCGCGTGATCGATTTTGAGCGATCCAATCTGGTTCGGCGGCGCAACCCCAGCGGAAAGGCTGCCTGATATGAAGCTGTCATCGCTCACAGGTCGGGACAATTATTTCGAGGACTTCAAGGTCGGTCAGGTTTTCCGGCACGCCCGCGGCAAAACCGTCGAGCCGCTCGAGAATGTTCTGATCACCAATCTCGTGATGAACACCGCGCAAGGCCATTTCAACGAGCACGCCATGCAGGCATCGCCGTTCAAGCAGCGCATCTCGTATGGCGGCGTCAATTTTTCGATCATCATGGGCCTCGCAAGTCAGGATACATGCGAAAACGCTCTGGCGGAACTCGGACTCGATAACATCAGGCTTCTGACGCCGGTCGTGCATGGGGACACGCTCTACGCCTATTCCGAAGTGCTGGAAGTCAGGGACGCGGATCGCGATGACGCCGGCGAGGTGACGTTCCGTCACTACGGCGTGAACCAGCGCGACCAGCAGATTTTCCAGGGAGACCGTCGTGTGCTTCTCAAGCGGCGCAGCCATTGGGGCGACAAATGACCGAAGCCCTCCCATTCGGTACCCTGGCTGGTTTGCGCGTCCTTGATTTGACGCAGGCGCTTGCCGGTCCCTTCTGTACGCAGATCCTGGCCGACCACGGCGCTGACGTTATCAAGGTTGAGCCACCGGAAAGCGGCGACATGGCACGTTTTTCGGGGCCTTTCCACCCCGCAGACACAGATCATAAGCAGTCGGGCTATTTCCACAGCATCAATCGCAACAAGAAGAGTGTCGTTAT